>NZ_LT670818.1:0-1200000 GCF_900129505.1 Bradyrhizobium erythrophlei | reverse complement strand
ACAGGATTACCTGCTCGGGCCGCGCCTTGTAGCCCTGCGGCATCAGCGATTGCAAAAGCGCCGGATCGTCGTCCACGACGCGCGCCTCGCCCCAGATTTTTACGCGGCGGCGGTGCGCGTAATCCATCAGGAAGAGGTGGGCCTTGGGATTTTCCGAGAGATTGCCTTGCGTGATGTATTGCCGGTTGCCGCTGTAATCCGCGAACGCCAGCGTGTTCTTGTCGAGGACCCTGACAAAACCCTTTGGCCCGCCGCGATGCTGGATATAGGGCTGGCCGTCGGCGGATGCCGTCGCGAGATACATGCTGTTGGCCTCGGCCACGAACGCCGCGAGATGCTCATCGATTTCGGTGCGCCAGCCGCCGCGCGCCTCGACATGGGCATAGGCGGCGCGCGATCCCTTGGCTTCCTGGATCGCCTTCACCGCCGGGGTGAACGCGACATCGCTGGAATAGGGGTGAGTGTCTGACATCGGAAAATCTCCTGAAACTCCCGGCGGCGAACCCGCCCGTCTCACCCGGCTAAAGTGAGCATTTTCGAAATTTGAACAATCTGCCTGATTGACACTTCATCATTGCGCTATATGAAATAATCCCATGGATCGCCTCGACGCCATGCAGGCCTTTGTCGCGGTCGCCGACCTGCAAGGGTTCGCGCCGGCGGCGCGCAAGCTCGGGCTGTCGCCATCGGCGGTGACGCGGCTGATCGCGGCGCTGGAGGAACGGCTCGGCGCCCGGCTGTTGCAGCGGACCACCCGGCAGGTGGCGCTGACCGACGTCGGCGCGCGCTATCTGGAACGGGTGCGGCGCATTCTCGGTGATGTCGAGGAGGCGGAAGCCGCCGCCGAGGGCGAGCGCAGCCGGCCGAGCGGCCGGCTGGTGGTCTCGGCGCCGGTCGGTTTCGGGCGCCTCCATGTCAGCCCGGTGATGTCGGCCTACCTGAAGCGCTACCCGGAAGTATCCGCCGAACTGCTGCTGTCGGACCAGATCATCAATCTGGTGGAGGACGCGATCGATCTTGCGGTGCGGATCGGCCACCTTGCGGATTCCACGCTGGTCGCGCGCCATGTCGGCGAGATGCGGCGGATCGTGGTGGCCTCGCCCGCCTATCTCAGGGCGCGCGGCGAGCCGAAGGCGCCCGCTTCCATCACAGCGCATGACACCATCCAGTTCGGCGCCACGACCGCCGCGCCAGACTGGCGGTTTGTCGAGCAGGGCCGCGAGGTCCGCGTGGCCTGCACGCCGCGCTTTGCCACCAACAGCGCCGACGCCGCGATCCAGTATGCCGAGCAGGACGGCGGCCTGACCCGCGTGATGTTCTACCAGGCGGCCTCATCGCTCACAGCCGGCCGGCTCAAAATCGTGCTGGCGAAATTCGAGCAGCCGGCGCTGCCGATCCACCTGGTCTATCCGACGTCGCGCCTGCTGTCGGCCAAGGTGCGCGCGTTCATCGATCTCGTCACCGAGACCGCCGACTGGCGGTTTGGCGGGAAATAATTGTTCAGGTGTCGTCACCCGCGAAAGCGGGTGACCCAGTAAACGCAAGCGTCTCGATTCTAATGACGGCCACGGCGTTCTGGATGCCCCGCCAGAGCCTGTCATCGGGCTCGCCGAAGGCGAGACCCGGTGGCGGGGCATGACAAGGGGAGAGGATGCGCGTGCAGAGGAACGACATCTATGGTTTCTTCGGCACGACGCGGAACGTCGCATTGGCGCGCGCGATCACGACGTCGTCGGCCTTGATCAGGCTCTGCGCGAAGCAGATCGTGCTGCCGGTCTTGATCACGTCGCTTTCGACCGCGAGCCATTGTCCAACCTGCGCGGTGCCGGTGAAATCGACCGCGAGCCCGATCGTCACCAGCGACGACACGCCGCCCATGACATGGGCGCAGCTGTAACCCATCGCGTTGTCCGACAACGCGGCGATGAGCCCGCCGTGAATCAGCCCGCGGCCATTGGTGTGCGGCTTGGCGAGCCGCAATCCGATGATGACGGCCCTGTCGGTGCGCTTCGAATACAGGGGTTCCCAGGGCTCGGTGAGCGGGCTCTGCCGGAAGTGGCGCTCGAAGCCTGCGGGGATATCGGTATTGATGGCGGTCATATCGGGGCTCGCGTGTTTGTAATGCTGTCGGCATTAAACGCGATGTGTACGACGGATTCACCGCCTACAAAGTTTTAAACGGGATTTTGTCACCTGTTTGAAACGGAACGAACTGTCGTCACCCGCCACCCGGTCCGGCCTCCGGCCGGCCGGATGACAGGCTCCGGCGGGTGACCCAGTATTCCAGAGGCGTTCGCTGGAATCGAGACGCCGCAGTGTATTGGATACCCGCTTTTCGCAGGTATGACAGCGGGTGCTGACGGTAGCGAAAATCGCTAATACGGCAGCCCCACGTAATTTTCCGCCAGCGACGTCGTTGCCGCCCTGGAGTGGACGAGATAGTCGAGCTCGGCCACCTGGATGCGGGCGCCGATTTCGCCCTGGTCGGGAAACTTGTGCAGGATCGAGGTCATCCACCAGGAGAAGCGCACCGCCTTCCAGGCCCGCGACAGCGCCCTTCGGGAATAGTCGTCGATGCCGGCGGAGGATTTCTCGTCGTAATATTCCCGCAAAGCGTGCGAGAGAAAGCGCACGTCGCTGGCGGCGAGGTTCAATCCCTTGGCGCCGGTCGGCGGCACGATATGCGCGGCGTCGCCAGCGAGAAACATCCGCCCGAACCGCATCGGCTCGGCGACGAAACTGCGCAATGGCGCGATGCTCTTTTCGATCGAGGGGCCGGTGATGAGGCTGTCGACCGCTTTCTGGTCCAGCCGGCGCTTCAGTTCATCCCAGAACCGCTCGTCCGGCCACTGGTCGACGTGGTCGTCGAGCGAACATTGCACGTAATGGCGGCTGCGGCGCATCGAGCGCATGGTGCAGAGCGCGAAGCCGCGGGCATGGTTGGAATAGATCAGTTCATGCGAAACCGGCGGCGTCTCCGACAATATCCCGAGCCAGCCGAAAGGATAGATCCGCTCGAACGTCTTGATCGCCGACGGCTTGACGCTGGCGCGGCTGACACCATGGAAGCCGTCGCAACCGGCGATGAAATCGCACGTCAATTCGCAGGCGACGCCGTCCTTGACGTAACTGACGCGCGGATGATCGGTGTCGAAATCATGCGGCTCGACGTCGGCGGCTTCGTAGATCGAGGTCAGACCGGCCGCCTCGCGCGCGTTCATCAGGTCGAGCGTCACCTCGGTCTGGCCGTAGATCATCATGGTCTTGCCGGTTAACGCCTTCAGATCGATGCGGTGCCGGCTGCCTGCAAAGGCAAGCTCGACCCCCTCATGGACCAAGCCCTCGCGGTGGGCGCGGCTGCCAGCGCCGACTTCGTCGAGCAGCTCAACCGTGCCCTCTTCCAAAAGGCCGGCACGGATGCGGCCGAGCACATAGTCCGGCGTCTGCCGCTCCAGGATGACGTTGTCGATTCCGTAGGCGTGAAGCAGCTGTCCCAGCAGCAATCCCGCCGGCCCCGCGCCAATGATTGCTACTTTTGTCCGCAATACTCGCCCCCCTCGATGTTATAGGCTTGAAACCGGCCGGGCGGACATCGGCGCCCGGCTTGCAATGATAATTATATCATATAACAATAACCGCAAAGGGCCGTCGAAGGCCTGGCTCACGAGGGGAGAAGATGTCGATGAGGAAGACGTTCTTGGCGTTGCTGCTGGCCGCCAGCGTGACGCCTGCGTTCGCGCAGGAAAAAACCATCGATCTGAAACTGTCGCACTGGGTGCCGGCGTCGCATCCGCTGCAAAAGGCGCTGGAGGATTGGGGCGCTTCGGTCGAAAAGGCATCCGGCGGCACCATCCATTACAAGGTCTATCCCGCGCAGCAGCTCGGCAAGGCGTTCGACCATTATGACATGGCGCGCGACGGCATCGCCGACGTCACCTACGTCAATCCCGGCTATCAGCCCGGCCGTTTCCCGATCATCGGCGCCGGCGAACTGCCGTTCCTGATGTCGGACGCCAAGGGCGGCTCGATGGGGCTCGACGCCTGGTACCGGAAATATGCCGGGACGGAAATGAAGGACGTCAAGTTCTGCCTCGCCTTCATCCACGCGCCGTCGTCGTTCCATACGCGCACCAAGAAGATCGTGGTGCCGGATGACGTCAAGGGCATGAAGATCCGTCCCGCCGATGCGACCATCGCGAATTTCGTGACGCTGCTCGGCGGCACCAACGTGCAGTCCTCCGCACCGGAAGTGCGCGACATCATCGAGCGCGGCGTTGCCGACGGCGTCACCTTCCCGTGGGGATCGCTGGTGCTGTTCGGCGTCGACAAGGTGACGAAATATCACATGGAAGCGCCGCTCTATGTCACGACCTTCGCCTTCGTGATGAACAAGGACGTCTACAACCAGATGTCCGACCGCCAGAAAAAGGCGATCGACGACAACTGCAACACCGAAGCTGCCGGCAAGGTCGGCGAGCCCTGGGGCAAGTTCGAGGACGCCGGCGTCGATAGGGTGAGGGCCCAGGAGGGCCAGGAAGTCTACAAGCTGACCGCGGATCAGACGGCGCTGTGGAAGAAGGCGTCCGAGCCGCTGGTCAAGACCTGGGCCGACGGTGTCAAGAAAAACGGCACCGATCCCGACGCGGCACTGACAGAGCTGAAGGCCTCGCTCGCCAAATATAACGCCCTCGCGCAATAGGGTCGTTGAAAACTTCATTTGCGGCGGCGGGATCATCCCGCCGCCGTTTGCTGCAATCTCCAATAAGCCCCGTGGAGCCGAAATGAAGCGCGCCTCGATGGATCGTTTCATCGATACGATCGAATGGATCGCGGCTGGATTTGTCGGCCTCGTCGCCGCCAACATTTTCGTTTCGGTGCTGCTGCGCAACCTCTTCAACTATTCGATTCCCGACTCCTTCGATATCGGCCGGCTGATGCTGGGCATCCTGATCTTCTGGGGCATCGCCGCCACCAGCTATCGCGGCACCCACATCACCGTCGATCTGATCTGGGCCAATGTGAGCCCGAAATACCAGCGGATGATCGATATCTTTGCGACACTGGTGCTGCTGTTCGTGGTGACGGTGCAGACCTGGACCTTGTTCGACAAGGTGCGCGGCACCTATAACGATCACGTCACCACCTTCGACATGCACATGCCGACCTGGCCATTCTTCGCCATCGCCTGGGCCGGCGACGTCTCCGCGGTGCTGCTGATCGCGATCCGCACCTACCGGCTGATTTTCCATCCCGAAGACATGCACGATCCCAAGATTGCGGCTACGGAGTAGAGATGAGTACCGACGCCGTTGCCATCCTCGGATTCGTCGCGCTGTTTACGCTGATGCTGCTGCGTGTGCCGGTCGGCATGGCGATGGGTCTCGTCGGCGTCTCCGGCTTCGGCTATCTGGTCGGCGGCACGCCGGCGCTGAAGCTGGTCGGCCAGACCTCGATGCGCACGGTCACCGACTACACTTTCGGCGTGATCCCGATGTTCCTCTTGATGGGGACCTTCGTCAGCAATTCCGGCATGAGCCGCGACTTGTTCCGTGCCGCCAACGGTTTTGTCGGGCATTTGCGCGGTGGGCTCGGCATCGCCACCGTCGCGGCCTGCGGCGGCTTCGCCGCGATCTGCGGCTCATCGGTGGCGACCGCGGCGACGTTCTCGGCGGTGGCCTATCCGGAAATGCGCCGCTTTGGCTATCCGCAATCCTTTGCCACCGGCGTGATCGCGGCCGGCGGCACGCTGGGCGCGATGCTGCCGCCGTCCACGGTCCTCGCGGTCTACGGCATCATCACCGAACAGGACATCGGCAAGCTGTTCATGGCCGGCATCATTCCCGGCCTGCTGGCGATGACCATGTACATGATCACCATCACGCTGATCGGCCATTTCCGCCCCGGTTTCCTGCCGAAGGGCGCCTACACCACCTGGCGCGAGCGCTTCGCCGGGCTGAAGGACATCTGGGCGCCGGTGCTGCTGTTCGTGTTCGTGATCGGCGGGCTTTACGGCCTGCCGTTTTTGCCGCGCTTCACTCCGACCGAAGCCGGCGGCGTCGGCGCCACCGGCGCGTTCCTGATCGGCGTGGTGACCGGACGGCTGGACAAAGAGAAGATCCTGGCTTCGCTGTTGCAGGCCACCCGCACCGCGGCGGCCGTGTTCACCGTGCTGATCGGCGCGCTGATCTTCGGCTATTTCCTCACGGTGACGCAGACCCCGCAGAAGGTCACGGAATTCCTCACCGGCCTTGGGCTCGGCAGCTACGGCGTGCTGGCGCTGATCATGGTGATGTATCTGGTGCTGGGATGCCTGATGGACGCGATGGCGATGATCATCCTGACCGTGCCGATCATCTTCCCGGTGATCTCGCATCTCGGTTTCGATCCGATCTGGTTCGGCGTCATCATCGTGATGACGGTCGAACTGGGCCTGATCCATCCGCCGGTCGGCATGAACGTCTTTGTGATCAAAAGCGTGGTCAAGGACGTTTCCTTTGCCACCATCTTCAAGGGTGTAATCCCCTTCGTGGCCACCGACCTCGTCCGGCTGGTGATCCTGATCGCCTTTCCGCTGCTCGCGACCTGGCTGCCGCAACGCATGGCACATTAGGGAGGACGACCCATGGCTCCCGCGCTTGCGACAAAATATGTCTTCAGCCTCGCCATCAGGGTGGGGACGCCGATCGTCGCCGGCGATACTGGCCATGGGGTGCGGCGGGTCATTCCTGTCCTCGGCGGCGAACTCCATGGGCCGGGCATGAAGGGGACGATCTTTCCGGTTGGCGCGGATTTCCAGACCATCCGCCCCAACGGTTTTACCGAGCTCGAGGCCAAATACGCCTTCGAGATGGATGACGGCGCCGTCATCTACATCGAGAACATCGGCATCCGTTTCGGCCCCAAGGAGCTTCTCGACCGGATCGCCAAAGGCGAGGTCGTCGATCCCGCGCTGATCTATTTTCGCTCGGTGCCCCGATTCGAGACGGGTGCGGAAAACTATCGCTGGCTGATGGAAAACCTGTTTGTCGGTGTCGGCTCCCGGTACCCCGACCGCGTCGAACTCGACGTGCATCAGGTGCTGTGACCCCGCGTCGTCCCGGCGAAGGCCGGGACCCATGACCGCCAGCGGTATTGTTGTAGAAGGCGACTGCCATAGGGGCAAACGACAGCACACGGAGTGTGGCTCCCGGCGTTCGCCGGGACGACGCTGAGAGCTTACCGATTGACTCCCCCTCTATTCGTTATAAAACATAACTATTCTGGACAGGACGCAATAAGCCGATGGGAAACGCCGCCACCACCGCCGCCGCGGATCAATCCGCGCTGCTCAAGGTCGAGACCCAGGGCGCCGTGCTGACCATCGGCCTCAACCGGCCGGCCAAGCGCAACGCGCTGAACGACGGCATTATCCTCGCGATCGGGGACTGCTTCTCGCATATCCCGGACAGCATCGGCGCCGTGGTCATCCACGGCATCGGCGATCATTTCTCCTCGGGCCTCGATCTGTCGGAACTGACCGAGCACGACGCCACCGAAGGCCTGCGGCATTCGCAGATGTGGCACCGGGTGTTCGACAAGGTGCAGTATTGCCGCGTGCCTGTCATTGCCGCACTGAAGGGTGCGGTGATCGGCGGCGGGCTGGAGCTGGCCTGCGCCGCGCATATCCGCGTCACTGAGCCCAGCGCCTATTTCGCGCTGCCCGAGGGCCAGCGCGGCATCTTCGTCGGCGGCGGCGGATCGGTGCGGCTGCCGCGGCTGATTGGCGTTGCCAGGATGACCGACATGATGCTGACGGGGCGGGTCTATTCCGCGACCGAGGGTGCCTCCTACGGTTTTGCGCAATATCTGACCGAGGAAGGTGCTGCCCTCGACAAGGCGATGGAACTCGCCGCAAAGGTCGCGAGCAATGCGCCGCTGACCAATTTCGCCGTGTTGCAGGCGCTGCCGTTGATCGCGGAGGCCAATCCGCAAACCGGCCTTCTGATGGAATCGCTGATGGCGACGGTGGCGCAGAGCGACAAGGAAGCTAAACTGCGGATCCGCGCCTTCCTCGATCGCAAGACCGCAAAGGTGAAGCCAGGCTGACATGAGCGCGCCATCCAACATGTCCATGCCGAAGGCACGCAGCGACGCGCGGCTGCGCCCGATTTCGTTTTGCGATCCCGCGGTCACCATCGAGCGCCGCGATGACGGCACCATCTATCTGCGGCCGAAGCTTGCACTGAGCGACTATCCGGAGCGGCTGACCGACCGGCTGCATCATTGGGCCACGACCGCGCCGGACCGCATCTTCATGGCGGAGCGCGACGGCGGCCGCGGCTGGCGACAGATCACCTACGCGGAGTTGCTGACGTCGAGCCGGCACATCGCCTCGGGGCTCCTGGCGCGCGGCCTCTCCGCCGAGAAGCCGGTCGTGATCCTTTCCGGCAATACGATCGACCACGCGCTGATCGCGTTCGGCGCGCTCTATGCAGGCATCCCGTTCTGCCCGGTATCCCCGGCCTATTCGCTGGTGTCGAAGGATTACGGCAAGCTTTCCTACTTGATGAAGCTGCTGACACCCGGCCTGGTCTTCGCCGACGACGCGGACAAATTCGCCGACGCGCTGCAGGCCAATGTTTCCCTGGGAACCGAGATCGCAGCCGCCTTTGGCGCGCTGCCGGGCCGCACCGTGACCATGCTCGCCGACCTCATGGCGACGCCGCTGCATCCGCGCCTCGATGCCGTGCATCAGGCGATCGGCCCCGACACCATCGCGAAATTCCTGCTCACTTCGGGCTCGACCGGCAATCCCAAGGCCGTCATCAACACCCAGCGCATGCTCTGCGCCAACCAGGTGATGATCCGCGAGACCATGGCCTTCCTGAAGGACGAGCCGCCCGTCATCGTCGACTGGCTGCCATGGAATCACACCTTTGGCGGCAACCACAATATCGGGCTGACGCTGTACAATGGCGGCTCGATGTATCTCGACGCCGGCAAGCCGATGCCGGGCGGGATCGAGGAGACCGTGCGCAATCTCCGCGAGATTTCGCCGACGGTCTATTTCAACGTCCCGAAGGGCTATGAATCGCTGCTGCCTTATCTGCGCGACGACGCGGCGTTGCGCGCAAAATTCTTCGGCCGGCTGCATGCGATGTTCTTCTCGGGTGCTGCGCTGTCGCCGTTCGTCTGGAACAGCCTCGACGAACTGAGCGTGCAGGAAACCGGCTTCCGGGTGCCGATGTTGACCGGCCTCGGCGCCACCGAAAGCGCGCCGTTCTTCATGTCGGTCAATCCCCGCACCAGCCGCTCCGGCCATATCGGCCTTCCGGTTTCCGGCAACGATGCCAAGCTGGTGCCGAACAACGGTAAACTCGAGGTTCGCGTCAAGGGCCCGAACGTCACGCCGGGCTATTGGCGGCAGCCGGAATTGACCGCGAAGGCCTTTGATGAGGAAGGCTTTTATAAATTCGGCGACGCGATCAAGCCTGCCGACGCCAACGATTTCGACGCAGGTTTCGATTTCGACGGCCGCCTCGCCGAGGATTTCAAGCTCGCCAGCGGTACCTGGGTCAGCGTTGGTCCGTTGCGCGCGCGGTTCATCGCGGCCTGCGCGCCGCTGGTGCGCGACGTGGTAATCGCCGGCATCAACCGCGACGAGGTCTCGGCGATCGTCATTCTCGATCTCGACGGCTGCCGCCTGATCAACCCGACGACCCCGATCGATGACCTCTCGCTCACGGCGGCCGATCCCTTGATCCGCGAAGCCTTTCGCGAACGATTCACAAAGTTTCTTGCGACCTCGACCGGGTCTTCGACGCGGATCACCCGCGCGGCGCTGCTGGATTCGCCGTTGTCGATCGACCGCGGCGAAGTCACCGACAAGGGATCGATCAACCAGCGCGCGGTGCTCGACGCACGCGCCGCGCTGATTGAGCAGCTTTATGCGGCGGCGCCGCCGGAACAAATCATCACGCTCTAACGAATTCGAACATCCGTTCTTACCCAGAGGGGGATACCATGCAGTTGAAGGATCAGGCCGCCATCGTCACCGGGGGCGCATCGGGATTGGGCGCCGCCACCGCTCGCAGGCTGGCCGCGCAAGGCGCCAAGGTCGCTGTGTTCGACCTCAATGCAAAACTCGCCGAAAGCGTCGCCGCCGAGATCAAGGGCGTCGCGGTGGCTTGCGACGTCTCCGACGCGGCGTCCGCGGAAGCCGCGATCGCCGCCGCCTCCAAGGCCCATGGCCCGGCGCGGGTGCTGGTCAATTGCGCCGGCATCGGCGTCGCCAAGCGGGTGGTCGGCCGCGACGGTCCGATGCCGCTGGCCGATTTCGACAAGGTCATCAAGGTCAATCTGATCGGTTCCTTCAACATGCTGCGGCTGGCGGCCACCGACATGTCGAAGCTGGAGCCGCTCTCGACCGGCGAACGCGGCGTCATCATCTCCACCGCTTCGGTCGCGGCCTATGACGGCCAGATCGGGCAGTCGGCCTATTCGGCCTCCAAGGGCGGCATCGTCGCGATGACGCTGCCGATCGCGCGCGAACTGGCGCAGTTCGGCATCCGCGTGATGACGATTGCGCCCGGCCTGTTCCTGACCCCGCTGTTGGGCGGACTGCCGCAGGAAGCGCAGGACTCGCTTGCCGCCGCCATCCCGTTCCCGCACCGGCTCGGCCAGGCCGACGAATTCGCCTCGCTGGCGATGCACATGATCGACAATCCCTATCTCAACGGCGAAGTGGTGCGGCTCGACGCCGCGCTCCGCATGGCGCCGAAATAAGGTCCAACGAATGTTCGTCCACCGCCGCGACGTGCAGATCCAGTGGGGCGATTGCGATCCCGCCAACATCGTCTATTACCCGCGCTACTTCGCGATGTTCGACGACTCGACCTCGATCATGTTCGAGGCGGCCGGCTTCTCCAAGCAGGACATCGTCAGGAAATACGGCCTGGTCGGGATCCCCATGGTGGATACGCGGGCGAAATTCTACATTTCGTCGACCCATGGCGACTGGATCAGCATCGAAAGCCGGGTCGAGAGCTTCAATCGCTCGAGCTTCGAGGTCACCCACAAGGTGTTCAAGGGCGCGGCGGTGGCGATCGAGGCGTTCGAGACCCGCGTCTTGGTCGGCCGGCACCCGGACGATCCGGCGCGGCTGAAATCGGCGGCGGTGCCGGCGGAAATCATCGCCAAATTCATGCAGGGATGACCCCGCAAGGGCTGTCACTTAAACAGGCTATGACCTAAAGAAGGGTTTGAATTAGCGGTCGAATTTTGATCTGTAGCGCTTTCGCGCGCAGTGGATACCGGTTCGCGTGAAGAAAACGCGTCAAACAAAGATCCAGAGCTGCGGTTCTGATTCCATCAGAACCGCAGCTCTGGACTGACAATAACATTTAAAGGGAGGAATCAATGAAGCGGTTTTATCTGTCGGCGGCGGTCGTCGCGGCATCGCTCGCGCTACCTGGATTGCCGGCGCTGGCGCAGACCAGCGAGATCACCATCGGTATCTCGATCACGACCACCGGACCGGGAGCGGCGCTTGGCATTCCCGAGCGCAACGCGCTGGAATTCGTGCCCAAGGAGATCGCGGGCGTACCGCTGAAGGTGATCGTGCTCGACGACGGCGGCGATCCCACCACCGCCACCACCAATGCGCGGCGCTTCGTCACGGAATCCAAGGCCGACATCATCATGGGATCCTCCATCACGCCGCCGACGATCGCGGTGTCCAACGTCGCCAACGAAGCGGGCATTCCCCATATCGGCCTGTCGCCGTTCCCGATCACGCCGGACCGCGCCAAATGGTCGGTGTCGATGCCGCAGCCGATTCCGATCATGGGCAAGGTGCTGTACGAGCACATGAAGGCGCACAACGTCAAAACCGTCGGCTATATCGGTTACTCCGATTCCTACGGCGATCTCTGGTTCAACGATTTCAAGTCGCAGGGCGTGGCGATGGGCCTGACGCTGGCGGACGAAGAGCGCTTTGCGCGGCCGGATACTTCGGTCACAGGGCAGGTGTTGAAGCTGGTCGCCGCCAATCCCGATGCGATCCTGGTCGGCGCCTCCGGTACCGCGGCGGGCCTGCCGCAGACCGAGCTGCGCGATCGCGGTTACAAGGGCCTGATCTACCAGACCCACGGCGCCGCCAGCATGGATTTCATTCGCATCGCGGGCAAAGCGGCCGAAGGCGTGCTGATGGCATCGGGCCCCGTGATGGACCCGGAGGATCAGCCCGACACCGCGCTGACCAAGAAGCCGGGACTGGCGCTCGACAAGGCCTATGAGGCCAAGTTTGGGCCCAACAGCCGCAGCCAGTTCGCCGGCCATTCCTACGATGCCTTCCTGGTGCTCGAACGCGTCATCCCGGTGGCGCTGAAGACGGCAAAGCCCGGTACGCCGGAATTCCGCGAGGCGATCCGCCAGGCGCTGCTCAGCGAACGCGACATCGCCGCCAGCCAGGGCGTCTACAACTTCACCGAAAAGGACCGCTACGGCCTCGATGACCGCTCGCGTATCCTCCTGACGGTAAAGGACGGGAAATACGTGCTGGCGAAGTGAGCCGGACGCCTGACGCTGAACGAACGCGAGCCGGCCTCTCTTCGAGAGGCCGGCTTTTTCTTGGGCTGCAAAGCCGGAGGTTTATCGGCTGCGCACGCGCGATTTCGACACCGGCCTGTCGAGCTGTGGTTGCAACGCACCGACCGCGTTCGCCCGGCGCGGCGGCAAGGCGGCTTCGGTCGCACGATGCGCGAGTTGGCCGACGATCCGAAGTATTTCGGATCGCGTGTCGATCCCGCCGAACTCGTCAGCCATCCGCTTTGCCCGCGCGCGATGATCCGGCTTGTCGAGTACGGTGCGCACGGCTTCACGCAACGCTTGGGGCGTTGGCTCGTTGGTCGCAAGATTGATGCCGGCGCCTGACCATCCGATACGCGCGTTCACGTCGGCCTTGTCTTCGGTCAATCCTGCGGCGACAAGCGGAACTCCGAAGCTCAGCGCCTGGTTGACGCTGCCATAGCCGCCGTTGGTGACAAGCACGTCGGCCTTGGGCAGCATCCATTCGAACGGCAGGTACTGGGCGAGGCGTGCATTGCCGGGAATGGGACCGGGTATCGCTTCGACGGGACGCCCGCCGGCGGTCGCGACCACGAGCAGATCGGGCTCGTTCGCCAGCGCCGCCAGGGTTGGGCCGATCAGCAGGCCGAAATTGTGGTTGGCCAGCGTTCCCTGCGTCACCAGCACCACCTTGCGCGAGCCGTCGAGTTCATGGGCCCAGGATGGCGGTGCAACCTGATTCGGGATGATGGGAGGCGTGCCGACGAAACGCACCGAGGGCGGCATGTCACGCGGAAACTCGAAGCTCGGAACCGTCAGTTGCAGATAGGCATCCGCAAGGTCCACGACGGATTCGAACAACTGCATCGACAACGGCCCGACGCCCAGCTTCTGCAGGCGTCGATTCAGCCGATCGGCCACGGGCTGATAGATGACCCGGTCATGTTCACGAGCGATCGCCGCATAGTCGTCGACCTGCTGCTTCGTGGTCGCGGGGGGCAAGCCGACAAAATGCGGAGCGCTGTCCTCGCGGCGCCAATGCAGGAACGACGTGCCGCAAAGCGCGACAGGAGGGCGCTTCGACCGTGGTCCGAGCAGCATCGGCAGCACCCCGAAAAACATGTCGTCCCCGATCACGATGTCGGCTGGGAAGGCACGCAAAACCTGCTGCAGGCCTTCATGCTGGGCAGGAAGGGTGTCGACGAACACACGCTCCAGGGCGACGCGCAACCAGTCCAGGCCTGGAGCCATGGTTTTCAGCTCGGGAGCCACCGAGTCGAAGTCGCGCAGATCGTAGTCCGCCCCGTCGGGAAGGGCGTGGAATTTCGCCCCGATCGCCTCGATGCGGCCGCGCAGGACGCTGCCGGACAGAAGGGCGAGCTCGTGGCCTTCGGCTATCAAGGTGTGTCCGATCGCAAGCAGCGGATTGAGATGGCCCGTGGCGGGCGTCGAAGCGATGAGAATTTTCATGTGACCTGTCACTCCGGTTGTCGAGGGAGCTGTTGCCCGGACGGTTGTCCGGCGGCTCGGCTCGGGGAGGGACAGGCTGCAGGATCGCCGTTACGTCTCGACTTCGAAGCGGCGCGAAACGGTTACGACTGCAACGCGTGATGGCTTTGCAAAGGCATGCCCCGGAAATCGCGCGTGCGCGGGAGAAATAGTGGAAGCCGACGCCGGAAGCGCTGAGAGTGTCCTTCGCTCAGGACAGCATGGCGGTACGCTCGGCGGGACGGGCAAGCAGCAGATACGAGCCCAGTGCGAGAACTGAGCACACCGCCATAAAAGCCGTCATCGAGAGCGCCGAGTGCTCGTTCGAGAGCGTTGCGACGAGGCCGCTGACGACGGCGCCCATCGCCATCTGGATGCAGCCGGTGGCTGCGCCGGCGGCACCGGCAATCTGCGGCAAGGGCTGCATCGCCCCCTGCATCGCGTTCGGCGCGATCAGCCCGAATGCAAAGTTGCCGAGGACCAGAAGCGAGATCACCACGGCGAGCGGCATCCAGTCGGCCAGCGTCATCGTCAGCAACAGCAACGCGGCGCCCGCCGCGAGCACCAGGCCGACCGTCAACGGATAGTCCGGCCCGACGCCGAGGGCGCTGAGCCGGCCGTTGAGGAAGGCCCCCGCCATGATACCCAGCGAGGTTGCAGCGAATACCAGGCCATACTGGGCAGGTCTCAATCCCACGGCGTTGATCAGGAACAGCGAGGAGCCGCTGACATAAGCGAACAGCGCCCCGAACGCCGCGGCGTTGACGAGGATGTACCCGAGGCAAAGCGGATTGGTCAGGACACGAAGATAGTTGCGCGCGATGACGGAGGGGACCAGGCGGTTGGCCGGGTCGATTCGTGCGCTCTCGGCGAAACCAATCGACATGGCCAGAAGCAACAACATGCCGACGCCCGCGAGCGCCGCGGGGATGGCGCGCCAACCCCCAAGGGCAAGCAGCGCCGCTCCCGCGGTCGGCGCGATCGCGGGGACGATCATGGTGGCAATGGCCACGTAGGAAAGCCTGGTGCGGGCGGCCTGGCCCTCGAATAGATCGCGGATAATGGCCAGGGCGATGGTCATGCTCGCGCCGGCGCCGGCACCCTGGACAACGCGCCATATCAGGAGGGTCGAGAGCGATCGGGCGAAGGCGCAGCCGATGCCGGCGATGATGAAGAGCGTGCAGGCGAACACCACGACGGGCTTGCGGCCGTATCGATCGGAAGCCGGCCCATAGAGCAGCGGCGCGAACGCGAAGCCGAGCATGAAGAGGCTCATCATCAGGCCGGCCTGTGCCGGCGCGACGTGGAGTGCGGCACCGATGGCCGTCAGCGCCGGCAGGCTCATGTCGATGCCGAAGGACGGCAGGGCGACGAGAAACCCCAGCAGCAAGGTGAAAGCCGTTGAGGCAGGCGGAACGCGCACGCGTCGGATGTCCTATGGTTGAACCGGCGTTGCGATGCCATCTCTTTGGGGTCGCGTACCGCGCGCGGCCCTAAAGAGAGGCAATCTCGTGGCCTTCCGCGGCCAGGATTGCAGGATCGCGGTTACGCTTCGGCTTCCAAAGCCGCACGGATTGGTTACGGTTGTAGCGGGCGACTCGAATTCGCGAAGAATCTGGAACCGGACGTCGACTCAGCAGCCGCGACAGATATTAAGCTTGCGATCGACGGCGGTGTCCTCCGCACTGAGCTGCTCGAGATGGCCGGCGGCCTCCGGCGGGAGGTCCGCGGGGTGCGGCTGGCGGTGGCCGATTGGCGCGCCGCCGACCGATCGCGGATCCTGCGCCAGCGATAAGGTCACGATTGGAGCGGCGGGCCCGGCCAGCGATTTTCCCATGGTCTGCGCCATCGCGATCCGACTGCCGAGCAGCGCCAGCAATGCTGCGGTCTTGATCAGGTTTCGCATGATTGGATCTCCGGTTGCTGATATCCGTCATGCAAACTGGACGGCCCGCGCTACCGCGCGATTTCAGTCTCCCGGAAAACAATTGCGGTTGTAGGCGTGCGGCGACAAAAATGAGGCGAAGCCGCCCAAGGGCGAAACTCGCCCTAGCGCCTTTGCGCATCGAGCGTTGCCAGGAATTGGTCTGCAATCGGCCGCCACCTGTCGGGATAGAGCCGCAGCAGATGGCCGTCGCCCGGAACGCCGTGGAGCAGCTCGAAGCGCGCGCTGCCGCCGGCCGCCGTGAAAGCCCGTATGTCGGCCGTCGGAGGATGAAGGACCTGGCTCAGACGCGGCCCGAGGTCCGAGTGTGACGTAGCGGACGTTCGGAAAATTGCGAGGTGGCCGGAATTCGCCCGGGCGTGGTTGGACAGGCGCGAAACATCTCGCGCCGAATGGCGCGGTCGCGGCCGGATGTCAACGTCGCGTGTCAGCCTGGCTCAGGTAACGATATCCACGCTGGATATCTTGGCCTCTTCGGCCTCGAGTTCCTGGGCGGCTTCGACACGCTGTTGATCGGATTTGATCGTCGCGGTCGCTGCCTTGGTCGTTTCGTCTGCAACGAGTTTGAATTCCGCCTGACTAACCACGATGTGGGCCGGGTACGTTGGGCCGATGTTGCTCATGTCACCCCTCCTGGAGTTGCTTCAAACTTGCAGGGATTCGTTCATGTTTTCTTAAGAGGTTCGGTTAACGCACGGCCGAATCGGCGGTCGCGAACCGATTCGCGCCATTTTTGGCCGTAGCCATTGCGGTTAAAGAGGCCATTGGCGGTTAAATCGCGCTCTCGCCTTCGTGGGTAAAACCGAGATAGCTCGCCGCCACGCGCGCGTTGCTGGCGATGTCCTTGGCCGCGCCGTCGAGGACGAATTCGCCGAGCTCCATCACATAGGCGCGGTCGGCGATCTGCAGCGCGGCCTGCGCGTTCTGTTCGACCAGCAGCACCGACACCCCGGCCGAACGCAACTCGCCGACGATGCGGAAGATGTCGGCGACGATGATCGGGGCGAGGCCCAGGCTCGGCTCGTCCAGCATCAATAGTTTCGGTGCGCCCATCAGGGCGCGGCCCATCGCCAGCATCTGCTGCTCGCCGCCCGACAGCGTCCCGGCGAGTTGCCGGCGCCGCTCCTTCAGCCGCGGAAACAGCGTGTAGACCTGCTCGAACGATTGTGCCGCGACCGCGCGCGCGATCCGGAACGCGCCGAGCTGCAGATTGTCCTCGACGCTCATGGTGGCGAACAGCTCGCGATGCTCGGGCACCAGGCTCAGCCCCGCCGCGACGCGGTCCTCGATCTCGAGCTGCACCATGTCCGCGCCGGCAAAGGCGACGCGGCCCTTCAGCGGCAGGATGCCCATGATGGCGTTGAGCAGCGTGGTCTTGCCGGCGCCATTGGCACCGATGATGGTGACGATCTCGTTGTCGGCGACCTCGAGCGAGACCGAGCGGACCGCTTCCACTTTGCCATAGGCGATATGGGCGTCGGAGACCGTCAGCAGCGCGCTCATGCGACCGCTCCGAGATAGGCCTTGATGACGTCGGGATTGGTCTTGATCGCTTGCGGCGTGCCTTCAGCGATCTTGGTGCCGAAGTCGAGCACCACGATGCGGTCGGCGAGATCCATCACGAATCCCATGTCGTGCTCCACCAGCAGCACCGACATGCCGCCGTCGCGCAAGCCGCGCAAGAGGCCGGCGAGGCGCTGCTTCTCCATGTGGCGCAGGCCGGCGGCCGGCTCGTCGAGCAGCAGCAGCATCGGGTCGACGCACAGCGCGCGCGCGATTTCGACGATGCGCTGCTGGCCGAGCGAGAGCGAGCCGGCCAGCGCGTCAATCTGGCCGGAAAGCCCGACGCGCTCGATCTGGCGTGCCGCTTCCGCGAGCAGTCTTGCCTCGTCGGCGCGGTCGAGCCAGAACATGCTGGAGATCGCGCCGGAACGTCCGCGCAGGTGCGCGCCGATCGCGACGTTCTCCAGCACCGTCATGTCAGGCACCAGCTTGACGTGCTGAAACGTCCTGGCGATGCCGAGTTTCGTCACTTCCTGCGGTGGTGCGTTGTCGATGCGCTTGCCGAGCACGGAGATCTTGCCGCCGGACTTGGTCAGCACGCCGGTGATCAGGTTGAAGGTCGTGCTCTTGCCGGCGCCGTTGGGGCCGATCAGCGCGACGATCTCGCGGGCCCAGACGTCGAAGGAGACGTCGTTGACCGCAATGACGCCGCCGAATTGTTTGCGCGCTTTCTCGATCTGCAACAGCACGGAAGACGCGCCGGCCGCGCGCGGGCGCATGGGCAGGGTCAGCGTTGCATCGGGCCGCCGGCGGCCGGTTTTAAGGGGTAGCCGCGCCGTCAGCCAGGGCCAGACGCCGGTCGGCGCCAGTTGCAGCAGCACCACCAGGAGGATGCCGAACACGATGGTCTCGAGCTGGACCTGGCCGCCGAAGATATAAGGCAGATAGCTCTGCAGGATCTCCTTCAGGACGACGACGATGGCCGCGCCCAGTACGCCGCCCCAGACATAGCCGGCGCCGCCGACCACCGCGATGAAGAGATATTCGATGCCGGCCTGGGCGCCGAACGGGGTCGGATTGGCGGCGCGCTGGAAATGCGCATAAAGCCAGCCGGACAGCCCGGCCAGAACGGCCGCATAGATGAACACCAGGAGTTTGGCGCGGGGCGTCTGCACGCCGAAGGCTTCGGCGGCGATATGGCCGCGCCGCAGCGCGCGGATGGCGCGGCCGGTGCGCGAGTCCAGCAGGTTCATGGTCAGGAGCGCCGACAGCAGGACGGCGATCCAGATGGCAAAATAGATGCTGCCGGGATCGATCATCTTGAAGGCGCCGATCGACAGCGGCGGGATCGCGGAGATGCCGTCGTTTCTCCCTAAGAATTCGAGCTTGCTGAACAGGTAAAACAGGCCGAGGCCCCAGGCGATGGTGCCGAGCGGCAGATAGTGCCCGGACAGCCGCACCGTAACGAGGCCGAGCAGCACCGCGGCGAGGCCGCTCACCAAGAGCGACAGCGGCAGCGTCAGCCATGGCGACAGGCCGTAGGTCGTCGTTAGTACCGCGGTGGTGTAGGCGCCGAAGCCGCAGAACGCCGCCTGGCCGAACGAGGTGAGGCCGCCGACGCCGGTCAGGAGCACGAGCCCCATCGCCACCAGCGCCGATAACCCGATATTGTCCAGGAGCACGATCCAGAACGGCGGCATCCCCGGGATGAACGGGATTGCCGCCATCACAAGCGCGAACACGAGGACGGGCAGCCGCTCTTTCATCGCGATCAATCCTTCTCTTCCTCGACGGCGGGCGCCGACAGCGACCGCAGCACGAGAACCGGAAGGATCAGCGTGAACACGATGACCTCCTTGAAATTGCTGGCATAGAACGAGGAGAACGCTTCCACCGTGCCGACCACCAGCGCCGCGACCGCGGTCAGGGGGTAGCTGACGAGGCCGCCGATGATCGCGGCGATGAAACCTTTCAGCCCGATCAGGAATCCGGTGTCGTAATACAGCGTCGTGATCGGCACGATCAGGATCCCCGAAATCGCGCCGATCACGGAAGCCAGCAGGAATGCGATCTGCCCCGACAGCGTGGTGCGGATCCCGACCAGCCGCGCGCCCAGCCGATTGACGGCGGTGGCGCGCAGCGCCTTGCCATACAGCGTCAGCCCGAAGAACAGCCACAGGGCGATGATGAAGGCGATGGTGATGCCATAGACCGCGATGCTCTGGCCGGTGAAGCGCAGCGGCCCGAGGGTGAAGGCGGTGTCCGCGATGGTCGGGCCGCGCTGGCCCTCGGCGCCGAAAAACACCAGCCCGAACCCCTGCAGCGCCAGATGGCAGCCGACCGAGGCGATCAGCAGCACCAGCACCGAGGTATGCGCCAAGGGCTGAAACGCGATGCGGTAGAGAAACAGGCCGATCAGGGCGACGATCGCCAGCGACAGCGCGATGGAGACGGCGATCGGCGGATGGCGGCCGGCGAGCCAGGCGGTGAGGGCGAGGATCGCCGAGGGCAGCACGATGTTGACTGCGAAGGCGCGGGCGACCAGCTTCAGGTGCGGCGATTTGCGGCCTGCGAACAGGTCGAGCGCGAACGCCACGATCCCCATCGCCACCGCCAGCCGCGCGGTGCCGGGCATCTGCCCCGACGACAGCGAGGCATAGGTCAGCGCGCCATAGGTGACGAACTCGCCCTGCGGAATCAGGATCACGCGCGTGACGGCGAATACCAGCACCAGCGCGAGCCCCAGCAACGCATAGATCGCGCCATTGGTGATGCCGTCCTGCACCAGGAACAGCATGATCGTCATGTTCAAGACCGGACGCTCCCCCTCACACCCCGGCCGGTCCTCTAGCCTTCAAAGAGGCCGCCCGACCGTCCGATAACAGCAGTTGAAACATGCTGCCGGTATTTGATATGATGGATAACAATTATCAAATATAATCTCAAGGCCCGCCTTCCGGGGAGGGGCCATTTGCAGCCTATAGCGTTTTCGCGCGAAGTGGATACCGGTTCGCGTGAGGAAAACGCGTAAGACAAAGCAGCCGGAGTCCTGGTTCCGATTCAATCAGAACCAGGGCTCCGGCCAGATTGCGAGCATCGCGCGATGACTGTTTCCAAGACCGCCACCGTCGATGCCAGGGACTCGAGCAAGACCTCCCGCACCGCCCGCAAGGAGCCTGTCGAGACGACCGTGGAAGCCCCCGCGCTGCAGATGGGCGAATTGTCCGAACTGCTGGGCTATTCGCTCAAGCGCGCTCAACTGAGGGTGTTCGAGGATTTCCTGCGCTGCGTCGCACCGCTGCAACTGACCCCGGCGCAGTTCTCGGTGCTGTTGCTGCTCGACAAGAATCCCGGGCGCAACCAGACCGAGATCGCCAATACGCTCGGCATCCTGCGGCCGAACTTCGTGGCGATGCTCGACGGGCTGGAGAGCCGCGATCTGTGTTCGCGGATGCGTTCCGCCAACGATCGCCGCTCCCACATCCTGGTCCTCACCGACAAGGGCAGGGCGGTGCTGGCCCGCGCCAAGAAACTCGTCGCCTCCAAGCACGAAGCGCGTCTCAACGAACTGCTCGGCCCCGCCAACCGCGCCGCGCTGCTGGAAATGCTGGCGACCATCGCACGGGAGTTTTGAGGGGCCGTTCGGCGAACCGCTCCATCGTGACTGCGAGGAGCGCTGCGACGAAGCAGTCCACACTTCGTCATTCCGGGGCGATGCGAAGCATCGAACTACGATGTGCAATTGCACATCGGAGAATCTCGAGATTCCGGGTTCGCGCTTACGCGCGCCCCGGAATGACGGTCTAAGCATCCACCAAAATCACCCTGACATCGTTGACATTGGTCAGCGTCGGCCCGGTCAGCAGCAAATCCCCGGTGGCGGCGAAGAACGCGGTGGCGTCGTTGTTGTCGAGATAGGCTTTGGCGTCGAGGCCGAGGGATTTCATTTTGGCAAATGTGCCGGCATCGATCAGCGCGCCGGCGGGATCGGCCGCACTCCCGGCGCCGCCGTCGGCGCCGTCGGTGTCAGCCGCCAGCGCCGAGATGCCTGACGTGTCCCTGAGCAGGCCGGCCAGCGCCAGCGCATATTCCTGGTTCGGGCCGCCGCGACCCTGGCCGCGCACGGTGACCGTGAGTTCGCCGCCCGACAGGATCGCCACGCGCTTGCCAGCCGCGCGCGCCGTGAGCGCCAGCCGCGCGTGTTCGGCGGCAATTTCGCGTGCCTCGCCTTCGAGATCGGCGCCGAGATCAATCACCTCATAGCCTGCATCCGTTGCGAGCTGCACCGCCGCGTCGAGCGACTGTTTCGGCCGTGCGATCAGCTCGAACTGGGCGCGCGCAAAGGCGGCGTCGCCCGGCTTGCAGCTTTCGTTACCGGGATCGTCGAGCGCGCGGCGGATGGCGTCGTCGACATCGAGGCCGTATTTCGCGACCAGGGCGCGGGCGTCCGCCAGCGTGGTCGGATCCGGCACCGTCGGTCCCGACGCGATCGCGGAAGCGTCGTCATGCGGAACGTCTGATATCGCCAGCGTGACGATTTCGGCGAGCTTGCCGGCGCGCGCCAGCCGGCCGCCCTTGATCCGCGACAAATGCTTGCGGACGGTGTTGACCTCGCCGATTCTCGCGCCCGAACGGAGCAGCGCCCGCGTCACCTGTTGCTTCTGCGCGAAGGATATCCCCGCAACCGGCGCGATCCAGTTTGCCGAGCCGCCGCCCGACAGCAGCACCAGCAGCAGGTCGTCGGCGCCGGCATCCGTGGCGAGACGCAGGCTTTCCCCGGCGCCCTTCAATCCGGCCTCGTCGGGCACGGGATGGCCGGCCTCGATCACCCTGATCCGCCGCGTCGGCACGCCATGGCCGTGGCGCGTGGTCGCTACCCCCAGAAGACGCGAGGGCGCAAGGCCAAGGCCGTCGAGATAGTGCCGCTCCGCCGCCGCCGCCATGGCCGCCGCGGCCTTGCCGGCGGCAAGGCAGATCACCCGGCCCTTCGGCGGGGGGCGCAGATGTGCCGACAGCACCATGTCGGGATGCGCGGCGGCGACCGCAGCGTCAAAGATCGCGCGCAGGAGAGGGCGTCGGTCGGTCATTGTCATCAGGAACTTTGGCCTTGCGGGGTTCGCGGCGAAAGGATTTGAACGGCGGTTATCCATCCGATTCCGGCAAAAGAAAACCCCCGCCTCCTTGGCGGGGGTCCTGAACATCTTTCGTGTTCCGGACGCGATGCAGCGCAGAGCCGGGACCCACCGTGAAGCACGGACCCCGAATCAGCAGCGCACCGCAAGAGCGCTGCGCTACGTCCGGGGAACGAACGATTACCCTCCGACGTCGGCGCTGATGACGTCGCCGAACAGGTTCCACCTTTCGCCCTTGAACCGCATCAGCTGAAGCTGGCTGATCGGCGCAAAATCGTCCGGGCCGGTGTTGATCTTGATGCCGGGCAGCATCACTTCGGTGCGGAAATCCTTGATGCTGGCCGCCTGCTTCATGATGTTTTCGCGGGTGAGGTTGTCGCCGCATTGTTGCAGCACATGCACCAGCGTTTGCGCGACGCCATAGCCGACCACGGTGCTCTGGTCTAGCTTGTCGCCGTCCGGAAAATCCTTGGCCAGGAACGCATAGAATTCCTTCATGCCGGGATCCTCGTTCCACTGCGGATCCGAGGCATCCTTGAGATAGGCGGCGGAAATGATGTCCTGCGCATTCTGGAAACCGGCCGGCTTGAGGACGCTGCCGACCGACGCCGACACGTTGTTGAGGAAGTGCAGCGGTTTCCAGTCGATCTCCGCCACCTTCTTGATCGCCTGTGCGGCGAATTTCGGGGTCGCGATATCGAGGAATACATCGGCGCCGCTCGATTTGAGCTTGACGATATGGCTGTCGATCGTCGGCTCCGTGGTCTCGAAACTTTCCTCGGCGATGATCATCGTGGCGGCCTTGGCGCCCAGGCCATCCTTCAGGCCCTTGAGGTAGTCCTTGCCGTAATCGTCGTTCTGGTAGAGCACCGCGATCTTGGCGTCCGGCTTGTTCTTCAGAAGGTACTTCGCATAGATCTGGGTTTCGCTCTGGTAGTTGGGCTGCCAGCCCATGGTCCAGGGAAAGTCCTTGGGATCGTTCCACTTGGTGGCGCCGGTGGCGACGAACAGCTGCGGCACCTTCTTCGAATTCATGTATTTGTGGATCGCCGAATTCGACGGCGTCCCCAGCGAATTGAAGATGAACAGCACCTCGTCGCTCTCGACCAGCTTGCGGGCCTGCTCGACCGCCTTCGGCGGACTATAGGCGTCATCGTAGCTGATGAAATTGATCTTGCGGCCGTTGATGCCGCCGGCATCGTTGATCTTCTTGAAGTAGGCGGCCTCGGTCTTGCCGATCACGCCATAGGCGGAGGCCGGGCCGCTATAGGGCATGATGTTGCCGATCTTGATTTCGGTATCGGTAGCGCCGGTATCGTATTTTTTCTGAGCAAGCGCGCCGCTGCTCGACGCTGCGAGCACGATGAGCGCCGCCGAAGCAATGGCTAGTCTGCTGGTGACAACAGGCATTCCGGATCTCCCTTGGATGTTTGTGTGTGCGCCCTGTTCTTGGTTGAGATTTTTTTGTGGCGCAGGAGCAATTGAATACCATTTGGCGGGGGCCATCAAGAAAAAGCCCCTGCGACAGGGCCGCAGGGGCTGCTTCTTTAGTAGTCAGCCGGGTACCGGCTAGCCGGCCGATGCCTCAGCCGCCGACGTCGCCGCTGATGATCTCCCCGAACAGGTCCCATTTCTCGCCCTTGAACTTCATCAATTGAAGCTGGGAGATTGGGGCGAAGTCGGTGGCGCTGGTATTAACCTTGATGCCCGGCAACAGGCCGCCGAGTTCCAGATCCTGGATGCTGGCCGCCTGCTTCATGATGTTTTCCCGCGTCAGGTTGTCGCCGCAGGCCTTCAGCACATGCACGAGCCCCTGCGCGACGGTGTAGCCATACATCAGGTTGAGATCGATCCTGTTGCCTTCCGGGTAGTACTTGGCGAGGAACTCGTCGAATGCGTTCATGCCCGGATCATTCTTCCACTGCGGATCGGAAGGGTCCTTGATGTAAGCGGAGGAGATGATGTTCTGACTGGCGTCAAAGCCGGCCGGCTTGATCACGCTGCCGATCGAGGCTGAGACGTTGTTGAGGAAGTGCAGCGGCTTCCACCCGATCTCGGCGTTCTTCTTGATGGCCTGCGCGGCGAATTTCGGCGTGGTGACGTTGAAGAACACGTCGGCGCCGCTCGCTTTCAGGTTGACGATGTGCGAGTCGATGGTTGGCTCGGTGGTCTCGTAGCTTTCCTCGGCGATGATCATCGATGAGGCCTTGGCGCCTAACCCGTCCTTCAAGCCTCTGAGATAGTCTTTGCCGTAATCGTCGTTCTGATACAGCACGGCGATCCTGGCGTCGGGCATATTCTTGAGAATGTACTTGGCGTAGATGCGCGATTCGCTCTGGTAGTTGGGCTGCCAGCCCATGGTCCACGGAAACTCCTTCGGGTCGTTCCACTTGGTGGCGCCGGTGGCGACGAACAGCTGCGGCACCTTTTTCGTGTTCATATATTTCTGGATCGCCGAGTTCGGCGGCGTGCCCAGCGGGTTGAAGACGAAGAGCACCTCGTCGCTTTCCACCAGCTTGCGCGCCTGCTCGACCGTCTTGGGCGGACTGTAGCCGTCGTCATAGCTGATGAAATTGATCTTGCGGCCGTTGATGCCGCCTTCGGCATTGATCTTGTTGAAGTAGGCCTGTTCGGTCTTGCCGATCACGCCGTAGGCGGAAACGGGTCCGCTGTAGGGCATGATGTTGCCGATCTTGATTTCGGTATCGGTGGCGCCGGTGTCGTATTTCTTTTGCGCGGATGCGCCGCTGCTCAGCAACGCGGCTATCGCGAAGGCAGCCGAAAAGGCCCCCAATCGCAAATGGATAGCAGGCATTTGGACCTCCTTGGTCTGGTCTGTTGAATGTGTCGATTTTTTTGATTGGGAGCGCTTTTTGGCCCCTGCAGCCATTGAATACCCTGTCTTGATGCCCGGCAAGAAAAAGCCCCCTGCGACTTGTGTCGCAGGGGGCGCTATTTAGTCGAAGAGGACGGGATCACGGAGCCGTGAGAGACAGGCTCCGTGAGACGGCCTTAGTTTTCCATCTCGCCCGAGATGATGTCGCCGAACAATTCCCACTTGTCACCCTTGAACCGCATCATCTGCAGCTGCTCGATCGGTGCGAAATCGGTTTCCGAGGTGTTGATCTTGACGCCGGGCAGCAGGGTGTCGGGCGCAAAATCCTTCAGGCTCGCCGCCTGCTTCATCACATTGGCGCGGGTCAGGTCGTCACCGCACATCTCGATGACCTTGGCCATGGTCTGCGCCGCGCCGTAGCCGTACACCACCGAAGCGTCGAGCTTGTTGCCGTCGGGATCGTACTTCTCCAGGAAGGAGAAGAATTTCTTCATTCCGGGATCGTTGTCCCACTGCGAATCCGCGCCGTCCTTGGCATAGGCGGCCGACAGGATGCCCTGGCTGTTCTCGAAGCCCGCCGGCTTGATCACACCACCGACCGAGGCCGAGACGTTGACGACGAGGTGCAGCGGCTTCCAGTCGATTTCGGCGAGCCTCTTGATCGCCTGCGCCGCGAATTTCGGCGTGGTGACGCTGAAGAACACGTCGGCGCCGGTCGCCTTCAGCTTGACGATGTGGTTGTCGATCGAAGGTTCGGAGGTCTCGTAGCTTTCCTCCGCCACGATCATCGACGCCTTGGCGCCGAGGCCGTCCTTCAGGCCGTTGAGGTAGTCCTTGCCGAAATCGTCGTTCTGGTAGAGCACGGCGATCTTGCCGTCCGGCTTTTCGTTCAGGAGATATTTGGCGTAGATATGCGCTTCGCTCTGGTAGCTGGGCTGCCAGCCCATGGTCCACGGGAAGTTCTTCGGATCGTTCCATTTGGTGGCGCCGGTGGCGACGAACAGCTGCGGGATCTTTTTCGCGTTCAGATATTTCTGGATCGCCGAGTTTGACGGCGTGCCCAGCGGATTGAACACCACGAGCACTTCATCGCTCTCAACCAGCTTGCGGGCCTGTTCGACCGCCTTGGGCGGGCTGTAGCTGTCGTCATAGGTGATAAAGTTGATCTTGCGGCCGTTGATGCCGCCTTCGGCGTTGATCTTGTTGAAGTAGGCCTGTTCGGTCTTGCCGATCACGCCATAGGCGGAAGCGGGACCGCTATAGGGCATGATGTTGCCGATCTTGATCTCGGTGTCGGTGGCGCCGGTGTCGTATTTCTTTTGGGCGAGTGCTCCGCCGGAGGTGGCCGCGAATGCGATGACCGCCGTCGAGAACGCGGCGATTCTTAGTTCTTGTTTAGAAAACATACTCTCTCCTCATTTTTATCACCTTGGCCTTCAGGATGGGTTGAGCGCTTGCGAAACCCCTCGCACGGCTTCGGTGCGGTTTGATGGATATTGCGGAATTTATCACGCATTCGCGCGACCCGTTGGCTCAACCCTATGATCCCGGTTAGTTTTTCTTGAGTTTGCCGGCCAGTTGCTGGGCGACGATGGCGACCTGCCGTGCGCCGTGCGGCACCAGGAAGATGACGAGGAACAGGAGCACGCCGAACACGGCGCCGGAGAGGCCCTTCGAGATCCCCTCGGCGATGTTGGGCACGAAGATGATGAAGGCCGATCCCACGATCGAACCGGGCAGCCAGCCGACGCCGCCGACCACCATGCCGAGAAACAGCGAGATCGCCAACGTGATGGTATAGCTGTCGGGCGCCACGAACTGCACCGCAATGGCGCCTAACCCGCCGGCGACGCCGGTGATGCCGGCCGAGACGCCGAACGCCAGCGTCTTGTACAGCGCTACGTCGATGCCCATGGCGGAAGCCGCGATTTCGTTGTCGCGGATCGCCATGAAGGCGCGCCCCGAGCGCGATTTCAACAGGTTGACGGAGAAGATGTAGATCGCGATGGTGACCACCAGCGTGAAATAATACAGCCACGTGTCCTGCGACATCGGCAGGTTGAACGGCGCATCGGGCTTGGTCACGACCAGGCCCTGCACGCCGCCGGTCCAGTACTCGAAATAACCGAGCTTCAGAAGCTGAGGCATCGCGGTCGCCAGCGCGAAGGTGGCGAGCGCCAGATAGACGCCGGAAAGCCGCAGTGCCGGCTGGCCGAACAAAAATCCGAAACCGAAGCAGATGACGCCGGCGATCGGCAGCGTCAGCGCGTAATTGACGCCGCCATGCTCCATCAGGATCGCCGAGGTGTAGGCGCCGACCGCGTAGAACGCGCTCTGTCCCAGCGAAAACTGCCCGCTGCCGCCGGTCAGGATGTTCAGCGCCAGCACGGCGAGGCCGTAGATCAGCAGCATCGTCAGCTGGAAGATGATGAAATTCTTCACGAACAGCGGCACCACGATCAGCAGTGCCAGGATGGCCAGCGACGTGCCATAGCCGAGCGTCATGGCCCGCTTGGGAACGGCTTCCACCGCGGGTGCTTGGGTGACGACTTCCTCGACTGCGCTCATGATCAAACTCGCTTCACGATGGGCCGGCCGAACAGCCCAGCCGGTTTGACAACCAGGACGGTGATAATCAGCGCCAGCGCGATCGGCAGCTTCAGTTCGTTGCCGACGCCCGGAATGTAGGTTCCCGCGAGATTTTCGAAGATGCCGACCAGGAAGCCGCCGATCACGGCGCCGAACGGGCTGGTCAGCCCGCCTAGCACCGCGGCGGCAAATCCGTAGATCAGGACGCCGCCCATCATGTTCGGCTCCAGGAACACCACCGGGGCGATCAGCATGCCGGCGATCGAGCCGATCGCCGCCGCCATGCCCCAGCCGAGCGCGATCATCCAGGAGGTGTTGATGCCGACCAGCCGCGCCGATTCAGGCAGCGAGGCGGCGGCGCGCATCGCAAGTCCGATCCGCGTGTACTGGAAGAAGAAGAACAGCAACACCAGCAGCAGCACGGTGACGCCGATCATGCCGGCCTGATGGGTCGAGATCAGCTGGCTGCCGAGGAACGGCGTCGACCCGAACGGGGTCGGGTACTGCTTGATGGTGAAGTCCCAGATCAGCCCGGCGACGCTGTTGATGATCGCATACAGCGCGATGAAGCCGGCCACGTTGGTCAGGATCGGCGCTTTTGCCAGCGGCTTGAACAACAGCCGCTCGATCAGGATGCCGCCGGCGAAGGAGAGGGCCAGCGTGAGCACGAAGGCGCCCCAATAGGGGATGCCCCATTGCATCAGCTGCCAGGAAATGAAGGTCGAGAACATCGCCATTTCGCCTTGCGCGAAATTGAGATGGTCGATCGCCTGGTAGATCATGACCACCGCGAGCGCCATGCAGGCATAAATCGCGCCGGTGGCGATACCGGCCAGGATTTGATTGGTGAAAAGCTCCATCGGCCGGCTCCTCAATAACCCAGATAGGATTTACGGACGTCTTCGTTGTTGGCGATATCCTTGGCATTGCCCGCCATCACGATGCGTCCGGTTTCGATCACATAGGCCTGGTCGGCGAGCTCCAGCGCCAGCTGCGCGTTCTGCTCGACCACCAGGATGGTGACCTTGTCCTCGCGGTTGATCTTGCCGAGGATCTTGAAAAGGTCGCGCACGATCAGCGGCGCCAGGCCGAACGACGGCTCGTCGAGCAGCATAAGCCGCGGACGCAGCATCAGCGCGCGGGCGACCGCCAGCATCTGCTGTTCGCCGCCCGACAGCGTGCCGGCCTGCTGGGCATGGCGCTGCTTGAGCACCGGAAAGTGGTCGTACATCCGCTCGATGTCGGAGACGATGCCGGCCCGGTCCTTGCGCGAGATCGCGCCGAGCTGGAGGTTTTCCTCGACCGTCATGGTGGTGAAGGTGCCGCGGCCCTGCGGCACATGGGCGATGCCGAGGCGGACGATGTTCTCGGTGGAGCGGCCGGCGAGGGCGGAGCCTTCGAATTCGATCGCGCCGGTCGAGCGCACCATGTTGCAGATCGCCCGCAGCGTGGTGGTCTTGCCGGCGCCGTTGGCCCCGAGCAGCGTCGTCATGCTGCCTTCGCTGAGATCGAAGGTGAGGCCATGCAGCGCCTGGACCTGGCCGTAATAGGCGCGCAGGTCCTTTACATTGAGCATCACCGTCATTGGTCCTTGCTCCCGAGATAGGCCTTGATGACATCGGGGTCGGACTGCACCTGCGCCGGCGTTCCCTCGGCGAGCTTGCGGCCGAAATTCAGCGCGACCACGTGGTCGGCGATCGACATCACGAGCCCCATGTGATGCTCGACCAGCAGCACGGTGATGTTGCGTTCGTCGCGGATGCGGCGAATAAGCGCGCCCAGCACATGGACTTCCTCGTGATTGAGGCCGCCGGCGGGCTCGTCGAGCAGCAGGATCTTCGGATCGGCAGCGAGCGCCCGGGCCAGTTCGACGCGTTTCTGGGTGCCGAAAGGCAGGCCGGAAACCGTGACATGGGCGACATCGTCGAGGTCGAGATAGCCAAGGATATCGTGGACACGCTCGTTGAGCGCGGCCTCGCCGCGACGCACCCAGGGCAGTCGCAGCGAATCGCTGATGATGTCGCTGTTGGTGCGGGCATGGGTGCCGACCCGGACGTTGTCGAGCACCGAAAGATTGGGAAACAGCGCCACGTTCTGGAAGGTGCGGCCGATGCCGATTTCGGCGATCCGGTGCGGCGGGCGGGTCAGGATGCTGCGGCCGTCCATCAGGATATCGCCGCGGCTCGGCTGGTAGAGCCGCGAGAGGCAATTGAACAGCGTGGTCTTGCCGGCGCCGTTCGGACCGATCAGGCCGAGGATCTGGCCCCGCTTCATGTCGAAGGATACGCCATTCAGCGCGATGATGCCGCCGAACACGACGCTGACGTCGCGAACCGCAAGCAGGGGATACTGTCCCTGCGCGAGTTGTGCCTGCGTCATTTCGCTGCGCCCGAACCCGTCGGCGCGCGTTGAGCCTGCGAAACCGTTCGCCGGCCGCGATGATGAAGGCTACCTGATCCCCTCGACCACACGTGCAACTTTCCCTCCTGCTTTCAACTTTTTGCTTTCTTCTTTTTTTGAGTACGGTGTCGTCCCGCCAAGCGCCGCCTCGACGTTCCTTACCATCGCCACGAGACGAGGTCCAATATCGTTGCGCAGCCGCTCTTCCGTGAACCGGAATGCGGGCGCACCGCAATTAAACGCGTAAGGACCGGTTCCGTCATTAAGCTTTAAGGCTACGCCGACGGCATGGATGTCGTCGTGCCATTCGCCTGCCGAGATCGCAAAACCGAGCTTGGCCACCGTTTCGCCGGCGCGTTCGATGCCGTCGCGCATCCGGGGCCAGCGGCTGCCGTAATGTTCGCGCAGTTCGCGCAATAAAGCGGCACGCTCCTCGGCCGGCAGCGCCCAGATATAGGCCCGCCCCATCGCGGTAGTTGCAATCGGGACCCTCGAGCCGACGTCCAGTTGAACGCCGAGCGTCATGCCGCGGCTCTGGCCGAAATAGATCATGCTGGTGCGGTCGCGGCCGCCGACCGCCACGGCGCCGCCGGTCTCGCGCATCACTTCCTCGCGAAACGGCTCGGACAAATGCCGAACGCCGAGGTTGGCAAGCGCGGCATAGCCGAGCGCCATGGCCGACGGCGCCAGTTGATACTTCTCGAACCGCGGAACGGGTGTAAGGTAGCCCAGCTTGGTCAAGGTATATGTCAGCCGCGAAACGGTTGGCTTTGGTAAGTTGGTACGGGCCGCGATCTCCTGATTGCCAAGAAGCCCGTCGTTGGGACGGAATGCGCGCAACACATCGAGGCCGCGGGAAAGCGCGACGACGAAGCTGCGATCGGTCGCACCCTTCTTGGCTGGACGTTTCATGGCCTGCTGCCGCGTGGTCCTCGTTGACAAGGCACGTGCTTCAAAATAACCCTCCGTGTCAAGATGTGGAATTAAATTCCGCTGTGCGAAATAGCTGGTAAACGCAAGCCAACAACCAATTCTTGAACAACGCAACGAACAGTGCGGTAGCTTTAGGGAGAGTCTCGTGAACGAAGTCGTCAAGCTCGAACGTAATGACGTGGTCGCCATCGTCACAGTCAACAGCCCTCCCGTCAATGCGCTGAGCGCCGCGGTCCGCGGCGGCATCCTGGAATGCATGAACAGCGCGATCGCCGATCCCGAGGTAAAGGCGATCGTGCTGACCTGCGCCGGCCGCACCTTCATCGCCGGCGCCGACATCACCGAATTCGGCAAGCCGCCGAAGCCGCCGGGCCTCGCCGAAGTGCTGACGGCGATGGAGAACTCGCCGAAGCCGATCGTTGCCGCGATCCACGGCACCGCGCTCGGTGGCGGCCTCGAAGTTGCCCTTGCCTGTCATTTCCGCGTCGCGACCAAGGAAGCAAAGCTCGGCCTGCCCGAAGTGAAGCTCGGCCTGCTGCCGGGCGCCGGCGGAACGCAGCGGCTGCCGCGCGCGGTCGGCCCCGAACTCGCGGTCAAGATGATCGTAGGCGGCGATCCGATCGGGGCCGCTGACGCGCTCAAGAACGGTCTGATCGAGGAAATCGTCGAAGGCCCGGCCTCCGGCGGCGAAGCCTTTGCCCGCAAGGTGCTGGCGGAGAAGCGTCCCTTGCGGAAGCTGCGCGACGACGATTCCAAGCTCGCCGCGGCCAGGGCCGACCGCTCGATCTTCACCAATGCGGTCGCCGCGCTGACCAAGAAAGCACGCGGGCTGGAAGCGCCGTTCGCCGCGGCCGACGCGGTCGGCGCCGCGATCGACCTGCCGTTCGATGAAGGGTTAAAGAAGGAGCGCGAGGGTTTCCTCAAGCTCGTCGCAAGCGACCAGTCGAAGGCGCAGCGCTATGCGTTCTTCAGCGAGCGCGAAGCCGCCAAGATCGCGGGCGTTCCCGAAGGCACGAAACCGCGCAATGTCGAGCGTGTCGCCATCATCGGCGCCGGCACCATGGGCGGCGGCATCGCGATGTCGTTTGCCAATGCCGGTATCCCGGTCACGCTGATCGAGACCGGCGAGGAGCAGCTCAAGCGCGGCATGGGCGTGATGCAGAAGAATTACGAGGCGACCGCCGCCCGCGGCGGCATTCCGGCCGACGCCCCCGCCAAGCGCATGGGCCTGATCAACGGCGTGGTCGGGCTCGAGAATGTGAGAGATGCTGACCTGATCATCGAAGCCGTGTTCGAGACCATGGCGATCAAGAAAGAAGTGTTCACCGCGCTCGACAAGTTCGCCAAGCCGGGCGCGGTGCTGGCTTCCAACACCTCCTATCTCAACATCGATGAGATCGCGAAAGTGACCGGCCGTCCGCAGGACGTGCTCGGCATGCACTTCTTCTCGCCGGCCAACGTGATGAAGCTGTGCGAGATCGTGCGTGCGGCGAAGACCGCGCCGGATGCCCTGACCACCGCAGTCGCGGTGGCGCGCAAGATCGCAAAGGTGCCGGCGGTGGTCGGGGTCTGCGACGGTTTTGTCGGCAACCGGATGCTGGCGCAGCGCGGCAAGCAGTCGGAAAAGCTCCTGTTCGAAGGCGCGCTGCCGCAGCAGGTCGACGCCGTCGTGACGAAATTTGGCATGCCGATGGGCCCGTTCGCGATGAGCGATCTCGCCGGCCTCGATATCGGCTGGCGCTCGCGCAAAGACCGCGGCATCAAGTCGGAAATCGCCGACGCGCTGTGCGAGGCGGGGCGTTTCGGCCAGAAGACCGGCAAGGGCTATTACAAATATGAAGCCGGCTCGCGCGCGCCGCTGCCCGATCCGGAGGTCGAGAAGCTGATCGACGAGACGCTCACGCGGCTGGGCCGCAAGCGGCGGGTGGTCACCGACGACGAGATCCTCGAGCGCATGATGTATCCGATGATCAACGAGGGCGCGCGGATCCTCGAAGAGGGCATCGCGGCGCGTCCGAGCGACATCGACGTGATCTGGCTCTACGGCTATGGCTGGCCGATCTATCGCGGCGGCCCGATGTTCTATGCCGACCAGGTGGGCCTGAAGCACGTCGCCGACCGGCTGTCGTACTATGCCAAGGAAACCAACGATCCCTCGCTCGAACCGGCACCCCTGCTCAAGCGCCTCGCCGCCGAAGGCAAGACGTTCGCGTCGCTGGCCCAGACGGCGAAGGCTGCGTGATGGAAATGTTGCCTGCGCTCCACTTCACCTCTCCCAAAGGGAGAGGTCGGATTTCTCGCTTGGCGAGAAATCCTGGTGAGGGGTTGAGGCCTATCGATCGACCGTACCCCCTCACCCCCGCCTTCTCCCCATCGAAGTCGGATCTATCCGACTTCGACAATTTGGGATGCCCAGCCCGGGTAGACCCGAGTTGGGTGGAGAGGGGGCGCAGCGAACCCTGAGACGCAGATGCATCCTGGCGAAAAATTCTATCCGGAAGGGGTCCATTGGGACGATCCGATCGCGCGGGGCACGCTGCCTGATCTGTTGTCGAAGGCGGCGGCAGACTACGGCGAGCGGCCGGCGCTCGAATTCCGCGACCGGCCGATCAGCTACATTGGGCTGGAAGCCATGGTCGAGGTCGCGGCCTCGGCCTTCCTGCGCGCCGGCTACGGCAAGAATGCCTCGATCGCGCTGTTCCTCGGCAACTCGCCCGATCACCCGACCAATTTCTTCGGCGCGCTGAAGGCCGGCGCGCGCGTGGTGCATCTGTCGCCGCTCGACGGCGAGCGCGCGCTGTCGCACAAATTGAGCGACAGCGGCGCGCGCATCCTCGTCACCTCGGATCTTGCCGCGCTGCTGCCGATGGCGCTGAAGTTTCTCGAAAAAGGCCTGCTCGACCGCCTGATCGTCTGCGAGGACGATCATTGGGGCGCGGTCGGCAATCCGCACACGCCGATCCCGGATCATCCGGCGATCGTCACATTCAAAAAATTCGCCGAAGGCGCCGCAAAACCAGCGCAGTGGCCAAAGGTCGCAGCCGATGACGTGGCGCTGCTGCAATATACCGGCGGCACCACCGGCCTGCCCAAGGGCGCCATGCTCAGCCATGGCAACCTGACCTCGGCGGTGTCGATCTACGACGTCTGGGGCAAGAATACGCGGCCCAGGCGCGCCGGCCCCGCGCGCGTCATCTGCGTGCTGCCGCTGTTCCATATCTACGCACTGACGGTGATCCTGCTGCGCTGTCTCGAGCGCGGCGATTTGATCTCGCTGCACCAGCGCTTCGATGTCGAAGCGGTCATGCGCGACATCGAGGTCAAGCGGGCGACCGACTTTCCCGGCGTGCCCACGATGTGGATCGCGATCGCGAGCCTGCCCGATCTCGACAGACGCGACCTGTCGTCGCTCGTCAGCTGTGGTTCGGGCGGCGCGCCGCTGCCGGTCGAGGTCGCGCGAATCTTCGAGCGCAAGACCAACATGAAGCTGAAGAGCGGCTGGGGCATGACCGAGACCTGCTCGCCCGGCACCGGCCATCCGCCGGAAGGACCGGAAAAGCCGGGCTCTATCGGGCTGATGCTGCCGGGCATCGAGATGGACGTGGTGGCGCTGGAGGATTCCAGGAAGGTGCTGCCGCCGGGCGAAGTCGGCGAGATCCGCATCAAGGGACCGAATGTCACGAAGGGCTACTGGAACCGGCCCCAGGAAACCGCCGAGGCTTTTGTCGGCGACCGTTTTCTCACCGGCGACATCGGCTACATGGACCAGGACGGCTATTTCTATCTGGTCGACCGCAAGAAGGACATGATCATCTCCGGCGGCTTCAACGTTTATCCGCAGATGATCGAACAGGCGATCTACGAGCATCCCGCCGTGCAGGAGGTGATCGTGATCGGAATTCCCGACGATTACCGCGGCGAGGCGGCGAAGGCTTTTGTCAAATTGCGCGCCGGCGCAAAACCGTTCACGCTGGAGGAATTGAAGGCTTTTCTCGCCGGCAAGCTCGGCAAGCACGAGATTCCGGCCGCCCTCGAATTCGTCGACGAACTGCCGCGCACCTCCGTCGGCAAACTCTCCCGCCACGAATTGCGCAACCGGCAGCCGGCAGCGAAACAGCCGCAACTCGCCTCGGGGGGCGGCGCGTGATCGGCGTCGGCCAAACCTCCACCGTCGTCCCCGCGAACGCGGGGACCCATACCGCGAGGTCTCGCGTGTGGCCGGATGGCGGACGCCTTTCACGATCGCCCGCGCCGGTGATTATGGGTCCCGGCTTTCGCCGGGACGACGGAAGATAACGAATAAGACTTCAGCTCACAGGAGGATCCGATGGATCTCAGTTTCAGCAAGGAAGAAATGGCGTTTCGCGAGGAGGTGCGGGCCTTCTTCAGGGACAACGTGCCGCCGGAGACGCGGCGCAAACTGGTCGAGGGCCGGCATCTCTCCAAGGACGAGATGGTCGCCTGGTGGCGCATCCTCAACAACAAGGGCTGGGGCGTCTCGCACTGGCCGAAGGAATATGGCGGCACGGGGTGGACCTCGGTGCAGCACTACATCTTCAACGAGGAACTGCAGATGCACCCGGCGCCGGCGCCGCTGGCCTTCGGCGTCAGCATGGTCGGCCCTGTCATCTACACCTTCGGCAACGAAAAGCAGAAGCGAGAATATCTGCCGCGCATCGCCAATGTCGACGACTGGTGGTGCCAGGGCTTTTCGGAGCCTGGTTCGGGCTCCGACCTCGCCTCGCTGAAGACAAAGGCCGAGCGCAAGGGCGACAAATACATCATCAACGGCCAGAAGACCTGGACCACGCTGGCCCAGTACGCCGACATGATCTTCTGCCTCTGTCGCACCGATACCAACGCCAAGAAGCAGATGGGCATCTCCTTCATCGTGTTCAGCATGAAGTCGAAAGGCGTCACGGTGCGCCCGATCCAGACCATCGACGGCGGTCATGAGGTCAACGAGGTGTTCTTCGATGACGTCGAGGTGCCCGTCGAGAACCTGATCGGCGAAGAGAACAAGGGCTGGGACTACGCCAAATTCCTGCTCGGCAACGAGCGCACCGGCATCGCCCGCGTCGGCGTGTCCAAGGAGCGCATCCGCCGCATCAAGGAACTGGCCTCCAAGGTCGAGTCCGGCGGCAAGCCCGTGATCGAGGATTTGAAATTCCGCGAGAAGCTGGCCGAGGTCGAGATCGAGCTGAAGGCGCTGGAACTGACCCAGCTTCGTGTCGTCGCTGACGAAGGCAAGCACGGCAAGGGCAAACCCAATCCTGCTTCGTCCGTCCTGAAGATAAAAGGCTCGGAAATCCAGCAGGCCACCACCGAACTCTTGATGGAAGTGATCGGCCCGTTCGCCGCCCCCTACGACATCCACGGCGACGATGGATCCAACGAGACCATGGACTGGACCGCGCAGATCGCGCCGAGCTATTTCAACAACCGCAAGGTCTCGATCTACGGCGGCTCCAACGAGATCCAGCGCAACATCATCACCAAGGCCGTTCTGGGGCTTTAGGGAGCTGCGCGCGATTAACAACAGCAGTCGTCCCCCGCGAAGGCGGGGGACCCAGTACGCCGCGGCGGTCGTGGTTACGACAGGCGATTGCGATTACTGGATCCCCGCCTTCGCGGGGATGACGATGGAAAAAATTCGTAGGATGGGTTGAGCGAAGCGATACCCATCGTCGACAGAACCGAACCGGTGCGATGGGTCTCGCAAGTGCTCAACCCATCCTACGGGTTTGGTTCGCTAAACCGCTTCAGGCTTGATTTGAGAGAGTGAGAAGAACATGGATTTTGATCTGTCGGAGGAGCAGCGGCTTCTCAAGGAAAGCGTCGAGGGTCTGCTGGGCTCGTCCTACGATTTCGATAGCCGCAAGAAATACATGGCGGAGAAGGGCGGCTGGAGCAAAGCCGTCTGGAGCAAGCTCGCCGAACAGGGCCTGCTGGGCCTGCCGTTCTCCGAAGACGACGGCGGCTTCGGCGCCGGCGCGGTCGAGATCATGATCGTGATGGAAGCGATGGGCCGGGCGCTGGTGCTGGAGCCCTATCTCGCCACCGTTGTCGTCGCCGGCGGCTTCCTGCGCCATGGCGGTTCGGCCGAGCAGAAGGCCGCCTACATTCCCGGCATCATCGACGGCACCAAGACCTTTGCCTTCGCGCAGCTCGAGAAGAATTCGCGCTACGATCTCGCCGACGTCGCGACCACGGCCAAGAAGAAGGGTTCTGGCTGGGTCATCGACGGCGAGAAATTCGTCGTGCTCAACGGCGAGGCCGCCGACACCCTGATCGTGACCGCGCGCACCAGGGGCGGCCAGCGCGACGCCGGCGGCATCGGCGTATTCCTGGTGCCCGCCGACGCCAAGGGGATCACCAAGAAGGGCTATCCGACCCAGGACGGCCTGCATGCCGCCGACATCAGTTTTACGGGCCTCGAAATCGGCGCCGATGCCGCGATCGGCGATCCGGCAGATGGCCTGGCGCTGGTTGAACGCGTGGTCGACGAGGCCCGCACCGCGATCTGCGCCGAAGCCGTCGGCATCATGGACGAGTCGCTGAAGACCACGGTCGAATATCTCAAGACGCGAAAGCAGTTTGGCGTGCCGATCGGCAGCTTTCAGACCCTGCAGCACCGCGCCGCCGACATGTTCGTGGCGCTGGAGCAGGCCCGCAGCATGTCGATGTTCGCCACCATGGCGAACGATTTCGACAATGCCAAAGAACGCGCCACCGCGGTCGCCGCGGCCAAGGTGCAGGTCGGCAAGTCCGGCAAATTCGTCGGCCAGCAATCGATCCAGCTCCACGGCGGCATCGGCATGACCATGGAGGCCAAGATCGGCCACTACTTCAAGCGGCTGACCATGATCGAGAACAGTCTTGGCGACACCGACTACCACCTCCGCCGCGTCACCAACTCGGGCGGGCTGCTGTAGGTCTCGCCGTCATTCCGGGGCGATGCGAAGCATCGAGCCCGGAATCTCGAGATTCCCCGATGCGCAATTGCGCATCTGAGGTCTGGTCCTTCGGACCATCCCGGAATGACGAATGAGCCCGTCATTGCGAGCGAAGCGCAATCCGGGCTACGCAGCGCCACTAGAAAGGAACTGCCGTGAAAAACACCCCGTTCGATCTCACCGGCAAGGTCGCCGTCATCACCGGCTCCAGCCGCGGCATCGGCCGGTCCTCGGCCGAACTGCTCGCCAAACTCGGCGCAAAGGTGGTAATCTCCAGCCGCAAGGCCGACGCCTGCCGCGAGGTCGCCGACGGCATCAATAAATCCGGCGGCGACGCCCATGTCATCGCCTGCAACATCTCGCGCCGCGACGAGGTTGAGGCGCTGATTTCGGGCGCGACGAAACATTACGGCAAGATCGACATCCTGGTCTGCAACGCCGCGGTCAATCCCTATTACGGCCCGCTGCTCGAGATCACCGATGAAGCCTTCGACAAGATCATGAACTCCAACGTCAAGAGCAACATTTGGCTGTGCGCGCTGGCGATCCCGCAAATGGCGGCACGCGGCAGCGGTTCGGTCGTGATCGTGTCCTCGATCGGGGGCTTGCGCGGGTCCACCGTGATCGGCGCCTACGGGATTTCCAAGGCGGCGGATTTTTCGCTGTGCCGCAGCCTCGCCGGCGAATGGGGCCCGAAAGGCGTGCGCGTCAATTGCGTAGCACCAGGCCTGGTCAAGACCGATTTCGCCCGCGCGCTGTGGGAAGACGTAGAGCGCCTGAAACGCCGCTGCGCCACGACGCCCTTGCGCCGCATCGGCGAGCCCGACGAAATCGCCGGCGCCGTGGCCTATCTCGGCTCCGACGCCTCGAGCTTCATGACCGGCCAGACCATCGTGGTCGACGGCGGCGTCACCACGGCGTCGGTGTAGTTCTCCCCTCCTCCCACGCGCGAAGCGCGTGGCGGGGTCCGAGGCGAGCGAAGCTCGCTCTCGAGGTCGCGGGTGGGGGGTCTATCCGCTTGCTCCTCTGGCAGAGAGTTTGCTGAGCCGCCCCCCACCCCCGACCCCTCCCCGCCGCTGCGCGGGGGGAGGGGAGCAGAGCGTCGTGATATTGACGAACCAGTCCCAATCCGCTTGCCTCACCCCAAACCAACACTCCACCCGGGAAGCAACGCCAGGAAAAACATCATGTCCTTTGTGCTGGCCATCGATCAGGGCACCACGTCCTCGCGCGCCATCGTGTTTCGATCCGACATCTCGATCGCCGCGACCGCGCAGGCGGAGTTTCCGCAGTATTTTCCGGCCTCGGGCTGGGTCGAGCACGAGCCGGAGGACATCTGGACCTCGACCATTGCCACCTGCCGCGAGGCGCTGAACAAGGCTGGCGTCACGGCGAAAGACATCGCCGCGATCGGCATCACCAACCAGCGCGAAACCACTGTGGTGTGGGACCGCGCCACCGGCACCGCCGTTCATCGTGCCATCGTCTGGCAGGACCGCCGCACCGCCGACATCTGCGCGCGACTGAAGAGCGAAGGCCACGAACCGATAATTTCCGCGAAAACCGGCCTGATTATCGATCCCTATTTCTCCGGCACCAAAGTGGCGTGGATCCTCGACCACGTCCCCGGCGCGCGGGCGCGGGCCGAGCGCGGCGAGCTGATGTTCGGCACCGTCGATTGCTATCTCTTGTGGCGGCTGACCGGCGGCAAGGTGCATGCGACCGACGCCACCAACGCCTCGCGCACGCTGCTGTTCAACATCCACACCGGCGAATGGGACGACGAGCTGCTGAAGATCCTGCGCGTGCCGCGCTCGATGCTCCCGGAGGTGAAGGATTCCTCCCACCTTTTCGGCAGCAGCATCCCGGAACTGTTCGGCGGCGCGATCGCGATCTCCGGCATCGCCGGCGACCAGCAGGCCGCCACCATTGGACAAGCCTGTTTCACGCCGGGCATGATCAAGTCCACCTACGGCACCGGCTGCTTTGCCCTGCTCAACACCGGCTCAACGCCGGTCGCCTCCAACAACAAGCTGCTGACCACCATCGCCTATCAACTGCAGGGAAAACGCACCTACGCGCTGGAGGGCTCGATCTTCGTCGCCGGATCGGCGGTGCAGTGGCTGCGCGACGGGATCGGGCTGATCAAGCAGGCCTCCGACACCGATCCGCTCGCCGAGCAATCCGATTCCACCCAGAGCGTCTACCTGGTGCCGGCCTTTGTCGGCATGGGTGCACCCTACTGGAATCCGCGCGTGCGCGGCGCGCTGTTCGGGCTGACCCGCAACACCGGTCCTGCCGAGATCGCGCATGCCGTGCTCGAAAGCGTCTGCTACCAGACCGTCGACCTTTTGGCCGCGATGCGCGCCGACTGGCCCGAGGCCGAGGCCGCCAACATCGTGCTCCGCGTCGACGGCGGCATGACCGCCTCGCAATGGACCATGCAGCGCCTCGCCGACCTGCTCGACGCGCCGGTCGACCGCCCGGTGATCCAGGAAACCACCGCGCTCGGCGCCGCGTATCTCGCGGGGCTTTCCGCCGGAATCTATCCCGAGCCCGCAAAATTCGCCGACAACTGGCGGCTGGAACACCGCTTCAAGCCGAACATGAGCCAGGCCACGCGGGAGCGGAAGCTCGCCGGGTGGGCGCGCGCGGTGAAGGGACTGCTGGCGAGCGACGAGGGGGAGGGGTAGTTGCGCGAATACGTTCTCTATTCTGATCATCTCTGGCCGCGCTTCGTCTCCTGAGCCCGAAGTCGATAGGCCCATTAGCGTGAGCTAGGATAAAGCTCGTCGCGCAACTGCCAGAAAAGAAACCAACTGCCCAACAAAATTGTTGCGGCGAGCTGGGCTATGAATGTCCAAAAAGCCACAAATTCCACAACTCCAAAGCTGCTTGATGGAGGGATGTACGCTCGCGCCACCAAGAAAGTAATCAACATAGGTAACGCGGCAAGTATCGCGATGACCCAACGGGGTCTTGGCGGGTAATTAGGAAGCAAGAAAATATAAGCAAGAACTACAAAAAGAGGGATTAGCAGATAAGCTCCGAAAGCTCTGTACCATCCCTCTTGATAATAAAATATCTGAGATCCTGCACCTCCTGCAGCAACCAACATACCCGCCAACCAACCTCCTATCCCACCAAAAACAAACTCACAAGCTTTGCCAAATCCAAGCTTCAGAAGCTCATTTCTTTGATTCACAGAAATCTTCTCCTAGATTCACGGGGAAGGCGCTGTACGAGGCAACTAGTATGCATTGCGAACTCGGGTTGTTCCCCTCCCAACGAATTGTAATTGGGTGTTCGACTAAGAAAAGCGGCGCATTAGCTGCAGCATTGCTAGGCATTTGGATTCGCGCCGTCCCGTCAACAGTTGAAATTTCAAGAGATTCGGGTGACTCCCTCAAGCGAGCCAATGTTGAGACGAATATCTCGGGAGATTTGCTCCACATAGCTAGCAACGCCGGTGCGAATATTCTTGGTCTGACCTTGTTGGAAGCGGGCCTAGCGGAAATTTCGGTGAAAATCGCACCCTTTTCTCTAATCACGTAGGAAGAGACCCTAACTTTTCCTGATGAGTTCTCGATCACATCAGCCACGGGGGGAATTTGAGAAAGGTCGCCTTTATTTTGGACCTGCAGAACCTCTGAATCGGGAAGCTGTCCTAATGCGACGGCTTTTGCGATGGCTCCGCCGTAGTTGGTTGGCTTTGTATAAATAAACTGTAGGGATGGATTGTTGGCGTCTGCCGCTTTCTTCTGTGCATCTTCGACGCTCATCCAAACCTCGGCTTCAACATGAGCCCGTCTAAAGGCGCTCAACTCGGTTGGAGCCCGTATTGGATCTTTAAAGGCCGATGGTCTGACTCTTACCCGCTGTCGAGATGTATCCAAATCTTGTGCGCCGAAATCGTCGATCAGCTTCCAAAATAAGAGTGGAATTGTTTCATTGCTGGGATTTACTACCTCGTAGCGGAAGCAAAGGAAGTTTTGCTGCCAAGGTGCGGGTTCAGACAATGAATGTATGTCTATTGGATAATTCTTCCCGCCTTCAAAAAATGATTGACGTTCGCTTGTTGCATTCGGAATGTTAGGTCCTAAATGACCGACTAAATCGCAGGCAAGCTTGTCAGAAAAGGCAACGTCAGAACTGACCAAGAGGTTTAATAGAGCCAGGGCCACTGCAAGAGCGGCACCAAAAAGTTCTTTCAACATCTTGCCTCCAATTCAAAAGGTTTGCTCGATTCAATTTTTGTGACGTAAATATAGTTACAACTATTACGAGAAGTGAGCGATCTGGTCAATCGGAAACCACGCTAGAGCTGCGGCGCAAAATGCGTGCTCGCTAACTCCATCTTCTTGAGGATAATTACTAAGCCATGTTCCTGATCGGCCAATACGACTCCCCCTTCACCCGCCGCGTCGCGATTGCGCTGCGGCTTTACGGGCTCGCCTTCGAGCACCGGCCGTGGTCGACCTTCGGCGAAGGCGACAAGATCGCGCCCTATAACCCGCTGCGGCGGGTGCCGACGCTGGTGCTGGACGACGGCGAGGCGCTGATCGAGAGCACGGCGATCCTGGATTATCTCGACGAGCTGGTTGGGCCGGAGAAGGCGATGATCGCCGTGCGCGGGCCGGAGCGGCGGCATGGCTTGAAGATATGCGCGCTGGCGACCGGGCTCGGCGACAAGGCGGTGAGCCTTGTCTATGAGCGCGTGCTGCGCAAGGAGCCGTCGAAAATCTGGGTCGATCGCTGCGTGAGCCAGGTCGGTGGCGTGCTTGACGTGCTGGAACAGGAGCGCGCCGGCGTCATCACGCCGTACTGGTTCGGGACACGCATCGGCCACGCTGACATCGCGGTCGCCTGCGTGCTGCGCTTTGCCGGCGAGGCGCACCCGGCGCTGTTTCCCGCCGCGCGCTATCCCGAACTCGCGGCCCATTGCGCGCGCTGTGAGGCGCTGCCGGTGTTCGCCGAAATCGCGCAGCCGCTCGCCCCGCCGAGCGGCGATTGAGCGTTCTAGTCCCTCCCCCCGCTTGCGGCTTCGCAAGCGGTGGGGAGGGTGGCCGGCCGAAGGCCGGTCGGGTGGGGGGTGTTTCAGCAAAGGAATTTTTCCGCGCACTGCCGTGCGCGACCCCTACCCGTCACATCGTTCGCTTCACTCACGATGTGCCACCCCAAGAGCGAACTTCGCTCGTCTCGACGCCGCAAGGGGGAGGGACAAGAGGCCGCAGCGACTAAATGCGTTTTTAGGAATCGAAATAATTTTTTAGTCGTTGCTCCGCTACACCGTCGGCAACGCCGTGCCATTGTCAACGCTATTGAAATCACGCCTGCCGCATGCTGATCGAACACGATTGGTGATTCACACAAGCCGCCATTCACGCAGTGTCGCGCAAGCGTGATGTTCACTCGGCGAGCATTCTCCGATGCGACGCCTACATACTCCTCAACAGAAAACTCCGCAGGAAACGTTCTTTAACCAAGCAGCAGTGATCGCCAGCGCGAGTTCTCCGCACAGAACAACACGGAGAACGACAATGACTACATTCAAAATTCTGATCGCAGCAGCGCTGCTGTCGATCGCCACGGTAAGCTCTGCAAGCGCGCAGCTCCCAACCTGGGCCAACTCGAATCCGGATGCGTTTCAGGCGCAATACCCGGACCGGGATGTCCTCAACGGAGGCGCGCTGACACCTGCAGGCAGAATGGGCCTGGAGCGGGCAAACGGTGCGGCTCCTGTCTTTCGGGAAAGCAACGCTTATGCGGCAATGGGGCGCCCTGCTGCCTCGTCCCGCGCCCAGCTCCATCATTCCTTTGGCTACGATGGTCGTCGCCATGTCCGCCAGTGATGCGCGCAGCAACGTCAGCCTGAAACACAATCACCAGGGTGCGACCGCCGCGCGGCGGCGCATCCTGGTGGCACGTGCGATGGCGACGAGATCAAGCAATGTCGGCGTGTCGACACGGAAATCGACGATTCAAGCACGAAACATCCGCGGCTGCCGCCGTGACGGCTGTTCGAACCCCGGTTGTGTGGTAGGTTGCCGCCATCAACTCCGGGGTGACCATGTTGCACACAGCCTATCGTTCGATCGTTGGAAGATTGCCTGTTTCGGTGAAGGCTCCGCTGAAGCGAATGGCGCTCACGATCGTCGGAAGTCCTTCGGTGCCACCCCAGCTAACTGAGCCGACGAACCCGCCGCCCGTCGATCTGGTAAAATCCCGGATAGAGTTCGCAGAAAGTTATTTCCAATATGCCAGATTGGAGATTCCGCGATGGGCGCACCACTCCCGCGAGAACGATAACTTCACGTACGATTTGACCGAACAGAGCCTTGACTATCTTGCTGCGACCGTTTCCACCGTGACGGGCGCCGAGATTGATATTATTCGCTCTTATCTTGAAGAGCCCGAGGCGGACCTGTCAGATTATCTTTGCCCGAGGGCAGCGGCGCTTCCAATCGACAAACCAACTTCATTTGGAAGACGGCTGGGATGGTATGCCATAGCCAGAGCGATGAAGCCGCGCGTGACAATAGAAACGGGGGTGCATTTCGGTCTCGGAAGTGTCCTTCTATGTTCGGCGTTGCGCCGTAACGCCGGGGAGGGGTACGCCGGTAAATATTACGGCACAGACATCAATCCCGACGCCGGCGTTCTTTTGGCGGAGCCACTCAACCAGTACGGCAAAATCCTGTATGGCGATTCAATCGCGTCGTTGCGGGGCATCGACGAAACCATCGACCTCTTCATCAACGACAGCGATCACTCCGCCGAGTATGAGGGGCAGGAGTACGGACTCGTCGAATCCAGGCTGTCACCGAAGGCGATTGTTCTCGGCGATAATTCCCATGTCACGAATGAGCTTTTTAAATTTTCCGCCAGGACGGGAAGGCATTTTTTGTTTTTCAAGGAAAATCCCAAGGACCATTGGTATCCTGGCGCAGGAATTGGGATATCTTTCCCCCGCGATTAGCTGCGGTGCGTTGAAGCGGCCGTGGGATCCCGCAGATGCCGGGGACGCGGCACGGGGCGCGCCGTGCTAGGGCTTCGCGTCCGGTGTGCCGTCAACGGCCGTGCCTTGCTGATCCCGTTCCTGCGCCAGCAGCAATTCCTTCAGCGTGCCATCGCTGAGCTTGCCGGTGGTGGACGGTATCCGGCGCTCGGCTGATTCCACCGGCGCAAACGGGCCCCGCGGATGAACGGGAGCCTGCGCCAGCGTGCCCGATGTGAAGACCTCGCCGGTTTCCTGGGTTTCGCCGACATCCCCGCTCGCGGCCGCGCCGCTCTTTTGCAACGCGCTCGTCGGGCGCCGCTCGGTCTTCTTCGGCTTCGGCGGCGCCGGCGTGTAGACGATCGGCGGCAGGATGTGATGGCGCGACATGGCGGTGTCCCCTCGGCCTTCGTCCGATCTAGCCGGTGATTCGCAGCGTGCTGCCAGTTACAATTCCGTCATTCGGAGCATTTGTCTCGAGGCGTTCTTCATCCCTCCCCCCGCTTGCGGCGGGGAGGGTGGCCGGCCGAAGGCCGGTCGGGTGGGGGGTGCTTCAGCAAAGAGATTCTTGGCGCACAGCCAAGCGCCACGCCCCGACACATCGTTCGCTGCGCTACCCTGCCCGCAAGGGGGGATTAGCTTAACCAACTGTCCAGCAAACCCTCACTTGGCACCGGGAGATCGGCGATTTTGGATCGAGAAACTGCTAATTTCAAAACTCGAGTTAGCAATTTTCAGCCTGAGACTGTTTATCGATTAGACGAAAATATTCCAACGCATTATATACGTGAAGAGCAGCTATGCACTTGAGTTGTTAGCGGTGGCTGACAAACACTTGAAAAAAAATGTACATCAAAACGAGTGCTCCAAGGATTCGTAATACAAATCCGGTCCAAGTCTTTTTTGTCGTCTCATTTTTTTTGTTGATTTCTTTTTCAGCCTTTTGCTTGTCTTCCCGAGCGTTCTTTAGCTCGTCCCGAGCGTTACGCCGATTTTCTGCCCATCTCGCATACATTTCCGAGGGCGTTTGGGATTGGATTTTGGCAAGCAGCCGCTTGATCGTCTCGATCTCTTCATCCTTCTTTTTTAGCGCTGCCATCTTTTCCGCAAGCGCTCGCTTGATCGTTTCGACCTCTTCATCCTTCGTTTTTGCCGTCACCATCAGGCTTCGATTTCTATCCTCTAATTTGCCAACGTCTGTTTGAAGTCGGTCGATTTCCAACATTTTTTCCTGCAAGACACGCCCTTGTATTTCCTCTTTGTCCTGCTTGATCTGGTTGATCTCCGCTTGCTTCTCTGCAAGCAGTCGCTTGTATTTCTGTTCGAGCTTTTCAAGCCTAACCTCAGGATCGGAGGCCCATGCAACATTTTTGGCCAAAACAAACTCGTTAATCTCACCGAGATTGCGTTTTTGCGGAGCCGGTAAATTCGGGTAAGCCGCTATTCGTCGCTTCAGATCATCAAACAACCTATCCAATGTAATTGCTTCTACCTTCTCGCTAATACCATTTGTCAAGGTTTCAATTAGTCTTCCAGTGAATCCAGTGTATGGGTCTTTTGGTAACGAGAAGGATTGAGAGTTCTTTGATCCTGAAGATATCGAATAGGTGCCCTTTATGTCGAGCGCGTTCGCAAGAATGGCTTCGGCTGCGCCACCCATTTCGCCCGCGTGAATTTCACCGCTGTAGCAGCAGTCAAAAATCAAGATTTTCTTGGCCGCCGGAGATTGCGCAATAATTCGTTGAATTTTTTGCCACTCGACCCCATTTATAAAACACAACTCCTGAGTTGTTTCTCTTGTCGCTATAAATAGACCTGACTCCACGCTCGATTTGATGCCGTGTCCGGAATAGTAGACTAAAAGGGTGTCGGTGGCACTGTTTGCTGCACCGGCTAGACGGATCAGTAAGGACGTCGCAGAGGGTGCATCCAGAATTGTTTCGACGCAGCGCGTCGGAAGACCTATTATTTCTGGATTGTAGAAAAGTTTGGCCAGCTCTTTTAGGTTGTTCTCAACCGCGGGCAAATCCGGCAAATTTGCCTCATCGAACTCACAATGCGTAGTGCCGATTAACACAACGCGAGATTTTGACGGTTCAAATGAAAGCGTCATTGTTTTTCAATGTGAGGAATGTTGAGAGCAAAGTTTAGCGAGTTCTAGGATCTTATCGTCAACATTCTTGTTGCCGTCAGTTTCGATGTTTAGTTCAGCGCCGTTCGGACATTTAATCCGAATCTTGGTTTTCCGTTTCGCCGCCTGAAGCCACGTTCCTATCGACTTGATTATCAGAAGGACGGCTGGAGCCGACAGTGTCGCAGAGGCATATGGTAATGAGGCTTGAATCACGGGAAGAAAGTCACCTCCCATCCCCCCCGGCTCAAGGGGCGCGCGTTTCCGATCGAACATAACTTCGGAAACCCCTTCATCGCGAAGCCAGCGCATTAGGTCGGAACTGTTATGATCCGCCTTTTCGTCAAAGAACTCTATCTCCATGGAAACACCTTTCGCATGGATTGCCAGATAACATCATACGCCTCACACGCTTAAGGTGAAAGTATCTCGATCCAACCTTTGATGGTTAAATTCGCGAGGGCAGCCTGCTTGATCGCCGGGCTTAATTGGTCCCCGCCACCAATAAAGCCCGTCAGCACTTCCTTGGGATTAGGATAAGTTACCCTCGCATTTCTGGTGAAGGATCAAGACGTTCGCCCGATTCCGATCGGCGCTGCCGGCGAGAGGTCGCGTGCAAGACCGCTTCCGCGAAAGACGACCGCATAGGTAGCTAATCGGGATATCCGCTGAACTTCTCAGCCAGGAGGGATTCTGATCAAGACAGGCCCAATTTTCACCATTGCTATACCCCGCCGGCAAAGGGGGAGGGATTAGAGCCCATCGTGCGGCCGGATTTTCTCGGCGAATTTCTTCCAATGCCACCCAAGTGATTTGCCCGTCGGGTCGCTTGGCGACACCGCTGTCCGGCCCCCTTTGCAAAAATATTCTGATTTTCCGAAGGCGCAAATCACCTGTATAACCTTCGCCGTCCTGTCCCACAGAGGGGCGGCTCGAGATCGTCACGAACGCGGGACAGGATGCGGTGGACGCAAGCGGCGCCAAAGACGAGGGCGCTCGCTTTGCGGACGGCAAAATCGTGTGGTCCTGACGCCCCGACGCTGGCGTCAAGTTGGCGGAAGCGATTCCGCTGATGACGGTGGCAAGAAAGCCCGGTCACCGGGGAGAGCGCGCTATAAGCCGTAAAACCATTGCGCGGGGAATGCCGGACGTTTCCGGTGTGACCTGACAACGCGTGTGCTTAACTCCACTATCTCTGCACACGCGGCTATCGGGCGCATCGGGCGCCCGGCATTCCCTGCGCCCTCTTTTCGGAGAGGGCGGAAGGTTCGAAGCAAAGCTCGGGCGCATCGCGCCGTGAGAACGCCGAGTCGTGTCTTGCCGTCATTGCGGGACCCAGCGCACCACGTCCTCAGCTGTCGTCACCCGCCATCCGGTCCGGCCTTTGGCCGGCCGGACGACAGGCTCCGGCGGGTGACCCAGTATTCCAGAGACGCCAGTGGTTCATCGAGAGGCCGCGGCGTACTGGATCCCCCGCTTTCGCGGGGGATGACAACTGAGTTTGGTGAGGCACCGCGCACCTTTGAGCGGAAAAGTGCTACGCCCTTGCCGCCTTCTTGCGATACGCCAGGTGCACCGCGCAGTTGCAGCCCGGCGGATGCGCGGCCAGTTCGGGGGAGGCGATATCGTTGGCGGGCACGGCGGCCGGCGCCAGCGTCGGCATCGCCTCCTTGACGCGGCGGTCCTGCGCGGATTGATCCTGCGTTGGGATATAGTTCAAGACAGGCCCCAGCCAGCGCTCGGCTTCCGCGACACTCCAGCCTTTGCGCGCGGCGTAATCCTCGACCTGGTCGCGCTCGATCTTGCCGACGCCGAAATAGAAACTTTCGGCATGACCGAAATAAAGCCCCGAGACCGACGAGCCCGGCCACATCGCAAAGCTTTCGGTCAGCTTCACGCCGGCCGTGTTCTCGGCATCGAGCAGCGCAAACAGCGTCGCCTTCTCGGTGTGATCCGGCTGCGCGGGATAGCCCGGCGCGGGGCGGATTCCCTGATATTTTTCGAGGATGAGATCTTCCGGCGTCAACGCCTCGTCCGGCGCATAATTCCAAAATTCCCGGCGCACCCGCGCATGCATGCGCTCCGCAAAGGCTTCGGCGAGGCGATCGGCCAGCGCCTTGCACAGGATCGAGGAGTAATCGTCATTGGCATTTTTGAAACGGTCGGCGATGACATCCTCGCCTATGCCCGCGGTGACCACGAAGGCGCCGATATAATCGGGCACGCCGCTCGCGCTCGGGGCGATGAAGTCCGACAGCGCTGCATTGAAACGGCCCTCGCGCTTTTCCAGTTGCTGGCGCAGCGTGTGGAACGTAGCGATCTGCTTGGTTCGAGAATCGTCGGCATAGACCACAATGTCATCGCCCTGCGCGTTGGCCGGCCAGAAGCCGATCGTCGCCTGCGCCTTGAACCAGTTTTCCTTGATGATGCGGTCGAGCATCTTGCGCGCGTCGTCGTAGAGCGAGCGCGCGACTTCGCCGACCTTGGCGTCGTCGAGAATAGCCGGAAAACGCCCGGTCAATTCCCAGGTCTGGAAGAACGGCGTCCAGTCGATATAATTTGCCAGCTCGGCGAGGTCGTAATCCCGGAACGATTTGATGCCCAGGAACGCCGGCTTCTTCGGCGGCGTTTTCGCAAAATCGATCGTCACCGCGTTGGCGCGGGCGGCGGCGAGCTTCAGGCGCTTCTTGTCGGCCTGGGCGCGGAAATGGGCCGCGGAGATCTTGGCGTAGTCGGCGCGCACTTCGGCGGCATAGGCCTCGCGCCGCTCCGGCGAGAGCAGCGAGGAGGCCACCCCAACGGCGCGGCTGGCGTCGTTGACATGCACCACCGGCCCGCTGCGGTAGTTCGGGTCGATCTTGACCGCGGTATGGACGCGGCTGGTGGTGGCGCCGCCGATCAGCAGCGGCACATTCATGCCCTGGCGTTCCAGTTCGCCGGCCAAAAAGCTCATTTCGTCGAGCGAGGGCGTGATCAGGCCGGACAGGCCGATGATGTCCGCGCCCTCGGCCTTTGCGGTTTCGATGATCTTCGCCGCCGGCACCATCACGCCGAGGTCGATCACTTCAAAATTGTTACATTGCAGCACGATGCCGACGATGTTCTTGCCGATGTCGTGGACGTCGCCCTTGACGGTGGCGAGCACGATCTTGCCGGCGGAGTTTCGGCCGTCGCTGGCAATACCGTTGGCGAGGTTGCGCGCCTTTTCCTCTTCCATGAACGGCATCAGATAGGCGACCGCCTGCTTCATGACGCGGGCGGATTTTACGACTTGCGGCAAAAACATCTTGCCGTCGCCGAAGAGGTCGCCGACGATGTTCATGCCCGCCATCAGCGGGCCTTCGATCACGTTGAGCGGACGCTCGACGGTCAGCCGCGCCGCCTCGGTATCTTCCTCGATATATTCAGTGATGCCGTGCACCAGCGCGAGGGAAAGCCGCTTGTCGACCGGCCATTCGCGCCAGGCGAGATCCTGCTCCTTGGTCTGCTTGCCCTGGCCGCGGAATCGCTCCGCCAGCGCCAGCAACCGCTCCGACGCGCCGGGGTCGCGGTTGAGGACCACGTCCTCGCAGGTCTGGCGCAATTCGGGGTCGATGTCGTCATAGACGATCATCTGCCCGGCATTGACGATGCCCATGTCCATGCCGGCCTTGATGGCATGATACAGGAACACCGAGTGCATGGCCTCGCGCACCGGCTCGTTGCCGCGGAACGAGAACGACAGGTTCGACACGCCGCCGGAGATGTGCGCGTGCGGCAGGTTTTTTCGGATCCAGCGCGTCGCCTCGATGAAGTCGACGCCGTAATTGTTGTGTTCCTCGAGCCCGGTCGCGATCGCGAAGATGTTGGGGTCGAAGATGATGTCTTCGGGTGGGAAGTTCAGTTGCCCGACCAGGATGTCATAGGCGCGCTTGCAGATCTCGGTTTTCCGCGCGAACGTGTCGGCCTGCCCCGCTTCGTCGAACGCCATCACCACCACGGCGGCACCATGGCGCCGCGCGATTTTGGCCTCGTGGATGAATTTCGCCTCGCCTTCCTTCATCGAGATCGAGTTCACCACCGGCTTGCCCTGGACGCATTTCAGGCCGGCTTCGATCACCGCGAATTTCGAGGAATCGACCATCACGGGCACGCGGGCGATGTCGGGCTCGGCGGCGACGAGGTGGAGGAACGTCACCATCGCCTTTTCGGAATCCAGCAACCCCTCGTCCATGTTGACGTCGATGATCTGGGCGCCGTTCTCGACCTGGTCGCGCGCCACCTGAAGTGCTGCGGTGTAATCGCCCGCGGTGACGAGTTTGCGGAAGCGCGCCGAGCCCGTGACGTTGGTGCGCTCGCCAATATTTACAAAGGGGATCGCCGGCGTCAGTTCGAACGGCTCGAGCCCGGACAGCCGCAGCCGCGGTTCGATGGTGGGCACGATGCGCGGTCTGTGCGGCGCGACGGCGCCGGCAATGGCGGCGATATGATCCGGCGTGGTGCCGCAGCAGCCGCCGACGATGTTGACGAGGCCGGCCTGTGCGAATTCGCCGATCAGCCGCGCCATGTATTCCGGGCTCTCGTCGTATTGGCCGAATTCGTTGGGCAGGCCGGCGTTGGGATAGGCGCACACCAGGGTGTCGGCGACACGGCCGATATCGGCGATATGGGCGCGCAGATCCTCGGCGCCGAGCGCACAGTTGAAGCCGATGGTGACAGGCCGGGCGTGCCGCACCGAATTCCAGAATGCTTCCGGCAATTGCCCCGACAGCAGCCGGCCGGATTTGTCGGTGATGGTGCCGGAGATCATCACGGGCACGTCGATGCCGCGCTCTTCCGTGATCTCGGCGATCGCATAGAGCGCCGCCTTGGCGTTGAGCGTGTCGAAGATGGTCTCGACCAGCAGCAGATCGGCGCCGCCGTCCAGCAGGCCCTTGATCTGCTCGCCATAGGCCGTGCGCAGGTCGTCGAAGGTGACGGCGCGGTAGCCGGGGTTGGACACGTCGGGCGAGATCGAGGCGGTGCGGTTGGTCGGGCCGATGGCGCCGGCGACGAAGCGCGGCTTGCCGTCCTCCGCCGTCACCCGCGTGGCGGCGGCGCGCGCCAGTTTTGCGCCCTCGAGGTTCATCTCATAGGCAATGCTGGAGAGGTCGTAATCGGCCTGCGCGATCGAGGTCGAAGAAAACGTGTTGGTGGCGACGATGTCGGCGCCGGCGCGCAGATATTCGGCGTGGATGTCCTCGATCGCCTTCGGCTGGGTCAGGATCAACAGATCGTTGTTGCCGCGGAGGTCGCGGTGGAAATCCTTGTAACGTTCGCCGCGGAACGCGGCCTCGTCATATTCGAGGCCCTGGATCATGGTGCCCATGGCGCCGTCGAGTACCAGGATGCGCTCGCGGGCTGCCGCGAGCAAAGCGGTTCGCTTGGGGGAAACAGGCACGGTCATCGGTCAGGCGGCTTTCTGTGCGCCCTTGGGGCGAATACCGAGCAAATGGCAGATGGCGAACACGAGGTCCGCGCGGTTCATGGTGTAGAAGTGGAAGGTATCGATGCCGTGTTTGGCCAGCTTCTGCACCTGGCCCGCCGCAACGGTCGCAGCCACCAGCTTGCGGGTCTCGGCGTCGTCATCGAGGCCTTCGAATTTTGCGGCCAGCCAGTCCGGCACGGTGGTGCCGGCGCGGGTGACGAAATTGCGGGCCTGCTTGAAATTGTGCATCGGCATGATGCCGGGGACGACCGGAATGGCGATGCCGCGGGCCCGAACCCGGTCGAGGTAGCGAAGATAAAGGTCGTTGTCGAAGAACACCTGGGTGATGGCGCGGTCGGCACCGGCATCGACCTTGGCCTGGAGCACGTCGATGTCGGCATCGAAGTCGCGGCTTTCCGGGTGCTTTTCGGGATAAGCGGAAACCGAGACTTCGATGTCGCCATGCTGCCGCTTGATGCCCGCAACCAGTTCGGCCGAGGTCTGATAGCCGTCGGGATGAGTGGAGTAGGGCGTGCCGATGCCGCCGGGCGGGTCGCCGCGCAGCGCCACGATGTGGCGGACGCCGATATCGCGATAGCGGCCGACGATGTCGTCGATCTCGCCGCGGGCGGCGCCGACGCAGGTCAGATGCGCGGCCGGCAGCAGCTCGGTCTCCTTGAGGATGCGGGCGATGGTGGAATGGGTGCGCTCCCGCGTCGATCCGCCGGCGCCATAGGTCACGGAGACGAAGCTCGGCGACAGCGGTGCCAGACGCTTGATGGTCTCCCACAGGCTCCTTTCCATCTCCTCGGTCTTGGGCGGAAAGAACTCGAACGAAATCGCCGGCGTCCGGTGGCCGTCGGGCGCGGGGGGCGTAAACTCGGATATCGGCACCGCAAAACTCCGTTTCAAACCCGCCTGCGCGACAGCTCTAGCTGCAGAGCTCTAAAATAGGCCAAACGATGCCTCTTCAATAGCCCATCGCTCATGGGAAATTGCCCAATTTTTACAAGAAAAATGAAATATAGGTTCAATTTCACAGGGGGTGGGAAGGGAATCGACCAGGCACGGTTCCCGTCAAAATTGCCATATACAGCTATTTTAGACGATTAATGAATGGATGGCTGGGATGCCGATGACAATGCCCCGGATGGGCAGAATCAGAATTATGGGAACATCTGATTTTCGTCCCACTCGTCGTCTAGCCGGGCTCGCTGACCGGTCCTTCGCCGGCGCGCTCCTGATCTGCGCCGGACGAGGCTTTGTCGGCCCGATCCGGCGCACTAGGTTGGGGCCATGATACCGCTCTCGATCCTCGACCTTTCCGTGGTCACCACCGGCACCAAACCGGCGGCGGCACTGCGCAACAGCATCGATCTGGCGTGTCACGCGGACGCGCTGGGCTACGTCCGCTACTGGCTGGCCGAACATCACAATCTAGCTTCGGTCGCGAGCCCCGCGCCCGACCTGATGATCGGGCGGATCGCCGCGGTGACCAGCCGCATCCGGGTCGGCTCCGGCGGCGTGATGCTGCCCAACCATGCCCCGCTGGTGATCGCCGAGCGTTTCAAGATGCTGGAGGCACTGTTTCCCGGCCGCATCGATCTCGGCCTCGGCCGGGCGCCGGGCACCGATGGCGCCACCGCGCATGCGCTGCGCAGCCGGCTCGACCGCCGCGAGGGCGATGATTTCCTGGAACGGCTGCAGGAACTGATCCTGTGGGAGACCCGCGGTTTTCCGCCCGGCCATCCCTACAACAATGTGGTGGCGATGCCCGACGATTCGCCGCTGCCGCCGATCTGGCTGCTCGGCTCCAGCGACTACAGTTCGGAGCTCGCGGCGCAAGTCGGCATGGGTTTCGCGTTCGCGCATCATTTCGCGAGCTACGACGCGATCGAGGCGATGACCAATTACAAGGCGCATTTCAAGCCGTCGATCTGGCGCGCGACGCCGCACGGCATTCTAGCCGTGGCCGTAGTGGCGGCCGAAACCGATGCAGAAGCGGAAAAGCTCGCCTCATCGATGGACCTCAATCGCCTGCGCCGCGACCGCGGCCAGTATCTGGCGCTCCCCAGCATCGAGGAGGCGCTGGCCTATCCCTACACCGACTCCGAGCGCGCCTCGATCGCGCGCAACCGTTCGCGCCTGTTCGTGGGCAGCCCCGCCACTGTGATGCAAAAGTTGCAGCCGATGATCACGGCGAGTGGGGCCGACGAACTGATGATCATCACCGCTGTCTACGATCACGAGGCGCGCAAGAAATCCTATAGCCTGCTCGCGGATGCGTTCGGATTGGGGAAGAAGGTCGCGGCGTAGGAACCAACGCATAAACCCGCGTCGTCCCGGCCAAGCGAAGCGCGAGCCGGGATCCATAACCACAGGTGTTGGTTAGGCGGAAGGTGTCGACCACCGCTGCCTTATTGAGAGATCACGCGGTATGGGTCCCGGCGTTCGCCGGGACGACGTCAAACCTACTCCGCCTTTTCGCTGAACGTGCTCCGGAACGGATGGCCGGGATAGACGCCGACGATCCTGAACTCGCGCGAGAAGAATTTCAGCTCCTCAAGCGCGAAGGCCAGATTTTTGTCCTCGGGATGGCCGTCGACATCGGCGTAGAATTGCGTGGCGAAGAAATTGCCGTCGATCATGTAGCTTTCCAGCTTGGTCATGTTGACGCCGTTGGTGGCGAAGCCGCCCATCGCCTTGTAGAGCGCGGCGGGCAAATTGCGCACCCGGAATACGAACGAGGTCACCAGCGGCCCCGAACCCTGCGCGGCCCACTTCGCTTCGCGCGCCAGCACCACGAAGCGCGTGGTGTTGTGGGTTTCGTCCTCGACGTCCTCGACCAGGATATCGAGGCCGTAGATATCGGCCGCAAGGCGCGAGGCGATCGCGGCACAGCTCTTGTCGCCGCGCTCGGCGATGAGGCGCGCCGCGCCCGCGGTATCGCCCGACACGATCGGTCTGATGCCGCGCTCGCGGATGATGCGGCGGCATTGCCCGAGCGCGTGGACGTGGCTCTCAACAGTTTTGATATCCGCCAGCTTGGCGCCCCGCGGCGCCATCACCTGGTGATGGACCGGCAGGAAATATTCCCCGACGATGAACAGGCCGGACTGCGGCAACAGGTGATGGATGTCGGCGACGCGCCCGGCGACGGAGTTCTCGATCGGGATCATGCCGAGGTCGGCTTCCCCGGACGAGATCGCGGCCAGCGCGTCCTCGAAGGTCGCGCAGGGAAGCGGCTCGGCGTCGGGATAGGCCTCGGCGATGGCGATATGGGAATTCGCGCCCGGTTCGCCCTGGAATGCGATTTTCAGCTTTTTTGTCATGGTTGTGTTCCTGGCGCGCCTTGTAGCAGCCGCTCAGGCTTTTTCCAGAGCGTTTTCGAGCGAAGTGGATGCCGGTTCGCGTGAAGAAAACACGTCAAAACAAAATGACAAAGCCTCGTTCTGATTCAATCAGAACGAGGCTTTAATATTTCGCGCGCGGTTTCGAGATCGGCCGGCGTGTCGACGCCGAGCGGCACCGAACCCACGATGGCGGCGTCGATCCGCATGCTGGCCTCCAGGGCCCTGAGTTGCTCCAGCTTTTCCTGCCGCTCCAGCGTCGAAGGGGCGAGGGTGACAAAACGCTCCAGCGCCGTGCGGCGATAGGCATAAAGCCCGATGTGATGGTAGCGCGGGCCGTCGCCATAGGGCGCGGTGGCGCGAGTGAAGTACAGCGCCCGGAGCCTTTTGTCGCCCGACGGTGAGCCCACCAACTTTACGACACTCGGGTTCGTATGCTCCTCATCCCTGCGGATTTCGGCGGCCAGCGTTCCGATGTCCACGCCCGGATTTTCGAGCAATGCGAGCGCGGCGCGGACATCCTGAGGTGGAATGGTCGGCAGGTCGCCCTGCAGGTTGATGATCGCCTCAATCTCGCCACGGGGATCGAGCTGGCACAGCGCCTCGTAGATCCGGTCCGAGCCGGACGGGTGGTCGGGGCGCGTCATGACGGCTTCGCCGCCATGGGCGGTGACCACGGACGCGATCTCCGCCGTGTCGGTGGCGACCGCGACGCGGCCGATTTGGGCGGCCTCGGCCCGACGCAGCACATGGACGATCATGGGCAGGCCGGCGATATCCAGCAGCGGTTTGCCGGGCAGCCGGGTAGCCGCCATGCGGGCGGGAATCAGCACCAAGGCGCGAGTTTTGGTCATCAGAGTGAGGTCTGGGCCCGGTCGCTAACAAGCCGGAAATGATGGGGATGGGGCGAAAGCTGTTGCATTTATACGGGTTGCCAGAGCACGGGCAAACCGATATCTCATCGTGGCTTGCGGGTGCGGTGCGAAAGCCTGATTCCTGTAGCATCCGCGGCCGTTTCTCTCCGGCCTATAGTCGACATTTCCGGCCTGGAGCCTGATCCGAAAATGGACTCCTTCGAACTCAACAAAATTCTCGGTGCCATTCTGGGCACCTGCCTCATTCTGCTGGTGACGAGCTTCACCGCCGGCGCGCTCTTCGCGCCCAAGCTGCCGGAGAAGCCGGGCTTCGCCATCGTCGCGAAGGCCGAAGGCGAAGCTGCCGGTCCCAAGGAAGCCGCCGCGCCGTCCGAGCCGATCGAGAAGCTGCTGCAGACCGCCTCCGTCGAGAAGGGCGCGGCCGCCGCCAAGAAGTGCGCGGCCTGCCATACCTTCGAAAAGGGCGGACCCAACCGCGTCGGTCCCAACCTTTTCGGTATCGTCGGCGACCACAAGGGCGAGGGCCGCGGGTTCAATTTCTCCGCCGCCATGAAGGCCAAGGGCGGCGAGTGGACCTTCGACGACCTCAACAAGTTCATCGACAATCCCAAGGGCTTCGTCCCCGGCACCGCGATGGGCTTTGCCGGTATCCAGAAGGACAGCGAGCGCGCCGACGTGATCGCCTATCTGCGCTCGCTCTCGGACAGCCCGGTTCCGCTGCCGACCGCGTCGAAGTAACGGCGTTTCGGCTTTCCGATTAAATTGAGTGCAAACGGCCAGGCCCACCGCCTGGCCGTTTTGCTATGGGCGCATCGGTTCCCAGGCCGGCCGGCGGCCCTTCCCATCGGGACGTTTGGTCGCAGGATCGGCCTTCACAACCTAGTATCATGAGGAAAAAGCAACTTAATCGGTCGAAACCTTGCCTTATATTGCGCTTCTAAGGGGTAATGTTTCGCAAGCGACAGGAATTCTTCTTTGGCAATTACCCGACGACATTTTCTGCAGAGTGGAGCCTTTGCCACGGTCGCCCCCGCTTTGGGAGCCGCGGCCGTTTTCCCGTCGGTCGGCCCGGCGGCGGCACAAACAGCGAGCGGCGAACCGGCCTGGCGGCACGCGCTGTCGCTGTTCGGCGACATCAAATATCCGGCCGATTTCAAGCGTTTCGACTACGTCAATCCGGATGCGCCCAAGGGCGGCATCGCCCGCATGATATCGATCGGCACCTTCGATAATTTCAATACCGCCGTCATGGGCGTGAAGGGCTCGATCGCGCCGGCGGCAACGATCATCTACGAAACGCTGATGACGCGGTCTCAGGACGAGGTCGCCACCGAGTATGGCCTGCTCGCCGAAAGCGTCGCTCACCCCGATGACTTTGCCTGGGTGATCTATCGCCTTCGCAAGGAGGCCCGCTGGCACGACGGCAAGCCGGTGACGCCGGAGGACGTGATCTTCTCGCTCGATGTGTTGAAGAAATACAGTCCGATGTACGCCTCGTATTATCGCCACGTCGTGAAAGCCGAAAAGAGCGGCGACCTCGATGTCAAGTTCAGCTTCGATTCCCCTGGAAATCGCGAATTGCCGACCATCGTGGGCGAACTGACGGTCTTGCCGAAGCACTATTGGGAAGGCACCGATAGTCAGGGCCGCCAGCGCGACATATCGGCAACGACGCTCGAACCACCGCTGGGCTCCGGGCCCTATCGCATCAAGGAATTCGTTGCCGGCCGGTCGGTCAAGCTGGAGCGGGTCAAGGATTATTGGGGCGCCAGCCAGGCGACGCAGTTGGGCCAGAACAATTTCGACGAGTTGCGCTTTGAATTCTTCCGCGACAATTCGGTCGCCCTGGAGGCGTTCAAGGCCGACCAGGCCGACTGGATCTCCGAGAATTCGGCAAAGCAATGGGCCACGGCTTACGACTTTCCGGCGGTTGCGGAAAAGCGCGTCGTGAAGGAAGAGTTTCCGGTCAACGATTCCGGCCGGATGCAGGCGTTCGCCTTTAATCTGCGCCGCGACCAGTTCAAGGACGCCCGGCTGCGCCGGGCATTCAACTTCGCCTACGATTTCGAGGAGATGAACAAGCAGCTGTTCTATGGTCAATACAAGCGTATCGACAGCTACTTCTCTGGAACGGAGCTCGCTTCTTCGGGCTTGCCGGAGGGGCAGGAGCTTCAGATTCTCGAGACCGTGCGCGACAAGGTGCCTGCGGAAGTCTTCACCACCCCTTACACCAATCCCGTCGGCGGCAATTCGGAAGCGGTGCGCGCCAATTTGCGGGAGAGCATGAAGCTTCTGAAGGATGCAGGATACGAGGTACGCGACCACAAGCTGGTGGACGCCGCGGGCAAGCCAGTGACCGTCGAAATCCTGGTTCAGGATCCGGCAGCCGAGCGCATCGCGCTGTTCTACAAACCGTCGCTGGAACGAATCGGCGTGACGGCCTCGGTGCGCGTGGTCGATGATGCCCAATATCAGAACCGTCTGCGCGCCTTCGACTTCGATCTGATTATCGACCAGTGGGGACAATCGCTGTCTCCCGGAAATGAGCAGCGGGAATTCTGGGGATCGCAGACCGCGGATCAGCCCGGCTCGAAAAATACTGTGGGCATCAAGAATCCCGCCATCGATGCGCTGATCGACAAGGTGATCTTCGCCAAGGATCGCGCTGGCCTGGTGGCCGCAACCAAGGCGCTTGACCGCGTGCTGCTGTGGAATTTCTACGTCGTGCCGCAGTTCACCTATCCCTTCTCCCGCTACGCGCGCTGGGACCGTTTCAGCCACGCCGAGCCGCTGCCGAAATACGGTCGTTCCGGCCTGCCGTCATTGTGGTGGTTCGACGCCGACAAGGCCGCCAAGATCGGCAAACGATCTTGAAGGATCTTTCGCGCATGGCGCTGCCTTCCCGCCGTCATGTGCTCGGCCTGGGAATCGGCGCGTTGAGCGTGCCGCTGCTGCGGCCGGCAGCCGCGGCCGAAGTCGGGACCGAGGCTCACGGCATTTCGGTGTTCGGTGACCTGAAATATCCGGCTGACTTCCATCATTTCGACTATGTCAATGTCGACGCGCCGAAGGGTGGCTTGTTTTCACTGATCCCGTCGGTTCGCGCCTACAACCAGTCTTATTTCACCTTCAACTCCCTCAACGCCTATATCCTGAAGGGCGAGGGCGCGCAGGGTATGGACATGACGTTCGTCTCGCTGATGGCGCGCGCCAATGACGAGCCCGACGCGATGTACGGGCTAGCCGCGAAATCGGTGCAGATTTCGCCCGACAAGCTCACCTACCGCTTTTCGATGCGGCCCGAGGCGCGGTTTCACGATGGCTCGAAGCTGACCGCGCAGGACGTCGCCTTCTCGCTGACCGCGCTGAAGGAAAAGGGCCATCCGCTGATCGTGGTTCAACTGCGCGACCTCGTGAAAGCCGAAGCCTTCGACGATGTGACCGTGGTGGTCACGCTGGCCGAAAAGCATGCACGCGACGTGCCGCTCTATGTCGCGGGCCTGCCGATCTTCTCCAAGGCCTATTATGCGACGCGCCCGTTCGAGGAATCGACGCTCGACACGCCGCTCGGCTCGGGCCCGTACAAGGTCGGCAAGTACGAGGTCAACCGCTACATCGAATACGAGCGCGTCAAGGATTGGTGGGCCGCCGATCTTCCCGTCAACCGCGGCAGCTACAACTTCGATATTGTGCGTTACGAATTCTACCGCGACCGCGATGTCGCTTTCGAGGGCTTCTCGGGCAGGAATTATCTCTATCGGGAGGAGTTCACCGCGCGGATCTGGGCCACACGCTATGACTTTGCGGCCGTCAAGGACGGCCGCGTCAAGCGCGAGACCCTGCCGGATCAAACGCCGTCCGGCGGACAGGGCTGGTTCTTCAACACTCGCCGCGACAAATTCAAGGACCCGCGCGTGCGCGAGGCCGTGGGCTGCGCGTTCGATTTCGAGTGGACCAACAAGACCGTCATGTACGGCGCCTACGCGCGTACCTGTTCGCCGTTCCAGAATTCGGACATGGTGGCGGAGGGACCACCGTCGCCGGAAGAGCTGAAGCTGCTCGAGCCGTTCCGCGGCCAGGTGCCGGACGAGGTGTTCGGTTCGCCGTTCGTGCCACCGGTGTCGGACGGATCGGGGCAGGACCGGACACTGCTGCGCAAGGCGTCGCAATTGTTGCAGGAGGCTGGCTGCGTCGTCCGGGACAACAAGCGGTTGCTGCCGAACGGCGAGGTTTTCACGATCGAATTTCTGCTCGACGAACCGTCGTTTCAACCGCACCATGCGACCTTCATCAAGAATCTCGGTCAACTCGGGATCGAAGCCGGCATCCGGCTGATCGACGCCGTGCAATACCGCGCGCGTGTCGAGGGGTTTGATTTCGATGTGACGACAGAGCGCATGAGCATGTCGGCGACGCCGGGCGACAGCCTGCGGCCGTATTTTTCGTCGCAGGCTGCCGCCACCAAAGGCTCCTTTAATCTCGCGGGCGTTGCCAGTCCCGCGATCGACGCTCTGATCGAAAAGGCCATCGGCGCCGAGACGCGTGCCGATTTGACCTTTGCCTGCCGGGCGCTCGACCGGGTGTTTCGGGCTGGCCGCTATTGGGTGCCGCAGTGGTTCAGGTCCACGCATCCGATCGCCTATTGGGACGTATTCGACCATCCTGCCAAGCCCGCGCGGTATGCCCAAGGCGTCGGCGCGCCGGAAAACTGGTGGTTCAACGCCAACAAGGCGGCCAAGGCCGAGCAGGCGAAATAATTCATGAACGCCTATATCGCCCGCCGCATTCTCTTGATGATTCCCACGCTATTGGGCATCCTGTTCGTTTCCTTCATCGTCGTGCAATTCGCGCCGGGTGGCCCGGTGGAGCGCGTCATTGCACAGCTTTCCGGTGCCGACACCGGTGGCACCTCTCGCATTTCAGGCGGCGGCGGCGATTTCGGCCCGCGCGGCCAGGTCGGCGCTTCCGCCGACGCCGTCAATTCGAAATACCGCGGCGCCCAGGGGCTTGATCCGGATTTCATCAAGAGCCTGGAAAAGCAGTTCGGTTTCGACAAGCCGGCGCCGGAACGTTTTGCGCTGATGGTGTGGAATTTCGCCAGATTCGATTTTGGCAAGAGCTATTTCCGCGACGTCAGCGTGCTGCAGCTGATCAAGGAGAAATTGCCGGTCTCGATGTCGCTCGGGATCTGGATGACGCTTCTGACCTACCTGATCTCGATCCCGCTCGGCATCCGCAAGGCGGTCAAGGACGGCACGAAGTTCGACACCTGGACCTCGGCGGTGATCATCGTCGGTTTCGCCATTCCGGGCTTCCTGTTCGCGATCCTGTTGATCATCCTGTTCGCCGGCGGCTCGTTTCTGAACATCTTTCCGCTGCGCGGACTGACCTCCGACGGCTGGTCGCAGTTTCCCTGGTACTGGAAGATCATCGATTATTTCTGGCACATCACGCTGCCGCTGATCTCGATGGCGCTGGGGGCGTTCGCCACCATGACGCTCTTGACCAAGAACTCGTTCCTCGATGAAATCCGCAAGCAATATGTGATGACCGCGCGCGCCAAGGGCTGCAGCGAGACGCAGGTGCTCTACAATCACATCTTCCGCAACGCCATGCTGATCGTGATCGCCGGTTTTCCCGGCGCGTTCATCCACGCCTTCTTCTCGGGTTCGCTCTTGATCGAAACCATTTTCTCGCTGGACGGGCTCGGCCTGCTCGGCTTCGAGAGCGTGCTGAACCGCGATTATCCTGTCGTGTTCGGAACGCTGTTCATCTTCTCTCTCGTCGGCCTTGTGGTCAATCTGATCTCCGATCTCGCCTACATGTGGATTGATCCCAGGATTGATTTCGAGGCGCGGGAAGTCTGATGACGATCATCGCGCCGCCCCCGGTCGAAACCACCACGCAGGCCCCGCTCGGCGAGGCCGTACCGGTCACGCGGCACCGCTTCACGCCGTCGCCGCTCAATCGCCGCCGCTGGCAGAACTTCAGGTCGAACCGACGGGGTTACTGGTCGTTCTGGATCTTCATGATCCTGTTCTTCGTCTCGCTGTTCGCCGAGCTGATCGCCAACGATCGCCCGTTCCTGATCAAGTTCAACGGCCACCTGTACTGGCCGGCCTTCATCACCTATTCGGAGACAACCTTCGGCGGCGACTTCGAGACCGCCGCCGACTACCGCGATCCCTATTTGCAGAAGTTGATCAAGGAAAAGAACGGCTTCATCGTCTGGCCGCTGATCCGCTATTCCTACGACACCCACAATCTCGACTTGCCGACGCCGGCGCCCTCGAAGCCGACCTGGATGCTGACCGAGGCCGAATGCAAGAGCGTGGTCGAGAAGAAGGGCCTCAAGAGCTGCCGCGACCTCGAATACAACTGGCTCGGCACCGACGACCAGGGCCGCGACGTGGTCGCGCGCCTGATCTACGGTTTTCGCATTTCCGTGCTGTTCGGCCTCACGCTGACTTTATTTTCGTCGATCATCGGCGTCGCCGCCGGCGGCGTGCAGGGTTATTTCGGCGGCTGGACCGATCTGATCTTCCAGCGCGTGATCGAGATCTGGAACGCCATCCCCTCGCTGTATCTCTTGCTGATCATCTCGGCGGTGCTGCCGCCGGGCTTCTTCATCCTGCTCGGCATCCTCCTGCTGTTCTCCTGGGTGTCGCTGGTCGGCCTGGTGCGCGCGGAATTTTTGCGCGGCCGCAATTTCGAATACATCATGGCGGCGCGCGCCCTCGGCGTCTCCAACGCCACCATCATGTTCCGGCATCTCTTGCCGAACGCCATGGTCGCGACCATGACCTTCCTGCCGTTCATCGTGTCGTCCTCGGTGATGACGCTGACCGCGCTCGACTTCCTCGGCTTCGGATTGCCGCCGGGCTCGCCGTCGCTCGGCGAATTGCTGTCGCAGGGCAAGGCCAATGTGCAGGCGCCCTGGCTCGGCTTCACCGGATTCTTCGCGGTCGCGATCATGCTGTCGCTCCTGATCTTCATCGGCGAAGCCGTGCGCGACGCGTTCGATCCGCGCAAGACGTTCAGGTAGGACCCGCATGGACGCCATCAACCAGCCCCTGCTCGATGTCCGCGATCTGTCGGTGGCGTTCCACCAGCCGAGCGGCACCTCGGTCGCGGTCGATCATATCTCCTACGAAATCAGGCGCGGCGAGTGCGTGGCGCTGGTCGGGGAGTCCGGTTCCGGCAAATCCGTCAGCGCCCTGTCGATCCTGAAGCTGCTGCCGTACCCGACCGCGTCGCACCCTTCGGGGAGCATCCGCTTCAAGGGAAGGGAGTTGCTTGAGCTCTCGGAGCACAATATCCGCGGCATCCGCGGCAACGACATTTCGATCATCTTCCAGGAACCGATGACCTCGCTCAATCCGCTGCACACGATCGAGTCGCAGATCGTCGAGATCCTGCACCTGCACCAGCCGGTCAGCGGCGCGATGGCGCGGACGCGGACGCTGGACCTGCTGACGCAGGTCGGCATTCCCGAACCGGAAACGCGGCTCGCCAGCTACCCGCATCAATTGTCCGGCGGCCAGCGCCAGCGCGTCATGATCGCGATGGCGCTCGCCAACGAACCCGACCTGTTGATCGCGGACGAGCCGACCACCGCGCTCGACGTCACCGTGCAGGCGCAGATCCTGGCGCTGCTGGCGGACATCCGCACCCGGCTCGGCATGAGCCTGTTGTTCATCACCCATGATCTCGGCATCGTGCGCCGTATCGCCGACGTCGTCTGCGTCATGAACGGCGGCAAGATCGTCGAGCAGGGGCCGGTGGAGCAGGTGTTCAACGCCCCGAAACATCCCTACACAAAAGCGCTGCTGGCGGCGGAACCGAAGCCAGATCCGGCGCCGCCGCGCCCGGAATCGCCGGTCGTGATTTCTTCGCGCGATCTGAAGGTGTGGTTTCCCATCAAGCGCGGCCTCTTGCGCGCGACCGTCGGGCATATCAAGGCGGTCGACGGCGTCACGCTGTCGGTGCGCAAGGGCGAGACGCTGGGCGTGGTCGGCGAATCCGGCTCCGGCAAGACCACGCTGGGGCTCGCGCTGTTGCGGCTGATCTCCTCCGACGGGCCGATCGTGTTTTTGGGCAAGGACATCCAGGGCCTGCGCTTCAAGGCGATGCGGCCGTTCCGCCGCGACATGCAGATCGTGTTCCAGGACCCGTTCGGCGCGCTCTCCCCGCGCATGTCGGTCGGCGATATCGTCGCCGAAGGACTGAGCGTGCATCAATCCGCGCTGTCGCGGGAGGAGCGCGAAATGCGGGTGATCAAGGCGCTCAGGGATGTCGGCATGGATCCGGCGACGCGGTTCCGTTATCCGCATGAATTCTCCGGCGGCCAGCGCCAGCGCATCTCGATCGCGCGCGCGGTGGTGCTGGAGCCGAATTTCGTCGTGCTGGACGAGCCGACCAGCGCGCTCGACATGCTGTTCCAGGCGCAGATGGTCGACCTGTTGCGCGAGCTGCAGCGCAAGCGCGATCTGACCTACATGTTCATCTCGCACGATCTGCGCGTGGTAGCCTCGCTGGCGAGCCATCTGATCGTGATGCGGCACGGCAAGGTGGTCGAGGAGGGCCCGGCTTCGGAATTGTTCAAGAACCCGAAGACCGACTATACCCGCGCTCTGTTCGCCGCCGCGTTCCGGATCGAGGCGGCGCCGGGCGGCGCGGTCGCGGAATGATTGCCGCGGATTCCCTTGTACCTCTGCCGGTGGAGAGGTGAAGATAGAGTCTCGGCATCTCACCCCAGCCGCTTGATCGCGATGATTTCGCTGCCGGCGGCCTTGATGCGGGCGATGGCCTCGCGCGTGTTTTCAATCGCGGTCGCCATGTGATGGGCGTTGGCGTGGACGATGGTGCCGGCGTCGCGCACGATCGCGACATGGCCCTTCCAGAACATCAGGTCGCCGCGCTCAAGCCGGCTGGATTCCGATAGCCCCAATAACCGGCCGAGGCTCTCCTGCTGCATATCGCTGTCGCGCGGGCAGCCGGTGCCGGCAGCGTTCAGCGCGACCTGGACCAGGCCGGAACAATCGATCCCAAAACTGCTCTTGCCGCCCCACAAATACGGCGTGCCGACGAAGCGTTCGGCCACCGCGACGAAGTCCCCCACAAAGCGATCGATGCCGCCGAGATGCTGGCGCGGCAGATACCAGCCCTCGCGCGTGACGGCGAACGGGCCGTCTTCGCGGATCACGCCGACCAGCGCTCCCATCACCAGCGTCTCGGCCGGCCGCAGCTTGATCGATGGCCCGGGAAAGGCAAAGGTTCGGATCGCCGTCACCTTGTGCGTCGGCGCCGCGGCAGGCTTAGTCAGCGCGCGATCGGGCAGCCAGCCGACATAGCCGTCGCTGTTGAGCTGCCCCCAGGCAAAGCCTTCGCCATCCCGGTCATAGATGGTGACGCGCTCGCCCTTCAATGCCTGCGTCAACAGCGGGGCTTCGCTGGAAGGACGCTCGCGAACAGGCGCGATGACGTCCGATATTTCGAACTCCTCGCCTGTGACAAAACGCTCAGCCTTGACCTTGCCTTCCAGATATTTGGCGGCAAGATCCGGCCGCGCCGGCGTCAGGCGTGGATCATCCATAGCGTTCCCCGAGCAGTTTGAAGATCGCGCGCGCGGCCTGACACTCGCCGCCTTCCGGGCGCCCTGGCTTTGCCGATGGCGTCCAGCCATAGATGTCGACATGCAGCCAGCTTTTCGCGGCCTCGACGAAGCGCTGCAGGAACAGCGCGCAGGTAATCGAGCCGGCAAAGGTGCCGCCCGGCGCGTTGTTGACGTCGGCGACCTTGGAATCGAGCCAAGCGTCGTAGGGCGGCCACAGCGGCAATCGCCATAACGGATCGTTCTCCTCGCTGGCGCAGCGCGCCACGTCTTGCGCCAGCGTCTCATCATTGGTGTAAAAGGGCGGTAAATCCGGCCCCAGCGCTACGCGCGCCGCACCGGTCAGCGTGCCCATATCGATCAACAGATCCGGTTTTTCCTCGTCCGCCAGCGCCAGCGCATCCGCCAGCACCAGCCGGCCCTCGGCGTCGGTGTTGCCGATCTCCACCGTGATGCCCTTGCGCGAGGGGAAGACGTCGAGCGGGCGGAAGGCGTTGCCTGAAACCGCGTTCTCGACCGCGGGGATCAGCACCCGCAGCCGCACCTTCAGCTTCGCATCCATCACCATCTGCGCCAGCGCCAGCACGTTGGCGGCGCCGCCCATGTCCTTCTTCATGATCAGCATGCCGGCGGACGGTTTCAGATCGAGCCCGCCGGTATCGAAACAGACGCCCTTGCCGACCAGCGTCACCCTGGGATGACCGGGATCGCCCCAGCGGACATCGATCAGCCGCGGCGCGCGCGATGATGCCCTCCCGACCGCGTGGATCAGCGGAAAATTCTGTCGCGTCAGCTCTTCGCCGACGATGCAGTTGAAACTGGCGCCGAAGCGCTCGGCAAGAACTTGCGCCGCCAGCGCCAGTTCTTCCGGCCCCATGTCGTTCGACGGCGTATTGATGAGGTCGCGGGCCAGCGTGGCCGCCTCCGCCATGCGCGTGATGGCGGCGATGTCAACGCCGTCAGGAGGCACCAATCTTACGTCCGAACCATCCGCCTTGCGGTAGCGGCCGAAGCGATAGCTGCCGAGCGCGAAGGCCAGCGCGGCGAGGCGCGCATCGTGCGGCGCGTTGGCAAAGCGATAGACGCCAGGCGACAGCAGGCCCGGCAACTGCCCGGGCCTGAACAAATCGCGGTATTTGCTGCTCGCGTCTTCCAGGCCGAACAGCACGTGCGCGATGCTGCCGTCCACGGCCGGCAGCGCAAGGTACGATCCGGGCTTGGCGGCAAAGCCGTTTGCCAGCGCGAACTGCCGGGCCTCTGGGGCAAGGCCGGCGCAGATCGCCTCCCAATTCGCTTTGGTTGCGAAGCTGATGGGAATGGCAGTTACGTCGGGCGCGGTCTCGAACCAGGAAGGCATGCTGTTCTCGGGCTTCGATTGAAACGGATCAGGACCGCGGAACGGGTGAATTGTCCTGACATTCGCGGGCTCTTTGCTTCTACATTGGCTTGCGGGACCAAACCAGCCTGGACGGCTGGTCCAGCGTTGTTTCCGGATGTTTCGCGCGGTGACATCCAGGTGATTTGACGCGCACGCGTGACTCCTGTCTACGCTGTTGCTAAGAGCGTTGCCTTTGCGTATCAGGCGACGGAGCCGGGAGAAACGATGGTCCAGAATCCAACCCGTTTTCGCAATTTCCTGACGCGCAGCCTTGCCGTCACCACGTTGCTGTTCATGTACGGTTTCAGCCTGATCGGCGGGTCGGCGCTGCTGTTGGGAGCATCCACGACATCGGCGCTTGCCGGCGGTCATGGAGGTGGTGGCGGAGGTCACGGTTTCGGCGGAGGTCACGGTTTCGGTGGCGGCCACGGTTTCGGCGGGGGTGGTTTCCGCGGTGGCGGCTTTCGCGGCGGATTCGGTTTCGGCTACCCCTATTATGGCTACGGCGGATACTGGCCCTATTACGACGACGAGGGCGTTTGCTATGTGGTTCGGCAGCGCGTGAAGACGCGCCATGGCTGGGGAATTCGCCGCGTCTCGGTCTGCGAATAATGGCAATGCCGCTCGGCGCCGTCGGTTGAGGCCATTTCTCTCGCGAGTGTGCGAAGCGCCTTAAGTTCGGCGAGCGCCGAAGGGCCCGGTGCAGTTGCGACCGATTATCGGCCGCAATTCCACACATTGCCGATCGGCGTCTGGGTCCAGCACGGACCGAAGCCGCCGCCGTTCCAGCGGCCGCGATAGAAGCGCGGGCCGCCATACCACCAGACCTGGTTCGGGTGTCGCGCTTCCTGCGCCTCGATCTGCTCGGGTGTACGGTAGCCGGGCAAAAAGCCGTAACCGTGCCAGTGGCGCACCACAGGCCGCTTGCCATGCGCCGGCGCCGCCATTGTTGCCGTCGCCGACAACAGCAGGACCGCGACCGCCATCGGACCGAAGAGATTTCGCAACATTCAAGACGTCCTTCCCGTTCGGGCCCAAAGCATGATCCGGAAAAGTGGATACCGGTTTTCCGAAAAGATCATGCTCGAACAAGAGATGAGATCATGATCCGATCAATCGGATCATGATCGAGCCTGCATGCACTACACGGCGTGGGGCGATCGTGATAGGCTTTCGCGATCACAAAATCCGGCGAGGATGCATTGGGGGTCGGCGCTTCACCATCAACGCCGGTCTTGCACTATCGGAATGTCATTCTCTGAACGGGGAGGGAATGCGATGGACGTTGCGTGGAGTATTGTCGTCGTCGTCGGTCACGCGATCGAAGCGGTGTTCGCCTATCTGGAGAGCCATCACTGGATCTTCGGATTTCTGGCACTGGGCTATATCTTCTACCTTCAGGACAGAAGCTTGCATGCCCGCTTCGATGCGCTCGACAAGCGGATCGATGAAATCAGGAAGCGCCTGGCTATCGAGTATTGACCGGTTGGGCTCGGCCGCCGTCCAGTGGGTGGCTTGATCCGAACTTTCATCACGCAAGCGAGCGCATCCCGATTCAGGCCTCCGGCCCAGATCTCATCACCGGCCTCTGCATCCCGGCCGCCGGGCCCGGTTGCGCTGCACGCGGCAATTAACCCGACGTTAGGGTTAACAGCCTATTGCTGACACGTCCGGCTCTGTCTATCCGCCAAAATCATGAGTTAAGTGCATGCGTCAGCAGTCCAGTCTTGCGCGGCTTCTTGCGTCCGCGGCAATGACGGCGATTTTGGCCGTCGGCCTCGGCGGCTGCCAGACCATGTCCGACATCACCGGATCGATCACATCGAAGTCCGAAGCTGCGCCGGGCCCTGATGCCGATCCGCGGCGCGCGGTGGATTCCTATGGCGATCGTTATCGCGCCAGCCCCAAGGATCCCGACGCCGCCTTGGCCTACGGCCAGGCGCTACGCGCCACCGGGCAGCGCGCCCAGGCCGTCGCGGTGTTCGAGCAGGCCACCCTCGTCCATCCCGGCAACAAGGCGCTGATGGCCGGTTACGGCCGCGCGCTCGCCGATAACGGAAATTTCCAGCAGGCGTTCGACGTGCTCAGCCGCGCCCATTCGCCCGACAATCCGGACTGGCGCATTCTGTCGGTGCAGGGCACCGCGCTCGATCAGCTCGGCAAGCACGACGAGGCGCGGCGCTATTACGACAGCGCCCTGAAGATCGTGCCCGAGGAGCCCTCGGTGCTGTCGAACCTCGGCCTCTCTTATGTGCTTTCCAAGGATCTGCCGAAGGCGGAAGAGATTCTCCGCCGGGCTTACGCCAGCGGCAAGGCAGATGCGCGGGTGCGGCAGAATCTCGGCCTGGTGGTCGGCCTGCAGGGCCGCTTCGCCGAGGCCGAAACCATCGTCAAGGGTGATCTGCCGGCGGACGAGGCGGCGGCGAATGTCGCCTATCTCAAGGAGATGCTGAACCGCAAGGACGGTCCGCGCCTCGGAGCGGATGCTCCGCGCGTCGGCGCGCCTGCGACGATTCCGGTGGCGTTGGCCAGTCGGCCGAATTGATCGGGACGGATCGCGCTGAACCCAAAATCTGGGCAAGATCGTCATCCCTGTGAACCCAAGGGATCCAGTCCAGTAATCGCCGGTGAGGTTCGTTTGATGAAGAATATCGAGCGCGCACTCTTAGAGGCTGTCGGGGCGCGTATTGCGGCTGACGGATTCGAGAGCAAACCAGTCAGTCGGTCTTTCCTTCGGCGCGTTCCTGCCGGGAGAGCCTCTTTGCACCTTGCGTTCATTAAGCACCCACGCGACTTTGATGTCGTTGCGGATGTTGCTGTCAGGTGTGATGATCTTGAAGATCTCATCAATGCGAATAACGCGCTGCTTAGCAAGAAGGATAAGGGACAAACGTATTCGCTGGGGGCCGAGCTGGGGAACAATGCGGGGGAAGGCCAGATGCGTTGGAGTGTGGCCTCGTCTGCCGATGTTAACCAAGTTGCTGATCAGCTCGTGGCAGCCTTCAAGGAGATTGGACTGCCGTATCTTGACAGAGCGGCTACTCCGGAAGGCGCATACAAGCTATTGACAGGTCCAGGACGTGACGCATGGCTGCACAGCCCAATTCACGCCTCTCGGGCAAAGCGAATCGTTGGGCTCGCCAAGATTCTTGGCCGAGCGGATGAGCTATCAGTGAGAGCCAGAGAGAACCTTCTGTTGCTAGAAGACACCAAAGATCTGGGCTTGCAGGACTTCATGCGATTCGTCGCTAACCTTGGCGTCAACGTCTGAGCCTCCCGTGCTGCACGCTCCGCCACCCTCTTCATTTCGGGGGAGCGTTCCGGATATTCGCAGGACCACAGGTTTCGAACCCGGGGCCTTTACTGGATCGCCCGGTCAAGCCGGGCGATGACGGCATCACACAAAATTACGGTGAGCGGTTGCATGGTGTTGAGGTAGTCCGCCGGCCTCACTGCATCGCGGCGACCTTGATGCCGGTCGGCCCGAGGATGACGACGAACAGCACCGGCAGGAAGAACAGGATCATCGGCACGGTCAGTTTCGGCGGCAGCGCTGCGGCCTTCTTCTCGGCCTCGTTCATGCGCATGTCGCGGTTTTCCTGTGCCATGACGCGCAGGCTCTGCGCCAGCGGCGTTCCGTAGCGCTCCGACTGCATCAGCGCCAGGCAGACCGACTTGACGCCTTCAAGCCCGGTGCGCTTCGCCAGGTTTTCGTAAGCCACCTTGCGGTCCTGCAGGTAGGACAGTTCGGCCGTGGTCAGCGTGAATTCCTCCGACAGCGCGATCGACTGGCCCACGATCTCGGTCGAGACCTTGCGGAACGCGACTTCGATCGACATGCCGGCTTCGATACAGATCAAGAGCAGGTCGAGCGCGTCGGGAAAGGCCCGCTTGATCGACAGCTGGCGCTTGCTGATCGCGTTCTTCAAGAACATCATCGGCGCCTGTAATCCGAGATAAGCGGTTCCGATGCAAATACCGATCTTGACCGGCAGCGATTTCTCCATATGCGAAATCACGAACACGTACAGGATCGAGGCCAGGAACATGACGATCGGCGTCACCAACCGGAAGAACAGGAAGGTGATGTAGGGCGCCTGACCGCGATAGCCGGCCATGGTGAGCTTTTCGCGCGCGGCTTCCTGCGCCAGCCATTTTCCGAGGTTGAAGTCTTCCACCACCTTGGAAACCAGCTGCTTCGGAGTCTGGCGCAGGGTTACCTTTTCGCTCTTGTTGAGGCGGTCGCGTTCCCGCTGCCGGATCCGTTCGCGTTCATTGGCGACCGCCTTCATGCGCTTTTGCAGGCCTTCGCCCGCGAACAGCGGCATGATCAGCGTGTAGGCAGTCGCGCTTACGGCGATGGCGGCGAGCAACATCGCCATGAAGTGGGCATCGTGGATCTTTTCGATCAGAAACTGGATCATACTGCACCTTCAGAAGTCGAAGTTGATCATTTTCTTCATTACGAAGATGCCGATGGACATCCAGACCACGCAGCCGACCAGCATCAATTGACCGGTCGGATGGGTCCACAGCAGCGAGATGTATTCCGGGGTCGATAGATAGACCAGCAGCATGACGATCGGCGGCAACGAGCCGATGATCCCCGCCGACGCCTTGGCTTCCATCGACATCGCCTGGATCTTCTCCGCCATCTTCTTGCGGTCGCGCAGCACCTTGGACAGGTTGCCGAGCGCCTCGGAGAGATTGCCGCCGGATTTCTGCTGGATCGCGATGACGATTCCGAAAAAGTTCGCCTCCGGCACCGGCATGCGTTCAAACAGGCGCGCGCAGGCCTCGCCGAGCGGCATGCCGATCGCCTGGGTTTCGATGATGGCGAGGAACTCGCCCTTGAGCGGCTCCGGCGCGTCGGCGGCGACGACCTTGATCGATTCGAACAGCGGCAGGCCGGCCTTGATGCCGCGAACGATCACGTCGACGGCGTCCGGCAGTGCCTTGAGGAAGTTCTTTTCCCGCCGCTTCTTCAGGAAGCTCAAAGCCCAGCGCGGCAGGCCGAAACCGGCGGCGAAGGCGAGGCCCACGGCGGCAAGCAGCCCGCCGCCGGCCGCAATGGCGCCCACGAAGAAGACCGCGGCAAGAACGCCCGAGACGACCATGAATTTCTGGGTAGACCAGTCGAGTCCGGCCTGCATCAGGCGCGTAGACAGCGCCACCTTGCTTTCCTTCTGCCGCCGCGCCTCGAGATCCCTCAGCGACGATTCGACCTGCTCGCGGCGCGAGCGCTGGGTCTTGTCGACGCCGCGGGCGGCGGTCGGCTCCGACTTCGCCACCGACGCCCGGCGGCTCTCGGCTTTTCTCTCCCCCGACAGCAGGGGATAGATGAACACCCAGGCAATGCCGCCGATTGCGGTGGCGGCGAGGAAGGCCAGTGCGAGCGCTTGAATTTTCATGGGCTCCTCTAGGTCTCTGACTTGACTTCGGCGGCGTCGAGCGCCGCGGCCAGCCGCTTCTCTTCGCCGTAATACCGGGCGCGATCCCAGAACCGCGGCCGTCCGATACCGGTCGAGCGATGCCGGCCGATCAGGTTGCCGTTGGCGTCCTCGCCGACGAGGTCGTAGAGGAACAGGTCCTGGGTGATGATGGTATCGCCTTCCATGCCCATCACCTCGGTAATGTGGGTGATGCGGCGTGAGCCGTCGCGCAGGCGGGCGGCCTGGATGATGACGTCGATCGAGGCGCAGATCATCTCGCGGATGGTTCGCGACGGCAGCGAAAATCCCCCCATGGTGATCATCGATTCGCAGCGCGACAGGGCTTCGCGGGGGTTGTTGGCGTGCAGCGTGCCCATCGAGCCGTCGTGACCGGTGTTCATGGCCTGCAGCAGGTCGAATGCCTCGGGTCCGCGAACTTCGCCGACGATGATGCGTTCAGGACGCATACGCAGGCAGTTGCGGACCAGTTCGCGCATCGTGATCTGGCCTTCGCCCTCGATGTTGGGCGGGCGAGTTTCCAGCCTCACCACGTGCGGCTGCTGCAGCTGAAGTTCGGCGGCGTCTTCGCAGGTGATGATGCGCTCTTCGTCGTCGATATAGTTGGTCAGGCAGTTCAGGAGCGTCGTCTTGCCGGAGCCGGTGCCGCCGGAAATCAGCACGTTGGCCCGGCAGCGCCCGATGATCTGCAGGATCTCCGCGCCTTCCGGCGAGATCGCGCCGAACCTGACCAGTTGATCCAGCGTCAGCTTGTCCTTCTTGAATTTGCGGATCGTGAGCGCGGGGCCGTCGAGCGCCAGCGGCGGAACAATGGCGTTGACGCGGGAGCCGTCGGCGAGGCGCGCGTCGCAGATCGGCGATGATTCATCGACGCGCCGGCCGACCTGGCTGACGATGCGCTGACAGATGTTCAGCAATTGCTGATTGTCGCGAAAGCGGATTCCGGTGCGCTGGATGCGGCCGGAGACCTCGATGAACACCGTGCCCGCACCATTGACCATGATGTCGGAGATGTCGTCGCGCGACAGCAGCGGTTCCAGCGGACCGTATCCGAGGACGTCGTTGCAGATATCGTCGAGCAGTTCCTCCTGCTCGGCGATCGACATCACGATGTTCTTGATCGCGATGATCTCGTTGACGATGTCGCGGATTTCCTCGCGCGCCGACTCGCCGTCGAGCTTGGCGAGCTGGGCGAGGTCGATCGCCTCGATCAGGGCGCCGAAGATGGTCGCCTTGACCTGGTAATAATTGTCCGAGCGCCGGTTTTCGACAACGGGCGCGGCCGGCTTGGCCGGCGCCAGCGGCGGGGAGGAAACGGTCGGCGGAGGCGATGCGCTGCGCGGAACAGCCGGCGCCGCGCTGGAGGGTTCCAGCGCGCCGGTGGCGGGCTTGACCGCCCGGGATTCGATATCAGGTCCGCTACGCTTACCAAACACGACTTCACTCCACGCGGGTGGCTTACTTTGCCCGCAGCTTCTCGATCAGGGGTGACAGGAACGAACCTTTCGGCTTCTTGGTCTCGCCGCGGCCGGTCAGCCGCTGCGCGATCTGCAGGAACATCTCGGTGGTGCGGTGAGTGGCGGAGATTTCCGCGATCATCTGCCCGTTGTTGGCCGCCGAGCCGAATAATTGCGGTTCGAACGGGATGGTGGCGATCGGGTCGCTCTCGATGGCCTTGGCGAACTCGCTCGAATTGATTTCCGGCCGCTTCGGCACGCCGACTTGGTTGAGGCAGTAGAGCGGCATGCGGTCGTTGGGCCGCGACGCCTTCAGCAGGTCGAAGATATTCTTGGTGTTGCGCAGATTGGCGAGGTCAGGCGCCGCGACGATCAGGATATCGTCGGCGCTCACCAAAGCGCGCTTGGCCCAGCCCGACCATTGGTGGGGAACGTCGAGCACGATGCACGGCATGGTGGTGCGAAGCGTGTCGAAAATCGAGTCGAACGCGTCGGCGCCGAAATCGTAGACCTTGTCCAGCGTCGCCGGCGCCGCCAGCAGGCTGAGATGGTCGGTGCATTTCGACAGCAGGCGGTCGATGAAAGCGGTATCGACCCGGTCGGGCGAGAACACCGCATCCGCGATGCCTTGCGCCGGATCCTGGTTGTAGTCGAGACCCGCGGTGCCGAAGGCGAGGTCGAGATCGGCCACGACGGAATCCAGCGCGAGATCGCGCGCGATCGCCCAAGCCACGTTGTGCGCGATGGTGGAAGCGCCGACGCCGCCCTTGGCGCCGACGATGGCGATGACCCGGCCAACGGACTTGGCCTCCGGCGCCGAGAACAGCCCGCAGATCGAGCGCACCACGTCCAGCGTGTTGACCGGCGCAAGCACGTAGTCGCTGACGCCGCGGCGTACCAGTTCGCGATAGAGCGTGACGTCGTTGATGCGGCCGATCACGATGACGCGGGTTCCGGCATCGCACACGGTGGCGAGCTGGTCGAGCCCGGTCAGGATATCGGTGCGGCCTTCGGTTTCCAGGATGATCACGTTCGGCGTCGGCGCCGTGCGATAGGCCTCGATGGCGGCAGCCATGCCGCCCATCTGGATCTTGAGGTGCGCCTTGCCGAGCCGGCGGTCTTCGCCAGCCGATTGCACGGCGGCGGCGGTTTCAACCGTCTCGCAGAAGGCTTGCACGGAGACCCGCGGGGCAGGCGCAATATGATCCTCAGCCGGCGGCGTGCCCTCCGGCTGTTCCTCGGGATTCTGGCGTGCGTAGCTGATCATTTGCCTGTATCGCTGAGTTTGGCCCTGTCGGACTCGGGATAACTGGTCGCGGTCGAAGTGCCCTTGCGATACTTCTCGAACGCTTCGGCGCGTCGCATCGTGTAGGGCGGCGTTTCAGCCCGCGGTTGCACGAGGTCCGCGGGATTGTCGACCATCGCCGCCATGTTGCGCTGATAGGCGCAGCCGAAATTGAAGTACTGCTGGTTCTCGAGATAGCTCTTGTTCTTGATCGAGGGGCCGAGATCCTCCGGCCAGACGCCGCAGGGGCCGGCGACCGCCGAGATTCTCGGATAGCTCAGCCGGATCGCCGCCAGCTGGCGCGGGTCGTTGGGATGATAATGGCGCACGAGAAGTCCGCGCGGCGGCACGCCGGCGGCTGCGAGCAGGGACTGGATTTCCCGCACCGCGTCTGCGGCCGCGCGGGCGTTGGGCGTGTCGACCGGCACGTCGGCGTTGATCGCGCCGGTGCCTTCGTGGAGCCAGGTTTGTGCCAGTCCCATCACGTCGGCGCGCTGTTCGGCGGAGAGACCGCCACGGGCATGACCGACGAAGATCACCACGGATTGGTCGGCTTCCTGAACGGCGATCGGATGACGCAGGCGGTAATCGGCGGGAACGCTCGCCGTCGTCAACGCCTCATCGGTGTGCGTGCAGGCTCCCAGCGCCAGGGCCAGACCGACAAGCGCGCCGGCGATGCGCAGGGCTCGATTGCAATCGAGGGGTATTTGGGTTGTCATCGTATGATCCTCGTCCCGGCTCAGTCGGTGATAAAGCCGTAGGTGCCGCGATAATTCCGCGCCGGCTCGACGCGGCCCGGGACGCCGTAGATGCGATTGATGCTGCCGAGCAGATCGGCCTGCGGATCGGATGCCGCCGCAAACCCGTCATCCGGGCGCGACAGATCCTTCGGCGCGACGGCGCGAACGATAAAGGGCGTCACGATCACCATCAGTTCGGTCTGGTTGTTGACGTAATCCCGGCTGCGGAACAGCGACCCGAGAACCGGCAATGTCGACAGGCCGGGCAATCCGTTGATCGCCTGTTTGGTCTGATCCTGGATCAGGCCCGCCATGGCCATCGCGCCGCCCGACGGAATCTCCAGCGTCGTCTCCGCGCGGCGGGTCTTGATCGAAGGAATCGAGGTTCCACCGGCGCCGCCGTTCAAGGAGTTTTCGAGCGAGACTTCCGACACTTCGGTCATCACCCGCAGGCTGATCCGCCCCTCGGTCAGCACCACCGGTGTGAAGTTGAGCGAGATGCCGAATTTCTTGAAACTAACGGTCTGAACGCAGTTTCCGATCGCGCCGTTCGTGGTCGTCTGGCAGGTCACGCCGGTCGGAATCGGAAATTCGCCGCCCGAAATGAAGGTCGCGGACTCTCCGGAGATCGCCGTCAGGTTCGGCTCCGCCAGCGTCCGCACCACGCCCGCGCTTTCCATCGCGCGCAGCGTGGCCTGCACCGACGGCGTCGAGCCGAACGATGTCGTCAAATTGTTGGTGGGGACAAGAGGCCCGTTGTTTGCGGTGAATGGGGTGCTGTTGTTGAAGGTCACGGCCGTCGTGCCGTAATTCATGCTGGCACTGAGGTCGATGCCCATCTGCTTGACGATCGAGCGCTGCACCTCGGCGACCGTAACCTTCAGCATCACCTGGTCGCGGCCGCGGACCGTGATCGAGTTGACGACCTTGTCGGCGCCGCCGACCAACCGCGCCGCCAGATCGCCCGCCTGCTGCGCGTCGATCGGGCTGGCTGCCGAGCCGGTCAGGATCACGCCCTCGCCGAGGCCGTCGATCTGGATGTCGGCGTTGGGCAGCGTCTGCTTCAGCGCGGCGCGCACGCCGTTGAGGTCACGCTTGACCGCGATGTCGTAGGCGGCGATCTGCTGGCCCGCGGAATCGAAGAACACGATGTTGGTCTGGCCGACCGTGGCACCGATGATGTAGGCGCGCTGCGCCGAGCGGACCACGGCGTTGGCGATCTTGGGATCGGCGACCAGCACATCCTTGATGTCGCGCGGCAGGTCGATCACGATCGATTTGCCGATGCCGAGCGAGAGGAAACGCGCATTCAGCTGGCCATCGGCGACCACGGGGGCCGGCGCGCGATAATCGGCCGCCAGCACGGGCGTCAGCGCCGGATTGATCGTGAGCGCCGTGACCGCCGAAAACGACAGGGCGCGGACCAGGAAGGTCCGCATCGCCGGCTGAATTGCCCCGCATTTCATATCGAGCGTCCTTTCGATCACTTCTGTGTCGTCGTCGAGCTTGAGACGCCGTAGCGAACCACGTTGATGGTGTCACCGCCCCTCGCGGACGGATCCTGGGTGTTTTCGACCATGTGCATATCGGCGAGGCTGCGCAGCGCCAGTTGCAGCGTGCCGGTCTGGCGCGCGCGGGCCAGCATCTCGGCCTGCTCGGGCTTCAGCTCCAGCGTGACGGTCTTGCCGACCACGGCGTTCTGGCCGTCCTTTTCCTTCGGAGCCTGGTCGATCGCGAGAACGCGGATATTCGACATGATGATTTCCGATTTGACGACGTCGGGCGAGCCCGGCAGCGCGGCATTCTTCTCGCGCTTGGAAAGGATGACGTCGACGCGGTCGTTGGGCAGGATGAAGCCGCCCGCGCCGGTTTCCGGCGAGATTTCGGTCGAGATGGCACGCATGCCGGTGGGCAGGATGGCCGCCATGAAGCCGGAGCCGTTGGCCTTGACGAGTTTCGGCTCGCGGATCGGTTCGCCTGCGATGAAAGGGGCGCGTGCGATCGAGCCGGCGACCTGGGTGGTCGCGTCGGGACGCTCGTTGCGGCGGATGAAGGTATTGCTGGCCGACGCCGCCGGCCAGGTCTGCCAGACCATGTCTTGGGGCGTGACGGTCTGGCCGAGGCCGATATCGGCCTTGGCGACGAGAACGTCGACGGTCTGCAGCTGTGCTTGCGGTGCCGCCGGCTGTGGCTTGTCGTCCGACCCGCTAGCAAGATATGCGGCGACGCCGCCGGCACCGACAGCGATGCTCAGGACGACAATGCGTGCCCTATTCATTTACGCTTCACTTTCCACAAAACCCGCGCGACGGTTCCGCCGCCGTGATGGGAGTTGACCAGCTATTCGTCAAAGCATGGTTAATGAGGCGTATCTAAATCGCCTTAACGCGGGGTTTATCCGGCGCGATCAGCCAATCGCGAAGCGAGCGAGGTCGACCGCGTTGATCCATTCGGTCTCCGGGTAGACCATCAGCGCGCCGATCGCGAGCGCGATGCCGTAGGGAATGCCGCTTTCCTTGGCGTGCAGCTTGATGAGCCAGGGCTGTCCGGCGAGCTGGTAGGGCAGCGGCCATTGCCGGAACTGCAGCAGCAGCAGCGTCAGGGCGCCGCCGAACAGCGAGGCATAAACCAGATAGTCCAACAGGTGGGCAAAGCCGAACCAGAGCGCCGCCGCAGCCGCCACCTTGGCATCGCCGCCGCCCATCCAGCCCATGGCGAAGCAGCCGAAGCCCACCACGAGCACGGCCGCGCCGGCGCCGACATGGATCAGGATGTCGTAAGGCGCCATGCCGCTCATCAGCGCGAGCACCAGAAAGCCCGCCGCCAGCACCAGCGACACCCGATTCGAGATCGTCATGGTGAAAAGGTCGCTCGCGGCGGCGAACGCCATCAGAGCGGGAAACAGCAGAAGGCGCGCGATGTCGAGGATCATGGGCTTACCGGACGCGTGTGGCTGACGCGAGGTCGAAGCGTCGCAGAAGCCTAGCGGCGAGAAATGAACAATCGGGAAACTGCCCGCAGCGCTGGTCCCCTGGAAGCGTCACCATATGCTGGCGATCCGTATGAAGAGAACGACGACCGCCAGCGCCAGCGCGAGGCAGACGAGTTCCGTCGGCGCCTCTTCCCGGTGACCGGCCGTGAGCGGGTTTTTCCGGACCGCGGTTGCTTCTGGCTTACGCATCGTTACGCCACTCAACATACGGTGGAAACAACAAAGGCCCCGGACTGCCGAGGGCCTTGCCGCGTTCTCAGCACCGTGACCACGGCGCAACGCTACGGTCGGGAGCTTGAGGTGCGGTTAATTCGATCGCGCAAACATCGCCGCGTCGGCCAGTTGTCGAGCAGAGTAAATTTCCAATGAAGGGATTGATTACAATGCGGTGTGGGCTTCGGCCGCCTCGATTATAGAGTATGGGCCGGCCCGATTCACCGCTCCTTAAGCGCGGGGCGCTACCCCTTAAGTCCCTGATCAGATGAGGCCGCCATGTCGAATTTACCGCTCGAAGTCGTCGAGATGCTCGGCGGGACGATTGCCAAGGTAGTGCCGATCACGATCGGGCTGGCGCTGGTATTCTCGGTGGCGACCCATTTCTGGGCCTGCAACCCCGGCACACCCTGGTGGCGCAAGCGCGAACTGGTCACCGACCTCTGCTACTGGTTCTTGGTGCCATTGTTCGCGCGGGTATTGCGGATCGGGCTAATGGTGCTCGGCGCCGGCGTGGTCTTCAAGATTCATGACGCCGACGCGCTGATCGCCTTCTACGACAATGGCCACGGGCCCTTGTCCGAATTGCCGCTCTGGCTCCAGGCGGTTCTGTTCCTGGTGGCGTCGGACTTCATGCTGTACTGGCTGCACCGGCTGTTTCACGGCGGCGGGTTCTGGAAATACCATGCGATCCACCATTCCTCCGAGGAGCTCGACTGGATTTCGGCGGCGCGCTTCCATCCGGTGAACCTGTTCCTCGGCACCATCATGGTCGACGTCATCCTGCTGATGGCCGGGATCTCGCCGAACATCATGCTGTGGGTCGGGCCGTTCACGACCTTCCATTCGGCTTTCGTTCACGCCAACCTCAACTGGACGCTCGGCCCGTTCAAATACGTGCTGGCGACGCCGGTGTTCCACCGCTGGCATCACACCGCGCTGGAAGAGGGCGGCAATACCAACTTCGCCGGGACTTTTCCGCTCTGGGACCTGATGTTTGGCACCTTCCGGATGCCGGAAAACAAGCTGCCCGAGGTTTACGGCAAGGACGAACCGGCGATTCCGCACGAGATCGCCGGGCAGCTGGTCTATCCGTTCCGGCAACTCTAGGTCTGTAAGCTTTGTTCCGCGCCGTTTGCGGAACGTTCACACATTGACGGCTAGATTGCCCCTGTCGGGCGCCGGTCCGCTGCATATCGCTTTAGCCGGCTAGTCAACGTCCCGGGGTAGAGTATGTCGTTCAGTTTCCTGCGTGGGCGCGCGCGCGCGTCGTTCGGATTTCGGTCGCTTGCGATCGGGATGCTGCTGTGGCCGGCTGCCGTGATGGCGGAGCCGTCCGTGGATGCCATCGCGGTCAATGTCGATCAGGCCAAGCTCGTCAAACTTCCCACCCGTGTCGCCACCATCGTGGTCGGAAACCCGCTGATTGCGGATGTAACCCTGCAGACCGGCGGAATTCTCGTGGTCACCGGCAAGGGGTACGGCGCCACCAATTTCATTGCCATGGACCGCGCCGGCGAGGTGCTGGTGGACCGCGTCATCCAGGTCGAAGGTCCCACCGACCAGCTGGTCACGATCTATCGCGGGATCGACCGCGAGTCCTATAGCTGCATGCCGATCTGCCAGCGGCGCGCCACGCTTGGTGACGGCGATAGCTACTTCAAGGCGGTGATGGATCAGGCCGGCACGCTCTCCAGCCAGGCCAGCGGCAGCGCCGTGGCGGCAGGCAAGACCAACTAACCACGCCAGCCGGGTTCGGCCACAGCCGCCTGGCGGCAGGCGCCACGGTGGCGGCGACCTCGCCGCATCGCCAACAGCAGGACCGCCTCGCCGCGGTCCTTTTTTTGCGTTTCGTCGCTCCTCTGGAAACGGCTAACGCGAGGTTAACCGAAGGGGGCCCGCTGCCGCGGTCGGCTGAAACCAATCGACAATCACTTTCGGGTAATCCTTGCGGTCAGCTCGTCGCTGTTCGACTGCAAGGATTTCTCGATGTCGCGTGCCGCTTCAACAGCCTCGTTGCGAAACAGATTGCGCCGATTCCGCCGCAGCCGGCGGGGCTCGGCCGCCGTCGAATTCGCACTGGTCGCGCCGGTGTTCATCGCCCTGCTGTTTGCGATCATCGAGACATCGATGGTGTTTTTTGCAAGCCAGTATCTTGAGTCGGGCATCCAGGACAGCGGTCGGCAGCTCTATACGCATCAATTGCAGGACAGCGGATTGAGCACGGCGCAACAGGAAGCGGCGTTCAAGGCCGATCTCTGCAATCGCGTTCAGGTGCTGATGACCTGCCCCATCGATATCGATGTAAGATTCGCTCCCGCGGGCACGGCGATCGTGATCACCGACCCGATCGACGGTTCCGGAAATTACGATAACAGCAATCTTACGTTTCAGCTGCCGCCAAAGAACAGCTCGGCGACCGTCGTGGTCCGCGGCTTCTATCAATGGCCGCTGTTCGTGACCGGTCTCGGCTACAACATTGCAAATATCGGTCGTGGCACCAGTAACAGCAAAAGGCTGCTGTCCGCCACGACCGCCTTTCACGTCGAACCCTATTGATGGTTACGCCGATGCAGAAGATAGCACATCGCACAGGCCGTTTGCTTTGCGGTCTGCTCCATGATTGCCGCGGCATCGCGGCGACCGAATTCGCCGTGATTGTGCCGGTCATGCTGCTGATGTTCTTCGGCACGATCGAGTTTTCATCGGGCGTCGCGGTCGATCGCAAGATGACGCTGGTGGCGCGGCTGCTGAGCGATCTCACGTCGCAATCGCTCTCCGTGAGCGATGCCGATATCACGAATTTTACGATCACGGCCAAGGCGGAGCTGTACCCATATGATCCGACGCCGCTGAATTTAACGATAACCGAATTGTGGATCGATCCTGCGACTTCCAATGCCTATGTCCAGTGGAGCGAACCGCTGGGACCGGGGCGGCGCACGCCAGGCACTGTGGTTGCAATTCCGTCGACGATCATAGCGAAGGACACAGCGGGCAACGTAGTTGCGGGTCAGTATCTGATCTTCAGTGAAACCAGTTATCTCTACAAGCCCACTGTCGGCTATGTGATGGCAAAGGCCGGGATCAATCTGAAGGACAACGCTTATACGCGGCCGCGTCAGTCGTCCTGCGTCATTTATCCGACCCCGACGTCAGGCGTCTGGCCTGCCTGTCCGCACTAGCTTTACCCCCAAATTCACGCGCGCCCTTCAAATCCAAACGCCGTTCAAATCAAAAGGCCGCGCACGGTGCGCGGCCTTTTTATTTCGGATAAAATTTCGCAGCGTAAGCTGTCGAAATTCGTTTAGCCGGCGGCGCGAAGATTGTCGGCCGAAGACTTGCCAGAGCGGCGATCCGCCACGATTTCGTAGGAGATCTTCTGGCCTTCACGCAGCGTGCCAAGGCCGGCGCGTTCTACGGCGCTGATGTGCACGAACACGTCGTTGCCACCGTCGTCCGGTTGAATGAAGCCGAAGCCCTTGGTTGCGTTAAACCACTTCACGGTTCCCATGCTCACGGGATAGTCCCTTCTCAAGATAGGTATACTAGAAGCCTGCTTTCGACAGGCTGGTGAGATCGAATTTTTGGAAGGGTCGTCAGCGTCTAAACCGGCTGTACCGGTGGATAGCTAATGTCGTCCGGCCGAAAATCGATAAGTCATATTATTCCAAAATAGCCTTCGAAACAATCCTGACGTGCACGATTTTTTGTTCGCGCCGGATTTGCAACCTGGAGGCTGCTGCCCACGCGTCGACACGATTTCGTCACGCGCGCGGTCTTATCGCGTTTTGGAGCGAAGCCCGCGCCGCACTCGGATAGCGCGTGCGATGCCGGTTCGGGGGCAGAAAACGCGTCAAAACAAAGAACAGGGCCTTGGTCCGGGTGCGATCAGAACCAAGGCTCGAGCGCTTACCTGCGGCGGAACTGGCCGCGCGGCGGTGCACCACGCGGTGCACCCCCGGTGCCCGGACGTTCGTCCTTGTGCCGGAAGATGAGCCGGCCTTTTTCCAGGTCATAGGGCGACATCTCGATCGTCACCCGGTCGCCAGCCAGCGTCTTGATCCGGTTCTTCTTCATCTTGCCCGCGGTGTAGGCCACGATCTCGTGTCCTGCATCGAGCTGCACGCGGTAGCGTGCATCGGGGAGGATTTCGGTCACCAGTCCTTCGAACTGGATTAGCTCTTCCTTAGCCATGTTTATCTCCAGATCGATCGACGCTTAGCGTGGTCGTTGTGTGCGGTTGGGCTTGGTATTCGGACGGCTTTCGCGATGCAAAAAGGCGACGCCTTGCATCCCTTCAGCCTTGCCGCCGCCGTGCGGCGACGATGGACGGATCGGCTCATGCCGGCTGGCCTCGTGCCGGTTGGTTTGCGGAGCACCATTATTACCACCAGGACGGCGGTTACGGCGAGGCCCTTTCGCGCCCGGCGCGGCTTCATTGCTCCTGCCGGCGTGCACGCGCGGCCCGGATCTGGCCCCGCGATGTTGCGCCGGCGCCGGTGCCGCCTCGCGATGGCCCGGCGTGCGGCGGTCTTCTCTCGGCAGAGCGATGCGGATCAGCTTTTCGATGTCGCGCAGATAGCCCATTTCCTCGGCGCCCGCGATCAGCGAGATCGCGATGCCTTCGGCGCCGGCGCGCGCGGTGCGGCCGATGCGGTGGACATAGGTTTCGGGAATGTTGGGAAGATCGAAATTCACCACATGGCTGATGCCATCGACGTCAATGCCGCGGGCGGCGATGTCGGTGGCGACCAGGGTGCGGATCTCGCCGGTGCGGAAGGCCGCCAGCACCCGCTCGCGGTGGTTCTGCGACTTGTTGCCGTGAATGGCGTCGGCGGTGATGCCGGCCCGGGCGAGGCCCTTCACCACCTTGTCCGCGCCGTGCTTGGTGCGGGTAAAGACCAGCGCGCGGCCGACTGTCTCCTCCTTCAGGAGCTGCGCCAGCAAGGTGGGCTTGGCCGAATGATCGACCTGGATGATGCGCTGGGTGATGCGCTCGACGGTCGAGGCGACCGGCGTCACCGCCACCCGCGCCGGATCCCGCAGCATCGCCTCGGCGAGTTCGGCGATATCCTTCGGCATCGTCGCCGAGAAGAACAGCGTCTGCCGCTTGACCGGCAGCTTGGCGACGATCTTCCTGATGTCGTTAATGAAGCCCATGTCGAGCATGCGGTCGGCCTCGTCGAGGACCAGGAACTCGACCTGTCCGAGTTTCAGCCCGTTGCTCTGCACGAGATCGAGCAGCCGGCCGGGCGTGGCGACCAGCACTTCGACGCCCGGCATGATCGAGCGGACCTGCCGTCCCATCGGGACGCCGCCGATCGCCAGCGTCGAGGTCAGGCGCATGTGGCGGCCATAGGCATTGAAGCTGTCGAGGATCTGTCCGGACAATTCACGCGTCGGCGAGAGCACCAGCACGCGGCAGGCCTTGGGCTGCGGCTTGACGCGATTTTCGAGGATCCGATGCAGGATCGGAAGCGCGAAGGACGCGGTCTTGCCGGTGCCGGTCTGGGCGATACCGACGACGTCACGGCCGGCTAGCGCGAGGGGGATGGTTTGCGCCTGGATGGGCGTGGGCGTGAGATAATTCTCTTCTTTGAGTGCACGCGAGATGGGATCGGCAAGGCCGAAATCCTGAAAGGAGGTCAAAAGGAGGGTTCTTTCCATTAAACAAGGCAGGCGCCCGGCGGTGTTCGCCAGGAGCGCGCGAGGGTGTCAGAGACACCCGCGTGTTTGGGGCGTCGGTTTTGGTTAGCTGAAGGGGCAAGCCAGAAACCGTTGGACGGGCTCAGAACACGCGGCTCGCAATGACCCGGTGATTCCCTGGGTCGTGGTACTCATATGGAACACGAACGCGGCGCTTTCAAGGTCAATCGCGCCGTCGGCCGGTTACGCGGTTAAGAAAGCCCGTCAAACGAGGCGTTTCATGCCGATTTGAGGCCTGTTTACGCGCTGCGCTGCAAAAAATGCGATGCCGCAAATATAGACAATCCGCCTTATTTGCTCATTAAATAGACAGTTTGCCGCTTAGGCATACATTTTTTTGGTTCAAAAATTAGGCAGATAGCCTCGAAGTTTTGGCGTTATTTGCCAAATTCACAAGTTGAATCATTGGGTTGCTGCCATTGCACACCGTGGCATGGTTCTTGCGATTCCATTAACGCAGGCGGCCGTGGGGCCGTTCGCAGCGTTTAACGCCTGCGTCAGGGAGATGACACCTCATGCTTACTAAATTTTCTCACGATATAGCGACGCCTTTGAGCCGCCGCCGCTGGCTGGCGGCCACCGCCGGGCTCGTTTTGGGCTTGGCCGGCTTTACTTCAGCCAAGGCGGCCGACGACACCATCAAGGTCGGTGTCCTTCATTCCCTCTCCGGCACGATGGCCATCAGCGAAACCACGCTGAAGGACACGGTGCTGTTCATGATCGATGAGCAGAACAAGAAGGGCGGCGTGCTTGGCAAGAAGCTCGAGGCTGTCGTCGTCGACCCCGCGTCGAACTGGCCGCTGTTCGCGGAAAAGGCCCGTGAGTTGATCACCAAGGACAAGGTCGCGGTCGTGTTCGGCTGCTGGACCTCGGTGTCGCGCAAATCGGTGCTGCCGGTATTCAAGGAACTGAACTCGATCCTGTTCTATCCGGTGCAGTATGAAGGCGAAGAGAGCGAGCGCAACGTGTTCTATACCGGTGCGGCGCCGAACCAGCAGGCGATCCCTGCCGTCGATTATCTGATGAAGGAAGAAAAGGTGAAGCGCTGGGTGCTGGCGGGCACCGACTACGTCTATCCGCGCACCACCAACAAGATTCTCGAAGCCTACTTGAAGTCGAAAGGCGTCAAGCAGGAAGACATCATGATCAACTACACGCCGTTCGGTCACTCCGACTGGCAGACCATCGTCGCCGACATCAAGAAGTTCGGCTCCGCCGGCAAGAAGACCGCGGTGGTCTCGACCATCAACGGCGACGCCAACGTTCCCTTCTACAAGGAGCTCGGCAACCAGGGCATCAAGGCTACCGATATCCCGGTCGTCGCCTTCTCGGTCGGCGAAGAAGAACTCGCCGGCATCGACACCAAGCCGCTGCTCGGCCATCTCGCCGCCTGGAACTACTTCGAGTCGATCAAGACCCCGGCGAACGAGAAGTTCATCAAGGAATGGCAGGCCTACACCAAGAACCCGAAGCGCACGACCAACGATCCGATGGAAGCCACCTATATCGGCTTCAACATGTGGGTGAAGGCGGTCGAGAAGGCGAAGTCGACCGACGCCGACAAGGTGATCGACGCGCTGCCCGGCACCAAGACCGCGAACCTGACCGGCGGCACGTCCGAGCTGTTGCCCAACCACCACATCACCAAGCCGGTGTTCATCGGCGAGATCAAGGGCAATGGCCAATTCGACGTGGTCTGGAAGACCCCCGGCCTGGTCGCCGGCGATGCGTGGTCGAAGGAACTGCCTGATTCCAAGGACCTGATCGGCGATTGGGTCGGCAAGAAGTGCGGCAACTACAACACCAAGACCAACAAGTGCGGCGGTCAGGGCTCCTGATCAACCTCTAGAGCATGATCCGGCAAAGTGGGTACCGGTTTTCCCTCGACAAACGCGAAGCGTTTGCTCGGAGATCATGCTCAACCAAAGAGACGAGATCATGATCCGATTTAATCCAATCGGATCATGATCCAAGTCGCAATCAACAAGGGAGGGCGGCGATGTCCGCCGCCCTCCTGTTGCTCCTGCCGGGGTCGTCCAGTGCTTAGCCAGGTTTTGAGAAATTTCCGCGCGCTGCCCTTCGCCATATTGTTGATCGTCGCGACGATATTGCCCGCGATGGCGGGCGCGTTTGAAGACGCGGTCGCCAAATTCGCAAACGACGAATTTTCTGATACCGAGGAAGCCGTCGATACGCTCGCCACCAGCAGCAATCCGCTCGCCTACGCCATTGTCAGCGCGCTGCAGGACGACCGGCTGATGGCCGATCCGGACACCAAGAAGATCTATGTCAAGCAGCCCGACGGCAAGATCATCGACGCCCTGACCGGCGCGCCGGTCGACAGCATTCCCGACAGCGCCGCGTCCGTACGTCTCAACAACAAGCTGCGCCGTCACGTCGAGGCCGCACTCGGCAGCCTGACATTGCAGTCGCCCGACCCCGCCAAACGCGTGCAGGCCGCGCAGTCGGTGTTCAAGACCCACGACGAGGCCATGCTGCCGGCGATCGACAGCGCGCTGGCGAAGGAGACCAACAAGGACGCCAGGCTGGCGTTTTCCGAGGCCCGCGCCGCAATCCTGTTGTTCAAGGAAGACGCCACCGAACCCGAGAAGCTTGAAGCCATCGGCATCATCCGGGCCCGCGGCGATCAGGAAGCCCTGGCGCTGCTGACGGGCCTGACCGGCGAGCAGCCGCCGCTGGTCGCGCGCGCCGCGGCCGCCGCCACGACCGCGATCCAGAACAAGCTCGCGTTGTGGTCGATGGTGCAGAATGCCTGGTACGGCCTGTCGCTCGGCTCGGTGCTGCTGCTGGCGGCCATCGGCCTTGCCATCACCTTCGGGGTGATGGGCGTCATCAACATGGCGCATGGCGAGATGGTGATGATCGGGGCCTATGTCACCTTCGTGGTGCAGCAGACCATCCGCACCAGCTTTCCCGGCCTGTTCGACTATTCGCTGCTGATCGCGGTGCCGCTCGCCTTCCTCGTCGCCGGTGCCATCGGCGTGCTGATCGAGCGCACCATCATCCGCTTCCTCTACGGCCGGCCGCTGGAAACGCTGCTGGCCACCTGGGGCCTGTCGCTGGTCCTGCAGCAGGCCGTGCGCACCATGTTCGGCCCCACCAACCAGGAGGTCGGCAATCCCTCCTGGATGAGCGGCGCCTTCGATCTCGGCCAGATCACCATCACCTACAACAGGCTGTGGATTCTCTGCTTCACGCTTGCCGTGTTTGCGATCCTGCTGGCGATGCTGCGCTACACCGCGCTCGGTCTGGAGATGCGGGCGGTGACGCAAAATCGCCGGATGGCGGCTTCGATGGGGATCGCGACCTCCCGCGTCGACGCGCTGACCTTCGGCCTCGGCTCCGGCATCGCCGGCATCGCCGGTGTGGCGCTGTCGCAGATCGACAATGTCAGCCCGAACCTCGGCCAGAGCTATATCATCGACTCCTTCATGGTGGTGGTGTTCGGCGGCGTCGGCAATCTCTGGGGCACGCTGGTCGGCGCGTTCACGCTCGGCATCGCCAACAAGTTCCTCGAGCCGGTGGCCGGCGCCGTGCTCGGCAAGATCGCTATTCTGGTGCTCATCATCCTGTTCATCCAGAAGCGGCCGCGCGGGCTGTTCGCGCTCAAGGGGCGGGCGGTGGAAGCATGATGCCGCACGTGCTGACCCGCTCGCTGGATCGCAGCGCGACCGTATTCCTGCTCGTGGTTGCCGCCTGCGGCGTGCTGATCCCGCTGTCGAACCTGCTGCTGCCGGCGGGCTCCTTCCTGCAGGTGCCGACCTATCTGGTCGCGCTGTGGGGCAAATATGTCTGCTACGCCATCCTGGCGCTGGCGATCGACCTGATCTGGGGTTATTGCGGCATCCTCTCGCTCGGCCACGGCGCGTTTTTCGCGCTCGGCGGCTACGCGATGGGCATGTATCTGATGCGCCAGATCGGCAGCCGCGGCGTCTACGGCAATCCGATATTGCCCGACTTCATGGTGTTCCTGAACTATCCGAAGCTGCCCTGGTACTGGAACGGTTTTGACATGTTCTGGTTCGCGGCCGTGATGGTGCTTCTGGTCCCGGGGCTACTGGCCTTCTGCTTCGGCTGGCTGGCGTTCCGCTCCCGCGTCACCGGCGTCTATCTGTCGATCATCACGCAGGCGATGACCTACGCGCTGCTGCTGGCGTTCTTTCGCAACGATTTCGGTTTCGGCGGCAATAACGGCCTCACCGACTTCAAGGACATATTGGGCCTCAACGTGCAGGCCGAGGGCACACGCGCGGCGCTGTTTGCGCTGAGTTGCGTAGCACTGATCATCGCCTTCCTGATCTGCCGCGCGGTGGTGACTTCCAAGCTCGGCAAGGTCCTGATCGCGGTGCGCGACGCCGAATCCCGCACGCGGTTTCTCGGCTACCGTGTCGAATCCTACAAGCTGTTCGTGTTCACGCTGTCGGCCTGCATGGCCGGCGTCGCCGGCGCGCTCTATGTGCCACAGGTCGGCATCATCAACCCCGGCGAATTCGCGCCGGGCAATTCGATCGAGGCGGTGATCTGGGTCGCGGTCGGCGGCCGGGGCACGCTGATCGGCGCCGCGCTCGGCGCCGTCGTCGTCAATTACGCAAAAACCTTCTTCACCTCGGGCGCGCTGGCGCCGTACTGGCTGTTCATGCTGGGCGCGCTGTTCATCCTGGTGACACTGTTGCTGCCGAAGGGGATCGTCGGCACCTTCAATGCCTGGTGGGAGCCGTGGAAAGCGAACCGAATGGCGGTCACGGCCAATGCCGCCAGTGCTGCGCGCGAAGACGGCGTCTCAGAACCGAACATGGCGGAGTGAGCGATGAACGTCATGGATTCCCGGGCGACTTCGGCGCTGCTCTATCTCGACGGCGTGCACGTCTCGTTCGACGGCTTTCACGCCATCAACAACCTGTCGCTGACGCTGGCGCCCGGCGAGATGCGTGCCGTCATCGGCCCCAACGGCGCCGGCAAGACCACGATGATGGACATCATCACCGGCAAGACCAAGCCGGACGAAGGCGAGGTGCTGTTCGACGGCGTCACCGATTTGACGCGGCTGGACGAGACCCGGATCGCCGAGCTCGGGATCGGCCGGAAATTCCAGAAGCCGACGGTGTTCGAGAGCCAGACCATCGAGGACAATCTCCTGCTGGCGCTCAATGTCGACCACAGCGTCAAGGGCACGCTGTTCTGGCGTGGCAGCCGGCCCGAGAGCGAGCGCATCGAGAAGGTGCTGGAAACCATCCGGCTGGCCGATGCGCGCAACCGCCTGGCCGGCAGCCTGTCGCATGGCCAGAAGCAGTGGCTCGAGATCGGCATGCTGCTGGCGCAGGATCCGAAGCTGCTGCTGGTCGACGAACCCGTCGCAGGAATGACCGACGTCGAAACCCATCAGACCGCCGAGCTTCTGAAGGAGATCAACAAGGAAAAGACCGTGATGGTGGTCGAGCACGACATGACCTTCGTCCGTGAACTCGGCGTCAAGGTGACCTGCCTGCACGAAGGCTCGGTGCTGGCGGAGGGGACCATCGATCAGGTCTCGTCGAACGAGCGCGTGATCGAAGTGTATCTGGGTAGATGAAGGGGCGAATGGCGAGTAGCGAATGGCGAATGGGAATTCTTTCTGACTATTCGCTACTCGCTATTCGCTACTCGCCATATTGAGGACGTGCCACATGCTCGACGTCAACAACATCAGCCTCTATTACGGCGCGGCGCAGGCACTGCGCGGCGTCTCGATCTCGGCCGAGCCGGGCAAGGTGACCTGCGTGCTGGGGCGCAACGGCGTCGGCAAGACCTCGCTGCTGCGCGCCATGGTCGGCCAGTATCCGATCGCCTCGGGCTCGATCGTGTTCGACGGCGCCGACATCACGGGGCTGAAACCCTATGAGCGCGCGCGCAAGGGCATCGGCTTCGTGCCGCAAGGCCGCGAGATCTTCCCGCTGCTGACGGTGGAGGAAAATCTCAAGACCGGCTTTGGGCCCTTGAAGCGCGACGATCGCAATATCCCGGATGACGTGTTCTCGCTGTTTCCGGTGCTGCAGTCGATGCTGGGCCGCCGCGGCGGCGACCTTTCCGGCGGCCAGCAGCAGCAGCTCGCCATCGGACGCGCGCTGGTGATGCGGCCCAAGCTGCTGCTGCTCGACGAGCCGACCGAGGGTATCCAGCCGTCGATCATCAAGGACATCGGCCGCGCGATCCAGTATCTGCGCAGCCTCGGCAACATCGCGATCGTGCTGGTCGAACAATATCTCGACTTTGCCTGCGAGCTCGGCGACAATTTTGCCGTGATGGACCGGGGCGCGGTGAAATATGCCTGCGATCGCAGCGCTATGGACCCCGCCGAAATAAGCCGTCAAATGGCGCTGTAGACTGGATTTATGACGCGACCGGCAGGGGTCGCGCGTCCTGTCTGGAAGAATTTGGGGACGGATGCGGACCGGGACCACCAGCGCGACTTCGGCGATCTTCGCGGCCAATCGGGCCCAGGGCTCGGTGATTTTCGACGTGCATCAGGTCGAAGGGCTGACCCGCCGCCACCATCTGCATGAATCAGGTTCCTTGCGCGTCCGCTTTCCCTCGCCCGAGGCCGACGGGCTGTCGGCGGTGTTCGTCAACACCGCCGGCGGCGTCGCCGGCGGCGACCGGTTCGGCATCGAGATCGCGGCAGGCGAGGGGACGCGCCTTTCGGTGACGACCGCGGCGGCGGAAAAAATCTACCGGGCCGAGGGACCGGCCGCGCAGCTCGACATCTCCCTGAAGGCGGCTGCGGGCGCGCAGATCGCCTGGCTGCCGCAGGAAACCATCCTGTTCGACCGGGCGCGGGTATCGCGCCACATCGATATTGACCTTGCGGACAGCGCCTCGCTCTTGCTCTGCGAAATCGTGGTGTTCGGCCGCACCGCGATGGGCGAACGAATGCTGTCGGGCGAGTTCACCGACCGCTGGCGGCTCTCCCGCGGCGGCCGGCTGGTATTCGCCGAGAATATCCGACTCGACGGTGACATCGGCGAAAAGCTCGGCAGAGCGGCGGTCGCCAGGGGTGGCGTCGCAATCGGCACCGCGCTGATCGTGCCCGGCGACGAGGCGTTGGTGGAGCGGATCCGCGAGTTGACGACATCCTTCGGCGGCGAGGTCGGCATCTCCTCCTGGAACGGGTTTGCAATGGCGCGTTTCTGTGCCCAAGATGCGGGGAAGCTTCGCGCCGACATGATGGCGGTGCTCGGCCGTGCCTCGGGTCAGGCGCTGCCGCGGCTATGGCTCAATTAGATGCGCAGGCTCGATTCGATTGTGGCTCAACCAGATCAGACGAAATTTATCAGAGTGCTCGCATGAATCTCTCTCCCCGCGAAAAGGACAAGCTGCTGATTTCCATGGCGGCGATGGTGGCGCGGCGCCGGCTGGAGCGCGGCGTCAAGCTCAACCATCCCGAAGCCATCGCCATCATCTCGGATTTCATCGTTGAGGGCGCCCGCGACGGCCGCACCGTGGCCGATTTGATGCAGGCCGGTGCGCAGGTTGTCACCCGCGCGCAGTGCATGGACGGCATCGCCGAGATGATCCACGACATCCAGGTCGAGGCGACGTTTCCGGACGGGACAAAACTCGTCACCGTGCACGAGCCGATCCGGTGAGAATTCTAAGTCGTCATTCCGGGGCGGCCGGAACGGCCGAACCCGGAATCCAGAGGTAATTGATCGAGATTCTCTGATGTGCAATCGCACACCAGAGTTCGAGGCTTCGCCTCGCCCCGGAATGACGTAGGAAGGTGAAAAATGATTCCAGGCGAACTCTTCATTCAGGACGGCGAGATCGAACTCAATGCCGGCCGCAAGACGGTGACACTCACAGTCGCGAATACCGGCGACCGGCCGATCCAGGTCGGCTCGCACTACCATTTCTTCGAGACCAATCCGGCGCTGAAATTCGAGCGCAAGAAGGCGCACGGCATGCGGCTTGACATCGCCGCCGGCACCGCGGTGCGGTTCGAGCCCGGCCAGACCCGCGACGTGCAACTGGTGACGCTCGCCGGCAAGCGCACGGTCTACGGCTTCCGCGGCGAGGTGATGGGGAAGCTGTGATTCTTCTGGAGGCGAGCGGAGCTGTCGCGCACCCTCCCCCCTTGCGGGGGAGGGTTGGGGAGAGGGGTATGCCGCACAACGAGGTCGACAGGATTCAGCGCGATCGTGCCAAACACTTGAGACGCACGATGACGCGCGCCGAAACCTTATTATGGCGTCACCTGAAGGCAAATCGACTCGCTGGGCTTGGCTTTCGCCGGCAGAGCCCGATGGGCAACTACATAGCGGACTTCGTTTCCCACTCTTGCAAGCTCGTCGTTGAGGTCGATGGCGAAAGCCATGACTTCGAAGAGCGTATTCGCCACGACGCGGTGCGCGATCAATGGTTTTCCTCCCGCGGATATCGCGTGCTCCGGTTCACCAACGACGACGTGATCAAAAATCTAGAGGGCGTCGTGATTGCCATTGGTCTGGCAGCGGAGCAAGGAGCACCCCCCTCCCTAACCCTCCCCCGCAAGGGGGGAGGAAACTTCTCAGCCGATGGAGCGGAATCATGAGCACCAAAATAAAGCGTTCCGTCTATGCCGACATGTTCGGGCCGACCACCGGCGACCGGGTGCGGCTCGCCGACACCGATCTCATCATCGAGGTGGAGAAAGACTTCACGGTCTACGGCGAGGAAGTGAAATTCGGCGGCGGCAAGGTGATCCGCGACGGCATGGGGCAGTCGCAGGCCACCAACAAGCAGGGCGCAGCCGACACCGTCATCACCAACGCGCTGATCGTCGATCACTGGGGCATCGTCAAGGCCGACGTCGCCATCAAGAAAGGCTATATCAGCGCCATCGGCAAGGCCGGCAACCCCGACATCCAGCCCGGCGTAACCATCGTGATCGGCCCCGGCACCGACGTCATCGCGGGCGAAGGAAAAATCCTCACCGCCGGCGGATTCGACAGCCACATCCATTTCATCTGCCCGCAGCAGATCGAGCATGCGCTGATGAGTGGCGTCACCTCGATGCTGGGCGGCGGCACCGGGCCGTCGCACGGCACCTATGCGACCACCTGCACGCCCGGCCCCTGGCACATGGCGCGGATGATCCAGTCGTTCGACGCTTTCCCGGTCAATCTCGGCATTTCCGGCAAGGGCAACGCCTCGCGGCCGGCCGCCTTGGTGGAGATGATCAAGGCCGGCGCCTGCGCCTTGAAACTGCACGAGGACTGGGGCACCACGCCGGCGGCGATCGACAATTGTCTGTCGGTGGCCGACGATTACGACATCCAGGTGATGATCCATTCCGATACGCTGAACGAATCGGGCTTCGTCGAGGACACCGTGAAGGCCTTCAAGGGCCGCACCATCCATGCGTTCCACACCGAAGGTGCCGGCGGCGGCCATGCGCCCGACATCATCAAGATCGCCGGCCTGAAGAACGTGCTGCCGTCCTCGACCAACCCGACGCGGCCGTTCACCCGCAACACCATCGACGAGCATCTGGACATGCTGATGGTGTGCCACCATCTCGATCCCTCGATCGCCGAGGATCTCGCATTCGCCGAAAGCCGCATCCGCAAGGAAACCATCGCGGCGGAAGACATCCTGCACGACATCGGCGCGCTGTCGATGATGTCGTCGGATTCGCAGGCTATGGGGCGGCTCGGCGAAGTCATCATCCGCACCTGGCAGACTGCGGACAAGATGAAGAAGCAGCGCGGATCGCTGCCGCAGGACAAGGGCAACAACGACAATTTTCGCGTCAAGCGCTACATCGCCAAATACACCATTAACCCAGCGATCGCGCATGGCGTCTCGAAACTGATCGGCTCAGTGGAAAAGGGAAAACTCGCCGACCTCGTGCTGTGGTCGCCGGCGTTCTTCGGCGTCAAGCCGGAATGCATCATCAAGGGCGGCTCGATCGTCGCCGCTCCGATGGGCGATCCCAACGCCTCGATCCCGACGCCGCAGCCGGTGCATTACCAGCCGATGTTCGCCGCCTTCGGCAAGTCGCTGACCGCGTCTTCGGTGATCTTCTCCTCCAAGGCCGCGGTGGCGGGCGGGCTTGCCCGCAAGCTCGGCATCGGCAAGAAGCTCTATGCGGTTGAAAATACCCGCGGCCGCATCTCCAAGAAGAGCATGATCCACAACGACGCCACCCCCAGGATCGAGGTCGATCCCGAGACCTACGAGGTCCGCGCCGACGGGGAATTGCTGACCTGCGCGCCCGCCGAGGTGCTGCCGATGGCCCAGCGCTATTTCATGTTCTGATGTCCTGTTCTAAGGTCCCGCCCGGCGATCAAAGCCAGAACAAAAGCTGGGAGGATTGAAGTGATTTATGTCGTTGCCACGCTGACCGTGAAACCTGAAACTCGCGCCGAGTTCATCGCCGCCGCCACCGCCTGCATCGCCGGAACCCGGAAGGAGCCCGGTAACATCGCTTATGACTTGCATGAGAGCGTGACCGATCCGACCAAGATGGTGTTCGTCGAGCAGTGGGAAAACGCCGAAGCGCTGGTGCCGCACCGCGCCGCCGAGCACATGAAGACGTTCGGCCGCGTCGCCGTGAAATGCTTCGCCGCACCGCCGAAGATCGAGGTCATCACGCCCGAAAAGGTCGACGTCCGCTAACAAGGTCGAGAAGCCCGTGAGCATTTTCAAATGATCCGCGCCACCCGAGTCCAGGGCCAGCATCGCTGGAGTTCGCCGCCGGCCGATACCGTCGTGCTCGATTTCGACGACCGTCACCGGCGGCGGATGGCAATGACCGGCACCCGCGGGCTTGAATTCCTGCTCGACCTCGAACACGCGGTGGCGTTGCGCGGCGGCGACGCGCTGGTGCTCGACGACGGCAGGCTGATCGAGGTGGTCGCCGCCCCCGAGCCGCTGACCGAGATCCGCTGCAACGATCCGCAGCATCTGGTCCGCGTCGCCTGGCATCTCGGCAACCGTCATCTGCCGACCCAGATCATGGCGAAGGGCCTGCGGATCCGCCGCGACCACGTCATCGAGGCGATGGTGAAGGGGCTCGGCGCGCGCGTGATCGAGATCGAGGCGCCGTTCGATCCCGAAGGCGGCGCCTATGCCGAGGCTTTCCACGCGCATGCGGAAACCCATTCGCACGCCCATGTCGAGGCCCATTCGCATGCCCACGCGGAAGCCAGCAGCCACGCCCATTCGTCGCATGGTCATGCTCATCATGATGATCATGGCCATGATGACCACCACCATCAGCACGACGAGCATTGCGAGCACGACCATCACGGCCATTCCCATGCTCATGACCACAAGTAAGCCGCCGCCAAAGCCGCGGCGGAGCAGGGCGGTGGAGGCGAGCGCGGCAGGCGAAGGCATCGCGCGGCCGATCGATCGTCGGACCAGGATGGACGAAGCCGAGGCGGCGGCGCTGTACCGGCTGATGACCTGGCTGTCGCCGGCCTTTCCGGTCGGCGCGTTCTCCTACTCCAGCGGCATCGAATGGGCGGTGGAGGCCGGCGATATCGGCGACGCCGCGTCGTTGAGCGATTGGCTGGCGGCGATGCTGGCGGAAGGCAGCGGCTTTTGCGACGGCGTATTCCTGGCCCATGCCCACCGCGCCGCGGGTTCGCGCGACGCGCGCGCCTTGAGGGAAATCGCGGAGCTTTCGGCCGCCTTCGTGCCCTCGCGCGAGCGCCAGCTTGAAACCTCGGCGCAGGGCCGCGCCTTCATCGAGATCGCCCGCGCGGCATGGAATTGCGATGGTCTTGATGCCGTGATCGCCGAGTGCGACGGCGCCATCGTCTATCCCGTCGCGGTGGGCCTTGTCGCTTCAGTGCATGCGATCCCGCTCGCCCCCACCATGCACGCCTTCCTGCACGCGGTGGTGTCGAACTGGATCTCCGCCGGCGCCCGGCTGGTGCCGCTCGGACAGACCGACAGCCAGCGCGTGCTGGCGCAGCTCGAGCCCGTCGTCGCCGCCACTGCCAGCCGCGCGCTCGGCGCCGCGCTCGACGATCTCGGCAGCGCCACCTTCCGCGCTGATTTGGCCAGCCTGCGCCACGAGACGCAGTATACCAGGCTGTTCCGGTCATGAGGGGACACGCGATCTTCGTCGTCCCCGCGAAAGCGGGGACCCATACGCCGCGGCCCATCGTGAGGGCACGAGGGCAGAGACCTTTTGCAAACGCGACCGCCAGTGGTTATGGGTCCCTGCCTTCGCAGGGACGACATCAGAGAGAGTGCTTCACATGTCCAGCTTGAACGGCCCGCTTCGCGTCGGCATCGGCGGTCCGGTCGGATCGGGAAAGACCGCGCTGATGGACCTGCTCTGCAAGTCGATGCGCCAGCGCTACGACATCGCCGCCATCACCAACGACATCTACACCAAATGGGATGCGGAATTCCTGGTGCGCTCGGGATCGCTGACGCCGGATCGCATCGCAGGCGTCGAGACCGGCGGCTGTCCGCACACCGCGATCCGCGAGGACGCCTCGATGAACCTCGCCGCGGTCGCCGACATGCGCGCGAAATTCCCCGGTCTCGATCTGGTGCTGATCGAATCCGGCGGCGACAATCTCGCCGCCACCTTCTCGCCGGAACTCGCGGACCTCACGATCTATGTGATCGACGTCGCCGCCGGCGACAAGATCCCCTCCAAGGGCGGTCCAGGCATCACCCGTTCCGATCTTCTGGTGATCAACAAGATCGACCTCGCCCCGCATGTCGGCGCTTCCCTGGAGAAGATGGACACCGACGCGAAACGGATGCGCGGCGAGCGGCCGTTCGTCATGACCAACCTGAAGAAGAGCGAGGGGCTCGAGCGCATCATCGACTTCATCGAGGCCAAGGGCGGTCTGAAGCCGGCGCAGGCCAAGGCTGGCTGAGCATCAAGGCGGGCTGAGCATCAAGACGGCCTGAGCGAATTCGTTAACGCTGTTGGCCAGCGGTTCTGGCGTTAACGATTGTGGCGAGCGAAAAACCTGTATTCGTCTTTCCGGGCCGATGCGGAGCATCGAACTCCGATGTGCAATTGCACATCGCGGCTACAACCTTTGCGCTGCCATGGAACAAAAACGGCTCGGCGCAATTAACATCTTCCGGTCCTTGCCGGGACCACACCTTGGGTGGCCTTCCCGTTCTTCATCGCCAACCGCAGTTGCGTCCTGATGCCTGCTCCTCCAATATCCAAAGACATTTGGCATTCATTCTGCTTCGACGCGTTGCCTCAATCGGATTGTTGCCGCCACGGCGGACGAAAGATGTTGCTGCTTCCGTTCTTCGCCAACTCCTCATTCCCAGAGTAAACGAGTGGTTCGGCTGGGTTTCATCATCGGGTTTATCGCACTGATCGGGGTTCTGCTCTCCGGGCTTGCGGCTTACCGTGTCCACGATCAGGAATTGACGGTTAACGGGATTGCGCTGGCGCGCGCCATCGACGTCCATGCCAGCCTGGTTCAGGACCGGCTCACCGAGCGTGAGCTTTTGGCCCGCGTCGCATCCGGCCTCTTCCGCACGCCGTCGGTGATAAAGGCCAATATGCTGCAGCCGTTGCGGGCATCGATCTACGCCTTCAAGACCGATTTCGTGGTTGCGAGCTGGATCGCGCGGCTCCAGCCGAATGAGCTCGATGCGGCGCGGGCGGAACTCAAGTCGGCGGGATTTCCGAATCCGGTGATCCGCAATTACGACGATCAGCCGCTGGACAAGGGCGCGCTCGATCGGCCGCTCGATGTGCTGATGGATGTCGAGCCGCGCAATCCGGAGACGATGGCGTTTGCCGGCTGGTCGCTGGACCGGCACCCGGTGCTGGGGCCGATGCTGGCGCGGGCCATGGCCGACGGCAAGCCGGTCGCCTCGGATCCGTTCCCGTTGTTGCGTCCGGACGGGGCGATCGGGCTGGTGCTGGCCGCCCCGGTTCTGCAGCAAGGCGGCGCCTCGCCTGTTGGCTTCGTGACCTTCTCCTATGATCTGGCGTCGCTGATGCTGACCAATGACGATCTCTCGTTGTTCTCGGTGGTGCTGAGGGATCCGCGCGATGCCGGCAGCGAGCTGATCGCCGACCATCAGGGCAACGTCACGACGCGGCCGGCATCGGCGCAGGCCCCGTCGATGCTGCGGACCGTGACCTTCGGCGGCCGCGACTGGACGCTCGGCTATTACGCCAAGACCAACATGACGAAGCGCGCGCAAGAGACGGCGGCGGTGGCGGCCGCCATCGGGCTGGCGCTGACCATCATCGTCTGCGGCCTGTTCGGCTATGTCGCCTACAACAATTTGAGGCTCAGCCGGGAAATCCAGGTCAGGATCGGCTTCGAGCGCCGGCTGACCGCCGTCATCGACGAGCTCAATCATCGGGTGAAAAATATCCTCGCCGTGATCCAGTCGATCGTGACGCGTACGCTGCGCCATGGCTCCGACATCGACGTCGCCCGCGAGCTGCTGATCGGCCGCATCCATGCGATGTCGAACGTGGTCTCGCTGCTCAGCGAAAGCCAGTGGCAGGGCGTCAAGCTGAAGGGCCTGTTCGAGGCCCGCGCGATCCCGCATGCCGAGCGGATCGCGGTCTCCGGTCCCGATATCGCGGTCAGCGCGCGCGCCGCGCAAAGCCTGTCGCTGCTGTTCTTCGAACTGGCGTCGCATTCCGACGAGGGGCTTTCGCTGGTCGGCAAGCACCCGCACATCGTGGCGCATTGGGAAGTGACGGGCGAGGAGCCCGACACCATCTTTCATTTCCGCTGGGAAGAATTCAACACTTCGGCCGCGACGCGCCGCGCGGACAGCGATTTCGGCCTGATCCTGCTCGACCGCGTCGCGCCGGAAGCGCTCGGCGGCGTCTCCAAGCGCTATTTCACCGATGTCAGCTATGTCTACGAACTCACCGCGCCGATGGTGACCGTGGTCGACATGACCGAACGCGACCGCACCGAACAACTCGCCATGCCGCCGCGGGGGCGGAAGTGACGCGCCAGCGTCATTCCGGGGCGCGCGAAGCGCGAACCTCAGATGCGCGATTGCGCATCGGGGAATCTCGAGATTCCCGGGCCCGGTCCTTCGGACCGTCCCGGAATGACGTCGATGTGTTGATGGTTGCCGCGCTACCCGCCGCTGCCGCCGATCACGGCGCGGACGGTTTCGTCGGGGCCGAAATCTTCCGCGCCGTCGACATAGAGCAGTGCCGAGAGTTTCGAGCGCGCGCGGTTGACGCGGCTCTTGATGGTGCCGACCGCGCAGCCGCAGATGGCGGCGGCATCCTCATAGGAGAAGCCGGAGGCGCCCACCAGGATCAGCGCTTCGCGCTGGTCCTGCGGAAGCTTGTCGAGCGCGGCGCGGAACTCCTCGAACTCCAGATGCGCGTTTTGCGCCGGCTGGGTTTTCAGCGTCTTGGCATAGCTGCCGTCGGCGTCCTCCACCTCGCGCCGCCGCTTGCGGTAATCGGAGCGAAACAGGTTGCGCAGGATCGTGAACAGCCACGCCGGCAGGTTGGAGCCGGGCTGGAACGAGTCGATATTGGCCAGCGCGCGCAGCAGCGTTTCCTGCACAAGATCGTCGGCGCGATCGCCGTTGCCTGAAAGCGAGATGGCGAAAGCGCGCAGGCTTGGGACCGACGCCAGAATGTCGTCGCGTAGGGCATCCGTGAGAGGCATTACTCCCCTCCATCATTTTTGTCGCCCGCCCCACCCAGTTGGGGGTCCGACTCGGGAACATCAAGCTTGCGGATGAGCTCGGCGAAGCGGTCCGGCACCCCCTGGCGCACGACGTCGTCGTACATCGCCCGAAGTTGATGGCCGATTCTCGACTGAATTTCGGCGTTGAGCCCGCCCTGCTTGCCCGTTGCCGGATTCTTGCTGGCTTGAGACTTTAAATCTTTCATGTCCTGTTCCACGCTTCCCCGAGAGTTAAGTCCCTGTAGCTTCAAGAATTATCCCTGGTTTCGGGCCTTCTGTCGGCAAGCTAATTCGAACCCGGGCGAAAAGTTCCGCCCTTGATGGAACTTTTCTCTGGCCAGGGCGTAGTCAGGCGTGTGCAGGGGAACCGGGGTCACCCCGTTACCCAAGCTTGGCCCAATGAAAAAGGATGGAGTGGGGATGTCCCGATCACAGCTCGTTGCCGAACATTTACCGTTGCTGCGGCGCTATGCCCGCGCCCTGACGGGAAACCAGGCGTCGGGCGACGCCTATGTCGGGGCCATGCTGGAGGCCCTGCTCCAGGACCCTTCGCTGCTCGACGAGCAGCACGGGCCCCGCGCCGGGCTGTTCCGCCTCTTTACCCAGATTTGGAACTCGGTCTCGCTCAACGATGACGCAGATGTGACCACGCTGCCGCTGCCGTCGGAGCGCCGGCTGTCCAACATCACCCCGTTACCGCGGCAGGCCTTCCTGCTGCTGTCCCTGGAAGGTTTTTCGGAGGAGGAAGTGGCCTTCATTCTCGGCACCGACGTCGCCGAGACCCGCAAGCTGGCGGACATCGCCGGCCGCGAGATGGCGGCGGAGATCGCCACCGACGTGCTGATCATCGAGGACGAGACCTTCATCGCGATGGATCTCGAAAGCCTGGTGAAGAACCTCGGCCATCACGTGATCGGCGTCGCCCGCACCCACTCCGACGCGGTGGCGCTGGCCAAGAACCGGAAGCCCGGCCTGATCCTCGCCGACATCCAGCTCGCCGACGGCTCCTCGGGCCTCGACGCGGTCAACGAACTGCTGCGCACCTTCGAGGTGCCGGTGGTGTTTATCACCGCGTATCCCGAGCGCTTCCTGACCGGCGAGCGCCCCGAGCCGGCGTTCCTGATCTCGAAACCGTTCCAGCCCGCGATGGTCTCGGCGGTCGCCAGCCAGGCGCTGTTCTTCCAGCGCAACTCGCGCAACAGGGCGCCGAGGGTGGCGTGAGCCGAGACAAGGGTGGCGTAACGCCAGCTCGACACATTCTCTATTGAAACAAATCCGGCGCGCTTTAAGGCGCGCCGGATTTTTGTTGAGTCGCGGCGACGCTGCTTAGCTGCGTGCTGTGCTTGCTGAGTCAGCAAGCCGCCTAGCTCGCTGAATAACTCAGGTTTGTGGTTGAGGAGTGGCTTTGTGCAGCTTTAGCGGGATCGACATGGGTTTTCCCTCAGCCTGAAGAATCGTGTCCTGCGCGGATCATCGTGCAAAAACGTTGTGTGTCAATCGGGAGTCGAATGGATCGGTCGTTGCCGCGGCCGCCGAAGTGAAATCCAGCGTATGGCGTCTAGCCAGCTCGATCCTTCAAGAAGAGCGCAAGAAATTTCCCTTTCCGTTTTGAAGGCCATGATTTTCCGACTTTGACGAAGCCTTCGCGCGCCAGCGATCGATGCATCGGTTCGTTGTCGATCAACGAGGTGGCGTACACCCCCATGTTGTTCGCCTTGGGCAAGAGTGCTGCTACAAGTTGCCGGGAATATCCCTTGTTGCGAAATCCGTCGTCGACATAGATCCATCCTAACTCGAACCGATAGCCGTCGATCAACTCAAGGGAGCCGGCCGTTTCGAACACCTCGCGTTTGTGACTCGGATTCGGGTTTTTCAATCCGGCGACGCCCGCGAGCGCGTTGTCGACCGTAACAAACGCGAGTGCTTCGGCGCGCTGAATGAGCGCGTCCAACGTCTTCGACGCGACCTCTCCGCCCTTCACCACCATGGCTCGAAATTGCGCAATCTCCTCGGAGGCGCAATCTCCCGGACGTTTCACGATGACCATTTCCGTGCCGCCCTCGTATTTTGCCATCGCCCGACACCGCTCCAGCGTCGCGCAGATTGCAATGATTGTCGAGTACCCGCTGTTGCGTCGAAAGGCGCGCCGGATCTTTTTAACTCGAACCGCATGCCCAAGCGGCGGTCAATACCGCAAGCCCCGCCTGCGCGATCATCTCGTCGATTTCCGGCTTGGCGCCGGATACGCCGACCGCACCGGCGCACTGTCCCTTGTAGTGCACGGGGACGCCACCGCGGCCGGCGTTCGACCCGCCGGATTGTCTTGGTCGTTCGCGGGACATCGCTTCGATGACGCCGGTCGGAACGCCGACGCTGGCGGAGGTGCGGGCCTTCTGGGAGGCGAGTTCGACGGTGTAGGCGCGCGCACCGTCCATCCGGGAAAAGCCAAGCAGGGCGCCGGAATCGTCGACCACGGCTACGCTGACCTCGACCTCTTGTTGCCGCGCCGCTTCCAGGCAGGCGGCCGCGACGGTTTGGGCATCTTCGAATGAAAGGGAAAATTTGGGGCGCATCGCCATGTCTCCGAACTGGCGCTGCCGCGCCACGCAAACAGCCCCGCGCCGTTCACATGGCTACTGATTATACCGCAGCCGGGAACAGCTGAGCAAGCCGGCCAGCCGCTGAATGGTCCTCGTCTACTCCCCCGTCGCGGGTAGCCTCAGTTTGAAATTCGAGGGACTTTGACGCCCTTGTCGCGTTCGTGACCTCAATCTTATATCTTCGACGGAAAGCAACGATAGGAGCCGCCATGCTCGCGTCGATCCTTTTCGTGATCCTCGTCCTCGCCCTGATGTCTTGGTGCGGTCATCTGACTGCGAAATTCGCGGCACAGAGGGGGCGCTCAAGGGGAGTCTGGTTCCTGTTGGGTACCCTGTTCTTTCCTATTCCTTCGATCGTCCTGGCGTTTTTGCCGCCCCATAGCCGAGAGAAGGCAGTGATCTCAAACTGAGAAAGACATTACTCGACCGCGAGAGGCCCAGGGCCGCAAGCAGCCTGTCCGCCGGTAGCGCCGTGAGCACCAGACTGTTTCATGACCTCACGCCAAAGCGATCGGCCGTCTCGCTGGTCTCTGGGCAACGATCCCGATAGGCGGCTGGGCCCGCCGGTTCCGTTTGGATGCTCGCTGGATGACCTTCAGGTGGAGGCCGAAAAGCGATGCGGGAATTGTCCGACGTGGCCGCCAAAATCGCGGTCGAACTGCCGAAGTGAAATCCGGCCCGCGTCGTACATCCTGATATCGCTGAATAAAAGCAGGGCGCGACTGGCATCACCACAGCCGCGCCCTACATCGCCGGTCAATGGGGCAGGGGGGATAACCGGCTGCCGGGATGACTCAAAACCCCCCTGAGTCGTTCCCGCAGGTCCGAAAAATTTTTTTGGCACACGGTTAAGTGATGGCTGTGTCCTGAACCGGGACGGTTCCCCGATGTTCTTACTAATGATCGCCATGGGGCGAGGGACCAACCAACATGTCACAGACCTCGCGCATAATTTTCGGTGCGTCCGCCATTGCGCTGACGCTGGGTGCCATCCCGCTGGCCGCCGGGCGCGACCTTTCCGGCGGCGTCTTCAATCGCTCGGAGGTTCCCGCCGCGACGCCGGCGGCGCCGGCGGCTGGGATCAATCGCGCCGCCAAGGCGGATCGCGCGGGCAGTGTCCGGTCCGACGTTCCGATGCAGACGATTTCGCTGAAGCTCGACGCGCTCTCCGACACCTCGGTGCTGGTCCGCATCCCCGTCGCCCAGGCGGTGCGCCCCAGTTCGTTCGCGCCGTCCTGGATCAAGTCGGGAAATGACAAGCGCGCGGTGGCCTGCGAGCCCGTCGTCAGCGTGCTGACCGAAGTCGCCAAGCAGCTCGAGCCCGGCCGCTGCGTGACCTGAGTTCGCCTCGGTACTGCGGGCGGGGCACGAGCGATGGCCAGAAAACTCACGCCAACGTCGTTCCTGCGAAAGCAGGGACGACGCCGGAAATCATGAGCGATCCGACCCGACGGGCAAATCACTGATTTGCCTGTCCAGCGCCTTTTGCAAAAATATTCTGATTTTCCGAAGAATCAAATCAGCTTATAACGCCCGCCATCCCGTCCCACCGAGAGGGGCGTTTCGCGATCGTCACGAACGCGGGACGGGATGCGGTGGACGCTGATGCGCTCTTGACGAACGGCGCGTGAGGCGGACGGCAAAATCGTGTGGTTCTGACGCCTCGACGCTGGCGTCAAGCTCGTGAGAAGCAAGCTTCTCAGGGGTGACGGTGACAAAAAAGCCCGATCGCCGGGAAGAGCACGAAGTAAGCCGTAAAACCATTGCGCGGGGAATGCCGGGTGTTTGCCGGTGTGACCTGACTAACGCGTGTGCGCTCTACCACTACCATTGCGCACGCGGCTATCGGGCGCATCGGGCGCCCGGCATTCCCTGCGCCGATACGAGAGGGCGGAACGAGCAGGCCAAACCTCGCGCGAAACGCGCGGCGAGATCGCGAAGCTATATCTTGTCGTCATTGCGAGCGAAGCGAAGCAATCCATTCTTTCTTTTTTGCTACACGATGGATTGCTTCGCTTCGCTCGCAATGACGGTCTTAAAGATAGGGCTACGACTTTTTGAGAACGAAGCTCGCAATGACGGTTGGGCACTACTCCGCCGGCGCCTCGTCGCTCGCCGCCCCCGCGTTGCGGCTGGCCAAAAATCCCAGTGCGAGGCCGCCCACCGCCAGGATCGGGATCAGCTTCTTGATGCCGATGGCGCGGATCACCTGGAGGCCGGCCGCCATCACCATGGGATCGGCGAGCGCGCTGTGCACGGCGGATTTCGCGGCCGCCGCCGCGCGTGCCTCGCGCTGCTTCTCGATCTGCCGCTTGCGCACCATGTAGCTGATGGCCGCGATCAGCGTGGCGACAAAGAACACCGCAGCGCCTGCAAGACAGGCTTGCACCAGACCATATTTCTCGAGCACGGCCACGAAGACGGCGGCGCACAGGAACGAGGTGGTTACGAACAGCGCCAGCACAGCCGCGGCCGCCAGCGACGTCAGCCGCAGGGCGCTGCTGGCGGATTCCTTGAAATCATCGATCATGTGCGTAAACATTTTCAAAGTCCCGCTAAAGGAAAACGCTGGATGCGACAACGCGGCCTTGTGGTTCGAGACGCGCGGCGTTGCCGCGCTCCTCACCAAGAGGAATTTGGGGCCTCATCCCGAGGAGGCGGCAGTGCGGCCGTCTCGAAGGACGAAAGCCACGGCAGACAAAAAAACTCTAGCGGCGCCACGTCACGCCGATCAGGAAGCCGAGGCCGAGCGCCAGGCCGACGGTCGCGAGCGGGCGCTGGGTGATGACGTCTTCCAGCGTCTCCTCGATCGAAGTGGCGGCGTCCTGGGCTGCATCCATCATCGCGCTGCCGCGCTCCGTCATGTCGTCGACGGTGGTATCGACGTTTTCGCGGGCCTGCTTGTAACCGCGGCGCGCCTGCTTCTTGGCCGCGCCGGCGAAGGTGTTGAGCGCGTCGGTGATCTGGTCGGTCAGGGCTGCGATATCGTTCTTCACGGCTGCTACATCCTTCTCAAGGCGTTGCTGGGCGGCTTTGTCCGACAGGTTCCTCATGCCGATCTCGCCGTCTGTGCTGGACATCCAAAGCTCCCGGATCCTGAATTCATCTACGGCACAAACGTCTCGCCCAGCCGTAAGTTCCGTGAAATGAACCCGTCACTCCGTCGGCAGCTGCGGCGTATCGAACGGCATCAGATGCTCTTTCAGGATGAGGCCGACGATCAGAAGCGGCGACGACAGAAAGCCGCCAACCGGACCCCACAGCCAGGTCCAGAACGCCAGCGCCAGCAGAACTGCGAGTGCGTTCAGCGAGAGGCGACGCCCGATGATGGTCGGTGTGACAAAATGCCCCTCCAGGAAGGCAATTCCGACAAAGGCCAGCGGCGCCATCAGGCCTGCGGTGATCGAGGGAAATGCGACGATGCCGACCGCCGCCAGGATGACGAACGTGGCAACCGGTCCGATGATGGGCAGATAGTTCAAGGTCGCGGCCAGGGCGCCAAGTCCGGCCGGATTGGGCATGCCGGTCACCGCACAGACGAAGCCGGTGGCGATACCGACGCCGACATTGATCATCGTCACCGTCAGCAGGTAGCCGCCGAGATGCTCCTCGATCTCGTTGAGAATCCGCAGCATTCGCAGCCGCTCCGCATGACCGGCAAAAGTCATGATCAGCGCGCGGCGCAGGTCCCGCCAACTGGCGATAAACAGGATCAGGGTTGCGAAGAACAGCAGGAATTCGGTGAAGGTCGGCGACAGGAATTCGAGTGTGGGCTGGACCCAGTCGAATTTCGGCATCTGCAGCGAAGTCAGGGGATCGGAGCCGCCAAGCATGCTCTGCAGCTCCTGCCAGAGCGCCAGCGGCCGGTCGAACACGTGCAGTCGGTCCTTCAGGATGGATCCGAGCTCCGGCAGGCGGTGGCTCCACTCCATCAAGGGCGACGAGATCAGGCCGACGATGAAGGTCGTTATCGCGGCCACGGCCGCCACGATCAGGATCGCCGCCACGGCGCGGGGAATACGGCGTCGTTCGAGAAAGCTCGCCGCCGGCGACAGCATGGTCCCCACCACGAAGGCCGCCACGACCGGAAGGAAGAACGCCTTTGCAACATAGAGAACGGCGACGACGCAGATGACGAGCAATGCGACCAGCGCGAAGGCAACCACCTCGGCGCGCCGGATCACCGGCGGCAATTCGGTTCGGCTGTCGGGCAGCGGCGTGCCGGTCGCCTCTTCCGGAAGCGCACGGTCATTGGGAAGGACACGCAACTGGCTCTCCCCGCTGCTGGCGGCTGACATGGCTGGCGAGACCCGGCATCGCCTGACGAGGCGGGCCCAGGCGGGCACAACCCGCAGGCTCCGCAAAAGGTTCCGTCGCGGAATCGTGAGCGCTGGCCCGCTTGACACACGTCCGTCTCACCGAGCCGGAGGGAACCATGCGGCCCCCGTCGTGTTGGTTGCGCAGAAGCATCGCGTGATGCGCTATCCGTACTGGGGCAGATCATGACACAGGCACTCGGAAGAACTCGCAGGCCATCGCTGCGCGTCACGAACGCGCTCCTTCTCGCCGGAGCCATGCTGATGGCGCCGGTCATCTTCGCAAGCACGGCCAGCGCGCAAGTGCTCGGCTACGCTCCCGCGCCGCAGAGCGCATTTCCCTCGGACAACATGATCGCGCCGGACCAACCGATGGCTGCCGACGGCAGCGTGCTGCCGGAGCGGCTGCGCCGGACCGTGGTGTCGCTCGACACCCGAGAAGCGCCGGGCACCGTCATCATCGATACCGGCAATACCGCGCTCTATTACGTGCTCGGCCAAGGCCGCGCGATTCGCTACGGTGTCGGCGTCGGCCGCGAAGGCTTTACCTGGGCCGGCGTGCAGAACATCAGCCGCAAGGCGGAATGGCCGGACTGGCATCCGCCGGCGGAAATGATCGCGCGCCAGCCCTATCTGCCGCGCTTCATGGCCGGCGGCCCCGGCAATCCGCTCGGCGCCCGCGCCATGTATCTCGGCTCCAGCGAATACCGCATCCACGGCACCAATGATCCCACCACCATCGGCAAGTTCGTCTCCTCCGGCTGCATCCGCCTGACCAATGAAGACGTCAGCGATCTCTTCAGCCGCGTCGATGTCGGCACCAGGGTCGTGGTGATGCCGAAGAACGCGCCGCACCTTGCGGCTCGCGCGATCGGCGGCGGCCTGGAGTCGACCGGCACGATCACCGTTCACCCGACGGCGGCCTCGCGCCCGGCGGTGACGCAGGTCACGACCGGCCGTCAGGCGATGAATCTTTCGATTTCGCCGTTGCATTGACGAAACGCGTTGCGGAGGCCGGCATGTTGAGGAAATCGGTGAGGCAGGCGGCGATGGGCGGGGCGGTGGCGCTATGCGCGCTGGCGCTGGCGCCCGTGGCGCAAGCCGAAGATTTTTTCTCGGCGCTGTTCAGCGCGTTCGGAGGCGGCCGCCCGCACGTACCGGAAATCATCCGGGCGCCCTATGCCAACGAAGGCGAGCCCGCCGGTCCGCAAAACTTCGGTCCGCAGCAAGGCGGCAACCCGGGTCCACGCATCGCCACCTATGGCGGCGGTCAGGCCTTCTGCGTGCGCAGTTGCGACGGACGCTATTTCCCGCTGCAAGGCCCCGACCAGGAAAGCCGGGCCGCCTCGTGCAACAGCTTCTGCCCGGCGAGCAAGACCGAAGTGGTCTATGGCAGCGATATCGACGATGCCGCCACCACGAGCGGCAAGCCGTATTCGGAATTGCCGAACGCGTTCCGCTATCGCAACGAGATCGTGGCGGGATGCACCTGCAACGGCAAGGACCAGTTCGGCCTCGCGCCGGTCAGGGTCGAGGACGACCCGACGCTACGCAGGGGCGACCTCGTCGCCGGCGCCGATGGGCTGATGGTCGCCGGCCGCGGCGCCGACAGGCGCGGCGCCTCCTTGAATTTTACCCCTGCCTCGAAAGCGCTGCAGGCCCGCTATCAGCACGTGCCGGTGGTGGCGAAGGAATAGTTTCAACTCACTGTCATGGCCGGGCATAGCCGTCCAAGCCCAGGCTAACGATAGACGGAGGATCAGGCGGCGCGGATCCTGCCGAGGAACTGGGTCACCTGGTCGCCGAGTTGCTGGCTCTGGGTTTCCAGCGTCGCCGAGGCCTGCTTGACGTTCTCGGCGGCTGCCGCGGCGGCATCGGCGTCGGTTTTGACGCCGCTGATGTTGTCGGAAACGTTCTTGGTGCCCTGCGCGGCGTATTGGGTGCTGCGGGTGATTTCCTGGGTGGCGGCGCCCTGTTCCTGAACCGCCGCGGCGATCGCGGTCGCGACTTCATTGACCTCGCCGATGATGCTGCCGATGCCCTTGATGGCGTCGATGGCGTCGCCGGCGACCTTCTGGATGTCGGCGATCTGCTCGGAGATTTCTTCGGTCGCCTCAGCGGTCTGGCTGGCCAGCGATTTTACCTCGGAGGCCACCACGGCAAAACCTCGCCCGGCCTCACCGGCGCGCGCGGCCTCGATGGTCGCGTTCAGCGCGAGCAGGTTGGTCTGGGCGGCGATGGTGTTGATCAGGCCGACCACTTCGCCGATCCGGCCCGCCGATTTCGCCAGACCCTGCACGGTGCCGTCGGTTTCCCGCGCGTGGCCCACGGCGCGGCTGGCAATGCCCGCGGCATGCGCGGCCTGCTGGCTGATGTCGTTGATCGAAGCGCTCAACTGCTCGGAAGCCGAAGCGACGCTCTCGACGCTCATCGAGGCTTCGCTGGAGGCCTTCTCGGCGACCTGAACGCGCTCGTTGGTCTGGCGGGAAACCGCCGTTAGGCTCGACGACGTGGTCCGCATCTGGCCGGAAGCGTCGCCCAATTGCTGCAGCGACTGGCGCACCATGCCTTCGAACTCGCCGACATAGGCCTCGATCGTCTTCTGACGCGTCGCCGCGCCGGCGTTGCGCTCGCGCTCCTGCTGCTCGATCCTGAGCTTGTCCTGGGCCTGCTGCTTGAAGGTTTCCAGCGCGCCCGCCAGCGCGCCGATTTCGTCGCGGCGTTCGGTGTAGCCGGTATCGACGGAGAGGTCGCCGGAGGCCACCTTCAGCATGGCGTCGCGCATATTGTGCAGTGGCTTGATCACACGCCGGGTGACGGCGATCATGGCGCCGAACATCAGAGCAAATGCCGCAGCCAACAGTACGAGCTGCAGCGTCAGCGAGCGCAAGGCCGCCGAATGCTGGACGGCGGTATGGTCCTTGGCGGCCTCGAGCGCGCGCTCGGCGACGGTGACGGCCGAACCCATGCGGCCGACCGTGATCGGGCTCCATTGGTTCGCGGTCAATTCCGCCTTCTCACCCGCGAGCAGGGTGTTCAGCAGACGGTCGCGCAGCGCGAGATAATCCGGCTCGAAATAGGCGGTCTTGGTTGCCGTGATGGCTGTGGCGAGTGCGGGAGGCAACTGCATTCCCGATGCGGCGGTTTCCACCGCGGTATAGGCGATCTCGGTGCCGCCGATGAATTTCATATAGGTTGGGCGCAATTCCGGCGCGATGCGGCCGGCGGCGAGCCCCTTCGAAATTATCAGCGATGCCTCACCGGCGGTGTTGCGCAACAGCCAGGCGGTTTGCTTGATCGCGAGCAACTGGTCGATGGTGGCGTCCTGGTGGTTGACGGCGGCGGCAAGAGCTGCCGACAGCCTGTCGAGATTCTTCAGCAGCGCCGCCGTGGTGTCGAAATATTCCTGCGCCAACGCGGCACGGCGCGAGGCTTTCGGCTTGGCGACCTCGTCCCAGAATTCCTTCTGCTGCGCCGTCAGGCGCTTGAACAACTGATCGAACTCGGGCACCAGCGTATTCTGTTGCGCAAACTCGATCGACGGCAGCAGCCCAAGCGCGGTGGCCATTGCGGGCATTTCGGAATCGCGAATCTCGCGCAGATATTTGTCGATATCGCTTGCGACCGGCTGGTCGGAGTTCAAAAGCCGGAAGGTCGTGGATTGATCGGTGCGCATATTATGCATCGCCTTGAACACGTTCGCCGAGGCATCGGCGATGACGGCGATACGGTTGGTCAGCTGCAGGCGGTTCCAGGAATCCCAGGCGCCGAGCGAAAATCCGACCACCACGCAGAACGACATAATGAGGATGACGGTCTGCAGCAGCGCGGATACGGTCAGGCGGTTCAGCATGGCAGCCCCCAGGATTTCAGCCATTTGAGCCAAATTAGGTAAATATTTAGGCAGTCAAGCTGCCGTATTTGTACGGGGCAGCAGCTCCGGCTATCGCCCCAAGCTGTGGTTCCCGGTGGGGAACCGAAGAGTCCCTCGCGCGTTAAGAAACCGTTAATTTGGCTCAAACGCGCTTCAGGGGGGATTTTCCGGATGCTGGTCAGCGTACTCGTCACCTTTCTCGTCGTCATTCTCGTGCTCTATCTGATCAATTTGCTGCCGCTCGACGGCCGCGCCAAACAGATCGCCCGGGTGGTGGTGATCATCCTTGGCGTGATCTCGCTCCTGAAATACATCACGGTGTTCTAGCGACGATGGTGGCGCAACGAAAAAAGCCCCGGCGGATGCCGGGGCTTTTGATTGATCGGTCGCACGAAACCTATTTCAGCGTCCTGAACCAGTCGTCCACATCCCTGTGGATCTGGTCCTTGGCGAAGCCGTAACGCTGCTGCAGCTTGCCTTCAAGCTGCTCGCGGCGGCCCTCGATCACGTTGAGATCGTCGTCAGTGAGCTTGCCCCACTTCTCCTTGGCGGCGCCCTTGAACTGCTTCCAGTTGCCTTCGACCCGGTTCCAATCCATTGCCATCTCCTCTTGCGTTGAGATGGCCTTTCAACGGACGGGCAAGTCAAACGTTCCGGCGTTGGGCCGCGACAATCAGCCCGCGGCCTTGGCTTCCCGGCGGCGCGCGGTGAGGATGAACTCGGTGTAGCCATTCGGCTGCTCGCGTCCCTTGAAGATCAGGTCGCAGGCAGCCTGGAAGGCGACGCCGTCGAAGGCCGGCGCCATCGGGCGGTACAAGGGATCGCCTTTGTTCTGGCCGTCGACCACCACCGCCATCCGCTTCAAGGACTCCATCACCTGCTCCCTGGTGATGACGCCCTGATGCAGCCAGTTCGCCAGATGCTGGCTCGAGATCCGCAAGGTGGCGCGGTCTTCCATCAGGCCGACGTCGTGGATGTCGGGCACCTTGGAGCAGCCGACGCCCTGGTCGATCCAGCGAACGACATAGCCGAGGATGCCCTGGCAGTTGTTGTCGATCTCCTGCTTGACGTCATCCGGCGCCCAGTTCGATTTCGACACCGGGATGGTGAGGATGTCGGATAGTTTGGCGCGCGGGCCACCCTTGGCGAGCTCCTGCTGCCGCGCCAGCACGTTGACCTGATGATAATGCAGCGCGTGCAGCGTGGCGGCGGTCGGCGACGGCACCCAGGCGGTGGTGGCGCCGGCCTGCGGATGGCCGATTTTCTGGACCAGCATGTCCGCCATCTTGTCGGGCGCGGCCCACATGCCCTTGCCGATCTGGGCATGGCCGGGCAGGCCGTCGATCAGGCCGATATCGACGTTCCAGTCCTCATAGGCCTTGATCCAGGGCTGCGCCTTCATGTCGTTCTTGCGGATCATGGGACCGGCCTCCATCGAGGTATGGATCTCGTCGCCGGTACGATCGAGGAAGCCGGTGTTGATGAAGACGATGCGCTTCGACGCATTCTGGATGCAGGCCTTGAGGTTGACCGTGGTGCGGCGTTCCTCGTCCATGATGCCGACCTTCATGGTGTTCTCGGGCAGCGACAGCAGCTTCTCGATGCGGCCGAACAGCTCGCAGGTCAGCGCCACTTCGTCCGGGCCGTGCATCTTCGGCTTCACGATATAGACCGAGCCGGTGCGGCTGTTCTTCGTTTTCGAACTGCCCTTCAGATCGTGGATCGCGAGCAGGCCGGCCACTGCGGCGTCCAGAATTCCTTCCGGAATTTCGGCGCGGCTGGAATCGAGCACCGCGTCGGTGAACATGTGATGGCCGACATTGCGCATCAACAGCAGGCTGCGTCCGTGCAGTGTCAGCCCCTTGCCGTCAACCGTCTTGTAGACGCGGTCGGGATTGAGCGCGCGCTTCAGCGTCTTGCCGCCCTTTTCGAAATCGGCGGACAGCGTGCCGTCCATCAGGCCGAGCGTGTTGCGATAGACCAGCACCTTGTCCTCGGCATCGACCGCCGCGACGCTGTCTTCCATGTCGAGGATGGTGCTCACGGCTGATTCCAAGATCATGTCGGCGACGCCGGCCGGATCGTCCTTGCCGATGATGTTGGTGCGGTCGATCCTGACCTCGATATGCATGCCGTTGTTGACCAGCAGCACTGCGCTCGGCGAAGCCGGATCGCCCTGGAAGCCCGCGAACTGCGCGGCCGTTTTCAGCGCGGTGGCGTTGCCGCTCTTCAGCTTGACCGCGAGCTGGCCGGCGACGACGCTATAGGAGGTCACGTCGGTGTGGCTCCCGGTCGCCAGCGGCACCGCGGAATCCAGAAATGCCTTGGCCTTGGCGATCACCTTGTCGCCGCGCGCCTTGTTGTAGCCCTTGCCGGTTTCGCTCGGATCGTGCGGGATCGCGTCAGTGCCGTAGAACGCGTCGTAAAGGCTGCCCCAGCGCGCATTCGCGGCGTTGAGCGCATAGCGTGCATTGGTGAGGGGCACCACGAGCTGCGGCCCGCAGATCTTGCCGATCTCTTCGTCGACATCAGCGGTTTCGACCTTCTGCGTCGCCGGCTCCGGCAGGAGATAGCCGATCTCCTTGAGAAATGCCGTGTAGGCGTTCATGTCGAACGGCTTGCCCTTGTTGGCGCGATGCCAGCCGTCGATTTTCGCCTGCAGGCTGTCGCGGATCGCCAGCAGCTCCCGGTTCCTGGGAGCGAGATCGCGCAGGATGGCGGCAAGCCCGGCCCAGAACGCGTCGGCGGAAATGCCGGTTTTGGGAGTCGCCTCCTTGGCGATGAAATCGAACAGGACGGGGGCGATTTTCAATCCGTGGACATCGATGCGGTTCATGGCGGGATTTTTCTCACGGGAAGCCGCTGGTAAGCGCGGTTCACAGGGGACAAACGACAAAACGGCCCCGCGAAGGGCCTTGTTCGGGGTCCTTTTAGCCCTAAAGCCGGGGCGATGAGAAGGCCCTTGGCGGCGCCGAGATGCCCATTAGGAGGGCGCGAACGCTCAGATGTTGGCAGCGAGGTCGGTCAGTTCATCGAACAGAACGCCCGATTCCGCCAGCATCCGTTCGATCTCGTCGGTCGCTGCGGCGACCGAGCCCGTCGAAGTGTCGATTGTCAATTCGGATGACGTTGGCGGCTGGTAATCATTGCCGATACCGGTAAACGCGTGCAAAGCGCCGGCGCGCGCCTTGGCGTAGTGGCCCTTGGGATCGCGGCGCTCGCAGATCTCGGCCGGGGTCGCGACATAGACCTCGCGGAAAAATGTATCGGCGATGCGGCGCGCGGCAGCGCGATCCTCGCGCGCGGGCGAGACCGCGGCGACGATGGCGATGTGCCCGTTACGCGCGAGATGGGTGGCGACTTCGGCCAGGCGCCGGATGTTTTCGCTGCGGTCCTGCGCGGAGAAACCGAGATCGCTGTTGAGCCCGGCGCGTAAGGTGTCGCCATCGAGCAGCACCGGCGAACCGCCATTGCCGAACAGCCGGCGTTCCAGCGCACGCGCGATCGTCGATTTTCCGGAACCGGGCAGGCCCGTCAGCCAGATCACGGCGCCGCCGTGGCGATAGCGCGCCGAGCGCTCGTCGGGACGCAGCGCGGATTCCACCGGCACGATGTCGACGGGAATGGCGCGCTGGCCGGCATCGACCGACAGCACCAATCCGCCGCCGGCAATGCGGCCATTGACCTCGATCACCAGCCGACCGGTGCGCGGGTTATCGGTATAGGGATCGGCGGCGATCGGTTGTGCCAGCGCGATGTCGATCTCGCCGACATGATTGCGCGCGATCGCCTTGGTCTCGACGCTCGAGAGTTCGCCGGGATCGACCGCCTTCTCGATCGCGACCACGGTGGCGCGGGCCTCCCGCGTGCCGAGCCGGACCAGGATCGAGGCGCCCGTCGTCAATGGCTGGTCGTGCAGCCAGAAAATCCGCGCGCGAACCCGCCGCGTGTCGCGCGGGCTGGTTCCGACATGGGCAATGACGTCGCCGCGCTCGATGAACAATTCGCGGTCGAGCGTAATGCCGACCGATCGTCCAGCGGTCTGCCCGCCCTTGAGCGGCGTCACCGGCCAGCTCTCGACGGTCCTGATCTTTGCGATCTTGCCCGCGGGCATGATGACGATCTCGTCGCCGGCGGCGAGCCGGCCGGACTCGATGCGCCCCGCCACGATGCGGCGGTCGTCGAATTTATAGATCGCCTGCACCGGCAGCCGCAGCGCGAGCTGCTCCAGCGGCCGCGCCGGCTCCAGCGCGTCCAGCGCCTCGACCACGGTCGGGCCCTTGTACCAGCCGATCCGCGGCGTGCGTTCGGCGACGCCGTCGCCGTCGCGGGCGGAGATCGGGATCACCGCCGACGGCGTGACGCCGAGACCGGTGAGATGCGCGGAAATTTCGTCGCTGATCTCCTTGAATCGTGCCGCGCTGAAATCGACCCGGTCCATCTTGTTGACGACGACCGCGACCTGTTTGACGCCGAGCAGATGCAGCAGATAGCCGTGGCGCCGGGTCTGGTCGCGCACGCCTTCCAGCGCGTCGATGATCAAAACCGCGCCGTCCGCCTGTGAGGCGCCGGTGATCATGTTGCGCAGGAATTCGGCATGGCCGGGCGCGTCGATCAGCACGATGTCGCGCGATCCGGTGCGGAAGCTGATCTGCGTGGTGTCGATGGTGATGCCCTGGTCGCGCTCGGTCTGCAGTGCATCCAGCAGGAACGACCATTCGAACGGCATGCCGCGCCGGGCGCTGACCGCTTTCAGCATTTCGAGCTTGCCTTCCGGCAGGCTGCCGGTCTCGTGCAACAGGCGTCCGACCAGCGTCGACTTGCCGTGATCGACATGGCCGACGATGACGATCCGCACTTGCGGGCGGGTGGTGCCGTTCGGCGTCGCCGAGAGCGCGGTGGGCAGGATCATGTTCATGGGATCGCTCAACTCGATGTCGGTTCAGAGATAGCCGGCGACGCGCAGCCGCTCGAAGGCGTCTTCGGTTTCGTGATCGAGCGCGCGGCCGGCGCGCTCCGGCACCTTGGTGCTGTCGAGCTCGATCAGGATTTCCTCGATGCTCGCGGCATTCGAGGCCACGGGATTGGTGATGTCCTGATCGCCCAGCGAGCGGTAGCGCTTGCCGTCCCTGGCGAGATAAAGCGGAATGATCGGGATGTTTTCGCGCTTGGTGTAGGCCCAGATATCGGCTTCGGTCCAATGCAGGATCGGGTGGATGCGCAGATGCGCGCCCGGCGGCGGTGAGGCGTTGAACTGATCCCAGAATTCCGGGGGCTGATCGCGCACGTCCCAGCCGCCCTCGGTGCCGCGCGGCGAGAACACCCGCTCCTTGGCGCGCGTCGCCTCCTCGTCGCGGCGGATGCCGGCGATCAGGCCGTCAAAGCCATATTTGGCAAGCGCGAGTTTTAATCCGTCGGTCTTGCGCGCGGCGGAGCGCGCGGCTGGCGGCAGGGTCGGATCGATGGTCTCCAGCGGCGGACAGGGCTCGACCCTGAGATCGAGTTCCCATTCCTTGCCGTAGCGGTCGCGGAACGCGTACATCTCCGGAAATTTCTTGGCGGTATCGACGTGAAGCGCGGGGAACGGCACCCGGCCGAAGAAGGCCTTGCGCGCCAGCCAGATCATCACGTTGGAATCCTTACCCAACGACCACAGCAGCGCGAGCTTCTTCAACCGCGCGAAAGCCTCGCGGAAGATGTAGATGCTCTGGGCTTCCAGCGCGTCCAGGTGATCCATGGTGGGCTCGAGCGCGCGCACATCGGTCGAAATTTGCTGGACCGCGGAGGCCCCAAGCGTATCAGACCATGGCAACCGGTCGGTGACGGAATCATTGTTGAGAAGATGCATCTCTGGACCTTGGCGGCTGGAGGCGAAAATTCTATAGTTGCGTCGCAACAGAGAAGAAATAATTTTCCCTTTGCGAGGGTTGAACGAGACATATATAGAAAATAATTCTAGTCAACCCCAGAAGTTGGGGAAGCGAGTGTCGCATGCGATTCCTGCCGGTATTTCTGGATCTGCAAGCCGGGCCTGTGCTGCTGGTTGGCGCAGGCGACCTGGCGCGCGCGAAGCTGCGCCTGCTGGCTGCCGCGGGCGCGCGCGTTCGCTGGTATGTGACCGACGGCCATCATGATCTCTGTGGGCTTGGACCCGTCGATGCGGCGCGGATCGAGCAGGCCTTTGGCGATCCCCTCGCTGCCGATCTCTCCGGCGTCATCGCGATCCTCTGCGCGGGCGCGGGCGACATCGGACCCAAGATGTCGGTGCGGGCGAAAGCGGTCGGCATTCCCGTCAATGTGATGGACGACCTTGCGCATTCGACCTTTATCTTCCCCGCCATCGTCGATCGCGGCGACGTCGTGGTTGCCGTCGGCACCGGCGGATCGTCGCCGGTGGTGGCGCGCCGCGTGCGCGAACACATCGAAGCGGTCTTGCCGGCGCGCGTCGGCGATCTCGCCGCCTTCATCGGCCGCTGGCGTAAACTGATCCACGGCCGGATTCCTGAGTTTCCGCTGCGCCGCCGCTTCTGGGAGCGCGTGGTCGACGGCCCGATCGGCGCGCTGGTTCTCGCCGGACGCGACGACGAAGCCGAAGCGGCGCTGAAGAATATTTCCGATCCAAGCGCCTTTGCCGGCGCGCAACGTGACGGCAAGGCCGAGGGCAGGGTGACGCTGGTCGGCGCCGGCCCCGGCGATCCGGATCTGCTCACCGTCAAGGCGCTGCGCGCGCTGCAGGACGCGGATATCGTGTTTTACGATGAACTGGTCTCGCCCGAAGTGCTCGATCGCGCCCGCCGCGATGCGTCGCGCGTTCCGGTCGGCCGCCGAGTCGGCAAGCCCGGCATCGGCCAGGACGCCATCAACAAACTAATAATCGAGGCTGCGCGATCCGGCCAGCGCGCGGTGCGGCTCAAGGGCGGCGATCCCTTCGTGTTCGGCCGCGGCGGCGAGGAAGTCGAGGCCCTGCGAGAAGCAGGCGTAGCCTATTCGATCATTCCCGGAATTACCGCAGGGCTCGGCGCGGCGGCGCAATTCGAAGTGCCGCTGACCTTCCGGCACGAGGCGCTGCGCATCACCTTCCTCACCGCGCACAAGGCCAGGGACGCCGAAACCGTCGACTGGTCCACCCTTACTGACACGAAGATGACCGTCGTCGTCTACATGGGCATGACCGCGGCACCGTCCGTCCGCGCCGGGCTGCTCGCCGCGGGGCGCTCGCCGCAAACTCCGGTCGGCGTGTTCGCGCGCGTGACCCGGCCGGACGCGCAAGCAGTCGTCGGCACGCTCGATCGCCTGCCCGAGCTGGTCGGGCAGATCGACGGCGGTCCCGCCGTTCTCGTCATCGGCGATGTGGTCGCGCATTCCGCGCCATGGCGCCAATCCCAACTCGCTCAACTCGTCTCATATTTTCAGGTAGCTGCCGAATGACCTCTCCCCTTGAACAGAAGAAAATCAGAATCACCGGCCCGTCGGTGGTGACCGCCAACCGAACCTGGGACGGCATCGTGATCTACCGCACCGCCCAGCAGGACTGGTCGGTAAAGCTGTCGGATGCCGCGATCGTTCGCACTTCCGAAGAGGCCCGCGCCTTGCTTGCAGAATCCGTCGCCGACGATGTCGGTGCGGTCGGCGCCTATATCGCGCCGGTCGAAATCAAGGAAAGCGGCAAGATCAAGCCCGGCAATCTGCGCGAACACATAAGGCTGCAGGGCGTCACCATCGATCTCCCGGTTCCGGCCTAAGGCTTCCACAGAAAGCTCGCACATGTACGCATATGACGAACTCGATCGCACGCTGATCAACGAACGCGTCGAGGAATTTCGCGACCAGGTGAAGCGCCGGCTGTCCGGCGAGCTCACCGAGGACGAGTTCAAGATGCTGCGCCTGCAGAACGGCGTCTATCTGCAGCTGCACGCCTATATGTTCCGCGTCGCGATCCCCTACGGCACCCTGTCGTCGAAGCAGTTGCGGCGGCTGGCGCATGTCGCGCGCCGCTACGACCGCGGCTACGGCCATTTCACCACACGCCAGAACATCCAGTACAACTGGATCAAGCTCGCCGAACTGCCGGACGCGCTGGCCGATCTCGCCGAGGTCGGCATCCATGCCATGCAGACCTCGGGCAACAACACGCGCAACGTCACTTCGGATCAATGGGCCGGCGTGGCGCCCGGCGAAATCGAGGATCCGCGCATCTGGTCGGAGCTGATCCGGCAATACACGACGCTGCATCCGGAATTCTCGTTCCTGCCGCGCAAGTTCAAATTCGCGATCACCGCCTCCGCGCACGATCGCGCCGCGGTCAAGATCCACGACATCGGGCTGCGGCTGCACAAGAACGCCGAAGGCGAAACCGGCTTCGAGGTGCTGGTTGGCGGCGGACTCGGCCGCACTCCGTTCATCGGCAAGACGATAAAGCCCTTCGTCCACGGCCGCGATCTGCTGAGCTATATCGAGGCGATCCTGCGGGTCTATAATCAGTACGGCCGCCGCGACAACATCTACAAGGCGCGCATCAAGATCCTGGTGCACGAACTCGGCATCGAGAAATTCTCTTCTGAAGTCGAGGACGAGTGGCAACAGATGCGCGACAGCGACACCGCGCTGACGCTGGACGACGCCATGATCGACGACATCCGGTCGCGCTTCTCCTATCCGAGCTACGAAAAACTGCCGCATATGCCCGATGAACTGAAGAAGGCGGCGGCCGACCCGTTGTTCGAGCGCTGGCGCAAGAATTCCGTGTTCACGCACAAGGTGCAGGGTTACGCGATCGTGACGCTGTCGCTGAAGCCGGTCGGTGGGCCGCCCGGCGACGCCACCGCCGATCAAATGGACGCGCTCGCCGATCTCGCCGACAAATACTCGTTCGGTGAAATCCGCGTCGGCCACGAGCAGAACCTCGCGCTGCCCCATGTCGCCAAGCGCGACCTGCCGGCGCTGTGGGCGGCGCTCGACAAGATCGGGCTGGCGACGCCGAACGTCAATCTGGTGTCCGACATCATCGCCTGCCCGGGGCTGGACTACTGCTCGCTTGCCAATGCGCGTTCGATCCCGATCGCGCAGGAATTGACGCGGCGCTTTGCCAATCACGACACCGCCGATCTGATCGGGCGGCTGCATATCAACATATCCGGCTGCATCAATGCCTGCGGCCACCATCACGTCGGCCATATCGGCATTCTCGGCGTCGAGAAGAACGGCGAGGAATTCTACCAGATCACGATCGGCGGCCGCGCCGACGAGAACGCCGAACTCGGCGCCCTGATCGGACCCGCCGTGCCCTATGTCGACGTTGCCGACGTGGTCGAGGACATTGTCGAAGCCTATCTCGCGTTGCGCGCGCGTCCGGACGAATTGTTCGTCGACGCGGTGAAGCGGCTCGGCGTCGAACCTTTCAGGGAGCGCGTCTATGCCACTCGTTAAGGACGGAAAGATAACGAACGACGAATTCGTCCACCTCGCTGACGATGCCGATATCCCGCGCGACGGCGCGATCCTGATTTCGTCGGCGCGGTTCCTCGACGAAGCCGAGGCGCTGTCGCGGCGGGAAGGGCGGACCGGGGTGATCTGGCCGAACAATCGCGACCTCGACGATCTCGTTCCCTATCTCGATCGGCTCGCGGTGGTTGCGTTGGTGTTTCCGACCTTCCGCGACGGCCGCGCCTACAGCCAGGCGCGGCTATTGCGCGAGCGTCACAATTATCGCGGCGAGTTGCGCGCCACCGGCCAGGTGCTGCGCGACCAGTTCCTGTTCATGCTGCGCGCCGGCTTCGATTCGTTCGAGGTGAAGAAGCCCGCCGACGCGGAAGCGTTCGCCAACACGGTCAAGCGCTACTCGGTGTTCTATCAGCCGACCGGCGACGGCCGCATGACGGCGCTGCACCGGCGGATGATGCTGCGTCATTCGGAAAGCGCCAGCCAATGAATGCATTCGTGGACCATGTGTCGCTCGCGCGGACGGCAGGCGATCTGCCGGCGGCCGACGAGCTTGATCGTGCGCTTCGCAACGCATCTCCGACGGAGGTGATTGCAACCGCGTTGCAGGCCGTCGGCCGCGAGCATCTGGCGCTGGTTTCCTCGTTCGGCACCGAGTCGGCGGCGCTGTTGAAAGTCATGGCCGATGTCGACCCCGCCATCCCCGTGGTCTTTCTCGATACCGGATGGCTGTTCGAGGAGACGCTTGCCTATCGCGATACGCTGATCGCGGCGCTGGGCCTGCGCGATGTCCGCTCGATCAAGCCGCTGGAGGAGACGCTGAACCGCGAGGATCCCGAGCGCGAATTGTGGTTCTCCGATCCGGATGCCTGCTGCCGGATCCGCAAAGTCGAGCCGCTGGCGCGCGCGCTAAAACCGTTCAGCGCCTGGATCAACGGCCGCAAGCGGTTCCAGGGAGGCTTGCGCGCGCAGATTCCGGTCGTCGAGCAGGACGGCGCACGACTGAAATTCAATCCCTTCGCCAACGTCTCGCGCGAGCAGATCGATGCGATCTACGCGCGCGCAGACCTGCCGCCACACCCGCTTCTGAAGTCCGGCTACCTGTCGGTCGGCTGCATGCCCTGCACCAGCCGAACCTCGCCCGACGAGGATGTGCGCGCCGGGCGCTGGCGCGGCCGGGCCAAGACCGAATGCGGCATCCATACGGTCAAGACTTCGTAGCATAGTGACGCTGCAACGCTGCGAACAATGAAATGCGGTTTCGTTGACTTAATGCCGCATTGACCTGAGTGATATTCGCGTCCTCGATGACAATGAAGTCGTCAGGCCGAATGGAGATTGGGATGTTCCGTCGCATGTTGCCTGTAGTTGCCGGGCTGCTCTGGGCAAGCTCGGCGTTTGCCGCCGATGTCACGCTGCTCAATGTGTCCTACGATCCGACTCGCGAGCTCTATGTGGATTTCAACAAGGCGTTTGCAGCGGCCTATCAGAAGGAAAGCGGCAAGAGCGTCGAGATCAAGCAGTCGCACGGCGGCTCCGGTTCGCAGGCGCGCGCCGTGATCGACGGCCTGCAGGCCGATGTGGTCACGCTGGCGCTCGCCTATGATATCGACGCCATCGCCGCGAAGGGGCTTGTTGCTGCCGACTGGCAGAAGCGGCTCCCGCTCAATGCCTCGCCCTACACCTCGACCATCGTCTTCCTGGTGCGCAAGGGCAATCCCAAGGGCATCCGGGATTGGGACGATCTGGTCAAGGCTGATGTCAGCGTCATCACGCCGAACCCGAAGACATCCGGCGGCGCGCGCTGGAATTATCTCGCCGCTTGGGGCTACGCGCTGAAGAAATTCGGCATCACTGATAAAGCAAAACAGTTCGTCGCCGATCTCTACAAGAACGTGCCGGTGCTGGACACTGGCGCACGCGGCTCCACCGTGACCTTCGTGGAACGCGGCGTCGGCGACGTGCTGCTGGCCTGGGAGAACGAGGCATTCCTCGCGCAGCGGGAATTCGGCAAGGACAAGTTCGAGATCGTATCGCCGCCGCTCTCCATTCTGGCGGAACCCCCCGTGGCCGTCGTCGATGCGGTCGCCGACAAGAAGGGTACCCGCGCGGTCGCGGAAGCCTACCTGAAATACTGGTACACCAGGGAAGGCCAGGAAATCGCCGCGCGGAACTCGTATCGACCGCGCGATCCGGAGATCGCCAAGCAATACGAAAATTCCTTCGCCAAGGTCGAGCTGTTCACGATCGACGAAGTATTCGGCGGCTGGACCGAGGCGCAGAAGGAACATTTCGGCGAAGGCGGCGTGTTCGACCAGATCTACAAGAACTGACGCCGTGAAGCGCAAGCAGGGGACATTGTGAGCGGAGGCGCAGGACGGCGCAGCACCTTGCCGGGGTTCGGTCTCACCATGGGACTGACGCTGACATGGCTGTCGGTGATCATCCTGATTCCGCTCGCAGGTCTGTTTCTCAAGACCTTTGAACTGAGCCCCGATCAGTTCTGGGACATTCTCACCAGCCGCCGCACCCTCAACGCGCTGAAGATTTCGTTCGGCCTCGCCTTTGCCGCGGCATGCGTCAATCTGGTGATGGGCACTATCATCGTCTGGGCGCTGGTGCGCTACCGTTTTCCGGGCCGCCGGCTGTTCGACGCCATCGTCGATGTTCCCTTTGCGTTGCCAACCGCCGTAGCCGGTGTTGCCCTGACCTCGCTGTTCGCGCAAAAAGGCTGGCTCGGCGCGCCACTGGCCGAACTCGGCATCAAGGTGGCGTTCACGCCGATCGGGATTTTCGTGGCGATGATTTTCATCGGCATTCCCTTTGTGGTGCGGACGGTGCAGCCGGTGCTGCTCGACCTCGAAGTCGAGGTCGAGGAAGTCGCCGCCAGCCTCGGCGCCAACCGCTGGCATACGGTTTCAAAAGTGATCCTGCCGAGCTTGATTCCGGCGCTGTTGACCGGGTTTGCGCTGGCCTTCGCGCGTGCGGTCGGCGAATACGGCTCGGTCATCTTCATCGCCGGCAACCTGCCGAATGTATCGGAGATCGCGCCGCTTCTGATCGTGATCCGGCTTTCGGAATTCCGTTATGCGGACGCGACCGCGATCGCGGTCGTCATGCTGGTGGCGTCGTTCCTGATCATTTTCGCGATCAATCGCCTGCAGCGCTGGGCGCAACTGCGCCTGCCCGCGCATTGAGGGGCCGAGGGCAATGAATCAGCGACCGTCTTCCCTGAGTTCGGCGCGGGACGATCTGCGGACCGAGCCGAGGCTTGTTCGCTTCGTCGTCATCGCGATTGCGGTGACGTTCCTGACGGTCTTCGTGGTGCTGCCGCTGGTCGTGGTGTTCGCGCAGGCATTTTCAAAGGGCGTCGGCGCTTATCTTTCTGCGCTGGCCGATCCGGAAGCGCTGTCGGCGATCCGGCTGACGCTCCTGGTCGCCGTGATTTCCGTCGGCCTCAATCTGGTATTCGGGATCGTCGCGGCCTGGGCCATTGCCAAATTCGATTTTCGCGGCAAGACCTTCCTGATCTCGCTGATCGATCTGCCGTTCTCGGTCAGCCCGGTGATCTCGGGACTGGTGTTCGTGCTATTGTTCGGCGCGCAGGGTTATTGGGGGCCGTGGCTGCAGAGCCATAATATCCATGTGCTGTTCGCGGTGCCCGGCATCGCGCTTGCCACCGTCTTCGTGACGTTTCCGTTCGTCGCGCGCGCGCTGATTCCGCTGATGCAGGAACAGGGCACGCAGGAGGAAGAGGCTGCGATCTCGCTCGGCGCGTCCGGTCTGCAGACCTTCTTCCGCGTCACCTTGCCGAATATCAAATGGGGTTTGCTCTACGGCGTGCTGCTCTGCAACGCCCGCGCCATGGGCGAGTTCGGTGCGGTGTCGGTGGTATCGGGCCACATCCGCGGCGAGACCAACACCATGCCGCTGCTGGTTGAAATTCTCTACAATGATTATCAATTCGTATCGTCGTTCGCGATCGCCTCGCTGCTGGCGATGCTGGCGCTGATCACGCTGGTGGCGAAAACCATTCTCGAACGGCACTTGGACGACGGGCAACAGCTGCGTGACGATTGAAGTCAAAGGCCTCGTGAAGAGGTTCGGCGCATTTGCCGCGCTCGACGGCGTCGACCTGAAGGTCGCGTCAGGCGAGTTGGTGGCGCTGCTGGGGCCGTCCGGCTCGGGCAAGACCACGCTGTTGCGCATCATCGCGGGGCTCGACTGGCCCGACGCCGGCGAGGTCTCGTTCGACGGCGAAGACGCGCTCGCCCGCGGCGCCGGCGAGCGCCAGGTCGGATTCGTGTTCCAGCATTACGCGCTGTTCCGCCACATGACGGTGTTCGAAAACGTCGCGTTCGGCCTGCGGGTGCAGCCGCGTGCGGTGCGCAAGAACGAGGAGGGCATCCGTGCGCGGGTCAGGGAATTGCTGGATCTGGTGCAGCTCGGCTGGCTTTCCGATCACTATCCAAGCCAATTGTCGGGCGGCCAGCGCCAGCGCATTGCGCTGGCCCGGGCGCTGGCGATCGAGCCGCGAATCCTGCTGCTCGACGAGCCCTTTGGCGCGCTCGATGCCAAGGTGCGCAAGGAACTGCGGCAATGGCTGCGTTCCCTGCATCACGAGATCAACGTGACCTCGATCTTCGTCACCCACGATCAGGAAGAGGCGCTCGAAGTCGCCAACCGTGTGGTGGTGATGGACAAGGGCCGCATCGTGCAGATCGGCACGCCCGGCGATGTCTATGACAATCCGGCGACCGCCTTCGTGCACGGGTTCATCGGCGAGTCGATCGTGCTGCCGGTGGATATCCACGACGGCTGCGTGCGGCTCGGCGGCAAGGCATTGAATATCAGGGCCGATGGCGCGGCTTCCGGCGCATCGCAGCTGTTTGTTCGCCGTCACGACATGCAGGTCGGGCCGCCCGGCAGCGGCGCATTCGAGGGCAAGGTACGGCATGTCCGGACCTTCGGACCGATCCAGCGGGCCGAAGTCGCTCTATCGCAGGGCGAGACCGTGATCGAGATCGACGCGCCCCGGGATCGGGAACTCAGGACCGGCGATATCGTGGGATTGCAGCCCCGGCACTACCGGATTTTCGCCGCGCAGGACTGAAAACGTTCACCATTCAGCCACGGTTGGTATGCAACAACCCCCAATCCATTCTGGGGGACTCTCGAATCATGCGGGCGATTATCGCCATTATCGCGCTGTTGGCGCTTGGCGGCTGCGCGGGCGAGGCCCCGGTCGAGCAGCCAGCCATGTATGCCGACATAGCCAATGGCGGCAGGCTCGATCCGATCGCCGCGGCCTCGATGATCTCGTTGTACCGGCAGAATAACGGGCTCGGCGCGGTGACGGTGGATCCCGAGCTGATGAAACTTGCGGAAGCGCAGTCGCAGGCGATGGCCAACCGCAACAAGCTCGACCACGACGTCAAGGCACCGCTGGCGCAGCGGCTGAATGCCTCGGGATACCCCGCGACGCAGGCGGTAGAGAATGTGTCGGCGGGCTATCATACCCTCGCGGAGGCCTTTTCCGGCTGGCGCGACTCGCCCCCGCACCGGGCCAATATGCTGAAAAATGGTGTCACAAAATTAGGCATCGCGGCGAGCTATGCTTCAAATACGAAATACAAGGTATTCTGGACGCTCATAATGGCGTCGTCGGACCCGCGATAACCTCGGCGTGATCGCCGTTGTCAGGACAGCTGATTGACGCGACCGCGACGGGGCGCCACGGTGCCGGGTGCTTTTTGGCAATAGAACCGCTTTCTCATATCTGATTGACCAAGCCATGACCGATCATTCGAGTCCCGCTCCGGCAAGGACGCCAGCCAAGGCACATCGGGTGCTGGTGCTGCAGGGCGGCGGCGCGCTTGGCTCCTACCAGGCCGGCGCCTATCAGGCGCTGTGTCATTTCGATTTCGAACCGGATTGGATCGCCGGCATCTCGATTGGCGCCATCAATGCCGCCATCATCGCCGGCAACCCGCGCGAGAAGCGGGTCGCGCGGCTCAAGGAATTCTGGGACATGGTTTCCGCGCCGGTCCCCTGGAACCCCGTCACCAAGAGCGACCGCGCGCGATCGCTTTTCAACGAGACCAGCGCGGCGCTGATCGCGACCTTCGGCGTGCCCGGCTTCTTCCGGCCGCGCATCCCGCCGGCGCCGCTTTGGCCGCAGGGCACCCCGCAGTCGCAGAGCTATTACGATACCGCGCCGCTGCGGGCCACGCTGGAGCGCCTGGTCGATTTCGACCGCATCAACGCGCTGGAGACCCGGTTCAGCGTCGGCGCGGTCAGCGTGACGACCGGCAACTTCAAATATTTCGACAATTACGACTTCAAGAAGCAGGGCAAGAAGATCGGGCCCGAGCACATCATGGCCTCCGGCGCGTTGCCGCCGGGCTTTCCTTCCGTCGAGATCGAAGGCGAGCATTTCTGGGATGGCGGCATCGCCTCCAACACACCGCTTGATTACGTGCTGGATGAGGAAACCAACAACGACCTGCTGATCTTCCAGGTCGATCTGTTCAGCGCCCGCGGGCCGCTACCGGTCTCGTTGCTGGAAGCCGCCGAGCGCGAAAAGGACATCCGTTTCTCCAGCCGCACCCGTATGAACACCGACAAGAACAAGCAGGTGCACAACGCGCGCATGGCAGTGCGCGACCTGATAGGCAAATTGCCCGACTATCTCAAGAACGATCCGTCAGTCGAGATCCTCTGCAAGGCCGCCAAGGAGAACACCGTCACGGTGGTGCACCTGATCTACCGCAGCAAGAACTACGAATCCTCGTCCAAGGATTATGATTTTTCGCACATCGGCATGGTCGAGCATTGGCGCGCGGGGACACGCGACGTCCATCTTTCGATGCGCCACAAGGATTGGCTCGAGCGGCCGCAATCCGGCGAAACCATGGTTACCTACGATCTCACGGGGGACGGCACCGAAACCCTCGATGACAACAGGAGCAAGTGAAATGGGTACGTTGACAGGCAAGACCGCGGTTGTGACGGGATCGACCAGCGGCATCGGATTGGCCTATGCCCGCGCGTTCGCCGGCGCCGGCGCCAACATCGTTCTCAACGGCATGGGCACGCCCGCCGACATCGAGAAGGAACGCTCCGCCATCGAGAAGGACTTCGGTGTCAAGGCGGTGCATTCGCCGGCCGACATGACCAAGCCCGCGGAGATCGCCGACATGGTCGCGCTTGGAGAGAAGACCTTCGGCTCGGTCGACGTTCTCGTCAACAATGCCGGCATCCAGTTCGTCTCGCCGATCGAGGAATTCCCGCCCGAGAAATGGGAGGCGATCATCGCGATCAATCTGTCGTCGGCGTTTTACGGCATCCGCGCCGCCGTGCCCGGCATGAAGAAGCGCGGCTGGGGCCGCATCATCAATACTGCCTCCGCTCATTCGCTGGTGGCCTCGCCATTCAAGTCGGCCTATGTCTCGGCCAAGCATGGCATCGCCGGTCTCACCAAGACCGTGGCGCTGGAGCTTGCGACCTTCAAGATTACCTGCAACTGCATCTCGCCCGGCTATGTCTGGACGCCGCTGGTCGAGAAGCAGATTCCCGACACCATGAAGGCGCGCAACCTCACCAAGGAGCAGGTCATCCGCGACGTGCTTCTGGAAGCGCAGCCGACCAAGGAGTTCGTCACCTCCGAGCAGGTCGCCGCATTGGCGCTGTTTCTGTGTGGCGATGACGCCGCCCAGATCACCGGCGCCAACCTCTCGATCGACGGCGGCTGGACCGCGGAGTAGGGCTCTTGTCATCCCTTCCCGCTGTTTGCGGGAAGGGATCTTCCTTCGTTACTCGGTACCGGTTGCCAGAGGTCGTCTCGACGTGTGTCGAATATGCAGAATATCGATCGTCTCGCCACGCACCCGGTAGAAAATCCGAAATAGCTACTCGGACCTGAGAGCGTTGCGAGACGCGCGGAGCGGCCTTGGGTAAACGGCAAATGCGGTCAATGACAGTTTCCAGCCGGGTTGCGATTGACTCAGCTATCGCCGGGCTGGCACTCGCATTGTAATAGGCTGCGATCTGGTTGAGATCAGTGAGCGCCTGCCGGGAATAGACGAGTTTCATACTCGCCGAAATTTTGCAAAGGCTGCTTTAATTTCGGCATCGGTTGCGACTTCCCCCCGTCGATGGAGGCCATCGCAGCATCTATGACCTGCAATTCCTCCCGGGTTGCGAGATAGTCTTGGCCCTGCAATTCGCTTTCGATCTGATTGGCAAGAGCGACAAGTTCATCCTGCGCCTCTTCAGGCCAGGTCTTGGCGCGCTCCAGCAGGTTTTTGAGGTCCGTCGCAGTCATAACGAAATCATATCACCCAGGCGGCCGAATTTCCAACCCTAGGATGCGCCTTCGGCGCCGTTCTTCCCGAACGGCAGCACGTTCATGCCGAGCCGCCGCCGCACGATCCAGAACAGCAGCACGGTTTCGAACGTCAGCGAGATCGAGGTCGCCGCGGCGGCGCCGTGGCCGCCGAACCGCGGCACCAGCGCGACGCAGAGCACCACGTTCATGACAAAGGACAGCGCATAGGCCGATGCGCAGATATGCTGGTGGCCGAGCATGTTGAGCAGCCGTTCGACCGGGCCGATCGCCGAGCGCACCACGAGCCCGATGGCGGCGATGAACATGATGTCGTAGCCGACTACGAATTGCGGTCCGAACAGCCACAGCAGCGGCTTGCCGAACGCCAGCAGCAGGATGGTCGCAGCGAGCGAGGGCCAGAACGTCCACTTGATCGCATAGGCGACATAGGCCGCCAGCCGCGGCTTATCGCCGAGCGCGTGATATTCGGCAAACCGGTGTGCCGTGGTCGCCGACATCGCGTAGTGGATGAAGGATACCAGCGCCAGCGTCTTCACCACGGCGAAATAAACGCCGACCTCTTCGGAGGGGCGGAACTGCTGCAGGACCAGCACGTCGGTGTAGGACAGCAGCAGGTAAAAACCTTCGACCAGCAGGATCGGCAGCGAGACCGCGAGCCAGCCGTGGAAATCGTAGGCCTTGGGACCGGACTCGACGTTGCCGCCGAGCCTGCGGTTCAGCGCCGTCATCTGTCCGATCATGGCGATCCATACCGCGGCGGCACTGGCGAGCATCGCGGCGGTGGCGCCGAGATGGAAGCCGAGCGCGAACGCGCCTGCGGTGAAGCCGATGATCAGGGACTGCCGCACGATGAACTGCGGCATCAGCCCGAGCCGCATCCAGTCATACGAGCGCGCGATGCCGTCCTGGGTATTGGCGACCACGAAGGCCGGCAGCGTGAGGCAGCCGATGTAGAGCGGAACGATCTCGCTTGCGTTGATCCACGGCGACAGCAATTTTACTACGCCCGCGAGCAGCAGCGAGACAAGGGCGGAGACGATGAACGTCAACCAGCGACTGCCGGACAGGAAGCCGCGCAGCAGCGCGGTTTCGCTCGCGGCACGATACTCCGGGATAATCTTTTGCGCCGAGGTCGAAATACCGAAATCCATCATGCTGCCGAGCAGCAGCACCCAGGTCCAGACATAGACATAGACGCCGTAATCCGAGCCGCCCATCCGGCGCGCCAAGAGGATCTGCGAAAGGTAGGCGAGTGCGGCGCTGATGACGCGGATGGCGAAGACCGTGCCGGCCAGCCGGTTGGTGACCGAGGCGTCGCTGGAGCCGCCCACCAGCGAGCGCAGCCGCGCGATCACACCGGCAGGCGGAACTGTCTCGGATTGTGCGTCGATCGCGGCCAAGCGGCAAACCTCGAAAGCCGCCGCGGGGCTGCGGCGACCATTCCGCCTATCAACTATTCGTTAAGAATCGGTGGCGTCGTCGTTCCGGGGCATGCCAACGGGTCGGCGCGAAGCGCCGCCCGATGACAGGCTCCGCATGAACCCGGAACCTCGAGATTCCCCGATGTGCAATTGCACATCTCAGGGTCGCGCAAATGCGCGCCCCGGAATGACGGAGAAATTATTCCAGATTGATATTGAACTCGTAGGAACGGTCGCCGCCGACTAGCGTCAGTTTCAGCGCCGCGCCTTCCGGGTTCGTGCCCGGCGGCATCCCGTCGAGCTCAAAGGCAAAACGCTTGACCCCGGGCGGGCCGTGGTCGAGCAGTTTTGGCACCGGCAGTCCCCATTCCGGCGTCGGCCCCTCGACGAACAGGTTGACGTCTTTGCCGTCGGGACTGACCACGTCGACCAGCACGGTGGATTTGCCGTCGCGCTTGACATCGCGGATGGTCAGCGGGTTGGGATCGCCGACATTGGCCGGCTTCGGCACGGTATCGAGCGCTGCGAACAGTGCGCTGTCTTCGGTGCTCGCCACGCTGGTGAAGGGCAGCTCCGCATTGGCCTGAACGGGGATGCAGATCTTTTCGCACACCGCGTAGTTGATGTCGGCGCGCAGCGTCACCGGCTTGTCGGCATTTTTTGCCACAATCCGCAACGGCAGCACGATTCCGTCGTGATAACCCATCGAATGGCCGCCGGCGCCGTCGTCGAATTTCGCGGGCGCCGGCCACATCACGGTCACGGCTTCGATATTGTCCGATTTGGAGAAATCGAACCGCGGCGGCACGCCGGAATCGCCCGGCGTGCGCCAGTAGGTCTTCCAGCCCGGCTGCAGCTGAAAGGCGATGCCGCCGAGCAGCACCGCGCCGCTGCGCGAGCCCGCCAGCAGCCGCACCGCGGAGTGTCCGTCGCGTTGCCAAAGCGACGAGTCCTGGGCGCGGGCCTCCATCGTCAGGGACGAAGCAAGGACGGTTGCGGCGAAGCCGAGCGCGGCGCGGACGGGAACTATGACTGTCATGAGACGTCTTTACAGGCTGGTGGGGGTGCAAACCATTGAATTGCTTGTGATGTATTTTCAAGCGCCGGACGAAGCTTGATTGACAGAACTGCCACCCAATATCAGGATGGGCGGCAACATGAGAGTCCTTTGCGGATGGGCCCTGAAGGCAAAAGACTGAGGAAGACCAGCCGCGACGCCGCCGGCATCGGCGACAATTCGGGCTCCGGCAATCCGTCAGGTCGCGGCTATCTCGACGGCCAGCTTCTGATCGCGATGCCCGTGATGGGAGACCCGCGCTTCGAGCGTTCGGTGATCTATCTCTGCGCGCATTCCTCCGAAGGCGCGATGGGCATCATCGTCAATCGCCCGGCGGGCAGTATCGATTTTCCCGAACTGCTGGTGCAACTCGACATCATTAAAAAGGCCGACCAGATCAAGCTGCCGGAAAATGCAGAGAGCATGAAGGTGCTCAAGGGCGGTCCGGTCGAGACCGGCCGTGGCTTCGTGCTGCATTCCAGCGATTTCTTCATCGAGGATGCCACGTTGCGGATCGACGATGGAATCTGCCTGACCGCGACCGTCGATATCCTGAAAGCCATCGCCAGGGGCGCCGGTCCCAAGCACGCGATTCTCGCGCTGGGCTATGCCGGGTGGGCGCCGGGCCAGCTCGAAACCGAAATCCAGGACAATGGCTGGCTGCACTGCGACGCCGATCCGGACCTGATCTTCGGCGGCGACGTCGAGGAAAAATACCTCCGGGCGCTGCGCAAGATCGGGATCGATCCGGGCATGCTGTCGAACGAGGCCGGGCACGCGTAGCTCCGCTGTCATGCTGCGCGAAGGCGGGGCATCCAGTCATCACCGGCGCCCATAATTACCAACGGCTGCGTATACTGGATCGCCCGCTTTCGCGGGCGATGACGATCTCATATTCTGCTAAGCAGGTTTCATCTTACTGGCCAACGGATGCCGGGCGTGATTCCGTCTTCGCACTGATTCGCGGAGGCGAGACATGGCAGGTAAATCTCCAGTCGTGGCGAGTGAAGAGCAGCAGGCGGCATTGCGGACCCTTGCAGTTTCGCGCGATCGCGGGGAGGCGGATCGGGCGAGAGCCGTATTGCTGACGTTATCGGGTTGGACCAGCCCACGCATTGCGGAAGCGTTCGGCGTTCGCGAGGATACGGTGCGTCTGTGGCGCAGCGATTTTGCGCGCGGCGGGGTCGAGGCACTCAAGACGAGCCCTGCACCGGGACCGGCCCCTGTCAAAGCGGAAGCTGCGCTGAGAGTTGCGAGGCCATTGCTGGAAGCGCCGGTTGCCGACCGGCACAACTGGACGCTGGCGCGCCTCATTGGCGAGATCGAGGCCCGCGAGGGCGTCACCATCTCCAAATCGCGTCTGTCCAAGGTGCTACGCAAAAAAAGTTCCGCTGGCGCCGACCGCGACACACCCTGAAGGGCCGCCAGGACGCCGATGCCGTCGACCGCGTGGGCCTCAGGCTGGCACTGCGAAAGGCGCAGGCAGAGGCCGGTGATATCGTGCTTCTCTTCGCCGATGAGAGCGAGGCGTTGACGCATCCTTATCTGGCCAGAGCCTGGGCCAAGTGTGGCGCCGATCTGCGGGTGCAGGCGCCAGGACAGGCCAAGAAGGTTGCGATGATGGGAGCGCTCGATCACACCGCGCGCAAGCTCATTGTGCACACAAGCCGAACCAAGCGTAGCACCGATTTCATTGCGCTCTTGGAAACGCTCGACGGTCTGTATGGCCCGAGGCCGGGTCTGCCGACGAAACCCGTCGTCGTCGTGCTCGACAACGGGCCGATCCACGTGAGCAAGGCGACAACCGCTGCCCTCACGGCCCGTGCCCACTGGCTCACCGTCGAATGGCTGCCCAAGTACGCGCCCGAACTCAACGACATCGAAGTTGTCTGGCACGATCTCAAAGCCCATCATCTGGCCCACCAGACCTTCACCGATGCCGAAGCTCTCGATCGAGCAATCCACGCCGCCGTAACCTCCTTGAACTCCGAGCGAAACCTCGATCCGTTGGCCAAACAAAGAATCTCTGCTTAGAAGCGTGCCTCTACTCCGCCGCCTGTTGCTTGACCGTCGGCTCGGTGCCGGCCACCGTGGCGCGGCGCATGTCGCGGGGCTGCGACTGGTCGTAGCGGCGGACGCGGTGCATGGTCTGGCGGTTGTCCCACATCACGAGGTCATGCAGCGTCCATTTGTGGACGTGGACGAATTGCGGCTGCGTGGCGTGCTCGGTGAGGTCGCGCAGCAACAGCCGCGCCTCCGGCACGCTCATGCCGAGGATCGCGCCGGCATGCGACGACAGATACAGCGACTTGCGGCCGTGCACCGGATGGGTGCGCACCAGCCGCTGCAGCACTGGCTTGAACATCTGCTTTTCTTCCTCGGTGTAGTCGAGGAAACCGAGCGATCCCCGCGAATACGTCAGCGAATGTTCGCAGATCATGTCCTCGATCTCGGCCTTGGTCTCATCGTCGAGCGCGTCATAGGCCGCGCGCATGTCGGCAAATTCGGTGTTGCCGCCCTTGGGGTTCACCACCCGCGCCGACAGCAGCGAAAATTTCGCAGGGATAGGGCGGAACGAACTGTCGGAATGCCAGAGGCAGTTGCCGAGATTGAACAGATGGGTGCGGTGATCTTTCGGCAGAGGCTTGCCGTCCTTGCCGAGATTGGAGACGTCGTTCAGGCCGGAGGTCAGCCGGTAATCTTCCTTCTTGGTCACGGTGCCGCCGCGCGCCTTTTCGCGCTCGCCGAAATTCAGCGCGAACGCCAGTTGCTGCTCGTCCGAGATGTCCTGGTTGCGGAACAGCAGCACGGCGTATTTGTCCATGCCGGCTTCGATATCCCTGGCCTCAAGCGGCGTCAGCGGTTTGCGCAGGTCGACGCCGGACACCTCGCCGAAGAAATGCGGGTGAAGCTGCCGGATCGTGACGGTCATTGGCGTTTTCTCCTGGTCGAGGGAGGCGGTTACCCCCGCTCCATTTTCCGAAAAAACTACTCCCCGAGACGACCATGTCAACGCTTGGCGGCGCATGTCCGCCCTCAGGCGTTGCGTGCCATCAACCCGCCGTCCACCGGAATGATCGCCCCGGTCAGGAAGGAGGCTGCCGGCAGGCACAGGCTCAAGGTCATGTGGGCGACTTCCTCGGGATCGCCGTAGCGGGCAAGCGCGGTGCGGCGTTTGGCATAGATGGTCTTGTGCTCCTCCGAAATCCGCTCCGTGATCGCGGTCCTGATCGGCCCCGGGCAGATGCAGTTCACGGTGATGCCCTCGCGGCCGAGTTCGACCGCAAGCGATCGCGTCAGTCCAACCACGCCGGCCTTCGCCGCCGAATACGGGCTGTGCAATGCGGTCGCGCCGAGCGCCTCGGTGGAGGCGATGTTAACGATCCGCGGCGATTTCGAGTTACGCAGATAAGGCAATGCGGCGCGGATCACGCGCTGATGCGCGGTCAGCATGACGGCGAGCCCCTTCGCCCAGGCGTTGTCATAGCTGTCATCGTCGATCGCCACCCGCACCGAAATGCCGGCATTGTTGATCACGATATCGAGCCCGCCGAAATGCGTGGCGATGTCGACGACGACGGCGTTGATCTCGTCGCGCTCAGCCACATCGAGCCGCCACGCCTTTGCCGTTCCGCCGCTCCCCGCGATTTCGGCGGCAACCGTCTGCGCACCCTCGGCCGTAAAGTCGGTGACCGCGACATTGGCGCCTTCGGCGGCGAACACGCGCGCGGTGGCGCGGCCCATGCCGCTGGCTGCGCCGGTGATGAGGACGGTCAATCCCTTGACCGAGCGGCTGAGTTGCTTGAAATCGGACATGAAGTTTTCCTTGTTTTTCTCTGGTGCTTCTTCCCTGGCGTTTCTTCTGGAATGTCAGCTGCTATGCTTTGACAGTCATCAAAGGCGAGGTCGACGATGAACGAACTGGATTTCAGCGGCAAGCAGGTTCTCGTGGTCGGCGGCTCCAGCGGCATCGGCAACGGCATCGCACAAGCGTTTCGCGCCAAGGGCGCGCGCGTGCAGGTTTGCGGCACAAGGGCGCGCGCCACCGATTATTCCTCCGCCGAGGGATCGCATCTCGACGGCCTCGATTACGCGCAGCTCGACGTCAGCGACGCCAGGGCGATCGAGAATTTCAAGCCGTCATTCGAGCGGCTCGATGTGCTGGTGCTGGCGCAGGGAGCGGTGATCTACCGCCGCGGCGAATTTGAAATGGACGGATTTCGCAAGGTTCTCGAAGTCAATCTCATGAGCCTGATGGCCTGCGCTCGAAAATTCCACGACCTGCTGAGCGCGAACTGGGGCTCGCTGATCATCGTCAGCTCGACCGCCGCCTATCATTCGACCAAGGGCAATCCGGCCTACAACGCCTCCAAGACCGGCGCGATGGGGCTGACCCGGACGCTGGGCCAAGCCTGGGCCGAGGACGGCATCCGCGTCAACGGCATCGCGCCCGGACTGGTCGATACCAAGATGACGAAAGTGACGACGTCGAATCCGAAGCGGCTGGAAGGCGCGATCGAGCGCATTCCCTTGAAGCGTCTGGGCACGCCAGCCGACATGGCGGGCGCGGCACTGTTTCTGGCTTCGCCGCTTTCCTCCTACATCGTCGGCCAAACGCTGGTGGTCGATGGCGGGCTGATCTTGTAGGCGCGGAACCGGATCGCATTTCATCGGTTAGCTCCCGACAAGATCAAGGAGTGACCGCGATGGACAAGGATCGGATTGCCGGCTCGGCCAAGGATTTCGCCGGGAAGGTGGAAGGCGCGGTCGGCGACATGGCTGGCGATGCCAGGACCCAGGCCTCGGGCCGCGCCCGCGAGGCCACTGGCTCCGTGCAGAACCTCTACGGCCAGGCCAAGGATACCGCGCGCGACGCCACTGACGCCGCCGTCGGCTACGCCAGGGATGCCTATGACAACTCAGGCGAGACCTTCCGCGATGGCTCGCAGGCGGTGGCGAAGAAGGTGCAGGACAATCCGCTCGGCGCGCTCCTGATCGCCGGCGGCATTGGCTTTGCGCTGGCGATGCTGATGACGCGCCCGCCGCGCCGCCCGCCGCCGCGCTGGCGCTACTAAGGCCAGCTTCGAAAATCAGCCCGTCATTCCGGGACACGCGTTTACGCGTGGACCCGGAATCTCGGTGTTGTTGACCAAAAATTTTCGTCTGGAGATTCCGGGTTCGCATCGTTGATGCGCCCCGGAATGACGGCTGCTGCTATCGGTCAAAAAAAGCCAGGCACCCAGGCTGACCGTCCGACATTAGCCGGCGGCCGCGGAGGACCGGCTGTGGGCGCACGCGGCGCTGCCGGCCTTTTCGGCCCATTGCCGAAGCTGAAAAAGTCCCGCGCCTGCGCCGGCGTGCCCGATTGAACCGGAGGCGGCGGCTGCTTCTTAGGCTTCGGCGTCGCGCCGGGCGTGCCGGGTGCTGCCACCGTTCCATCCGGTGCGACCGCGGCGACCGGCGTTTCGCCGTTGACCTGTTCGCGGCCGACTTCGCGGCGCGGCCAGACGAAATCGTCGGCGCGGCCGGCGGGCGGCGCCAGCGCTTCGCCTTTCACCAACGTCCGTGCCGCCAGTGCATCGACCGCGGCCGGGCGCGAGCCGGGGCCGCCGAGCAATTGATCGGTGCCGACGGAAGATGCCACCAGCGGCAGGATCGGCCCCGCGAGCGGACGCGGCGCCGGCTGGCCGGGCTGGGCGTTGGCGTCCGGCGTCGCCGGTTCGGTCGGCAGCTCGATCGGCGCGGAACGCGAGGCCAGCAGCCGCGTGATCTCGCGCTCGACATAATGGGCGAGCTTGCGCGCGCCCGGTTTGGTAAAATACACGCCGTCATAGGAACGCAGCTGCCGGATCTGGCCTTCGAAGTCGGGACCCTTCTGCAGGAAGCGGCCGGCCTCGTCGACAAATCCGTCCCAGACATCGACATAGGTGATGCCCGCCTTGCCGGCGACGTCACGATACAGCGCATCCAGGAACAGCATGTCCGCCGTCGCCTTGGGGCCGCGCACCGCCGGCAGGCCGACCCACAGCACCGGCACGCCCTTGGTTTTCAGGACGCCGATCATCTCCTCGATCTTCTTGCTGTAGAGCTCGACCCAGCGCTCCTCCCGGAACTGATAGACGCCGTTCGGCGAGCGCGTGCTCTTCTCCGGCGCAAGGGTCGGTGTGTCACCGTCGGCGGCATCGTCCGGCGACAATTCGGCATCGACGGCCTTGTCGTCAGGCTTGGCCGCATCGGCGCCGGGCTTCGTGTCGCCAGGCTTGGCATCGGTCTTGGCGTCCGATTTTGCATCCGGCTTGGCCTTGGGGTCTTTCTTGTCGGCCTTTTTGTCTGATGCCTTGTCGGATTTGTCGACGGCGGGCTCGCGGATCGGCTGGCGATCGTCGAGCCCGAGCATCACGACAATGGCGTCGGGCTTCTCGGTCGCGAGGATACCTTTTGCCGCCGCAGCCCAATCGGCCGGATCGCCCTTGGGTTGATATTTGATCAGGCCGGACACGGTCTTGTGCCGGCGGATCACGCCCATGTCGGGCTGATCGGCATAGGCGTCCTCGAGGCCATAGGCGAGCCAGTCCGCCATGGCGTCGCCCAGCACCAGCACGTTGCGCTCCGGCACGGTGTCGCGCTTCTCCGGCGGCGGCGCCTTGGAATAATTCTCGACCCGCTTCGGCGCCTGCTGCTGCTGCTGGAACGGCGTGAACAGGTCGCCCCCGAACCAGCCGCCGCCTCCGCCATACGGGCGCTGCTGCTGTGGCTGCGGCCGTGGTTGCCATCCGCCGAAATTGAAGAATTGCGCCGATGCTGGTCCGGCGAGCCCGACCAGCAGCGCAACCGCGACCGCCAGCGCGATCAAGGGGCCGGTCTCGGTGAACACCCGGAAGAAGGATCTTGGCTCTTGCATGCAGCTCGGTCGCAATGAATCGCGGTACCAGCCAGTATAATAGCGGAATCAGGCCGCACGCGGGCAGATTTCGCGCCATAAACCGGCCATCCGCGGCTTCCGTCAAGCGCGCTGCGGGATTGTCGTCCGCACGGTTACTTTATTGCGTTTTCGAGCGAAGTGGAGGCCGGTTCGCCTGAAGAAAACGCGTCAAATAAAGGATATGGCCCCGCAAAAATCGGCCGCTTACCGCCCCCTCAACCGCTCCAGCACGTCGGAGGAGGCAAATCCGTCGGCGGGCGCCCCGATCGAGGCCTGGAAGCCGCGCAGCGCTTCCCGCGTCTCACCGCCGAACTGGCCGTCCGGGGTACCGCGATAGAAGCCGCGCTGCGCCAGGAGCTGCTGCAGTTCCAGCCGCTCGGCCCGCGACAATTCGCGCTCCTGCCGCGGCCAGGGCTGCACGAACGGCGTGCCGCCGCGCAAACGGTCGGCGAAATGACCGATCGCCAGCGCATAGGCCTCCGCCGGGTTGTATTTCATGATCACCCGGAAATTCTGCAGCATCAGGAAACCGGGCCCTTCGGCGCCGGCGGGTGCCAGCAGATAGGCCTTCTCGGCAGGCTGCGGGAACGGCTGGCTGCCGGCGCGGGTGAGGCCGAGATGTTCCCATTGCGAAATCGTCATCGCCTTGGCCCGGTCCGCCAGCATGTAGTTAAAACCCTGGGGGACCACGACCTCATAGCCCCAGGTCTGGCCAGTCTGCCAGCCGTCCTTCTTCAGGTTATTGGCGGTCGAGGCGATCAAATCGGCGGCGTCGTCGACCACGTCGCGGCGGCCGTCGCCGTCGGCATCCACCGCGTAACGCTTGAACGCGGTTGGCATGAATTGCGTGGGACCGAACGCGCCGGCCCAGGAGCCGCGCATCTGTTCGGGGCGGAGATCGCCGTGGTGCAGGATTTCCAGCGCCGAAAGGAACTCGTCCTTGAAGTATTTCTGGCGGCGGCCGACGCAGGCAAGCGTCGCGGTGGACTGCACGACGTTGCGGTCACCCATCTGGGTGGAATAGTTCGATTCGATGCCCCAGATCGCGGCGATCGCATAACGGTCGACGCCATAGGCCTTCTCCGCCGCGTCGAATTGCGGCTTGTATTTGGCGAGGATCTCGCGGCCTTTGGCGAGTCTGACATCGTTGACGAGAATGTCGAGGTAATCCCAGATCGATTTGGTGAATTCCGGCTGCGAATCCATCAGATCCATCAGCCGCAGATCGGGCGTGAGGCCGGCGGTAAAGCGCTCGAAACTCTCGCGCGAGATGTTGCGGCGCGCGGCGTCGGGCCACATCGAGGCGACGCAATTGTCGAAATTCGCCGCCGCTTCCCGGATCGCCGATGCGGTCATCAGCGGGTGGCCGGAGGCGCCGTCCTCCCCGCTCCAGGGAGGGGCTGCGCCAGTGCCGGCGGGCGGTGCGCTTTGCGCCTGCGGCGAGGTACCGGGAGGCTGGCCGGGCGGCGCGCTCTGGTTGCCCCTGGAAAGTGAGCCAGTAAAGAGGTTGTCGAGGAAGCCCAGCGGCCCGCCGCCGCTCGACGACTGCGCATGCGCCTGGCCAAGCACCAGCAACGCTGCGGCGATGGCCGCCGCGCCGGTTCCCAGCTTTGCCAAACGTCCCGTCCGTTGCGTCATGTCTCACCCGTCCTGCCCAACATCCCGCTTTCAGGAGGCCTCGGGGCGGTTTCCAATAGATTAACAGAGGCGAGATTTTGTTTGGGGGGAAAGTTGCGCGCTCCGGGCTATCGGCAGCCTCCCTGGCCCTGCCAAACGGCGAGAACGGACCCGTATTTGCGGATTTACCTAGGCAATTTGTAGGGCATCGCCATCCGCACATCCGCCTTTGTTCCCGGCTGCAAACGAGCTACCAACGTGCGATCAAGCTCATCCGCCCTTCATTCTCTCAAGGCATTCCCGAACCCATGAAAATCCGCAAAGCCGTTTTCCCCGTCGCCGGCCTCGGTACCCGCGTCCTGCCCGCCACCAAGGCGATGCCGAAGGAAATGCTGACCATCGTCGACAAGCCGTTGATCCAGTATGTATTCGACGAGGCCAAGGAGGCCGGCATCGAGCATTTCATCTTCGTCACCGGCCGCAACAAGGGCGTGATCGAGGACCATTTCGACCGCATGTACGAACTGGACGCCACGCTCGCCGCGCGCGGCAACAAGAAGGCCGAGCAGGACATCCTGGCGCGCGACCAACCCGCGGCCGGCGCCACCAGTTTTACCCGGCAGCAGGCGCCGCTGGGTCTCGGCCACGCGGTCTGGTGCGCCCGCGACATCGTCGGCAACGAACCGTTCGCGGTGGTGCTGCCGGACGAGCTGGTCTTGAACACGCCGGGCTGCCTCGCGCAGATGATCGAGGCCGCGAACAAGCTCGGCGAGAAATCCAATTTGATCGCGGTGGAGGAAGTGCCGGCGGACCTGACGCACCAATACGGCATCTGCGGCGTCGGCAAGCGCCACACGCACGGCAAGATGTTCGAGGTCAACGGCATGGTGGAAAAGCCGGCCAAGGGCACCGCGCCGTCAAATCTTTCGATCACCGGTCGCTACATCCTGCAGCCGGAGATTTTCAAGATTCTCGAAACCCAGGAACGCGGCGCCGGCGGCGAGATCCAGCTCACCGACGCCATGATCGGGCTGGCCAAGACGCAAAAATTCTTCGGCGTCGAGTTCGAAGGCGAGCGGCACGATTGCGGCTCGAAGTCCGGATTCCTGCGCGCCAATATCGCCTTCGGCATGGCGCGCGCGGATCTGCGCGACGGCCTGCGCGAGGAGATGAAGAAGTATCTGGCGAAGTGAGGTCGGCGCCGCCGATCCAGCCGCATTCGTCGTCATCCGCGAAAGCGGATGATCCAGTACTCCGCGGCGCTGACCGCGCGAATGGCAAGAATGCCTTGCAAACGCATAACGGCCTGCCGCTACCGCCGAGGGGACACGTGAACGACTACGACGCGCTGCGCGATTATCTGAAAAAGCAGAAGCTTCCCGAATTCGTGCTGAGCTTCGAAGCGATCGAGGAGATCATCGACGCGGCCTTGCCGCGCGCGGCGCAGCGGGCGTCGTGGTGGGAGACCCTGCGCAGCCCGCAGGAAAAGATGCCGCAGCGCGAGGCCTGCCTCGCCGGCGGCTACATCGCCACCCGGCTGGCCGACGGCAAGAGCGTGCGGTTCAAGCGGATGAAGTAGGGCGGTTGGCTTGCGCACACTGCCTGCCAAGCGCCTCGCCCGTCATCACCCGCGAATGCGGGTGACCCAGTATTCCAGAGACGTGAGATGGAGTCGGAAGGCCGCGGCGTACTGGTTCCCCCGCTTTCGCGGGGGATGACGGCCAATGGTGGAATGGCGTGTGTGCGCCACGCGCGGCGAGTGCTAGCTCGCCGCCTCGAGCCGCTCTTCCGTCAACAGCCGCATCGCGGCGTCGGCGTCCATCGGCTCGCCGAACGCGAAGCCTTGGGCGTATTCGCAGCCCAATTGGTAGAGCTCGACCGCGTCCGAATCGGTCTCCGCGCCTTCGGCGACCACGTCCATGCCGAGGTCGTGGGCGAGCGCGATGATCGATTTCAGGATCACCGGCCGCGTGCCGCGGCTGGTGGTGCGCACGAAGGACTGGTCGATCTTGATGGTGTCGAAGGGAAACCGCTGCAGATAGGCCAGCGACGAATGGCCGGTGCCGAAATCGTCCAGCGACAGCCCGGTTCCCAATTCGCGGATCCGCGTCAGCATCTGGGCGGCGTGCTCCGGATTCTCCATCACAAGCGATTCCGTCAGTTCGAGCTTGAGCGTGCCGCGCGCCACCGAGGAGCGCGACAGCACGGTGCGGATATCGTGGATCAGATCGTGGCGCAGCAATTGCCGCGAGGAGACGTTGACGCTGGCGAAGATCGGCTCGCGCGAGCGCATCGCGCGCTGCCAGATCGCGAGCTGTTTGGCTGTCTGGTCCAGCACGAACATGCCGAGATCGATGATCAGGCCGATTTCCTCGGCGATGGCGATGAATTCCACCGGCGACATCCGCCCGAGCTTGGGATGATCCCAGCGCGCCAGCGCCTCGAAGCCGGCGATCGAACGGTCTTCCAGCCGCACGATCGGCTGGTACAGGATGGTGATTTCCTCGCGCTCGATGGCGCGGCGCAATTCGCTTTCCAGCGTCAGCCGGTCGGTTTTTCGCGCCCGCATCGCGGGCTTGTAGACGTCGATACGGTCGCCGCCGATCCGCTTGGAGTGATACATCGCAAGCTCGGCGTCCTTGATCATCTCGTCGGACAACTGGGTCTGCGGATCGGACAGCGCCAGGCCGATCGAGGCGGTAAGGAAGATTTCGCGGTCGTTGAAGGCGATCGGCGCGCGGATGGTCTTGCGGATGGTCTCGGCGAAGGCGGTGATGCGCGCCGGATCCTGTTCCGACATCAGGATCAGGCCGAACTGGTCGCCGGCGAGCCGCGCCAGCGTGTCCTGGGGCTTCAGGATGCGGGACAGCCGCCGCGCCAGCGTCAGCAGGATCGAATCGCCGACCGCGATGCCGACGGAATCGTTGACCTGCTTGAAGCGGTCGAGGTCGATCACCATCAAGGTCGGCCGCAGGTTCGGCATGGTCTTGGCGAAATTGGCCACCGCGCCGAGGCGGTCGATGAACAATTTCCGGTTCGGCAGGCCCGTGAGATTGTCGTGCACGGAGTCGTGCAGCATGCGCTCCTCGGCGTTCTTGGCCTCGGTGACGTCGGTCAGCGTGCCCACCACGCGCGAGACCTCGCCGTCGGAGCCGACCACCGGGCGCGCCTTCAGCGCGAACCACATGAAGTGGCCGTCGGGGGTGCGCAAGCGGAAGTCCTGTACGAGGCGGCCGCGGCGCTGGTCGAGCACGCTGTCGAGGGCGGCGCGGAAACGGTCCTGGTCGAGCGGATGCAGCACCTCGAGCCATTTCGCGGCCGGGCCTTCCAGCGTGCCGCGCTTGAGGCCGAGCAGCGCTTCGGTCTCGGGGCTGGTGAATACCTTGTCGGCGGAGACGTCCCAGTCCCAGATCAGGTCGCCCGAGCCGGTCAGCGCCAGCGCCCGGCGCTCGACGTCGGATACTACGCCGGTGGAGGCGCCGCCGCCCGCGAAGGCGTGCTGCATCACCGTAAACCCGATCAGCATCACGATCAGCACGAGGCCGCCGAGCAGCGCGGGGCCGACGATATCGTTGGTGACGCTGCCGCCCACCGTCATGCCGGCCGCGATCACCCAGACCACCAGCAGGAACCAGGTCGGGATCAACAATACCGCGCGGTCGAAGCCGTGGGTCGAGAGATAGACGATGAGGGCAAAACCGGCGAACGCGATCAGCACCAGCGACATTCGCGCGATGCCGGAGGCGACCGCGGGATCGAACAAGGCGAGCGCCACCAGCGAGCCGAGGAAGGCGAGCCACCCCACGGTGATATGGGAATAGCGCACATGCCAGCGGCTGAGATTGAGATAGGCGAACAGGAACACCAGCAGCGTCGCGGCCAGGATCGCTTCGCCCGCCGCGCGCCACACCCGCTCGGCGTTGTTCGACATGTCGAGCACCTTGCCCCAGAAGCCGAAATCGACGCCGATATAGACCAGCACCGCCCAGGCCAATGCGGCGGCGGCGGGAAACATGATGCTGCCCTTGACCACGAACAGGATGGTCAGCACCAGCGCCAGCAGGCCGGAAATGCCGATCACGATGCCCTGGTACAGCGTGAACGAGTTGACCTTGTCCTTGTAGGCTTCGGGTTCCCACAGATAGAGCTGCGGCAATTTATCGGTGCGCAATTCCGCGACAAAGGTGATGACGGCGCCGGGATCGAGCGTGACGCGGAAGATATCCGCGGTCGGGCTCTCCTGCCGCTCGGGACGGTCGCCGGTCGACGGCGTGATGGTGGCGATGCGCGACAGGCCGAGGTCGGGCCACAACAGGCCCGAGGACACGATGCGGTAATGCGGCGCCACGATCAGGCGATCGAGTTGGTCGTCGGTGTTGTTGGCGAGCGCGAACACCACCCAGTTCTGTCCGCCTTCGCGGGCGCGCACCTCGATGCGGCGGACGATGCCGTCGGTTCCCGGTGCGGTGGAAACCTGGATGCGGTCGCTGTCGCTGTGCTGGTGATCGAGCACCGCGGTGAGGTCGATGGCAGGCGCGTCGCTACGGACGCTGACGGCGTCGAGCGCGCGGGCCGGCTGCGCGGCGGCAAGAATCACGAGGCCCAGCACCAGTGGCGCAAGGCATCTGATCAGTCGCAATGTCAGTACTCCGCGATCAACGAACGTTCCCGGGCGAAGCGAACACCCGTCGTGCCCGGATAAATGACATGAAAGCGAAGGAAATCAAAGGGTTTCCGGTCGCCCTTGGTTTGCGAAGCGCTAAACGGTCAACACAATTTTGCCAATATGTTCGCTGCTCTCCATGCGCCGGTGTGCGTCGGCGGCCTTTTCCAACGGGAATGTGCTGTCCATCAGGGGCTTTATGCGTCCCTGCCGCAATAACGGCATGACCTTGGCCTCGATCGCCGCGACCATCGCCGCCTTATCCGCATTGCTACGGGGGCGCAGCGTCGAGCCGGTATGGTGCAGCCTCTTGACCATCAGCTTGGCAAAATTGACGGTGGCCTTGGGGCCGCCGAGCACCGCAATCTGAACGATGCGGCCGTCGACCGCGGCAGCTTCGTAGTTGCGCTCGATGTAGTCGCCGCCGACCATGTCGAGGATGAGCTGGACACCCGCGCCATCCGTGGCGGTCTTAACTTCAGTGACAAAATCCTCGGTCTTGTAATTGATGGCGCGGTCGGCGCCGAGCTTCAGACAGGCGTCGGCCTTGTCTTTCGACCCGACGGTGACGATCACCTTGGAACCGAACGCCTTGGCGAGCTGGATCGCCATGGTGCCGATGCCGGACGAGCCGCCATGGATCAGGAGCGTCTCGCCGGGCTTCAGCCCGCCGCGCTCGAACACATTGTGCCAGACCGTCATCAGGGTTTCGGGGGTGGCGCCGGCCTCCTGCATCGACAGCGCCGGCGGCACCGCCATCGCCTGGGCATCTTGCGCGATGCAGTATTGCGCATAGCCGCCACCGGCCACCAGCGACATCACCTTGTCGCCGATCTTGTGCCGGGTTGAGCCCGCGCCGACCGCGGCGACTTCGCCGGCCACTTCGAGCCCCGGCAAATCGCTGGCGCCGGGCGGCGGCGGATAGGAGCCGGAGCGCTGCGCGACGTCGGGGCGGTTCACGCCAGCCGCGGCAATCCTGATCAGGATTTCGCCCGGGCCGGGCGAGGGCACCGGGCGGCTTTCGGGAACGAGCACCTCGGGGCCGCCGGGCTTGCTGATGCCGACAACGGTCATTTGCGCGGGCAGCTTTTCCATGATTTGTCCTTGCGAAACGCTGAGAATGGGGCGGCACTTGTTAGCCAGCCGCGCTGCGGCTGGCAACCGACTCTCGGGAAGCTCGAACACGCGAGGACAACGCATGGCGATCGAGGACGACGACAAGCCGAGGAAGAAAGTCACCCACGAGATCGGGCAGGACCTGTCGCTCTTGTCGGTCGAGGAATTGACCGAGCGCATCGCGCTGATGAATTCGGAGATCGAGCGGCTGCAGGTCGCGATGGCCAAAAAGCGCGCGTCCAAGGATGCGGCGAACAGTTTTTTCAAAACGTAGACCCGTCGAGGGCGTGATCCCTCGCCACGTCGTCCCGGCGAACGCCGGGATCCATACGCCGTGACCCGTCGCTTGGGCGATGGTGGGAGAGACCTTCTTCAAGAATGAGCACGTGTGGTTATGGGTCCCGGCGTTCGCCGGGACGACGCGGTGTGAGAGCGTCGCATCCGCCAACGGCGCAGTGCGGCGATCGTGTCCCGTGCTCGGCCAATGGCCGACATGGCAAATGAAGGCTTAAAAAAATCGCTCGTTTACGATCGATTAAGCTTTCTCGTCTATGACTGGGCTTGTCCTCGTTTGGACACCGAGTGGCTCCTGTCCACTCTGTTTGACGCCTCCCTGTTATCAACTTCAAAGCCGCCGGAAACGGCGGCTCTTTTTTGGTGCCTTGCTTTTGGCGTCTTCCTCACCACGCTGGAAACCATAATCAGGCTTGCGGCTGGACTCTCGTGTCCGGGCGCGCAATGATTTGTTCATCATAAAGCCCGGCGCGTTTGCAAAGCCGGCCCAGCGTAATCAGTGGCGTGAGGCGTTAACCATGTCGGACCGTTCGCAAGGCGAAACAGCTCTCGTACAATTCAGTGAGCGGCTTACCAATTCCGCGGCGTTCGGTACCCTGTTCCGGGAAGGCATGGACCTGGTCGAGGAGACCGCGGCCTATCTCGACGGGGCCGGCCGCACCGAAGCCAAGGCGCTCGACCGTGCCGTCAGCCTCACCTACGCGACCGAAAGCATGCGGCTGACCACCCGCCTGATGCAGTTGGCCTCCTGGCTCTTGCTGCATCGCGCGGTGAAGGAAGGCGAGATGACGCTCAGCCAGGCCAATCGCGAAAAGACCAAGGTCAAGCTCTCCGCCGCCGATCCCGGCCCGGAGGAGATGGTCGAAAAGCTGCCGGAACAGTTGCAGGAGCTGATCGCGCGTTCGATGGCGCTGCAGAGCAAGGTCCGACGGTTGGATAGCACCATCCATACCCCACCGACCGAGCGCACCGCGATCGGCAATCCGCTGGTGCCGCAGCTCAACCGCCTGAAGGCGGCGTTCGAGCAGTAATTTAACCCGACACCACCGCACGAAAAAACGCCCCGGCCTGCCAGGGCGTTTTTTCTTGATCAGTCCGCGAAGGAGAGGGTGAGGCCTCAATCCTTTTTGAGAAAGCCCGAAAACTTCTTCTGGAACCGCGAGACGCGGCCGCCGCGATCGAGCATCTGCTGGGTACCGCCGGTCCAGGCCGGATGCGACTTGGAGTCGATATCGAGGTTCAGCTTCTCGCCTTGCTTGCCCCAGGTCGAGCGGGTCTGGTACTCGGTCCCGTCGGTCATCACGACCGTAATCATATGATAATCCGGGTGAATTTCGGCTTTCATGACATATCCTCTGGCGCGCCGGCGCCTAAAAATCGATTGTGCGGGGACGGATTTGCGCCGCTCTATAACGCTTTAGGCCCCCCAAAACAAGCCAGCGATCTCTGGGATCATACGGATTTGCCTCCGCGGGCAGCGCGGCCTATCTGGGAGACGGCAGATAGAATGGTTCAAATCCCATGAGCGCAGTGGAACGGCTTGAAGACGGGCTTGAAAAGGCCCCCGGCGAAACGCCACCGCGCGGGGCGGGGTCATCCGACGCGTCCGCCATCGAAACACAACCGAGCGCGCCGCCTGCCAAACGCCCCGCGCGGCTTCGGCCGCTGCTGGCGCTGGCACCTTACGTCGGGCGGTATCGCGGACGCGCCTTTCTCGCTCTGATCGCGCTGACGGTCGCCGCGATCACGACACTGGTGGTGCCGGTCGCGGTGCGGCGGATCATCGATTTCGGCTTCTCCGCCGAAGGCATCGCGCTGATCAACAGCTATTTCGGCGTGATGATCGTGGTGGTCGCGTTATTGGCGGGCGCCAGCGCGTCGCGGTACTATCTGGTGATGACCATCGGCGAGCGCATCGTCGCCGATCTCAGGCGCGACGTGTTCGCGCATCTGATGTCGCTGTCGCCGGCCTTCTTCGATTCCTCGCGCTCGGGCGAACTGATCTCGCGGCTGACCGCCGACACCACCCAGCTCAAATCCGCGGTCGGCGCCTCGGTCTCGATCGCGCTGCGCAACCTGATGCTGTTCTTCGGCGCCAGCGCGATGATGGTGATCACGAGCCCGAGGCTTTCGGGCTTCGTGCTGCTGGCGATCCCGCTGATCGTGATTCCGCTGGTGGCGTTCGGGCGCTGGGTGCGGCGGCTGTCGCGCAACGCCCAGGATACGCTGGCGGAGGCGACCGCCTATGCGTCCGAACTGGTCGGCGCGATCCGCACCGTGCAGGCCTACACCAGCGAAAAGCTGGCGGATGCGCGCTTCGGCGGCGAGGTCGAGCAGGCCTACGAGGCGGCGCGCACCTCGACCCGCGCGCGCTCGGTGCTGACCGCCATCATCATCTTCATCGTCTTTACCAGCGTGGTGGCGATCCTGTGGATCGGATCGCACGACGTGCTGGCCGGCACCATCACGCCGGGCCGGCTCGGCCAGTTCGTGCTGTATGCGGCGTTTGCGGCCGCGGGCCTCGGCCAGCTCAGCGAAGTCTGGGGCGAGGTCTCGGCGGCGTCGGGTGCCGCGGAACGGTTATTCGAGATACTGCACGTCAAATCGCAGGTCGCAGCGCCCGCCGCGCCGCTGGCCATGCCGGTGCCGGCGCGCGGCGACGTCAGCTTCGACAACGTCGCCTTTGCCTATCCGACGCGGCCGGGTGCGATGGCGGTCGACGGCGTTTCGCTTTCGGTGCGCGCCGGCGAAAAGGTCGCCATCGTCGGCCCCTCGGGCGCCGGCAAGAGCACGCTGTTTCATCTCTTGCTGCGGTTCTACGATCCCCTGACCGGCACGATCTCGCTCGACGGCGTGCCGATCAAGGCGGCCGATCCGCGCGAGCTGCGTTCGCGCATCGCGCTGGTGCCGCAGGAATCGGTGGTGTTCGCGACCAGCGCGCGCGAAAACATCCGGTTCGGGCGGCCCGATGCCAGCGATGCCGAGGTCGAGCGCGCCGCCGATCTGGCCCACGCCACCGAATTCATCCGCCGGCTGCCCGGCGGCTTCGAGGCGCAGCTCGGCGAACGCGGCGTGACGCTGTCCGGCGGCCAGCGCCAGCGCATCGCGATCGCGCGCGCGATTTTGCGCGACGCGCCGCTGTTGCTGCTCGATGAGGCGACCTCGTCGCTCGATGCGGAGAGCGAGACGCTGGTGCAGACTGCGCTGGAAGAACTGATGCGCCACCGCACCACGCTGGTGATCGCGCATCGGCTTGCCACCGTTTTGTCGTGCGACCGCATCATGGTGATGGAGCAGGGCCGCATAGTCGAGCAAGGTACCCATGCCTCGCTGGTCGCCGCCAACGGGCTTTATGCCAGGCTGGCGCGGCTGCAGTTCGAGGGCGTCTGAGGCAGAGGCCGTCACGCCCTCCACCGCTTTCATCGCCCGCGAAGGCGGGCGATCCAGCACGCCGCGGCTTTTCGATGCTATCTCACGCGGCGGCGTTTACTGGATACTCCGCTTTCGCGGAGTATGACGACGGGGTGCGATGTTGCGCCGCGGACAACATCACCCCTTCCACTCCATCTTCAGCACCGGCCGTCCCGAGGTCGGATTCACGTCCTCGCCGGCATGAACGAACCCGTTGCGCTGGTAAAACCGAATGGCGCGGGCGTTGTCTTTGTTGACCAGCAGCGTGATGCGATCCGGCGACCGGTGCTTTGCCTCGTCGACCAGCATGGTTGCGAGGTTCGAGCCCCAGCGGTCTGGAGCGACCACCAGCTGATCGAGATAGCCCGAGGCGTCGATGGTGACGAATCCGACCAGTGCGCCGTCCTGCTCCGCGACGACGATCGCGGCCTTCGGCACCAGTTCGCCGCACCAGCGCTCGCGCCACCACGGCACCCGCGCGGCAAAATCGATCGAAGGATAGGCCTGCTGCCAGGTTTCCCGCCACAGTTCGATGGCGGCGCCTTCGTCGTCGTTTCGATAGGGACGAAGGTAAAACGTCTCCGCCACTTACCGTTCCGTCAGCTTCAGCTCGATGCGGCGGTTGCGCTTGTAGGCGTCCTCGGTGGCGGCGGTGTCGAGCGGCTGGAACTCGGCAAACCCGGCGGCGACCAGCCGCTGCGGCGGCACGCCGAGCGAGACCAGGTACTGCACCACCGAGATCGCGCGTGCCGACGACAATTCCCAGTTCGACTTGAAGATCGGGCTGTTGATCGGTCGCACGTCGGTGTGGCCGTCGACCCGCAGCACCCAGGCGATTTCGCTCGGGATCTGCTTGTCGAGATCGGTCAGGGCGCTCGCCACATTATCGAGTTCGGCGCGGCCTTCGGGCAAAAGCACCGCCTGTCCGGTGTCGAAAAATACTTCCGACTGGAAGACAAAGCGGTCGCCGACGATCCTGATGTCGGGCCGGTTGCCGAGAATGGTGCGCAGGCGGCCGAAGAATTCCGAACGGTAGCGCGACAATTCCTGCACCCGCTGCGCCAGCGCGACGTTCAGGCGCGAGCCGAGATCGGCGATCTTGTTCTGCGATTCCTTGTCACGCTTCTCGGAAGCATTGAGCGCATCTTCGAGCGCCGCGAGCTGGCGGCGCAGCGCGCCGATCTGCTGGTTCAGCACTTCGATCTGCGCCAGCGCGCGTGCCGATACGCCTTTCTCGGAATCCAGCGCCTTGTTGAGTTCGTTGGCGCGGCCGGCGGCGTCGTTGCCGGCGCCGGCCAGGCCTTCATAGAGCCCCCTGACGCGATCGCGCTCGGACTCCGCCGTCGCCAGCCCGGCGCGGAGCTGCGAGATTTCGTCGTCGAGACTGATCTTGCCGAGCTTTTCCAGCGACAGCAGATCGTTGAGCTGCGCGATCTTGGCGTTGAGCAGCTCCAGCGCCTTGTCCTTGCCGGTGATCTGCTGCGACAGGAAGAACTGCACCACCAGGAACACCGAAAGCAGGAACACGATCGAGAGCACCAGCGTCGACAGCGCGTCGACGAATCCCGGCCAGTAATTGAATCCAGTTTCGTTGCGGCGGGCACGGGCGAGGGCCATTTTGAAAATCCTCCGCGAATGTCTTAGCCTCTCCCGCAGGGAGAGGTCGGCGCGTAGCGCCGGGTGAGGGGTTACAGACTATCGATAGACCGTAACCCCTCACCCCAACCCTCTCCCAGAGGGAGAGGCGGCGCACTTCCGCTGTTGCAACGTCTCGTATCCAACTAACTCTTCTCGGGCTGGCGCGCGAGCCGCTCGAGCAGTTTCTTGATCTCGCGGTTCTGCTCGCCCTGGCCGTCGGCCCATTCCCGGATCATCTGCTGCTCGGTGCGCATGTGCGCGACCAGGCCCTGGATCGCCTCGGCGAGATTGGCCATCGCTGCCGTGGTGCCGCGGCTGGCGCCGCCTTCTTCGAGCGTCGACCGCAACCGTTCGACCACGGCCTGCAATTCGCCCCCGGAAGCGTCGCCGCTTGAGCCCTCGCCGGAATATTCCCGCACCGTGGAGGCAAGCCAGTCTTCGAGGTCGGTATAGAAACGGTTCTGCGCCTGGCTCGACTGCAGGTCGAGAAAACCGAGGATCAGGGAACCGGCGAGGCCGAACAGCGAGGATGAAAACGAAATGCCCATGCCGCCGAGCGGCGCGGCGAGGCCTTCCTTCAGCGTGTCGAACAGCGCGCCGGCGTCGCCGCCGACCTTCAGCCCGTCGATCACCTTGCCGACCGAGCCCACGGTTTCGATCAGGCCCCAGAAGGTGCCGAGCAGGCCGAGAAACACCAGGAGGCCGGTCATGTAGCGGGAAATGTCGCGCGCCTCGTCGAGCCTTGTCGCGATGGAATCCAGGAGATGCCGCATGGTCTGCTGCGAGATCGACATCCGCCCGGTGCGCTCGCCGCCGAGGATCGCCGCCATCGGCGCCAGCAGGGTCGGGTGCCGCTCGACCGCGAGGCCCGGATCGGCGATGCGGAAATTGTTGACCCAGGCGACCTCGGGATAAAGCCGGATCACCTGCCGGAACGACAGGATGGTGCCGACCGCGAGCACCATGCCAATCAGCGCGTTGAGGCCGGGATTGGCGAAGAACGCGACCACGATCTGCTTGTAGAGCACGACCGCGACCAGCGCGCACAGCACCAGAAACACCAGCATTCGCACCAGGAAGATCCGCGGCGAGGACAATTTGGTCAGTGCGATCTCCATCGCGGAGCGGGGTGAGGAGCCTGAAGGCATTGCCGATGTATCCGTTGCGAGGAGGCGGTTTCGAGGCACCAATATGGCACAGCGCGGCGCAGAGAAAAGCTAGTTGCTGTCCGATTGGGGCGGAAAAGGGAACTTCGGCGCGAAACCCGGCTTAGGTCTGTGCGTATTTCACAAATCTTTGCCGCCTGAGGCGGTTAACGGAATTTTTGCATGACGGTTGGGTATCCCGAAGCGCTGGCCGGGATCGGGGTGTCGCCGTCGATCCTGATGGCGATGGCCTGGCTGGCGTATCCGGTCAGTCGTGCACTTCCCCGTTCTTTCCGCTGTCACCGCACAAGGGAGTGGTCATATGAGCGTCGTATCCAGGATGATCGGCACCGCCGAGCGGGTGCCGCTGCCTGACCTCGTGATTCGCGCCGCCGTGCAGCGGCTGTGCTCGCGCACCGCGACGCGGCTCGCGAGCGGCAACGCCGACAGCGACGCCTGCTTTGCCGGCGAGATGGCGGCTCGCGCCATTGCCGAGTACACCGAGGCGGCCAACGCCTCGCATTACGAGGTGCCGGCTACCTTCTTCGCCCGCGTACTCGGCCCGAATCGCAAATATTCGTCGTGCTTCTACAAGGAGCCTGAATCGACGCTGCAGGAGGCGGAGGAAGAGGCGCTGCGCCAGACCGCGCGCAAATAACCTGTTTGCCGTCATCGGCCAGGTGCAGCGTATGTCGGGAGTCCGCCTGGCCGTTGCCAGCGGTATCAGGAAGCGGACAGCCTAGAGCATGATCCGGAAAAGTGGGAACCGGTTTTCCCTCGACAAACGCGAAGCGTTTGCTCGGAGATCATGCTCAAACAAAAGCTAGAGTGGGATGACGATTCGAAGATAAAAGTCACCCCGCCCTAGAACGACAACACGGTCACTTCCCCAGCGGCTTCAGAATCTTCAGCAGCTCGGCATGGATCGCTTCATTGCCGCTGATCACGTTGCCGCTCGTCAGCGCATCGTCATTGCCTTCGATGCCGGAGACGGTGCCGCCGGCCTCGCGGACCATGATCTGGCCCGCCGCCATGTCCCAGGACTGCAGATTGCGTTCCCAATAGCCGTCGAGCCGGCCGGCGGCGACGAAGGCCATGTCGAGCGAGGCGGCGCCGAAGCGGCGCAGGCCCGCCACCCGGTTCTGGATTTCGATCATTTCGCGGCGGGACAAATCGTGGTCGCCACGGCCGATATGCGGCAGGCCGCAGCCGATCACGCAGTCGCCGAGCTGGCGGCGGCCGGCGACGCGCAGCCGCTGGTCGTTGAGAAAGGCGCCCTTGCCGCGCTCGGCGATATAGAGCTCGTCGTTGGCGGGATTGTAGATCACCCCGGCAATGATGGTGCCTTCGCGCTGCAGGCCGATCGAAATCGCGAATTGCGGGATGCCGTGGAGGAAATTGGTGGTGCCGTCGAGCGGATCGACGATCCAGGTGTGGGTCTTGTCCTGGCCTTCGCGCGCGCCGCCTTCCTCGCCGATGAAGCCATAGCCCGGCCGCGCCTTGGTGAGGTCCTCGAGCAGCATCTGCTCGGCGCGCTTGTCGGCGAGGCTGACGAAATTGGCCGGCCCCTTCAGCGATACCTGAAGGTTCTCGATTTCGCCGAGGTCGCGTTTGAGGCTGCGGCCGGCGCGTCGCGCGGCTTTGACCATGACGTTGATAAGGGCTGAATGCAGCATGATCTCGGCTCAAGGCGACCTGAGCGTCAGGTCTGGGACGGGTATGGCGGAATTGGCCTGATTTTTTGCGCGCGGTCGAACGCAAAACCGGACGCCACTTTTGCTGACCGCGCTGGTAGTGGGTGCCCTGCGGTTACCGTGGCGTCAAGACCGGACTGCCCAGCCATTTGCGCGCGCCGGCCTCTGCCTTGGCGCGGTCTTCCGGGCTCAGGCGGGCCAGCTCGTCGTCGAGCATGGGGTCGCCTTTTCCGGCGGTTTTGGCGATCAGGTGCCATTTCAGGCCCTCGACCTTGTCCATCGGGACGCCCTGGCCGGTCACCAGCACCCGGGCGAGCCGGTTCTGCGCGATCGCGCTGTTTTGGCGGGCGGCTTTGCTCAACAGCGCCACTGCTCCGGCCTCGTTCTTCGGTGTGCCGGTTCCGTTATAGAGCGCGATGGCATACTCGACTTCGGCGTCGACATTGTCGGCGAGCGCCGCCGCCTGTAGCAGCCGGACCGCCTTGTCGATGTCCTTGGGAACGCCGGTGCCTTCCTTGTAGAAGGTCGCCAGCGCGTATTGCGCTTCCGGATTGCCGGCATCGGCGGCTTGCCGGAGCAACTCGGCGGCACGCTTGACGTCCTGCGGCAGCGTCTGGCCGTCGAGATAGAGCAGCGCCAGGTTGTAGGCCGCCTTCGGGTTGCCGAGTTTTGCGGACGATGCCAGCAGCTTTACCGCCTCTTCGCGGTTGGGCGCGCCGCCGCGGCCTTCCAGGCGCAGCATCGCCAGCGCGAACATGGCCTCGCGGTCACCGGCATCGGCGGCGCGCTTGTACCAGTCGGCAGCCTTGGCGAAGTCGCGCTTGACGCCGAGCGCATTGGCGTAAAGCTCGCCGAGCATGGTCATCGCCTTGGTATCGCCGGCCACCGCGCGCATGCTCGCGAGGTTGAACGCGGACTTGTACATGCCGCGCTGATAAAGGCCGTAGACCAGATCGACATTGGGATCGTCAGGGGGCGGCGTCGGCACGACGGTTACGGCCGGCGCCGATGTTGCCGCCGGTTTCGGTGCTGGCGCGGCGGCAGGCTTCTTGGCGAGCGTGTGGGGCTGTGTTGCCGGCTTCGCAGCCGGCTTGGGTGCGTCGGCAGCCGGAGGCGTCAGCGAGATCTGCGCGTGAGCGTTTGCCGTCCATAGCAGGCAGCAGGCAACAATCGAAATGGGGCGCAAGCGCTGCATGTTCCGGCGCTATCCCTGTTCGGCTCTGGCGTTTCCGGCCGCCGTGTACGCTTGGCGGATGGCCTGCTCGACGTCCTCCAGCGCTGCCGCCGCGCCGCGCGGATCGGCCCAGATGAAATCGCCGACCAGCACGAAATCCGCCCCCGCGGCGGCGAATTCATTGGCCTCCTCGCGCGACGCCGCAAAGCCGACGCAGGGCGGCTCGAACAATTCGGCCCACCATCCCAGCCGCTCGGCGATCGCCTCGACCGAGGGCCGCTGGCCTTTGGCGTCGGGCTCGCCGAACAGCACGTAATCCGCGCCGAGCTCGCCCGCGGTCATCGAATCGTGGCGCGTCGCAAGGCCCCCGAGGCCGGCGATGCGGTCGGGCTTCAGCGACGGCAGTGCGTCCTCGAGGGCCGCGATGCCGGTCAGATGCGCGCCGTCGGCGCCGGCCCGCGCGACCAGTTCGACATGGCCGTCGAGCAGCAGCGCCGCATCGCTGTTCTGAACGACAGGCGCGAGCGCCTTGGCCCGCGCGATCATGGTGCGCTGGTCAGTGGGTTTCAGCCGCAGCAGCACCGCCGCGATGTCGGCCGCGGCAAGCAGATCGGGCAGGCTTCCGATCAGGCCCGCGGGATCGTCCACCTCGGGCGTCGCAAGATAGAGACGCGGCTGAGGGCGCGGCGGAGCAGGTTTAGTGGCCAATCTATGCCGCCTTCTGTTCCAGCTCGGCCTTCCATTCGCCCCTGGTCGCGAGCGAATTCATTCGCGCGCGGTGGGTGAAGGCACGCTGGCCGGCGGCGATGTTCTCGGGTCTGCCCGACCACGCCTTTTGCGGCGCCGCCTGCAGCGCGCGGCCGTAGGAGAAGGTAAGAGGCCAGGGCAGGCCGCCGATCCGGTGCATGGCGTCAAGATGCGCGGTGGCGCCCTCGTCGGATTGTCCGCCGGAGAGGAAGGCGATGCCGGGCACCGCCGCGGGCACGCAGGCCTTCAAGAGCCGGACGGTCTTCTCCGCGACTTCCGCGACGGAAGCCTGATTTGCGCTCTTCTTGCCCGAGATCGCCATGTTGGGTTTCAGGACCATGCCTTCCAGGGCGACGCGCTGTACCCGCAATTCCTGAAAGGTCTTGTTGAGCACGCGGCTCGTCACCTCGAAACAGCGATCGATGTCGTGATCGCCATCCATCAGCACTTCCGGCTCGACGATCGGAACGATCTGCGCGACCTGGCACAAAGCGGCGTAGCGCGCCAGCGCGTGGGCATTGACATGGATCGCGGTCATTGAGGGAATGCCGCTGCCGATATCGATCACGGCCCGCCATTTCGCGAACCGCGCGCCGCGCTCGTAATATTTCTTCAGGCGCTCGGCGAGCTTGTCGAGCCCGACGGTAACGAGCTCGCCGGGGCATTGCGGCAGGCTCTGTGTGCCCTCGTCGACCTTGATGCCGGGGATGGCGCCGGCCTGCTCGATCAGCTTGACCAGCGGCGTGCCGTCTTTCGCGGCCTGCCAGATGGTCTCGTCGTAGAGGATGACGCCGGAAATGTACTTGCTCATCGCCTCGGAGGAACGGAACAGCATCTCGCGATAGTCGCGGCGCGTCTCCTCGGTCGACGCCACGTTGATGGCGTCGAAGCGCTTCTTGATGGTGCCGGTGGATTCGTCGGCGGCCAAGATGCCCTTGCCGGGCACGACCATGGCGAGCGCGACCTTGTTGAGATCGGCGAGATTCATCGGTTGCCTCCTCCGGATGCGCGGTTGCTTTGCAAGTCAAACTAGACCGTTCTCGGGCAAGACCCAAGAAACTGACCAAGAAACTGACCGAGAAAATGCCCAGAAAGCCGACGAGACCGGCCGCCGGAACAGCGAGGCTGGCGGCTCGTTCAGGAGGAGCCGCCGGTCATGCGACCTTCGGATCGAGCTCGCCCTTGACGTAGCGCTTGGCCATCTCGGCGGTGGTCAGGACCTTCTTGATCTTGCCGGCCTGGCCGGCGGTATTGAATTCCTGCAGCCGCTGCTTGCACAGCTTGGCCATCGCTTCCATCGCGGGCTTGAGATATTTGCGCGGATCGAATTCTTCCGGGTTGTCGTGCAGCACTTTCCGGATCTGTCCGGTCATCGCCATGCGGTTGTCGGTGTCGATGTTGATCTTGCGCACGCCGTTCTTGATGCCGCGCTGGATTTCGGAAACCGGCACGCCCCAGGTCGGCTTCATCTTGCCGCCATTGGCGTTGATAATGTCCTGCAGGTCCTGCGGCACCGAGGATGAACCATGCATCACCAGGTGCATGTTCGGCAGCTTGCGGTGGATTTCCTCGATCACGTTCATGGCGAGGATGTCGCCGTCCGGCTTGCGGGTGAATTTGTAGGCGCCATGCGAGGTGCCCATCGCGATCGCCAGTGCGTCGACTCTTGTCTCCTTGACGAACTTGACCGCCTCGTCGGGATTGGTGAGCAACTGGTCGTGGGACAGCTTGCCTTCGGCGCCGTGGCCGTCTTCCTTGTCGCCCATGCCGGTCTCGAGCGAGCCGAGCACGCCGAGTTCGCCTTCCACCGAGATGCCGCCGAGATGGGCCATGCTGGTGACGGTCCTGGTGACGCCGACATTGTAATCCCAGTCGGCGGGCGTCTTACCGTCGGCCTTCAGCGAACCGTCCATCATGACGGAAGTGAAGCCGGCCTGGATCGCGGTCATGCAGGTGTCGGGGCCGTTGCCGTGGTCAAGATGCACGCAGACCGGGATCTGCGGATAGATTTCGGTCACCGCGTCCATCATGTGCTTGAGCATCACGTCGTTGGCATAGGAGCGCGCGCCGCGGGAGGCCTGGATGATCACGGGCGCATCCAGGGTCGAGGCGGCCTCCATGATCGCGAGCGCCTGCTCCATGTTGTTGATATTGAAGGCCGGCACGCCGTAATCGTGTTCCGCCGCGTGGTCGAGCAATTGACGCAACGTGATGCGAGCCATGGGTCCTGTTCTCCGCGTTGGGGCCGGTAGCCCGCTATGGAATAAAAATTCAGCGTATCTTCAAAACTTCGACGCCTGGCAAGGGTTTCCCCTCCATCCATTCAAGAAACGCGCCGCCCGCGGTCGAAACATACGTGAAATCCGAGGCCACGCCGGCCTGGTTCAGCGCCGCCACGGTATCGCCGCCGCCGGCGACCGAAATCAGCTTCTTCGCCTTGGTCCGCACGGCTGCGTGCTTCGCCGCGACCATGGTTCCCCTGTCGAACGGCGTCATCTCGAAGGCGCCGAGCGGACCGTTCCAGACCAGCGTCGCCGCATCGTCGATCGCGGCATGGATCCGCGCGACCGACTGCGGGCCGACGTCGAGGATCATGCCGTCGGCGGGGATCGCATCGAGGCCATAGGCCTGGGACGGCGTATTGGCTTCGAATTTGAACGCGACCACGGCGTCGACCGGCAGGATGATCGCGCAATTGGCGGCTTCCGCCTTCTCGATGATCCGCAAGGCGGTCGCCGCCAGATCCTTCTCCGCCAGCGACTTGCCGATGCCGACGCCCTGCGCATGCAGGAAGGTGTTGGCCATGCCGCCGCCGATCACCAGCGCATCGACCTTGCGCACCAGGTTCTCGAGGAGATCGATCTTGGTCGAGACCTTGGCGCCGCCGATGATCGCGATCACCGGTTTGGTCGGGTGGTCCAGCGCTTTGCCGAGCGCGTCGAGTTCGGCCTGCATGGTGCGGCCCGCATAGGCCGGCAATTTGTGGCCGAGGCCTTCGGTCGAGGCGTGGGCGCGGTGCGCCGCCGAGAAGGCGTCGTTGACCCAGATGTCGCCGAGCTTTGCCAGTTCGGCCACGAAGGCGGGATCGTTCTTTTCCTCTTCCTTGTGGAAGCGGGTATTCTCCAGGCAGAGGATGTCGCCATCCTTCATCGCGGCGACCGCCTTCTGCGCGACCTCGCCGATGCATTCGTCGGCAAACGCGACCGGCTTGTTGATCACCTGCGAAAGTTCGGCTGCGACCGGCTTCAGCGATTCCTTGGGGTCGCGGCCCTTGGGCCGGCCGAAATGCGCCAGCAGGATCACCTTGCCGCCCTTGGCGGAAATCTCGGTGATGGTGGGCGCGACGCGCTCGAGCCGCGTGGCGTCGGTGACGCGGCCATTTTCCATGGGCACGTTGAGGTCGACGCGCAGCAGCACGCGCTTGCCCTTCACGTCGACGTCATCGAGGGTGCGGAATGTTTTTGTCATTGAAGGTCTCGCAGACTCATCCTTCGAGACGCCTCGCTACGCCAGGCCCCTCAGGATGAGGTTTCTCCCTCATGGCGAGGAGCGCGCCGTTTGGCGCGCGTCTCGAACCATGAGCTCACAAAATCAGAGCAGTTTCCCCATCGCCACGGCGGTGTCCGCCATGCGGTTGGAAAAACCCCATTCATTGTCGTACCACGCCATCACCCGCACCAGCGTGCCGTTCTGCACCTTGGTCTGGTCCATGTGGAAGGTGGCGGAATGCGGGTCGTGGTTGAAGTCGATCGAGACGTTGGGAAAAATGGTAAAGCCCAGGATGCCCTTGAGCTGCTGCTCTGCAGCGCGCTTCATCGCCTCGTTGATTTCTTCCTTGGTGGTTTTGCGCGTCGCGACGATCTTGAGATCGATCACCGAGACGTTCGGGGTCGGCACCCGGATCGAGACGCCGTCGAGCTTGCCCATCAGTTCCGGCAACACCAGGCCGATCGCCTTGGCCGCGCCGGTCGAGGTCGGGATCATCGACATCGCCGCCGCCCGGCCGCGATAGAGATCCTTGTGCAGCGTGTCGAGCGTCGGCTGGTCGCCGGTATAGGCATGGATCGTGGTCATGAAGCCGGTCTCGATGCCGACGGTGTCGTTCAGCACTTTTGCGACCGGCGCAAGGCAGTTGGTGGTGCAGGAGCCGTTGGAGACGACCAGATGATCCTTGCTCAGCTTGTCGTGGTTGACGCCATAGACGATAGTCGCGTCGGCATGGTCGGCCGGCGCCGAAACCAGCACGCGCTTGGCCCCGGCGGTCAGGTGCGCGGAGGCCTTGTCCTTGGCGGTGAAGATGCCGGTGCATTCCAGCGCGATGTCGACGCCGAGTTCCTTCCACGGCAGCCTGGACGGATCGCGCTCGGCGGAAACCTTGATCTTGCCGTTGCCGAGGCTGATTGAATCGCCGTCGACCGTCACGGTGCCGGGAAAGCGGCCGTGCACCGAATCAAACCGCAAGAGATGGGCGTTGGTCTCGACCGGTCCGAGGTCGTTGATGCCGATCACTTCGATATCCTTGCGGCCGGACTCGGCGATGGCCCTCAGGACGTTGCGGCCGATGCGGCCAAACCCGTTGATTCCGACCCGGATCGCCATTTTATTTCTCCTCAAAGGTTCAAAATCCCGCTCTTTGCGGGCGGTTTGGCCGTTTCCTATGCCGTTCTAGGGCTATTTCATGCCCTGAATGAATGATCGTTGCAATGCATCATAATCCCGATCGCGCGGATAGGGTTACTTCCCGTTCAGGCGCTTTGACGCGGCCTCCACCACCGCGTCGGCCGTGATCCCGAAATGCTTGTACAGCGCCTTGGCCGGCCCGCTGGCGCCGAAAGAGTGCATGCCGATGAAGTCGCCGTCCGGCCCGATCACCGCGTCCCAGCCGAACCGCACCGCTGCCTCGATCGCGATCTTGACCGGGGCATCGCCGATGATCGCTTTGCGCCGGTCCGCCGGCTGCGCCAGCAGCAGTTCCAGCGAGGGCACCGATACCACGCGCGTCGCGATACCGCGCCCGGCCAGCGCTTTCTGGGCGGTGACGGCGATCTCGACCTCGGAGCCCGAGGCATACAGCGAAACCCTGGCCTCGCCCTGCGCCGCGATCAGTTCGTAACCGCCGCTGCTGCACAGATTATCGGCACTGGCCTTGGTCCGTGCCGGGGTCAGGGCCTGCCGCGACAGCGCCAGCACGGTCGGACCGGTCAGGTTCTCCAGCGCCAGTTGCCAGCATTCGGCGGTCTCCACTGCGTCCGCCGGGCGGAACACCCGCATGTTGGGCATCGCGCGAAGGGCTACGAGATGCTCGACCGGCTGGTGCGTCGGGCCGTCTTCGCCGAGCCCGATCGAATCATGGGTCATGATGTAGACGACCGACGTATGCGACAGCGCCGCGATCCGCATCGAGGGCCGCGCATAATCGGTGAAGCACAGGAAGGTCCCGCCGGCCGGCGCGAAGCCGCCATGGGCCGAGAGGCCGTTCATGGCCGCCGCCATGCCCATCTCGCGGATGCCGTAATGGATGTAGCGGCCGCTGTAATCGTCCGGCGTCACTTCCTTCAGGCCCTTGGTGCGGGTGTTGTTGGAGGGCGTCAGATCGGCCGAGCCGAGCAGCAGTTCGGGCATCACAGGCACCAGCACCTCGAGCGCCATCTCGCTCGCCTTGCGGGTAGCGACCGTCGGCGGCTCGGCGACCAGCCTGTCCTTGAGCTTGCGGATGACGTCGGCGAGAACGGCCGGACGCTTGCGGTCGATCACCCGCCGCATGAATTCGCTGCGCAGCGCGTCGGGCTTGGCCTCGAAGCGGCTGAGCCAGTCGGCATTGGCGCTGGCGCCCTGCTTGCCGACATTGCGCCAGGCGGCCAGCACGTCGTCGGGGACCTCGAACGGGCCGTAATTCCAGCCCAGTGCCTTCTTGGCGCCGGCGAGTTCTTCGGCGCCGAGCGCCTCGCCATGGGCCTTCGAGGTGCCCGCCTTGTGCGGAGCGCCGAAGCCGATCGTGGTCTTGCAGGCGATCAGCGAGGGACGTTCGGAGGTCTGCGCCTGGCTGATCGCTGCGGCGATCGCCTTCTGGTCTTGGCCGTCGATTCGCACCGCATCCCAGCCATGGGCCTTGAAGCGGGCCACCTGGTCGACATCGTCGGTCAGCGTGATCGGGCCGTCGATGGTGATGCCGTTGTCGTCGTACAGGAAGATCAGCTTCCTGAGCTTCAAATGGCCGGCGAGCGCCAGCGCCTCATGGCTGACGCCCTCCATCAGATCGCCGTCGGAGCACAGCACGTAGGTGTAGTGGTCGACGATATCGTCGCCGAATTCGGCCGCCAGCAGCCGCTCGGCCAGCGCGGAGCCGACCGAGAACGCGACGCCCTGGCCGAGCGGGCCGGTGGTGGTCTCGACACCGGAAGTGATGAAATTCTCCGGGTGACCGGGGGTCTTGGAGCCGAGCTGGCGGAAGTTCTCGATCTCTTCGATCGTCATGTCCTTGTTGCCGGTCAGGTACAACAGCGCATAGAGCAGCATCGAGCCGTGCCCGGCCGAAAGAATGAAACGGTCGCGGTCGGGCCAGCGGGGATCCGACGCGTCGAACTTTAAAAACTGCGTGAACAGCACGGTGGCGACGTCGGCGGCGCCCATCGGCAGGCCGGGATGGCCGGAATTCGCCTTTTCGACAGCATCCATGGCCAGTGCGCGGATCGCATTGGCCATGCGGGAATGATCGACGCGCGTCATGTTGAAAATCCGCCTGAAATGAGCTGTTTGGTGGCGATCCGCCGCATGGCGAACGGCCTCCGCGCAAGCGTTGTTGGCAACGGGAAGTCAAGGCTGGATAGCATCTCGGTTCCGGGAGTCCAAGGCAATGAAACGCGGCTCGGGCCCGAAAAGTTGCTTAGCGGTGCATAGCTTGCAACCGGCGTTGCGCTTGCCTCGCTTGCCACGTAAATTTCATCGTCTAAACGCTTGCCGAACCGGTAATTTTCCGGGTGCGGCTGCTTCGTCCAGGCTTCAATTGGAGGTGCGCGTTGACGCATGAGTGATCGCCCCGCGAACGGTTCGGGCAACATTGAGCCCTCATCGGCCGATATTGACGTCGCGACGCGGCGGCTGATGGCAGCGCTCGAGGCGCTGGAAAGCGCGGTCGAGCGGCGCCGCGAAGCCGATCGCGACGAAAACGAGCTGGCGAGCCGGATCCAGGCCTTGGGTGCGGATCGCTCGCGGCTCGCCGACGAACTCGACGGCTCGCTGGTGAAATCGCGCCGGCTCGAGCGCGTCAATCGCGAGATCGCCGACCGGCTGGACGCGGCGATCGGCACCATCCGTTCGGTACTCCACGCCGGAGAAGATTCATGAGCCACATCAACGTCACCATCAACGGCCGGCAATACCGGATGGCCTGCGAGGAAGGCCAGGAGGTTCGGCTGTTGAAGCTCGCCGAGAGCCTCGAATCGCGCATCCAGAGCCTGCGCGGCAAGTTCGGCGAGATCGGCGATGCGCGCCTGGTCGTGATGGCGGCGCTGACGGTGTGCGACGAATTGCTCGATACCGGCCCGCACATCCGCAAGCTCGAAGAAGAACTCGAAGCCTTGCGCGGCGTCCGCACCGCCGCAGCCGATCGCGCCCGTGCCACGCAGGTCGCGGTGGCCAACGCGCTCAATTCGGCTGCCGACCGCATCGAACGCACCACCCAGGTGCTCAATCGCACCATCGGCGGCGGGGTCGCGATTGGTTGACCAAGCCGGGCGTTAGCGCTGGCGGTTTGGGATAACCGTGGTTACATTGGCCCTGCGAAGCTGTGTCGCGCGTCAGGAGCCATATATCCCCGGGGCCTTATCGATCCTTCCGGGAACTGTCCCTGGCCGGGTCCGTGGATCCGGTCATATGGTGCCCACCTACTTTCGTAGGGAACTCCGGGATCGAGCGCTCCAACGGCCATCGCGGCTTCGCACTTTTGTTTTTCTGCTTGCCTGTTTCTGTGTTGCCGAGTTGCTTCTCACCCAGCACTCCCCGTCATACCCCGCGAAAGCGGGGTATCCAGTACGCCGCGGCTTCGCGCTTCTATCGCATGCGCCTCTGCAATACTGGATCGCCCGCCTTCGCGGGCGATGACAGCGAGGAGGGCGGTGAGAGCGAAGCGGGCGGCGGCAGTGAATGTGGCCCGCATGTCCCGTACCACCGAGCCCCCATCAAAGGCCAAACTTCGTACCGCCGCGCTGGCGGTGCGCGATTCGTTAAGCGAAACCAAACGCGCGGCCGCGGCGCAAGCCATCGCGCGGCGCGGGTTGCCGGTTGAACTCGTGGCCGGCGCCGTCGTGGCCGGCTATTCGCCGATTCGCAGCGAGCTTGACCCGACCCCCTTGATGCGGGCACTCGCGGCCAAGGGCGCGCGGCTGGCGTTGCCGGTGATCACGCAACGCGGCCAGTCGCTGCGGTTTCGGATCTGGCATGAAGGCGACAGGCTGCTGCCGGGATCGCTCGGCATTCTCGAGCCGTCGCCGGCAGCAGTCGAGGTCGTGCCTGACATCGTGCTGGTGCCGCTGGCGGCGTTCGACCGCAGCGGCCACCGAATCGGCTATGGCGCCGGGCATTACGACCGCACGCTGGCGAACCTGCACAAATCGAGGGGTTTTGCCGCCATCGGCCTCGCCTTCTCGGGCCAGGAAGTGGCAACGGTGCCGGCACTGCAGCACGACGTGCCGCTGGATTATGTGCTAACGGAAAAGAAAGCGTTCGATTTCCGGAGTTCATGAGTTGCGCATTCTTTTCGTAGGCGACGTCGTCGGCAGGGCCGGGCGTACCGCCATCTCCGACCATCTGCCTGGCCTGATCCGCGACTTCCGCCTCGATCTCGTCATCGTCAACGGCGAGAATGCCGCCGGCGGCTTCGGCATCACGGAAGCGATCTACCAGGAATTCATCGATGCGGGCGCCGACGCGGTCACGCTCGGCAATCATTCCTGGGACCAGCGCGAGGCGCTGGTGTTCATCGAGCGCGCGCCGCGGCTGGTTCGCCCCGCCAATTTTCCGAGGGGCACGCCGGGCCGCGGTACCGCGCTGGTCGATACCAAGAACGGCCGGCGCGCGCTCGTCATTAACGGCATCGGCCGCGTCTTCATGACGCCGTTCGACGACCCCTTCGCCGTCATCAACCGCGAACTCGAAGCCTGCCCGCTGCGCGAGGCCGCCGACGCTATCGTGGTCGATTTCCATGGCGAGGCTTCCAGCGAAAAGCAGGGCATCGGCTTCTTCTGCGACGGCCGCGCCTCGCTGGTCGTCGGCACCCACACCCATGTGCCGACCGCCGACCATCAGATCCTGCCCGGCGGCACCGCCTACATGACCGATGCCGGCATGACCGGCGATTACGATTCGATCATCGGCATGCAGAAGGAAGAGCCGCTGCGGCGCTTTACGACGGGCATTCCCTCGGGCCGGTTCGAGCCGGCGCTGGGTGCGGCGACGCTCAGCGGCGTCGCGGTCGAGACCGACGACGCAACCGGGCTCGCGCAGAAAATCGCGCCGGTGCGGATCGGCGGAAGGCTGGAGCCGACGCTGCCGCGGTTTTGGGTGACGTAGACGGCGGCCTGAGGGACGCGATCGAGCGCCGCTGCCTTCGCGAGCGCCCTGGAGCATGCTAGACGGCGCGTGGAAGCGGCGGAACGGCAAGCCAACCGAGAGCGAGAACCTTGTCCGACAACAACGAACCACTGACGCTCAAATTCCGCTGCCCGGCGGAACTCGAGGGAAAGATTCCGCCGCCGATACCGGCGACATTAGGCCTTCCCGGCTGGCTGAAGGCGATGCCGACGCAGGCCTTCAACGCGGTCAATATGCGCGAGGAGGATACGGTCAAGCGCTGTCCGCCGTTCGTCGATGCCATGACCAGCGGGTTCCTGATGCCGCTGATCTGCGATCTCAGGGTCGAGAACGGCGCCATCAGTTGGGACAATGACCTTCCGCCCGGCGGATCGCTCGAGTTTCCGCGTTCGCCGATCGGATTCCACGACGCAAGCCAGGTCACCGGCACGCCGCTGTTCGAGCCCGACCGACTCCTGATCAAGTTTCTCAATTTGTGGAGCATCGAGGCGCCGGAGGGCTATTCGCTGTTGTTCACCCATCCGCTCAATCGTTTTGATCTGCCATTCACCACGCTGAGCGGGATGGTCGATTGCGACCGTTTTCGCAACAGCTGGATTCATTTCCCGGCGCATTGGCACGACATGAATTTCAGCGGCGTGCTGCCAAAGGGCACGCCGGTCGCGCAGTGCCTGCCGGTGAAGCGGGAAAACTGGGTCACGCAGACCGCGCCGTTCACCGCCGAGGAGACGCAGCGGGTGCACGAACTGACGAAGGCGATCAGTCTCGAGCCCGGACTGTACCGGCGGAAATTCCGGGCGTAACCAGGCTCAGCCTGGCTCGCCCCGCAGGAATTTCGCAACCGCGCTCGGGCGGAAGAAGAAACGGCCGTGCGACGAAGCCGCGAGTGCGTGGGTGGCTCGACCGAGTAGCTGGGGTCCGCTGCGAAACGCCGAACGCAAATTGGCCTCGCCGGCGTCGCGCTGACCCATTTCCAGAAGGCATGCGGCGAGATCGGCGCGGGTCATGGCATCGTCAGGACGGTGCGCCAGCGCGTGCCGGTAGGCGTCGGCGGCGGCGGCATAGTCGCCCTCCAGCAGCAGCACGCGCGCGAGCGCCGTCAATATGTCGGGGCGACCGGGCGCTGACTCGCGCGCCTTCAAAAGGACCGCACGCGCCTTGCTGCGCGCGTTGCGGGAGAGGTGCAGGCGCGCAAGGTCCAATTGCAGATCGATGGCTTCCGGCGCCGATGCAAGGCCGCTTTCGACCACGGCGATGGCCTCGTCGACGCGTCCGGCCTTGGCAAGTTGGCCGGCGAGCTCCTGGAAGGCCGGCAGGAATGGCGGGCGCCGCGCCGTGGTGCGGCGCAATTGTTCGATCGCCTCCTCGCGGCGTCCGGCGCTGCCCAGCGCCGCCCCCAGCAGCATTTCGATATCCGGATCGCCAGTGCGGCGCGCGGCCTTTTCGAGCGGCGCGATCGCCTCTTCACCGCGGTTCTGAGCGAGCAGAGCCCGGGCCAGCATCGACGCGGCGGCGGTGTCGGTCCGGTTCGCCCTCAGGACCTCAGCGGCGAGTTGCTCGGCCTCGGCGAACCGTCGCGCCCGCAGCGCAAGCGCCGCGCGTTCGAGCAATTGGGCGCGCGGATTAAGTTGTCCGCGGCTGGTGGGCGAGAAAGAAGGAGGCTTCGGCACGGGGCTTGTATCCAGATGTCCATCGCGGCGACTAATGGAGGCGTCAAAGAAGCCTCCAGCAACAGTCGCGTGAAGAGGGGCCACCGCATGGCTGGGTCCAGCGTTTGGCGCGCGAGACCGACCGGCAGCTGAAGAACTGTGTTGCATAAAATCACTCTTTCGCGAAGGCGCAAATGGCTCCAATGAGCCGCGCCCTCGCATGATCCGCCGGGCGTGGTGTCAGACCCCTTCAGAAAACCCGCTTCGGAAGCTAGGATGACGTTTTATGATCCTTGCTCGGGGGCGGTATGAGACGGCGGCAGTTTATCGGACTTGTCGGTGGTGTGGCGGCTCTGCCGGTCTTGCCGCCGTTGGCGGTTCGGGCGCAGCAGGCGGGCAGGCAATACCGGATCGCTTACCTCGCCTTGCTTGCCGGCGAGGACTCGACCTTCGCAAAGCCGCTCTTGCAACGGCTGGAGGAGCTCGGCTACCGCGAAAGCAAGAACATGATCTGGGATTACCGGTCGGCCGATGGGCGGGCGGAACGGTTGCCCCAGCTCGCCGCGGAACTCGTCCGCGCCGGTCCGGACGTGCTGATTACGGGATTTGGCACGCTCGCACCGAAGGCTGCGATTGCCGCGACCCACAGCATCCCGATTGTCTTCACGTCGGTCGGAGATCCCGTTGGCGCCGGCCTCGTCGCGAGCCTGAGTCAGCCAGGCGGAAACGTCACCGGCATGAGCGGGCAGGCGAGCGACATCGCCGCCAAGAAGCTGCAGTTCCTCGAGGACCTCATCCCCGGGAAAAAGCCCGTTGCGGTACTGGGAAATTCCGACACCCCTTACACCGCGCTAGCACTCCAGCAGATCAAGACCGCCGCCACCGCGATGGGACTGCCGTTCGCGGTTCTCGACGCAAGAACCGTCGACCAGATACCGGCGGCCATCGACGCGGCGATCAGATCGGGGGCAGCCAGCATGCTGGTGCTCGAGGATCCCGTGCTGTTGAGCGCCATCCGGCAAACGACCGACCTCGCCGCCAAAGCTCGGTTGCCCGCGATCTATGGTCCGAGAGAATATGCGCAGGCCGGCGGATTGATCTCGTATGGAACGGACCAGAGTCAGTTGAGCCGGCGGGCAGCGGAATATGTCGACAGGATTCTCAAAGGCGCGTCGCCTGCCACCCTTCCGGTGGAGCAGCCCACCAAATTCGAGCTCGTCATCAATCTCAGGGCAGCGAAGGCGCTGGGTCTGGAGATTCCACCCAACCTGTTATCGCTTGCCGACGAACTGATCGAATAGGCGATCCGCTTTGGCGGTCTAACCGCTCGGAGGAGTGCGAGCAGACCGGCGCGCGAGAGTTTGTTTTTTACCAAGCGGGCACTGAGGCGGGCAACAGGATCAGTGTTGCGAGCAACGACTAGCCTAGCGACGGCAATCGGCGTATAAGTATCTCCCATGAGTTGGGATGCGAAAGAAGTAGCACTGCTCCAAAAGCTCTGGACGTCGGGACAGAGCGCCGAGCAGATCGCGCGCCGTCTCGGATATAGCCGTAACGCGGTCTGCGCCAAGCTCACTCGTCTGGGCCTGAAGCGCGGCCACAAGCCGCCAACCGCAAAACCCAGGATCAGGCAAGAACCGAAGACGAGGCCATCGCAGCTGGCGGCCTGTGCCCGCCCGGCGGACAAGGTGATGTCTTCACGCAAGCGCGCGAAGCGGCAGCCCAAGGAGTTCACCAAGGAATTCACCAAGGGCCAGCTTTACGCCATGCTGGCTGAAGCGGTCAGGAATACCGGCTGACGGGCGCCGCGATATCGTTGCGCTTCGCTGGGCATTTTGACTCGGCTCACTCCAATGATCTGATCTGCCATCGGTCGTCGTGACGATGGCGACGACTGTTGCAAACGCCGCCAAACTTCTGCGCAATTCACGCGCATCGAACATCGGCGCCATCCGGATTTGCTAAGCGACGCCCCGCAACGACCGGCTAGCTTGGCGCTGCCGAACTTGAGGCATCACCCGCTCCGCCAGCAGGCGCATCGAGTTCGTCACGTAGGCGGGCGCCATGTTGCCAAAGTTTTGCATGGTCATGACGTGATCCACGCCCATGTCGGCGAGCGCGCAAAGCTTCTTCGTGACGGTCTCGACCGACCCAAAAAGATGAATGCCGCTTCGGAGAATATCGTCATAGACCATTTTCTTCGCATACAGCCGGGTCTCGACATAGAGGTCAAACGGTCCGCTCGCCTCCTTGCGTGCCGCGGCGTCGGTCTCGGCGACATGGGTATGGAGGCATACGACGTTGTCGCCAAGCGCTTGCGGAAGAGCGACGGCCTCGTTGCCAGCATCGGTTCGGCCGCGGCGAAATTCCGACACCAGCGAACCGATTTCGTCGACATGATCGAGCGAGCCGTATGGCACCGTCAAAAGTCCTCGTCCCTGCAAGCCGACGTGGTAGGCGGCCTCCTTGCGGAGAATGGCCACGTAAAGCGGCACCGGCCTCTGGATCGGCTCGACATTCAATTTCACCACGTCCAGGCGGTTAAACTTGGCGTGGCAGGTCACCCTTTCGCCAGACAGAAGGCGCTCCACGATTGCGAGGCACTCGTCGAAACGATCGCGTTTTTCAGCTGGGTCGACATCGAATCCTTCGAACTCATGTTTGAGATAGCCGGAGCCGGCGCCGAGCACGAAACGGCCATCGCTAAGGATATCCGCCATCGCAAAAATCTCGGCTGCCGTTCTCGGATTGTGAAATGTAAGGATCGAGATTGCCGTTCCGAGTCTGATGCGTGTCGTGCGTTGGGCAATCGCGCAGAGCAAAGCGGTGGGATTCGGAACCACGCCATAGGGATGAAAATGGTGCTCCGCGGAAAAGAACGCGGCATATCCCAGTTCTTCTGCAAGCACGGCTTGATCGATCACTTGCTTGTAGAACTGGGGGACGGTGCGGGCGCCATCGGGATAATGGTCCTGGACGGAAAACAGCGAGAGCTTCAAGGCCGCCTCCCAGATTTATGAATTGCGTAACAGAGTATGTGTCGTTAGTCCCATGCTCTAAAACCATGAACCGGGTGGTGAAGGCACGGACAAAAGCGTCGAAACGAATTTGCCAGCACTGCGTGAGCCGCGCAGAAGGGCAATGTCTTCCGGTGTCAGGCCAAAGCCTAAAAACTGCTCGTTATTGATTCTGCCGAGCCAGCGCCGGGTGCGTTGCTTCGCCCGCTCATCTTGGGCCTGAACGAATCTTCGCACCAGGCTCGACCGGGCTTTTCGCTGGCTCGCGATCAGGCTGTTCGGCAGGAACTGCCTTGCCTGGCTCTCTGAGTTTCCCGGCCGCCCGTCAGTTTGTGATCGGTCCGAACTAATATGTTCGTGATGCTCCATCTGGAGGGGCTTGGTATGCGAATTGTCGAGTTGATCCGTTGGACGAGACATATCGAACCTCCATTAGCGCTCGTTTGCCCCCTTGGCATGCATGCCTGGTCGCACCACCGCACACGTCCGGCTTTCGAGGCTCAGTAAGCACCGAGAATATTGCAGCGCGATTGCCTTACCGGATTATCGCGTTACGTCTGTAACGAGAGATGCTCGCGACTGGCGTCGCAGACGTCATTCTTGAAAAGCCTCCGAAGTTGGCACCGAACGGACATGCCGATCCTGTTGAGAAGGCAGCACTGGCCACGACGTAATGGCGCTGTGGGCATGATGAGCTGTGGTTTGGAATGCCAGCAACTAACTTTGACATATGTGGAAGGTTGCTGTGGTGCAGTGCACAATACCTTTGTTCAAAGTTGTGGAAAAGCGAGACAAATCTATTGACGTTGCTAAACTCCATTTGTCGTAACAACTTATGGAGCGTCCGTATGAGTGTTAGTGCAGAAATCCTCACCCGTGCCCCATTTGCGTTGGACCAGTTGGAGCGCGAAATCAACAACACGGTGGGTCCACATCGGCCGCGCGGCACCGTTCGGCCGCTCTCACCGATGCCGGACTACGTCGAGCACCGCAACGGCGTCAACGAGGTTGGCAAGCTGTCGGCCGAGGCCGTGGTGCGCGAATACGAAGCGGCGGTGAAGGAGATCGAGGCCCTCGGAACAGAACTACAGGAAGCCGCCAAGAAATGCGAGGCGATGGTGGCAGGCGTCCATGACGTGGTCGCCGAAATCAAGGAGTTGGCCGCAGGTTATCGCGACCAGGGCAAGCGTTACTTCCTGCAGATCGAGGCCGTCTCGTTGATGACAACAGAGGTTCGGGACACCTGCGAAACACTTAAGAAGAAGATCGCAGCCGAGACATTGACCAAGTGATATTTCGGCTATGGCCGTATCTTGTGATCATCGCACCCGTGGTCATTGCTGTGATCGTGGGGCTGATCTGATATGAGGTGAACGGTTGCGCCATTCCGGCGCGGCGAAACGTGGTTAGTGCTATTCAATACCCCTGTCGCTTGACATCTTGCCCCGGCTTCGGCGGGGGCTTTTTTTGTGCCATGAGAGGGGCAATCACTGCGCGCGGCAAGATTATCGAATGACCGGGCATTTCCGTTCATGGCACCTTTGAGACATGCCGACTGCATTGGGCAATGTCCGCTAATCGGCGAAGACCGGAAGTGAGCGGCGCTCGGTCAAAGTGACGAATTTGACCAGGAACGGAAGTCGCGGGCCTGGCCAACGGCCGAGCGGTTGTGAAATCGTTCTTCTGCCCCGGACTGATCCCGCCGATCTGATATAATGCGCGGTGCTGGCCCATACTCTAACCCAGATGCGCGTTATGGCATATTGATGTGTCTATGCGCAGCAATTGGACCAAACGATTACCGTTTACCGCGGGAGGCAATCATGAATAAGAATCTTCTGGTGTCGATTCTTGTGGCCCTCACCGTTACGGCGGCGGCCGCGCAGGCTCCCACCAAAGACACGCTCATCGCCCGTGCGAAATCGTTTGAGCTCGATACGTCCTATGTGCCGCCGCCAGGCGATCCCCTGACGCATCATGCCGCCGGATTTGCAAAGGTCATGTGCTCAGCTGTATTCATGACCGGCCTTGCGCCCGATTTCGCGGCCGAAAATGTCGGGTTTTTCACTGCGCCCTACGGAGAGCGCGCGAAGCTCGGCAAGCCGGTGATCGATCGCGCCAACAAGGCGGTCCACGTCACGCTCCCTAATGGCGTGACTCGTACCGCCACATATCTCGGGAGCCAAGGTTGCGTCACACTCCCGTTAGGGGAGAGCGCCATGAATTTCAAGCCGGTCGCCGTTAATAGCCGATTGCCCGATCCCGCGACCCAGCTGTGGCCGATGGGCGACATGCTACCGCAGGAGCCACTGCCGACAGAGATCGACGCCGAAAAGCTCAAAGCTGCCGTGAATGCAGCGTTCGAGCCGGCCGAAGGATTGACCGCTGCGTTCGTTGTGACGTGGAAAGGCCGGCTCATTGCCGAGCGCTACGCGGAAGGTCTTACGGCGCAGACGCCGCTCGAAGGCTGGTCCATGGGCAAGAGCGTTACGGCAACACTCTTTGGGATTCTGGTCAAAGACGGCGTCTATGATTTGGACCAGCCGGCACCGATCCCTGAATGGCAAACGCCCGGCGACCCGCGCGCCAAAATACGCATTGCAGATATCCTTCACATGTCGAGCGGGCTTCGGATCAAGGCGCCCCAGGACCCGGATTATGACCCAACGGGACCTTATCCGGATCACGTTTACCTTTATACCGGCGGCATCGATTCCTTTCATTACGCGGCGACACGGCCATTGCAATGGCCTCCCAACACCGTCGGACGCTATCACAACACCGATCCGGTCCTGATCAGCTATCTGATCCGGCTCGGTGTTGAAAAAAGCGGCGACGAATATCTCTCATTTCCTCAGCGGGTGCTGTTCGACAAGCTCGGCATCCGTACCATGGTGCTCGAAACTGATCCGTTCGGAAATTTTTTGGGGCAAGGTTATGAGGTTGGCTCCGGGCGCGACTGGGCGCGGCTTGGCAACCTCTTTCTTCAGGGTGGCGTCTGGAACGGTGAGCGCATTCTCCCAGAGGGCTATACCAAATTCGTCAGCACGCTTGCGCCGGCCTGGGCCGCGGACAATCGGCCGATCTATGGAGCTTTCTTTTGGCTCAACGGCGACGGGCGATATCCAGTCCCGCGCGATTCCTATTACATGTCGGGCGCTGGCGGGCAGACGACTCTGATGATTCCCTCGCACGATCTCGTCGTGGTGCGTCTCGGGCACTACCGAGGCGAATCTGCCGGCGCCGCAGGCTTCAGCAAGGCGCTCGCGCTGTTAATGGAGGCGGTGCCAAAAGCACAAAACGAGACAATCCATCCACCTATTGAGAAATAAGTGTTGGAGAGGTGGATTAACGCGACAACCGAATCGGCCTTGGGCGTGTCGCGGCTCGCCGACCTCTACCCCACAGGACTTCACGTTCACAAAACGAGGCGCGAGGCGAACCGCTGCTGGATCTCTGACGAAAAAGTCTCCCATTCCAATTTTGGGCCTCGTCCGCTGTTGGCAGTGCGCCCCGAAGGCGCGGATCACTAGTGGAGGAAGATTCCACCCAGAGAGTTGTCGATTGATCTGGTAGCTGACGAGCGGTTCGGCCGGGTAACCGGCAGGGCTGGAGCCTCGTGACAAAGGCCGCTTTAGGCGGTTGAGCAATCCGGCGGGCCGTAACGTGAGTGAAGCCTGAGCAGGCCTCGAAAGTGACAATGCGGATGCCGACCCTCCTGCCATTTGGGGAAGGCTGTATGAGCGGGGAAGCAATCGACACGCGCACCCGCTTGATCCGCCGGGGTAGTGGGCACGGCACGTCGGAAAGGTGGTTCGGGTAATCGGGGGAGACCCGTCAAGGGCGAGGGTAGCGGCCTCAACGTCGCGAAAGGCGGCGGCCATGGCGGGAGTCGGACGGGGTCGTATGACCGTTGAAGCCGGGTAATGCTGGCTGAGGAAAGGGCCCCGACTTCTGGTGCGCTTTCGAAGATGGCTAGGTCGTGGTGATTGGCGATGAGCCTGCAAACACCATCAAAGACAGGAGCCGCCGGAGATTGCTGTGTCGAGGGGCGAAGGAGAGTTACTCACCGCACCGAAGCCGCGTGCGGTTAGTTTGCTCTCTGTGTGCCTCACGGTGAAACCAGTCGGAGAGCCGGATGCCTTAATCGGGCACGTCCGGTTCGATGAGCGGGGATGGGAAACGGAGCGTTGCCGAATGGCCCAAGCTACCGCGCCCATCCTCGACTCTACCCTTTGAGACATGCCGACGAGCACCGAGAATGTCTGCTCTCAAGGGTATTTCGGAATCCGGTTTCCGTTTCGTCAGGACCGGTTTTGACCCAATTCAGACATAAGACGCTTGGACCCTCGTTAACATTCGCCTAGGCTTAAGTTCGTCGCGGAATCTGAACCGAACTGTTCTGCCAACTCATGCGCTCCGGAACACACGACGGATTTTGCTCGATACCAAGCGCCACCGGCGGTATTGCACGGCTCGCATGCGCGCGGCTGCGCGAGCTTGGCAAGGACGTGGCAGCCGTTCTGGCCAAGGTAGGGGCGAGGCCCGAGCAGGTCAACGATGACGCCATAAGGCTTGAAGTGCCCAAGCAAATCAGGATCCTCGAACTGGCGTCAGAAGAACTTCAGGATGGACTTCTCGGGTTTCACCTCGCTCGCAATTTCGATTTCCGCGAAATCGGGCTAGTTTATTATGTGATCGCATCATCGGAACGACTTGCCGATGCCCTGCTGAACGGTAAGCGATACTGCACGATAATGAATGAGGGCGTCCGCCTTAACGTGAAGCTGGACGATCGAGCGGCCGCAATAGCGCTCGACTATGTCGACGTCGACAGGCAGTCAGACCGGCATCAGATCGAGTTCTGGCTGGTGACGTTGGTGCGGATCTGCAGGCAAGTGACAGATACCAGGCTGGCACCGCGCCATTTGAGGATCAGACATCGACGTGAGGAAACGCCCGCGGAAATGAGGAGCTTTTTCGGATGCGATGTTGAATTTGGCGCTGCTAGCGACGAGATAATTTTTCCGGCACCCGTAGCATCCCTGCCCATTGTCGGCTCTGACAACTACTTGAACGATATGCTACTGCGATACGCGGAAGAAGCGCTTGCCGACTGTCCGCAAGAGCGCGCCTCCATCCGATCGGCCGTCGAGAGAGTCTTGCCGCAGCTGCTCCCACATGCCAAAGCCAGCGCATCGAACGTCGCCCAAAAGCTCGCCTTTAGCAGGCGAACGCTGTCACGCAAGCTTCACGATGAGGGTGTGGCGTTTGCGGAAATATTGGATGAGACAAGAGCTGCTCTTGCAAAGCGTTATCTTGCCGAGCGCGATCTGCCGGTTTCCGAAATAGCGTGGCTGTTGGGGTATGGCGAGGTCAGCTCTTTCACCCACGCGTTCAAACGTTGGACCGGTATGACGCCGCGCCAATTTCGTTTAACCCCGTGAGCATAGGGCGCTTTGCACTCACATCGGCCTCGCGTCGTTTCTTTCGTCCGTAACCCTGGAGTCCGCCGAACTTCAGATTCAGGATACTAGCTACATTTCGGCTCGTAGCCGTCAAAGCGTCAATAGTGCCCAGAGCGCCGCACCGAAAAGAGCGCAAACCCAGCAGTCCACAATTCGCAGAAGCAAATCGTCTCGCGTCATGGTCGGGTTCCGCCACATGATACGAGACTCCTCTGGAGCGTCCCTCCTCATTTGCGGGCAAGCACGCTGCTGGCGATGGTGACGTACTTGCGAGCGGCCTCCTGGGCCATGTCGATAGTCTCCGGCAGGGAACGGTCCTGGCGCACCTTCGCCAACTTGACCAGCATGGGAAGATTGATTCCTGCGAGCACGTCCACATTTGGACGGCTCATGCAAGAAATAGCAAAATTAGACGGCGTGCCACCGAACATGTCGGTGAGAATGGCAACGCCGTCACCGCTATCGACGCGATTCACCGCCTCAATGATCGCCATTCGACACAAATCAGGGTCATCGTTGGCTCCCATTGTGATGGCTTCCATTTGCTCTTGGCGGCCCATGATATGTTCGAGCGCCGCGCTGAATTCGTGGGCAAGGCGCCCGTGGGTCACAAGCACTAGACCAATCATCGGAAACTCGGTCCCGATCGATGTCGAACGGCCCCCTCCGGGGCCGCGACGATCGTGCTGGTCGGATAGCCCGAGCCAAGTATAGAATTCATTCAGCTCTGCGTTTCCGCAATGCCCGGCCCGGGTCCGTTCAAACGACCTGCCTGCGATATGAAATCATCGAACATCGCCACAGCTTCTTTGATCTCGTGGCAACTGAAGCTGTCGATAGAAGTTTTCGTGCTGTGATCGAACAGCTCCAGCCAAAACAGTGGCATGCGGTCACAACCGGCCTCCGGCCCTCGAAACATGCTGATCTCGCGGGTTCCAATCGAGGCGAGCGAAACCGACGCTTCTGAGCTGTCCTCCGGAATGCGCGAGAGTTTGACGTAAGCACTCGCAATTCGCAGTTCAGTAAACGTCCTGTCGGGCGTGTTGTTCTTGATCAAACCTTGGAAATCCTAAAACGCGTTGGGAGCACTGCAAACGCCGCAGCACGATTGTACACTCCGAGAGCCAGCAGGCTGGAATCGCAGGGAGATATAGCAAGAGAGGTCAGAAATGCGCTTGTTGTAACGTGCCAATTATTTGCTATTCTGCGCCAATATCGCCTTGGGTTGCGCGTATACGCCTGATCCAAGCCTCGCGGACCTGCCAGTCGGACAGCCCACCAAATTCGAGCTTGTACTAAATCTGAAAATTGCCAAATCGCTTGGTCTCGATGTATCGCCGACACTGCTGTCCAGCGCCGATGAGGTGATCGAGTAACTGGCACATGTCTGGATGTGGCACCGAACGGACATGCCGCACCTATTGAGCAATGTCCGCTGTTGGGGCCGAAGCGGAAAACATCTACGAAGCGCCGGGAGACCGGCAAGGAGTAGAGAGTGCAAGTCTCTTACGATGAGGGAGTAGCGATCCACATCGGCCCCGAGTCATGCGCAGTTGCCCGCGAGGGTTTCGGCGAAGCGTTGACAGGGGAGCGCATAGGCCAGCCATCGAGCCGCGAAAGATTCCTATTCTGGGTGCCGACACCGTGCAGATCGTGGAAGGCAATACGTCTGGGCGCGTCATCGCGAGCGCCAGGACGACCCGGCGTGGTCAGAGACCCTGGCATGTGCAGACGCTCCTTGCGCGGGAACCGGGAGATCTCGCGATCGACCGTTCGGCAACAGCCGCCGGTCCGCATCGGGAAGGTGAGGAGCCGTAGCCGATGATGCACGGTCGTGAGAAGTCAGACTCTGCCATAGTAGCTGTGAAGCCGACGAACAAAGCGGTCCCGACCGCAGCGGAGCCGGTGGAGCCAAGGGCGGGGGCCAAGGGGAACGCGCGCCGGCAAAGCACGCACCGGACACAGGGACGGGAGCGCGTGGCACAGGCGCTGGAGCGCGTACGGCAAGCCGCAAGGCAACGGAAGAAGGGGAAGCTCACTGCACTCCTCCACCACATCAGTATCGACTGCCTGCGGATAGCGTTCTTCGCGCTCAAACGCGATGCCGCCTCTGGGGTGGATGGACTGACGTGGCCGACCTACGAAGCAGACCTTGACCGAAACCTCACTGATCTGCATGAGCGGGTTCATCGGGGAGCATACCGGGCACTGCCATCACGCCGGACATACATACCGAAGGCTGATGGGAAACAGCGTCCGTTGGCGGTTGCGGCACTCGAGGACAAGATCGTCCAGAGAGCGACCGCAGCTGTGTTGAACGCCATCTACGAGGAAGACTTCCTCGGGTTCAGCTACGGGTTCCGACCCAAGCGAGGTCAGCACAATGCGCTGGATGCGCTGGTTGTCGGGATCACGAGCAGGCGAGTGAACTTCATTTTTGACGCAGATGTGGCCTCCTTTTTCGACTCAGTCAGCAAAGACTGGCTGGTGCGATTCGTGGAGCACCGCATCGGCGATCTGCGCATTATCCGCCTGATCCAGAAGTGGTTGAAGGCGGGTGTCCTAGAGAACGGGGTTGTCACGGTCAGTGAAAAGGGAACGGGGCAGGGATCGGTAATCTCACCGCTGCTCGCCAACGTCTACCTGCATTACGTGTTCGACCTCTGGGCCGAGCGCTGGCGACGGCACGAGGCCACGGGCGACATGATCCTCATGCGGTATGCTGATGACATTGTCGTCGGCTTCGAGCACGAGGGGGACGCCCGGCGCTTCTGGGACGATATGCGCAAGCGGTTCGAGGAGTTCTCGCTGTCGCTCAATCCGGACAAGACTCGCCTGATCGAGTTCGGCCGCTTTGCGGCGGAACGACGCGCTCATCGCGGGCTCGGAAAACCGGAGACCTTCAACTTTCTTGGCTTTACCTTCATCTGTGAACGCAACAGCCGTGGACAGTTCCTTGTCAAAAGAACAACACGGCGCGATCGCATGCAGGCAACGCTCAGGAGGATCAAGGAGGAATTGCGACGGCGCATGCACGAGCCTATCCCCGAGCAAGGGGCTTGGCTCAAGCAGGTGGTCAGAGGCTTCTTCGCTTATCATGCCGTGCCGACCAACGGCCCTGCACTGAGAGCATTCTACTATTATGTGAAGCGCATCTGGTTGCGCACGCTGCGGCGGCGTAGCCAGAAGGACCGCTTCTCGTGGCAGCGAATGCATGGGCTAGCCGCCGACTGGCTCCCCCAACCGCGCATCCTTCACCCATATCCCGATAGGCGTTTTGCCGTCATGCACCCAAGGTAGGAGCCGTGTGCGGGAATCCCGCCTGCACGGATTTGGGCGGGGGGCGGTCAGCAATGATCGTCCCTACCGCGCTTCCCGGCGAGCATTTCGCCCTTTGACCCAACTGAGACGTCGAGTGCAAACTCAAACAGCGGCGCAAGCACGGGGATGTCGCACTCTTCCTGGTTGTCGAGCGATCGGTGGTGCGCTTTTCTGTCGATTTTACGGGCGCTTTCCAGCATCGATGCGCTCGCGCCGGCGGCCCGTACACTTCCCTTTCAGCTATCGTTGATCCAAGCGCACTGCGCGATGACGATTCAACCTAATCTCATCGCGCTTTAGCGAACGGCGGGAGTGGTGTTGCTCCAGGTGGGAACCGCGTTTGTGACTCCCACCGAAGGCCAACTGTATGTGCCTATTGACGGAGCCGTGACAGTTCCAACCGGATTTCCGGATGTACCATAGCCACCGTTTCGCGGTACCGACACTCCGGCCAGCGGATAGGGGCCGGACGTGGACGTCTGATAGTGCCTGATGTGCCTGTACTTCTTCGCTTGCGCAGCAAACGGGGTAGCAGCAACCCCTGCGGCCACGAGCACGGCCATCGCCAGTTTAATCGTGTTCATAGCTTCATCCTCCTCCATGATAGATAGGGGATAACGCACGTTCTGCACGAGCCTCGACGTAAACTCTTGTTGAGCCTGCGTGATCACGCTCTTGGTCTCATTGGATATCGCGGTCTTTGGTTATTGACCACGCCGTTCAGCCTCGCTCGGCCCGCAAGCGGAATCTCTAAGCGTGAATTCCGGCAAGCAATTCGATATGTTTCAGCGCGGTGGCTACCGGGATCGACCAACACCGGACGGTCATTCACGACAGTAACGATACTTGGTTACGCTGTATTCCTTCGGCGCTTCATAGTATGTCACTCCGCTGGAGGCAGATCAGCGCCTCACCAAAACGGACAGCGCCGTCGCTCCCGTTGCGCGAAATTCAGGAGTTCGGCACGGCAGGGACTTCGGGCTTTGACGCCAGCAATGGAATAGTCAGCGACGACCTGGGACGCTCATGAGCAAAGTTAGCTCAGCAACCAGATTACTGCTGCAAGATTCAGGAGCGCAGTTCCGGCGGGACCGAAGGTCTTCATCCGATCCTTAACTACCACTCCTATTGCGGCGTCACAGATCTGAACGATGATCATGCTGCAAGCGATCGCCAATAGCCATGGAGTTGAGCCTGTCAGAAATGGGACCGCACTTACTATTACCAAGGCTACACTTCGCGCACAGGTGTATAGCGCCGTGTTGCGGACTTCGTTTGCGGGATTGAAGGCCGCTGCAACAGAAAATCCGAGGCTAATAACTGCGCTCACCGTCGTGATAAACGCGCATAAGAGGAACGGAATGTTCATTTGTGATGCCTATGGTGCTGACGCGCCTTTAGTAGCACAAGCCCGGCGATCTGCCTGACGAAATTTGAACTCGTTGTGAATCTCAAAAATGCCAAGGCCATCATGCTGAATATTTCCGGAACGTTTTCGTTGCGCGCTGACACCATCGTTGAATGACCGCTTATGGCACGTTTCGGTCATGGCGGTGTGCATGGTTGGAGTCTGCAAGCGGACCAAAGACGGACATCGACCAGCGGCGGTTCAAACCGCCCGATCGCTCGCCAGCGAAAGTTGTTGAACCGGCAAAGGATCCGACTTTTGCGGCAGAGCACGGGCGACCACGGTGGCGGATCAGGAAACTTGCCTGCAATCTTGCGCAGGCGCGCTCCGTTGCGGACCCGACGGGCAAATCACTTGGACAATTTCTCGACCCCTCTGTCTAGCCCCATTCGAAAAAATATTCTGATTTCCCGAAAGCGCAAATCACCTTATATCCGAAAGCCATCCCGCTCCTCGGAGGAGCGTTGCGCAATGTCACGAAACGCGGAGCGGGATGCGGTGGACGCTGGCGGCGCGCATGACGGGCGATGCGGCTGGCGGACGGCGAAGGCGTGTGGTCCTGACGCCCCGACGCTGGCGTCAAGTTCGTGGGAAGCAATTTTCGCGGGCGACGGTGGCAAGAAAGCCCGGTCACCGGGGAGAGCGCGTTATAAGCCGTAAAACCACTGCGCGGGGAATGCCGGATGTTCCCGGTGTGACCTGACTAACGCGTGTGCGTTCTACCACACTCATTGCACACGCGGCTATCGGGCGCATCGGACGCCCGGCATTCCCTGCGCCCTCTGCTGAGGAGGGCCAAAATTCAGGCATAGCCCGGGCGCAATCGCGCCGCGAGATCGCGGACGCTTGTCTGATGGATACGAACACCCGCGACACATTCAGTCGTCATCACCCGTTCGCGGGGTATGACGGTCGTGGGGTGTCCGCGAAACCGCTACTCCGCCGTCTGCTTGCGCAGCTCGGCCACGTCCTGGGCGGTGAGATGCGATCCCTTGCTGCCGAAGCGCGCGGTGACGTAATTGGCGACCGCGGCGATCTCGACATCGGAATAGGCATTGCCGAATGCCGGCATCGAGAGCGCGCCTTCGCTTTGCCGCCTGGTTCCGGCGATCACGATCTGCGCGACGTTGGTGGCGGCGGGATCGTTGACCGCCCAGGCGCCGGTGAGCGTGGCAAAGGGCGAGATCGAACTCTCGCCGGTCCAGCCATGGCAACTGACGCAGCCGCCTTCGAACACCATCTTGCCCCGCGGATCAGGCGTGCCGCCGTCCTTGTGCAATGCCGGCGCCGGCGGTGCCAGGGTCGCCGGCAGGTCGGGCGAGGAGATCGGGGGCACGCTGCGCAGATAGGCCACCACGGCACTGATATCCTCGGGCGCGAACTGGCTGAAACTGTGATCCACGGCTTCGCCCATCGGCCCCGACGCGGAGCCGTGACCCACCGCGTGTCCGGTCGAAAGATAGGCGATCAGATCCTCGTCGCGCCAGGCGCCGATGCCGGTGGCCTTGTCGGACGTGATGTTGTAGGCGCGCCAGCCCGCCGTCAGGGCGCCGGCGAATTTTTCGCGGTTGTCGAGCGCGAAGCCGAGGTTGCGCGGCGTGTGACATTCGCCGCAATGCGCCAGCGCCTCGGCGAGATAGGCGCCCCGGTTCCATTCCGGCGTCTTCGAGGTGTCGGGTTCGAAGCGGGTGTCCGGATTGAACACTGCCGACCAGAAAGTCATCGCCCAGCGCTGGTTGAACGGGAAGGTCAGCGTATTGGCGGGCGCGACCGCGTGCACCGGCGGCAGGCTGAACAGATATGCCTTGATCGCCAGCGCATCCGCATCGCTGATATAGGTGTAGGAGGTAAACGGCATCGCCGGATAAAGCCGCGCGCCGTCGCGGCGGACGCCGCGATGCACCGCGTTGAGGAAATCCTGATCGCTGTAATTGCCGATCCCGGTCTCCTTGTCGGGGGTGATGTTGGTCGAGTACAGCGTGCCGAACGGCAGCTTGAACCCCAGCCCGCCGGCATAGTCCTTGCCGCCTTTCGTGGTGTGGCAGACCATGCAATCCGCCGCGCGCGCCAGATAAGCGCCGCGCTCGACCAGGCTCGCGCTGGCGAGCGTCGCCGGGGCGCCGGTCGGATTGGCGGCCTTGTAATCCGCCAGCGCGACCTTCGGGCCGCCGGCAAAGGCCATCGGCCCCGGTCCGCGAACGAGCCAGACCGCGATTGCGAGCGCGACCACCACGACCGCGACAACGCCGAGGAGAATGCGGCGCGCGGCGGGGCTCATGACTTCTTCCCCGATATGAGCGCACGGTCGATCGGAAGCCGTCGCAGGGCGACGCCGGTCACGGCATATATCGCGTTGCGCAGCGCGGGCGGCCCCGCCGTCACGCCGGTCTCGCCGATGCCGCCAGGCGACTCACCGTTTTTGATCACATGAACATCGATTTTGGGCGCCTGATCGATCCGCAGCATCCGGTAGTCGTTGAAGTTGGACTGCTGCACCCGCCCCTTGTCGATGGTGATCTCGCCGTAAAGCGCGGCGGTAAGGCCGAAGATCAGTCCACCTTCGACCTGCGCCACGATGGTGTCGGGGTTGACGGGGATGCCGGTATCGACCGCCGAGGTCACGCGGCGCAACTTGACTTCGCCGTACTCGTCGACCTCCGCTTCCACCACTGTGGCGATGAAACTCGCGAACGACGGCTGTACACATACGCCGCGTCCCACGCGCGCCGGCAGCGGCTGGCCCCAATTGGATTTTTCCGCCACCAGGTTGAGGGCGGCGAGCAGACGCGGGTTTTTTCCAAGCATCGATCGCCTGAAATCGATCGGATCCTTGCCGGCCTTGCGCGCCAGCTCGTCCATGAAGCACTCGATCGCGAAGACGTTGTTATTGCAGCCGACCCCGCGCCAGAACCCTGTCGGTACCGCCGGCGGTTCGGCGCGCACATATTCGACATGCAGATTCGGGATGTCGTAGGGCTGGTCGACGGCGCTGTCGACGGCGTCGATGTCGATGCCCTTCTGGAAAGCCGGCGGCAGCCAGCGCGCGATGATGGCGGCCCCTGCGACCTTGTATTTCCAGCCGACGATCTTGCCGTCGGACAAGGTCGCCGCAATCGTGTCGCGATAGACCGGGCGGTAGATATCGTGCTGGATGTCCTCCTCACGGGTCCACACGATTTTTACCGGCCCGTCGACCTGCTTGGCGATGCGAACGGCCGCGACCACCATGTCCGGCTCGAGCTTGCGGCCGAAGCCGCCCCCGAGCAGATGGTTGTTGACGATCACTTTCTCGACCGGGAGCCCGGCCGCCTTGGCCGCCTCCGACTGCACCCGCGCCATGATCTGCGTACCGGTCCAGATTTCGCAGGAATCAGGCTTGAAATGAACCGTGGCGCTCAGCGGCTCCATCGTTGCGTGCGCCAGAAACGGCAACTCGTAGGACGCATCGAGCCTGTCGCCGGTGGCGAGGCCCTTGGCGATATCGCCTTCGGATTTAGCGACCACACCGTCCTTTTCGCTGGCGGCGCGCAAATCCTGCCAGATGTCATTCGAACTGAGGTGGGCGTTCGGACCCTCGTCCCAGTCGATCACCAGTGCATCGAGGCCCTTCTTGGCCGCCCACATGTGATCGCCGACCACGGCGACCAGATCGTCGAGGATCACGATTTGCCGCACCCCCGGGACTTTTCTGGCGGCGCTGTCGTCGACCTTGGCGACCTTGCCGCCAAACACGGGACACGCCGCAAGAGTTGCGAATTTCATGCCGGGAAGCATCGCGTCGATGCCGTACACCGCCTTGCCGTTGACCTTGTCCGGCGTGTCGAGGCGCTTCAGCGGCTTGCCGATCAGCGTAAAATCCTTTGGATCCTTCAGCGCGACGTCCTTGGGCGGCGTCTGGCTGCTCGCGGCGAGCGCCAGCGCGCCATAGGAAAGCTTGCGCCCGCTCTCGCGATGGGTGACCTCGCCGTTCGATGTCGCGCAGCTTGCCGGTTCGACCTGCCATTGCCCGGCCGCGGCCTGCACCAGCATGGCGCGGGCGCTGGCGCCTGCCTTGCGCAGCGGCGTCCAGAACGCGCGGACCGACGTGGAGCCTCCGGTTGCCTGGACGCCGAAGGCAGGATTTGCGTACAGCTTCTCGTCGGGCGGCGCGTGCTCCAGTGTGACCGACGCAAAATCGGCGTCCAGTTCCTCGGCCAGGATCATCGCTACCGCCGTGTAGATGCCCTGACCCATCTCGACCTGTGGCATCACCAGCGTGGTATGGCCCGCCTCGTCGATGCGGATGAACGCATTGGGGGCGAATTTGCCGCTGCTGCTATCGGGCGGCTGCACCGGCTCGTTGACCGCGCGCACCGGAAGATGGAAAGCGAGCAGAAATCCCCCCGCCAACGCGCCGGTCAGCAACGCGCGGCGCGAAACTCCGTCGGACGTTCTTGCTGTTGCCGCGACGCTTTCCCTGGCCAACATGGTACGCTCCTACGACTGGCGTCCGGACGCGGCCTGCTTGATGGCCGCGCGAATACGCACATAGGTACCGCAGCGGCAGATATTTCCCGCCATTGCGGCGTCGATGTCGGAATCATCGGGGTTGGGCGTGTTCGCGAGCAGGGCCGCTGCGGCCATGATCTGGCCCGACTGGCAATAGCCGCACTGGATCACCTCGAGGTCGAGCCAGGCTTTCTGGACTTTCGCGCCGGCCGGCGAAGCGCCGATGCCTTCGATGGTGGTGACGGCGCGACCGCGCACCGCGCTGACCGGCAGCAGGCACGAACGCACCGGCTTGCCGTCGATATGCACGGTGCAGGCGCCGCATTGCGCGATACCGCAGCCGAATTTCGTTCCGGTGAGGCCGAGCACGTCGCGCAGCACCCAAAGCAGCGGCATGTCGCCGGGAGCATCGAACGATTTGCGCTCGCCGTTGATCGTCAGCGTGGTGGCCATCCGAAACTCCCCCTCGACAGTCGCCGCATGGCGCTCATCATGCAATCACGCGCGATCCTGCCGGTTGGATCGGCAAACGATCGCGGCGAGCGCGGCCGCTATGATCAGCTGCGAGGAGCGTGGCATTCGCCGCGGCTCCACGTCTTTCTACAACGCACGATGGGTGTGGCCTGGGGTTCTGCGCTGCCAGCGGCGCGGCCGGTCTGGCGTTGCGGAATTCATCGCCAGGAGGTCGGCGTGAACTCAATATTCGCAGGCCAAATCGTAATGCTTGCGCAGCCGCTCAGCGAGATCATTTGTCAGGTCTCGCCATTCCTGTGGATTGCGAACGCCGCCAGCAGCCGGGGTGATCGTCAGCATCGCTCGCCAATACGACCCGCCGTAAACCGTCACTCGAAAACCGGCCCTGGGACAGTCGGGGTGATGCGCCAGATCGAGTTCAATCATCTCAGCGAGTTCGGCCGACGTCATGATTTGCTTTTGCTGCGTCCTGCCTCCGCTCGGCTCATGGTTCGAGGCAGCCGAAGTTTCTCGGACAGGTTCCAGCGCGGCAACCGTTGCTTTGGCTTGCTGGATGTCGTCGGTCCCGGATTCCGGCGGGTTGCGTCCGGGCATAGCCGCAGTCATTCCGAAAATCGCCTGCGCCAGAGTGTGTTTGTAGTCGTCACTGTCGTCCTCTGCCACGGCAACTCCTCCCAACATTATTTGCCAATATTTGCGCCTCTCCGATTTACGTGGCTCCCAATGCGTGTTTTTTTCGCGGCGAATCGAAGACGCGCTCGACGGTGCGGGCTCAATGCCTCTCATCATCCTTGTCCGGGCGAACATCGGCGGCCGGTCGTGTTCCGGCATCTGCCTCGCGGACCGGCATCCCTCGGCGCCGGCCACTGCCCTTGGAATGGTGGCCGCGCAAGACTATTTACTTCACGGGACGTCTCGGGTGTAGGCAGGCGTAGGGGTATGAGGTTCATTCGAGAGGGATGGCCATGCGAATCCCCATTATAGTGGCAGTTATCACCGGGATGACCGGGTGCGCGCTGGCGCAGACACAGCCCACGCCACCGTCGGCCTATCCGACCATGCCGACGTTGCCCTCTGCCTTCGCGACCGCCCCTCTCAATCCTTGCTACTCGGGGTCGTCGCGCGAGCACTATTCAGCATTTTTCAACGACTACCCGCGGGCCGACTTTGATCGCGGCTCCATTCGTCGCTCGTCGTCGTTCAATCCCACTAGTCCCTGTTATACCGGTACCGCGTTTCCGTCTTATTCTGCGATTGGGCCGGAGGAAGTTCCCAACGGTCCAATTCGGCGGACTTTGCCTGGCTCCGACAGTCTCAACGAAGATCAGGCAAAATCGCGAATTGAGGCGAAAGGGTATTCAAATCTGTCCGGACTGCAAAAGGACAATCGCGGAATTTGGCGCGGCAAAGCGACAATGAAAGATGGAAGGTCCGTCGGCGTCATCCTCGATCTGGAGGGAAATATCTACTCGGAACTGTATCCATTCATCTTTATCCGCCCTCTCGACCCTCACAGACTCTGATACCTGATCGGCCGAATTGCCGGTTACCGCGTTAGGCCATCAAACGATGACTTCGTGATCAGCGGCTTGGAGTATCGTCAGGCAACTCAAATGGCTATTTGCCGAGTGATTGATTAACCGCCTCGCTCTTCGGCGGAACTGTCGAAGATGCGGCACCCATGTTTCGCTTTACGAGACAGGCGCCACCGGTGCGGCGGATGCGGCTGCAAAGATTGTCGGCCTGGCGACGCGTGTTGGTGCCGATCCGGACCTGATAGAAAGAGCTGGTGCCGCGGCTGCGGAACAGCAAGGCAACCACGTTCGGATCGTTGCCGATGACGGCGCTCAAGCCATTCGTCGCCCGTGCATACATCGCGAGCGCGTTATCGCGATTGAAACCGGCGGCAACCTGCACTCCCCAGGGCTTGGCGGTGGCGAGCGTCACGCGGTGTTCAAGCTGAGTGACAAATCGATTCGGCGTCTGCGTCAGCAGCGCGATCAGGTCGCGGCAATTCGAGGCCTGCGGCCGCCCGGGCAACTTGCCGTTACTCCCTGCGGCCCAGTCGTCGACGCTCGAGCCCGTGATGGCCGCGACGTAGTTGCGCGTTTCCTGCGGCATATAGCCTGAGCCAGCGAGCCAGTCCTGCACCCGCTTCGGTCCTGCATTGTACGCAGCCGCGGCAAGCCCGAGATTGCCGAACTGGTTGCGGAGTTCACTTAGAAATTCGGCCGATTTCGGCAGCGCCTGAACGGGATTGAAGGGATCGAGCAGCCGCCGCTCGCTGGCGGTGCCTGGCATGAATTGCGCTATGCCTTCCGCGCGCTGCCCACTGCGTGTGACGGGGCCGACCGCATTGGCTTGAAAACGGCTTTCCTGCCAGATTACGCGGGCAAAAAACTCCAGCGGCAGGTCATTCGCCCGCGCCGCGGATTCGATTATCAGGCACAGCGACTCGCGCGCGTCGGTTTCCGGCGCGGCTTCTGGCTGCCTTTGCGCGCCCGCTCTGTTTTCATTCATGGGGCTCGCGTGTCCTCCGCCGCTCGGCTCCACGGCGTCGGTCTGAGCGGGCGCCGCATCTTGCGCGAGCGCCGGAGCCACCGTCCACTGGAGCATCACTGACGCGGCAAACAGCAGGGCACGCAGAGCTGGGACCAGATCCTTCTGAATGGTCGAGCGATCGGGAGCGGCCAGGGTCATGCAAGCATCGTTACCCGCGATGCTCCTCTATGGCGGGAGAAAAAATGTGTATATCGAAAAGGTTTCCGAAGCAGAAACCGCTCCGCCGTTTCATCTCACACAAGTCGCTTCGTCAGAAAGTGTCCAAGGCAATTTCGCTGCGTGAACGGGTGGCGCGGGCCGAGTTCGATGGCGGAGTTTCTGAAAACGGATCATCGGGCGCTCGCGATCTCGCTCAGCATTTCAGGCCGCCGCCAGTGGCGCGCCGTTCCTCTGTCTCTTGATCCGCCAACCAAGCATACCCAGCGCAACCAGGCCCGTAGCCAAAAGCGGGAGAGTGGACGGAATGGGCGTCGCGGCAGTGATCGATCCGTCACTGGAAATCGTCAAACTACCAAAGTTCAGTGGAAGCCCACCGGCGTCGAGTAATCCGGCAATATAAAGCTGACTCTGGATTTCGAGTGTTGTCGCGCCAGTTGGAACCGCGATAAACACGGGCCCCGCGCCGATCCCGTGTGAACTGCTGTACATGTTGTAGTAGAGATAATTGGTCTCGTTCACCGACTCCAGAAGCGCGCCGGTTTGATTGAACAAACTGACGGTGTAATTGTCAGTATAGGTGCTGTTGCATGAGGCGCATAGGGTGGGATCGCGAATGCCGAGCGCGCTGATATCGATTGCCAGGAGCGAGGTGCCTGCGCCAACCTGAAACCGGCTATCCGAATATCCGACCGGCAGTTCGCCAGAAAAAGTCGATGCGACGGCTGGGCCGTGAATTAACGCAACGACCGCGAAGGTCGCAATTTTGTTAAGGCCCGTGACGCACTTTGCCATAATCACCTTCCCCGCCCTTTGTTTCTTATCCGGTGCCGTTCGGAGAGAACGCAACTGCCGCAATTAAGGATGTCGTTTTTGCCGAACTTAAGGAAAAACTGAGGCGGGAATCGTCAGGCGGAACTTCTGTTGCGGGGTTGTGAGCGGCTGGTTCCAAGCGCGGACATCGCCTTTCCAATTGCGGACTTTGCGCCTGGGACGTTCAGGATTTTCCGGACGGCGAATGCGCTCGGGGCTGCTGCTGACTCCGCGGTGGATACCCATTTCGCTCCAGCGGTTATTTTTAGCGGTTATTTTTGTCGCACCCTTGGACCCAATTTGGCCATTTGGCAGCCTAATTTGGAGCCGAACAAAGCACTTACTGTTGCCTTGCATCAACCTCACGGGAGCGGTGCCATGGGAGATTATCGGGCCTATATTCTCGGTATCGACGGCCATCGTTTTGTTTGGGCCGAGGATTTTCCGAACGATCACCCGCATGACGGCGCCGCCATGAATGCTGCTAGGCAGCTTAGTGAAAAACACGACGTTGAGGTTTGGGACGGCGTTAGATTGGTTGCTCGACTGTCGCCGGGTGGCGAAGTAATGTCGCCGGGTTTGGTCCCGTCCTTGGTTTTCGCCCCGCCGTCAGATCGCGAGGCGAGTTCTGTTAAGCCGGCGGAGCCGATTTCCCTGAGCAAGGTTTCGGAACTGGCTTTGGCGGCCTCTTCAGAGAATAAGCTTTTCCTTTGATTCAGTGGTCGCGGCGACAAGTTCAGGCATAGCGCGGCCTTGGGGCGGGTCAAACCGAGACACGTATCGAGCTGCCGCCCGGCAAGCACACTCTCCAACTGGCATTGGGCGATGCCAAGCATTATCCGTTCAACCCGCCGCTCGTTTCAGATAAAATTACCACCCGGATCAAGTCGGTCTGGTTTGGTGGCGGTTCTCATTGTTCTGGATTCGAGCGCAATTCGCCACGGGGCGGCTTGCCGGAAGGCTCGTTGTCAACGGAACCCGGCAGCAGCATGATCACAGTTGCGGACCCGACAGGTTCAGCTCACGCTCAGCCCGGAATACATTGCCATAAAGGTTTGCTATCCATTGGCGACCGCTCGACGTGACATTGAGATAGCGTATCGCCGTCTGAATTTGCGGAGCGACGTTATTCCAATAGAACTGCGGGTACTTATAGACCACGTCAGCGGGCGTGTCGTAGCCGAGCGTTTTGTTCAGGCCGATTTCCTCGAATTCGTAGAACAGCGCATTTGCCTTTTTCAGGTAATTGGGATCACCGAGTTGACCGATAAGATCGGCGGCGCGCAGCAACAAGCCTTCCTCCTCGATCAGGTCGTCGTTCGAGGATGACGCATAGGGAAAGCGGGTATATTCGATTGCTCGGGAGATTCGGCCAGCGTCAACTTCTTCGGCGCCGTCGAGGCGCTCGGAGACGAACATTTTCGAGCGGTCCACATGATAGGGCGCGAGCGCGGCATCGGACGACCCTCGCGGCAGACGAACCGTGCGACCACTGAGATCTGCGACATAGGACTCGTTGTCATCCCCCTGCAAAATTCCGCGCACGTACCCGATGTCATGGGTAAGGCATGCCAAAATGAAATTCGCATAGTCGCCCGCGGTAGTTGCCCGCAACATCTGTCGTCCCATCAGGATGTCGTGCCCGGCGAGGGTGACAAGCATTGAGTGCTCAATGTTGTGATACAGGGCGTCGCTGTTGCCGATGCAATCCAACGTCAGTCTGGCTGCGAAGGGAATAACTTCAGCGAGGCGGGCATGTGAAGTGCCAAACCGACTCTTGGTATCTGAAGTGAGGAACGATCCCAAAGCCTGCGCTACCAGTTGCGGAATTGTGATCATCTGAACACCTATCTGGCTGAATGCCGTGGTGTGACAAAAACTCCTTCATTGCGAGCTGATGATAGCACATCCCGGTGGCGACCGCACTCTTGTGCTTAGAGGACGCCCTGGTCTGCCGGCGCCTTCTCAGCTAGCGCGGCCTTACGAGCATCTTCATGCCGCCGGCGGGGCGCAGCGTGATGCGCGCTTCCGGCATGACTGCCGGCGGATCGAGCAGAACGAAGCGGAACACCGGCAGAATGGTCGCGAGTACGACCAGGATCTCCTGAACGGCAAACCCCCGGCCGATGCAGATGCGGGGACCGAGGCCGAACGGAACGAAGGCGCCGCGCGGAATATTGCGATGCGGCTATCGGGCGCATCGGGCGCCCGGCATTCCCTGCGCCCTCTGACGAGGAGGGTAGGAGGTTGACAGCAAAACTCGGGCGCGTCGCGTGGCGAGAGTAATACGCATGTGTTGAAACCGTCATTACGAGCGAAGCGAAGCAATCCACCGGGCAACAAGAAAGAAAGCTGGATTGCTTCGCTTCGCTCGCAATGACGATCGGCTGCTGTTTGAAATTGAATCCCTCTGGCCCGAACTTCACGTTGGCCGAAAGCCCATGCGGAAAGCTCCCCAATGGCGGCCGCGGACGCGGATCGGCGAGGAGAGATCCTTCATCAGGACGAAATTGCCGCCGCCCATGTCGCGCCGGTAGGTCTGCAGCAGAAACGGTCTGGTATTTGCCGCTACTTTTTTCACCGCGCGGTCGTTGAAGAGGCGCCGGTTGCGGCAATTGGCGTTGTTCCAGACCGGGTCCTTGCCCTGCGGCAGCCGATAGTTCGGATTGTGGGTCGGAAGGTATCCGCCTTTGGCCCATGCCACACAGAACACGATTCGTGGATCGATCTTCTGGATCGGGTCCTGGATCGGCGGCAGGATGCGGTCGGTGAATTCGACATAGTCGGTGAGATATTGCTTGGGGTCGGTGCCGGGAATTTCGCGGTAGTGCTCGTCCATCAATTGCTCGAGACGGATGTCGCCGCGCTCGATCGCGCTCTCGAAAGCCGCCGAAATCTGTCTTGCGGTTTCGACCACGACGCGGATCAGCGGGGCATCCGACGTCTCCACGCCGCTGGTGGCGATCAGCTCGATCAGCCCCTCGGAGAGGTCGAGCAGCTTTGCGACCCTTTCGTCGGCGCTCCGCAGGTCAGTCGACGACAGATCGACGCCCTTGGCGAGGTTCGCCAATTCGTCGATCACCATGTCGCAATGGGCAAGGTTGGTTGTGGCTGCTTTCGCGACACCGTCGATCTCGCGGCCGACCGCCGTAAAGCCGTCCTGCACGCGGACGATGATGCCCTGAATCTGCTGCGCGCCTTCGCCGGCGTTCTTGGCCCTGACCGAAGCATCGCTGCTTTCGCCGATCAGGCTGCCGACCTGGCCGTCGAGATCGCGAACGGTGTCGCCGATCAGATGCGTGGCCTGGCGCGTCGCCTCGGCAAGGCTCTTCACTTCGCTCGCGACCACCGCGAAACCTCGGCCGGCGGCGCCGGCGCGGGCGGCCTCGATGGTCGCGTTCAGTGCCAGCAGATTGGTCTGCTTCGCGATCGCTTCGATCGATCCGGAGACCTTGGCCACCTGCGCGAGCGCGGTGCCGACCGCGCCGAGGCGGTGTTCGATGCGCCCCACGGCCTCGATCAGCTCGGCGATATGCTGGACCGCGGTCTCCACCGCGCCGCGCGATTGGGTGATTTCATTGACCGCGGAGGTCGTGGCGGTCTGCACCGCCTGCGAGGCGCCGGCGATACCGTGGTTGGCAGAAACCATGGTCTCGGCGGTTTTTTGCAGATGCCCGAACCGCTCGGACTGGTTGGAGACGCGACCGGCGACCTCCTGCAGGTTTCCGGCCACGTCCGCAAGCTCGACCCCGAGGCCGCCGATCCGGTTCGCAAGCTGATCGACCAGGCGTTCGCTGTCCGAGGGGACAGTTGCGGCATGTTCCAGTTTGATGGGCTGCGCAGCCGACATCGTTGCCTTCCTCTTGCTGAGCGAATTCGAAAGCGGTTCAAATCTCTTGGACGCGGGTCAGTCTCGAACGGATATCTCTCAAAGCTTGTAGGCGGTGCGGAAGCCGCCCCAGTGGCGCCCCTGGACCCGGATCGGCACGTCGATCTCGCGCATCATGACGGTCTTGCCGTTGCCCATGTCGCGGGCGTAGCTCTGGATCAGGTAGGAGCGCAGATTGCGGCCGGCGGCGAGGCCGGCGGGATCGTTGAAGATGCGGCGGTTGCGGCTGTTGGCGGTGTTGAAGGCCACATCGCCCGGCCGTTGCGGATGCGCGTAGATCTTGTTGTGCACCGGCAGATAGCCGTTGCGGTCGATCATCACGCAGAACACCATGCGCGGGTCCTTGGCGAGGAACATTTCCTGAAATGGCGGCAGCGCGCGATCGGCCCAGTCGAGAATCCTGGTGCGATGCTGCACCGGATCGGTGCCGGGGATCACCACGTAACTCTCGTCGAACATGTCGTCGACCGAGATGGCGCGGCTTCTGACCGCATCCTCGAAAATTTTGGTCAGGGCGGTGCCGGCCTCCATGGCGCGGGTGACGAACTCGGTGTTCTCGTCGCGGATCGCCCACAGCCGGTCTTCGATCTTTTCGCGGAGCGCGGCGTCCGGCGCCTCGAAGCGCGCCTGCGCGCCGGCCTTGGAATGTTCGGCGATGCGAATCCGGCAGGCGCCGATGCCCTCGATCGTCGCGTTCAGGCTTTGGTTCAGTGGCAGCCGCTCGGCCTCCGCTCCGGAGATCAGGATGCCTTCCATGGAAATCTCGTAGACCGCCGCCGCGACCGCGCCGCGCGCGGCCGGGATTTCGATGCCGATGTTGCAAGGCAGCCGTTCGCGCTTGCGCTGTTCCTCGCGCCCGTTCTGGCCCAGCAGCACCGCGCAGCGGGTTTTGAGTTTCTGCGCGAAATTGGTCACGGCCTTGCCGGCGGAGGCGACGCGCTCGCCATGGGTTTCGGCTTCCTTTGCCGCGCTATCGATCTCGGCGGCGCTGTCGCCGACCGAAACGATGAAGTGCGACGTGGTGGCGACGTTTTCACTCATCTCGTGGGTGGTTTCGTTCTGCTCGGCCACTGCGCCGTTGACGTTCTCGAACACCGGGCGGATCGCCTCGATCGCCTGCGCGATCCGATGCACCGCGTCGACCGAGCCGGCGGCGTCCTTTTGCAGCGCCTCGATCTTCCTGCTGATTTCCTCGGTGGCGTGCTGGGTCTGCACCGCGAGTGCCTTGACCTCGGTGGCGACCACGGCAAAGCCGCGCCCTGCGGCGCCGGCGCGCGCTGCCTCGATGGTGGAGTTGAGCGCGAGCAGCGTGGTCTGCCGGGCGATCTGCGCGATCAGGTTGACGACATTGCCGATCGCGGCCGAGGATTCGCGCAGGCGATCCACATTGGCGCTGGCTTCGCGCGCGGCGGCGCTGGCCTGATCGGCGAGCTTGCTCGCGTCGCGGACCTGCGAGCCGATGCCGTCAGCCGAGTGGGTGAACTTGTCGGCGGCCTGCGAGAAGGTGGTCGCGGTCGACTGCGCAGCGCTGGTGCGGCCGGTGAGCGCATCGGTGCGCTGGCGAATGGTGGAGAGCGTCGCTGCGGTCGCCTCGGCGCCGCCGGCGACCGAATGGGCCGCGCGCTCGAGCTGGCGGATCATCGCGCCCAGTTCGAGTTCGAGCAGTTCGAGAATTTCCCGCGCCGAATCGCTGTCCGAGGCGCTGGCGGAACCGGCTACCGTTGCTGGCGTCGCAGCCTGCGCGGCCACAACCGGCGCAGCAGGTTCCGGCCGACGCTTTCGAAAAAAACCGAACGCCATAGGGCCCCTTGGCAACTTGTAAGGATAAGGAGGCCGTCATCTTGGCATTTGGGCGTGAAGTCACGGTTAATAATTGCCTCATATGGAGGCAATAGACACTACCACCATACCGAAAATGCCCGTAAATCTTTGATTTTGGCAAATCAGCAGCCTATAACGCCGCGCCTTCCACCCAAGACCTCCCGGACGAATCCCCGAAAGAAACCGCATGGCCGGACATTCCCAATTCAAGAATATCATGCACCGCAAGGGGCGGCAGGACGCCCAGAAGTCGAAGCTGTTCAGCAAGCTGGCGCGGGAAATCACGGTGGCGGCCAAGATGGGCCAGCCCGATCCCAGCATGAATGCGCGGCTGCGCGCCGCGATCATCTCGGCCCGCCAGGAAAACATGTCGAAGGACTCGATCGAGCGCGCCGTGAAGAAGGCAAGCGGCGGCGACAGCGAGAACTACGACGAGATTCGCTACGAAGGCTACGGTCCCGGCGGTGTCGCCGTGATTGTCGAGGCGCTGACCGACAACCGCAACCGCGCGGCGTCCGACATCCGCTCCTTCTTCACCAAGTCCGGCGGCAATCTCGGCGAAACCAATTCGGTCGCCTTCATGTTCGATCGCACCGGCGTCATCGAATATGACGCCAAGGTCGCGTCCGACGACGCGATGCTGGATGCCGCGATCGAGGCCGGCGCCGACGACGTGTCCTCGAGCGAAAGCGGACACGAAATCTACGCCTCGCCGGAGACGTTTCGCGAGGTGGCAAAAGCGCTGGAGGCGAAGTTCGGCGAGCCGCGCAAGGCGGCGCTGACCTGGAAACCGCAGAACACGGTGCCAGTGGACGACGAGACCGGTGAGAAGCTGTTGAAGCTGATCGACCTGTTGAATGAGCACGACGACGTCCAGAACGTCTACGCCAATTTCGAGGTCTCGGACGCGCTGATGGCGAAGATGGGCGGGTGAGGGTCGGGCAGGGCCGAGCCTCATAGTGATTGAACCGAGAAGCCCCAGCGTACTGGATACCCCGCTTTCGCGGGGTACGACGACCGGTAGATGTTTCGCAGACCTCGCTCCGGCGTTATCACTACCCCATGACATCAGCCCCGATTCGCCACCCCGTCCGTATCCTCGGCATCGATCCGGGCCTGCGCCGCACCGGCTGGGGCGTGATCGAGATCGACGGCAACAGGCTCGCTTTCGTCGGCTGCGGCTCGGTGGAACCGCCCGACAGCCTGCCGCTGGCGAGCCGGCTCCTGGCCATTCACAAGGGGCTCGCCGCCGTGCTCGGCGATTTCAAGCCGGCGGAAGCCGCGGTCGAGCAGACCTTTGTCAACAAGGACGGCGTCGCTACCCTGAAGCTTGGGCAGGCGCGCGGGGTCGCGATGCTGGCGCCGGCGATGTTCGGTATCTCGGTCGCGGAATATGCTCCGAACCAGGTGAAGAAGACCGTGGTCGGCGCCGGCCACGCCGACAAGAACCAGATCATGGTGATGCTCAAGATCCTGCTGCCGAAGGCCGAACCGAAATCCCCCGACGCCGCCGACGCGCTGGCGATCGCGATCACGCACGCCCATCATCGCCAGAGTGCAACCCTGCGGCTGAGGGTGGTCGGCGTATGATCGGCAAGCTCAAGGGCCTGATCGACAGCTACGGCGAGGATTATGTCATTCTCGACGCCGGCGGCGTCGGCTATCAGGTGCATTGTTCAGCGCGGACACTGCAGGCGCTGCCGTCGCCCGGGCAGCCCGCGGTGCTGTCGATCGAGACGTATGTCCGCGAAGATCAAATAAAGCTGTTCGGCTTCAAGAGCGACGTCGAGCGCGAATGGTTTCGACTCCTGCAGACCGTGCAGGGCGTCGGCGCCAAGGTGGCGCTGGCGGTGCTCGGTACCTTGCCGCCGGCCGATCTCGCCAATGCGATCGCGCTGCGCGACAAGGCCGCGGTCGCGCGCACGCCGGGCGTCGGCCCGAAGGTGGCCGAGCGCATCGTCACCGAATTGAAGGACAAGGCGCCTGCCTTTGCCAATGTCGATCCAGCGCTGGTGCATCTGTCCGGCGCGATCGACGACCAGCGCGCGCCGCGGCCGGTCTCTGATGCGATCTCGGCGCTGGTCAATCTCGGTTACGGCCAGCCGCAGGCGGCGGCTGCGATCGCCTCGGCCTCCCGCAGCGCCGGTGAGAATGCCGAGACCGCGCAACTCATCCGGTTGGGGCTGAAGGAACTGGCGAAGTGAGGGAACCAATACTTACTTTGTCCGGCCGAACTCCTTTTGCTGACTGCTTCCTCTGCCGTTTACGACGAGGCCATTCAAGTCTGCGCCGGAGCATCCCGGGATGATTACTTGTTACCTGCGTTACGAGGTCGATGCGGACAAGCTCGCCGACTTCGAAGCTTACGGTGTAATGTGGCTTGATCTGATTCCGCGGTTTGGCGGCATTCATCACGGCTACTTCTTGCCGTCCGAAGGAGCGAGTGATGTTGCTCTGGCGATGTTCAGCTTTTCGAGCCTTGCAGCCTACGAACAGTATCGCCAGGACGCTCGCACCGATCCCGACGTTCAAAAGGCGGTAGCCTTCGCAAAAGAGACGCGCTGTTTCATCCGTTATGAACGGTCGTTTTTTCGGCCATTGCTTCCGAAAACGGCCTAATACTGGGCGGACAGGTAAGAAAGATAATCGATAGTCGCATGACCCCGCCCTCCCGCATCGTCACGCCCGAGCGCCGCAGCGACGATGTCGGCGACACCGCGTTGCGCCCGCAACTCCTGTCGGAGTTCGTCGGCCAGGCGCAGGCGCGCGCCAATCTCTCGATCTTCATCGAGGCCGCGCGCAAGCGCGGCGAGGCGCTCGACCACGTGCTGTTCGTCGGCCCCCCTGGCCTCGGCAAGACCACGCTGGCGCAGATCGTGGCGCGCGAACTCGGCGTCGGCTTCCGCGCCACCTCCGGTCCCGTGATCGCCAAGGCCGGCGATCTCGCCGCACTGCTGACCAATCTCGAAGAACGCGACGTGCTGTTCATCGACGAAATCCATCGCCTCAGCCCCGCGGTCGAGGAAGTGCTGTATCCGGCGATGGAGGATTTCCAGCTCGACCTCATCATCGGCGAGGGACCGGCGGCGCGCTCGGTCAAGATCGAGCTGGCAAAATTCACCCTGGTCGGCGCGACGACGCGCGCAGGGCTTCTGACCAACCCGCTGCGCGACCGTTTTGGCATTCCGGTCCGGCTGAATTTCTACACCGAGGAGGAGCTGGAAAAGATTGTCACCCGCGGCGCCCGCGTGCTCAAGATCGGCATCACGCCGGATGGCGCCAACGAAATCGCCCGCCGCGCCCGCGGCACGCCGCGGATCGCCGGCCGGCTATTGCGGCGGGTGAGGGATTTTGCTTCCGCCGCGGATGCCGCCTCGATCGACCGCAAGATCGCCGACAATGCGCTCAGCGCGCTCGAAGTCGATGCCGCTGGCCTCGACGCCATGGACCGGCGCTATCTCACCACGATCGCTATGAACTATGGCGGCGGCCCCGTCGGCGTGGAGACGATGGCGGCGGCGCTGTCGGAACCGCGCGATGCCATCGAAGACATCATCGAGCCGTTCTTGATCCAGTGTGGCTATCTGCAGCGCACCCCGCGCGGCCGGCTGCTGACCTCGCACGCGTTCCGCCATCTCGGCCTCGCCGAGCCCGCGCGCGATCCGGCGCAGTTCGGACTGTTCGGGCAGGGCAGCGAAGAGGACTAAGCAAGATGGCCTCATGCCGCGCGCGCGGAATGAGGCATGTCCAGGCGCCGCCTCCTAGTGAACCAGCGTCTTCGCCGCACCCAGGAGCACACCGAGACCGTACTGCGCCTTGTAAAGCGGCGAGACCCATCGCGACTAGTTCCGCCGGGAGTTCCTGCATTCGCAAAAGTTGACATAGCGCCGCTGCGTATCTCGGCGGGCCGGCGAAGTGCGGTCGTATCGTCATTGGTCAGAACGTGGCTCCGCTTGCGCGCCGGGAGATTTTGCGCAAAACGGTGATCTCCCGAGGCGAACGAAGGGCCGGCAGTGACGACATCCCATCTCGACGGCGTAATCCGCGACGGCCGCCATCATATGCAGATCAGGGTCTACTATGAGGACACGGATTTTTCCGGCATCGTCTATCACGCCAACTACCTGCGCTTCATGGAGCGCGGCCGCACCAATCATCTGCGGCTGATGGGGGCCGAGCAGCACGCGCTGTTCGCGGAGGCGCGGGCGGAAACCCCGGGCTTTGCTTTCGTGGTACGGTCCATGCACCTTGATTATCTGAAGCCCGCGCGCATGGACGACGTGCTCGACGTGCTGACCTGGCCGGTCGCGGTGAAGGGCGCCTCGATCACGCTGGCGCAAGAGGTCAAGCGCGGCCACGACCTCCTGGTCAAGGCCGAGGTGCGCGTCGCCTTCATCAGCGAGGGCCGGGCGCAGCCGATCCCGAAGGCGCTGCGCATGTTACTGAAGGCGGATGTGTCGAACTGATTTTTCAAATTGCCCGATCAGCGCCGCGATCGGAGCGATCGCCCAATCGACTTAATCGGCCGAGGCGATAGAGTTGCCGCCTCATCATCCCCAGAGGCCATCATGTCGCGTCCGCCGCTTCCGCCGTTCACCAGAGAAACCGCCGCCCAGAAAGCCCGCATGGCTGAGGATGCCTGGAATACCAGGGATCCCGAGCGTGTGTCGCTGGCCTATACCGAGGACAGCCGCTGGCGCAACCGCTCGGAGTTTCTTGAAGGCCGCGCTGCGATCGTCAAATTCCTCACCCGCAAATGGGAGAAGGAACTCGACTATCGCCTGATCAAGGATCTCTGGGCATTCGACCGCAACTTCATTGCGGTGCGGTTTCAATATGAGTGGCACGATGCGAACGGCCAGTGGCATCGCTCCTACGGCAATGAACAGTGGGAGTTCGACGGGCACGGCCTGATGCGCCGCCGCGAAGCCAGCATCAATGATATCGAGATTGCGGAGAAAGACCGCCGCTTTCACTGGGCAGCGCCGGGGCCACGGCCGGCGGATGTTCCGGGACTTGGCACCGACCCGTTTTGAAGGCCACGCCTTCGGACGCAGTCAAACGAGCGGGCTCCCCAAAGCAAATCCCTAGAACACCACTCCGATACGAACGCCGCGTCTCCAAACGACGCGGCATTTTTTTCTGACGCCGCCATAGACGAATTCGAAACGGTCCGGGATCGGCCCCAGGCCGTGGATTTCGAGACAGGCGCCCCCGGCGGAATAGTCGACGACCCTGGGAGTCAGGACAGGCGCCTTCGGACCGGTGATGATCTGGCCCGTTCTGGCCATCTGACCTGACGGCACAACTCTTTTATACAATCGCGGATGCGTCATCTCTTGCTCGAATGCGTCATCAGGTGATCGAAGTGGCAAAAGTAGGTCGGTACTACGTGGAAAGTATTACGATCGGTACAATTCGAAGCATTAATTTTTAGGAAGCGTGGGGATCAAGAAAATCTTAAGCATAGAGCAAGCGGAAATGACTCCGAAAAAATGAGGGCGCCGCGTCGTGGCGCCCCTGGATCGATACGCCTCACGCCGCCGCCTTGTGGCGCGCGAGTTCGGCCTGGTACAGCTTGAATTCTTCGGCCACCGCCCGGGCGATGCTGGGGCGCGTGCGAAGGCGCTCATAATAGGCCTTCACGGCGGGCCATTTCGAAAGTTCGATCGGGGGCGTCGCCATGGTCCAGTTGATAACGGTGACGAGATAGGCGTCGGCGACGCTGAAATGGTCGAGCAGGAATTCGCGACCCTTCAGATAGTTCTCGAGGTAGTCGAGCCGCGACAGACCCTTGCCGAGCACATAGGTTTTCATCTCCGGCGGCGAATTCTTGTCGAGCACCGGCACGAACAATCCCTTGTGCAGTTCGGTCCCGATGAAGCACAGCCATTGATGCAGGCGGCTGCGCTCGATGCCGGGCCCCGTCGCGATGCCGGCCTGCGGAAAACGATCGGCGACATATTGCAGGATCGCCGCATTTTCCGTCAGCACCAGCCCGTCGTCGGTGCGCAGCGTCGGTACCAGCCCGAGCGGGTTCACCGCTCGGAAATCCGAGCCGTCGTTCTGCACGATCTTGGTCTTCGGATCGACTTCGAGAAAATTGGCCTCGGCGCCGGCCTCGTAAAGCGCGATGCGGGTCGCCAGCGAGCAGGCGAGCGGAGAGAAATAAAGGTCCATCGGTACCTCCTTGGTTGATTTTTATACTGTTCCGCATAATATAGATTGCGTCAAGGAATAACTTGCGAAATGGTACAAAAAAGTAAGTGGCCTGCGCCAAAGGCCGATACGCCGGCACCCAAACGCCGCGGCCGGCCGCGCGCCTACCAGCCCGACATCGCGCTCGGCAAGGCGCTCGACCTGTTCCGCAAGGACGGTTTTGCCGCGACCTCGCTCGACGACCTCAGCGCCGCCACTGGCATGAACCGGCCGAGCCTCTATGGCGCGTTCGGAGACAAGCGCGAGCTCTACATCAAAAGCTACGCGCGCTATCGCGATGACGCGCGGTCGGTCATGCGGGAGATTTTCCGGGAGGAAATGCCGATCCGAGAACGGCTGGAGCGCATCTATGCGGCGGCGCTCGACATCTATCTCTCCGGCGAGTCCGGCCCGCGCGGCTGCTTCACGGTGATGACCGCGGGCTCGGAAGCAGTGGCGGATCCTGAAATCCGTGCCATGGTGCTGGAAGGCTTGTCAGAGTTCGACAAGGCGTTCGCCGCCTGCTTCCGGCTTGCCAAAGAGAAGGGTGAACTGCCGGCGTCCGCCGATCCGGCGGTGCTGGCGCAACTGGCCTCCGCCATCATCCACACCATCGCCATCCGCGCCCGCGCCCGCGTGCCGCGCAAGGAACTGGAGGCGATCGTGAAGGGCGCGCTCGATGTGATGGTGGGCGCTTAACCCCCCGCTTTTGCGCGGCGGCGATAGCCTTGTGTCGCGAATCAATAGCCCCGCGCCGGGTCGACAACGTTTTCCAAGGCGCCGCCGGCCTCGAAGCGTTCGATCTGGCGCGCCACATAGTTCGAGATTTCGTCCGGGTCGGTGTCGGCGGCGTTGTGCGGCGTCAGCACGACCTTCGGATGCGTCCAGAACGGGCTGTCGGCGGGCAGCGGCTCCCGGGCAAAGACGTCAAGCGAAGCGGCGCCGAGCGTGCCGTCGTCGAGACATTCGAGAATGTCGGCTTCGTCTTGCAGGTCGCCGCGCCCGGCATTGATCAGGACCGGCGCGCCGATCGGGCTATTGCGGCTGAGCCTTGTAAACAACCCGCGATTGAGCATGTGCCTGGTATCCGGCGTCAGCGGCAGGAGGCAGACCAGGATATCGGTCTGGCCGAGAAACGCATCGAGCTGCGTCCCGCCGTGGAAGCAATGGATGCCGTCGATCGCCTTTGGACCGCGGCTCCAGCCGGAGACGCGAAAGCCGAGATGCCGAAGCATCCGGGCCGCGTCAGCGCCGAGCGTGCCGAGGCCCATGATGCCGACCGAAATCGCGCCGGCCGGCCATTGATATTTCGGCGCCCACCGCTTCTCCCGCTGGCTGGCTCGCAGATAGAGTTCCTGCCGGTGATGCATCAGCACGTGCAGGGTGACATATTCGGTCATGCGGCCGGTCAGATCGCCGACCGCGACGCGAACCAGCGGTACTCCCGGCAGGCTCGAATCCGCCATCAGCGCATCGACCCCGGCGCCAAGATTGAAGATCACCCGCAGGTTCGGAAACGCCGCCAACTCGCCCGGCTTCGGCTTCCAGACCGCGGCGTAATGGATCTCGGCGGGATCGTGCACCGCATCGGACCGTTGCAGGACGCGCCGGTCCTTGCACGCCTCGTCGAACCGCTGCTTCCAGCGCTGCAGCGACCAGTTTTCGGTGCCGCCGTGAATTAGCAGAACGAGCGCGCCTTTGTTCATTTTTGCCCCAACCTTTCGCAGAATCGAGCGGAACACTACCGGCTTACGTTTGCCGCGCAAAATACTTCCGCTATCCTGTCGGAAACGCCGCTGCCCATTCGTCCTCGGATCAAACAGGAACCTTGCGCATGCTCTACGCTATCCTTTGCTACCATGATGAGGATTTCGTTGGTTCCTGGACCAAGGAACAGGACGCCGCGGTGATGAAAAAGCTCGCCGCGGTGCAGGATAAATTGAAAAGGCAGGGCCGGCTCGGGCCGGTGGCGCGGTTGTTGCCGACGACGTCCGCGACCACGCTGCGCAAGGACGATCCGCCGGTCGTGCTCGATGGTCCCTATGCCGAGACCAAGGAGCAGCTGCTTGGCTTTTACCTCGTCGACTGCGGCAATCTCGACGAGGCCGTCGATGTCGCGCGCGATCTCGGCGCCGCCAATCCCGGCGGCGCCTACGAGATTCGCCCCGTCGGCCTGTTTCAGCCCGGAGGCGAGCCAAAGTGACCGACACCGCCTGGATCGATACCGCGCTGAGCTCGGCGCGCCCCCAGGCGGTCGGCGCGCTGTTGCGCTACTTCCGCAATCTCGATACCGCCGAGGAAGCGTTCCAGAACGCGTGCCTGCGCGCGCTGAAAAGCTGGCCGCAGAACGGCCCGCCGCGCGATCCCGCCGCGTGGCTTATCATGGTCGGGCGCAATGTCGCGATCGACGAGGCGCGTCGCAGCCGCAAGCAGGCCCCGCTGCCCGAGGACGAGGCGATCTCCGATCTCGACGACGCCGAGGAGCAGCTTGCCGAACGGCTCGACGGCTCGCATTACCGTGACGATATTTTGCGGCTGCTGTTCATCTGCTGCCATCCCGACTTGCCGGCGACGCAGCAGATCGCGCTCGCCTTGCGCGTCGTCTCCGGCCTGACCGTGAAGCAGATCGCGCGCGCTTTTCTCGTCACCGAAGCCGCGATGGAGCAACGCATCACCCGGGCAAAGGCCCGCGTGGCGGATGCCGACGTGCCGTTCGAGACTCCGGGCGCGGTGGAGCGCGCCGAGCGGCTCTCCGCGGTCGCCGCGATGATCTACCTGATTTTCAACGAGGGTTATTCGGCCGGCGGCGACACCGCTGAAATCCGCGGGCCGCTGTGCGAGGAAGCGATCCGGCTGGCGCGGCTGTTGCTGCGGCTGTTCCAGAGCGAACCCGAGATCATGGGGCTGACCGCATTGCTGTTGCTGCAGCATGCCCGCGCCGCGGCGCGCTTCGACGCCTCCGGCGCGCTGGTGCTGCTCGACGACCAGGATCGCGGCCTGTGGAACCAGAAGCTGATCGCGGAAGGGCTGGCCCTGATCGACAAGGCGATGCGGCACCGCCGCAGCGGTCCATATCAGATCCAGGCGGCGATCGCGGCCTTGCATGCGCGTGCCGCCACGCCCGAGGAGACCGACTGGACCCAGATCGATCTGCTCTACGGCGCGCTTGAGATCGTGCAGCCGTCGCCGGTAGTGACGCTCAATCGCGCGGTCGCGGTGTCCAAGGTGCGCGGTCCCGAAGCGGCGCTGGAAATGATCGAGCCGCTCTCGTCGCGGCTATCGAACTATTTCCATTACTTCGGCGTGCGCGGCGCCTTCCTGATGCAGCTCGACCGCAATGATGAGGCCCGAATGGCGTTCGACCGCGCCATCGCGCTTGCCAATACGTCAGCGGAAGCAGCCCACATCCGAATGCATCTCGATCGTCTCATGCGCGACAGCGCGCGGCGCAACGCCAAAGCGGTCAAGTAGCGACGCGCCGCTACTTAACCGCTTTGAAAGTTTGCGCGAAAGCATCTGCCTTTGCAGAGGCGCGTCAGCCCCGCGGCGTCATCTCTGATCGGCGACGCTTTTCAGCACGAGATCGGTCAGCCTGACCACGAGCGCGCGCAGCCGGGCATTTTCTTCCAGCAGCGATGTCACGCCGTGCGAACGATCGTCGTCCGAATCATCATCGCCACGCATCGGCGATTCGTCGAAATATTCTTGCTCGTCGAGAAAATCTTGTTTGCTATCCGGCGGATATGCGGGTCCCATGACTAATCCCCTGATGAATGTCGCCGAACGTACCCCTCGTTCTGTCAGCGACAGTGCATTGAGTCGGGGGCAAATTTGAGACGGAAATTGGAACGCAAGGACACAAGTCTTTTCATGCGCCGCCGGACTGCGCGGTTCTCGACGCGAATTGCAAAAAAACAGCATCGCCTGTCGAATAACGCTCGTCCCGTTCGTCTTGAGGTCATGCATCACCAATGCAGCGAGGGAGACGCGCGATGAACATTCAGGGTTGCAATACGACCGGCGAGGCGATGCCAGCGGTTGTGGAGGAGGCGCCGGTTTCAACATCCGCGCGGTGGCTCGGCAGGATTCTCAGCGGCCTCGTCATTCTGTTTCTGCTGTTCGACGGCGCCATCAAGCTGGTGCCGTGGCCGGTTGTCACGGAAACGATGGACCGGATCGGCTATGGTTCGAGCGAAACGCTGGCGCGCACCCTGGGCCTCATCACCGTCGCCTGCACCATTCTCTACACGGTTCCGCCCACCTCGATCCTGGGTGCGATCCTGTTGACCGGCTATCTCGGCGGCGCGATGGCATCGCATCTGCGGATCGGGAGCCCGCTATTCACGCATACGCTGTTCGGATTCTATCTCGGGCTGATGGTGTGGGGCGGGCTCTGGCTGCGCGACCGGAAATTGCGGACGTTAGCGCCATGGCGGCGTTGATAGAAATATCTCGCTCTGTTTGTCGGATCGGGCCTGAGCCATTCGTCCTCGGATAAATATTGTTGAAATGCCATAGCGGAGCCAACCATGTTTGAGGTCATTGCCATCGTCGCCGTCGTGCTCGCAATCGCGATTGCCGTCATATTGATCCTCGCCGCGACCAAGCCGGATACGTTCAGTGTCCGGCGCGCCACCACGGTGAAGGCGCCGCCGGAAAAAATCTTTCCGCTGATCAACGACTTCCATCAGTGGGGAGGCTGGTCGCCTTACGAGACCAAGGACCCCGCGATGAAGCGCACCTATACCGGGGCTGCGAGCGGCCAGGGCGCGGTCTATGCGTGGGACGGCAACAAGAATGTCGGTTCCGGCCGCATGGAGATTCTCGACGCGTCGGCGCCTTCGAAAATCCAGATCAAGCTCGATTTCTTCACGCCGTTCGAGGGTCACAACACCGCCGAGTTCACAATGCTGCCGCAGGGCGATGGCACCGTTTTGACGTGGTTGATGTACGGCCCGGCGCCGTTCATGGCGAAGATCATGCATGTCTTCATGAACATCGACAACATGGTCGGCAGGGATTTTGAGATCGGTCTCGCCAATTTGAAAAAGCTTACCGAGAACTAGCCGAACTTTCGACGGAAATCATCAAGGAGCAATACAATGCAGGTCAATCCCTATCTGTTCTACAACGGCAACTGCGAAGCGGCGTTCAAGTATTACGAAAAGGTGCTCGGCGGCAGGATCGAAGCGATGCTGACGCATGACAGCGCGCCGGCAGATATGCCGACGCCGCCTGAATGGAAAAAGAAGATCATGCACGGCAAGATATCGATCGATGGCGAAGTGCTGATGGCCTCCGACGCACCTCCCGGCCACTTCCATCAGCCGCAGGGCTTTTCGGTCTCGCTGACGGTCACGGATCCTGCTGACGGTGAACGCAAGTTCAAGGCCTTGGCCGAAGGTGGCGCGGTGAATATGCCCTATAGCAAAACCTTCTGGGCGAAAGGCTTCGGCATGTGCGTCGATCAGTTCGGGATTCCCTGGATGGTGAATTGCCCGATCGAAGAGTGATCGTGCCCTTTTTTGCGCGATCGGGTGCAAAACCGGTCTCCACCCCCGGATCAAGCCTGAAGGCATGCTTTTGCTGATCGCGCTTTACCGGCATCTCGGATAGATCGCCGCGAGCTCGCGCCCGCGCAGCAGCAACAGGCGCGAGCTCAATCCGCCGCGGCGAAGGATCCAGCCGCGCACCGCTTCGGGATAGGCCTGCAGCACGACCTCGGACGCCTCCGGCTCGGCATACATCCGTCCCCGGCGGTCGACCGAGCGGGCGGCGTGAAAGCCGAGAACTGCGCGGCGGGTCACACAGATGCGGTCGCTCGGCACTACGTCTAGAACCAGGGTGCAGGCTGACAGGCATGGCCCGTCGATGACGACGCGCTCGCCCGATTCGCGCACCCGATCGAACAATTTAAGGAACGGGCCGACTTCTCCGCCGGGGCTGGCGAGGATGCGGATTTCGGCGTGTGCAGGAGGCAAAGCCAGGGCGCATAGCGCGATGGCGAAAACGATCGTCTTCGAGAGCGCCTTTTTCATGAGCGGCTCCTTGGAACTCGATGAGCCCTGAAATAGTCAGCGTCAGCTCGCCCGACAAGGTTTTATCAGTGATCCGCGCCGGAGACGCCGGCCTCGGCGAAGGTGGCCATTCCGGCATGACAGGCGAGGGCCGCGCGCAGCAACAGTATGGCGACACCGGCGCCGGAGGCTTCGCCGAGCCGCATGTTGAGATCGAGCAGCGGGTCGAGGCCGAGTTCGGCCAGCAGCGCGCCGTGGCCGGATTCGGCTGAGACATGTCCGGCGCGGCAGTGATCGAGGATTCCTGGATCGAGACGGGCCAGCGGAACGACCGCCGCGGTCGCGACAAAGCCGTCGAGCAGCACGGGGATTCGATTGAATCGCGCCGCCAGGATCGCGCCGGCAATGGCGGCGAGTTCCCGCCCGCCCAACGCCGCCGCCACGCCGAGCGGATCGAGGAGAATCGCGCGATGAAAATCCAGCGCCGTCTCGATCGCCGCGCGCTTGCGCGCCAGTCCCGAATCGTCGACGCCGGTGCCGCGGCCGGCCCAACGCGCCGCGCCGCCGCCGAGCAGCGCCGCGCACAGCATCGCCGCGGTTGTGGTGTTGGCGATGCCCATCTCGCCGACCACGAGCAGATCGCTATCCTCGGGCACGGTGCGATAGCCGATGTCGACGGCGTTCAGGAATTCATCGGCATCCATGGCGGCTGCGATCGTGAAGTCGCGCGTCGGGCGGTTGAGTTCGATCGGCACGACCCGCAAGCTTGCACCTGCAAGCTTCGCGATCTGGTTGATCGCCGCGCCGCCCCTTGCAAAGTTCGCCACCATCTGTTCGGTCACGGCTTGCGGGTAAGCCGAGACGCCGCGCGCGGCCACGCCATGATTGCCGGCAAAGACCGCGATCGTGATGCGATCGAGGCACGGAAGCTCGCGGCGCTGCCAGCGCGCCAGCCAAATCGCCAGCTCTTCGAGACGGCCGAGACTTCCCGGCGGCTTTGTCAGCACCTGCTGCCGTTGCGCGGCCGCCTCGGCCGCGCCGGCGTCGCCGGCGGGCAGGTCGCGACAAAAGCTGCGGATATCGTCTAGACTGTCGAACTGCATGCGATTCCCTTCGAGCGTGTCGCGAGCCCACTGATTCTCTTCGGATTCTCTATCATGAATGACTGGCTCGACGATCTCAGAACCGCGGTCGGCTTTCTCACGCGCCTGCCGATGCCACATCCGGCCGGCCCGATGCCGCAAAATTTCGTCCGGGCGCACCGGTTGTTTCCGGTGGTCGGGGCGGCCATCGGCGCCACGGTGGGCCTTTTCTGTCTCGGCCTGCGCGCCGCCGGCCTGCCCGATCTCGCCGCGGCGGCGCTGGCGCTCGGCGTGGGCGCGCTGCTCACCGGAGCGCTGCACGAGGACGGCCTTGCCGATGTCGCCGACGGCTTTGGCGGCGGCCGCGACGTGGCCTCGAAGCTCGAAACCATGCGCGACAGCCGGCTCGGCACCTACGGTGCGCTGATGCTGATGGTGAGTTTTGTCACGAAGGTTGCGGCGCTGGCCACGCTTCCGGATGCCTTCGTGGTGCAAGGCCTGATCGCCGCGCATGCGCTGGCGCGAGGCGTGTTGCCGTCCATGGCGATGAACCTGCCTTACGCGCGCAACGATGGACTGGCCGCCAACGCCGGCCGGCCCGATTTCGCGACGGCGGCCACTGCCGGCGCGCTCGCGCTGATCATTGCCTGGCTGGTGTTGCCCTGGCGCGCGGCGTTTGGCGCGGCGCTGGCGGCGGCATGCTGCGCGGCCGGCATGGCGTGGCTGGCGCAACGCCAGATCGGCGGCCAGACCGGCGACGTGCTCGGCGGCGCCGAGCAGCTCGGCGAGACCGCGATCCTGCTGCTGCTCGCAGCGTTGCTGGCCTAATTCGACGATGAGCGCCGAGACACATCTCTGGCTGATCCGGCACGCGCCCGTCGACGGCCCGCGAGGCGTCATCCATGGCCCGGATGCGCCGGCCGACGTTAGCGATGCCGCGGCCTTCGCCGCGCTCAAGGCGCGATTGCCGGTGAATGGGCTTGTGCTCTGCAGCCCGGCGCGGCGGACCTTTGAAACCGCGCTCACCCTCGGGCTCGATCCCGTCAAACAGGTCCTGTTTCGCGAACAGGATTTCGGCGCCTGGACCGGACGGCGGCACAACGACCTCGTCGCCGAGCCCGGCGGTGCGTACCGGGAGTTCTGGAAATCGCCGGCGAGTAATGCGCCGCCGGGCGGGGAAAGTTTTGTCGATCAGATCGGCCGCACCATCGATGGTCTCGCGCCCCTGCCGGCGGGCGACGTCATCCTGGTCGTGCATTCCGGTACGATCCGGGCGGCGCTCGCCATCGCGCTCGATCTCGCGCCTGACGCCGCGCTGCGCTTCGTCATCGATCCCCTGTCGCTGACGCGGATCGACCGGTTGGAAAACGGTGGCGGGTGGTTGCGGTCAACCGGCGCAGCTAGTGACGCGGGTTTTGCCGCGCGGTCAATATCGTTGCGGCGCGCCGGCGGGGCACTCAATCGTACCCCGCCCGCACATGATCGCAGAGCGGTCAAGCCGTCCTATTCTTGACGGCGCCGACGATCGCCGTGAGAACAGCACCCGCAACGCCGCCACCGGCCACCTGACCGACGATGCTGCCGATATCCGGCGTCGAGGCGGTATTGGCGAGCAGGGGAATCAGCATTCCGAGGACCTGTCCCCCGACGCCGCCGCCGATCGCACCCGTGATGGTATTTCCGATTGTACCGAGATCGATATTCTTGGCGGCGCCCGCGGCAACATTTCCGCCGACGGCGCCGCTGATGAGTTGGATGATCAGATTGATGAGTAGTCCCGACATGGCGCGATACTCCCCGATCCGGTGTTCAGTTTCAGCGCACGACGCCGGATCACCGCCGCGTGGCACAACCTAGGCGTTTAAGTAGAAAAGGTCACGCTGCGCCAGCGAAGGTTTCGGGCGAAAAGAAAAATGCGGAGATCGCTTGTGGAGGAGAAGAAGCGCTACCCGTTCCGCCGCGCGCCGCGCAGCGTCGGCAGGCCGATGCCGGCGGCGTCGAAGCCACCGTCGACGGCCAGAATCTGCCCGGTGATGTAGCTTGCGCGGTCGCTGCACAGGAAGAACACGGCTTCCGCGAGCTCCTCCTCGAGGCCGTAACGGTTGAGCGGAATGGCGTCGTGATAATCGGCGCGGATCTCGGGCGTATGGACCGCCTTCGCCATCGCGGTCTCGACCGGGCCGGGCGCGACGCCGTTGACGCGGATGCCGAGCGAGGCCAGTTCGACCGCGAGCTGTTTTGTGAGGTGCGCGAGCCCGGCCTTGCTGGTGCCGTAGGCCGAGCGCAGCGTGGAAGCGCGCACCGCGGAGATCGAGGTAATGTTCACGATGGCGCCGCCGCCCTGTTCGCGCATCAAGGGCACCGCCGCCTTGGTGCAAAGGAAGGGTCCGGTGAGGTTGACCTCCAGCACCCGGCGCCAGTCCTCGTCGGAAGTATCGAGCAGCGGCGCGAATACGGCGATCCCGGCATTGTTGACCAGCGCGTCGAGCCGCCCAAACCGTCGTTCGATTTCGGCGAACGCGCTTTTAACCGCGCTCGTCTCGGAGACGTCGCAATGCAGCCCCAGGGTATTTCCGGCTGCGTTCAGGGCCTCCACGCTTCGCCACAAGAGTTCGCCCTGGATATCGAGCAGCGCCACGCGCCAGCCCTCGGCGAGAAACTTTTTCGCGACCGCAAGCCCGATGCCGCGCGCTGCTCCCGTCACCAGCGCGACTTTTTGAAGGGCAGGGGGCATGGGTCGATCCATCGTTCAGCAGGGGTTCCCGGTCTGGTCGTCCCTAGCATGAAAGCAACGTGTCTGCTTTCTTATCTGGACCGTATCGCAAGGCAAAAGGGTCGAATTCATGAAGGTCAGCGACGTCAGGGATGCCCCGCCCGAGCACTGGCGGCCGGGGGTGGAAACGCGAATGCTGGTCTCGGCGTGTAACGGCGCGGCGCAACTATGCATCTTCGAGCAATGGATCGCGCCGGGAACGGGTGCGCCAACGCACTCGCATCCCGTCGAGGAGGTGTTGACCGTGCGCGAAGGCGAAGCCGAAATGTGGATCGATGACCAGCGCGTCACCGTAACGGCGGGCCAGTCCCTGATCGTGCCGGCTGCGCGCAAGCATGGGTTCCGCAATTCCGGCACCGCCACGTTGCACCTGCATGGCGTGCTCGCGTCCCCGATCTTCGAAGCGACGCCGGAGGGCACGACGGAACCCGTCCGCAGATGGCAGGCGACGTAATCCAGCGCTGCGAACCGGCAACATAAATCGCCGGAATAATTTTCGGCGGAAGTGTCGGCCTGGCCGGGTTTCGTTCGTCGTCCCCGTGTTTGGTAGCGGAGGGTGACTATGGACAACCGGCGTGAGGAGATCGACATGACAATCCAGAACAGGGAAGAAATCATCCGTGCGCTCTTTGCCGCCTATCTGTCGAATGACCGCGACGCCGTGGAGGATCGCTTCACCGACGACTTCCGCTTTACCAGCCCCTATGACGACGGGATCGACAAGCCGACCTATTTCGAACGATGCTGGCGGCTCAGCGACTGGATCGAGCGGCAGCAACTGGAAAAAATCTTCGTCGCGGGCGATGAGGCCTTTGTGACCTACAAATGCGTGGCCAAAGACGGCAAGAACTTTCGCAATACGGAGTTTTTCGTTTTTTCGGGTGACAAGATCAAACGCATCGACGTCTATTTCGGCGCCAGCTATCAGAATGGCGTCTTCGTCAAGCAAGGCAGAACCTGAGCCGGAGTTGTCCCGATGTCGCTTACGCTGCATTTCCATCCCCTGGCGTCGTACTGCCACAAGGTGCTGATCGCGCTGTATGAGAACGATACGCCGTTCGCCCCCAACAAGGTCGACCTCTCCGACCAGGGTGAGCGGGCGGCGCTGTTGCAGCTATGGCCGATCGGCAAGTTTCCAGTGCTGTGCGACGGTGCCCGCGGCGAGACCATCCCCGAATCGAGCGTTATCATCGAATATCTCGATTGCCATTATCCGGGCGCGACGCGATTCATCCCCGGAGATGCCGACCGCGCCCGGCAGACCCGGCTGCGCGATCGGTTCTACGATCTTTACGTGCATGAGCCGATGCAGAAGATCGTCGGCGACCGGTTGCGCCCCGAAGGCAACAAGGATCCGCATGGCGTCGAAGAGGCGAGAGCGCGGCTGCGCACCAGCTACGGCCTGATCGATGCGGAGATGGCGGCGCGGACCTGGGCGATGGGCGACGAATTCAGCCTCGCCGATTGCGCCGCGGCGCCTTCGTTGTTCTTTGCCAATGAAGTGATGCCGTTCAGCGCGGGCCACGAAAGCATCGCGGCTTATCTTGGCCGGCTGAAGGCGCGGCCGTCCTTTGCGCGCGTGCTGAAGCAGGCGGAACCGCATTTCGCGATGTTTCCGAGGGAGGGTTCGAAGTGACGATGCAGATGACCAGCGCCTGCGGCCTGTCGACGGCGCGGCTGAAACGAATGCACGACGTCATGGCGGGTCATGTCGAAAGCGGCGATATTCCCGGCCTGGTGACGCTGGTGAGCCGGCGCGGCGAAATCCATGTCGACACGATCGGCCATGTCGCGATCGGCGGGGAGCGACACCATTTTCCGCATCACCTCGATGACCAAGCCGATTACGGCGGTTGCCGCGATGATCCTTGTTGAGGAATGCAAATTGCGGCTCGACGATCCCGTCGATCGCTGGCTGCCGGAGTTGGTGGATCGCAAGGTGTTGCGGGCGATCGATGCGGCGATCGACGACACGGTGGCGGCGAAACGCGCGATCACGCTTCGCGATCTGCTGACGTTCCGGCTTGGCTACGGCATGATCCCGGTATTTCCCGATCGTTATCCGGTCCAGAAAGCGATCGCGGAGGCGGGCTTCGCACGGGGGCCGGTGTTTCCGTCCTTTGCGCCGGACGAACTGATGCGGCGCTACGGCAGCCTGCCGCTGATCTATCAGCCCGGCGAGCGCTGGCTCTACAACAGTGGGACGGAAATCCTCGGCGTGCTGATCGCACGCGCAGCCGGCACCACGCTCGCCGAATTCCTGTCCGAGCGCATCTTCGCGCCGCTGGGAATGAAGGATACCGCGTTCCATGTCCCCCAGGACAAGCGGGGTCGGTTCGCGACCAGCTATGCCAGGGATCACGCGACGCAAAAACTCGAGGTGTTAGACGATCCCGCAACCGGCAAGTTCGCAAATCCGCCGGTGTTCGAAAATGGCAGCGCGGGGCTTGTCTCGACGGCGGACGATTTCAATGCCTTCGCCCAGATGATGCTGAGCGGTGGCCGGCTCGGCGGCGAGCGCATTCTGTCGCGGCCGTCGATCGAATTGATGACGAGCGATCAGCTCAAGCCGGCAGAAAAGCAAGGTTCGGAATTATTCCTTGGCGACAGCCGCAGCTGGGGCTTTGGATTGTCCGTCTTCACCACACGCGACGATCTCTACACGACGCCGGGCCGATTCGGCTGGGATGGCGGCTACGGCACCTCGTGGTATTCCGACCCAAAAGAGGATCTCACCGGCATTCTGCTGACCCAGCGCATGATGGATTCATCGCAGCCGCCCCGCGCGATGGTGGATTTCTGGACCTGTGCCTATCAGGCCATCGACGACTGACGTTCGGCCAGCAATAACCTCCGAAATAATTTCGGAAGCCCTGTCGGTGCCGCAAAACCCTGTTCGTCTTGTTGACGAGCGCCGATTCCGCGGCCGGCCCGGTGAGTTGAAATCAGAAGGAGCGTGACGATGCGATTCATGGTGATTGTAAAAGCCAATGCGAACAGCGAAGCCGGCGTGATGCCGAGCACGGAACTGCTGACCGCGATGGGCAAGTTCAACGAAGAGATGGTGAAGGCGGGCGTCATGCTGGCGGGCGAGGGCCTGCATCCGACCTCGAAAGGCGCGCGGATCAGGTATTCGGGCAACGAACCCAGCGTGAGCCAGGGCCCGTTCCCGGTGACCCCCGATCTCGTCGCCGGCTTCTGGCTCATTCAGGTGAAGTCGCGCGACGAGGCGATCCAGTGGATGAAGCGTGCGCCGTTCGACGGCGGCGCTGAAATCGAAATCCGGCAGGTCTTCGATGCCGACGATTTCGGTGAGGCGCTGACGCCCGAATTGCGGGAGCAGGAAACGCGCCTCCGCGCGCAAGCGAACAGGAAATAGCCGATCCTCATGCCCTCGGGCAGCCCGTCGGGCTGAACCTGGAATCCAGAGGTTGCTGAACGAGATTCCGGGTTCGTGCGAGGCGGGCCACGGAATGACCAACATCAAACGACAGGACCCCGACCATGCGATTCATGATGCTGATGATTCCCCTGGGCTACGAGACCGCGCCGCCGGACGTCCAGCTCGATCCCGAGCGCATCCGGGCGATGATGAAATACAATGAGGCGCTCAAGGACGCCGGGGTGCTGATCACGCTCGACGGTCTGCATCCGCCATCGATGGGCGCACGCGTCTCGTTCGCAACCGGCAAACCCGTGGTCACCGATGGTCCGTTCGCGGAATCCAAGGAAGTGCTTGGCGGCTACTGGATGATCGAAGTCAAATCGCGGGAGGAGGCGATCGCCTGGGCGGCGAAGTGCCCGGCTTCCAGCAACGAGATTATCGAAATCCGCCAGGTGCAGGAAATCGAGGATTTTTCGCCCGATCTGCAGCAGGCGGCGGCTGGATTTGCCGAATTGCAGCAGGGATCCGTCCGCCGTTAAGTCGGGCGTTCATCGTCAATCCTTCAACCGCAAAGGAAGAAACCCATGAGTACCAACGATACGTTCCTTGCTGTCTTTCTGGGCAGCAAAACCAGCGCGAAATGGGCGGCCTGGAATGCGCTGCCGGAGGCCGAACGTCGTACCAGGGAGCAACAGGGCATGGCGGCGTGGAAGGCCTGGGTCGAACAGCACCAGGCGGCGATCGTCGCCATGGGCGGTCCGCTGGGCAAGACGAAGAAGGTTGATAAAAGCGGCATCGCTGACATCTCAAACGAGATGGGGGCCTTCACGGTGGTGCGCGCTGGCTCGCCTGAGGCCGCAGCGAAACTGTTCGACAATCATCCGCATTTTGCGATCTTTCCTGGCGAGCGCGTCGAGATCATGCCGATCCTCCCGATCCCGGGCGGTTGACGAGGTCCTAGGGGCGTCGGCCATTAATCTTGATGAACACCCCTCATCGGCGCTAGTGACCTTCCTCGCCGGCTCATGTAAGAGTTCTTCACATGAGCTGGCGCAAGGAAGAACGCCGCGCCGAGCGCGGCTACCACCACGGGAACCTGAAAGAGGCGTTGCTGCAGGCGGCGCTCGGGCTGATCGCGGAGAAGGGCGCCGCCGGCTTCACCTTTGCCGATGCCGCGCGCATGGCCGGCGTCAGCCCAGCGGCGCCTTACCGGCATTTTCGCGACCGCGACGAACTGTTGTCCTCCATCGCGCAGCGCGGCTTCGAACAGTTCGAGTCGGCGCTGACGCAGGCTTGGGATGACGGGCGCCCCGACACCGTCACGGCGTTCGAACGGGTCGGCAAGGCCTATCTCGCTTTTGCCCGCAACGAGCCGGCATTCTATTCGGCGATGTTCGAATCGGGGCTTCCCGTCGATCTTAACCCTGCATTGCAGGCTGCTAGCGAGCGTGCCTTCGGCATCATCAGGGCCGCCGCCGAGCGGCTCGCAGCACTTGCGCCACCCGGTACGCCGCGCCCGCCGGCGCTGATGATGGCGCTGCATATCTGGTCGATGTCGCACGGCGTGGCCTCGTTGTTTGCGCGCGGCGACGCGGCGCGGCGCAAGTTGCCGATGTCGGCGGAAGATCTTCTCGAGGCGGAAGTGCTGATTTATCTGCGCGGCCTCGGCTTTCCGACCGACCGCCGGCCCGCCGCAAAGGACCCGGCCGATCAAAAACCGCCCGGACCGCCGCCTGTGCCGCCATCCGGCCCCTGGGGCACCCCAAAATAAATTGGCGGGTGCGGCCGGCGCCCGGCTTGACAAAAACCCGGGACAGTTTAGGTATGTAAATGTTATTTACATTCACAACGGCTTGAAGCCGTCATGGAGAGGGAAATGGCCTACACCGCAGATGTCAATCGCTGGCGCGGTCCCGCTGAAGAGCCCTACGACCGCCGTCCGCATATGCTGGATTCTCCCTGGCACCCCGGCTGGATCGCCGTGACCGTGCTCGGTTTCATCATTTGGTGGCCGATCGGCCTTGCCCTTCTCTTTTTCACACTCGGGAGCAGAAAAATGGGTTGCTGGAGTCATCAAGACCGCTGGTCGAACAAGATGGAGCGGATGCAGTACAAGATGGAGCGGATGAAGAACCGGATGGAGCGCCGCGGCTTTCCGTTCGGTCCGCCCTCGAGCGGCAACCGCGCCTTCGACGAATACCGCATGGAAACCCTGCGGCGCCTGGAAGAAGAGCAGACCGAATTCAAGGATTTCCTGGATCGTCTGCGCCACGCCAAGGACAAGGAAGAGTTCGACCAGTTCATGGCGCAGCACCGCCCGCGTCCGACGCCGCCCCAGGACGGTCAGCCCCAGGCTTGAAGTCTCAGAGCTAAAGCCTCAGGCCGCGTCCCCTATAACGCCTGATGGCGACACGACCGCCCGTTTGCGATTGCCGCAGACGGGCGGTTTTTTTTGTGCCCGGGAGGTTCGTTCCGGAGCAATTCGGCCATCCGGTTGCCCGCATTTCAGGCCGTCGAAATCCCCTTTGGTAACCGGGTATTAACCATGATTAGCGTCTGGTTAGGGGCGAAAGGACGCGTGGATAGCCCTCGTTTTGACATGTTGGCAGGGGAAGCAGGCCCCGGCTTTGGACGGGCCTCCCATGTGACAGAGAACTGGGCTCTCGCGCTGGCGCTTACCGCCGCGCCCGCCGCGCTTCCTTGGAACCGGCAGCCATTTGCTCCCGGAGGATTTGGGACACTTGCGTTGAGAGGATACCGCTTATGAATCCGGCCGACGTGGCTCAATCAGCCTTGCCGATCGCATCCGCCGACGTCTCGCTGATCGCCCTGTTCCTGCAGGCTCACTGGATCGTGAAGGGGGTCATGCTCGGGCTGCTTGCCTGCTCGGTCTGGGTCTGGGCGATCGCGATCGACAAGATGTTCCTGTATTCGCGCACCAAGCGCGCCATGGACCGCTTCGAACAGGCATTCTGGTCCGGCGAATCGATCGAGGAACTCTACCGCGCGCTCTCGGCCAAGCCGACGCAATCGATGGCCGCCTGCTTTGTCGCCGCGATGCGCGAATGGAAACGCTCGTTCGAGAGCCATGCCCGATCCTTCGCCGGGCTGCAGATGCGGATCGAGAAGGTCATGAACGTCTCGATCTCCCGCGAAGTCGAGCGGCTGGAACGCCGGCTCCTGGTGCTGGCAACCGTCGGCTCGGCCGGCCCCTTCGTCGGCCTGTTCGGCACGGTCTGGGGCATCATGTCGAGCTTCCAGTCGATCGCAGCTTCCAAGAATACCTCGCTGGCGGTGGTGGCCCCCGGTATCGCGGAGGCGCTATTTGCCACAGCCATCGGCCTTATCGCTGCCATTCCGGCGACTATTTTCTATAATAAGTTCACTTCCGAGGTGAATCGGCAGGCCCAGCGGCTGGAAGGGTTCGCCGACGAATTTTCAGCGATCCTCTCGCGTCAGATCGACGAGCGGGCCTAAGCGGCGGTATAATGTGAAGCCCAACATGAGCACCCGATCATGGCGATGAACATGGTAGGTTCGTCCGGCGGCGGCGGACGCCGCAGCCGGCGTCGCCCCGTGATGGCGGAAATCAACGTCACGCCGATGGTAGACGTCATGCTGGTGTTGCTGATCATCTTCATGGTCTCGGCTCCGCTTCTGACGGTCGGTGTGCCGCTCGACCTGCCGCAGACCCAGGCCAAGAGCCTCGACCAGGACAAGAACCCGCTGACGCTGTCGGTCAATCTGAAGGGCCAGGTCTTCCTCAACGACACCGAGATCGGGATCGAGGAACTGGTGCCGAAGCTGAAGGCGATCACGGACGCCCGCGGCGGGCTCGACGAGCGAATTTTTGTCCGGGGCGACAAGAAAGTCGACTACGGTACCGTGATGAAGGTGATGGGACGGCTGTCGCAAGCCGGCTTCAGGCGCGTAGCGCTGGTGACGGAAGTGGATCAGGGATAGTCGGAAGGTGAAGGTCGACAAGACACTCATTGCGTCGGTCGCACTCCACGTCCTCGTTCTCGGATGGGGGCTGGTCTCCTTTTCGGCGCGCTCGCTCGAAGCGCCGCCACCGGAGTCGATGCCGGTCGATATCATTTCCTCCGATCAGCTCTCCAGGATCACCGCCGGCATCAAGACGGGCGAAAAAGACAAGCCGAAGCCGATGGTCGAGAAGGTCGCCGACGCCACGCCGGTCGAGGACGCGGTCGGCAAGATCACCGAGAAAAAGGAAATCGTGACGGCTTCGGCGCCGGAGCCGCCGCCGAAACCAGTCGAAAAGCCGGTCGAGAAAAAGCCGGAGCCGCCGAAACCGGTCGCCGAGAACAAGCCCAAGGACGAACCGAAGCCGGTCGAAAAGAAACCCGAGCCGCCCAAGGTCGATCCGATCGCGGAAGCCTTGAAATCGGAACAAGCCAAGAAGCCAGTGCCGAAGCCGGAGGCCAAGGCGACGCCGCCGCAACCGCCAAAGCCGAAGCAGGAGCGCACCTTCGACCAATCGAAGATCGCGGCCCTGCTCGACAAGCGCGATCCGACCCGGCAGGCGATCACCGGCGCCGCGCTGAACTCTTCCGCTTCGCTCGGGACCACCCACGGCACTGCGGCAACCTTGTCGCAGTCCGAACTTGACGCGATGCGGGCGCGGCTCGCGAGCCTGTGGAATATCCAGCCGGGCGTCGACCATCCCGAAGAACTCTATGTCACGGTCCGCATCCGGCTGAACCCCGATCGCCGCCTTGCCGCGCCGCCACAGATCGTCTCGACCGGCAGTTCGTCGCGCTATCAGGCTGCCGCCGATGCCGCCGTTCGCGCCGTCCTGCAAGGCCAGCCCTACACCATGTTGCGGGACGAGACGTACGATCAATGGAAATACATGGACATCGATTTTGATCCCAAGCAGATGTTCCACAGTTGATGATTTGATTTTTGGAAATGAGCCAACAATGTCCGTGACGACGTTTTCGCTTCCTCCGTTGCCGCTCTCCCGCCGTAGCGTCCTGATGATGGGCGGCGCGGCCGCCGGATTGCTTTTGCCCTCGCTCGCCGGCGCGCAGACGAAATTGCAGATCACCGAAGGTAACTTCGCGCCGCTTCCGATCGCGATCCCGGATTTCGTCGCGGGCTCGCCCGCGGACGGCGAGGTCAGCGTCGGCGTCTCCCAGGTCATCACCAACAATTTGAAGCGCAGCGGGTTGTTCGCGCCGATCGATCAGGCGGCTTTCATCGAGAAGATCGTCAACATCGACGCCGCCCCGCAATTCCAGAACTGGAAAACCATCAACGCGCAGGCGCTGGTCACCGGCCGCATGACGCGTCAAGGCGACGGGCGGTTGAAGGCCGAATTCCGTCTCTGGGACGTCGCCTCCGGTCAGCAACTCACCGGCCAGCAATATTTCACCTCGCCGGAATACTGGCGCCGGATCGCGCACATCATCTCCGACCAGATCTACGAGCGGCTGACCGGAGAGAAAGGCTATTTCGACAGCCGCGTGGTGTTCGTCGACGAAAGCGGTCCGGCGGAACGGCGCATCAAGCGGCTGGCGCTGATGGACCAGGACGGCGCCAATGTCCGCTATTTGACGCGCGGCAGCGATCTGGTGCTGACACCGCGATTCTCGCCCTCGACCCAGGAAATCACCTATATGGAGTTCGGCCAGGGCGACCCGAAGGTCTATCTGCGCAATATCGAGACCGGCCAGACCGAGATCGTCGGCAATTTCCCCGGCATGTCGTTCGCGCCGCGCTTCTCGCCGGACGGCCAGCGCGTGATCATGAGCTTGCAGCAGGGCGGCAATTCGAACCTGTTCGTGATGGACCTGCGCTCGAAGTCGACCACGCGCCTCACCGATACGCCGGCGATCGATACCTCGCCGTCCTATTCGCCCGACGGCACCCGCATCTGTTTTGAGTCCGACCGCGGTGGCAAGCCTCAAATCTATGTGATGGCGGCGGCCGGCGGACCCGCGCAACGCATCTCCTTCAGCAAGGACGACACCAACGGCAGTTATTCGACCCCGGTGTGGTCGCCGCGCGGCGACTACATCGCCTTTACCAAGCAGGGCGGCGGACAGTTTTCCATCGGCATCATGAAGCCGGACGGTTCGGGCGAGCGGATCCTTACCTCGGGCTTCCACAATGAGGGGCCGACCTTCGCGCCGAACGGCCGGGTCGTGATGTTCTTCCGCGATCCCGGCGGCAGCGGCGGACCTTCGCTGTTCACGGTGGACATTTCCGGGCGCAACGAACAGAAGGTGCCGACCCCCGGCTTTGCCTCCGACCCGGCGTGGTCTCCGCTGCTTTCGTAGAAATCGACCTAATTTTTCGGGCGCGCTTAACCAGCGCACAACGTTGCGACGGCGCCGCATGGCGCACTGGCGTGGTCGGCAAAGCTTGCCTAGCTTGCTGATTCAACGGGAAGATTTTCGTTTCCTACAGATCAAAGCAACCTCTCGGTAACGATGTTCCCTCAGAAAGACTTCATCAGCGAAGGGTAGAAGTACGGACTGAACAGGACACGTACCACCAAAATGCAGCTCGCGAGTCAGAGCGAAGATACCGACCAGAAGCTGTCGCCGTCGATTCACGCGGCGTTGGTTGATTCGCTCTTCGATGCTCCCGCTCCGCTGCTTACGGGTCTCGTCTTCGCCGTCATAGCGGCGGCCATGACCGCGCTGAAAACGGGAGAACCCCTCATCTGGGCGTGTGTCGCGCTTCTCATCGCGACCGGCGCATTCCGCGCGTTCGACTTGCAGCGGTACCAGGCGCGCAAATCGACCCTGACTGCCGCCAAAGCTGCGGGGTGGAAGAAGCGCTATCAGACCCGGGCGATAATTCAACCCGCTGCGATCGGCATATGGTGCGCCACTACGCTGCTAAGTAGCGATGACGCCGTAGCCCATTTGATTTGTTTATCCGTCACCACCGGTCTCGTGGCGGGAGGTGCGGCCAGGGCCTATGGGCGGCAGTGGATATTCCAGCTGCAGGTTGCACTTTGCTTCGGTCCGCCGGCTGTCGCACTGGCGTTGCGTGGCACACCCTATTACATGGCCATGTCAGTGGTGTGCGCCGCATTTATTGTGGCTCTCATCCAAATCTCGGCTAATTTACATAAAATATTCATGCAGGCGCTGGTGGCGCGCGAGCGCGAGGCGGCGCTGGCCGGTCAGTTCGACACCGCGCTGAACAACATGCCGCACGGCCTTTGCATGTTTGCCGCCGACGGGCTTCTTGCGGTCATGAACCATCGGTTCAGCGAGATGATGAACCTGGCGGACGATGTCGTGCATCGCGGCGTCAATGCGAACGACATTATCGATGCCTGCGTCAGCGCCGGATCAATCTCGGCGGCGAGCGGGAAAGTGATCCTTGCCGAGATCCAGAATTCGGAGGCGCGCGACATCATCACGGCCGATCCCGACGCCGATCGGGGTCGTTCGCTGTCATGGACATTCCAGCCGATGGCCGGCGGCGGCGCCGTCGTGCTGTTGGAAGACATCACCGAACGGCGCAACGCCGAAGCCCGGATTACCCATCTGGCCCGTTACGACGAGCTGACGGCGCTTCCCAACCGGCTCAATTTCCGCGACGAGATCGAGCGCCTGCTGGCGGTTCCGCGTGAGGCCGAGCAATTATCCGCGCTGCTGTTCATCGACCTCGATCAATTCAAGCAGGTCAACGACACCCTGGGCCATCCCTGCGGTGACCAGTTGCTGTGCGCGGTCGCCGACCGGCTGCGCAACATACTGCGTCCGGAAGATTTCGTGGCGCGGTTCGGCGGTGACGAATTCGTGGTGTTCCAGCAGAACATCAAATCGAACGAAGACGCCGCCAATCTCGCCCGCCGCATCGTCGATCACCTGAGCGAGCGCTACAAGATCGACAATCATCTGGTCGAGATCGGCGCAAGCGTCGGCATCGCGATGACGTCGCCGCACGTCTCGGCCGATACGCTCTTGAAGAACGCGGACATGGCGCTGTACCGCGCCAAGGCCGACGGCCGCGGCACCTATTGTTTCTTCCGCGACGAGATGGCGCAGACCGTCGAGGCGCGCCGCATTCTCGAGCTGGATTTGCGCAAGGCGCTGGCCCACGAGGAGTTCGAGCTGTTCTATCAGCCGCTGGTCAATCTCAAGTCCGGGCGGATCGCGACCTGCGAGGCGCTGCTGCGGTGGAACCATCCGGTGCGCGGCACGGTCTCCCCAGTCGATATCATTCCGGTGGCGGAAGACATGGGCCTCATCGTCGATCTCGGCCGCTGGATCCTGCGCAAGGCCTGCATGGAATGCATGAAATGGCCGGAAGGCGTCAGCGTCGCGGTCAATTTCTCGCCGCAGCAGTTCCATCAGCGCGATGTGCTGAGCGAGGTTCGCTACGCGCTCGAGATCTCCGGGCTGTCCGCCAACCGTCTGGAAATCGAGATCACCGAATCCTCGTTGTTGCGCAACACCCAGTCGACCCATGATGTGTTGTCGCAGCTGCGCAGCCTTGGCGTGCGGATTTCGCTGGACGATTTCGGCACCGGCTATTCGAGCCTCAGCTACCTGCATAATTTCCCGCTGCAGAAGGTGAAGATCGATCGCTCCTTCCTGGAAGGCATCGACACCGATCGCCCGCTGACGCTGTTGCGCGGCGTGGCGCGGCTCTCCGCCGATCTCGGAATGTCGGTCGTGGTCGAAGGCATCGAGACCAACGAACAGCTGGAACTGATCAGCGCCGACGGTACCGTGACCGAGGCCCAGGGCTACCTGTTCAGCCGGCCAGTGCCCGCGGTCCGGGTGCGCCAACTGTTGAACGCTTCGCACGGCCGCCGTCTGCCGGACGAGCAAGTGATCGCACTTCCCCTTCCCACCCGATCGATCGCCTAACGAAATTCCGGCAGGCCTCCCCTAGGGCGTTCTCCTCCCCCTGGCCAGCCGGCGCGCTCCCTGACGCCGCCAGGAAGGTTAACCCTAACAGCGCGATAGGTTTGCATTTAGTTAAGATGCTGTTAATCTTTTCCCCACTCGCAAGAGTTGTTTGTCAGTCAGTTGAGGAGTATTGGATGAAGTCCGAAGCCGAACCGCGCGCTTCGCTCTTTGTGCGGGGGGGAGCGCTGTTCGATCGCGTCGACTACCGACCCATCGATACTCCAGAGGAAAAAGATCAGCTTTATCAGATGCGTTACAGGGCCTATACGCACGGCGGATTAATTCCGCCGTCAGAGTCCCAGCGCTACAGCGACAGTTACGACGATGCGCCCAATGCCTGGACGTTCGGAATTTATGTTGACGGAGAAATCTGCAGCTCTATCCGTCTCCACGTCCTGACGTCAGAACAGCGGATGTCCTGTACAACCGATTTGTTCGGCGATGTTCTTCACCCTCGCCTCGATCGAGGCGAGGTTTTGATCGATCCGGCCCGTTTTGTTGCAAATCCCGAAAAAGCGCAGCGGTTTCCGGAGCTTCCCTATCTGACGCTGCGGTTGGCCTATCTGGCGTGCGAGTATTTCAACGCCGATACCGGGCTCGCGCTGGTTCGTGCCGGGCACCAGTCGTTCTATCGCCGTGTCTTTCTGCACGAGACCATCGCCGAACCGCGCCCGTTTCCGAACGCATTGGCAAAGGTGGCATTGATGGCGTCCGATTTCCGTGCCTTGCGGGAAAAGGTCTTGACGCGATTTCCCATCATGCGCTCAAGTGCCTTCGAGCGGCGGACGCTGTTCCAGCGCGATCGCACGCCCTTCCGGACCGCCGTAATCTCGACGTTCGAGGCAGCCTCGATCGTGCCGCAGCAGTCCTGACCGGTCGGCCGGGTTCCCGCTAGGGGCGGTCAAGGGTGCCATTTTGCGCTCACGTTGCGCTCACGGTGTTGCAGATCGGCTTCGGATCGATCCTAAAATGGGCAGTTCCGGGCGCGCCAAGGCTTGCCTTCACCCTCGCGCCACATTTACAAATCATTAACCATCGGGGCTGCTTTTCGCCGTTCGTCGGCATTTGATCGGGTTTGGCAACATCCCATCAAGGTTGACGGAACGTTCGCTTAACCATCGCCCTGTAGACCGGATGACAGTCTAGAACGTGAGCGTGGAGGCTCCGGAATGAAACATCAAATGCGTATCCTCCAGGGATTGAAGCTGGCCGCGGTGCTCGCGGTGGCTTTGTCCATGGGTGCCTGCGCCAACAAGAACCTCGGCGCCGACGGTGCGATGGCCAGCGCGGCCACCCCGGGCAGCCAGCAGGATTTCGTGGTCAATGTTGGCGACCGCGTCTTCTTCGAGAGCGACCAGACCGATTTGTCGCCACAGGCGATCGCGACCCTCGAAAAGCAGGCGCAGTGGCTGCAGACCTACAACCGCTACGCCTTCACCATCGAAGGTCATGCCGACGAGCGCGGAACCCGCGAATACAATATCGCGCTGGGCGCACGGCGCGCGCAGTCGGTGCGGACCTTCCTGGCCTCACGCGGCATCGATCCGTCGCGGATGCGGACAATATCCTATGGCAAGGAACGCCCGGTCGCGGTCTGCAACGACATCTCCTGCTGGTCGCAGAACCGCCGCGCCGTCACAGTCCTCAACGCCAGCTCCTAACCAAGCAGCGATTGTTTTCGCAAATGTTGCCGCCGGCGCCCTCGGGCGCCGGTTTTGTTTTGACCGTTTTGCTTCCATCAAGCGTTTGTTTCAGTCACATTTTTGGCGTACTCCCTCTCTCAATGGGCTCCGCTTTCGATGTCACGCCGCTTTCGTCGTCAGGCCAAAATGTCATCCAGGTTTCATAGAACTGCCCGCGCCGTGACGATCGCCGCGACACTGATGCTGGCATCACAGGCTTTGGCGCAATCCGATGCTCTCGACCCGGAAATGCGGATTGAGCAACTTGAGAATCAGTTGCGGCAGCTCACCGGCCAGAACGAGGAACTGCAATACCGCAACCGGCAGCTCGAGGACCGCTTGAGGGCACTCCAGGGCGGCGCGCAGGCCGCGCCCGGTGGACCGCCCGGCGTTGCCCAACCAGGTTTGGCCCAACCAGGTTTGGCCCAGCCTGGCATGGCCCAGCCAAGTGTCGCGCAGCCGAATGTCGCCCAGCCCGGTATCGCGCAGCCCAATGTTGCGGGGGCGCCTCCGGTGCAGCTCTCTCCGGGCTATCGGCAGCCGGGCTACGGGCAGCAGCAAATTGCCGCGCCGGCGCCGATCGGGCAGGAACCGGCTGAGGCGCCGCCGGCCGGCCGGCGGCGCGGGGACGCCTTCGATCCCACTCAGAATCCAAATGCCCCGGGCGCGCCGCGCGCGCTCGGCGGCGGTCAGCTCCCGATGCCGGCCCAGGGCGGGGTCGACGGCGCGGTTGGCGCTCCCGGCGGACGTGGCCCGGGCGAGCCGCTCGATCTCGGCAACACCGGCGGAGCGCCCAATCCGGTACCGCGCGCGCCCGGCGCCGGTCCCACGCTGACCACCCTGCCGCCCTCGGCAACCCCGAAGGACGAGTTCGATCTCGGCATCGGCTATATGCAGCGCAAGGACTATGCGCTGGCCGAAGAGACCATGCGCAACTTCGCGACGAAATATCCCAGCGATCCTCTGATCGCGGACTCGCAATACTGGCTGGGCGAGAGCTATTTCCAGCGCCAGAAATATCGCGACGCCGCGGAAGCCTTCCTCGGGGTGACCACCAAATTCGATAAATCGGCGAAAGCCCCGGACGCACTGCTGCGGCTCGGGCAGTCGCTGGCGGCCTTGAAAGAGAAAGAGGCGGCCTGCGCCGCCCTCGGCGAGGTCCTGCGGAAATATCCGCGCGCCTCGGGCGGCGTCAAAGCCGCCGTCGACCGCGAGCAGAAGCGGATCAAGTGCTGACGCCGCGCTGATCGGCCGATTGGCGCCTGGCGTTGTGGTCAGCTCGCCGCTCGCGCATAATCGATCAGGCCTCGACATCAGCCGGCGGCGTCATGCCCAGCGACGACCATTCCCCGATCTCGGCGAAGGACGCAAAACATCTGTTTGCGGATTGGAAAAACGCGCCCGCGATCGTGCTCGCGGTGTCCGGCGGTCCCGATTCGATCGCGCTGATGTGGCTGGCGGCGCGCTGGCGCCGCGCCCTGGCGCGCGGGCCGGACCTGATCGCGGTCACCGTCGATCACGGTTTGCGGCCCGAGGCGGCGCGCGAGGCGCGCGATGTCAAGCGTATGGCGCAGAGCCTCGATCTGCCGCATCGGACGCTGCGCTGGACCGGCGCCAAACCGAAAACCGGATTGCCGGCCGCCGCGCGATCGGCGCGATACCATCTGTTGGCGCAAGCGGCGCGGCAGAGCCACGCGACCCATATCCTCACCGCGCATACCCGCGACGATCAGGCCGAGACGCTGTTGATGCGCCTGTTGCGCGGCAGCGGTATCGCAGGACTCGCGGCGATGGCGCGGGAGTCCGAGCGCGATGGGTTGCTTCTGGCGCGCCCGTTTCTGGATGTGTCGAAAGCGCAGCTGATCGCGACGCTCAACAAGGCCGGGATCGGCTTCGCCAACGATCCGACCAACCTCGATCGGAATTTCACGCGTCCGCGGCTGCGGGAAGTCATGCCGGCGCTCGCGGCCGAAGGTGGCGATGCGCGCAGCCTGGCGCGGCTGGCGTCGCGATTGGCCCGGGCCAACGCCGCAGTGGAGGTTCTGGCCGAGGGCGCCGAGCGCTACCTCGCGCTGCGGGATCGCTACGCCGCGCAAGCCGGAATCGCCGCCGGCGTTGCCGAGAGGCTGAACGCAAGAAGCTTCGATATGGCCGCGTTTGCCGCCATGCCCGAGGAAATCCGCCTGCGGCTCTTGCTGCGAGCGATCAATCGGTTCGGTCATGAGGGGCCGGCCGAGCTTGGCAAGGTCGAAACCCTGCTGGCGGCGCTGGACCGGACGGCGGACGAAAGTGCGCGCGGAAGCCGGCCCAAACCGGGCCCGCCACGGCTCAGGCAGACCCTCGCCGGTGCGTTGGTCAGCCTGGCCGACGGCCGGATCCGCATCGAGCCGGCGCCGCCCCGCCGCCACCGGGCGGGGTGAAACGGGACCGAGTTACCGGTGCGCTTGAAGGGACTCATGGGCGGATCCGCTCGCGGACTCTTAACCACCCCCGAAAGACCCCTGATTCGCCGCCATTATTTGAACGGGAATCGGGCTAGGATGGGCTAAATAGTCCTACGTGGTTCCCTTGGCATGGACCGGGGCGGCACCTAGATTGTATTGCAGTCCAGAGGGGATTCCCTCACGCCTGCCTACCCTACCCAAGGACATAAGGCCGCGATCCGCGCGACCACGAAGGAAGATCGATGAACGCCAATCTGCGCAACTTCGCCCTCTGGGTCATTATCGTTTTGCTGTTGCTGGCGCTGTTCACGCTCTTCCAGAATCCGGGTCAGCGCACGTCCTCGCAGGACATCTCCTTCTCGCAGCTGTTGACCGAGGTCGATCAGGGCCATGTTCGCGACGTTGTGATCCAGGGACCGGAGATCCACGGTACCTTCACCAACGGCTCGAGCTTCCAGACCTATTCGCCGAACGACCCGACCCTGGTTTCGCGCCTTTATAACGGCAAGGTCCAGATCACTGCCAAGCCGCCCGGCGACAACGTGCCGTGGTTCGTGTCGCTACTCGTCTCCTGGTTGCCGTTCATCGCCCTGATTGGCGTCTGGATTTTCCTATCGCGGCAGATGCAGGGCGGCGCCGGCAAGGCGATGGGCTTCGGCAAGTCGCGCGCCAAGATGCTCACCGAGGCCCACGGCCGCGTGACCTTCGAGGACGTCGCCGGCGTCGACGAGGCCAAGCAGGACCTGCAGGAGATCGTCGAATTCCTGCGCGACCCCGGCAAATATCAGCGGCTGGGCGGACGGATTCCTCGCGGCGTGCTGCTGGTCGGCCCTCCCGGCACCGGCAAGACGCTGATCGCGCGCGCGGTCGCGGGCGAAGCCAATGTTCCCTTCTTCACGATTTCGGGCTCGGACTTCGTCGAGATGTTCGTCGGCGTCGGTGCCTCACGCGTGCGCGACATGTTCGAACAGGCCAAGAAGAACGCGCCCTGCATCATCTTCATCGACGAAATCGACGCGGTCGGCCGTCATCGCGGCGCCGGCCTCGGCGGCGGCAATGACGAGCGCGAGCAGACCTTGAACCAGTTGCTGGTCGAGATGGACGGCTTCGAGGCCAATGAGGGCGTGATCCTGATCGCCGCCACCAACCGGCCCGACGTGCTCGATCCGGCGCTGCTGCGCCCGGGCCGTTTCGACCGCCAGGTGGTGGTGCCTAACCCGGATGTCGTCGGCCGCGAACAGATCCTCAAGGTTCACGTCCGCAAGGTGCCGCTGGCGCCGGATATCAACCTGAAGACTATCGCGCGCGGCACGCCCGGCTTTTCCGGCGCCGACCTGATGAACCTCGTCAACGAAGCCGCCCTGACCGCCGCGCGCCGCAACAAGCGCATGGTGACCCAGGCCGAGTTCGAGGAAGCCAAGGACAAGGTCATGATGGGCGCCGAGCGCAAGTCGCTGGTCATGACCGAAGAAGAGAAGATGCTGACCGCCTATCACGAGGGTGGTCATGCCATCGTCGGCCTCAACGTGATCGCGACCGATCCGATCCACAAGGCGACCATCATTCCGCGCGGCCGTGCGCTCGGCATGGTGATGCAGCTGCCCGAGCGCGACAAGCTGTCGATGTCGCTCGAGCAGATGACCTCGCGCCTTGCCATCATGATGGGCGGCCGCGTCGCCGAGGAACTGGTGTTCGGCCGCGAGAAGGTCACCTCGGGCGCTTCTTCCGACATCGAGCAGGCCACGCGGCTGGCTCGGATGATGGTGACCCGCTGGGGGCTCTCCGAAGAACTTGGCACCGTGTCCTACGGTGAGAACCAGGACGAGGTGTTCCTGGGCATGTCGGTGTCGCGCACCCAGAACGCCTCCGAGGCGACGGTGCAGAAGATCGACAGCGAGATCAAGCGGCTGGTCGAGGAAGGCTACAACCACGCGACCAAGATCCTGACCGAGAAGCGCGCCGATCTTGAGGCGCTGGCGAAGGGCTTGCTCGAATACGAGACCCTGACCGGAGACGAGATCCAGGATCTGCTCAACGGCAAGAAGCCGAACCGCGAGTCGGTGCTGGAGCCGACCACGCCGCGCACCTCGGCGGTGCCGCCGGCCGGCAAGCCGCGCCCGCGTCCCGATCCGGATCCCGGATTGGAGCCGCAGCCACAGGCGTGATGCCTCGTACCCATCGTTGAATAAGCAAACGCGGCGGCAACGCCGCGTTTTTTATGCGTCGTATTCGGTTGCTTCTATTTCATCATGATTATGATTGGCCTCCATCCATCCGTCATGGCATGTTTTGCGGAGAGCGCGGGCCGAACCGCGCCTGCCGCGGCGCCATCTGAAGCGCGCCGACAAAAAGGGGAGGGGTGTCGATGCGTTTCGTCACGGGAATTGGCGTGGTCGGCGCGCTTGCGCTGCTGGCGTGGCCTGCGGCCGCGATATCAGCCGAAATGCGCGGGGTCACCGCGACCGAGATCAGAATAGGCCAGACCATGCCTTACAGCGGCCCGGTCTCGGCGTTCGGCGCGCTCGGCAAGGGCGAGGTCGCCTATTTCAAGATGCTTAACGAGCGCGGCGGCATCAACGGCCGCAAGATCAACCTGATTTCGCTCGACGACAGCTACGCGCCGCCGAAAACGGTGGAGCAGACCCGGCGGCTGGTGGAGAGCGATGAAGTCGCGCTGATCTTCTCCTCGATCGGCACCGCCCACAACACGGCCATCGCCAAATATCTGCAGGGCAAGAACATCCCGCAATTGTTCGTCGGCTCCGGCGCGTCGAAATTCGCCGACATCGCGCAATATCCGCAGGCGACGCTCGGCGTGCAGGGACCTTTCCGCTACGAGGCGCGGCTCTACGCGCGTTATGCGCTCGCGAAGAACCCCAACGCCAGGTTCGCGGTGATCTCGCAGAACGACGATTTCGGCCGCGATTATCTGCAGGGGCTGAAGGACGTGCTCGGCGACAAATATGATTCGGTCGTCAGCGCGGCGACCTACGAAGTCCAGGATCCGACCATCGACTCCCAGATCGTCAAGCTGAAGGCTTCCGGCGCCGACGTGCTGGTGATCGCGGCGACGCCGAAATTCGCTGCGCAATCGATCCGCAAGGTCTACGAGATCGGCTGGAAGCCGATGACGTTTCTGTCCAACGTCGCGGTGTGGATCTCCACGGTGATGCAGCCGGCCGGGCTCGAGGCCGGAACCGGCATTCTCTCCACCGCCTATGTCAAGGATCCCGACGATCCCGCCTGGAACGACGATGCCGGCGTCAAGACGTGGCGGGGATTCATGGTCAAATACGCCCCCGACGCCGATCTGCACGACACCAATTACGTCAACGCCTACAACAGCGCGATGGCGATGGAGCACGTGCTGAAGGCCTGCGGCGACGATCTGTCGACTGAGAATATTCTCAAGCAGGCCTATTCCATCAGGGATCTGGAGCTGCCGATGCTGCTGCCCGGCATCAGGATCAACACCTCAGCCAGCGACCACGTTCCGGTCGACCAGATGCAGTTCATGCGCTTCAACGGCAAGACCTGGGACCGTTTCGGCGAGTTGCAGACGGGGAACTGAATTTTGTCCGTCACTGCGGGGCGCGCATCGGCGCGAACCCGGAATCTCGAGATTACGGGTTCGCACTTTCGATGCGCCCCGGAACGCCGACGAATTGGTGCAGGGGTTGAGCGAGGTCAACTCCGTTCAGGGCCGGCGCAGCTAGCGTGCTTCGTGAGGGCACCTCGCCCTCGGCGAGCGACGGCCCGATCTGATCGTCCGCTTCGGCTATGCCGAGGCGATGCCGTTCTCGCTGCGCCGGCCGGCCTCGGCCGTGCCGGCCTGACCGGGCCGGAACCCGCAATCCGCCGAGCGCGCGGCAAAACCTCAAGAGGTTGTAGGCCGCGGCGTTCCTGGTGGCGGCGAGAGCCGGCCGCGGGAATGGAGCCGGCGCCCACACCTAAGACGCAGTCCTGAATAGGCATTTTTGCGTCTTGTCATCGACCCTGAATAGTTGTTCACTTCTTCAAAGCGATTTTCTCCGAAATCGCCAGAAAACAGTGAACGCGGGTGCTTCCCAGCCAAGGCTGGCTGGCCCGAAGCCCGCAGGGACGAGAAACGCGGCCATGGTCTATCGACGGACCCACCAAGTTGTAAAACGCCTCGCGGCACGGCGCAGCGCCATTCTGGCGGCGGCACGGGATGCGGCTGCCGAAGGCGGCATGGCCGCGGTGCAGATCGCCCCCGTCGCGGTCCGCGCCAACGTCGCCGCCGGCACCGTGTATCGCTATTTCCCCTCGAAAGCCGACCTTATCTCGGAACTGATCGCAGACGTCTCGCGCGATGAACTCGCCGCGATCCGCCGCGCCGCCGATGCCGCGCCCGGGCCGTCCTCCGCGCTGGCCGCCGCCGTCACCACGGTTGCGGTGCATGTGCTGTCGCAGCGCAAGCTCGCCTGGGGTATCCTGGCCGAGCCGGTCGATGTCGACGTCACCGCGTCGCGGCTGGCGAGCCGCCGCGAGATCGCCGGCGAGATTGCAGCCCGCATCGATGCCGCGGTCCGCGCCGGGCATCTGCCCGCGCAGGACACGGCGCTCGCCGCCACCGCGCTGCTCGGCGCGCTGCACGAATCGCTGGTCGGGCCGCTGGCGCCGGACAATCTGGACGACCAGGGGAGGCTGCGTGACGCCGTGCAGACCGTGACGCTGCTGGCGCTGCGCGCCGTCGGCGTCATGGACGCGCGCGCCCGCGGCCTCGTGGTGCAGGCGGTGTTGCCGGCAAAGACGCTGGTGGGCGCGTAGAGGAATTGCGGCTCGGTCGGAAGCCGTGGGGTGGGCAAAGCGAAGCGTGCCCACCGGAAGATTTCAAACAACCGTTGTGAAGATGGTGGGCGCGGCGCAACAGCGCCTTTGCCCACATTACGTTGTCTTATGTGCGCGAGAGAAGACTTCAGGTGCGCCGTTACTATCGAACCCGGCGCCTCATATCGCGCTCGTGAATTGACATCTTCCGCCGTTTTGGTCGCTTAGGGCTGGTTGCTTGTTCAATTCATCCTCAAGGAGTCTCGCATGACGACGACATCGGGATCGGCCAAGTGGCAGGGCGGCATCAAGGACGGCAAGGGCGCCATCTCGACCAAGAGTGGCGCGCTGAAGGACTATCCCTACGGCTTCGCCAGCCGCTTCGAGGGCAAGCCGGGCTCGAATCCCGAAGAGCTGATCGGCGCCGCGCACGCCGCCTGCTTCACCATGGCGCTGTCGCTGATATTGGGCGAAGCCAAGCTCACCGCCGAACAAATGGAGACCAAGGCCGACGTCACCCTGGAGAAGGTGGGCGAAGGCTTTGCCATCACCTCCGTGCATCTCGCGCTGAGCGCAAAGATTCCCGGCGCCGACAACGCGAAATTCCAGGAGTTGGCCGGCATGGCCAAGGCCGGCTGCCCGGTATCGAAGCTGCTGAACACCAAGATCACGCTGGACGCGACGCTGCTCTGAGCTCGTCATTCCGGGCGGATCCACGGGTCCGCGCAAAGCGCGGCCCGACGACACGCCCCGACGCGAACCCGGAATTTCAACGCTCACATATCCGCGTCGCGGTCGGAGCCGACGGAGGCGATGCGCACCATGTTGGTGGTGCCGGGGATGCCGAGCGGCACGCCGGCGACGATGATGACGCGCTGGCCGGCGCGCGCAAAACCGTCGCGGAATGCGATGCTGGCGGCGCGGCTGACCATGTCGTCCTGGTCATGGGCGTCTTCGGCGACCACGCAATGCACGCCCCAGACGACTGAGAGCTTGCGTCCGGTGGTGAGATTCGGCGTGATGGCGACCACCGGCGGCTTCGGCCGTTCGCGCGCGACCCGCAGCGCGGTCGATCCCGAACTGGTCCAGCAAATGATCGCCGACAGGTCGAGCGTCTCGGCGATCTGCCGCGCGGCATCCGCGATGGCGTCGCCGACGGTCGGCTCCGGTTCGGCCCGCTGCGCGTTGAGCACGCCGCGATAGGTCGGGTCGCGCTCCACTTCCTCGCCGATGCGGTTCATGGTCGAGACCGCCTCGACCGGGAATTTGCCGGCCGCCGATTCCGCCGACAGCATGATGGCGTCGGCGCCTTCATAGACCGCGGTCGCGACGTCGGAGACTTCGGCGCGCGTCGGCACCGGTGCCTGGATCATCGATTCCAGCATTTGGGTGGCGACCACCACCGGCTTGCCGGCGCGCCGCGCCATCCTTGTCATCTGCTTCTGCAGGCTTGGCACCCGCTCCAGCGGCAATTCGACGCCGAGATCACCGCGCGCCACCATCAGCGCGTCGGAGGCCTCGATGATTTCAGGCAGCCGGTCGATCGCCTGCGGCTTCTCGATCTTGGCCATCACGGCGGCGCGGCCACGGATCAGCTTCTTGGCCTCGATGACATCTTCGGCGCGCTGCACGAAAGACAGTGCGATCCAGTCGACACCGGTCACCACGGCGGCTTCGAGGTCGGCGCGGTCCTTCGGCGTCATCGCCGATACTGGCAAATCGGTGTCGGGCAGGCTGACACCCTTGCGGTCCGACATCCTGCCGCCGATCACGACGCGGGTAACGGCGCGCTCGGGCGAGGTTTCCTCGGCGATCAGCCGCACCTTGCCGTCATCGAGCAGCAGTGCATGACCGGGCCGCAGCGCGGCCAGGATCTCCGGGTGCGGAAGCTGGACGCGGGTGTTGTCGCCGGGCGTCTTGTCGGAATCCAGCACAAAGCTCTCGCCGTTGTGGAGCTGGATCGAGCCTTCGGCGAACGAGCCCAGCCGCAATTTGGGCCCTTGCAGGTCGACCAGAATACCGATCGGCCGGCCATAGCTGCTCTCGACATTGCGGATGGTCTTGACCAGCTCGCGCATCTTGTCGTGCGAGGTGTGGCTCATATTGATGCGGAACACATCGGCGCCGGCCTCGAACAGGCGGCGGATCATCGCGCTGTCGGAGGAAGCAGGACCGAGGGTCGCCAGGATCTTGATGCGGCGCAGGCGTCTCATGGTTTGGGTCCGGGCGTTGCGGCTGGTGGCAGGCCAGACGCGCCCGGAGCCGTTCCGGTCGGCGCATTGGTGATGCCCGGAAGATTTCCGGGGCCACCGGGGCCGACCGTTCCCGGAATGCCCGGCACCCGCTGCGCGGGCTGGGTTTCGTTGGATTCGGTCAGTTGGACGGTCCAGGCGCGCTGCTCGCCGGTATCGACTTCGAAGAAGCCGGTGCGATCGAAGCCGCGCGCCAGGCAATTGTCGGTGCCCTTGATGGTGAATTCCTTGTCGCGCGAGCACATGAAGGCCTGTCCCGACCATTCGCCGCCACGGTCGTAATCGAGCGCATAGACATAATAATAGCGCGCGACCAGTGTGCCTTTCAGCAGGGTCTCACACGCCCGCGAGGATACGTTCCACCAGCCCTCGGTGGTCCAGCCCTCGGCATCCTTGTAGCCGAGCGCAATCCCGACCCGGCTCGAGGTGTTGTTGCAGAGGCGAAAGTCGGCTGCCGCGGGATTGTTCCCCAGGCACAGGAAAACCAGCGCCAGCGCCGGCAGCAAACCGGCGGTCAAGCGTAGGGCGAATCGGTTGGGGCGATGGGAATTCGTCGGGATCATTCAGTGAGGCTATATCAAATCATTGACGATTTCGCGTGAGCCGGCGGGGACTGTCAACGGCAAAGGGGTGTTTCAACGCTGCATTTCGGGCTGGATCCGGCCGAAATCCGGCTTGCTGGTGACCAATTTGCCCTGCGATATGGCAAAATCTGTGACAGCACCCACCTAACATCAATATGGTTACGGGAAACGAGCGCGCGGTCATGGCGATTGACGACAAAACCAGAACGGAACTTGAGGCGGCCGTGTTCCGGCGCCTGGTCGAACATCTGCGCTCCCGCACCGATGTCCAGAACATCGACCTGATGAATCTGGCGGGCTTCTGTCGCAACTGCCTGTCCAACTGGCTCAAGGAAGCCGCCGATGCCAAAGGCGCCGACCTCTCCAAGGACGAGAGTCGCGAGGCCGTCTACGGCATGCCCTACGAGACCTGGAAGCAGACCTATCAGGGCACCGCCAGCGCCGAGCAACTGGCGGCGATGAAGAAGGCGCAGAACGGGCATTGATTCTCACTGACTTAGCTCCAATGAAGCCCATACTCAGTTCCTTTCCTTATCCTGAGGAGCGGCGTCCTCGCCGCGTCTCGAAGGATGAAGACCACGGACCTCATGGTTCGAGACGGTGCAATAGCGCCTCCTCACCATGAGGGAGGCTTTCTCCTGTGGGCGCGCTGTGGATGAGGGCGATGCCGCCTTGACGGAGAGCGCGCCACTCTTGAGGGTCGTTTCGGGATGCGGTGCGTGATGAAGCGTGCGGCGCTTCCACTTTTCGCCTCAACCTCAGTTCCATTCAGGAGTACCCGATGGCCACCTCTGCCGCCGCCGTCAAGGACGAGCCCGCGACCCAATTCGCCAAAGACCAGCTCAAGGCCATCATCGAGCGCATCGAACGGCTTGAAGAAGAAAAGAAGACGATCTCCGACGACATCCGCGACGTCTATGCCGAAGCCAAGGGCAACGGCTTCGACGTCAAGGCGCTGCGTACCATCGTCCGCCTGCGCAAGCAGGACGCCAACGAGCGGGCCGAGGCGGAAACCATCCTGGAAACCTACATGCAGGCGCTGGGAATGCTGTGAGGCGTTAGCCGGCAGGCATTTCCCGCGCAAACAGGCTTGGGCAAGGGCTTCTGCATCTGTTAGAGTCCCCGGTCGGGGAACCAGAAATGGACGTGCCCGGACCAGAGCGCAGGCTCGCAGCGGTCCTCGCCGCCGACATGGTCGGCTATAGTCGGCTGATGGAGGTCGACGAGACGGGGACACTCGCGCGTCTCAAGACCCATCGAATAGAGCTGATCGATCCGGCCATCGCGAAGAACCATGGCCGCATCATCAAGACCACCGGCGACGGCATGCTGGTCGAATTTCGCAGCGTCGCCGACGCTGTGCTGTGCGCTGCCGAGGTTCAGCGCCGGATGGCGCGACGCAACATGGACGTCTCGCCGGCGCGCTGGATACAGTTCCGCATTGGCATCAATCTCGGCGACGTAATCGTCGAGGACAACGACATCTTTGGCGACGGTGTCAACGTGGCGGCGCGCCTCGAAATGCTCGCCGAACCTGGCGGCATCTGTGTCTCGGGCGCGGTGCGCGATCAGGTCGGTCAACGACTCGATGACGTCGCGTTCGAGGATCTCGGCGACCAGAGCGTCAAGAACATCGCCCGTCCGATCCGCGTCTTCCGGGTTCGGCTCGACCCGGATCCAAAAGCCGCGCCGGAGGGCGCGAAGAACGCCGCGGCGGCAACGCCGATTTCCAAGAAGCCGTCCATCGCCGTATTGCCGCTCGTCAACATGAGCGGCGATCCGGAGCAGGAATTCTTCGCCGACGGTCTCACCGAGGACATCATTACGGAGCTGTCACGCTTCCACGATTTGCTCGTCATCTCGCGCAATTCGACCTTCGTGTACAAGGGAAAGGCGGTGAAGGTGCAGGAGGTCGCGCGCGAATTCGGCGTCGAATACGTCCTCGAGGGCAGCGTGCGAAAGGCCGGTGGTCGCATCCGTGTCACGGTGCAGTTGATCGATGCGGAAACCGATCGACACATTTGGGCCGAACGCTATGACCGCGACCTCGAGGATATCTTCGCCATCCAGGACGAGATGACCCGTGCGATCGTCGCGACGCTCCCCGGCCGCCTCGAGGCCGCTACCCACGACCGGGCGAAGCGCAAGCCGACCGACAACATGGCGGCCTATGAGTGCGTGCTGGCGGCCAAGGTGCTGCACCACCGCTCGACCCAGAAGGACAACGACGAGGCGCAGCGGCTGCTTGACCGCGCCCTCGCGCTCGACCCGAACTATGGTCATGCTCACGCCTGGAAGGCTTGCGTGCTGGGCCAGACGTGGGTCTATGGCTGGTGTGCGGATCGCGACGCCGCCCTGCAGCGGGTGGCAGCGGAGCTGGAGACCGCGCTGGCGCTCGATGACAATGACGCCGACGTGCATCGGATCCTCGCCGCCTTGAACCTGACGCGCGATGATCATGACAAGGCCGCGTATCATCAGGAGCGGGCGCTCGCGCTCAACTCCAATTACGATCTCGTTGTGGTGCAGCAGGGCGAGCTTCTAACCTGGCTCGGGCGGCCGGAGGAGGGCATCGACTGGATCAAGAAGGCGATGCGCGTCAACCCGTACCATCCGGAGCGCTTCTGGAGCCACCTCGGGCGCGCCTGCTATTGCGCCGAGAAATATGCCGAGGCCGTCGAAGCCTTCTCGCGGATCACGCGACCCGACTACACCCATCATGCCTTCCTCGCGGCCACGTTCGCGCAACTGGGCAACACGGTCGCGACCGCCGCGCACGCGGCTGAGGTTCTAAAGTCCGAGCCTAAATTCTCGGTGGCCGCTTACCTCGCCACCCAGCACTACAAGCACGCAGCCGACCGCCAGCGCCACGAGGCCGGCCTGCTCAAGGCAGGCTTGCCGGCCTGACGCAGCGGCGAAGTAGTGTGCGCGCTCAGCGCAACGAGGCGGTCTGCATCACGAAGGATTGCGTCGTGAGCTTCGCGGTGGCCGATCCCGAGAAGCGGTCGGTGACCATTCCCATCTGCGGATCGTCCGAGAAGGTCATGGCGATCGCGGCCTGCGGCTTGACGAAGTAAACCCGCATCACGGTCATGTCGGCGTCGCCGAGCACCGTGGCGTTCATCGAACTGCTTGCGCTCGGCGCCAGCATCATTACCCGCATCCAGATGCTGTTGCCGCCGGCTGCGGCGAGCCGCGTCGAGGTCGCAACCAGATTGCCCTGACCCTGGGATCCCTTGCTGACGATGGTGTCGATGCCGGTGGCCGGCGCGGCATTGCGCGAGGCGGACGCGCGGAAGCTGCGCGGGATCGGCGCGCCGGCCGCGACGATGTTGGAATGGTCGACCGACGAGGAGGCCGCCGGCGCATAGGCCATCGCCTGCAGCGCGGAAACGCTCGCGGTCGGTTGCGGATCGGCGGCGGCCAGCGCCTGCCGGGCACTGATGGCGGCGACCTGCGCCGGGGTGGCCTGCTTCGGCGCTGCCGGGGTATCGCCCCAGAAGCCGCGGGCATTGATGATGTCAGCCGGGGTCTGCGGCTTTGCCTCGGCCTTTTGCGCCGGCGCGGCCGGCTTGGCCTTGGAGGATTGAATGATCTGCGCGTCAGCCGAAGCGAGCTGGAAGGTCGCGCCGACTGGCGGCTTGGTGCGGGGCACCGGCACGGCGTCCGCAGACCTGGCGGTGGCGGCTGAAGCGATCGGGCCTGCCGGCTTTTCGGCAATTTCGGCGCTTGCGCCCTCGTCTTCCTCGTCGTTCGATTTGCCCCTGAACAGGGAGGCGAACAGGCTCGGCTTGCTCACGGTCGAAGCATCGCCGCCGCCACCGCGTTTCTCGATGTCAGCAAGCGCTAGCTCATAGCCCTTGAGCGGCTTGCCGTCGGTCGGAACGTGCACGGTCCGGCCGTCAGGGAAGACGCGGGCCAACTGGTCGTGCGTCATGCGCGGCCAGTGCCGGATGTTGCCGGTGTCGAGATGAACGAAGGGCGATCCCGATGTCGGATAGAAGCCGACGCCGCCCCGCTGCAGCCGCAGCCCGGCGAAACGGATCTGCTCGAGCGGCACGTCCGGAATGTAGAAATCCATGGCATGGCCGAGCATGTGCTGGCTGAAGCGCGCAACGCCCGAGGAACGGCGGCGGAGCATGGCGTTGGTGGCGGGGGAGCGGTAGGCGGAAATGATCTGGATCGGCTTTTTGCCGTCGACGTCGCGGTAGACCTCCCAGAGGATGTCGAACAAACGACGATCCATCACGGTCTGGTCCTGGCTGCGCCAGTCGCGGAGATAGTGGTTGAGCTGCTTCAGCGCCTCTTCGTCGTAGCGCCCGTCGCGCTTGAAGGTGACGGTGAGGTCTTCATCGGAATGGGTGTGATGGAACGACAGCGTACGGGTTTCGTTCAGCGCGGTCGCGTCATGAACCGATCCGGCTCCCACGAGGAGCAAAACGCAAGCGAGGCCGACATGAGATCCGGCCCTAGGCAGCGACAGAGCGTTGAATTGGCGTGCGAAACCAGACAGCAAGAATGAGCCCACCCAGAGGACGACCGATCAATGAACTCTTCCGCTACCCCGTGTGGCGAAAGAGGGTTAACGCAGTCTTAACGCTGGGTGGGTTAATCCAAGCTTAAATCCCACCCCCCAAGTCGACTTAAAGCTAACCCGTCGAGTGTGGCGAAAAAGTGCCCAGGTTAGATTCCGCGGGGGAATGGTTAACGTAAACGGCCCCACCGTGAGGGGTGGGGCCGTTGATTTCGCACCGGAATTCGCTTGGGTCGGCTGGCTGCCAGCCGGCGAACGATCAGCGGGTATAAACCCGCCGCGGCGCCGGGCGACGGCCGATGGGGGCGGGCGGCGTCAGCGTTGGCGCCCCGAACAGCCGCTCGAAGAACGACGGTCCCGAAGATCCCGAAGAAAAGCCGGTGTTGTCGCTGGCGAAGCTGACGCCAGCCGGCAGATTACCGGTCGGGTGCGAATAGCTCGGCTGCGAATGCGCGACCACGTTTTCCAGATCCTTGGATCTGCCGTTCTTCAACAGCGCCAGCATGGTGGCGTCGCGGCCGTAAACATCCTTGCGGAGCTGCAGCTTTCCGGCCTCGTCAACGAATGCCGTCTGGTAGGTGATGTTGACCGGGATCGGCGTGGGGAATTTCAGGTCGATCTCGCTGTGGCCGTACATGCCGCGGATCTTGTCCGGCGTGTAGTGCTCGTTCGGCATCGTGATGTTGAGCAGGACGGACGCGTATTGATCGGGATTTTGCACCCGCATGCAGCCGTGGCTGAAGGCCCGCTCTTCCTTGGCGAACAGGTTCTTGTCTGGAGTATCGTGCTGATACACCAGGAACTTGTTGGGGAAATTGAAGCGGATGCGGCCGAGCGCGTTTGCCTCGCCCGGCGGTTGCGAAATGTGGATCGAGCCGTCGCGGGCGCGTTCAAGCTTCAGCCCCATGCGTTCCAGCACGGTCGGGTCCTGCTGCAGCGCCGGCAGGTATTCGTTGTAGATGATCGACGGCGGCACGTTCCAGGTCGGGTTGACCGTGATGAACTTCATGGTCTCCGTCAGCAGCGGCGTTGCATGAACGCCGGGCTTGCCGGTGACCACCTTGGTGGTCCAGACCACAGCGCCGTGCTGCATCACCTTGAGCGTATAGTCCGGGATATTGAGGATGACATAGGCATCGCCGATCGAGGCCGCGCCGAGGTCGCGCGGCAGCCAGCGCCAGCGCTCCATGTTGACGAGCACGGTGTCGATCTGGCGGTCGCGCTTCGGGCTGTTGATGGCCTTGACGGTGCGGTCGTCGAGCACGCCGGTGGCGCTGAGTTCGGCGCCTTCCTGGAATTTGCGCACGGCCTCGGCGACCTTGGAGTCGTAATGGGTATCGTCGGCGTTCTCGGTGATGCCAAGCTTGGCGCGCAGCTGCGGCACGCGGGAATCTTCCACCGCGACGGCGGGCTGCTTCTTGCCCCGCGCCGGCGTGAATTTGAGCGCCGGCCCGCTCGCGATCTCGATCACGGGTCCATCGCCCTGGCCGCGCAGTTGGGCGAGCTTCGCCTTCAATTCGCGGTAGAGCTTTTGCGGCGGGTTGTAGCTGTCAAGGGCCGCCGAGGCGTCCTTGGCCGTGGTGACGTGGGTCAGCACTTCATTGGGATCGATCGGGTGTTCCGGATACTGGATGTCGGCCGAGACCTGCGACCAGTGCATCCGACCGCTCTGGGCCTGACGCGCATAGTCCAAAATGCTGGCGGTCAGTTTCAGGTCGGCTTCCGCCAGCGCGTCGGGGTTATTGGCCGCGGCAAAATCGGGCACCGGATAGTCGGCCGCGTTCAGGCCATCGGAGGCGGCGTCCTTCAGCCGCGCGACGACGCCCTTGCCGGTCGCGGTCAGCGCACCGCCCTGGGTCCATAGCGGCGCGAAGTCATGCGCGGTGTAGAACTTCTCGATCGCGGTGCGTTCCGCCTTGCGGTCGAAATAGCGCGCCGACTTGCTGCCTAGCAGATCCTTGAGTTTATCGGCCACCGGCTGATCCGCGGCCGGGACGTTGCTCGCGGCCTTGACCGGCTCATTGGCCGGTTCGGCGGCGGGAGTTGCGACAGCGGCGGCCGGGGGCGTAGCAGGGGTGGTGGTCGTCGTATCCTTGACGGTCTCCGCCTTGTTGATGTCGGGCGCCGGAGCGGTGACGATCTCGGCCGGTTTTTCCTCGGGCGCCTTCTCCGCTGCCTTGGGTGCATCCATCTTGGGTGCATCCATCTTGGCCGCGTCGGCTGCAGGTGCTGCGATGTCCGGCTTGAAATCGTTGACGGTCGGGGGCGGGACGTTGGCGGGTTCCGGACGCGGGATCGCCGCATCGATCGCAAGTTCGGCGGCGCTGTTGCGTGCCGGATCGGCCTGGGCGAACGCCGAGGACACCGTGAGGGCGGACACCGTGAGGAAGGTCGCGGCCACCGCCATCAACACACGGTCAAATCCGGCACGGTTATTCAAACGGTCTCGCATCGTCACAACCCCTTGGGCGAAACTGCCCCGCCATGGAACAGTTCTCGGCTTCGTCCGTACAGCTTTCGCCAAAAGCGCCGGCTTCACTTCGAAACACCATTCAGTCAACGTCTGCAGTCAACGTTTGGTTCTTGCCTGAATGCGCTCCAAATCTCTCTGCATGCCTGCACGCAACGATCCCGCGCAGACGATACACGTGCCTCTGTTACGCAGCCAGCGCCACACAGGGCCGCTCACGACAAACTGACTTCAAAGCACCGGCTTTGCAACGGATGGCGCGTATCTGCCACGCGCTTTTGCTTTTGTCTGTCACCGCAGCGCAACGGTTCACGGGTTCTGGCAAAGGTTATGGAAAAGCTACGTCTTGAGCCATTTCGTCCTGGACACCGCGGCGCCACAATCTGTTCCGCTAGTGCGCGTCCTCCGCGCTGCCTGCCGTTGAATCGTCGTCGGCGGCCTCGTCGAGCTTGCGATAGAGCGTCGAGCGGCCGATCTTCAACCGGCGTGCGACCTCGGACATCTGGCCACGATAATGCGAGATCGCGAAGCGGATGATCTCGCTCTCCAGCTCTTCGAGCGGCCGCATTTCGCCGGCGTTGGTCAGCATCGCCAGCGTTCCCGCCGAGGGGAGTGGGGCGATAGGTATTTCATTACCGGAAACCATGGCCGGTACGGTCGAATGAAAGGCGGCGGGTCCGACGATCAGCGGCTCGCCATGCGCCTCCGGCGCAGCGGTTGACTGCGTGGCGATGTGCGGAAAATCCGAGAGTCCAAGCTGGTCGCTCTCGCTCATGACCACGGCGCGATAGACCGTGTTCTCGAGCTGGCGGATATTGCCGGGCCATTCCTGCTGCGAAAGATGCGCCATCGCCTCGCCGCTGATGCCGGTGATGTGGCGGTTTTCCTCGGCGCAGAACCGCGCCAGAAAATGCCGGAGCAGATGCGGGATGTCTTCGCGGCGCAGACGCAACGGCGGGATGGTCAAGGGCAGCACGTGCAGGCGATAGAACAGGTCTTCGCGGAATTGCCCACCTTTGACGCGATCGAGCAATTTGCGGTTGGTCGCCGAGATGATGCGGACGTCGACCTTGACCGGCTTGCGCCCGCCGACGGCTTCCACCGCGCCTTCCTGCAGCGCGCGCAGCAATTTCACTTGCGCCGCCAACGGCAATTCCGAGACCTCGTCGAGGAACAGCGTGCCGCCGGAAGCTTCGACGAACTTGCCGGTGTGACGTTCGGTGGCGCCGGTGAAGGCGCCTTTCTCGTGACCGAACAGGATCGACTCCACGAGATTGTCGGGGATCGCGCCGCAATTGACCGCAACGAACGGTTTTGCCTTGCGCTCGCCGCTGCCATGGATGGCGCGCGCGAACAATTCCTTGCCGACGCCGGATTCGCCCTCGATCAGCACCGGAATGGTGGAAGCGGCGGCCTTCTGCGCGGTGCGCAGCACGGCGGCCATGGTATCGCTGCGGGTGATGATGTCGGCGAAGGTCAGGCGGCCTTCGCGGCTGTGACGGATGCGTTGCAGTTCGCCTTTCAGCGCGCTGGCGTTGAGCGCGTTGCGCAAGCTGACTTGCAGCCGCTCGATGCCAACCGGCTTGACCACGAAATCCTGGGCACCGGCGCGCATCGCCGACACCACATTGTCGATGCCGCCATGGGCGGTCTGCACGATCACGGGAATGTTGAGGCCGGCGTCGCGGATCTTGGCCAGCACGCCCATGCCATCGAGGCCGGGCATCACCAGATCCAGCACCATGGCGTCGATGACAGGCGCCTCAGGAGCGGTCAGCGTGGCGATGGCCGCGTCGCCGGAATCGACGACAATGGCGTCGTAGCCGCATTTCTGCACCATGTTTTCGACCAGGCGGCGGGCGACCGCATCGTCGTCGACAATCAAAATGCTGGCAGCCATGGCTTTCCCCGCGCGCTACAACTATCTGTCTCGAATCGGGGCAATCTCGCCGATGCCGATTAACGCACTCTTAAATGTTGCCGTCCCGCTTTCACTTCGCCCGCGCAGCCTTAATGATTGAACACAGGTTTCGAACAAGATGACCTCGCGCTCCACATCCGCCCTCCGCAAGCCGGCAGCTCAACGCAAGGCCGCCGCCAAGAACTCCACGCTCAAGAACTCGACGGCCAAGAACTTAATGGCCAAGAACTCAACGGCCAAGAAATCCGCGGCCAAAACCAGGAACGGCAACAAGCCCGGCAGATTGCCGGAATGGAATCTGGCCGATCTCTATTCCGGTATCGACGCGCTGGAAGTCACCCGCGACCTGGAAAGGATGGATGCCGATTGCGTCGCGTTTGAGACCGACTACAGGGGCAAACTCGCCGAAAAGGCGGCGGAACAGGGCGGCGGCGCCTGGCTCGCGGAGGCGGTACGACGCTTTGAGGCGATCGACGATCTCGCCGGCCGTCTCGGCTCCTATGCCGGGCTGGTTCACGCCGGCGACAGCGTCGATCCCGCGATCTCCAAATTCTACGGCGACGTCTCCGAGCGGCTGACCAATGCATCGGTGCATTTGTTGTTCTTCGGGCTCGAACTGAACCGGATCGACGATGCCGTGATCGAACGCGCGCTGCAGACGCCCGAGCTGGCGCATTATCGTCCGTGGATCGAGGATCTGCGCAAGGAAAAGCCCTATCAGCTTGAGGATCGCGTCGAGCAGCTGTTTCACGAGAAATCCCAGAGCGGCTATGCCGCCTGGAACCGGCTGTTCGACCAGACCATCTCGGGCCTGCGCTTCAAGGTCGCGGCCAAGGAACTGGCGATCGAGCCGACGCTGAACCTGCTGCAGGACCGTGACGGCGCAAAGCGCAAGGCCGCCGGGCAGGCACTGGCCAAGACGTTCAAGGCCAACGAGCGGACCTTTGCGCTCATCACCAACACGCTCGCCAAGGACAAGGAAATTTCCGACCGCTGGCGCGGCTTCCAGGATGTCGCCGATTCCCGCCATCTCAACAACCGCGTCGAGCGTGAGGTCGTCGATGCGCTGGTGAGTTCGGTCCGCGCGGCCTATCCGCGGCTGTCGCATCGCTATTATCAGCTCAAGGCGGGCTGGTTCAATAAGAAGAAGCTCGCGCATTGGGACCGCAATGCGCCGCTGCCGTTCGCCGCCACCGGCAGCATCGCCTGGCCCGAGGCCAAGAACATGGTGCTGACGGCCTACCGCGGATTCTCGCCGGAGATGGCCCGCATCGCCGAGCGCTTTTTCACGGATCGCTGGATCGATGCGCCGGTGCGTCCCGGCAAGGCGCCCGGCGCATTCTCGCATCCGACCACGCCGTCGGCGCATCCTTATGTGCTGATGAACTATCAGGGCAAGCCGCGCGACGTGATGACGCTTGCCCATGAGCTCGGCCACGGCGTGCACCAGGTGCTGGCGGCCCGGAACGGACCGCTGATGGCGCCGACGCCGCTGACGCTGGCCGAGACCGCCAGCGTGTTCGGCGAAATGCTGACCTTCAAGCGGCTGCTGGCGGAGACCAGGAGCGCCAAGCAGCGCCAGGCGCTGCTCGCCGGCAAGGTCGAGGATATGATCAATACGGTGGTGCGCCAGATCGCGTTCTATACGTTCGAGCGCGCCGTTCATACCGAGCGGAAAAACGGCGAACTGACCGCCGAGCGGCTCGGCGAACTCTGGCTCAGCGTGCAGGGCGAAAGCCTGGGTCCCGCGATCGATATCCGTCCAGGCTATGAGAATTTCTGGATGTACATCCCGCACTTCATCCATTCGCCGTTCTACGTCTATGCCTACGCGTTCGGCGATTGCCTGGTGAACTCGCTCTATGCGGTCTACGAAAATGCCGCCGAAGGATTTGCCGAGCGTTATCTCGCCATGCTCGCGGCCGGTGGCACCAAGCATTATTCCGAGCTGCTCAGGCCGTTCGGGCTGGACGCCAGGGATCCCACATTCTGGGACCGCGGCCTGTCGGTCATCGCGGGCATGATCGACGAACTGGAGGAGATGGACTGAGCGACGATGGCGCGTAAAACATCTGTTGAACGGGTTGGAGAGGTGTGTTATACGAATGTATTACACCTTTTAACGTTCTGGATGTCCATCATGTGGCTCGAATTCATTGAACGAACTCGGAGCAATTGTGCTCAACGAAAAGGACGATTTCACAATGAAAATCGAAATCAAAAAGATCGGGAATTCCGACGGTCTTCTGCTCCCTCGCGAATTGATGCAGCGGCTCGACCTCAAGCGAGGTCAGGAACTGCACATCACCGAACTCGCTGGTGGCGGATTTCAAGCAATGCCGTACGATCCCGACTTCGAAAAGACCATGGAAATAGCCGACCAGGTTATGGACAAGTACAAGGACACGCTCGCGGCTCTCGCCAAATAAGTCGAGCACTCCAATGAGCGAGCCGAACGAGCCGCTCTGGATCACTTACGAGCAGGCCATCGCAATCCATGGCCGCCAGTTGCGCCGCTTCGGCGGAGCTCCAGGCTTGCGTGATGAAGGCATGCTGCGGTCGGCGCTTGAGCGTCCGATCAATAAATGGCGGTACGAACAATCTGAGATGGCTGAACTTGCGGCTGCCTATGCCTTTGGGCTCGCGAAAAATCACGCCTTCGTCGATGGCAATAAGCGCATCGCCTTCATGGCAATGACAGTATTCCTTCACAAAAACGGCGTCGCTTTCGAGCCCGATCCCGCGCACGCCACGGCCATCATCCTCTCTCTTGCCGCCGGCGAGGTCAGCGAGGAAAGCCTGACCCGCTGGATCCGGGACAATTGGCCGCCCGAGGCCCGCTAGTCCCTCGCAATCGCAGCTGGTGCACAAAAGGCCCGTGGCCGTTGCTCTCTCCCGTGGATTCCGGTAATTCCACCGCAAGACGCAAGAAATCACCGGAGACACCATGGCTGAACATAACGAAGTGGCCTACACGACCGCCGACGGCAACGATTATCCGGCGCATGAGCAGACCTATGAAGGTTTCATCATGCTGGTGAAGTACGGCACTCTCGCCGTCGTCTTCATCGTCGCCATGATGGGGCTGTTTCTGACCTGATGCATCGGCCGCGCCGCCGCCCGGCGGAGCGTTTTAGAAAAATTGCACGCAATCCGGTCACGAAACCGGTATTCATCCCCGCGGGAGAAACGCTAGTTTGCGCGCGCGCCCGTCTCGCGCCGCCGGAGGCTATATGAAGATTGCCGTCGCCAAGGAAATCGACCCCTCCGAGCCGCGGGTCGCCGCATCGCCCGATACCGTGAAGAAATTCAAGGCTCTGGGCGTCGATGTCGCCGTCGAGCCCGGCGCCGGGATTAAGTCGGGGCTGCCGGATGCCGAATTCACCGCGGCCGGCGCTACCGTCAGCGCCGACGCGGTCAAGGACGCTGACATCGTTATCAAGGTGAAGCGGCCCGAGGCGTCCGAGCTTGGCAAATACAAGCGCGGCGTGCTGGTCGTCGCCATCATGGACCCCTATGGCAACGACGCCGCGCTGAAGGCGATGGCGGATTCCGGCATCTCGGCGTTTGCGATGGAATTGATGCCGCGCATTACCCGCGCGCAGGTGATGGACGTGCTGTCGAGCCAGGCCAATCTCGCCGGTTACCGTGCGGTGATCGAGGCGGCCGAGGCCTTCGGCCGCGCTTTCCCGATGATGATGACCGCGGCCGGCACCATTCCGGCGGCAAAAGTGTTCGTGATGGGTGTCGGCGTCGCCGGCCTGCAGGCCATCGCGACCGCGCGACGGCTCGGCGCCGTGGTCACCGCGAACGACGTGCGCCCTGCGACCAAGGAGCAGGTCGAAAGTCTCGGCGCCAAATTCCTCGCGGTCGAGGACGAGGAATTCAAGAACGCCCAGACCGCCGGCGGCTACGCCAAGGAAATGTCGAAAGAGTATCAGGCCAAGCAGGCCGCGCTCACCGCCGAGCATATCAAGAAGCAGGACATCGTGATCACGACGGCGCTGATCCCAGGCCGGCCGGCGCCAAAGCTCGTCAGCACCGAGATGGTCAAGTCGATGAAGCCGGGTTCGGTGCTGGTGGATCTCGCGGTCGAGCGCGGCGGCAATGTCGAGGGCGCAAAGCCCGGCGAAGTCGTCGATCTCGATGGCATCAAGATCGTCGGCTACACCAATGTCGCCGGCCGCGTCGCGGCCTCGGCGTCAAGCCTCTATGCGCGCAACCTGTTTTCCTTCATCGAGACGCTGGTAGACAAAACCACCAAGCAACTGGCGGTGAACTGGGACGACGAACTGGTCAAGGCTACCGCATTGACAAAGGACGGCGCCGTCATTCACCCGAACTTCCAGCCGAAGACCTAAAGGAGAGCCGCCATGGAACATATCGCGCAGGCCGTCGATCCCTTCGTGTTCCGGCTGTCGATTTTCGTGCTCGCCGTGTTCGTCGGCTATTTCGTGGTGTGGTCGGTGACCCCTGCGCTGCACACGCCGCTGATGTCGGTGACGAATGCGATTTCCTCGGTGATCGTGGTCGGCGCGCTGCTTGCGGTCGGCGTCGCGATGGTCGGCAGCGGCGGGGTATGGGCGCGCGGCTTCGGCTTTGTCGCGCTGATCTTTGCCTGCGTGAATATCTTCGGCGGCTTCCTGGTCACCCAGCGCATGCTCGCGATGTACAAGAAGAAGATCAAGTGAACGGCGTGCACCTCGTGGTGACGAAGACATTGGGGGCCTGAGATGAACGCCAATCTTGCTGCGGTTTTATACCTCGTCGCCGGGGTCCTGTTCATCCTGTCGCTGCGGGGCCTGTCGAGCCCGGCGTCATCGCGGCAGGGCAACTTCTTCGGCATGATCGGCATGGCGATCGCGGTGGGGACCACGCTCGCCGCGCATCCGCCGGCCGACGCCATCGGCTGGCTGCTCGTCGTCCTCGGCGTCGCCATCGGCGGCTCGATCGGCGCGGTGATCGCGCGGCGGGTGCCGATGACCTCGATGCCGGAACTGGTCGCCGCATTCCACTCGCTGGTCGGTATGGCCGCGGTGCTGGTCGCCGCCGGCGCGTTCTACGCACCCGAGGCCTTCGACATCGGCACGCCCGGAAACATCCATCCGCAGAGCCTGGTCGAAATGTCGCTCGGCGTCGCCATCGGCGCGCTGACGTTTACCGGCTCGGTGATCGCGTTCGCGAAGCTGTCGGGGCGCATGAGCGGCGCGCCGATCATCCTGCCGGCGCGGCACGTCATTAACATCGTGCTGGCCCTGGCCCTGGTGTTCTTTATCGTCGGCCTGGTGCTATCCGGCAGCGCGCTCGACTTCTGGCTGATCGTGATCCTGGCGCTGGTGCTCGGCGCGCTCCTGATCATCCCGATCGGCGGCGCCGACATGCCGGTCGTGATCTCGATGCTGAACTCCTATTCCGGCTGGGCCGCCGCCGGCATCGGCTTCACGCTCGGCAACTCGGCGCTGATCATCACCGGCGCGCTGGTCGGATCATCCGGCGCCATCCTGTCCTACATCATGTGCCACGCCATGAACCGCTCCTTCATCTCGGTCATCCTCGGCGGCTTCGGTGGCGAGACCGCTGCCGCGGGCGGCGGCACCGGCGAAGTGCGCCCGGTCAAACTGGGCTCGGCGGATGATGCGGCCTTCATCATGAAGAACGCGCAGAAGGTGATCATCGTGCCCGGCTACGGCATGGCGGTGGCGCAGGCGCAGCACGCGCTGCGCGAGATGGCGGACACGCTCAAGAAGGAAGGCGTCGAGGTGAAATACGCCATTCATCCCGTCGCGGGCCGCATGCCCGGCCACATGAACGTGCTGCTCGCCGAAGCCAATGTGCCCTATGACGAGGTGTTCGAACTCGAGGACATCAATTCGGAATTCGCCCAGGCCGACGTCGCCTTCGTGATCGGCGCTAACGACGTCACCAATCCGGCCGCCGAGGACGATCCGAAATCGCCGATCTACGGCATGCCGGTGCTGCAGGTCTGGAAGGCCGGCACCGTGATGTTCATCAAGCGCTCGCTCGCCTCCGGCTATGCCGGCATCGACAATCCGCTGTTCTACCGCGACAACACCATGATGCTGCTCGGCGACGCCAAGAAGATGACCGAGAACATCGTCAAGGCGATGTAAGCCCCCTCACGGGAAATCATGACCGTCCTGAAATGGCTTGTCGGTCTCGCAGCGGGCGGCTATCTCGGCGGTCTTGCCCTCCTTTACTTCGCGCAGCGGGCGTTGATGTTTCCGATCCCGGAGAGGGTGCGCGCCGCTCCCGAAGCTGTCGGTTTTCGCGAGGCCGAGGAACATACGCTCACCACGACGGATGGCGAGAAGGTCATCGTCTGGCACGTGCCGGCCAAGCCGGGCCATGCGGTCGTCATCTATTTTCCCGGCAACGGAGATTTTCTGGCGGCACTCGTCAGCCATTTTCGCAACATGACCGCTGACGGGACCGGGCTCGTCGCGCTGTCCTATCGGGGTTATGCCGGTTCGAGCGGACGGCCCAGCGAGCAGGGGCTGCTCAGCGATGCCGCGGCGGCCTATGCCTTTGCGGCGGCGCGCTACGGCGCGGACCGGATGGTCCTCTGGGGTTTTTCGCTGGGTAGCGGCGTCGCGGTCGCGCTGGCGGTCGATCGCGCGGTCGGAAAGGTCATATTGGAAGCTCCCTACACGTCAGTGGCGGATGTTGCCGGTTCGCTGTTCTGGTATGCGCCGGTGCGCTGGCTGATACGGGATTCGTTTCGCTCCGATCAGCGCATCGCGCGAATGACGGCTCCGCTGCTGATCATGCATGGTGCGCGGGATGCCACCATTCCGATCCACCTTGGCGAGCGATTGTTCGCGCTCGCGCGAGAGCCGAAACAATTCGTGCGGTTTGCCGATGGCGGTCATAACAATCTCGACGACTACGGGGCGATCGAAACGGCCCGGCGGTTCATCAATGCTGCAAAAAGCTGACGGCTGCCGCGGTTTGGCGCATAGTTCAGGCCCCGACTTTGAAAATGAGGTCACATGAGTGCGCACGGCCCGATGCCGCGATCGGCGTGGATATTCCCGGCCCTGGCCGTGTTGTTTTTCGCAGGCGCCACCGCGCTCGGCGTCACCTTCACGCCGTCGGCGGCCGGATCGGCCTTTGCGGCGGCCCTGCTGGTGATCCTGTTCGGCACGGTGTTCGCGGCCGTGCATCATGCCGAGGTGATCGCCGAGCGGGTCGGCGAGCCCTACGGCACGCTGCTGTTGACGCTGGCGGTCACGGTGATCGAGGTGGCGCTGATCGCCACCATCATGCTGGGCGATAAGCCGGTGCCCACTTTGGCGCGCGACACCGTATTCGCAGTGGTGATGATCGTCTGCAACGGCCTCGTTGGGATCTGCATCCTCGCAGGCGGCCTGCGCTACCGCGAGCAGGACGTCCAGGTCGCGGGATCGAACCTCTATCTCAGCGTCCTGATCGTGATGGGGACCATCACGCTGATCATGCCCAACTATACGCTGACCACGCCGGGGCCGGTCTATTCCGCCGTCCAGCTCGGCTTCGTCAGCGTCGTTACCCTGCTGCTTTATGCGGTGTTCCTCTATACCCAGACCGTCCGTCATCGCGGCTATTTCGTCGGCAGCGAACACGATCCCGGCGCAGACGGGCGTCCGCTGTCGAACGCCATGCTGGGCTTGAGTATCACGCTGCTTTTGGTGTCGCTGTTGGCGGTCGTGCTGCTGGCAAAGAAATTCTCGCTGGTGGTGGATTTCGCAACCGCCAGGATCGGCGCGCCGCCGGCCTTCGCCGGCGTCCTGGTGGCGCTCCTGATCCTCTTGCCGGAGAGCGTCGCCGCCCTCGCCGCCGCGCGCAAGAACGACCTGCAGAAGAGCATGAACCTCGCGCTCGGCTCGTCGTTGGCGACCATCGGGCTGACGATCCCGGCGGTCGCGGTGGCGGCCTATGCGCTGGACAAGCAGCTGGTGCTCGGGCTCGACCCGCAAAGCATGGTATTGCTGGGCCTGACCTTCATCCTGAGCATGCTGACCTTCGGCACCGGCCGTACCAACATCCTGTTCGGCCTGGTCCATGTGGTGGTATTTGCCGTATTCGTGTTCCTGGTGTTCGTGCCCTGAAGAGGCTGAAGAGGCTGAAGAGGAGTGACAATGCTCAGCGCCAAATCGGAGGTTCAGGTCGACACCGCGGAGGTCCGCGTCACCGAATGGCGGCTGGCGCCGGGCAGCGCCACCGGCCATCACACCCATGGCATGGACTACGTCATTGTTCCCGTCACGGCGGGTGAAATGACCATCGTGGCGCCCAACGGGGAACGTTCCAAGGCGCAGCTCAACGTCGGCAAATCCTACTTCCGGAAGGCCGGGGTCGAGCATGACGTGCTCAACGAAACCGCATCCGAGATCGTGTTCCTGGAAGTCGAATTGAAACAATGACTAACGGGTTTTAACCGATTGCCACCGATCCGTCGCAGTTGATCCCTCAATGTGCCTCAAAGTTTCAGCATCAAACCGGGGCTGGGAGTAGGCAGGCATGCTGAAAATCGTCTCGAAATTTACGATGGATATCTTGCCCTCGGTCATTGCGACCATCCTTGGGGCCTACATCGTTAATCATTACATCGTCGCCAAGCCCGACGCGCCTGCTGCCGCCGCGGTCTCCCCGGTCGACCCGAAGGCGGAGACCAGGACTGAAGCAAAGGCGGCTGAAGCAAAAGCGGCTGAAGCAAAGGCGGACGTAAAGCCGGAGACCGTAGGCGCCCTCCCGCAGCCGGGGGTCACGGCCAAGGGCATCTCCGAAAAAGCCATGCTCGAGCAGACCGCTGCTGAAAAGCCGGCGGTGGTCGAAAAGCCGGCTGTCGCTGAGAAGCCCATCGAGAAATCCGCTGATAAGCCGGCGGAAACCGCGAGCCTCCCGGCTGAAACCCGCCGTCACACGCCGGCGCCCCGCGAAAAGGCCGTTGCCAAGTCTGCCCCGGCCCCGGTCGCGCCGCCCACCCCCGCCGTGGCTGCCGCGCCTGTCGTTGCCGCTCCGGCTGCCGAGGCTGCGGCCGCGTCGGAAGAGCGTCGCGATGCCAACGAACTGGCGCGCGCGGCCATCGAGCGGCTGCGCGGCACCGGCGACGTTTCGCCGCGGCCGCAGGAAGCCGCCCGTGTCCCGGAAACGCCTCGCGTCATTGTAGCAGCGCCCCCGGTTGCAGCACCTGTCGCCTCCGCTCCCGCGGTTCGGCCGCTGCCGCCCCCGATCATGGTTTCCACCCCCGCCGGTGATGCCTTCAATGCGCCGACCGGATCAACGCCGGCGAAGCCCGCCCGCATCGACGATCCCCGCCGGCCGACTCCTCCCGCCGATATCCCGGAGGCGTCGCCGTCTCTGTCCTTGCCGCTGCCGGGACCGATGGATCTGCGCGCCGAAGCGGAGCCCCAGCGGCGCGAACACACCAATGTCGCCGAAGACATGCTGCTGGCGGCGAAGTCGGTGTTTCACGCGGTTTTGCCGAAATAGCGCGCACGACCTGATCGATCCGGTCCTGATCGTTCAAGTCTTGATTGATCCGTCAGGTCTTGCCACCGACGCGCGCCAGGCCGTTGCGCGCGGCTTCATCCCTGGGGCGCAGATTGATGGCGCGGCCGTATGATTCGGCGGCCCTGGCCTTGTCGCCGAGCCGTTCATAGGCCTGCCCGCGCGTGCTCCAGATCTGCGCGTTCTGCGGATCGGCCTGCGCCGCCTCGTCGAGATCGGCGGCGGCTTCCTTGGCCTTGTCGAGCGCGAGATAGCTGACCGCGCGGGCGAGCAGCGGCTCCGCCTGTTGCGGCTTCAGGCCATTGGCCGCGGTGAAATCGTCGATCGCCTGCTGATGCCGCTTGTCGCCTTGATAGAGCAGTCCGCGGCCATACAGCGCCTGCGCATTGTTGGGATCGAGTTCGACGGCGTGATTGAACTCCGCCAGCGCCTCTTCGGGTTTTCCGGATTTGGCAAGCACCTGGCCGTGCGTGGCGTAGACCTGCGCCTGGGCCACCGCGGCTCCCGCCGGAGCGGGTTTTGGCTCTTCCTTATCCGACGTGGACGAAAACGATCCCAGGTCGAAAGAGCAGCCGCCGAGCGCGATCGCGGCCAGCAGAACAGCCACGGGCGCGCGCCAGCCGGAACGCAAGGTTCCGGAGAGAGAAGACGGGACCGGAAGGACCATGAGATGCGGAATGCTCGCGCGGCTTACGTCCTATTGTTAGCCTGCCGCGCCCCGAAATGCATCGGCCAAAAATGCGTACGCACAAACAACAACGCGAGCCGTAAGGCTCGCGTCACCGAACTCAAATCTGAGAAACCTTCGATCAGCGCGGGCCGCGCGGACCTGCACCGGGACCGCCACGACCGCCGGCGCCACCGCGCTCGGCACCGGGACCGGCGCCAAACACCGGCTTCGGCTTCATCGGCAGCAGGCCTTCGCGCTGCAGCTTCTTGCGAGCGAGCTTGCGCGCACGGCGCACGGCTTCGGCCTTTTCCCGGGCCTTCTTCTCGGAGGGCTTTTCGTAGTGACCGCGGAGCTTCATCTCGCGGAAAATACCCTCGCGCTGCATCTTCTTCTTCAGCGCCTTGAGGGCTTGATCGACATTGTTATCGCGAACGAGAACCTGCACGCGGCATCCTCTTTCAATTGGTCGGATTGGAATTCTGATAAAGCAAAGGGCCGGCAAAAGGCCTGGCCCTTAACCTTGAGCGCGCGGATGTATCAGACAATGCCGCCGATGTCCATCTGTGAAGCGGGTTTCCCGGCCAAGTAAAGCCATGAAAAGCGGCGAATCTGTCGTGGTTGGCCCTGATTCGGCGCCCAGACCAGGGCTGTTCCCGGAGTTTTGAGCGACCCGGCTATAAATCAGGGGAGACGCGACATGGATGTGAAGAAATATGCCGCTGAGGCCATCGGCACGTTCTGGCTGACATTTGCGGGATGCGGCAGCGCTGTGATCGCTGCGGGCTTTCCGCAAGTGGGTATTGGGCTGGTCGGGGTGTCCCTTGCGTTCGGGTTGAGCGTCGTGACCATGGCCTATGCGATCGGTCACGTGTCCGGCTGCCATCTCAACCCCGCGGTGACGGTCGGCCTCGCCGCCGGCGGGCGCTTTCCGACCGGGCAGATCGCGCCCTATGTGATCGCACAGGTGATCGGCGCCGTTGCCGCCTCTGCGCTGCTATATGTGATTGCGAGCGGCGCCGCCGGCTTCGACGTCGCCAAGGGCTTTGCCGCGAACGGCTATGACGCGCATTCGCCCGGCCATTATAGCCTGGTGGCATGCTTCATCATGGAAGTCGTGATGACGATGATGTTTCTGTTCATCATCATGGGCGCCACCCATGGCAACGCGCCCGCGGGCTTCGCGCCGCTGGCCATCGGGCTTACGCTGGTGATGATCCATCTGGTCAGCATTCCCGTGACCAACACGTCGGTCAATCCGGCGCGCAGCACCGGACCGGCGCTGTTCGTCGGCGGCTGGGCGCTGGCGCAGCTTTGGCTTTTCTGGCTGGCGCCCTTGATCGGCGGCGTGCTGGGTGGTGTGCTCTATCGCTGGCTTAGCGCGCAGCCGGACGGCGTTGTCGCGGGGCGCACTTCGGCTTGATGCGACGGCGGCTATTTTTCGCGCGCCGATACCTGCGTCACGTGTCCCATTTTGCGGCCCGGGCGCGGCGCCCCCTTACCATAGAGGTGGATGGTAGCGCCGGGGATGGTCAGCCATTGCTCATAGTCGTTGATATCGTCCCCGATCAGGTTGGTCATGGTGACCGGACCGTGGCGGACCGGCTTGCCGAGCGGCCAGCCGGCGATGGCGCGGATGTGCTGCTCGAATTGCGAGATCGAGGCGCCGTCCAGGGTCCAGTGTCCGGAATTGTGCACACGGGGCGCGATCTCGTTGACCAGGACCTTCGGCCCCGCCTCACATTGCACCACGAACATCTCGACCGCGAGCACGCCGACGTAATTCAGGGCGCTCGCGATCTTCTCCGCAACCGCGCGCGCCTCGCTAGCCAGCGCATCGGAAATATTGGCCGGCGCCCGCGAAATTTTCAGGATGTGGTCGCGATGCTCGTTTTCGGTGACGTCGAAGCATTCGACATGGCCGTCCGCCGAGCGCGCGGCGATCACGGAGATCTCGCACTGGAACGGAATGAACGCCTCGAGGATGGCGGATTTGGTACCGAGATCGTCCCAGATCCTGTCCGGATCGTCGCCCGCGCGGATGATCGCCTGGCCCTTGCCGTCATAGCCGAAGCGGCGGGTCTTGAGTACGGCCGGCAGGCCGATGCGCGAGATCGCGGCCCACAGGCTCGCGGCCGACGACACATCGGCGTAATCGGCTGTGCCGATGCCGAGCCGTTTCACGAAGTCCTTTTCGGCGAGCCGGTCCTGCGTGGTCTCCAGGATTTTCCGGTCGGGCAGCACCGGGCGGCGCGCGCCGAGGACCATCGCGGCTGCGGACGGCACGTTCTCGAATTCATAGGTGATGACGTCGACGTCGTTCGCGAATAATTCCAGCGCCTCGACATCGGCATATTCGGCGCAGGTCGCGTTCAGCACCACGTCGAACGCCGGCGAATCCGGATCCGGCGAAAACACGTGACAGCGCAGGCCGAGCCGCGCCGCCGCCATTGCCAGCATCCGGCCCAATTGTCCGCCGCCGAGAATTCCGATGGTGTCGCCGGGCTTCAGCTTCACCTTGAGTGGAGCCGTCACGCCGGATCCTCCGGACGCTCGCCGACCGCATCGGTCTGCGCCTTGCGCCAGGCAGCGAGCCTGCCCGCGAGCGCTTTATCGTTCAGCGCGAGCACGCTGGCCGCCAGCAGCGCGGCGTTGATGGCGCCGGCCTTGCCGATCGCCAGCGTTCCGACCGGGACGCCGGCCGGCATCTGGACCATGGAATAGAGCGAATCGACGCCGGACAGCGCCTTGGATTCGATGGGGACGCCGAATACCGGCAATTCCGTCAGCGACGCCGTCATGCCCGGCAGATGCGCCGCGCCGCCGGCGCCGGCGATGATGATCTTGACGCCGGCCGCCTTGGCCCCCCTGGCAAAGGCAAACATCCGCTCCGGCGTGCGATGCGCCGAGACGATGTGTTTGTCGCAGGCCACCCCGAGCGCTCCCAGGGTTTCTGCGGCGTGGCGCATGGTCTCCCAGTCCGACTGGCTTCCCATGATGATGGCGACGGGGGCGGGCATGTGGTTAATTCTTTCGGGAATCCAAAAACATAGGCCGGATTATAGGATCGGCCCGAGGTTCGGCAAGGCGCGGCAAGGGGTCCGGAATGGACTATCCTGTCTTGGTGAATTCCGGCAAGCCTTCTTAGCGCATGATTCCAGCCCGAAGGGCTGCGTCAACGCCACGTGGAAGCGGGTTTGAGATGCCCAGGAACCAGAAAACAGGGGCGGCCGCCCCCAAAACGTCAAAGCCCAAAGCTGCGAAACGCCGCAAAAATGGGGTGGACAAGCGCAAGGTCGTGCCGCGCCTGGCCCGGCCGGCGAAGCAGCCAAAACCAGTGCCCCGGCTGCCGGTCGGCCCCAAGGACGCCAGGCCCGCGATTCGCAGGCTGCGGACCGAACTGGCGCGCGCGCGGAAGCGGATCGAGGAACTGGAAGCGTCGGCGGATACGGATTTCCTGCTGGATATTCCGAATCGGCGCGGCTTCGAGCGAGAGTTCCACCGGGCGATCTCCTACATCAAGCGCTATCACGCGAGCGGCGCGCTGGTCGTGCTCGACGTCGATGGCCTAAAGCCGATCAACGATGCCTTCGGGCATGCCGCCGGCGATCAGGTCCTGAAGGCCGTCGCGGCCACGCTGCTGCGCCTTGTGCGTTCCTCCGACGTGGTCGGGCGGCTCGGCGGCGACGAGTTCGCGGTTCTGCTGTGGAACCTGAGCGAGACCGATGCCAAGGCGAAAGCGGCCTCGCTGGAACAGGCCATCGACCGGCTCACTTTCACCTTTCGTGGCCGCGACGTCACCGCGGGCGCATCGGCCGGCGTTGCCATTCTCGGCCCGCATGCGGAAGCCGGCCGCGCGCTCGAGGAAGCCGACAGCGCGATGTATGTGCGCAAGGCGCAACGGAGGCATGAGATAACGCCTCAACATTGACGCCGCTGCCTCTGGACCAGCGCGGTGAGTTTCTAGAGACTGCAGAGGTCGAGCCGAGCAGGATCATGAAACCGACCGGATTCAGTCTTCGCATCCCGGATGCCGATATCGCCGATCTCCGCGACCGGCTCGCCCGCACACGCTTCCCTGACCAGGCGCCCGGTGACGCCTGGGCTTACGGCACCGATGTCGCTTATCTGCAACGGCTAACCGAATACTGGCGCAACGAGTTTGACTGGCGAGCCGAGGAAGCCGCGCTGAATGCCTTTCCGCAATTCCGTGTCGCGCTGCACGACATCGACCTGCACTATTTGCATGTGCCCGGGGTTGGCCCCGACCCGATGCCGTTGCTCCTGCTGCATGGCTGGCCCGGTTCGGTATTTGAATTTATCGACATCATTCCACGCCTGACCGACCCCGTGCGCTTCGGCGGCGATGCGCGCGATGCCTTCACCGTCGTCGCGCCGTCATTGCCCGGCTATGGGCTTTCCTTCCGGCCCGGCCAAAAGCGGTTTGGCGTTCCGGAGATGGCGGATTGCGTCGCCGCGCTGATGCATGACGTGCTCGGTTATGCCCGATTTGCTGCGCAGGGCGGCGATTGGGGTGCGGCGGTCTCAAGCCGGCTCGGTTACGCACATGCCGATCGGATGATCGGTATCCACATCAATTTGATGATGGCCGCAGGCCGCGATCCCTCGGCTTTTCCCAACCCGAACGAGGAGGAGCGGCGCTACCTCGGCGAGCTTGGGCATTGGATGCGGGAAGAGACCGGCTATCAGTCGATCCAGGGCACCCGTCCTCAGACGCTGGCCTTCGCCTTGACGGATTCGCCGGCGGGCCTAGCTGCCTGGATCGTGGAGAAATTCCGCGCCTGGTCCGATTGCGGCGGCGAGGTGGAGCGCGCGATCAGCCGCGACCGCATGCTCGCCGATATCTCGCTCTACTGGTTCACCGGAGCGATCGGTTCCTCGTTCTGGCCCTATTATGCCCGCCTTCACGGTTCGGCGATCCTGCCCCCGGGCGATACGATTTCGGTGCCTACGGGCTACGCCGAATTCCCGCGCGAGATCGTCAAGCCACCGCGCACGGCGGCGGCACGCGTCTTCACCGACATCCGCCGTTGGAGCATCATGCCCAGGGGTGGACACTTCGCAGCCCTGGAGCAGCCGGATCTACTCGCCAGCGAAGTGCGCGCCTTCTTCCGGGAATTGCGGTAACTCCGCAACCATTCTCTCAACACTAATCTCACAACCCGCTCAGATCGTCGGGCACGTTGCCGAACTTCCTGAGCAACTGCGCGTCGCCGAATTCGCCGATCATGGGATCGCCGCTGCGGCTGAAGGCGACCGCGCCGATGCTGCCGGGAACCCGCGACAAGACTTCCGCGCGGCGCGTTGCCGCCGACGAACTCTGGCATTCCTCCGCAGCGCCGGCGACCGGCGAGCCGCCCTCGTCCTGCAGGAACGGCATTGCGACGTAATAGGTGACATCGGCCATGGTCGTGCTCCGATCCGTGGGCTCCGGTTCGATCGCTCAGGCGGCGTCGCTGTTCGACAGTCCGGCTGGCGCGCAGCCGCAGGAAATCGCCGCCTGCAATTCGTTGAGTTCGTTTTCCAGATATTCGTTGGCCATGATCAGCGCTTTGATCGTGCTGCGCAGATTGCCGTCGCACATCGCGATCGCCTGGTCGCAGGCCTGCTCGTAACGGCTGACGTCGGATGGGCAAGAGGCTTCGGGCATAGCGGTGCTCCCGGGGACAGCTGAAAGGGTAGTTGTAATGTTCCTATTTTGTTCTCGTGGTGTCAAGTGGGCTCCAGTCAGTCCGGTCGACGAATCCACAGTCGGAAGCGGCGGGGCCAGCCCGCGGGATCCGCCGGACCGAAGCCGGTCTGAAAGTCCAAGCCAGGGAACGAAAACAACATCCGGCGCTTAACGCCTTGTCGCAGGGGAGTGGGCCGGATGGGTCTTGTTGAGTCCAGGAGACCCGTGGTGCTGGTCGTGGAGGACGAGTTTCTGCTTCGAATGGACGCGGTCGATATCATCGCGGAGGCCGGGTTCGAGGTTGTCGAAGCGGCCAATGCCGATCAGGCCATCGACATTCTGGAAGCGCGCCGGGACATCACCGTGGTTTTCACCGATATCCAGATGCCGGGCTCGATGGACGGGTTGAAGCTCGCGCGCGCGGTGCGCGGCCGCTGGCCGCCGATCAAGATCGTGGCGACCTCCGGCCATGTCGGCGTGAGGGAAACGGACCTGCCGGAGGGCGGGCGCTTTCTGCCAAAACCCTATAGTTCCACCGAGGTGACGGGCGTGCTGCGCGATCTGACGACCGGCACCTGAACCCATGGGGTTTTCGAGCGAAGCCTGTTCGGCATTTGATGCGGGCGTGATACCGGCTCGGGTGGAGAAAACGCGTTAATGAACCTGGAGCTTCGGTTCTGATTTCCATCAGCACCGATCCGGCTTCAGGCAATGATATCAGGCGTGATCTGGTCTTCGATGAAGGCGATACGGTCGCGCAATTGCAGCTTACGTTTCTTCAACCGTTGCAACCGCAACAAGTCCGGCGCGGGAGATTGATGCAAGGCATCGATCGCCGCGTCGAGATCGCGGTGCTCCTGCTGCAGCCGTGCGAGCTCGTTGGCGAGTTCGCGCTCATCTTCGTCGGTCATGATGTACGTTAGCTGAAAAACGCGATGAGATATTGAAGGGGTGCGGAAACGGCTCAATCGAATATCGTCCTTGCCGGGCCGGCGCGCAAGCTGGCGCGGGTTCCCTACTCACGATTCGTTACAGATGTCGCCGGAAAAATGAGGCCGCCATTTTCGATCCCCATCGACAGATTCCCTCACTCGTGTACACTTGGTCGTCCGGATCGAATCTGAGGTCTCAATCAACCGAGGAGGTTTCGTATGGCAATTCAGGCGCATCTCGTTGAACTGGAACGGAAACACAAGGTTCTTGAAAACGAATTGCATGAAGCTCTCGTGCATCTCTCAACAGACGATATGCAGATTGTCGAACTGAAGCGCCGGAAACTGATGGTTAAGGACGAAATCGAGCGGTTGAGACATACCGCCGGCGAAACGCTGCACTAGCGCTCGCCACTCTCCCAAGGTCCCCGCAAATTTACTGGTCATTGAGAGCTGCACGCTTTGGCGTGCCGCGACCGATGGGCCTGCCGGTCGCCCCGGAGACCGCCGACGTGGTTCGCACCTCCGGGCGATGCGCCTTGTCTGAGGCTCATACCCCTGCCAGATCGCCGACATACTCGGCGATCGCCAGGGACGACGTCAGTCCCGGTGACTCGATCCCGAACAGATTGATCAGCCCGTCCACGCCATGCTCCCGCGGCCCCTGGATGAGGAAGTCCTGCGTGGCGACGGCAGGCGGCACGATCTTCGGCCGAATGCCCGAATAGCTCGGCATCAGCGCGCCGTCCGGCAGCGTCGGCCAGTAACGCCGGATTGCCGGATAGAACCGCTCCGCCCGCGCCGGGTCGACGGCGTAATCCACTTTCTCGACCCACTCCACGTCGGGCCCGAACCGGGCCTGTCCCGCCATGTCGAGGGTGAGGTGCACGCCGAGCCCGCCGGGCTCGGGCACCGGATAGATCAGATGCGAGAACGGCGCCCGCGCGCTGCAGCTGAAATAATTTCCCTTGGCGAGATAGGCCGGCGGTATCAGCTCGATCGGCATCCCGTCGATGTTGCGCGCGACCGCGGGCGCGTTGAGCCCTGCGGCGTTGACGAGCAGCCGGCATTCAAGCGACATTGGCGCGTCGCCGCCGGCGTCGAGCTCGATGCGGCCCTCTGCCGCCCTGGCGTGCAGCAGCGGTGTGTGAAACGCGCAGGCCGCGCCAGCGTCTTCGGCGTCGCCACGCAGCGCCAGCATATAGGCATGGCTGTCGATGATGCCCGTGGAAGGCGACAGCAGCGCGGCGTCGCAGTTCAGCGCCGGCTCCAGCGCGCGAGCCTCCATGCCGGACAGGGTCTGCAGATCGCCGACGCCATTGGCCTCGGCGTGCGCCCTGATCGATTGCAGCTTTTCGGTTTCCTTCGGCGTGGTGGCGACGATCAGCTTGCCGCAATTGCGATGCGGGATGCCGTGATCCCCGCAGTATCGATAGAGCGCCCGCTTGCCGCCGACGCACATTTGCGCCATCAGGCTGCCGGCCTTGTAATAGATGCCGGCGTGGATCACCTCGCTGTTGCGGGACGACGTCGCCGTGCCGATCCCTTCGGCCGCTTCCAGCAAGATCACCTCGCGGCCGGCCTGCGCCAGCCGCCGCGCCACCGCGAGACCGATCACGCCCGCGCCGATAACGACGCACTCAACCTTGTCCATTCGCGCCTTCAGTTCCAGGACATCAATTTAACGTGTGCTTCGTTAAGTTGGCGCCCGTCCCGGGTCAATCGCGCGCATGCGCTATCGCCCGGTTCGCGACGATCTTTTTGAACGGACCCGCCGGGTTCGTTTCGGAACGCTTTCCGGAGCCGGATCGCGTTAGGGAAGCATTAATCATGTCAGGGCAATTGCCGTAATTTGAGTCACATTTTTGGGTTGTAAGGGTAGGCATTTACCCGATCCAAACGCGTCAAGACCGACACTCCGCCCGAAATGCGCGGGTGACTGATGGTTGGCAAGAACTGGCAGGCAGGCGGCAAGGACTTGATTCCTGCGCAGGCCTTCGTGTGCCTGGTCGTCACCGCAGCGCCGGTGCAGGCCGCCTGGGCTTTGTCCGATAATTTTGCGCCGCCGAGCTATCTCGGCTCCATCGATCCCAACACCGTCTGGGAATTGCTGATCGGCGGTATCGTCGTCTGCTCGTTTCTCGGGGCGGTCGCGCTGTGGATCTACACCGCTTTGCGCAGGTTCAAGCGCACGCAGTTGCGCAGAAGCGCATTCGTCAGTTCGGCGCTGAACAACCTCAGCCACGGCGTGATGATGACCAATGCGCAGAACCGTGTCGTGTTTTGCAACGACCGCTTTTTCGAGATCTACGGGCTCACGCGCGCCGACATCTCAAAGGATATGACCGGACGGGATCTGATCGAACTGAGGCGGAAGCGCGGGCAGGTTATCGTCAGCTTCGCGGAATTTGTCAGACAGGCCCGCGAGCCGGAGGGTTATGTCACTGAACTGCCCGACGGACGATCGGTCATCACCAAACTTTTCAAACTGCCGAACGGCGGGACGATCGGAACCCACGAAGACTGCACCGAGCAGCGCAGGCTTTCGCGGCAATTGGCGTCGACCAAGCAGTTTCTGGAATCGGTCCTCGACAATGTGCCGGTTTGCGTCGCCGCCAAGAACATCGATGACGGGCGCTACATATTCGCCAACCGCGCGTTCGAGCGCTTCTCGCGCCTTTCCCGCGATGCCATCGTCGGCAAACGCGCCAATGAGATATTCCGTCCCGAGACGACGGCCAGCATCGAAGCGGCGGACCAGGCGGCGGTCAACTCGCCCGACGGCCAGTTCAGCTCCGAATTCGAGGTCGAGCGCGGCTCGGAAAGGCGGGTTCTCTCGAGCATGCGCGTCATCGCGCGCAACGACAAGAACCAGCCGGAGTTCTTGATCGCGCTGTTCGACGACATCACCGACCGCCGTTCGCTTTCGCATGAACTGGAGAGCACCAAGAAATTCCTCGAACTGGTGGTCGACAACATTCCGGTCTCGCTGATCGTGGAGCGCGTCAGCGACGGACGCTATTTGCTGGCCAATCGCAGCGCCGAGGCGATCCTCAACCGGCGCCGCGAAGACGCCACCGGCCTCACCGCTTCCGATATCTTCAATCCCCGCGAAGCCAAGCTGATCATCGCCCGCGACGAGGCGGCGATCAAGAAGCGCGGCCTTTTGGTCGAGGAACATCCGATCAGCACCAAGGACGGCTTGCGGCTGTTCCTGACCCGGCGGATGACGGTGCTCGATGAGGCCGGCGACCCGCAATATCTGATCAAGACCCACGAGGATGTCACCGACCGCCGCCAGACCGAATCGCGCATGGCGCATATGGCTTATCACGACGGCCTCACCGATCTGCCGAACCGTGCCGCCTTCCTGCAGGCGCTCTCGCAAATGATCGAGGCCTGCGAGGGCACCGGTGAAGAATTCGCAGTGCTCTCGCTCGACCTCGACGGGCTGAAGGAAGTCAACGACGTGTTCGGCCATGCCACCGGCGACAAGGTCCTGATCGAAGTGGCGCACCGTCTGCTGGCCTCGGCGCGCGGCGGCGTCGTGGCCCGGCTTTCGGGCGACGAGTTCGGCTTGATCATCGACGGCAGGCAGCCGGTCGCCGGCATGCTGCTGGCCGAGCAGCTCGCCGAAGCGCTGACCAAGGAGTTCCAGATCGACGGCAAATCGGTGCGCGCCGGCGTCACGACGGGCATTTCGGTATTCCCGCACAACGGCGCCGACGCCGCTTCGCTGCTCGCCAATGCCGGCGCAGCCCTGTTCCGCGCCAAGGCCAAATCGCGCGGCTCGATCAGCATCTACGAGCCGGAGATGGACCAGCAGATCCGCGATCGCCGCGTGCTGCACCAGGATCTCTCGCTCGCGATCAAGAACGGCGAGCTGTCGCTGTATTACCAGCCGCAGGCGATGTCGCGCCACACCGTCGCGGCCAGCGAAATCATCGGTTTCGAGGCACTGGCCCGGTGGCTGCATCCGGTGCGCGGCTTCGTGCCGCCGAGCGATTTCATTCCGCTCGCCGAAGAGAGCGGCCTGATCGTCGAAATGGGCGAATGGATCCTGCGCGAGGCCTGCCGCGAGGCCGCCTCCTGGCCGCTGCCGCTTCAGATCGCGGTCAACCTGTCGCCGGCGCAATTCATGCACGGCGACGTCGTCAGTCTCGTGCACTCGATCCTGCTCGAAACCGGGCTGTCGCCGGGTCGGCTCGAGCTGGAAATCACCGAAGGCGTGCTGATCGAGGATTTCGACCGCGGCCTGGCACTACTGCGCCGGCTGAAGGCGCTCGGCGTGCGCATTTCGATGGACGATTTCGGCAGCGGCTATTCGTCGCTCTCCTATCTGCAGGCGTTCCCGTTCGACAAGATCAAGATCGACCGCGCCTTCGTCATCAATCTCGGCCGCAATCCGCAATCGGCCGCGATCATACGGGCCGTCATCGGCCTCGGCCACGGCCTGGAAATGTCGATCGTCGCCGAGGGCGTGGAAACCCAGGAGCAACTCGGCTTCCTCGCCGACGAAGGTTGCGACGTGGTGCAGGGCTATTTCCTCGGCAAACCGCTCCCGATCGGCCAGTACGCCGCGATGGTTGGCCGTAATGGCGGCAACACCTCGGAGCCCGCGCGCAAGACCGGATAAATTTTTTTCGGCTTGGCGCAGTTTCTTCACGCAAACCGTTACCCATCGCGCATCAAGTACGGGACAGGCTTCGCCTGAAGACGCTATAGCTTGCGCATGGCGGACTACGATCTTGCGATCATCGGCGGTGGGCTGAACGGCGTCAGCATTGCGCGCGACGCCGCCGGACGCGGCCTGCGGGTGATCCTGCTGGAACAGGGCGATCTCGGTTCCGCCGCATCCGCGGCCTCGCCGCGACTTGTTCATGGCGATATCGCGGTGCTGGAACGCAGGCGGTTGCGCCGCGTGCGCGCGCAACTGGCGGAGCGCGACATCTGGCTCAAGATCGCGCCGCATCTGGTGCGGCCGATGCGGTTCGCGATCCCCGCCCATTCCGACGAGCGTCCGCCGTGGCTGCTGCGCGCCGGGCTTTGGCTGTACGATCGGCTTGCCTCGCGGAGCGGCCTGCCAGGTGCGGCGACCGTCGACGTCACCCATCATCCGCTCGGCAACGCGCTGAAGCGGCCGTTCGGCACCGCATTCGAATATTCCGACTGCGTGGTGGACGATTCGCGACTGGTGATCGCGAATGCCGTCGACGCCGCCGAACGGGGCGCCGACATCCGCACCGGCGCGCGCTGCGTCCGTGCCGACCGGCTCGAGGTCTGGCGGCTGGCGGTGATCGATCGCGGCCGACGCCGGGTGATCACGTCGCGGGCGCTGGCCAACGCCTCGGGCGCCTGGGCCGCGTCGGTCGCGGAAACCGTTCTGCGGCTGCCGCCGCCGCGCGCCGGCGCCATGCAGATCAGCCAGATCGTGGTCCGGCGGCTGTTCGAGACCGACAACGTCTATGTTTTCCAGAACAGCGACCGCCGGCTGATCTTCGCCAGCCCCTATGAGCGCGACTTCACGTTGATCGGCACCGTCGGGCACGCGTTCAAGGGCGATCCGGCCGCGGTGTCGATGGCGGCGGCCGACGTCGCCTATCTCTGTGACGCCGCCAACCGGTATTTTCGCGAGCGGGTCGAACCATCCGATGTGATCAGGACGATCTCCGGTGCCAATCTGGCGATGGACCCCGCCAGCAGGCGCGCCGCGCGGGACGGCGCCATGAGGTTCGAGGCGCGCCGCGGCCGGGCGCCGCTGCTGACGATCTTCGGCGGCGATGTCACCACCGCGCGGTTGCGTGCCGAACGCGCGGTCTCGAAGTTGACGCCATTCTATCCGATGTCGCCGCGCTGGACCGCAATGACGCCGTTGCCGGGCGGCGATTTCGCATGGGCGCACTTCGAGGCCGAGGTCGATCGCGCCCGGGAGCGCTGGCGGTTCCTGGACGAAGCCGAGGCGCAGCGTCTGGTCGGTGCTTATGGCACCCGCCTTGCGGAGGTGCTCGGTGAGGCCAAGGACCGCGCCGATCTCGGCCCGTGGTTCGGGCCGCAACTGACGGGCGCGGAAGTACGCTATCTCATGGCGAAGGAATGGGCACGGTTTGCCGACGACGTTCTCTGGCGGCGGACGAAGCTCGGTTTGACCCTGAAGCCAGAGGAGCGCGACGCGTTGGCGGGCTTCATGACGAAGGCGGGTTGAGGATTGTCAATCGCGCCGTTGGCAGAATCCGCTTGTCGCGAAATTGTCATCGGACGTTATGACAAGATTGAGAACCCGGAAAATCTTTTCACCGGCACGGCCGGCGCCGGTGTTGAGCTGGGTCAACGAGCGCATCGGTGATGTCAGCCTAGTCTAATTCCAACAGCAATGGAGCTAGACAAATGGCAGAGACGATGAAGGCTGCGGTGGTGCACCAATTCGGCAAGCCGCTGGTGATATTGCGAGACCGGCTGGGAAACCGTCTGCGAGCACGAGCACAACACCGGCTATAGCTGCAATGGCGGTTTCGCGGAATACGTTATCGCCTCAGCGCCCTTTGCGGCGCGGCTTCCGGTCGGTGTCGACTTCGCGGCGATTGCGCCGATTCTCTGTGCGGGGGTCACGACCTACAAGGGCCTCAAGGAAACCGAGGCGAGGCCGGGCGAATGGGTTGCCATTTCGGGCATTGGTGGTCTCGGGCAGGTGGCCATCCAGTACGCCAAGGCGATGGGGTTGCACGTGGCCGCGCTCGACATCGCGGCGGACAAGCTCGCTTTGGCCCGCAGCGCCGGCGCCGACATCGCGGTGGACGCGGGCTCGCCGGATGCGGTGGCGGATATTCTCAAAGCCACCGGCGGTGGCCCGCACGGCGTTCTCGTGACCGCGGTCTCGCCGCCTGCTTTCTCGCAGGCGCTGCGGGTGGTGCGGCGCCGGGGAACCGTCAGCCTTGTCGGTCTGCCGCCGGGCGAGTTTCCCACCCCGATCTTCGACGTCGTGCTGAAGCGCATCACCGTGCGCGGGTCGATCGTCGGAACGCGCCGCGACCTCGATGAGGCCATCGCCTTTGCCGTCGCGGGCAAGGTACGGTCCGAGATCAAGACCGCGCCGCTCGGCGACATCAACAAGATCTTCGCCGACCTCAAGGCCGGCAAGATCGAAGGGCGGATGGTGCTGGATTTTAGCCAGCAGCTGAAGAAAGCATCCGAAGCCGGCGCGTTGGCGGACGCCTAGAATACGGGCCGGGATCCGCGCCCCGCGCGGATTCCGGCATTTTGCCAGCGCAGCCCGATCATGCTCGCGCGGCGGCTCGCCGCATCATGGTTTCAACGCGGCGCGTTTGCTTGCTGCAGCCATGCCCTGTCGCGCGCGGACGGTCGTCGATGCAGCCGTTCGGAAATCATTCGCGCGGCCTTGTCGGGATATCCGCCGTGCAGGCACGCTACAATAAAGGTGTCTTCCCATAATTCGCGCTGGGCATGACTGCCGCCGATTCGTACCAGCTCGGGCATCAGCGGTTCGAGGATGCGGACGGCGCTGCTGTAGTCGCCGTCGGCAAAAGCCTGGATGCCGCGACAAAGGCCGATCGCGCCCGCACCCGGGGCGAGTTTTCCGTCGGCGGCGCGGACTTCCATTTGTGTCAGCCGAGTTTGCAAGGCGTCCCGGTTGGTCGCCGCCGCGACCAGCGCGTAATGAACATCGCCAAAATGCGCGCCTGCCTGAGGGAAGAATCGATCGCCATAGGCGGCGACGTCGCGCCAATGCGGCTCCAGCCCCGAAGTGCCTGCAAGCGAAAGCCGCCAGAGCAGCGAAGCCGAATCCGTGAGCACGTTCAGCGGCGGGTATGGCGAATTGGGCGGCCTGATCTGGCGCTCGTAGATCGCAAGGGCCGCGTCCGGATCGCCGGTTTCGATCGCCGCGAGCGCAAGGTGCCAGCACAGATGTCCGTGCAGGAAGCTCGCTTGTTCATGCCTGTTCAGCCAGGAGGAAAGAAACGCGCGGCCACTTTCCGGCTCGCCCAGTTCGAACAGGGCGTGGGAAAGACCATGCGCCGCGCTGGCGTTTTCCGGCCGTAGCGGAAGCGCCCGTTCGGTCAGCACGCGGCCAATGCCGACATTGCCGGCTTCGGTATACGACCAGCCCAGATAGGTGAGGAACCACCAATCCTCGCCGTAATGGCCGGCGTGACGCTGGCAGATCGCGAGTTTCGCCGCGTCGTGATCGGCGCGTCCGGAGAAGGCATAGAGACCGAACGCGCCGAGCAGCAACGAAAGGACGAGGGCGTCGCGCGGATATTCCTCGAGATGCTGCTCGGCGCCGGATAACGCCGCTTTCGGCTGGCCTTCGATCGTTGCGGCCATGATCTCGACATGCCGCCGTTCGCGCGGACTTGCTGCGGCCGCCAGTTGCCGGGCCCGCGCCGCCCGGGCGCGGGCCTCAGGGATTTCCATGTTCATCTGGTGGACGCGGGCGCGTGCAATTTGCGCGAGCGCAAAATCGGGATCTTCGGCGATGGCGCCATCGAAGGCGTCGCCGGCGCCGTTCCAGGCTGAAAGCATGCGGTCCACGCCGTCACGATTGAACGCCGCGGCGCGCTCGGACCCGGTGCTCAGCGACTGATCATACCTGTCCCGGTTCATTTCCTCTCCCAAGCGCGCAGCCCGGATCGTATTGCAGCACGAGACCGGCTGACTGTGAAGCCGGTGCGTTGCGCGCCGGCCCGCCCACCGTGTAGTAGTGGATACATGGCTGAGGACCGACCGATCATCGACGCCGGCACGGAATTGTCGGCACCCCCGATCGAGGCGGAGGCGGCGGACACGCCGCTGCTGCGCATCGACGCGGTGGTGAAGAAATTCGGCGTGTTCCGGGCGGTGAACCGGCTGTCACTCGACATCCGGGCCGGCGAGTTTTTCGCGCTCCTGGGTCCAAGCGGCTGCGGCAAGACCACGCTGCTCAGGATGCTGGCCGGATTCGAGACGCCGGACGAGGGCCGCATCCTGCTCGACGGCAAGGATATTGCGCTGGTCCTGCCGCACCAGCGTCCCGTCAACATGATGTTCCAGAGCTACGCGCTGTTCCCGCATCTTTCCGTGCGCGACAATATCGCCTTCGGTCTCAAGCGCGCCGGCATGGCGCGCACGGAGATTGCTTCCCGCGTTGCGGAGATGGTGGCGCTGGTCAAGCTCGAAGGGCTGGAGAAGCGAAAGCCCGACCAGCTCTCCGGCGGCCAGAAGCAGCGCGTGGCGCTGGCCCGCTCGCTGGCGCGCCGGCCGCGGCTGTTGCTGCTCGACGAGCCCCTGGCCGCGCTCGACAAGAAGCTGCGCGAAAGCACCCAGATCGAACTGGTCGAGCTGCAGCGCCGGCTTGGCATGACCTTTGTCATCGTCACCCATGATCAGGAAGAGGCGATGACGGTGGCCGACCGGATCGGGGTGATGGATGCCGGCCGCCTCGAACAGGTGGCAACGCCGCGGCAGCTCTATGAGGAGCCGGCGTCGCGCTGGGTCGCCGAGTTCGTTGGCGACGTCAACATCTTCGAGGGGCAGCTCGAATCGCGCGACAGCGGGCGGCTGATGATCGCGACCAGCGGCGCCGGCACCATCGTCGTCGCCGAGCCGCGCCAGCCAATGACAAAACCCGGTGTCTGCGTCGCGATCCGTCCCGAAAAGGTAAAATTGTCGCGCCGCGGCCCGGCCTCCGACGGTGCGGCCGCCACACAGGCGATCAACCGGCTCGAAGGCGTCGTGACCGATGTCAGCTATCTCGGCGGCGTCACCAGCTACAAGGTGAAGCTCGATTCCGGCGCGGTTGTTCGCTCGTCGATAGCCAATACGGCGCGGATCGAGATCGATGCCTATCAGGCCTGTCATCGCGTGGTGGCGTGGTTCACGCCCGACGATTGCGTGGTCCTGGAACAATGAGCGCGCGGCGCATCTTCACCCGCCCGGCGCGGCTGGCCGCGATCGCGCCTTACGTCTGGATGATGCTGTTTTTCCTGGTGCCGTTCGCTTTCGTGGTAAAGATCAGCCTGTCGCAGACCGCGATCGCGCAGCCGCCTTACCTGCCGGTGTTCGACCTCACGCAAGGCATTGCGGCGCTGAAGGCGGCGGCTGCAGCGCTGTCGCTGGATAATTTCAGGCTGCTGGTCTCCGACGACCTTTATGTGCTGTCCTATTTGCGCAGCCTCGTGGTTGCGGCGGTCTCGACCTCGATCCTGCTCTTGATCGGCTATCCCATCGCCTACGGCATGTCGCGGCTGCCAACACGCTGGCAGCCTATTGCGATGATGCTGGTCATCGTTCCCTTCTGGACTTCGTTCTTGATCCGCATCTATGCATGGATCAACGTCCTCCAGCACGATGGCTTGCTCAACAAGATACTGCTGGTGCTGCATATTGTCTCCGCACCCGTGGTATGGCTGTCCACCGACAGCGCGATGTATCTCGGCATCGTCTATTCCTATCTGCCGTTTATGATCCTGCCGCTCTATGCGACGCTGGCCAAAATGGAGCCGGCGCTGTTGGAGGCGGCAAGCGATCTCGGCTCATCGCCGCGGCAGGCGTTCTGGCTGGTGACGTTTCCCCTGTCCTTGCCGGGCGTCGCCGCCGGCGTCTTGCTTTGCTTCATCCCGATCGTCGGGGAGTTCGTGATCCCTGATCTGCTCGCCGGTTCCAATTCGCTGATGATCGGCCAGACGCTGTGGCTGGAATTCTTCACCAACAAGGACTGGCCCGTGGCGTCGGCTGCCGCGGTCATGTTGCTCATGCTGCTGGTGGTGCCGTTGCTCCTCTATGATCGGCTGCAGCGCCGCCGGTTCGAGGATTCCCGATGACGGCGCGCGGACCGAAAGGGCTGTCGACCTTCAACGCCGTCTCGCTCGTGCTGGGCGTTGCCTTCCTGTACCTGCCGATCGCCATCCTCGTGATCTATTCGTTCAACGCCTCGCGGCTGGTGACGGTGTGGGGCGGCTGGTCGCTGCGCTGGTACTCCGAATTCTTCCACGACCGCGCCATGCTCGAGGCTGCCCTGATGAGCTTCCGGGTGGCGGCGACTTCGGCCACGATCGCGACGCTGCTCGGCACGCTGGCCGCAGTGGCGCTGTCGCGCGGCGCGCGCTTTCGGGGCCGCGCGCTGTTTTCCGGCATGCTCTATGCGCCTTTGGTGATGCCCGAAGTCATCACCGGGCTGTCGCTGCTGTTGTTGTTCGTCGCCGTCAACGCCGAGCGCGGCTTCTGGACCGTGACCATCGCGCACACCTCGCTGACGATGTGCTTCGTCGCCGTGGTGGTGCAGTCGCGGCTCGGCGTGCTCGACCGCAGTTTCGAGGAGGCCGCGATGGATCTCGGCTGCGATCCGCTCCGCGCCTTCGTCGCGGTGACGCTGCCGCTGATCCTGCCCGCGATCGCCGCGGGCTGGATGCTGGCGTTCACGCTGTCGCTCGACGATCTCGTGATCGCAAGTTTCACCACCGGCCCCGGCTCGGCGACGCTGCCGATCCGGATCTATTCCGAAGTGCGGCTCGGCGTCAAACCGGAGATCAACGCCATCTGCACCCTGGTGATCGGCCTGATCGCGGGGGTCATCGTGATCGCATCGCTGGCCTCGAAACTGTCGAGCGCGCAAGGCGAGAGCGCCGCGCCGTTGTAGGGCCTCACACATCCTTTCAACCCAACTCGAACAGCTCGGCGGCGAGCGCCGCGACGTGCTGGTGCACGGACCGGCGGTCGACGCTCGGCGCGTCGATGCAGTAATCCGGATTGGCCGCGCGCCCGGCTTCGGTGGCCTCGGGGACAAACACATAATGCCCGGCCTCGGCCGCCAGGGGATCGAGCGTGCTCGCCTTCAGCCGCTCATGCAGCCAGATCGCGCCGGGCCGCACGAAGTCCGCTCCGCCGACCACGATCCGGGCCGGCGTGTCGATCGCGGCGAGGCTTGTTTCGCTGAACCCCTGGACGGACCGGCCGGGCGCCATCAATAGCGCCGCCTTGATTCTCGGGTCGCGGTAGTCGTCGCGCATCCGCGCCCAGGACTGCCGGAAAATGGCGCTGCTCTCGAGCAAGCCCGGCAAATGGTCGGCGAGGCCGGGGAATTCCCGCGGACCGCTGTTGTCCTTGCTGGAGGACGACGCCTGGAATCGCGAGGTCTCGCTGATGGCGCCGATCAGCGCCGCTGCAGTGGCACCGCCGAGGGAATAGCCGGCGACAAAGGCGCAGTTCACGTCGACATGCCCTGCGAACGCGCCGCTTGCGTCGATCAAATCGAGCAACAGCGTGAGGTCGTGCGCCCGCTCCCACCAGCACAAAAAACCTTCGGCGCGATAGGGTTCGGTGGTCGTATTGCCGTGATGGTCGACGCCGATGGCGATGAAACCGCGTTGGGCGAGATCGCGCGCCAGCCATTCCAGGTGCATGACGGTCCCGCCGGTGCCGTGCGAGAGCAGCACGACCGGATAGCGGCGGCAGGCCGGGCTGATCGGCGCGTCGCGCGCGGCCGGGCCGATCGAGAACCAGGGCGCCGTTGCGGGTGAGGCGAACACGCGTTCCGAAGCTTCATTCGATACCGGGTACCACGCAGCCCAACTCAACGGGCGCGGTCCGCTGCCGTCCCAGTTCGGTCGCGTGGTGTCTTCGAATCGACCTTGTCGAAATCCGACCGGCATTCAAGCTCCCATCGCCGGCCCGTTCATTCCAGCACGACCTGGTCGCCGCACTTCACCGGGCCCGTGGCAACGACCGTCGCATAGGCGCCGAGGCACGGGAATGTTCCGGGGCCGAGCGGCGGAAATTCGATTCTGTTCAGTTTGTTCACCACCGCTACCGCCTCGCGGCTGTGGGGCAGGTTTCCATGCGCAAGCATCGGCACTGCGCAGCGCGGCGTCGGCGCGATCACTTCGATGCTGACGTGCGGTCCGATGCGCAAGCGGCGGCCGACCCACTGGTTCTCGACAAACACCTCCGAAGACGGAGTTTCGATGACGATGTTGGGACGGTATCTTTCCGCCTCGATCGATGCCGCGGGAGCCGCAGCGCGCGTGGCCTCGAGCGAGGCCGAGGTCATCACATGCAGCGGGGCGAAGTCGAAAAATCCCCCCGCAGGCGCGGCCGAAGCGATCGCCAGAACATCCTGGGTCACGGTCGCCTCGACTCCCTCCGTCATGACTTCATCCGGCCTCGCCCGGTTGAGTTCGATGCCGGCCGGCCTGACGTCGATTAATTTTATCCGTCGTCCCAGCCATTCCGAGACCTTCATATCGAAATCCGGATCCGTGAGGTCGATCTGATTGCCGCCGCCGTCGGAGACGATGATTGACGCATTGGTTTGGGAACCGGTCTTCGCGCTCGTCTTGGCGCTAAACGCCAGTAAATCACGCCACAAATTGGGCTGCTTGGCGCTGGCGATCTTTCCGGTCGAGGGGTCAACCAGCGCATGCGCGCGGTCGCCGTCAACGCCGGAGACACCCATTTCGCATCCCTCCAGCGTTTCTCCCTGCATCGATTTGACGGGGTAGCGCATGATGGCGCGGATCGTTCCAATGATAACAGGCATTTATTTCCTCGCGCGCGACGGGCCTGACAGGGGAGCCGTTGATCTCGCGGGTAACACAAGCAATCCGCGTGCCGCAAACGCTCATGATTTTACAGCACCGGCGGTCAGGCCGCCGACCATGTAGCGCTTGAAGGCGTAATAGACCGCGGCCGGCGGCAGCGCGTAGATGAAGCCGGTGGTCATCAGCGGTTCCCACGGCGAATCGTCGGCGGCGAGGAAGTTGCCGAGCGCGACCGGCAGCGTGATGTCGCGGTCGTTCGACAGCAGCAGGAAGGCGTAGAGATATTCGTTCCAGGCGAGCAGCACCGCGTAGGTGCCGATGGCGACCAGCGACGGCATCATCAGCGGCAGATAGACCAGGCGGAAAATCTGCAGGACCGTGGCGCCGTCCATGATCGCGGCTTCGTCGAGCTCGACCGGCAGCTTGTCGGAGGCCTGCTTCAGCACCCAGATCGCGTAGGGCGAGGCGATGGTCACCATTGCCAGAATCAGCGCCCAGGAACTGTTGAGCAGGCCGTAAGTACCCATGGTGCGGTACATCGGCACGGCCAGGAATGCCGCCGGGATGAAATAGGTGAACAGCGCGAGATTCATCGTCAGCCGGCCGCCCGGCACGCGCAGCCGCGAGATCGAGAACGCCGCGGCGGTGGCGACGAACAGCGTCAGCGCGCCGGTGGCGGCGGCGATCACGGCGGAATTGCCGAACTGCACCCAGAAATCGCGCAGGAAGTAATGCTGCTGGTAAAACACGATGTGGAAATTGTGCAGGGTCGGATGCGCGGGCCACAATTTACCGGAGAAGGCGTCTTCCTTCGGCGAAATCGCGAACAGGAACATGTGATAGATCGGCACCATGGTCCAGATGAAGACGGGGATGCCGATCAGGAGCAGCCGCGCCTCGGTGCCGGTTTCGCGCCAGGTGGGAAGCCGAGCGGGAAGCTTCATCGCGACAACCGTTTCATCATGAAATAGACCAAAGGCAGCACCAGCGGCAGCGCGCAGACGATCGAGGCCATCGACATGTCGAGCTGGTCGAGCCTGAGATAGCGGATGCCCAGGGTGGCCAGCACATGGGTGAGGTCGGCGGGCCCGCCGCCGGTCAACAGATACACGCTGTTGAAATCGCCGAGCGTCCAGATCATCGACAGCAGCGTGCAGGTGACATAGAGCGTCTGCATCGACGGCCAGGTGATGAAGCGGAATTTCTGCCACCAGCTCGCGCCGTCGACGTCGGCGGCCTCGAACAGGTCCTGCGAGATGGCGAGCCGTCCGGTGATCAGGATCAATGTCCAGAACGGCAGCGACTTCCAGATGTGCACCCCGATGGCCATAGTCAGCGCCACCGTCGGATCGTTCAGCCAGTTCGGGCCGTCCTCGCCGGTGAACTTGAAGATCAATTGATTGACCACGCCCCATTCGGGATTGAGCATGAAGCGCACCGACAAGATGGTCGGGATCGACGGCACCGCCCATGGCAGGATGAACAGGACCGACAGCCATTTGATCCAGGAGCGTTCCTGGATGAAGAAGCCCGACAGGAACAGCGCCACCAGCATCTTGAAATTGATGCCGATGACCAGAAAGATCAGCGTGTTGACGGCTGCGCGCGCGAAGATCGGATCGTGATAGAGCGCGACATAGCTCGCGGGATGGCGCGCCAGCCATAGCCCGTAGCCGACCGGATAGACCACGAAGGCCAGGAACACCAGCAGATACGGCACCAGCAGCACGATGCCCCAGACCTGCGGCGTCGTCAGCCGCGCCGACCATGGTGCGCTCGGGATATCGGATGCTGAGAGCGTGATCGCCATATTCAAGTACTCTTAGTGGAAGTCCGCCTCCAGCGGTCACCTGTGGTCACCTCGCCCCGCGTGCGGGGAGAGGTCGGCACGAAGCGCCGGGTGAGGGGGACTCTCAACGAGTCGCGCTCGCCGAGAGAGCCCCTCACCCCGACCCTCTCCCCGCAGGCGGGGAGAGGGAGAAGCGCATCCCGTCATTGCGAGGAGCGAAGCGACGAAGCAATCCAGCTTCTGCGTCGCCGAGAGATGGATTGCTTCGCTGCGCTCGCAACGACGGTTTCAAAGCCTTCATCATACCGGCTGCTTTGTTGGCGGCCAGCATCGTTTGTCCTACCCCGCGACCTGCTTGATGCGGGCGATCAGTTCGTCGACGGCCTTGTCGACCGGCACTTTCTCGCTCACCACGCGATTCATCGCCTTGGCCCAGACGTTCTCGTTGTTGAGGATGGTGAACTTGTAGTTCTTGGTGAAGTCGAACGGTATCGTGCCGCCGGTGAACTGGGCATAGACCGTCTTGCGATGACGGTCGGACTGCCAGAACGGGCTCTGCTGCCCCGCTGTCGTGACCGGGAACCAGCGGCCGAGGCCGCCTTCGACGTAGGGCTGGAGGTTCTCCTCCTGCAGCAGGAATTTGACGAACTCCTTGCCCTCCGCCTTGTTCTTCGAGGCGGAGAAGATCACGCCGGTCTTGACGTCGGAGCGGTATTTCATCGGCGTTCCGTCGGGCTTGTTGGGGAAGCCCGCGGTGATGATATCCTGCTCATAGGCCTTCTTGCCGGCGGCGCGCTGCTCGGGCGTGAGCGCCGGGTTGGTGGAATCCTCGAACCACTTCGCCGCGATCGAAATGGTGAAATTGTGGGTCATCACGATCGTCTTGTTGTGGAAGGCGACGTTGTTGTCGGGATCCTTCCACGTGGTGGAGGAGGGCGGCGTGCAGCCCCGGGTGTAGGTATCGGTATAATCCTTCAGCGCCGCTATCAGCTCCTCCCGGACCTTGGGATCGTCGACCAGGAGCTTGCCGTTGTCGTCGACCAGCTTGACGTTCCAGGCGTCCATGAAGGTGTAGAACGACTGGAACGAGTCGGTGGATTCCACACCCATCGGCTGACCGACGCCGTAGACGCGCGAACTGGTCGCCTTGCGATAGGCCGGCTGCACCTTGTCGCACCAGAAATTCCAGTAGTCCGCCCATTTGGTCGGAATGTCGCTTTCCTTGAAGCCGGCGGTCTCCAGCATGTCCTTCCAGATATTGACGTGCATGGTCTGCTGTTTCAGCGGAAAGCCGTAATAGGCCTTCTTCTTGGTCTGGTCGTTATAGAGCAGCGCCGTCTCCAGCGTGTTCGGCGCGAAAGCCGACTTCATCGGCACCAGGATGTCGGAGAGATCCTCGAGCTTGCCCTCGAACGCCCACTTGCCGGCCGCCTGCACGTCGTAGGAGTCGCCATAGGCGACATCCGGTGGGGTCCCGGAATCCAGCGCCGCCACCGTCTTCGGGATCATGTCCTGCACCGCGTATTGCGACAGCTCGACCTTGATGCCGGTCTTGGCCTCGAACTTCTTGATCGCCTCCAGCAGCGCATCGTCTTCGGACTTGTAGAAGCCCTTCACCCACCAGACCGTGATCTTCTTGTCCTGCGCGAGTGCCGGCGCCGCCGCGCAGAGCAGGCCGATGGCGGCCGAGACTGCCAATGCGAGCGCGCGTGTTCCCTTGGGTTTCACATTATTCTCCCTGATCTGCCGGTTTTTGTTAACCGGTTGGGTGAGAGCCTAACGCATTGCGGGGGACTGATCCAGATGGCGCGTCTATGTCTTGCGTAGGGAGGGGGCAGCACGCTCTACCTTCGTCGTGGCAAGACCCCGCTCTACCGTCGTCCCTGCGAAAGCACGGACGACGAAAGTAATAAGCGCGTCTTCGCGCCCCCGCGGCGCAAAGCGTCCGGGCCGATGCAAAAATTCTCCGTCCCCGAAGAGGACGCAGGGAAAGCCGGGTGCGCGCTGCACCCGCGGTCTCGTGTGCAAGATGCACGAAAGAATGCGCACACGAGCATACAGGTTCAGCGGAGGCAATCCGGCCTTCCCTGCGCAATGGTTTTAACGGCTTATTTCGTACTCTCCCCGGTGATCGGGCTTTCTTGTCACCGTCGCCCCGCGAAACCTGGCATGTCCGCGCCCGGTTGGGCCGACTTTGCCTTCGCGAGACTTGACGCCGGCGTCGAGGCGTCAGGACCACACGACTTCACCGTCCGCGGCCGTCTTGCGCCAAAGCGTTCGACGGGCGTGGTACCCATCCGCCGAAGTCCGGGCGAAGGCGTCTTTGGCATCGTTCGTCAGCGCGCCCTGTCATCGCTCACAGGCAAAGCCCGCCCTGCGACATTTCGCGCGCCCGACGCTGCCGCGTCCACCGCATCCCGCCCCAACGTTCGTGACGATGGACGCGGGGAGTTATAGAGTGATTTGGGTATTCGGAAAATCAGAATATTTTTGCGAGAGGGGCTGGACAGAGTAAGTTCAAGAACGCGAAGTGATTTGCCCGTCGGGTGCCGACCGCGTCCGATCGTGAGCCGCCGGCGGATATGTTAATTTCGCCGGACGCGCCAAATCGATCGGGCTGCCGTAAGCCGTCGAGATGCTCACGCCTTGTCGCGCTGAGATCGCGCGGCATCCTCCCACGCGCGAACGGGGAGGTTTCCGAGCAGGTTCGATAGCCCAACCGCAAGCGCGCGAAGCCGGGCATTCTCCTTCGAGAGCCACACCACGTCGTGGCGCTCCTGACGCGGCGATTCATCGTCTTTGGAGATCGCAGCCTCTTCAAGCAGCGGCGACAGAACGTCGAAGAACTCGTCATCCGGATGCCGCAGCGACACGACGTTGTCGACGGCGGGACGGTTTTGCTTCTTGCGCGGCGACGGTCCGATGCCCATGGCAAACCCCTTAATTCAGTACGTCATCCCAATCCAATCAGCCTCGATTGAGACGCGGGCGAATTTGAGACCAAATTGGGACGAACGGATCGAAGCGAAGCAAAGCGAAGCAATCTATCCTTGCGACGTAGAGAGGAAGCAATCTATCCTTGCGACGCAGAGAGAATGGATTGCTTCGCCGCTTCCGCTCCGTTGCGCAAACGCTTTGCGTTTGTCGCTGGCAATGACGGCCAGCGGCTTCTGCTTTCGGAAACACAATCGCGATGCCGTCGCTACCGCACCGTGATGGTGATCGGCTCCGACATCACCGGCGGCACATGCGGGATGTGGGTCCAGTCGCCGAGCAGCAGTTGCAGCGTGTGCTGGCCTTTCGACAGCGTCACCATGGCTTCGGTCTGGCCGCCGCCGAAATGCTTGTGGTTATCGTCGGCGGGGATGGGCTCCTTCATCTGCTCCGGCGTCATGGTGGTGTCGATCAGGAGATGATGATGGCCGGTGTTGGGTTTTTCCACGCCGGCAGGAGCTACGCCCATGCCGGATAGCCCGAACTGCACCAGGAAGGGGCTGTCGACTTCGGCGCCGTCCTTCAGGTTGATGAAATAGACCTTGGCCCCGTCCGGCGACGGCGTTTGCGCCGAGGCCGGGGTCAAGGCGGCGACGGCGAACGCGACAACGAGCGCGCGGGCGATTCCAAACGATGTGATCATCCTGTACTCCCAAACATGAAGCCGGATCGCGCGGAGCGATCCGGCGCTTTCAACCAAGCCTCAGTTCGTCTTGCCGTCCCCGGCCGCCACTGGCGCATCCGCCGGCGCCGCCACCGCCGTATCCGGCGCCGCCGGTTTTGCTCCGCCGCCGGTGATCCGCTCCAGCACCGAGCGCACTGCGTCCCGTGTCTTGCGATCCTTGACCGCGTCGAGCAGCGGCGCGCTCGCCGGCGAGCGGCGGATCAGGCTTTCCGGATCAGGGAAGATCAGGGGATCGTCCCACGGGCCCTGTACCACGAACGGCAGGTCGAAGCCGGGGGTGCCGCCGGTCGTGTTCAGGCTGGCAACGCCCTTCATGTCGTATTCGCGGGTGGGCACCGAGGCGGTGCCGGTCAGCGTCAGATGCGCGGCGGGGCCCTCGACGCGGATGTCCTTGGCGGTGGCGATGCCGTCGGCGAATTTCACCGCGATCGTCAGCGTGTCGTAAGGCGTCGAGCCGGAGCGGAAATTGCCGCCGCCGGACAACGGCCGCCGCTCCAGCCGCTTCAAGAGTTGCTCGACATTGAAGCCCGCGATGGCGCCGTCATGGCCGGTCAGGGAAGCGGTGCCGTCGAGCGATGACGCCAAGCCAAACGGGCTCGAGCCCGAGGCCACCAGCGAGACGTTGAGATTGCCGCGGCCACTCAGCTTGGTGACGCCGAATAATTCGCTAGCGCAGGCCTGCAGATCGACGTCGGTGAACTGGAACTGCGCCTTGACGTCGGCGACCGCGTCCGACCGCGCGATCCCGAACGAGCCCCGGGCGACGCCGCCATAGACCTGCGCCTCGCCGACCGAAAGCGCCAGCGCGCCGCCGCGCAAATTCGCGCCGAAGGCGGTGCGGCCGAGTTTCGAGGCGCCGATCGTCACCCGGGCCGCCGACAGGCGCATGTCGAGGTCGGTAGAGGACAGCGCGTTGAGGTCGAACGCCTGCCGGTTCCAGTCGCGCGCGCCGCTGGCGAGCAGGCGGAAGGTGGAGATGTAAGGCGTGAAGTCGAGATTGCCGGCGGCGAGCGTCGCCTGCAGGGTCTGGCGGCCGTTATTGGCATAGGTCATGACGCCTTCGGCGACATTGCCGTCGAGCTCGACATTGACATTGGTGAGCGCCAGCGATGGCCCCACCATGTTGGCGCGCGCCTTCAACGCGAAGCGGCCGAAGCCGTTGGTGCCGGGCGGCGCGCCGCCGATCCATTGCAGCGCGCCGCGCAGCGATGGGCTGTCGATGGTGAGGATGCCTTCCATCATCATGCTGGTGCGGTCGGCGACGGTGCCGTCGAATGCCACCTTCAGGGGCGCGCTGGACAGCCGCGCCTTCAGGCCGGAGCGGTCGCCCGACAAGGCCGCGAGGAAGTCGCTGGCCGAGATCGCGCCGTCGACGCGCTCGCCGCGCCAGTCGAATTGCCCGGTCGCGGCGAACGAGCGCGAGATCGACGGCCAGGCCAGCGACAGGTCGATATCGCCGAGTTTTTCGGACACATGATTGCCGGCATCGGTATAGCTGAGCACGCCGTCCTGGATCCGGATTTCCGAGAACGACACCGGGTTGTCGGCGCCGGGCTTCATGGTGCGGGCGATGGTGTCGATGAAGGGCGTCCAGTTGCTCTCGCCGTCGGGGGTGCGGACCACGCGGATATGCGGGCGCAGCATCATGACGTCGGCGATCTCGAACCGCTGCAGCAGCAGCGGCAGCAGCCGCAGATTGGCGGTCAGGACGTCAACCGAGAGCGCGGGATCGGCGGCAGCACTTCCCCTCAAGCCGACGTCATGAAAGGAGACGTAGCTGGCGGGAAACACCGAGACGTCGATAGTGCCGTTGATGACGAGATCAAGGCCGGTCACGGCGCGGATCTGCGCCTCGACCGAGGCGCGCAGCGCGTCCCGGTTGATGAACCAGGAGGTCGCGACCAGGCCGATCAGCGCCACGCCGAACAACGCCGCAATCGGCGCCCCCAGGCGCTTTATTCCTTGGGCCATGGTCAATGACATATCCTGATCAGGTTGGGGCGTCGGGTCGATTTTGAAAAAAAGGGACGGGCAGGGTGCTCTGCCCCAAGCCAACTGCGGCAACTTGATGGGTTTTCTTGACGCTTTCAAGGCCGGTTTCGGCGCCGTCCCGGTGTTCCGAACCGCCTACGCCGGTGTCATGGCGAGGTGGTCCCCAACCGGATGACCTGTTCGCAACCTGGCGCATCTTTCCCCGGCGGGGAGAGGTCGATTTGCGCGGCAAATCGGCTGAGGGGGCGCCGGAGCGATGTACTGCTCCTGCCTTGGCGCCCCCTTGGCGTCCCGTCATTGACGCATTGCAAACATTTCGCCTAATAATCGCCTATTCATGCAGGCCGTCAGCGCCTCATCCTCCATCCAGGTCGCATTTTCATGAACAAGGTCTATCCGGACGCCAAATCGGCACTCGAAGGGCTCTTAAAAGACGGCATGATGATCATGTCCGGCGGTTTTGGTCTCTGCGGCATCGCCGAGGCCCTGTCGGATGCGATCCGCGATTCCGGGGTCAAGAACCTCACCGTGGTCTCCAACAATGCCGGCGTCGACGGCATCGGGCTGAGCCGGCTGCTGGAGACGCGGCAGATCCGCAAGATGATCTCGTCCTATGTCGGCGAGAACAAGCTGTTCGCCCAGCAATTCCTCGCCGGCGAACTGGAACTCGAATTCGCCCCGCAGGGCACTTTGGCCGAGCGCATCCGGGCCGGCGGCGCCGGGATCCCGGCGTTCTACACCAAGACCGGCGTCGGCACCCTGATCGCCGAGGGCAAGGAAGTGAAGGAATTCGACGGCGAGAAATATCTGATGGAGCGCGGCCTGTTCGGCGACCTCGCCATCGTCCACGCCTGGAAGGGCGATACTGCGGGCAACCTCGTCTACCGCAAGACCGCGCGCAATTTCAATCCGATGATGGCGACGGCCGCCAAAGTCACCGTGGCCGAGGTCGAGCACCTCTTGCCTGCCGGCGAGATCGATCCCGACCACATCCATACGCCCGGTATTTTCGTCAAGCGCATCGTCCAGGTCGGAACCGGCAACAAACGCATCGAGCAGCGCACCACGCGCAAACGCGAGGCGGCCGCCGCCGCCGGGGAGGAAATCTGATGGCCTGGACCCGCGACCAAATGGCGGCGCGCGCCGCCAAGGAATTGCGCGACGGCTATTACGTCAATCTCGGCATCGGCATCCCGACGCTGGTCTCCAACTTCATCCCCGACGGCGTCGACGTGGTGCTGCAAAGCGAGAACGGCATGCTCGGCATGGGGCCGTTCCCCTATGAGGGCGAGGAAGACGCGGACCTGATCAACGCTGGCAAGCAGACCGTCACCGAGCTGGCGTCGACCAGCTATTTTTCGTCAGCCGATTCCTTCGGCATGGTGCGCGGCGGGCATATCGATCTCTCGATCCTCGGCGCGATGCAGGTGGCGCAGAACGGCGACCTCGCCAACTGGATGATCCCCGGCAAGATGGTCAAGGGCATGGGCGGCGCGATGGACCTCGTCGCCGGCGTCAAGCGCGTCGTGGTGGTGATGGAACATTCCGCCAAGGACGGCGCCAAGCTCTTGAAGCAGTGCAACCTGCCGCTGACCGGCGAGCGGGTGGTCGACATGGTGGTGACGGATCTCGCGGTCTTCACCATCGACAAGCACGGCAAGGACGGCATGGCGCTGATCGAACTCGCCGACGGCGTCACGCTCGACGAGGTGAAGTCGAAGACCGAAGCCGAATTCCGGGTCGCGCTGAAGAACGCGTGAGCCTTTAGACGCGAACCGAGCCGTCTGAATTCGTCATTGCGAGCGAAGCGAAGCAATCCATAGCGCAGCGCTACGGAAAGCTGGATTGCTCCGTCGCTTCGCTCCTCGCAATGACGGAGGAAGTAGCGTCGTAGGATGGGCAAAGCGAAGCGTGCCCACCACCATAAAGCCGGTATGATTGCGGTGGGCACGGCGCAGATGCGCGTTTGCCCACCAAGCTCCGCCCATCAGGACTAGCGCGGCGCCATCACGCTTTGGCGACGGCAACCTCCTCCAGCCCGCGGTTGCGCGGCTCGACGCCCCAGGCCCATACCACCACGATCTGGACCAGCACCAGGCCGATCATCAGCCAGAGCACGCCCGGCAACTTGTAGGAGGCCATCAGGGCGCCGACGATGAACGGTGAGACCACGGTGGCGCCGCGGCCGAGCGTGTTGCAGATGCCGTTGGCGCGCAGCCGGATCTCGGTCGGGAACAGTTCCGGCGTATAGACGCCGAACAGGATCGCGGTCTGCACATAGATCGCGACGATCAGCACGAATCCGACAGAGAGCACGATCGCCGGATCCGACGCCGCGTCGAAGCGGGCATAGATGTAGCCGGCGACGATGGTGACGATCGAGGCGCCGATGATGCTCCAGCGTCGCCCGAACGCGTCGGACACATAGGCGCCGAGCGCGCAGCCGAACAGCGAGGCGATCGACAGCACCAGCGTATAGGCCAGCGAATTGGTGATGGTCAGCCCCTGGCGCAGGAAGAATTGCGGCAGGAACAGCACGAAGCCGAAGATCAATGTATTGATCGTGATCAGCACCCAGGAGCCGACGATCATGCGTTGGAGGAGCGGCGGCTTCAGCATGTCGGACGCACTGACAAGCGGCACGGGCGCCGGCACTGCCACCGGTGGCAGCGGCTTGCCGCCGGCGGATTCCTTTTCGATCGCCTGCATCAGGACTTCGGCTTCCTGGTCGCGGCCCTGCGATTCGAGCCAGCGCGGCGATTCCGGAAGATTCTTGCGCAGATACCAGACGATCAGCGAGCCGACGCCGGCAAGGACGAACATCGGCCGCCATCCGAACGCCGGGATGATGAGATAGCCGAGCAGCGCCGTCACCGGGAAGCCGGCCACCACGATGAATACCATCATCGACAGCCAGCGCCCGCGCGTCTTCGGCGGAACGAATTCCGTCAGCGTCGAATAGCCGACGACGATTTCGGCGCCGAGGCCGAGCCCCTGGACGAAGCGGCAGGCGATCAGCTGATTGATGTCCTGCGCGAAGGCCGCCGCCAGCGACGCCAGCCCAAAGATCAAAAGATTGATCTGGTAGGTGAAGCGCCGCCCCAGTTTGTCGCCGACAAAGCCGGTGATCAGCGCGCCCAATGTCATGCCGACAAAGGTCAGCGAAATGAACTGCAGGTTTTGCGGAATGGTCGAGAATTTGCTCTGGACCGCGGACGCCAGCACGCCGCCGGCGACATAGAGATCGTAGCCGTCGAAAAACATACCGGCCCCGACCAGCCAGAAGATCCGGTAGTGAAACGACGAGATCGGCAGCCGGTCGAGACGCGCACCGGCGTTTACTGCGATAGACATATAAGGTTCCCCCCTTTTGAGTTTCTGTTTCTTGCCGCGGCTGCCGGTCTTGTTTGAATCTGAGGCAGCCGCGTCTCGTTTTGGCTAGTTCAGGCGTCGCTGGGTCGCCGTGTCGCGGTACCAGTCGAACGGCTGATCGTGGGTGGCGACCATCACGCTCTTGGTATTGAAATGGTCGTTGAAACTTTCAGTGCCGAATTCGCGCCCCACCCCGGAATCCTCGACGCCGCCCCAGGGCGAGGCCGGGTCAAGCCGGTGATGGTCGTTGATCCAGACGATGCCGGCCTTGACGCTTGATGCAACGCGATGCGCGCGACCGACGTCGCGGGTGCGGATCGCTGCCGCGAGCCCGAACGGCGAGTCATTGGCGAGCCGCAGCGCGTCGGCCTCGTCCTTGAACGGCGTCACCGAGGTGAAGGGGCCGAACACTTCTTCCTGGAAGATGCGCATGTCGGACTTCACGTCCGCGAACACCGTCGGCTGCACGAAATAGCCGTTCTCATGGCCGGCGACTTTGGCGGCGGCGCCGCCGGTCACCAGCCGCGCGCCGTCGTCGCGACCGAACTGGCAATAGGACAGCACGCGGTCGCGCTGCCGCGCCGAGATCACGGGGCCGAGCTGGGTTGAGGGATCGAAGGGATCGCCGATGCGGATGCTTTGCGTCTTCGCCTTCAGCTTCTCGACGAACTCGTCATAGATCGAAGCCTGCACGATGTGCCGCGAGGCGCAGACGCAAGTCTGTCCCGCGCCGATGAAGGCGCCGAACGCCGCATAGTTGACGGCCTGGTCGACATCGAAATCGTCGAACACCATCACCGGCGTCTTGCCGCCGAGCTCCATGGTCTGGTGCGCGAACACTTTTGCGGCGGCGGCGCCCGCGATACGGCCGGCCTCGGTGCCGCCGGTCAGCACCAGCTTGTTGATATCGGGGTGTTCGGCGAGCATCCGCCCCGCGCTGGCGCCGAGGCCGAGCACGACATTGAATACGCCCGGCGGCAGTCCCGCCTCGGTGAAGATCTGCGCCAGCCGCAGCGTCGTCAGCGGCGTATATTCCGATGGTTTTACGACGGTGACGCAGCCGCTCGCGAGCACCGCGGCCAGCGATTTGCACATGATCATCAGCGGGTGATTGAACGGTGTGCAGTTAGCGACGATGCCGATCGGCGTGCGCAAAGTGTAGTTCAGGTAGGAACCTTCGACGGGGATCACGGAATCGCGGCGCGACAACGCGAGCCCGGCAAAATACCGGAAGAAGTCCGGCAGCCGCGACAGCTGCGCGCGGGTCTCGTTGAGCGGCCGGCCGTTGTTGAGCGTCTCCAATCTGTAGAGCGATTCCAGATTGGCCTCGAACGCATCCGCCAGCCGATTGACCAGCCGCGCGCGGGCGCGGATGTCCATGCCGCCCCAGGCCTTGCCATCGAAGGCCGAGCGCGCGCTCTTCATCGCGCGGTCGATGTCGTCGGCGGTCGAATTCGGAATCCGCGCGATCACGTCGCCGGTGGCGGGATTGCGGACGTCGAGCATGTCGCCGCCGCCGGCCTCGATCTCGCGGCCGTCGACGAAATTGCCGTGGATTTCGACGTCGATTGCTTTTGGCGTTGCGGAAATATTCATGGGTCTCTCCTTTCGATCATGATCGGAAGCGGGTCATGCTTCGACGATCACGGCGTTGCGCTTGAGCGCAGGCAACACGCGTTTTTCGGTTTGGCCGATATGGGCCTTGATGATGCGGGAGGCCGCGCGCGCCTCGCGCCGCTGCATCGCCTCGATCAGGGCGACGTGTTCTTCGACCAGCCGCGTCGGATCATGTCCTTTCACGTTGGCGACGCTGACACGCACCAGCCGGTCGGCCTGTCCGATCAGGTCGCACAGCGAAGCCGCCATGCGGCGGTTGCCGGAGGCATGCGCCAGCGCGGAATGGAAAGCGCGGTTATAGGCGATGAAGTCCTCATGATCGCCGGCGAAGCGCCTGAATTCGTCGAGCGCCTTCAAGACATCGTCGGGCGCATTCTCGATCGCTTCGGCGACGCAGGCCGGTTCCAGCGCGAAGCGGAACCGCAGCAAGTCGCGGGCATCCGATAGCGAGATCGGATTGACGCGATAACCCTGGCGCGGCTGCACGGTGACCAGATGCTCCCGCTCCAGTCGCAGCAAAGCCTCGCGCACCGGTTGCCGGCTGACGGCATAGCGCTCGGCAAGCTCCTGCTCCCGCATATCATCGCCGGGCGCCAGACGGCAGGTCAGAATATCAGCCCGCAGGCTTTCATAGACATTATCGCGCAAAAGCATCGTATTTCCCTTAGACGTGGCTCCAATGTCGCAGTCGTGAAATATCACGTCAAGTGACAAAGGCTTGAAAAGCCTGAATTTTGATTTATCAAGGAGGGCGCCCACCGACGTCCGTCGGCGAAGCGGGCGTTTCGCAACCCGCTGGAAGCCCTCGCCAACCCGCATACCGAGAGACAGGCATGGATCGACTTCTCGCTGGTGGAACGGTCAACGCAGCGCAGTGGGGTCAAGAACCAGGCAAAAGCCCGGCGCTTTTCCTGTTTCACTCGCTGCTGTCGGATCGCGCGAGTTTCGATGCCATCGTTCCAAAACTGTCGCGGTCATTCCCGGTGATCGTTCCGGAGTTGCCGGGCTTCGGCGCGTCGAAGGCCATCGACGGCGGGCTTGCCGATGTCGCCGACCGCATGGCGGAGGCAGTGCAGGACGCCGCAGGGGGCCGCGAGACCATCGTGCTCGGCAATGGCTATGGCGGCTTCGTCGCGCTGCAGATGGCCATTCGCCATCCCGGCATCGCGACCCGGCTCGTTCTCGCCGACTGTGGCGCGGCGTTTTCGGAAGAAGGCCGCGATGCCTTCCGCAACATGGCGGCGGCGTCGAAAGCCAGGGGATTATCGGCGATTACCGATGTCGCGATGCGCCGGCTGTTCGCGCCGGAATTCCAGGCTCAGCATCCCGATCTGATGCGCGATCGCCGCGAGGCGTTCTTGCGCAGCGATTCCGAGGTGATCCAGGCGGCCTGCGCGGCGCTGGCGGGGCTCGACCTGCGCCCCGACCTCAGCAAGGTCAGCGTGCCCGTGCTGGTGCTGGTCGGCGAACATGACGAGGCGACGCCGCCGCCGATGTCGCGCGAACTGGCCGCTCTGCTGCCGAACGCGCGGCTGAAGATCATTGCCGGCTGCGCCCATGTCCCGCAGCTGCAGGCGCCGGAAATGTTTCTGGATGCGATCGGCGACTTCCTGCCCGAGCTTTCGGCGGCGAGTTGAAGGCAGCCTCAGCCGTCTGGTTTAGGAGACGGGATTTTGGCCTCATGCCTGGGCTTGTCCCGGGCATTCTTGCTTTGTCGCGGCTAAAGCGTGGTTTGGTTGACGCTGACAATTTGGGCAAGCCGGCCCTTTTATCCGTTCGACGCTGGCCATTCCGATGCTAGTCTTGCCCGGGATTTGGAGTGCTGGCGGATGCGCGCGATTCTGAACTATTGCACCGGAGGGACGGCGCGGGACGTGTCCGCGGGCGCGCTGATCATCCACGAGGGCGACACCACCGGCCACCTCTACATTCTGATCGAGGGACGGCTCGAAGTCCTCAAGGGCGATACCGTCGTCGCCTGCATCACTGAGCCTGGCGCCGTGCTCGGAGAGATGTCGGTTCTTTTGGATCAGCCGCATACCGCGACGGTGCGCGCGGCGTCCGATTCCATCATCTACGAGTTCAGCGACGCGGCGTCCGTGCTGCGTGAGACGCCGGAGGTGGCGCTGTTGATCGCGCGGATGCTGGCGCAACGGCTCAATGTCGCGAACACCTATCTCGCCGATCTCAAGCGGCAATATGCCGGCCACGGCAACCACCTCGCGATGGTCGGCGACATCCTGCAGAGCATGATCAACCTGTCGCCGACGCAGGTCTCGCCAGGATCGGATCGACAATCCGATCCAAGGATGTAAGCCATTCCGGCGGATCGGCGATCACGGTTGCCGGTCGCTGCAACGGCGCCTTGAGGTCGATGCATTGTCCTTCTTCGCCAACCGCCAGCCAGAACGCGGTGCCATCATCGAGATCGAGCACGATATAGTCCGGCGGGCGACCGGGCAGGCGGCCGGTGTTGAACACCCAGCTGTCGCCGAGCCGATCGAACCAGGAGCCGTCGGCAATGAATGGCGACTGGTGCACATGACCCGAGATCACCATCGAGGGCTGATAGGTCTTGATCCACTGCACCAGTTCGACGTCGCCGAAAAATCGTTTGCCGCCCCAGCTCGTCGGCGAGTTGGCGGGCGGCGCATGGTGCACCCAGATCCAGCGTTTCAGCCGCACCGCCGCAGCCGCGCGCAGTTGCTCCTCGAGCCGCTGCTTGACCTTGGGTCCATCCCACCACGGACAGACGGTGAAGAGGGTGTCGCCGATGGTCAGGCTGTCGCCGTCGCAGGCGATGCCGAGTTCGCGCATCTCGCCGATCCATCGCGAGACCTTTTCGCCCTCGGGATTGCGCTCGTCGAGGTCGTGATTTCCGGAGCAGAGAATCACCGGTGTGATCGCCGACAGCAGCGAAAGATACCTCTTCACCACCACGATCTGGGCGCGGAAATCGACCATCGACCCGATGTCGAGCGCGTCGCCCGCGAAGATGACGAGGTCGAATTGCGGCGCGGCGCTGAGCAGCCAGTCGAATTGCGGCAGCGAATAATGCAGATCCGCGACGACCAGGCAGCGCATGTCAGATCAATCCGGATGCTCAAGGAGTAGGCGGCGGGCGGCCGCTTGCATTCAATCCGCAAATACCGAGCAAAGATTGTGCCGTGCCGCGCCGATCGGGCGCGACAGATTCCCGCACCGCCGTTCGGCTTGGCCTATCGCCTGATGGTTCGAAACGCGCGGCGTTGCCGCGCTCCTCGCCATGAGGGATCTCAGACCTCATCCCTGCGTAACGGCTTCGCCCTTATCGCTGGAGGAGCGGCCGATTGGCCGCGTCTCGAAGGATGAAGCCGCGCCGAACCGGACGACGCTCAGGTCTTCGCCATCGCCTGCGAAAACACCACTTCGACCAGCGTGCCGGAACGCGCGCCGGTCTTGAGGTGGAATTGCGCGCGGTTGGCCTCGACCAGCGCTTTGGTCAGCGACAGGCTGACGCCGGAGCTTTCGGCGGCCTGATCCGCGGGCGCCTGGGTCCGGAACGGCTCCATCGCGGCGGCGACCTCGTTGTCGTTGAGGCCCTGGCCGGTATCGCGCACCCTCAGGACCACGTCGCCGAAATCCGACAGCGCGGTGGAGACGATGACCTGGCCGCCGGCATTGGCGAGATGGATCGAATTGCCGATCAGGTTGAGCGTGATCTGGCGCAGCGCGCTGGCGTCGGCAAGAACCGCCGGCAGTGCATGCGCCAGCGAGGTGCGGATGATGATGCGTTCGCGGTTGGCCTGCGGCTGCATCACCGCGACGCATTGCTCGACGAGGTCGTTGAGGTTCTGGTTGGCGAAGGTGAGATCGAGCTTGCCGGTCTCGATCCTGGAGAGATCGGTGAGGTCGTTGATGATGGCGATCACGCGTTCGCCGGAGGCGCGGATGTCCTTCATGTATTCGACGTAGCGCTCGTTGCCGAGCGCGCCGAAGCGTTCGCCGATCATCACTTCGGCAAAGCCGATGATGGCGTTGAGCGGCGTGCGGACCTCGTGGCTGATCCGCGCCAGCAGGTCGGCCTTGGCGTTGGCGGCGCGGTCGGCCAGCCGACGCGCCTGCTGCAGTTCGCTTTCGCTCTTCCTGGTCTCCGACAGATCGCGAAACACCGCGAAGAAATTCGGACCGTCGTGGCGGGTGCGTCCGATCGTCATCGCCAGTCGAATGATCCCGCCGCGGCTGGCGCGGCCGAGCACGTCGCGGCCGTGCTCAAGCAGGCTGGCGACGCCGGCGCCCTTGATGCTTTCCAGATAATCCATCACCACGCGCTGGCTTTCCGGCGCGAACAGCTCGACCAGATTGCGCCGCACGAATTCATCGCCGTCATAGCCGAACAGCGCTTCGGCGCTGCGGTTGCACGAATTGAGATTACCCTCGGCATCGAACATCACGATGCCGTCGGCCGTGGTATCGAGGATGGCGCCAAGTTCCTCGGCATTGGCGTGGCCGACCGGCGAGGGCTCCGGCGCGGGAGGTGCCTCCGAGATCGCGGCGGCGACATCGGCGCTTTCCATTCCGGTGCCCGAGAAAATCAGGGCCAGCGCCTGGTCGTCGTCCCAGCTGATGGTGTAGAGCCGCGCGTCGATCGCCGAGGACGGGATATGTCCGGTCGAGGCGTCAGGCGCCGAAATCGTCACCGGCGTGCCGGTGTCGGAGGTGCTGCTGGCGTTGGAGACGCCGGGCTCGACATAGAGCGCGTCGAGCCCGCCGGCATCCTCCAGCGCATGAAGGTTCACATATCCCATCCGGGTCAGAAACGCTGAATTGGCATAGACCAGCCGGTCGAGCCGATAGATCAGGACGCCGACCGGCAACAGGTCGAGCAGCGCGCGGTCGCGCCGGGCTTCGCCGCGCGGCGGCGGCTCGGGTTGCACCAGCCAGCCGGCCTGTTCGCTGACGGGCTGCGTCGCCAGTGGCAGCTCGATCGCGGCCGCGGCGGGCTCCGCGGAAGTTGCCGTCGCGGCACTGGCCGCGCCGTGTTCGCTCTCGAGCCGCGCCGACAATTGCCGGGCGAGTTCGTTGAAGGCGCTGTTTTCCACCGGCGTCAGGCCCGGCGATTTCGCTTCGCCCGGTTTCGGTTCACCTAAGGGCCGGAACGGCAGCACGTTCTTGGGTATTTCGACGGGCGTTTCCAGGTGTGTGTCCAAATCGTTTTGCGGTGAAGTCTGGTCGGCGTCAGGGGCAGGCAACTCCGCACGGCCGGCATTCTGGGTATCGGGAACCGAAGGCAAATTCGCGGCGGAATCTTTCGTTAGTTCGGCCTGAACGATGTCCGCCGGATCCGTTTGTGGCGGCGTCCGGGCGCTGAGCAACTCGAAGCGGCGCAGCGCGGCCAGCCGCGTCAGGCCGTCGAGATCGCGGCAAACCCCGAATCCCCGATAGCCGGCAAACTTCTGCGATCCGTCGTAGACCGGCAGCCCCGACAATTCGACCGGCAAGCGTCCGCCGCCGTCGGCCGGCCAGTTCAGGGTGATGCCGCTCCAGGTATCGCGGGTGGCGACCGCCTTGAGGAGGCGGCCTTCGGGATCGAGCGCGAAGGATTCCGCGATTTCGCGCCACAACCGGCCGAAGCCGGCGGCCGTGCGCGGGCCGATCAGGCCGGTGAATTCGTCCGAGCCAAGCGAGAAACGGCCTTCGGCATCCATCTGCCACAGGAAGCGCAGCGGGTGACGGCGGCTCTCGGGCGCGGGCTCGTCGAGCCATGACGGCGCCCGGGTATGCGGCGGCGTCGGCTCGTCGGCCACGGCTTCGACATAGGGAGATGGCTCGCGGGAACAGGATTCGTTCTCGGGCGGTTCGTTCTCGGCGGCGGGTTCGTCGGCGGGCTGTTCGGGCTCGGCAGGCTGTGCGGAGGCTCCCTCGATCAGTGCGAACTCGGCCGGTGCCTCGCCGGAATCGGCCGGCTGTTCGTAGCCGGGCATCGGCTGCTCCGCCGGCGGTGCGAACGGCTCGGTCGCGGGCTCGTCGGCTGCGGTTTCGACCGTCTCCATGGACGGCTCATCGACGAACTCGTCGACCAGCACAAATTCGGCTGGCGCTTCGCCGGAATTGGCGGGCTGCTCGTAGTCCGGGATCGGCAGCTCCGCCGCTGGCGCTACCAGTTCGCTCGCGGGCTCGGCTGCTGCGGCTTCGACCGTCTCGGCCGGCAGCTCATCGGCGAACTCATCAACCAGCGCAAATACGGCCGGGGCTTCGCCCGATGTCGCGGGCTGTTCGTCATCGGGCATGGGCTGCTCCACCACTGGTGCGACAGGCTCCGCCGCGGGCTCGGCGAGAGCTGTCTGCGGCATTGCCGGTGCGACATGTCTGTGATGCGCGGCCGCCGTCGCGCCCGGCGCGAGCAGCGCGACCAGGCCGACATCCGCGCCGGAGCCGACGCGCCATAGTACCATGTGGCCGATGCCGATGGGCGTTTCGACGCGGCCGTGCCTGAGCGCGTTGCTGCGCGCTTCGTCGAGGCCGGCCTCGGAGAGATTGCGAAAGCCGAGCAGCGGACGGCCTGCGTCGCTGGCGCCGATGAACAGGCCGTCGCGCGCAAAGGCTGCGACCGGGGAATCGATGCCATCGACCAGCCGCCGCAACCGCTCCGCCAGCGGCATCGCGCGCCCGTTTGGTTCGGCGGCGGCGACCAGGACGCCGTGGCCGCCATCGGCGAATTCAAGCCGGGCACAGCCGCAGGTGACGAGCCTGCCGAGCGACGCGCCGAAGCCGCGCAGCCGCTCCAGCCGCATCGCGCAGTTCAGCGGCAGTCGGCCTGCGAGTTGCGCCACCTGGCGCCGGTGGGCGTCGGCCGGACCGAACAGTTTTTTGGCGAGTGCGGTGGCATTGGCCGCGCCGAACACTTTGGCGCCGACCGGATTGGCCCACAGGACCCGCGTGCCGTCGACTGACCAGAGCCAGGCGGGGAGGGCGCTTGTCGCATGCACCGCCAGTCGCGGATCGCCGATGCCTCGCAACTGGAATTCCGAATTGTTCATCGCAACGACATGATCCGACTGGCGAGGCGCTTGCCCTTGATGACTTAAAGAATCGGCCGCCGAACGATGGCAGCCCAAATGGAACGTCAGTATCGCCCGCGGGTGAGGTCAGGTCCACGGCCTGCCCGCCCTGGGCCAGTCTCCAAGCCAGGATAACCTTAATTCAATTCGTCTGAACCAGATTGGTGCCTGCGGCGTTGGGTGATTGCAAACGCCGACGAAGGGTTCACGATGAGGAACCAGCTGGTGCCACGTCGCACCGGCGAAGTGTACCGGCGAAGTCATGTGCCGGTGATCTGGCGTTGGGATGATCTGGCTTTGGGCGGACGGGAGCAGGGGCCGTGGGTGGCCCCTTCGATGTGCAACAGCAACAGGGAGTGGGACCATGAGCGAAGAAGGGCGTTTCGAGATTCCGAAGGACATGCGATCGATGGCGGAGGCGAGCTTCGATCAGGCCCGCAAGGCCTTCGAGAAATTCCTCGCCAGCGCGCAGTCGACCGCGGGGACGATCGAGGAGCGGGGGGAGACGGTTCGCGCCGGCGCCAAGGACATCGGCGCCAAGGCGATATCCTATGCCGAAAAGAACGTGCAGGCCTCGCTAGACTATGCGCAGTCGCTGCTGCACGCCAAGGATCTGACCGAAATCATGAAGCTGCACAGCGAATATGTGCAGACGCAGATGCGCTCGCTGGCCGAGCAGGCCAGCGAAATGGGCCAGATCGTCAGCAAGGCGGCGATGGAGGCCGCCAAGCCCAAGGTTTGAGGCGCCAGACCGCCCAGGCGCGTCTCGCCGTCGAAAATCCGGAAGAGGTCGCTGCGGCCCTTCCGGGTGGCCGTGCCATCTTAAATTGTGCCTCATTGTATTGCGTTGCACAAAATTGACACGATGTATGGCTACAACCGTCCGGTGTCCGACGTAGGACATTCCCGCGTAGGACATTCCCGCAGCGTGATCCGGTCGACGTTCTTGGTATTTAATTACCGAGAAGGCAAGGGGTCACATTTGTTTCACCCCGTTTTTCGAAGGATTCATGCCATGGCAAGTTCCGATCCTTTCTCCTCCTCCGTCATCCCGTTCGAGGTTCCCGAGCAGATGCGCGCCTTCGCCGAGAAGGGCGTTTCGCAAGCGCGCGACAGCTACGCCAAGTTCAAGGACGTCGCCGAGAGCAACAATGGCACCATCGAGGCGGTGTTCACTTGCGCCAGCAAGGGCGCCAGCGAATATTCCGCCAAGCTGATGGAAATGATGAAGGCCAACACCACCGCGTCGCTGGACTTCGCGCAGGAATTGCTCGCCATCAAATCGCCTTCCGAGGCGGTCGAGCTGTGGACCTCCCACGCCAAGAAGCAGTTCGAGGCCATCACCGCCCAGGCCAAGGAGCTCGCCGAATTGAGCCAGAAGGTCGCCGCCGAGACGGTCGAGCCGATCAAGACCAACGCGTCGAAACTGTTCAAGCCGGCCGCCTGATCAATCATTCTCTTCGCAGGAGGCCCGGGCGAACCCCGGGCCTCCTGTTTTTTTGCCGTCTTTTCGGGGGCGCGGATGGCGCGATAGAAGGCCGCCGGCGGCCTTGCCAAAGCGGGCCGTTGCACCTAGTTTCCGCCCCGTTCGGCCACCCCTTTTTCGGGGCCGGAAACGGATGCAGTTGTAGCTCAGTTGGTTAGAGCGCCTGTCTGTGGAACAGGAGGTCGGTGGTTCGAGCCCACCCAACTGTACCACCATTTTCCTTTTAATCTCAAGACTTTGACGATTGGCACTCTTGCCCTCGACAATCGATCACAATTTTGCGCAAGCACATAGCAAGCAGTCGGGCCGAATTTCAGACGGATAAGGTTTGTGCCCCGCTCCCTCGCTCACACCTTTGCCGCACGCTGGCCGGGGATGGCGAACTGAGCAAGCCATGCGAGATTAGCATGATGTCAGATTGCTCAGATCTGTACTTGAAATCTTTTTCTTTGAAATAGGAATGCGGCCGTCCAAGGCGCCCAAGTCGTCCGAAACGCGATAGCCATGCGGGTTTCTCATACGTGCGGATTGTCGCCCGGCGCCGTCCAAGCCGTCTGGAAAAATTTGGGGCTCGTCAGGGTGATGGCGCTTATCCCGACGACACGAGGCGTGCTCAGTGCGATACGTCAGGGTCGTCAGGGTAGCTCAACAACTGAGCGCCTAGCGCGTTCTCGGTGCCGCCTTGAGCCGTAGAGGCCCACCCCCCAGGAAGGACCCGTGCCTTCGCGCGTCGGCGTCGAGGAGGCCGCCGTCTCCACCACATCAAAAGGAGAGATAGCTAGAGCGCACAGCTTCGCCAGCGACATTAGAACTTCCGCAAATATGCGGCGAGGGCGGCGCGCTGCGCCGTAAGGCCGTCCGGCATCAACGGGCAACGTGCTGCAATGATTGAGAAGGGGGGCGGGGACGAGGCGGGCGCCTTGCAGGTTGTTCGGCGACTAACTGCGACTGACTATGCCGCCGCGTCATGATCTGCGGAACACCCACACATGACGGCAGCTCGAACGTGCTGCGCAAAATATCCCTCGACGTCAGATTTTAACGCATGGATGGCCGCCGCTGCGAAGCAGGGCGGCTATAAAAATGCTTTTGCGCGCCGTCGCTCCCGGCGTTGGCTATTGCGCTGATGGTGGAATGTAGTGGCCGCTTATCGGATCGACCTTCCAAGGTTCGGCCTCGGCTCCGATCGCACCCATCGCCTCAGCGATTTCAGTACGAAGCTGGCGCGCGATGTCTCTCAATACGACACGCGCGCCTTGCGCGCCATCCTTAGTGGCAGCGCTCGAAATCGCCTCCGCGAAGGTCGGCAAGCGTTCGATTACGCGAACGACTGTCTCGCCGACCTTGATGCTGGCCTCTTGGACTTCCGCCACCGGCACAAGGCGCCGGAGCTTTTCCTCAAGCTCCAAAAACTTGAGATCGGCGGTGTATTGCGCCGCGCGAGCTTGGTGATCGCGCAATGCGGGTGAGGTGACCGTACGGCTGTCTTCGGCCCGCGTTTCAGCGGCGCCCTCCTTGATAGCGTCGCCAACCTCGCCGACAGCGCGATCGAATTGGGCCAAATTGACGCGAAGCGACCGCCTATCGCCGCGAATCGTGAGGGCACCGGCCTTGATCATTCGGCGAACACGCTCGTGGACGCTTTGTCGCGACAGCTTCTTGAGTCGCGCCAGTTCCGCAATGGAGAGCCAGAGCCCCGAATCTAAGCAGAGATTCTTTGTTTGGCCAACGGATCGAGGTTTCGCTCGGAGTTCAAGGAGGTTACGGCGGCGTGGATTGCTCGATCGAGAGCTTCGGCATCGGTGAAGGTCTGGTGGGCCAGATGATGGGCTTTGAGATCGTGCCAGACAACTTCGATGTCGTTGAGTTCGGGCGCGTACTTGGGCAGCCATTCGACGGTGAGCCAGTGGGCACGGGCCGTGAGGGCAGCGGTTGTCGCCTTGCTCACGTGGATCGGCCCGTTGTCGAGCACGACGACGACGGGTTTCGTCGGCAGACCCGGCCTCGGGCCATACAGACCGTCGAGCGTTTCCAAGAGCGCAATGAAATCGGTGCTACGCTTGGTTCGGCTTGTGTGCACAATGAGCTTGCGCGCGGTGTGATCGAGCGCTCCCATCATCGCAACCTTCTTGGCCTGTCCTGGCGCCTGCACCCGCAGATCGGCGCCACACTTGGCCCAGGCTCTGGCCAGATAAGGATGCGTCAACGCCTCGCTCTCATCGGCGAAGAGAAGCACGATATCACCGGCCTCTGCCTGCGCCTTTCGCAGTGCCAGCCTGAGGCCCACGCGGTCGACGGCATCGGCGTCCTGGCGGCCCTTCAGGGTGTGTCGCGGTCGGCGCCAGCGGAACTTTTTTTGCGTAGCACCTTGGACAGACGCGATTTGGAGATGGTGACGCCCTCGCGGGCCTCGATCTCGCCAATGAGGCGCGCCAGCGTCCAGTTGTGCCGGTCGGCAACCGGCGCTTCCAGCAATGGCCTCGCAACTCTCAGCGCAGCTTCCGCTTTGACAGGGGCCGGTCCCGGTGCAGGGCTCGTCTTGAGTGCCTCGACCCCGCCGCGCGCAAAATCGCTGCGCCACAGACGCACCGTATCCTCGCGAACGCCGAACGCTTCCGCAATGCGTGGGCTGGTCCAACCCGATAACGTCAGCAATACGGCTCTCGCCCGATCCGCCTCCCCGCGATCGCGCGAAACTGCAAGGGTCCGCAATGCCGCCTGCTGCTCTTCACTCGCCACGACTGGAGATTTACCTGCCATGTCTCGCCTCCGCGAATCAGTGCGAAGACGGAATCACGCCCGGCATCCGTTGGCCAGTAAGATGAAACCTGCTTAGTTCGTTGTCAAAAGCGATTTGAGACATCAGTGACTCCTAAATTGGCGCCACATCGTCGTTGGGCGCGATAATCGAGATCAGCCGCGCGTCAGATTTGCGTCGGTCGATCGTGAAACCTTTGGCGCGCAGCAACGGCGCCGCGCGATCGAGGCGGTTGCCGAGCCCCGAAGCCGTGGCCGGCCAGGCGCGCGACTTACGAATCGTATCAGTGGCGTGGTTGGCGAGCCGACCCAGCAACTCGGTTGCCGTGCCAGTCCAAACCTGCTCGGTACCCGCACGCATAAAGTCTCGGATTGCAACTGCCACCGCATCGGCTTCAAACGCGCCGTCCGCAACCTCAACGCGGTTGCGTGTGTAGGCGGCCACAAACTCTCCCGATTCCCACCCAAGACCGCTCTCTGCCGCAGTAACCCACTTCATGAAGTCGGCCATGCGCGGAAGGCGATCCAATTTGACGCTGGCAACGTTGCGCAGCCCGGCGCTGATGGCGTCGAGCAATGCACCGAGAATCAAGGGTTGGCGCTTGTGATAGTCCTCCCACAACGCGTCTTCCGGGCGGCGCTTGGACTCAGGGATGACCCGAAGGTGAACGTTCAATGCCCGATCGGCTAGGTCAGCGCGATCAGTGAGCGATGGAATCCCGTTAAGGATCACCGGAGACTGCACTTCACAGATCACCTCATCGCGGTCGGTATGCAACATGCGGGTGGCGAAGCCGCCGCCGGTGGCGATTCGGCAAAGTGCGTCCGATAGCCAGTTCGGCACCGAGGAAAGATTGTCGAAGGCAAGCACCTTCGAGTTCATGGCCGACACGATCAGGTCGCGATCATCCTTAGGAGCAGCGCGGATCGGCGCCGCGCTGGGATCGATCAAGCCGCGCACCATCCGCGAAAACACAGACTTGCCGGTGCCCTGCTCGCCGTTCACCACGAGCACGGGATAAGGGCCACGGTCACGTAGGGCGGCGACCATGAACGCGACGACAAGCTTAAAGCTGTCATCATCCTTGACGTTCACCAGGTCTCGAAAAATCTCGATACCTTCGCCGGGCTCCGGTTCGGGCAACGCCCGCATGGCCGGTGTTCGAATGAACTTAACCGGGGGGCGCTCCACCACTTTCCATCCATGCGCCGTGATCTCAACGGCGCGCCAGGTGTCATCACAAAGATCAAGATAGCAATTTGCGCCATGCCGACCGACGCGCAAGCAAGCGGTGTGGCGAGGACATTCATTGATTGCGATCGCTTCCAACGTTCGGATCACATCTTCCAACGTCGAGCTACTGATGACTTGTCCCGTTTTTAAACGGGACAGGTTTGCTAACCACCTCCTGAAAGCCTGCGATTTGAGCGCCCAGTTCTCGGCATGGCCGGCAATCTCGATCGTGGCGTAAGCCACATGATCAGCATCGTGCCAAAGAGCGAGGCCTTCGAGAGCGGCCATCAGCGCGTCGCTGCGGCTTTCGCGGCGCTTTCGCTCGCCGGCTTCGGCCGTTTGCTCGGGTTTGCTGGCGTGGCCAACGCGCGCATTGTCGATCAGCGCGGCGACGCGAGCCGTCGTCCATCCCTCGGCCTCGGCATTCGCTGCGTCCCAGCCCTCGGTGCAGGACTCGGGCGGCGACACAATGCGGACAGACGCCGCAATCGGCGCGAGGATAGATGCTACCGACTCGGCGTATTCAAGGCCGGCCGCATCGGCATCGGGCCAGATGATCACATGACGGCCAGCGAGCGGCGCCCAGTCGGCCTTTTTCGCGCTCCTTGAGCCGTTCGGGCTTGTGACCGCAACAAAGCCCGCCGGCAATAAGCGGGCAGCTGCGTCGCATGCTTTCTCCCCTTCGGTGACGACGACAGGAGCCCCCGACTTGGCTGCGAGACGATCGAGGCCATAAAGCGGACGCGGCGACGGCCACGACTCGAAACGCCACTCAAGAGTGCTACGCGCGTGATCCGCCCATAGAGTTTGCGGACGGAATTGTTTGTCGCCGTCTTGATCAAAACGATGCACGTAGCCAAGCAGGGCGCCGCTGGCGTCGGCGTACCGCCATGTGGCCGACGGTTTCCCGAGCGGGTGCGACGGTGCCGAAGGCGCGGAACTGGGGACAGGAACAACGATCCCGCGTCCAGCGGGATCATTCGCTAGCGTGGAGGCGGGTTTCCCGCCGAGTGGTGCAAATGGATCACTCATAGGGATTCAACCCGAGCATACTCGCCACGCGCAACGCCGCCTCGGCTTGTTTCAGCCTAAACAAGTAGGCGGCGAGGGAGACGAGATCGCCTCCACGATCGCCGGTCGCGAAGTCGGCCCACGAGCCGGTGCGGAGATTGATCTTGAAGCTTCCCGGCCGCGCGTCGCCGCGCATCGGATTGAGCGCGATCCATTCGACACCTTCGCGGCGGCCGTTCGGCAGCCAGCGCGAAACGATTGACTCGGCTTGAGCGCGCGCCGCCGACGCGATGCGCGCGAAGGCAATTGGCTTGTGCGTCGTCATCGGCCGGCCATCGCCTCATTCAGAGCCACAATGTCGGCTGCGGTGATCGAAGGCAGCTGCCTGGACGAGCCAACGGCGCCGACAATCATCAGCCGATAGCCGCTCCCTCGCCACGGCGATCGCGGATCGTGGCAATGGGCCACGCGACCCGTAACCACCGCCGGCTCGTCAGGCGGTTCGCCATGAGTGTGCACGGTGCGACAGTGCGGACAGCGAAACTTCAGCGACAGCCCGCCGTCATCGCGCTTGACTCGGTAGGCCGGAATCAGGTCTTCACGGAACGCCGCTGTCATTGCCGCCGCTCCCGCCGAAGCTGGCACTTGACACAGGGGCATGTTTGGACGGTCGCTTTGGGCGGCCGGCTGTCGCGCCGGGGCTCCGCATCGCATTGCAGGCAGGCGCAGTCGCGTCCGCAACCGCGCTTGATCGGATACAAACGCTTGTCACGCTTGCAGACGAACCCCTCGCCGAGCCGCACATCGCGACAGACTTCGACCACACCATCGCTGATCAGGCTGCCGTTGTTGGCATCGAAATAGTGCCGTCGGACCATGCGGATTGCCGGCCGAATTGGCAGCACCGATCGCCGAGCATCCCGCCCGGTCTGTTTGGTTTCGCTATCAGAGCGTTTGTGGAGGTGCTTAACCACGTGCCCCCCTCCTCGCGTCAGCCTCGGTGGTGGACGTCACGATCCGCGCATCGATGTAGGCGAGAACGTCGCCGCGCCGATATCGAACCGAGCGCCCCAATTTCACATAGGGGCACCCGGATCCGCGTAGCCGCTCCATTTGCAGCGTTCGCACGCTCTGGCTACGCATCTGCGCGGCCTCGTTTTCGTCAATAAGATGATCGTCGGTAGTCATTCACTGCTCCATGCGTTATCGCCGGGCGTCCCACCCGGGCGTTGCTGTAACGGTGGAGCGCTTAAAGATGCTCGGCGCCTCACCGATTACGACGACACACTTGCCGAATTTTGGATAGAAAATCTCGGGACCAATCGGGATGAATCGGGAGCATCCCGGGATCGCTTCGCAGTGGTTCACTTGCGGGCGCGTAGGCCTCGATCCGAGGTCAGGAAAGCATTCGGAGAGAATCGACTGAACGCGCGATCTCAGCGCGGATCGCAAAGGCACCATGGTCCTGTGCTTCGCCTGTCATCGGGCAAGGGAATCTCTAGAGGCGGCGCGGCCATCCCGGCGAAATCATCCGTTCAGGTACGAGAGCAGAGCCTGGGAATTGGTCACTGCTCCATATCGCCTCGGTACCGCTTCGCTTCCTTGACGGCACGTATCAGTGAGTCGTGGGTGCCGCTGTAGGGTTCGCCCGCCGCGTCCCAGTAACGGGAAAGGCGATCAGCAATCGTCTTATGCTTCATGGTCCAAGTCGCGCCGCAAGGCGGCATATCCCGCAAAATGCGAACGCTCTGCGGAGGAATCTTGTCCTGCAAGCTAGGTTTAGCTTCTGATTTGGCACTGTCACTCTGATCGGCCACCGTTGCGGCGATCGCTTCGCCGGAGACGACAGCCCTGATTTCGGCTACCAATGCTGCCATCTCGGTGGACTTATTGCCGGCGTTGACGTCTTGTGGGAGCGCAATCAACACGGCTTCGATTTCATGTTCCGAATAACCACCGTCGCGCAACGCCGAAATCACATCGTCACGGCCCTGGGGGTCGATGGATTGGTCGCGCTCCTCCAATAGCCACGATTCCGAAGAGGTGGCATCAGCTCCCGCCGCTTGTGCAAATTCCGCTTCTGCCTTTCGTACCAACGCGGCCGCTTTAGTAACTTTTGCGATCGCATCGATGGCCCCGTTGATCTTCGCTTGCCATCGCGCCTCGGCAGCGAGTTCGCGCGCTCGCGCTAGTGTGCGATAGTCAACCACGCCAAAATTCCCTTCGACTTTGACCAATAATCATAGGAGCGTCATTTTCGTTATGCCAGATGACCGACGGCCGTGTCGCCGGTTACGCCGACGGGCGAGACCTTCCCCTAGCTGAAGCTTTCCACGCGTTTGCGCGCGATATCGAGCGCCTGATCGGCGACGGCCCTCCCGTCGGGGCCGTAGTGAGTAAGGACCGGTAGCTTAACTGCGTCGACCGCCTTGCGCATATCTGCAACCAAAGCGTCAATAGCTTCATCTGCTGTTCCAGCCTTAAGCCCCGTTCGGGTAGCAACAGTCTTGAAGTCAACGCGCCTTAGCTTGTCATCCTTGCCGTTCAATTTAAGAGCCATCCGATCGTGAGCGAGATTTGGGAACACGCGCGTAGTCACCGCGTCGTACATTGGAGCCATGCGTACCGACTTGAATTTGTCTTCACCAGGCTCTGCGATCTTAAGCAAGGCGATATTTTTGAGATGCATGTCGCCATCAGCAATCAACCAAGCGAACAGAGATCGCCTGATGATTGTGGCGACGTCCTCATCCGGTTCCGTCGAGAGCGGGCGTGCTTGGCGAGCCATCCGATCAATGGTGCCATCGTATTTTGCCTCCGTCGGCACGCCCAGCACGGAACAAAAATCTTCAAGCGCCAACATGCGAGTGTCATTGCCGCCTGAGCGAATATCAAAGCGCTCTACGATGAGCGCTGGCGGCAAGTTGTCCGGCATGTTGATTAACGCAACCTCAGGAACCTCGAACCCGCAAGCACGGCCCAGTGCAAGCGCCAGCCATTCGACGATTGGTAATGCTTCATAGCCGCTCGTTCCCGCAGGTTTGAGAATGTGCGTAAATGGCTTGTCGGTCGCTGGTAAGAGCTTGCCGTGCTGATCGAGGTAGAGAGGTGCTTTGATCTGAATGCCGGAAAGTCGTGGTGTCTCTTTGTTTTCAAACATCCGCGCAAGATTGCGCTCAAAGCTTTCGTTGAGACTTCCGCGTCCAGGGCCGCCATAGGTGCCGGTGAATATGCCGTCCTTTGAATATCGCGAAAGGCGAGTAATCAGAACGTCTTCGGGAAGCGTCTTGAGCTCCGCCTCGTTATCGACGATCGTGATGTTGGACATGTAGCGCTTGCCAGAACGCAGGGCGGCCCGTTCATCCCGATCTTTTAGGACTGATTCCAACCATCCTTCGGGAAGGAGCGAGACAATGAACGGCGGAAGCTTGCCCGGTGTGGTCTGTCGAATGAGTGGCGGCATTTTCTTTTCGAGGGGCGTCCAGCGCCATTCGAATCCGTCATGGCGAAGATGCCCAAGCGGTTCGCGGTGCCATGCCACGATAAGATCAAGTGCAGCTTCATTACGTGCCGTCACAATCGATCTCCGTAAGAGGTAGCGTTCGGCTCCTTCGCCCTCGCGGAGCCAGTCGTTTTCGCGGGCGAGTGCCCAAATCGCTTTTGCAGCCTCTTCGGCAGTTCCATATTCCTCAATGAGCCGGGCAGCAATGACGTCACGCATGGCATCGTCGATCGACGCGGCATGCTCGCTGCGCAACCGAAAAGCTTCAAGAAAGCGCTGGCGGATCGAGGATACATCTACTCTGAACTCGCTGATCCCGTCGGCGACGATGGCGGAAGCGATGGAGGGATGCGGGGGAGCCTGGTTTTGGATGATTTCTAGGGCGCGGATACGAGTGCGCTGGATACGCCGAGCGCTCAAGAAGAGGCGCCCATCGCGCGTGGGCCCGAGTAGAACCGCACTTGCACCGGATAGATAGGCGCGGGGATAAAGATATTTAGCGATGCGGACGGCATACCGTAGGACTGTTGCGTCGGCGTCATCGTCCGGATCAACGTAGATACCTCGGACGAGTTGAGTGAGCTGATCCGTTTCTGCGCGGTAGTGGGCGCGGGCTTTGTCGATGTTCTCGCCAACTAGGTAGAGTGACATTGTAACTTTCACGTATTTCAGATACGCAAAGGTTGTACAACCTGGAATCGGGCTAGGCAACCTATAACTTTCCCGCATTTGAAATACGAGAAAGTCAAGAAAATGCCCCAAAAGAGGGTGTTTTACAAAACCGCCTACTCAACGTTGCTAAGCACCGTGAGGGATGGTGTTAACTATCTTTGCGTTGACGCGGAAATCGACCTCCCGCGCTACTCTGATGCCGGCTCGAATTTAGGCCGCTAGAAAGGCCACTGCACTTACGCCGCGGGGCGCAGGGTGGTCGCGCTGAACCGCAGACCGAGCATGCATCGCGTCGACCATCAGCTTCAGAAGGCCTGACGCATGGCGTTGTCATGAGACGCCCCGCCAGAGCTGATGCTCGGACAACCCTTTAGTCCATCGTCCTCGCGTCATGCGAGGGCTTATCTTATGCCTATTCGGCCGCCACAGCGGGAATGAGCGCGTCTCGCAGACTTGAAATGATCTCAAAGGCGAGTTCGCGCGCCATGACTGGTGGAACAGCATTTCCTATCTGCCGAAACGCGGGGTTCATCGTGCCCGCAAAAACGAAGCCGTCCGGAAACGATTGAAGTCGCGCGGCCTCGCGAACCGTGATCACCCGCGCCTGGTCGCTGTCGTAATGAATGTGGGTATAGGTATCCTTGCCGATATGCGCCGTGAGTGTCCGAACGGGACCATTCGCCCGCAATTTCCACCATCGGTTCGGAAACTTGCTCGGATCATACGGCGGCACCATCGAATCGCGAAGGGATCGCCACTCCGCGGTTTTGGGTGACAGCTTGCGACGGCTTGCGGCAGCCTTGAATAGCTTTTCTGCCAAGCGGTGGGCCTGCGGATATTCATCGCCGGGCGCCATCGCCTTGAATATCCTGGAATCGCGCGGCAGATAGCGCAGCACGTGATCATAGACAGCATCGCCGGCCTTGAAGCCGGGCCACGATCGCATGAGCTGGGTGTAGGAGGATAGGTTGTCCCAGGCCGTTCTGCGGTAATATGCCGCCTCGGTAAAGCGCCTCGCCCCACGCTTTAGCATGCCTTCGAGGTGGCTCGTGACCGGCGGCAGGTCGCCGATAGCTTCGCGGGCAGTCACCGCATGCGGAAGCCCTTTGTGGCCGGTATCGGGTTTAATGAACGCGTATCCCTCTGACGAGTTGATCAGCTTCAAGGAGACGGCACGGGTTCCCGCGTATCCTCGCGGGAGATCGCAGTGGTTCGTTGCCCGAGGAAATTGAACGACCACTCCCAGCTCCTTGCGATAGGCGATCATGTAGACGCGATCTCGCATCTGGGGCACGCCGTGATGCGCGGAGTTGATCAGGGAATACGCGGCATCATATCCCATATCATTGAGCGCCTCCACGATCTCCTCAACGACGTTGTGACCGCCATAATTGAGAACGTCAGGCACGTTCTCGAAGAGGATCGCGAGCGGTTTCAGGCGATCGACATAGTGGAGGTACCGCAGATACAGATTACCCCTCGGATCAACTTTGAACGCACGTGGGTGATCAGCTATCTCGCGTAGCTTTGCTCGGCCGACCCGGGCATACGCCTGGCAGGGCGGTCCGCCTATGATGATATCGATCGCCTGCGAGGTCGCACCCAGTCCGAATTCCTCGACGAGCTCTTCGGGTTCAAGCGAGGCTACGTCGCGCGGCATTGCATGGAGATCAAGGACCTCTTTTGGCGCATCCTTGAAGAAATTGATCGCGTGCGAGCGGGCAGCCAGTTTGTCGATTTCGAGCGACGCGGCAATGTCGCAGCCAGCCGCGTGGAAGCCGAGACTCAGGCCGCCACAGCCCGCGAACAGATCGAGGACCCGGGGGCGCGCCTGTGGATTGCTCAGACGAGCCAATTTGGCGGCGACGCCGTCGAGTGATTTCATCGACGAAAAAGTCCGTGGTAGGAGTGGTGCGCCGCCGCAACTTACCAGGTTCGACGGGCATTGCCAGGCCGCCTGAGCAGAAATAACCGGGGAGAGTGCAGTGGGGGACGCGGGGAGGTCGATCTCGTTCGACGCGCTTGGAGGGGCCGATCTGCACGTCGACGCGGTGTACGAGGGCGGTCGCTCCGGCAACGCTGGCGATGACCCGTTCACTCGTCTCCTTCGGGTTTCCAACCAGGGCGGGTTCCGGTACCGCGGTTCTCTCGCCGCCCTTGAAATGGTCGTCCTGACTTCCTCGATGAGCGACGCCAACTGGCCTGATGAGCTTGATCGGGAAACCGGCGCGTTCACGTACTACGGGGACAACAAGCAGCCCGGCCGCGCCCTACATGCGACGCCCCGCAACGGCAACGAGCTCCTTCGTCGCATCTTTGCCGCCGCGCACGAAGGCGAGACCGGCCGGCGCGGCGTTCCGCCGATCTTCGTGTTCGGCAACACCGGGGAGTGGCGGGACGTGATGTTCCTCGGGCTCGCGGTGCCGGGCACTTCGGAGCAACAGGTCGCGGAGGATCTGGTCGCGATCTGGCGGACTGCGGACGGCATGCGTTTTCAGAATTACCGCGCACGCTTCACCATCCTCAATGCGCCCCTTGTGGAGAGGACCTGGATCGAAGAAGTAATTGCTGGGACGCCCCACACGCAACGCGCGCCGCAGGCGTGGACCGACTGGGTGGAGCGGGGTCGGTATCAACCGCTCAAATCCACCCGCTCCATCGAATACAGGACCAAGACCGAGCAACTCCCCTCCGGCGCAGAAGACCTCGCCATCATTCGCGAGGTCCACCAGTTCTTTGGAGAGCGCCCGCACGATTTTGAGAAATGCGCTGCCGCGCTCGCCAGGCTCATGCTGCCTGACATCGCAGAGCTCGACCTGACGCGCCCGTCCCGGGATGGCGGTCGAGACGCGATCGGCAAGCTGCGCCTTGGTCACGGGATCGCATCCATCCTTGTTGATTTCGCCCTGGAGGCAAAGTGCTACGCGCTCGACAACAGCGTCGGCGTGCGGGAAATGTCGCGCCTTATCTCTCGGCTGCGCCACCGGCAGTTCGGAATACTCGTCACGACGAGTTACGTCGATCTGCAGGCGTATCGCGAGATCAAGGAGGATCAGCATCCGATCATCGTGATCTCGGCGCGCGACATTGCCGGCCTCCTCAGGCGACACGGGCACGCGGACGCTACCGCCGTGAGGGCTTGGCTTGATCGCGAGTTTTCTGCGCCGATCGTCGCGCCTTAGATATCGGACCAGCTCGGCGACCTTGCTTCCCTTGTGGTCCAAGCTCCTTCGCGAGCCGTCCCGCAAGGGAAGCAAGATCGCCCAGCTGGCACTCCCAGACGGTGACCACTCGCCAACCCGCAACCTCTAGTTCACGTTTCGTTCTTCGGTCGCGCGCAACGTTGCCATCGAACTTGCGCTGCCAGAACTCCGCTCGGGTCTTCGGGGTGTACGCCAACCCGCAGTCGTGCCGGTGCCAGAAGCAGCCGTGGACAAAGAGGGCGACGCGCCTGCTGCGAAAGACGATGTCCGGCTTGCCCGGAAGGTCCCGGGCATGTAGCCGAAATCGGTAGCCCATCGCGTGCAGAAGCTGGCGAACCGTCATTTCCGGTCCCGTGTCGCGGCCTCGGATGCGGCCCATGAGGGCGCTCCGCATCTCGCGGCTCATGATGTCGAACCGCTCACTCGGCTCGCCAGCGCGCTCAACCGCTGGTAAGTTGCCGGTTCTCTGTTCCCGTGGGGCTCTCATAGACATTCCTGTGCCGACGCGCGCTGTACCCCCATCCGCTGCCGCCCTGGTCGGCTCCCTTCGGGGGGTCGGCTATTCGCTTGAGACAGCGATCGCCGACATTCTCGACAACAGCATAGCGGCCGGCGCGAAGAGTATCGATATCCAATGGGAGTGGAACGATGGAGACCCGGTCGGATGGATCCTTGACGACGGAGCCGGCATGGATGCCGATCGCCTCGTCGAAGCCATGCGCTTCGGCGGCATCGGACCGGAAGCCGAGCGGACGGCTGAGGACCTCGGCAGGTTCGGACTCGGTCTCAAGACCGCATCGCTGTCCCAGTGCCGGGAGCTGGCCGTGGTCTCGAAAACCTCCTCGGGCCTCGCGTCGTTCACTTGGGACCTCGACCAGCTTCGCAAGAACGGCGGCGGATGGGATCTGATCGACGGCGATGCCGGCCTTTCTGGCGAAATCCGCGATCAACTGAAATCGAAGAAGTCAGGCACGCTCGTTGTATGGCGCAAGGTCGACTTTGGCCGAACGAGCGATCGGCCGAGCTACGAGTCGTTTCTCGCCGACCTCCAGCGCGTCGATGCCCACCTTGGCATGGTGTTCCATCGCTTTCTCGCGGGCGACGCCCGGGCGATCAAGATCACGCTCAATAAAAGCCGGGTGAAAGCGTGGGACCCATTCCTCGAAAACGACGAATCGATCATCCGAAATCCGGAACAGCAAGTACAGGGGCCTGGCGGCAGGGTCTGCGTTCGCGGTTTCGTCTTGCCGCACCGGGACCGGTTCCGCAATGAGAGCGAGTTCGAGAAGGCTGGCGGCCCCGACGGATGGACGGCCCAGCAGGGCTTCTACGTGTACCGGCATAAGCGCTTGCTCTCCGCGGGAGGCTGGCTCGGACTTGGCGGGAGCCGGGCGTGGACCCGCGACGAAACGAGCCGGTTGGCCCGCATACGCATCGATATTCCCAATACGGCGGACCACGACTGGCGCATCGACGTTCGGAAGGCGATAGCTCGTCCACCGGACGCGATCCGCAAGGCACTCCAGAGAATAGCCGATGACGTTCGCCGCAAGGCGCGGGAGGTTTTCGTCCACCGCGGACAATACGGCAGTCGGCAGAAGGCGACCGGCGTATCCCGAATATGGCAGGTAAATCCTGAGGGCGCGAAGCGCCGGTACACTGTCCGGCGGGACCACGAACTAATCGAACTGCTCAAGAGGCGTATGGACAAGACGGGTTTCGATCTCTTCGAGGGGCTACTCGACCTTATTGAGAGAACCGTGCCCGTAGATCGCGTATGGCTCGACGTAACCGAGCATGGCGTACCTGACGACGAGGTCAACAGCTCGGAACTCGTGACGACCGCGCTCTCCATGGCGAGAATGATGGAACGAGCGGGACTCACTCCCCACGAAGCCGCGGCGCGGCTCGCCACGATGGATCCATTCGACAAGGTCGAGAATATCGAAGAAAAACTGATGCGGAAGCTGCAGGGGGCGAAACGATGAGTTCAACTGAGGATGCGATCGGATCGATGGCCCTCATGATGCTTCGACAGCGCAATCCCGATGCTGCGGTCGGCAGAGAGGAGATTGAGAAGGCGGTCGGCGACTGTGCGAAACTCCTTGCGCGGGAGATGTCGGCTGAGCAACTCGCGGCGATCGTGCAGGAGCTGGAAACGAGGCTCATCGTCAAGGTTGGTCGACCCACGAGACTCGTTGATGAGCGAGGCCACGTTCCCTGGTATTTCGGAAATCGAAAGGAAGGTCGCAGATTCTTCAAGCGCTACGGCGATTTCCTGCTCCAGGATCAAGGTTGGCCACCGGCGGCGATCGACGCGATCGACCTTTCGACTGATCTGATCATGGAGCAGATGGAAGACCCGAACCGCGAAGGCCCCTGGGATCGTCGCGGGCTGGTCGTCGGGCATGTCCAGTTCGGAAAAACCGCCAACTATGCGGGACTCGCGGCCAAGGCAGCGGATGCCGGGTACAAGCTGATAATCATACTCGCTGGCATGCATAACGCGCTGAGGCAACAGACTCAGCGTCGCATGGATCGCGACTTTCTTGGCTACAACACCACTCCTGCAAGCGGCGGCGCCGGCTTCACGCGGATCGGTGTCGGCGAGCTCGATCGCAGCATCCATGCCGAGCACCTCACCACCCAGGCTGCGAACGGGGATTTCAATCGTGCGTTCGCGGACAATCTTGGGATCGGCGTGCAGCAGAGGCCGGTGCTTCTGGTCATCAAGAAGAACGCTCGCATCCTCGAAAACTTGAACAACTGGGTCAATGAGGTCCTGGCCCCCCGGGGCGATACGGAGGCGCGCCCGCTTCTCGTTATCGACGACGAGGCTGATCAGGCTTCGGTCGACACGGGCGAGCAGAGATTTGACGAGGACGGGCCCGATCCCGACTACGAGCCGAAGCGCATCAACGGGCAGATACGACGCCTACTCTCGTCGTTCTCTCGCTCCGCATACGTCGCGTATACCGCGACCCCGTTCGCGAACATACTCATTCACGATGCTGCGGCAACGGAAGAGTACGGCGACGATGTATTTCCACGAAGTTTCATCATGAACCTTCCGTCGCCGTCAAACTACGTCGGACCGGGCCTGCTGTTCGGGATCAACGGCGTAGGTGCTGACACAGCGCAGGAGCCGCTCGATGTCACGCGAGATGTCGATCAGGACGGTGAGGCGTGGATCGCTATCGATCACAAAAATGGGTTCGCACCTCGGTACGAGGGAGAGGACCGCATTCCTCCGTCGCTTGAAGACGCCATACTGAGCTTCGTGCTCGCATGCGCCGCCCGCTCGGCACGTGGTCAGCGCAACGTGCACAACTCGATGCTTGTCCACGTCTCTCGCTACAAGGACGTCCATCAGTCGGTCTTTAGGCAGGTCGATGATTGGGTCGCCGATCTCAAGCGCAGGCTCAAGTATCGATCGAAGAAGAAGGACCCGATCCTCGATCGACTGCGCGAACTCTGGGAGCAGGATTTCGTGCCGACATCTGCGACGATCAGAGCGACGGAAATCGGAGCGACGCTTCCCGTAACCGACTGGTCCGCGGTCGACGGCGAACTTTCCACCGCCGCCGACAAGATCAAGCCCCAGGTCGTCAACAGTGAAATTCGCGATGCGCTCGACTATGACGGCAATGCCGCGCAAGGCCTGAACGTCATCGCGATCGGCGGCGACAAGCTCTCGCGCGGACTGACGTTGGAAGGACTGACGGTCAGCTACTTTCTTCGACCGTCAAGAATGTACGACAGTCTCATGCAGATGGGCCGTTGGTTCGGGTACCGGCCTGGCTACGTCGATCTGTGCCGGCTGTACATGACGCCTGATCTGCAGCTGTGGTTCCGGCACGTGGCGACCGCGGCAGAAGAGCTGCGTGAGCGCCTGGATCACATGGCCATGATCGGGGCAACGCCCGAGCAATATGGTCTCCGGATTCAGTCGCATGACATCCTGCTCGTGACAGCTCCGAACAAGATGCGTCACTCGCGGGAGTTCCAGGTCTCATTTCAGGGCGAGGCAAAGATACAGACGGTCCTCTTCAACGATCAGTCGAGAAACCAGCAAAACGCCGCGACCATCACAAGCTTTCTGGATCGGATCGGACCGCCTGCCGAGCCTGCGAACAAAGCGGGTTTCAAATCCCTTGAGGAGCGCCGCCTGTGGAGAGGTGTAGCCGGTGCTGAAGTAGCGACCCTGCTCGGCTCGCTTCTTTTTCCGGACGAGGCGCGCGACGTGAATGCCGTTCGCATGAGCGCATATATCCGCGAGCAGTTGGGTGCCGGGGAGCTGACCGACTGGACGATCGCGGTTCTCGGCGGGAGCGGCGAGCCCCGTTCGGTAAGTGAATGGACCTTCAAGACGATCGAACGCAATCCCTTGCCTCGTGGTGAGGCATCCGGCCGGTACGTCGTGAAAACCATACTCTCGCCGCGGGATGAGGCGATCGACCTTGATAAATCGGAGTTTGATCGTGCGCTTTCCGCGACAAACAGAAAGCGCGTGGAAGCTGGCAAGGACGAAGCAACCACGCCCGATGGGCCTGAAATACGGAGGGTCCGTGGCGAGAACCCAAAGAGAGCTCTGCTCCTGCTATACCCGCTCTCGCCCGAGAAGGCAGAACTGCGCGACGTCGACGTGCCGATCTTCGGAGTCGTTGTGAGCTTTCCCGATTCTCGGAGCGGCCGATCGATCCGATATCGCTTCAACACCGTCGAACAGCGGCTCGAACCGGTATGACAGCTCTTCGAGACGAACTCGTATCGAAATGGGCTGAAGCTGCACGCGCGGGCCCAAGTGATCGCGAATGGAGAGCGGTTGCGCTCTCGGTGCCTGCATCGGTGCGCTTTCTCGCGGGCATACGAGAGCCGGACGGCCGCATTGCGCTCCTGATTGAAGCGCCCCTCGGCGCGGCGTCGACCACGCTGTTGAGAATAGCAGCGGAGGGCGTAAGTCTCAGCGACCGACGAGACGCGGAATCGGGACTCGTCCGCGTCGCCGTAGCGCTGGAGCGCGAGCCGCTGCGCGATGTCTTTGAAGTATTGGCCGCCGATCTTGTGGATGTGATCCGGCAAGCCGCAACTCCGGCTCAGGCCCTCACTATCGGCGTGTCGCGGCTGGAGGCCTGGCAGGCCTTCCTGCGCTCCGGCCGGCGGGGTCTTTCAAGAGAGGAGCAGATCGGACTGCTTGGGGAACTCACCGTGCTGGAGCTTCTCGCGGGTGCGATCGGCCATGAAGGGGCTGTGGAGGCCTGGTTCGGTCCCCTGGATGGTATTCATGACTTCAGCAGATCGGGGATCGGGATCGAGGTCAAAGCGGTTGCCGGCGGGGGAAACCTATTGCGCATATCGCGCCTGGATCAGCTTGATAGGAGGGGACTTTCATCTCTTGTCATTGCGCGGCCCCGATTCCAGGAGGTGCCCGACGGACGTACGGTGCTTGCAGCCGTGCGCGACATTCGCGAGGCCATCGATCGATCGGCGCCCGGCGTAAGGCGGGCGTTCGATGATCGGCTCCTGCGGGCGGGACTGCTTGAGGGCGAACCGGGGGCTTCTCCGGGATTCGCGTTCGTCCTTCAGGACCTGTACGGCTTTCTGGTGCGGGAGGACTTTCCGCGGTTGACCGGCCTCTCGGTCCCGCGGGAAATTGTGGATGCGTCGTACTCTCTGGACGAAAGACTACTTGGCGGCTTCCTGATCGGGGCGGATGGTCTGACTCGATCTCTTGGAATGATGGGCGGGGCCTCATGAGTGACGAAGCAATGAATGCCTTCGCCCGCGAACTTGCGGGCGAGGTCGACGAAGCGATCCAATCCGGCGATGGCAGTATCTATAGCGAGGAAGAGTTCACCCGCATCGTTCTGGATCGCCTGGGTGACGAAGGTGCGATCGAGAACCCCACGCTCCTGTGGCAGGAGGGCAACTTTGCCCGAGCGAAGTACAAGATAACCGGCTACTCCATTCCCGAGGATGAGGAACGTCTCATACTCGTGACGACGATCCACACGGGAGAGGTCCCGCCGCGGGCCTTGGATCGCGACGAAATCCTGAGCGCCCTTCAGCAGGCGATGAAATTCTACGAATGCAGCTGCAAGGGACTTCACACGAAGATCGAACCGTCCAATACCGACGCGAGCGAGTTGGCGCGGCATATATATGAAGCGCGCGAACAGATCGGTGTTCTCCGGGTCGTCCTTCTATCCGATGGACTCACAGGCCTCAGATCGATCGATCTCAAGAAGGCTTTTGACGGGACGCGCGTCATTGTCGATCTATTCGGCATCGAACGGCTCCAGCGAATCCTCGGACAGGGACTGCGCCGAGACGACATTGTGGTGGATTTCAGCGCCGAACCCGGCGGCCCGCTCCCTTGTCTCAAGGCTTCATCGGAAACTGCCGACTATGACGCCTATTTGGCCTCTATACCGGGCGTGCTGCTCGCGGACATCTACGAGAAGTACGGCACTCGATTGCTCGAACTGAACGTGCGAGCGTTTCTTGGGCTGCGCGGTCGCAAAAGCGTCAATGCAGGGCTTCGATCTACGATTCGCGATCTCCCTCATCGCTTCCTCGCATACAACAACGGCATTGTCGCAACCGTTGACGCGATGGACGTGGAGGATACCGGGATTGGCCAGTTCCGGATCAAGTCGGTACGAGGCCTGCAGATCGTCAATGGCGGTCAGACCACCGCCAGCCTGCATCGCGCCAAGCGACATGACGGGGCCAAGCTCGAAGGGATCTCTGTGCCGGCGAAGATCATCTGCGTCGGCGGAGCGGACCTTGACGAGATGGTCGCCGCGGTCTCGAAATCAGCCAACAGCCAGAATACGGTTCAGCCCGCAGACTTCTCCGCAAATGATCCGTTCCACGTCACCGTTGAAAAGCTCGCCAACAACACCTGGTTGCCCGATGGCAAGGGCCGCTGGTTCTATGAGCGCGCTCGCGGAAGCTATGGCGCAGCAGAGTTGAAAGCGTCATTCGCCGCGCGTCAGAAGCGACGGTTTGCACAGGAAACTCCAAAGGAGCGCAGGTTCTCGAAGACCGATCTTGCGAAATACCTGAATGCCTGGGAGGGCCAGGCGCACCAGGTGAGCTTTGGTAATCAGAAGAACTTTCAATTCTTCATGCAGGCCCTCAAGGACGAGCATCCGGATGGGTTTGAGCCGGATACAACCTGGTTTAAGGCATTCGTTGCGAAGGCGATCCTCTTCCGAGCCACTCTATCTATCGTACGAGCAAAGAAGTTTGCCGCCTTTCAGGCGAACATTGTTGCGTACACCGTTGCGTGCCTTTCGTGGGCGTGCGGCGGACGCATTGATTTTGAAGTGATCTGGACGCGTCAGGCGATATCACCTGAGCTGAATAAGCTTCTTGAGAGCTGGGTGGGGAAGATCGACAAGGCGCTTCGAAAGACGGCAGGTAACCGCATGGTGAGCGAGTGGGCAAAGAAGATCGAGTGTCGCGATGCGCTCCGGGAATTGGCGTTCGACTTGCCAATTGAGCTTCCAGCCGAACTTTCCAGAACGGCAGCCTCCGCTGGCCGTGGATCGAGACGCTCCAAGGTCCAGAACGACGAAGCAGCGATCATCCGCTAGGCTAGCCGCACCGGTTACGATGTCCACTTCCTGCCCGCCTGCCATGCTCAAAGAGCTATGTCATCTGCTCGCGTCGGCGATTGCCGACACGAAAGCCTATGACGTTCCAGGCTTATGCCGGCGTCTCAATCTGGGCGATGGCGAGGAACAGGAAGCTTTCGCAAGCAAGTACAAATATGCCCAGAAGCGGCTCGCAGTTGTTTCAGCGGATCAGGTGTTAGCGAGTGCCCGCCAGCTCACATCCGAGGAGAGCCATTTTCAACTAGGGGAGCAGTTGGCCAAGATCGACGAGCTTAAAGGGCCGCCGGTGACAACGCTCACGCGGCGACGCCTTATCGCCCTATTCGATCGGCTGCCGCTCGCGCGCGAGATCGAGGACATGGAGCTCATTCGAGGTCTTTGGCCCATCGCGTCGTTGCGCGCGCCACACCCGAGCAGCGAGGCGACGCTTGAAGACTATCTCCATCGGCACACTGTTCGGAACGATGACCTCTCAAACCGCGACGTGTTGGAGGCACTTGGTGTGCTGACGTGCTCTCGCGCGCAGTTATTCAAGTTGCTCGCGGCGGTCACCGCGCCGGAGACTCGCTCGGGGCCAGAGCAGGTCAAGCTGGCCGAGCAGATTAATGACTTGTTGCGTCACGATGGCTACACCTTGGCTCCGGCGGGTCGAATCTCGGGGAGTCCGTTCTACACCGTTCGATCAGCCTCGACCGGATCTCCGGCGGACGAAAGCATTTCGGCGACGCTAGCAGCATTCGACCCAACCCAGGTGCACGCGCGCTGGACCATGGCATTGGAGCGGCGCGCTTCGGAGCCGGCAGGAGCCATCACACTTGCCCGCACGTTGTTAGAGGATGTCAGCAAATGGATTCTGGATCAGGCGGGCGAGACTTGGCAGGAGACTGACGATCTGCCGGTGCTTTACCGCAAACTTGCGAAGGTTTTGAAGCTCGCGCCTGATGGCCACACCGAGCAGGTCTTCAAGCAAATTCTCGGAAGCTGCCAGTCCGTCGTCGAGTCGCTGGGCGCTCTGCGCAACAAATTGAGCGATGCACACAGCCCCGGCCCAAAACGGGCGCGTCCACAAGCCCGACATGCGGAACTCGCGGTGAATCTTGCCGGCGCAATGGCGACATTTCTCGTAGCTACGTGGGAGGCGCGGCAGACCGACGCAGGCGGTCGATCAACCTCGCCAGCGTCGAAGGGGTAAGCGGAAAGAGGGGAGCGTGACCATGCTGGTGTCTGAGATTGGTTTCAGGGCGGCTATACCGATCGCGCTCGCGAGAAGAATTTCAACGTCCCTGATACTCGCCATTCTTCTTGCTGTGTTTCAAGTCGACGAAGGGGCAGCGGGGCCTGATAGGGCGGCACTGGGTTTAAGTTTCTACGACCCCGACCCTGAGTACAGTCAAAGCGCGAATAAGGGCAGCATAACTGGAGCTGAAGTCAGAGAGGTCAGAGAAAATGGGCCGGCCGACAATGCAGGAATTGAGTCGGGAGATCGGATCGTAAGGTTGGATGACAGAGCAATCACAAAATTTTCGGATCTGCGCGAGGCACTGTCTCTCCGAAAGCCCGGGGAAGTAGCGGAAGTAAGCGTTGTCCGAGATAATGCAACGCGCATATTTCCGGTTACACTGGAAGCTCAAACGAAGTGGCCAAAGCCAAAATCGTTCGCGCGAGGAGACATCTCAGTTCGAGGGCGTTCTGAGACGACGACGAGATTAGCCGGAACTGCAATCTTGAGGGTGATAGCGCTGCCAGTGAGCGACAATTGCGACGTGGTTAAGTATGATTTGGTGAGCCGCGGTGTTGTTTTGACCGACGGTCTCTTCTATCCGGGGGAACCAAATCTCACTCGTCTCACGGCCGATCAACTTACGATGGTGGAGGTACTTCTTCCTGCTGGAGTCTATCGGCTTCGAACCCGAACCCAGGCCAACTGTCGCTATGCAATCACTAAAGTGATCCGATACTTGTCAGAGTTCGGGCACAATTTGGAGTTCGATGCGCGATTGCCTCCCATGATTCTTAGGCGGGATGCAGCCCTGATAAGAGAGATCATTGGCTCGGGCCTATACAGGTATGTCGACATCAAGAATTTTCGGGCCGCCTTTCTCGACAGGCTATGGGGAGCGCGTCGACCCGAGATCCTGAAAGACGCATGCCAATTTGTTCGACGCGGCTATGGCATCTCGGGAGGGGGCGATGATTTGCGGGGCGTTGCGAAGCCGCGCTTTGAGCTTGTGCTCAGGGCAGCAGAGAGAAACTATGAGTATTGGGTTGCGGCGCGAAGACGGGAGGGGGACCCGAACGCAACTCAACGGCCCAAGCCTGGAGGTGGGTTTTCTGATGAGGAGATATGTAGAAACGTCGAAAACCTCGATTTAGCGCAAGATGCAGAGGACGCTACGCATCCGAGGCTTAAGCTGACTATCGGTGTACGTAATACTCGAGCGAATAACATTGATACGCCGATGACGAGCCAGGTAGTAGTTGCGAAGTTGGAGCGTATTATTCATCGGCTATATGGGTATTCGGCAGCGGATGTCGTGATGAATTTTAGAGAAGGACACTGCGAGGTGGGAGTTCGTGATGGATTGGTGATGTCCGGAAGGTGCGAGAACTCAGGGTATGCTCGCGCTCCAGTCGTGCAGCCAGAGAACGGTGTTACGGGTGTATTGTCAGGTCCCCTTTCTACAAATTTGACACCTGCAGCTATCGAGGCCGCGCTGAGAAGTGTTATCGGAGAGCTGCCGAAGATCGATTTTCTTGTTCAAAACGGGAGCCTAATTCAAGTCAAAATTCATGGAAGCAAAAATATAATCATCAAGGCCCGTAGCTACTGGGAAGTTATCTATTTAGACATCGTCCCGTCTCAGACAGAAGTGCATGCAATCATAGAGCCTAGCTATGCATCCGGAGTCGGCAATGGGCCCCCTCCCGATGAGGCATTTAAGGGCAATACAGAAGTTGATTTTCCTGCAGAAGCCAGGGCAACTTTACAGAAGATCGTAAATGCGCTCGCGCGTGCTGAAGCTAGTAGTCATTGAGCCAGCGGCGGCGGAAATAGGTTTTTGACGACCGTTGCGACATAGGTGCCCATGACAGTTTCGATTATGCCTAGAAATTTTATCAGATGATCGATCGATTGCAGCCCGGCATTGAACGCCTTGAGGGTGATGGCAAGCATCATCATCAGCGAGAATGCAATTGGAAAAACTGATGCGAATAGCTTTGCGAGCGGGTTTAGGGGCGGTTCGTTTTTCAAAGGGTCATTGAAAGCGAAATTGATCATCAAAGAAAGGTAAACTGCAAACATTGGAGCAATGACAGCGAACACATTGATCATCTCATCGAAGGTGTAGCCGCCTGCCAACCAGAAACTTATGAGCAATGTGCTCGAACCAAGATGTCCGACTAGAATTACGGTCGCGATCAAATACCTAAAATTTGCTAGATTTCCCATTGCGCCCTCCGTGCCCCGTTGGGTCTAATATTTCGCCTCGCATCAATGACGCCCAAGGGCACCTTGTGGGCGAGCGAGTCGCATTGTAAACACAACTTAAATTTCTGGGGTAGAGAGTACTTCCGCGTCTCGGGCGACTGCTGGCGGCCCAAGTCGCGCCGGCACTATCATCACTTTATGTCGTGAGCTTTCGGATGGGCACCACGTCCGCGGTCTTGCCTCCCTCAAGGCTTGCGGCGATTCGCTGGCCGACTAGGTCGCTAAGAGTTCGCACCGGATCTTCCGACTGATTGACGTAACGGTGCGTCATCGACAAATCGCTGTGCCGCAGGAGGTCACGCACCAAAAAGGCATTGGCACCTGACTGGCCAGCATACGTGCCGACGGTATGCCGCAGGTCATGAAGATGAACGTCATCCAAGCCGGCGACAGCCCGGATCTTCTGCCAGGCCGCTTCCATAGCATCTTTCTTAAGTGGTCCGTCTGACGATCGTTGCGGCCTTTCAAGGCCTAGCGTTTCGTTCGCTTCCTGACCGGCCGCCACTACTCTTGAACGGTTAGGCAGCACCCAAGGGCTCGCCTGAATGCAAGCGGGACGAAGGGCAAGCAGCACTCGCCTCGCCGGTGCGTTGATCGCTACCGTTTGCTGCCGGCCAGCCTTGGTGTTTGGCAAGAGAATAGACCCGGCCGCGAGGTCGACGTGCTCCCAGCGCATGCCGAGCACCTCTGATAAGCGGCACCCCGTAAATAGCAGTAATTCCACAGTCGCGGTAACGACTCTGGGGTAGATCGTCCGCCGATGCTGCTCACCGGGCAAGTGCTTGGCCGTAGCCTTTCCCTCAGCCTTGATTGTCCAGGGCAATCCCTCGCCTTCAGCTCGGCGAAGGACGGCGCCAAGTCTCTCCAACTCGCCCGCCGAAAGAAACCGTTCCCGGTGACGTTCGGGATAGCGTGCGATCTTCCGGCAAGGGTTCGTTCCCTCGGGGCGATATTCCCACTCTTCGGCGAGATTGAACACCTTAGAGCACATTGCGCGGACGATGTTCGCCTGCCTTGGAGTTGCTGCCATCGACCGGTGGAGCTTCTCGATATCCCCCCGAGTGATTGCAGCCACCTTGAGCAGGCCAAGCGTGGGGCGGATATACCGCTCGACCACGCGCTCCAGTTCCGCACGGACGGAAGGCTTGTTGCGCTTGCGAACGTGGTCCGCGACGTACCGATTCAGAAGCTCGTTCATATCCGGAGCCCTACGGAATGCCGTTCTTGCATCCGCCGGATCGTGACCTTGCGCGACCGCCTGCAACACGGCCTTCGCGTCGCTTCTGGCCTGCTCGACGGTGATCGTGCCGTGAACTCCCAAGAGAAACCAACGCGAGCGGGCGTGCTTATTACGATATTGCACGAAATAGGTCTTACGACCCGTGGGGTGCACGCGCACGCCGAAGCCAGCGAGGTTCGCATCGAATTGCGGGTAGGCTTTTGCTTGAAGCACGAGGCCATCAACTAAGCGTTTTGTTAAAGCGCGGTCGGTTGCCTTGCGCATAGCTGCTCCATTTTGGCGGACGGCTGATGGACATCCGCGGACGGTTCGCGATAGATGCAGAAAGTACCTGTATTACTTGAGTTTGGGCGGTGCCGGACGGTTCGGACGGCTTTTCGCGCCGATGTGAGCTGTTTGGCTCCGTCCCCAGGGCAGTTAGCTTCACAGGCGAAATTCTAGCAAGCAAATAGCAAGCAGATTGGCGTGAAAGAGGTAGAATTTCAGAGAGCATCGTGAAGCAATAAGCTCATGCGAATCAAGAGTTTTTCGTAATCCGCAGTATTTCAAAGAAAGCAATGAAAATCCAGAAAAACTAACTGTGGAACAGGAGGTCGGTGGTTCGAGCCCACCCAACTGTACCACTCCTCGAAGCCATTTCGCGCGAAAGCTATTATCGAAGCGAAATGCCGTGCTTTCCACGACACACGTCGAGGCGAAATTTCCGCCCTTCTTGCTAATCCGCCGACCTTCACTCACAATTCTCGTCAGCAATGCTTTGGGGGGGATTCGCGATGGCTGTCCGGTCCAGAAACTTCCAGCTCGGCTTGATGTTGGCGGTGGCGGTGTCGATCTGGCCCGCGGCAAGCCAGGCTTATACGCCCGAGCAGGAGCAAGCCTGCAGCGGCGACGCGATGCGCATTTGCGGCGCGTTCGTTCCCGACGTCGACCGCATCACGGTCTGCATGATCCAGAACAAGTCGCAGCTCAGCCCTCCCTGCCGTGTCTTCTTCAGGGACTCCGAGGCCGCAGCGACCCCGGTCAATGCCGGCAGGCCGATGAGCATCAGGCCGGAAGATTCCAAAAAGCCGGTCAAAAAAACCAGGAAGTCCAGGTCTGACGAGGAGTGACCGCGACGCTGGACTTCACGGCCGGCGTGCCGAGGCGGCTGCGGCGTTCTGACGCTCTGCTCGAATCTCGAACAATGTGAATCGAGGACCGCGCGAAAGGTGCCTCTCATGGTGCGGGAGACGCGCCAGCGCATGATGAGTCTTGGTTAGTTCGCGGGCTCTGCTCACCTCTCCCCGACGGGGAGAGGTGAAGGGAACGCGGACGGATCGATTCAATCAAAAGTCATCCCGCGCTAGCGCGGTCACGAGTCATGAAGGTCACGTCTTTCGGGATGCGGCGAAGTCGCCCTCCTCGGAGAGTGAGCAGCAGGGCTTGCCGGTCCAAAAGGGCGCCTTCAGGCGCTGCCTCCTCGCAGGTACAATCCGCTGCGAAGCGGACTCGTTTTGTTCGATACACGCCGTGGTTTGCTCCAAAAGCCGGTTGCGCCGATGCTCGGGCAGGTTGAATGCGACGGGTTTGACGCCGGGGGCCCCTTAGAGATCGCGTGACGACTCGCTCCCCTGCTGCGCCGCACGGTGTGACTCAAAAGCCAACCCCTGGGATTAATCAGGGGGCGCCTCACAATTGGTTGTAAATTTTTCTTTCACGAATCAGCGCGCTGATTCATTTTCAGCTTCTGGGGTCAATCTGGAGGCCAAGGTATGAACGTCATTGTTTTCGCTTCGCGTAAAGGCGGCTCGGGCAAAAGTACCCTGGCTGCTCATCTTGCTGCGCATGTCAACAAATCAACGAAGCCAACGCTGCTTGTCGATGCCGATCCGCAGGGCTCGCTGACCCTGTGGCACAAGCTGCGTGGCACCAACGAACCGCCGATCAAGACCGCGGTCAATTCCGTCAGCGGGATCGTCGCAGCCGCGAAGCGTGAGGGCTTTGAATGGGTTTTCATCGACACGCCGCCGAACCTGTCGGCCGTCGTCGAGGATTCCATCAAGAACGCCACCATGGTGATCATTCCGGCCCGACCGGGGGTGTTCGACGTCAACGCCGTGCAGGAAACCATTCTGACCTGCCGCGCCGCGCGCAAGCCCTATGCCGTCGTGCTCAACGGTGCGCCCGCGCGCCGCGACGATGCCGAGAGCCCGATCGTTGCCATCGCGCGTGAATCGCTGGCGAAATTCCGGGCGCCGGTTTGGGGCGGCCAGATCACCAACCGTGCCGACCTGTTGATGGCGCTCAGCCATGGCGAAGGCGCGCGCGAATATTACGCGGAAGGGCGTGCGGCGGCCGAGATCGGCCGGCTGTGGGCCGCGATCGAACGCTCGGTGAAGGCGATCCGCGGATCGGCCTCGGCGAGCGGGGCCATGCACAAGCAGGCGGCTTAACCCGGCCGCAGGCACCGGACCAACAAAGAACGCGCAGGCTTGGCGCGTTTTTCTGTTGTGAATCGTCATCCCCACGTAACGGCTGGGGCGTTACGTGGGGATGACGTTGTTTGCAGCTCGAGGTCTGTTTGCAGCTCGAAAATGTCGGGGTGCCGACGGCCGCCCGAAACTAGGCGACCATCAGCATGTAGAACACGATCACCGGCGACAGGCCCAGGATCACGGTCCAGATGCCCAGCGCCCAGAGAATGTCTCCGGTGGTAAAGCCAGCCTGTTGTTCAGGGAATGGATTATTCCGAGTACTCACGATGCCCCCGCGCTTATTGTTCTTGTGGGCATCTTGATAGGCGCGAAGTTTTAAAAAAGCCGATCGCGATTTCGCTCGCATTTGACCACAGGTGCTACCGCGGATTAACCAGTGCGGCAGCTTGCGGGCCGCCCGTCAGCTTCCCGTCATCAGGCGCAAGGCCACCACCGGCGCCACGCCCAGAAGCATCGCCCACAGGCCGAATGACGATACCAGCAGCAGATCCTGCACGGCCTCGGCGCGTACCGAAGCCAGATTGGCGGCATCGCGAATGGTTCGAGTGGTCATTGTTTCCCCCGTCGGTTGTTGTTGGAGGAATTCGATACGCCGCAACTTTTAAAGTTGGCGCTGCCGGGTCATTCGGATCTGAAGCACCGTCATCACCGCGCATTAACCAAGCAAACGGCCAGCCACGTGTCCCGCGTCCGGGACACGCTGAGGCCGCTGTCGACGTCGCGGTCTACCGCTCGGCGCGGCTGACCACGTCCATCAGCTCGGCGATCTTGCGACGCTGGTCGGCCTTGTCGCCGGAATTGATCGCGTGCTCGACGCAATGGGCGACGTGGTCGCGCAGGATTTCCTCCTCGACGCGGCGCAGTGCGGCCTTCGCCGCCGCGATCTGCGTCACCACGTCGATGCAATAGCGGTCATCCTCGACCATTCCGGCGAGCCCGCGGATCTGGCCTTCAATTCGTTTCAGTCTTTTCAGGCAGGACGTCTTGATCTCGTTGCGCATGCGGTCCATATACCCCCCTAGGGTATCGTTTTCAAGAGGCCAGGAGCGCGTTGATGGCAGAGACGGAGCACGCACACGGGACGGCGGACGCCGGCCACCATCACGCGCACGGCACGCCGGCCCACGCCTGCTGCGGCGGCAGCCATGGCCGCGGCCATCAAGCCGCGGTAGCCGCGATCGATCCGGTCTGCGGCATGAGCGTCAACCGCGAGCCGGCGAAACACCGTTTTGCCTACAAGGGGCAGGACCATTTCTTCTGCAGCGGGCGCTGTCGCGAGCGCTTCGAGGCCGAGCCGGAAAAATACCTCAGGCCGAAAGAGGCCAGACAGCCTGAGCCCGAGGCTCCAGCCGGCACCATCTACACCTGTCCAATGCATCCGGAGGTGCGCCAGGTCGGCCCCGGCTCGTGTCCGATCTGCGGCATGGCGCTGGAGCCCGAGCAGGTCTCGCTCGACCAGGCGCCGGATCCCGAACTGATCGATATGGTGAGGCGGTTCTGGATCGCGGTTGTCCTGACGCTGCCGGTGTTTGTCATCGAGATGGGCAGCCATCTCGGTTTTGGGCATCTGGTGCCGCCGATGTGGTCGAACTGGATTTCGCTGGTGCTTGCGACGCCCGTGGTGCTGTGGGCGGGCGCGCCGTTCTTCGTGCGCGGCTGGCGCTCGCTGGTGACGCGCAATCTCAACATGTTCACGCTGATCGCGATGGGCACCGGCGTGGCGTGGCTCTACAGCGTCGTCGGTACGCTGGCGCCGCAGCTGTTTCCGCCCGCGTTCCGCGACATGCACGGCATGGTCGCGGTGTATTTCGAGGCCGCCGCCGTCATCACCGTGCTGGTGCTGCTCGGGCAGGTGCTGGAATTGCGGGCGCGCGAGCGCACCTCGGGAGCGATCAAGGCGCTGCTGGGGCTCGCGCCGAAGACCGCGCGCCGCATCACCGCTTCCGGCGACGAGGACGTCGCGATCGACGCCATCGTGGTCGGCGATCGCCTGCGGGTGCGTCCGGGCGAGAAGATTCCCGTCGACGGCGTCGTCACCGAAGGACGCTCCGCGGTCGATGAATCCATGGTGACCGGCGAGTCGATGCCGGTGTCGAAGGTCGAGGGCGCGCATGTCATCGGCGGCACCGTCAACCAGAGCGGCGGCCTGGTGCTGTCGGCCGAAAAAGTCGGCCGCGACACCATGCTGGCGCGGATCGTCGACATGGTGGCCCGGGCGCAGCGCTCGCGCGCCCCGATCCAGCGCCTCGCCGATCGGGTCGCTGGCTGGTTCGTGCCGGCGGTGATCGCGGCGGCGGTGGTCGCGTTCGCGGCCTGGATGACCTTCGGTCCAGAGCCGCGCTTCACCTTCGGCCTGGTCGCGGCCGTCACGGTGCTGATCATTGCCTGTCCCTGCGCGCTCGGGCTCGCCACCCCGATGTCGATCATGGTCGGCGTCGGCCGCGGCGCCCATTCCGGCATCCTGATCCGCGACGCCGAGGCGCTGGAGCGGTTCGAGCGCATCGACACCGTCGTGCTCGACAAGACCGGCACGCTCACCGAGGGCAAGCCCAAGGTGGTGTCGATCGTGACCGCCGGCGGCATCGAGGAAAACGAATTGCTGCGGCTGTCGGCCAGTGTCGAGCGCGGCAGCGAGCATCCGCTGGCGCAGGCAATCCTGAACGCCGCCAAAGAGTGCGGCGTCAAGCCCGGCGAGGCCAGCGATTTCGCCTCGCCCTCCGGCAAGGGCGCGACCGGGACCGTCGACGGCCGCAGGGTCGCGCTCGGTAATGCGATGCTGATGAGTGAGTTGAAGGTCGCGACCAAAGAACTGGACGCCGCGGCGGAAGCCGCGCGCCAGGATGGCGCCACCGCGATCTATGTCGCGGTCGACGGCCGCGCCGCCGGCATCATCGCGATCGCCGATCCGGTCAAGGCCTCGGCTCAGGCCGCGTTGCAGAAGCTGCGCGCGGACGGCCTGCGCGTGGTGATGCTGACCGGCGACAACCTCACCACCGCGCGCGCGGTGGCGTCAAAGCTCGGCATCGACGAGATCGAGGCCGGCGTGCTGCCGGAGCGCAAGAGCGAGGTGGTACAGCGGCTGCGCCAGCAAGGTCGCAACGTCGCCATGGTCGGCGACGGCGTCAATGACGCGCCGGCGCTGGCGGCGGCCGATATCGGCGTCGCCATGGGCGGCGGCACCGATGTTGCGATCGAAAGCGCCGGGATCACGCTTTTGACCGGCGACCTCATGGGCCTGGTGCGGGCGCGGCGGCTGTCGGTCGCGACCATGCGCAACATCCGCCAGAACCTGACCTTCGCGTTTCTGTACAATGCCGCCGGCGTCCCGATCGCCGCTGGTGTGCTCTATCCGGTGTTCGGCATCCTGCTGTCGCCGATGATCGGCGCCGCCGCGATGGCGCTGTCCTCGGTCAGCGTGATCGGCAACGCGCTGCGGCTGGCGAGGACGAGGCTGGATTAAGCCACGCGGCCTTTCTCATCCCTCCACCTTGTGCGAAGGGGAGGGATGAAGAAGAGCTGCGACCCTTTTGCTATGCGGCGCGCGTTGACGCCTTCTTCCGCCGCTCGATCTCCCGATCAATCCGCGCAGCAAGCTCCGCGCTCACTTCCGTCATCGGCAGCCGCACCTCCGCGCTGTCGATCAAGCCCGTCCGCCACAGCCAGTGCTTGATCGGCGCCGGGCTCGGCTCGGAGAACAACAGCTTCGTGAGATCCGCAACCGACCGCCAGGGCGCCAGCGCCGCGTCGTGGTCGCCGCCTGACTGCAGCTTGTAAATTTCTGCGAAAATTCCGGTCTCGACATGGGCAGTCGCCACGATGCCGCCATCGGCGCCGTCGCTGAGCGCGTCAAAATATTGGGCGTCCTCGCCGGTCAGCAGGGCGAAGTTCTGGCCGCGCCGGCGCAACAGCTCGAGTGACTGGTCGCGGTCCGCGCAGCAGTCCTTGAGGCCGATGATATTGGGGTGATCGGCCAGGCGCAGCATCGCCTCGTTGCCGAGATTGACGCCGGTGCGGTAGGGAATGTTGTAGAGCGCCACCGGGTGCGCGGCGCGATCGGCGAGCGCGCGGAAATGAAGCTCCAAGCCCCGCTGCGACGGCCGCGAATAATACGGGCAGGAGATCAAATAGCCGTCGATCGGCCATGAGGCGGTTTGGTCCAGCGTGTCGAGAAGCGCGCCGGTGTTGCTGCCGGACAGGCCGAGCAGGACAGGAAGATTGCTCACCTTGCCGGCTTCGTCCCGCACCGCGAAGACCAGCTGTCCGGTTTCCTCGGGCGTCAGCGTCAGGCCCTCGCCGGTGGTGGCGGCCAGCACCAGCCCGTTGATCGGCAGCGCAGCATAATGCCGGACCAGCCGCCGCAGCGACGCCTCGTCGAGCGCACCGTTGCGGAACGGGGTGATCAGCGGCAGCCAGAGGCCATGCAAGGAAGCTTGAAGATCGGATGCTTGCAGACCGGAAGTCCGAAGGCCGGAAGTCTGTGGGTCGTTCATGGGTCCATCTCCTTTTGGGGTCGGCCGGAGACGGGACACGAAAAAAACCCGTCCAGACGGCGGGGTTTTTTCGGATCGGTGATGGCGAAATCTCTATCGCGCGCGTCGACCTGAAGCCCCCGGAACGGGAGCTTTTTTCGACAACGCTGCCATGCAAAGAATCGCGATCATCTGGGAATGATGATCGGCCGCCGCGAGGCTGTCAACTTGCGGAACCGGTGCAGTCGTATGCATCTGGCCGCATGGCGCGCGACGGTGGCGGGGTGCAGCCAAAAAAAAGCCGGGCTCGCATGAGCCCGGCTTAAGGTATTGGCCACGTGAGGCCGACACAATCACCTTCCAAGAGGGATTACTGAACGCTCGCGCCGCTGGAGGAGGGGGACAAATGCGCAACCCGAATGTTCAGCGTAAAACAGTATGGTCCCCGCCGGCGCCCTGCAGCAACTAGGCTGCGAGCATGTCAGTCATGCGGAGATCGGGGGCGTTGAGCGAACATAACATTACGACGGCCAGCGCTGCGCCTTGCTCACCACGAAGTCGCGGAAGACCTGCACCCGCGCCACCGTCTTCAATTCTTCGGGATAGACGAAATAGGTATCGAGCTGGATCGAGTCGGATTCCCCGAACAGCTGCACCAGGCGGTTATTTTCCTCGACCAGATAGTCCGGCAGCGCCGCAATCCCGAGCCCCTGCTGGCAGGCGCGTACCAGCCCAAGGATGTTGTTGACCCTGAAATAGGCCTCGCGCGGGCCGGAGCCGTTGCGCCCGGCATCGATCAGCCAGCTGCGGTTCGCCAGATGTGCGGGAACCTGCGAGTCGCTCAACATGATGATGCGATGCGAATCGAGGTCGTCGAGCGTGCGCGGGGTGCCGAAGCGCTTGATGTATTCCGGCGAGCAATAGGCATGGAAGCCAATCGAAAACAGCTTGCGCTGGATCAGGTCGGGCTGCGTCGGCTTGCGGGTGCGGATCGCGACGTCGGCTTCCCGCATCGACAGATCCAACTCCTCGTCCGTGACGATCATCGAAATGCGGATTTCCGGATAGAGCGCGGTGAATTCGTGCAGACGCGGAATCAGCCAGTTGATGCCGAGCGCCGGCGGTGTCGTGATCTTGAGGTCGCCGCTCGGCCGCTCGCGGCTGTCGGTCAGCTTGGCGCGCGCCGCCTGTAGCTGCATGAACACGTCATGCGCGGTGCGGAACAACAGGTCGCCCTGCTCGGTGAGGATCAGGCCGCGGGCGTGGCGGTGGAACAGCGACACCGAAAGCTCCTGTTCCAGCGCGCTGACCTGGCGTGAAACGGCCGATTGCGACAGGCCGAGCTGTTCGCCGGCATGGGTGAAGCTGCCCGCTTCTGCCGCTGCGTGAAACACCTTCAGCTTGTCCCAATCCATGTCGGTAAATCCGTCCCGGGTTCGTGCCATGATTATTCCGCCGCCGCGCGTTCGCTCGCCCTAAGGGCGAGAAAACGCTCGGCCTCCAGCGCGGCCATACAGCCAAGGCCTGCGGCCGTCACGGCCTGCCGGTAGGTTTCATCGGCGACGTCGCCGGCGGCGAACACGCCGGGTACCGAGGTCGCGGTCGAATTCGGCGCCACTTCGACATAGCCGGACGGTTTCAGCTTGATCTGGCCGGCCACGAGGTCGGTGGCCGGGGCATGCCCGATCGCGATGAAGACGCCGTCGGCCGGCACGTCGGTCAACGCGCCGGTCTTGACGTTCTTCAGCCGGACATGGGTGACCTTGCCGGGATTCTCGGTGCCGCAGATTTCGTCGATCGCGCTTTCCCACACCACCTTGATCTTGGGGTGCTTGAACAGCCGGTCCTGCAGGATGCGCTCGGCGCGAAAATGGTCGCGGCGATGTACGATGGTCACGGTCGAAGCAAAATTGGTCAGGAACAGCGCTTCCTCGACCGCGCTGTTGCCGCCGCCGACCACGATGACTTCCTTGCCGCGATAGAAGAACCCGTCGCAGGTGGCGCAGGCCGAGACGCCAAAACCCTTGAACTTCTCTTCCGAGGGCATGCCGAGCCAGCGCGCCTGCGCGCCGGTGGCGAGGATGACGGTTTCAGCGAGATAGATGTCGCCGGAGTCGCAAGTCAGGCGGAACGGCCGCCGGCCGAGTTCGAGCTTCATGACGAGATCGGTGACGATTTTGGTGCCGACATGGGCCGCTTGTTTCTCCATCTGCTCCATCAGCCAGGGCCCCTGGATGACGTCGGCAAAGCCCGGATAATTCTCCACGTCGGTGGTGATGGTGAGCTGGCCCCCGGGCTGGATGCCCTGGATCAGTACCGGCTCGAGCATCGCGCGCGCGGCATAGATCGCAGCGGTGTTCCCGGCCGGACCGGAACCGATGATGACGACCTTGGCGTGGATAGGGGCAGGCATAGGCGAAGTCCCACTCTTACGGGAGATTTAGTCGGTGCTTGGAGGAAAGCGCCCGGAAGGCATTGCCCCGGCGCTGAAAGTGTCAAATCCAAGTCTAAGATATCTGGCAAGCTATGCAAGAATTGCAATCCATATCAGCGAATTTTCCCCCTAAGGGCGAGAATTGGCGCACCGCACGCGCAATAAAATTGCGCAAGGAGCCGCAGCTGGGCTAAGAGTGTTGCCAACCATTGTCACCCAGCTTTTGCCAGCCCCAGAACCGGTACCCGCGTGTCGAAGAATCTTGACGAAATCGACCTTAAAATCCTCAGCGAAATCCAGGCCGATGGCCGAATCACCAATGTGGAACTGGCCAAACGGGTCGGGATTTCGCCGCCGCCCTGCCTGCGCCGGGTCCGGACGCTGGAGGAAGAGGGCTACATCCAGGGCTATCGCGGGCTCCTGGATCCGCGCCGGCTCGGTTTCGACGTCACGGTGTTCGCCTCCGTACATCTGTCGAGCCAGGCCGACTCCGACCTGCGCGCGTTCGAGGAATTCGTGCGCGCCGAGCCCCTGGTGCGGGAATGCTGGATGCTGTCGGGCGAGGTCGACTTCATCCTGAAATGCGTGGCGCCCGACATGGCGACGTTTCAGGCGTTCGTCACCCATCTGACGGCAGCCCCCCATGTCCGCAATGTCAGGACATCGCTGGTGCTGCACAATTCCAAATACGAGGCGGCGGTCCCGCTCGATCTGAAAGTGCCGGGGTAACGGGACTTATCTCTCCGCCGTCATTGCGAGGAGCGAAGCGACAAAGCAATCCACACTTCGCTTGCGGCCCAATGGATTGCTTCGCGGAGCCTGTCATCGGGCGCGCGTTCGCGCGACCCGTTGGCTCGCAATGACGAAAGAGGCTCCTCAGCGCTTCTTGCCCATGATCGCGTCGAGGCTCAGCGGTCCGCCGCCGGCGAAGACCAGATAGAGGCAGGCGAAGCAAAACAGGATCGCGCCGCTGCCGCCATTGATCAGCGGGTAGAAGTCCTTCGGGAAATGCCCGATGAAATAGGCGAACGCCATCTCGCCGGACAGGATGAACGCCACCGGGCGCGTCAGCAGTCCTAGGATCAACAACCCTCCGAGCACCAGTTCGATCGCGCCCGCGGCGTAGATCAGCGGCGGGGGATTGGCGAAATAGGGCAGGGCCGGAAATTTGAAGATCTTCGCGACCCCGTACTGGAACAACAGCAGGCCGAGGATGATGCGGAAGACGCTGAGAATGATCGGCTCCGCCGCCGCCAGCGTTTTGTTGAACTTGTCCATGATCGTCCCCCTCAGTCCCGTTTCATCGCAGCGTCAACGCTCCACGGTCCCGCGCCGGCGGTCGCCAGATAGAGACAGGTGAAGCAATAGAGGATCGCCAGCGTCCCGCCATTGATCAGGGGGTGAAAATCCTTGGGCGCGTGCGCGATGAAATAGGCGAACGCCATCTCGCCGGACAGGATGAAGGCCGCCAGCCGGGTGAACAGGCCGAGGATCAAAAGCGCCCCGCCGATCAGTTCGATGAAGCCGGCGGCGCCCAGCAGCGACATCGGCTGCACATTGGCGTAGGCCGGAAGCGCGGGAAAGTGGAATATCTTTCCGAGGCCATGCTGGATGATCAGCAGGCCCGCAATGAAGCGCAACACGCTCAAAACGCGCGGCCTCCATGCCGCGAATGCTTCAGTCATACTCGTGTCCCCCGATGTTAGACCACGGTCAATTCGTAACGTGGCGCGATGCCGGGCGAAAGCGTGTCGCCAAAATAAAATCGGCGGCGTTTTGCAAAGCAGCAATGGAATAAGCCCGCTCGCACAGTGTTAGCGCTCCGCCTTGACCTGGCCGAAATGAAAGGGCCGGGAGCTTGTCCCGGCCTTTCATTTCAAGCCGCTGTTGCGGAATTGGTCCGGCCGTTCAGCGCCACTCGACCTTGGTGATCTCGTAGGCCTTGGGACCGCCGGGCGCCATGACCTCGACGGAGGCGCCCTTCTTCTTGCCGATCAGCGCCCGCGCGAGCGGCGAGGTGATGGAGATGCGGCCCTTCTTGGCATCGGCTTCGGGCTCGCCGACGATCTGCCACACCGCCTTCTTGTCGGTGTCCTCGTCGATCAGCGTCACGGTCGCGCCGAACATGATGGTGTCGCCGGACAGCTTTGAGATGTCGATGATGTCGGCACGCGCCAGCTTGTCCTCCAGCTCGGCGATCCGGCCTTCATTGTGGGACTGCTCCTCCTTTGCGGCGTGATATTCCGCGTTCTCCGAAAGGTCGCCATGCGAGCGCGCTTCCGCGATATGCTCGATGATGCGCGGACGGTCCACGGACTGGCGCTGCTTCAATTCGACCTCAAGGGCGGCATAGCCGCCGGCGGTCATCGGAACCTTTTCCATCATTCTCTTGTCCTTCGATCGCGCGAACCGCTCGAGGGCGCGCGCGAGACGTTTTTCAGATTGCAATTTCGGGGCTACATGGCGCCGAAACAGAACATCCGCATGGCCGGTGAGTTCCAGCCAAGCCAGCTTATTGCCAATCCGTTAACGGGCACGCTAGGCCCGTTAAAGATCAGGATTCGGAAGAAAAATAGCTCTGGAGCGTGCGGACCTCAAGGTCTCCGCCCAGATAGGCGCGGATGCCCTGGGCTGCCGCCACGGCTCCCGAAAGAGTGGTGTAATATGGCACTTTATGCAAGAGGGCAGCTCGTCGCAATGAGCGGCTGTCGGCCAGCGCCTGCGGCCCTTCGGTGGTATTGAAAACCAGCTGAATGTCGCCGTTCATGATGGCGTCGACGATATGCGGCCGTCCCTCCAGCACCTTGTTCACTTTTTCGGTCGGCACCCCGGCATCGGTCAGGAAACGTTGGGTCCCCGAGGTCGCCATCACCTTGAAGCCGACCGCGGACAATAGCCGCACCGCTTCGGTGATCCTGACCTTGTCGATGTCACGAACGGAAACAAACACGGTGCCCTTGCGCGGCACGCGGGTGCCGCCGCCGAGCTGGCTCTTGGCGAACGCCACTTCGAATGAGCGGTCGATGCCCATGACCTCGCCGGTCGAGCGCATCTCCGGACCGAGCACGGTATCGACGCCGGGGAAGCGGGCGAACGGGAATACCGATTCCTTGACCCCGACATGGCCGAGCTTGGGCTTCTTCAAGTTGAAGTCCGCAAGCTTCTCGCCGGCCATGATTCTCGCTGCGATCTTCGCCACCGGCATGCCGATCACCTTGGCCACGAACGGCACCGTGCGCGACGCGCGCGGATTGACTTCCAGGACGTAGATATCGCCGTCCTTGATGGCGTATTGAACGTTCATCAGCCCGACCACGTCGAGCCCGAGCGCCAGTTCGCGGGTCTGCCGTTCCAGCTCGGCGATCATCACAGCATCGAGCGAATGCGGCGGCAGCGAGCAGGCCGAGTCGCCGGAGTGAATGCCGGCTTCCTCGATATGCTCCATGATGCCGACAATGAAGGTATCCTTGCCGTCACACAGGCAGTCGACGTCGATTTCGATGGCGTCGGACAGATAGCGGTCGAACAGCAGCGGATTGGTGCCGAGCACGGTATTGATCTGGCCGGTCTTGTCGTTCGGATAGCGCGCCTTGACATCGCCGGGCACCAGCTCCGGCAGGGTGCCGAGCAGGTAATCGCCGAGCTGATTCTCCTCGCGGATGATCTGCATCGCGCGGCCGCCGAGCACGTAGGACGGGCGCACCACCAGCGGCAGCCCCAGATCGGCGGCGACCAGGCGCGCCTGCTCGACCGAATAGGCGATGCCGTTCTTCGGCTGCTTCAGCCGCAATTTGTCGAGCACGCGCTTGAAGCGGTCGCGGTCTTCGGCGAGATCGATGGCGTCGGGCGAGGTGCCGAGGATCGGCACATTGGCCGCTTCCAGCGCGCGCGCGAGTTTGAGCGGCGTCTGGCCGCCGAACTGCACGATCACGCCGTGCAGGGTGCCGTTCTGCCGCTCGGTCGCGATGATTTCGAGCACGTCCTCGGCGGTCAGCGGCTCGAAATACAATCGGTCGGCGGTGTCGTAGTCGGTCGACACCGTTTCCGGATTGCAGTTGATCATAATGGTTTCATAGCCCGCGTCGTGCAGCGCGAAGCAGGCATGGCAGCAGCAATAGTCGAACTCGATGCCCTGGCCGATCCGGTTCGGTCCGCCGCCGAGAATGATGACCTTCTTCGCATTCGACGGCGCACTCTCGTCGGCGAGTTGGCCTGCGAACGGCGATTCATAGGTCGAATACATGTAGGCGGTGGGCGAAGCGAACTCGGCCGCGCAGGTGTCGATGCGCTTGAACACCGGGCGAACGCCGAGCGCGTGGCGCCGGGCGGTGATATCGGCCTCGGTGGCCTCCGCCAGCACCGCCAGCCGCGCGTCGGAAAAGCCCATGGCTTTGAGGGTGCGCAGGCCGAACGCGTTTTCCGGCAGGCCGCTTTTCTTGATCTTGCTCTCCATGTCGACGATGCCGCGCATCTCGCCGAGGAACCACGGGTCGATCTTGCAGGAGGTGAAGATTTCCTCGTCGCTCCAGCCGAGCCGCATCGCCTGCGCCACCTGCAAGAGCCGGTTCGGCGTCGGCGTGCCCAGCGCCGCGCGGATCGCGTTCTTGTCGTCGTGGCGGCCGAGCCCTTCGATCTCGATCTCGTCGAGGCCGGTGAGACCGGTCTCCAGACCGCGCAGCGCCTTTTGCAGGCTTTCCTGGAAGGTGCGGCCGATCGCCATCACTTCGCCGACCGACTTCATCGAGGTGGTCAGCGTGGTGGAGGCGCCGGGAAACTTTTCAAATGCAAAGCGCGGGATCTTCGTCACCACGTAGTCGATGGTCGGCTCGAACGAGGCCGGCGTCGCACCTCCCGTGATGTCGTTGGCGATCTCGTCCAGCGTGTAGCCGACCGCGAGCTTGGCGGCGACCTTTGCGATCGGAAAACCGGTGGCCTTGGAGGCGAGCGCGGAGGACCGCGACACCCGCGGGTTCATCTCGATCACGACCATGCGGCCGTCGGCCGGGTTGACGCCGAATTGAACGTTGGAGCCGCCGGTCTCCACCCCGATCTCGCGCAGCACCGCCAGCGAGGCGTCGCGCATGATCTGGTATTCCTTGTCGGTCAGGGTCAGCGCCGGTGCCACCGTGATGGAGTCGCCGGTATGCACGCCCATCGGATCGAGATTCTCGATCGAGCAGATGATGATGCAGTTATCGTGTCTGTCGCGCACCACCTCCATCTCGAACTCTTTCCACCCCAGCACGCTTTCCTCGATCAGGACTTCGTCGGTGGGGGAGGCGTCGATGCCGCGCTCGACGATCTCGATGAACTCGGCCTTGGTGTAGGCGATACCGCCGCCGGTGCCGCCCATGGTGAAGGAGGGGCGGATGATCGCCGGCAGCCCGATGTCGTCGAGTGCGCGCAGCGCGTCGGGCAGGTTCTTGGTCTGGATCGAGCGCGGCGTCTCCAGCCCGATTCTGGTCATGGCTTCGCGGAAGCGGCCGCGATCCTCCGCCTTGTCGATGGCGTCGGCTGTGGCGCCGATCATCTCGATGTCGAATTTTGCCAGCGTGCCCTGTTTGCGCAAGGACAACGCGCAGTTCAGCGCGGTCTGCCCGCCCATGGTCGGCAGCAGCGCAAAACCGCCCGGGATGACGTAACGTTCCTTCTCGATGATCTTGGCGACGATCTCGGGTGTAATCGGCTCGATATAGGTGGCATCCGCCAGCTCCGGATCCGTCATGATGGTGGCCGGATTGGAATTGACGAGGACGATGCGGTAGCCCTCTTCCTTCAGGGTTTTGACCGCTTGCGTACCGGAATAATCGAATTCGCAGGCCTGGCCGATCACGATGGGACCGGCGCCGATGATCAGGATGGTGGAGATGTCGGTTCTTTTGGGCATCAAGTCTCGCGGGAACTGGAAATTGGGCACAAAAAAAGGGCGCGCCTGCCGCGCGTCCCTCAAACCCGGCGCTTGGGATCAACCTCGCGCGCGGGTGGTCTTTAGACCAGATTCCGCAGCCGCGAAAGGGTATTAAAGCCCCAATCAACCGGCATTTTAGGCTCCCGCCTTCGCTCTAACGAGCTACGGCGCGGCATGCCCGCCTTGGCTCTGACGCGAGCGGCGGCGCGGCCCCAGTCCGTCTACGCTTTCGCTGGGCTCAAGCTACGCCGGACACGCTTTGCCCCGCCCGGTCCGGCGTGGCTGCGCCACGCGGAGCCCGTCAGGGCAAAGCGTGGAGGCCCGGCCTGGATTTGAACCAGGATAAAGAGCGATGCACTGCTCTCGCGTCGACGCATTCCGCCACCGGGCCGATCCGATCATTGCCGATCACGCCGCGGTGAGCCACGCCTGCCGCTCATTAACCCTAACCGGCCGGCGGCAGGCGCAAAGCGTGCCGCGCCACGAAGGTCATCCGCCATGGATTATGCCCGATATTGGAGTGGGCGCGGGAGGCGGTGAAACCCGCTGCCGCCAGTTTTGCGACGATCTCGGCCTCGCTGTAGCGCTGCAGCCCGACCTTGGTGCGCAACTGCCGGTAATCCGACAGCGCGGTGGCGACCAGCCCGATCAGGGCGTCCCGCAGGAAGCCGTGCCTCGCCGCGAACTGCAACAGCGCGATCACGTCCCTGGGCATGCCGACCTCGGGGCGCAGGATATCGCCCACCACCAGCCGGCCGCCGGGCCTTAGCAGCCGCTTGATGATCGCGAACGCCGCATCGAGTTCGGCCGCGGTCATGTATTGCGCGACCGAATTCATCACCACGAGATCGACGGACTTCTCCGCCATCTTCCTGACGTCATCGAGCGAGCGCACCCGGATTTTGGTATTGGGGGCGAAGCGGGCGATCAGCCGGCCGCGCACGCCCGGTGCCGGCTCCGCCAAGATCAGCTGGCCACAGGCCTCCGCCACCTTGGCCGCCGACAGCGCTTCGCCGCAGGCATAATCCAGCACCACCGCGTCGGGCGAGGCGATGTAGCCGATAATGTCTTTCGCGATCAGCTGGAAATGCAGGTCGCGATGCAGCTTGCTCGCATAAATTGTATGCGTGGAATCGTAATAATCGATCCAATCGTCCATGTGTCGCGAGCGTCCGGTAAACCGGTTCCGGCAGCGGAACCGGCGGGAAGGTGATGCGTTAGATGGTCCGGCGGACGGTGTCCATGCCGTCAATCGTCTGATTTACTAACAGGAGGGTGCATCGTGAGCAAAACCAGGTCTGACAACAAGTCCGACAAAGTCTCCCCCGATCTCGATACGCCGACCGATATTCCGCAAGCCGCCGTGGGCAAGATCTCGACCGCGCTCAACACGCTTGTGGCCGATGCGTTCGCGCTTTATCTGAAGACCAAGAATTTCCACTGGCACGTCAGCGGCCGGCATTTCCACGACTATCACCTGATGCTCGACCAGCAATCGGACGCGATCTTCGCCACCACCGATCAACTGGCCGAACGCGTGCGCAAGCTCGGCGGCATCACGGTGCGTTCGATCGGGCAGATCGCGAAATTGCAGACCATCCAGGACAATGACGAGAACTACGTGCCGCCGCGCGAGATGCTGCGCGAATTGATGGAAGACAACAAGCATATGGCCGCGGCGATGCGCAAAGCCCACAAGCTCTGCGACGACAACGAGGATTCCGGCACCGCGGGCCTGCTCGAAACGTTTATCGACGAAACCGAGCGCCGCACCTGGTTCCTGTTCGAGGCCAGCCGCCAGGAAGGCAGCAACGCGGCATAGGGGCCTGCGGATTGTGGTATTCTGCCCTTGTCGTCCCGGCCAGGCGAAGCGGGAGCCGGGCCCATATCCGCCGGCGTTTGAGTTTGGACGAGTGGAGCGACTATCGCCTGCCAGCAAGGCCGAAACTGCTGCTCAAAAAATCGAATGCCACCATCACCAACGTCCGCCGCTACGATCCGGCCTCCGCGATGTGGATTGGCCAGTTCCGGAAGCGGTGCGGTGGCTCTCAAGGGGAATCGCAGCAATCCTTGAAGCGGGCGTCGGACGGAATCCGCGATAGGACGAAGGTCGAATAGGTCCGTCACGCTTCGGTTCCCACAACCGCCCCGGGAGCGACTATGCTGCCCGTCAACAGGCGGTCCCGGATTCTCAATCCTCGAACCTCCTGACCGCAGGCGAGGGAACCGCACATTCGTGCCCGGGCTCACATTCCGGGGACGATTCCCGATGTTCGGGAGAAGATGCACCCGCCCTTCATCGGGTTGCAAACATGAACGAAAGCGTCTCCTCGCCGTTCATCAGGTATCCGATCGCGACATCGTTGCTGATGGTGGGCATCCTGTTCGTCGGCGTGGTCGCCTATCCGCTGCTTCCTGTCGCCCCCCTGCCACAGGTCGATTTTCCAACCATCCAGGTCTCGGCGTCGTTGCCGGGCGGCAGCCCCGAAACGATGGCGTCCTCGGTGGCGCAACCGCTGGAGCGCCAGCTCGCGCAAATCCCCGGTATTGCGCAAATGACCTCCACGAGCTCGCTGGGTTCCACCTCGGTAACAATCCAGTTCGATCTCAACCGAAGCATCGATGGCGCGGCCAACGATATCCAGGCGGCCATCAACGCCGCCAGCGGGCAATTGCCGAAGAACCTTCCATCGCCGCCGACCTATCGCAAGGTCAATCCAGCCGACGCGCCGGTCCTGCTGCTGTCGGCGACCTCGGATACCCTGCCGCTGATCAGGGTGAGCGATGCGGTCGACGCCCAGCTCGGCCAGCAGATCAGCCAGATCTCCGGCGTCGCGCAGGTCTTCATCGGCGGCCAGCAAAAGCCGGCGATTCGGGTCCAGGTCGACCCGGCCAAACTCGTGGTCAAAGGCCTGTCGCTCGAAGACGTCCGCAACCAGATCGCGATCACCACGGTCGACAGCCCCAAGGGCAACATCGACGGCGAAAGGCGCGCCTATACGATCTACGCCAACGACCAGCTGCTGGATGCCAAGGACTGGAACGACGTCATCATCGCCTACCGCAACGGCGGACCGTTGCGGATTCGCGACATCGGCCAGGCCATTGCCGGACCCGAGGACATGAAGCAAGCCGCCTGGGCCGACGGCAAGCGCGGCGTATTTCTCGTCATCTTCAAGCAACCCGGTGCCAACGTCATCGAGACCGTCGACCGCATCAAGGCGCAGCTGCCGCGGCTGATCGCCGCCATCCCGCCGGCGATCAACATCAAGATTATCAGCGATCGCACCCTGACCATCCGCGCCGCCGTCGAAGACGTGCAGATTACCCTGCTGATCACCATCCTGCTCGTTGTCATGGTGATTTTCGCGTTCCTGCGCAGCTTCTGGGCCACAGTGATTCCGGCGGTGACGGTGCCGCTGGCGTTGCTCGGTGCCTGCGCGCTGATGTGGGCGTTCGGCTACACTCTCGACAATTTGTCGCTGATGGCCCTGACCATCGCGGTCGGCTTCGTGGTCGACGACGCCATCGTGATGCTGGAGAACATCACGCGCTATGTCGAGGAAGGTGAAAAGCCGCTGGCCGCGGCTTTCAAGGGCGCCAAGGAAATCGGGTTCACCATCGTATCGATCAGCGTTTCGCTGGTGGCAGTGCTGATCCCGCTGCTGCTGATGGGCGGCATCATCGGACGGCTATTCCGCGAGTTCGCGGTGTCGCTGGCGATGGCGATTTTCGCTTCGCTGGTGGTATCGCTGACGTTGACGCCGATGATGGCATCGCGCTTTTTGCGCGCAAAGGACGAAGCGAAGCACGGCCGATTCTATCAGTGGAGCGAGCGCAGCTTCGAAAGCATGCTTCATGGTTATGAGCGCGGCCTCGACCTGGCGCTGCTCTGGAAGCGGACCACGCTCCTGATCTTCTTCGCCACGGTGGGATTGTCGGTCTATCTGTTCGTCATCATTCCCAAGGGCTTCTTTCCGCAGCAGGACAATGGCTTTCTTACCGGGACCTCGGAGGCGGCGCAGGACATCTCCTTTGCCGACATGAAGCGCCATCAGGAGGAACTGAGCGCCATCGTGCAGGCCGATCCCGCCGTCGACAGCATCGCGATGTTCATCGGCGGCGGCGGTACCGCGCTCAACTCCGGCCGCATGTACGTGACCTTGAAGCCGAACCAAGAGCGGCACGCCAATGCCCAGCAGATCATCACGCGGCTGCGGCCGCAGCTTGAAAAGGTCGAAGGCGCCCGGCTCTACATGCAGGCTTCCCAGGACGTTCGCCTCGGCGGCCGCGCCACGCGCACGCAGTTCGAATTCACGCTGCAGGACGCTAATCTCGACGAGTTGAACGAGTGGGCGCCGAAAATCCTGGCCGCGATGCAGAAGCTGCCAGAACTGCGCGACGTCGCCACCGACCAGCAGACCCAGGGCACCACGTTGACGCTGACGATCAACCGCGATACCGCCTCGCGTTACGGTATCCAGCCGCAATTGATCGACGACACGCTGTACGACGCGTTCGGCCAGCGCCAGGTCGCCCAGTATTTCACCCAACTCAACAGTTACCACGTGGTCCTGGAAATCCTGCCCGAACTGCAGGGCAAGCTCGACACGCTGGACAAGCTCTACATCAAGTCGCCGCTGACGGGCGGCGAGGTGCCGTTGTCGGTGTTTTGCAAATGGACGACGGTGCCGGTACGCCCGCTCGCGATCGCCCATCAGGGCCAGTTTCCAGCGATTACCATCAGTTTCAATCTCGCCGAGAATGTCGCCCTCGGCCAGGCCACCGATGCGGTCCAGAGGACGGTGTACGATCTAGGCGCACCCGCGACGCTCGCCTCGAGCTTTCAGGGCACGGCGCAAGCGTTCCAGCAATCGCTCGGCACCGTGCCGTTGTTGATCCTGGCGGCGCTCGTGGTGGTGTACCTGATACTCGGCGTTCTCTATGAGAGCTATATTCACCCGCTGACCATTCTCTCGACTTTGCCGTCCGCCGGCGTCGGCGCGCTCGCGATCCTGATGATGTTTGGATTCGATTTCAGCCTGATCGCCCTGATCGGAGTCATCCTCCTGATAGGCATCGTCAAGAAGAACGGTATCATGATGGTCGATTTCGCAATCTCGGCCGAACGCGACGAACATCTGTCGCCGCAGCAATCGATCCGGAAGGCCGCCTTGCTGCGGTTTCGTCCGATCATGATGACGACGATGGCGGCCTTGCTCGGCGGCGTGCCGCTGATGCTGGGGAGCGGCACCGGATCGGAAATCCGCCAGCCGCTCGGTTACGCGATGGTCGGGGGCCTGCTCGTGAGCCAGGCGCTGACGCTATTCACCACGCCGGTGGTCTACCTCTATCTCGACAATCTTTCCAACGCCCTGTCGCGCTGGATGCAAGCCGGGAAACCCGGCGATTCCGGGCATGACGCAGAAGAGGGCGCGCAAAAAATCGCGGCGGAATAGCTGCAACGCAGGCCGGATGCCTTGGCGAAGCCGGGCCGGCAGCTAATCCGGCCGTTTCCACAACTGGACCAGCGGCCCATCCTCTCCCATCACCGGGTCGGTCTTCGGCGGCCTCACTTCCGGAATGGTCTTCAGCGCCTTGCGATAATTTTCCGGCGTCGGCCGCGTGACGTGCATCCTGGCGCCGGGTGGGTAGGCGCCGACCACGGAAAAATCCTCGCTCGCCGACAGGCACTGATGCCCGGTGCCGGCGGGCAAAATCGCGACATCGCCGGCGGAAATCTCGAATTCCTTGCCTGCGTCGCCGCCGAAGCGGACCCGGGCGTGGCCGCGCGCGATGCCGAGCACTTCGTGCACAGTGGCGTGGTAGTGCAGATAGTCGTAGACGCCGTTGCGCCACATGTCGTCCCAGCCATTGGCGCCGAACAGGCCCTCGATGATCTTTTCAGGATGGGCGTTGGCGATGTCGATGGCGCCCTTGTAGACCAGGAACGGCATCGGGTTGTTGGGGACGATCCCGTCGTCTTCGAAGACGAAGGTGAGGGGTTTCAGGTCCGCGCTGACGACCGGCATGGGATGCTCCGCGACTGAAGATGAGCCGCTAAAACAACCGGCGTCGGCGGCTCACGTTCCCGCCGCTCCCGTCGGTATCTCGAAAACCAGGCAGGTCGTGGTGGCATGCGCCAGCAGGCGGCCTTTGCTGTCGGTGATGCGCGCTTCGGCGGTGGCGGCGCGGCGGCCGACATTGAGAATGCGGCCCTCGCTGCGCACCACCCCGGTATCCTTGGTCATGCCCCTGACAAAACTGATCTTGAATTCCAGTGTGGTGTAGCCGGTGCCCGGCGGCAGCATGCTGTGGACCGCGAGCCCCATCGCCGAATCCAGCAAGGTCGCGGCATAGCCGCCGTGCACCGAGCCGATCGGGTTGTAGTGCCGGAAGGCAGGAATGCTGTGGAACACCACCACGCCCGGCTCGGCGGTGGAGTCGAAGGGTTCGACGGTCTGCATGATCGGCGGCGACGGCAGCCGGCCGTCGAAGATGGAGCGGACGAAGTCCAGCCCCGCCATCGACGCCATCACCTCGGTCGGCGTCACGCCGTATTCGATCTTGGGCGCGGCCTGGTCGTCCATGGGGCTGGTTCCTGCGACAGGTATGATGATGGATATCATACTAAAGGATTTCCGATGAAGCCAGCAGCTTTGCCATACCTCGTCATGCCCGGACTTGATCCGGGCATCCATCATTCTTCAAAAAAGAAGGATTGCCGGGTCAAATATTACCAAGACGCGTTTCGCACTTTTGCCCGGCGATGACGCAGACGAGAGAACGTCCTACGCGCGCTTCTTGTCGCGCATCAGATCCGCGAACCGCTTGAACAGATAATGCGAGTCGCGCGGGCCGGGCGAGGCTTCCGGGTGGTACTGCACCGAGAACACCGGCCGGCCCTCGAGCTGGATGCCGCAATTGGAGCCGTCGAACAGCGAGATATGGGTCTGGGTGGCGCCCTTCGGCAGCGTCGCCTGGTCGACCGCAAAACCGTGGTTCATCGAGGTGATCTCCACCTTGCCGGTGGTCTCGTCCTTGACCGGATGATTGGCGCCGTGGTGGCCCTGGTGCATCTTTTTCGTTTTGGCGCCGACGGCGATGCCGAGCATCTGATGACCGAGGCAGATGCCGAAGGTCGGGGTGCCGGAATCGATGACCTTCTGGATCACCGGCACCGCATATTCGCCGGTCGCCGCGGGGTCGCCGGGGCCGTTCGATAAAAACACGCCGTCTGGCTTCATCGCCAGGATGTCCTCGGCCGATGTGGTCGCCGGCACCACCGTGACCTTGCAGCCTTCGCCGGCGAGCAGCCGCAGGATGTTGCGCTTGATGCCGTAGTCGATGGCGACGACGTTGAATTCAGGCTGCGTTTGCCGGCCAAAGCCTTCGCCCCACGCCCACGGCGTTTCGTCCCAGGTAAAACGCTGGCCGGAGGTCACCATCGGCACCAGGTCCATGCCTTCGAGGCCGGCCCACTCGCGCGCTTCTTCCTTGAGGCCGTGCAGGTCGAACTGGCCGTCCTTGGCGTGGGCGATCACGGCGTTGGGCATGCCCTTGGAGCGGATCAGCGCGGTCAGCGCGCGGGTGTCGATGCCGGATAGGCCGATGATGCCGCGTGCCTTCAGCCAGGAATCGAGATGGCGCGTGGCGCGGTAGCTGGAGGGATCGGTGATCGCGGAGCGCAGGATCACGCCGCGCGCGCCCGGCGTCGCCGCCATGTTCACCGTCTCGATATCCTCGTCGTTGGTGCCGACATTGCCGATATGCGGGAAGGTGAAGGTGATCAGCTGTCCGGCATAGGAGGGATCGGTGAGGATCTCCTCATAGCCGGTCATCGCGGTGTTGAAGCAGACCTCGCCGACGGCCTGGCCTTCCGCGCCGAGGCCGAAGCCTTCCAGCACGGTGCCGTCGGCAAGCACGAGGAGCGCGGTCGGTTTATGGTCCGGCCAGGCTGAGGCGTTCTCTGATTGGGTCATGAGCGCATTACATAGTCTTCGCGGGCTAGCGCGTCAAAGCCGTAAGTCGCGGATTCACATGCAAAATGCGCATATTTCCGGCGAGCCTTATGCAGCGGAGCGCCGCCGCAGGCCGGTTTGCCGGGCAAGCCGCGCCGCGACCCGTCCTGCTGCGCCAGGGAAGCAAGAATGGCGGTGGAACCGAGTTGTCTGATGGCCGCGAACGGCCTAGATCAGGGGCTTGTGACGATGCGGCCTTTTCGGGCACGCGAGAGGACACCACGATGCTGCGCGACGACATCAACAATGCGGTCAAGGACGCGATGCGGGCCAAGGACGAGCGCAAGCTGTCCACGCTGCGCATGGTCAATTCGACCATCAAGAACGCCGACATCGCCGCGCGCGGCGAAGGCAAGCCGCCGCTGACGGATGCGGATCTTCTGGGCGTCTTCCAGAAAATGATAAAACAGCGCCAGGAGTCGGTGGAGCTCTACGACAAGGGCGGCCGTGCCGAGTTGGCCGCGCAGGAGCGCGAGGAAATCGCGATCATTTCCGCGTACCTGCCGAAACAGATGTCCGAGGATGACGTCAAGGCCGCGATCTCCTCCGCGATCGCCGAGACCGGTGCTGCCGGTATGAAGGACATGGGCAAGGTGATCGGCGTGCTCAAGACGAAATACGCGGGGCAGATGGATTTTGCCAAAGCCAGCGGGCTGGTGAAGGCGGCTTTGACGGGATAATTTTCTAACCGGCGGAGGACGACATGGCGGATCAACAAGCCCCACCCGCAGGTCCCGATCTGTCCCTGGGTATCGCGCTCACTGAATTCACCGGCGCGACCCTGCTCGGCCATGTCGGCGACGAAGAAATCCTGCTGGCGCGCTCTGGTCCGGAGATCTTCGCCGTCGATGCCCATTGCAGCCATTATCACGGTCCGCTCGCCGAAGGCCTGGTAGACGGCGAGACCGTCCGCTGTCCTTGGCACCACGCCTGTTTCGATCTGCGCACCGGGGAAGCCATCCGGGCGCCGGCGTTGAATCCGATTGCTGTCTGGAAGGTCGAGCACGAAGGCGCTCGCATTTTCGTCCGGCAAAAGATCGAGCAGCCGAAGCCGCGCGTGAGGGGCGTTGTCGATGCGCCCGGCCGAATCGTGATCGTCGGCGGCGGCGCGGCGGGGTTTGCGGCGGCCGAGATGTTGCGGCGGCAGGGCTACTCCGGCGGCATCGTGATGCTGAGCAGCGAGGCGGCGGCGCCGGTGGACCGGCCGAATCTGTCGAAAGACTATCTCGCCGGCAGCGCGCCGGAAGACTGGCTGCCGCTGCGCCCCGAGGATTTTTACGCGGATACGGCCATCGACCTGCGGCTCAATGCCGAGGTCGTCTCGATCGATAGCAAGGCCAAAGCCGTGGTGCTCGCCGGCGGCGCAGCCGTCGCCTATGACCGCCTGCTGCTGGCGACCGGCGCCGAGCCGGTGCGCCTGCCGATCCCGGGCGCCGACCTGCCCCATGTCCACGTGCTGCGCTCGCTCGCCGATTGCCGCGCGATCATTGCGTCAGCGAATGGCGCGCGCCGCGCCGTCGTGATCGGCGCGAGTTTTATCGGGCTCGAAGCCGCGGCGGCATTGCGCGCGCGGGATATCGAAGTCCACGTCGTAGGCCTCGAGCAGCGGCCGATGGAACGCGTGCTCGGAACCGCGATGGGCGATTTCGTCCGCGCATTGCACGAGGAACACGGCGTCATCTTTCATCTCGGCGATACCGTCACCTTGATCGACGGCAAGCGCGCGACGTTGAAAAGCGGCGCTGTAATCGAGGCCGATGTCGTGGTTGTCGGCGTCGGCGTGCGGCCGCGGCTCGCTCTGGCCGAGAAGGCCGGGCTTGCGATCGATCACGGCGTCGCGGTGAGCGCGTATCTCGAAACCAGCGTCCCCGGCATCTATGCGGCCGGCGATATCGCGCGCTGGCCTGATTCCCATTCCGGCGAAAACATCCGCGTCGAACACTGGGTGGTGGCCGAACGCCAGGGCCAGACCGCGGCGCGCAACATGCTGGGACGGCGCGAAGTTTTCGATGCCGTGCCGTTCTTCTGGAGCCAGCATTACGACGTACCGATCAACTATGTCGGCCACGCCGAGAAGTGGGACGAAATTGCCGTTGAAGGCGACGTCGCCGCCAGGGACTGCCTGCTGCGATACAAGAGCGGCGGTCGCGTGCTTGCCGTGGCCTCGATCTATCGCGACCTCGCCAGCCTCGAGGCGGAACTGGCGATGGAGAAGGCGAAGGGCTGACCCTGTCCGCGATTGCAGGGATTTGCGCCGCAACGGCAAAAGTCTAATCTGGCGCGCATGCTCACTGAAACCGCCGACTACGCCACCCTCATCCGCGACTTCCGCTGGGAGGTGCCCGCGCGCTTCAACATCGCGACCGCCTGCTGCGACCGCCATGCCGACGGCTCCGGCCGGCTGGCGCTGATCTATGTCGACGAGGACGGCCGTACCATGCGCACCTCGTTCGACCAGTTGCGCGCGATGTCGCGCCGCTTCGCCAATGTACTGAAGGCCGATGGGCTCGTTCGCGGCGACCGCGTCGCGGCGTTTCTGTCGCAGTCGCTGGAGCTGCCGGTCGCGCATCTGGCGGCATTTCGCTCCGGCCTGGTGTCGGTGCCGCTGTTCACGCTGTTCGGCGAGGATGCGCTGGAATTTCGGCTCGCCAATTCCGGCGCCAGGGCCGTGGTGACCGACGAAGGCGGCTGGGAAAAGCTTTCAAAAATCCGCGACCGGCTGCCGGAGCTGGCGAATGTCTATGTGATCAGCGAGACCGCCCCGGCCGGCGCCAAATCGTTCTGGTCCTCCGTCAAGGCCGCTTCCGAAGACTTCGCTGATGTCGATACCTCGGCCGACGATCCCGCCATCATCATCTACACCTCGGGCACCACGGGAAATCCGAAAGGCGCGCTGCACGCCCATCGCGTGTTGCTCGGCCATCTGCCCAATGTCGAGATGGTGCATGACTTCATGCCCAAACCAGATGACGTGATGTGGACGCCGGCCGACTGGGCCTGGATCGGCGGCCTGTTCGATGCGCTGTTTCCGGCCTGGTATCATGGTGTGCCCGTGGTCGGGCACCGCGCGAAAAAATTCGAGCCGCAGGCGGCGATGCAACTGATGGCCGATCACGCGGTGCGCAACGTGTTCCTGCCGCCGACCGCGCTGAAGCTGATGCGGCAGGCGAACGTCAGGCACCCCGGCGTCAAGCTGCGCAGCATGCTGACCGGCGGCGAGTCGCTCGGTGCCGAACTGCTGGACTGGGTGCGCGCCACCTTCGGCATCGATGCCCATGAGGTATATGGCCAGACCGAATGCAATCTCGTGATCGGCTGCAACGCAAAACTGTTTCCGATCCGCCCGGGTTCGATGGGCAAGCCGACGCCGGGCTTCGACGTCCGCATCGTCAACCCGCGCGGCGAGGAATTGCCGCAAGGCGAGCGCGGCATCATCGGCGTGCGCCAGCCCAATCCCTGCACCATGATCGAGTACTGGAAAAATCCGGAAGCGACCGCGAAAAAATATGCCGGCGAGTTTCTTTTGACCGGCGATCTCGGCGTGCAGGATGCGGACGGCTATTTCTGGTATGTCAGCCGCGAGGACGACGTCATCACGACCGCCGGCTACCGCGTCGGGCCCTCGGAGATCGAGCACACGCTGCTAAAACATCCGGCGGTGGCGCTGTCGGCGGTGGTCGGCATTCCCGATCCGATCCGCACCGAATCCATCAAGGCATGGATCGTGCTGCGCCCGGGCTTTGCGCCGAGCGACGAGCTCGCGCGCGAGATCCAGGACTTTGTGAAAGTCCAGCTCGCCGCCCACGAATATCCGCGCTTCGTGCAGTTCACCGACACCCTGCCGATGACCGCGACCGGAAAGGTGCTGCGGCGCGAGCTGCGGACGCTGGGGTAGCCTTCTTATCCCTCCCCCTCGTGGGGAGGGATAAGCACCCCGCCTTGAAGCTACGGCGTCGCGATGCCCATTTGCTTCAGTGCCGCCAGCATCCTCTGCGGCGGGCCCATCTTGACGGCCAGCGGCGCTCCCGTTTCCAGCAGGCTCTTCAGGCTCGACAGGATCGCGGGCCAGCCCTGGCGGCCGCCGGAGAGGATATCGTCGCTGAGCGGCCGGTCGTGTGACTCGGTCATGGTGAGCCGGACGGCATCGCCGGCCGGTTCGATCTCGTAGCTGACGAGGGTCGGCCCGAGCTTTTCGATCAGCCCCGGCCAGTTGACGTTGAAGGTCACGGTGAGCCTGCGCGGGGGAGCGCATTCGATCACCTCGCCGGAGATATGCAGCGCGCCGTCCGGCGTGCGCACGATATACGCGCCGCCGACTTTCAGCTCGACCTCGACTGCATTGCCGAAAAAATATTTCCGGGTGAATTCGGCCGAGGTCAGCGCTTCCCACACCCGCTCCGGTGTCGACGCGATGTAGATGGTGTAGACCGTCATCGGTTTGAAATCGTCGATGTTCATGCCATGCCCTCGATGTCGAGCGCGGCGATCGGGATCGCCAGCGCCGTTCCGGTTTCCAGCAGGCTCTTGAGGCTCGACAGGATGGCCGGCCACCCCTTGGAGATGCCGTCCAGAAGCGTACTGCCTTCGGCAAAGCCTTCATGGGTCAGCGTGAGCTTCACAAGTTTGCCGTGCGGCTCGATGTTGAAGACGACCTTGGTCGGCCGCTCGTTCCGCATGTCGTCGTTGAGGACGTGGCGGAAGGTGTAGGAGAGCCGCCGCGGCGGATCGGCTTCGAGGATTTTGCCGTCGTCGGTGGTGGTGCCGTTCGTGACCAGCGCGAACGGCGAGCCCACCTTGAAGTCGGATTGCAGCTCGGTGTTGAACCAGTAGCGCTTCGAGAATTCGCTTGAGGTCAACGCCTGCCACAATTTCTCCGGCGTGGTCTCGATATAGGTGACGTAGACGAATTCGGGCTTAGGCACAGGCCGCTTCCTTTGTCACGGAGGGCGGATCGATATCGAGCGCATGTCCGGTCTCGAGCAGGCTCTTGAGGTTGGCGATCACCATCGGCCAGCCGCCGGAAATGTTGCGCAGGGTTACGCCGCCTTCGTCGAGTTCGTCATGCGTCACCGTCAGCTTGACGATCTTGCCATGTGGCTCCAGAGCGAAGGTGACGCGGGAGGTGCGTTCGCGCTGGGCGTCCGGCGAACAGCAATCCCAGGAATAGGAGAGCAGCCGCGGTGGCTCGGAAACCAGCACCTTGCCTTCGAGGCCCGGCGCACCTGGTTTGACGAACTTGTAGGACGATCCTGCCTTCCAGTCCGAGGCGACTCTGTGGCCGAACCAGTAGCGTTCGGTGAAGTCGCCGTCGGTCAGGGCCTGCCAGAGTTTTTCGGCCGAGGTCTCGATATAGGTGGTGTAGACGAATTCCGGTTTACTCATCGCGCTTCTCCAGTTGCTTCTTCAACTCGCTGAGCGCGGTCAGTTTCCCGCGCTCGAATTTCCTGATCCACCGCTCGCCGATCTGATGGATCGGCACCGGGTTGAGGTAGTGCAGCTTCTCGCGGCCGTGCCTGAGCGTGGCGACGAGGTTGGCCCCTTCGAGGATCACAAGGTGTTTGGTGACCGCCTGCCGCGTCATGGCGAGGCCGTCGCAGAGTTCGTTCAGGGTCTGGCCGTTTTTGGCGTGAAGCCTGTCCAGCAGCGACCGTCGCGAAGCATCGGCCAGCGCTTTGAAGACGTCATCCATGGCGGATATGATAGGCAACCAAAAGGTTGCATGTCAAGAGGGTGTTTTGGCGCCTTCAATTCGTCGTGCTAGCGTCGCCCGCGGGGCCAAAGAAAAGCGCTTCAACAGCCTGGGTGGAAAAAGCATGAGCGGTTACGTCAAACTCGCCACAATTCTTTGCGCAGCTTTCGCCGCGTGCGGCAGCGCCGCTTCCGCCCAGCAGCAAGTCATGGGGGCGCCACCGGAAGCCTCCAACATGAAACTGGTCGGATCCAACGACCTGCAGGCGCGCAGCGCCTATCAGCCGACCATCCATCACCAGGGTGACCGCTGGATCGCCTATATCGGCCACCACGGCGGCACCGACGCGGTCCCCGATCCGGCCAATCCGCTGACCGGCAACGCCGAGCCCAACGGCACCTCGATCGTCGACGTCACCGATCCCGCGCACCCGAAATACCTGCGTCACATTCCCGGACAGGAAGGAAAATATGAGGGCGGCGGCGGGCAGATGGTGCGCGTCTGTGACGGCAAGACGCTGCCCAAGGGCGACCCAAATGCGGTCTATATGCTCCGCACCTTCGGCGGCGAGGCGCATGAGATCTGGAACGTCGCCGATCCCTCAAATCCCGTGCTGATCACGCGGCTCGGCGACCTCAAGGACACCCACAAGAGCTGGTGGGAATGCGACACCGGCATTGCCTTTTTGGTGTCGGGCGCGCCGGACTGGCGCACCCGCCGCATGACGCAGGTCTACGACCTCAGCGATCCCGCGCATCCCGTCAAGATCCGCGACTTCGGCCTGCCGGGCCAGGAGCCGGGCTCAACCGGCGCGGTGCCGACCGAACTGCACGGGCCGATCTCGACCGGCCCCGAGGGCAACCGTGTCTATTTCGGTTACGGCACCGACAAGGGCGGCATGCTGCAGATCGTCGATCGCGACAAGCTCCTCAACGGCCCGAAGGAGCCGACGCCGGACAATCTGCGTTATCCGGAAGTTTCGCGGCTGATGATGTCGGCCTTCAACGGCGCCCATACCACCTTTCCGATGCTGAAAATGCCGATCGCCGAGTTTGCCAAGGACAAGGACGGCAAGACCCGCGACATCGTGATGATCGTCGATGAGGCGATCCTCAACGAATGCGGCGAACCGCGGCAGATGGTGTGGTTCGCCGACGTCACGGTCGAGAGCCGTCCGATGATGATCTCGAGCTACACGGTGCCGGAGGCCAGCGGCTCGTTCTGCGAGCGGGGCGGGCGGTTCGGCTCGCATTCCTCCAACGAGAGCATGGCGCCCGTCTACTACAAGAAGATGGCGTTCATCGCCTTCTTCAATGCGGGCGTTCGCGCGCTCGACATTCGCGACCCCTATCATCCCAAAGAAGTCGGCCATTTTATCCCCTCGATCACGGCTTCGACCGACAAGCGCTGCGTTCCCACCGAGGGCCAGGAGCGCTGCAGGGTTGCGATCCAGACCAACAATGTCGAAACCGACGATCGCGGCTATATCTACATTGTCGATCGCGCCAATACCGGCCTGCATATCCTGGAATTGACCGGCGACGCGCGCAAAGCGGCCGGGTTGCTTTAAAGGACTCGCGCCATGCGCCGCCTGATTGCCATCCTGATTGCCGCGCTGGCGTTCGGCGCGCTGTCGGGCTTTGCGGCGTATCAGAAGCTGCGCCCGCAAGCCGTCGGCAACGCTGACTGGCGGGAGATCGCGTGGCCGTTCCCGCGCGACGCCTGGCCCGCGGGACGTGCGTTCCGCTGCCAGTCGGCCGCGTGCGGCGAGGGCGTCGAACTCTATGTGCGGCCGAAGATCGGCTTCTGCAATTGCGACAGCGGCGTCGCCGACGACGATGAGGTCGACCGCGTCGCCGATCTCGACATGATCAGCCCGAACTTCGTGCCGCGCGCGCCGGGCGGGGCGGTTCGCGTCGCCGGCATGTCCGGCCGCGCGCGGGCCTACGATCTCGACATGCCGGACGGCTCGCACCACGCCGCCATCGGCATCGCGCTGTCGCACCGCTGCGATCTCCTGGTCGCGGTGGCGCAAGGCAAGGATAGCGCGAGCAGCGTCGAGCGCGCCGCGCTGGCGTTTCTGGCGTCAAGCGGCGTGATGCGCTGGACGATGGCCGCGATGGGTGGTGGTTAGTTACGAAAAGCGGCGGGTGCTCTTCACCTCGCTCCGCGTGCGGGGGGAGGTCGGCCGGCGAAGCGCAGCGAAGCCGGGCGGGTGAGGGGGGCTCTCCGCGAGTCGCGCTTGCCGAGGGAGCCCCTCATCCCGACCTTCTCCCCGCAGGCGGGGAGAAGGAGAAGAGCGGGACGCGGCTTTCGCCGGGGCGCTCGTTATGCATAATGCAGCGATCATCTCTCCTCCGCGCGAGTCCCCCATGTCCCTCAACGTCTATCTCGCCTTCCTCGCCGCCTGCATCGCGCTGGCGCTGCTGCCGGGTCCGGTGGTGACGCTGGTGATCGCCAACGGGCTGCGGCACGGCACCCGCGCGGCGCTGACCAATATCCTCGGCGTTCAGGCGGGGCTCGCGATCGTGATCGGCATCGTCGCGGTCGGGCTGACCTCGCTGATGGCGACGATGGGCTACTGGTTCGACTGGGTGCGCTTCGCAGGTGCGGCCTATCTGGTCTGGCTCGGCATCAAGCTGATCCGCTCCCCCGTCCTTGGCGTCAACGCCGACGAACCGCCGCCCCCGCCGCGCGGCGGATTTTTCCTGCAGGGATTTCTGGTGCTGCTGAGTAATCCGAAGGTACTTGTGTTCTTCGGTGCGTTTATTCCGCAGTTCATGGACATGAGCCGGGATCACGTCTCGCAAGTCGCGCTGCTCGGCGCCACTTTCATGGTGACCGGCGCGATCACCGATTCGATCTACGCACTCTTGGCCGGCCGCGCGCGGCACTTCTTCTCGGCGCGTCGCACCCGGCTGTTGTCGCGGGTCTCCGGCGGCTTCATGATCGGCGGCGGCATCTGGCTGGCGCTGACGCGTGCACGATAAGATCGCGCAAGCGCGTTAGCCGGGCAGCAGTCCCTGCACACGCAGCGTTACTTCGATCATGCCAAAAACCCGCGCCAGCCGGTCGGCCCATTGCTGCTGCCCGGCAGCACCCGCGATCAAATCCTGGCGGATCTCGATGCCGCTGTTCATCAGGCTGCGCTTCTCGCCGTGCACGGGAATGGTGTAGTCGGTGTCGTCGCTGACCGCGTAGGGCTCGTTGTCGCCGACCACCAGATCGCCCTCGGCGCCCAGATATTTTAACAATAGCGGCGGCAGCCTGGTGTCGCGGTGATACAGCGTGCCGATGTGCCAGGGGCGCGCGACGCCGGCATAGACCGGGGTAAAGCTGTGCAGCGCCACCAGTATGGTCGGAATGTTGTCGCGCAGCCGGCGGCCGATCACCTCGTCGATGCGGTGATGATAGGGCTCGAAGATCGCCGCCCGTCGCGCCTCGGCCGCGCCAGCGGTCAGCCTTTCATTGCCGGGGATCGCGGTCGCCTCGCTGATGCGCGGGATCGAGCTCGGCGCTTGCGGCGGGCGATTGCAGTCGATCACCAGTCGCGAGTAGCGCTGCGCGATCAAATGCGCGTCGAGATGCCTCGACAGCGCGTTGGCGACGCCGGCGATGCCGACATCCCAGGCGATATGCCGCTCGAATTCGCTGGCCGGCAGCCCGAGATCGCCGAGCGCACGTGGGATGATCCGCCCGTAATGGTCGCTCGTCAGCAGGAATGGCGAGCGCCCTGCCGTATTCTCCTCGAGCACTGGCGGAACATCGTGGCCATCCAGGAGTAATGATGTGTCGCTCGAGCCTGCCAAATCCGCTTTTCCTTGCGCTTTTGCCTAGTGAAGCAGCATACCGATTTAGAAATAAGCAGGGATCAGTATAGATTAGATCGCCCAAAATCATAATTATTGTGTCGACGATGCCGCTGCTGACGATTCATCACAAGACCGAATATCGCTACGCCTATCCGGTGGCGTTCGGCGAACACCGCATCATGCTGCGCCCGCGCGACGGCCATGATCTGCGCGTGCTGTCGAACCGTCTCGAGATCACGCCGCAGCCGATGTCGCTGCGCTGGATCCACGACGTGTTCGGCAACAGCGTCGCGATCGCGACCTTCGACGAGCGCGCCGACATCCTGTCGTTTGTCAATACCGCGACCGTCGAGCACAATCCGGCCGAGGAGTACGCCCTGACCGCGGACGAGGCGGCCTATTTCTATCCGTTCGTCTACGACGACGAGGAGTTTCCCGACCTCCAACAATTCATCACGCCGCAATATGGCGACCCGCAAGGCGAACTGTCGGCGTGGGCGCGCAATTTCCTCGACGAGGAAGGCCCGACGCCCACCTTCAAGATCCTCAGCGAAATGACCCACGGCATCCGCGAGGCGTTTACGTATCGCAAGCGCCACGAACAAGGCACCCAGCATCCACTCGACACGCTGCAACTGAAGTCCGGTACCTGCCGCGACTACGCGCTGTTCATGATCGAGGCGCTGCGCCGGCTCGGCATCGCCGCGCGCTTCGTCTCCGGCTACATCGCGATCCCCGGCGATCGCGCCCACGGCTATATCGGCGGCGGCAACACCCATGCATGGGTGCAGGTGTACCTGCCGAGCGCCGGCTGGATCGAGTTCGATCCCACCAACGGCATCGTCGGCACCCGCGACCTCGTGCGCGTCGCGGTGGCGCGCGATCCGCGCCAGGCGATCCCGCTGCACGGCACGTACCTCGGTTCGGCCGACGCCTTTGTCGGCATGGAGGTCGCCATCAACGTCTTTTCCGCGGGCGAGGAGGCGACGGTCTGATCATGGAAATCAAGGTGGGGTTCGACATCACCTACGCCGCCGTGCAGCCGACGCCGATGGTGATCATGCTCTCGATCCATCCCTCGCGCCGTTCCGACATCATCGGCGCCGAGACCATCACGGCCGAGCCCAACGTGCCGATCGGATTCTACCGCGACAGCTTTGGCAATATCTGCGGTCGCCTGGTGGCCCCGGCCGGCGGCGTGACCTTGCGCGGCCACGCGCTGGTGCGCGATTCCGGATTGCCCGACGCGGTCAATCCGGACGCGGAGCAGGTGCCGATCGATCAGTTGCCGGACGATCTCCTGCTGTATCTGATGGCGAGCCGCTATTGCGAAACCGACAAGCTCACCGACATCGCCTGGTCGCTGTTCGGCGCCACCAAACCGGGATGGGCACGGGTCGCCGCGATCTGCGACTTCGTGCACAACCATGTCGCCTTCGGCTATCAGCACGCCCATTTCATGAAATCGGCGCACGACGTCTACGAACAGGGCACCGGTGTCTGCCGCGATTTCGCTCACCTCGCGCTGACCTTCTGCCGCTGCATGAATATCCCGGCGCGCTACTGCACCGGCTACATGGGCGATATCGGCATTCCGCCCGAACCCGAGCCGATGGATTTCTCCGGCTGGTTCGAGGCCTATCTGTCCGGTCAGTGGTACACCTTCGATGCCCGGCACAATCATCCGCGGATCGGCCGCATCCTGATGGGCACCGGCCGCGACGCCGCCGACGTGGCGCTGACCACGAGTTTCGGGCGGATGGAGCTGAAGAAGTTCGTCGTGATCAGCGATGAGGTGGTGGCGGTTTAGTTTCTCGCCGTTCTCTCAGCGTCATTGCCTGCGACAAACGCGAAGCGTTTGCGCAAGGGAGCGTAAGCGACGAAGCAATCCATAGCCGAACAAAGAAAGAATGGATTGCTTCGCTTCGCTCGCAATGACGGTTATAGAAAATCCCATGACCTCCGACCTCCTTTTCGTCTACGGCACGCTGATGCGCGGCTTCGATCATCCGATGGCGCAGCTATTGTCGCGTAGCGCCGATTTTCTCGGGCTCGCCCGCTGCCGCGGCCGGCTTTATCTGCTGAAGCACTATCCCGGCCTGGTGCTGTCGGACGACGCGAATGATGTCGTGTTCGGCGAACTGTTCCGGCTGCGCCAGCCGGCCGAACTCCTGCACGAGTTCGACATGTACGAGGCCTGCGGCGAAGGCTTTGCCGAGCCGACCGAATATCTGAGGCAGATGCTCGCCGTGACCGGGGACGACGGCGCGCTCAGCGAGGCCTGGACCTATGTCTATAACTGGCCGGTCGACGGCCTGCCCCGCATCGCCTCGGGACGGTTTTGGGAGAAGTAGGCTTCTCGCGCCAGCTTCCATTTACCTCGCCCCGCTTGCGGGGAGAGGTCGAATTGCGAAGCAATTCGGGTGAGGGGGAGTCGCAGCGAGCGGAGTATGCGGAGGCAGCCCCTCACCCGTATTTCTCGCTACGCTCGAAATCCGGCCTCTCCCCGCAAGCGGGGCGAGGCGAAGAATGCCCCTGTGAATAGCGGGTGAAAGCGATCAATCTTCGCTTTTCGCCCGCGCCAGCCTATATCCATGCTCGGTTGGCAAGGCACCGAATCGCATGCGCTTTACGCCCCAATTCCTCGAGGAACTGCGCGACCGGCTTCCGGTATCGGAAGTCGTGGGCCGGCGCGTCAAATTGAAGAAGTCTGGGCGGGAGTGGAAAGGCCTGTCGCCGTTCCAGCAGGAGAAGACGCCCTCATTCTTTGTCAACGACCAGAAGCAGGCCTGGTTCGATTTCTCTTCCGGCAAGAATGGCAACATTTTCGACTTCGTGGTTCAGACCGAGGGCGTGTCATTTCCTGAAGCGGTCGAACGCCTCGCCGCCATGGCGGGCGTGCCGCTGCCGGCGGTGACGCCCGATGCGGCGCGCCACGAGCAGCGCCGCAAGACGCTTTACGACGTCATGGAACTCGCCGCGAAATTCTTCGCCGACACTTTGGCCTCGCGCCACGGCGCCAAGGCGCGCGGCTATCTCGGCGACCGCGCGATCTCGCCTGCCGTGCAGGTGCAGTTCCGCCTCGGCTACGCGCCCGGCGAACGCTTTGCGCTGAAGGAGCATCTCGGCAGCCTTGGCATTCCGGTCGAGGACATGGTGGAAGCGGGCCTGCTGGTTTCCGGCGACGACATTCCGGTGCCCTACGATCGTTTTCGTGATCGCGTGATGTTTCCGATCACCGATTTCCGTGGCCGCGTGATCGCCTTCGGCGGCCGCGCGCTGGAAAAGGATGTCGCGGCGAAATATCTGAACTCGCCGGAAACGCCGCTGTTTCACAAGGGCGACAATCTCTACAACCTCGCCACCGCGCGGCAGGCCGCCCATGATGGCGCAACGCTGGTGGTGGTCGAAGGCTATGTCGACGTCATCGCCATGGTCGGCGCGGGTTTTGCGGCCAGCGTCGCTCCGCTCGGCACCGCGCTGACCGAAAACCAGCTCGCGCTGTTGTGGAAGATGGCCGACGAGCCGGTGCTGTGTTTCGACGGCGACAGAGCCGGGCAGAAGGCCGCCTACCGCGCCGCCGATCTGGCGCTGCCGCAGCTCAAGCCGGGAAAAAGTCTTCGGTTTGCGCTTTTGCCCGAAGGCCAGGATCCCGACGATCTCGCCCGCGCCGGCGGCCGCGTCGCGATCGAGGAAGTCATCGGCGCGGCGCGCGGGCTTGCCGACATGATCTGGTCGCGCGAGATCGAAGGCGGCAGTTTCACCACGCCCGAGCGGCGCGCGGCACTGGAGGCGCGGATCGGCGAACTCACCAACGGCATCCGCGACGAGGTGATACGGCGCTATTATCGGGAGGATCTCGCCCAGCGGCTGCAGCGGACCTTCGCGCCGGACACCGCGCGCGGCGGCTACGGCCGCGGCAATTTTCGCGGGGGCGGGGGCGGCGAATCACCCCGCCGCTTCACCCCGCGCGCGCCCGGCGGGCCGGGCCGATTCGGCCGCCCGCAGCCAGGCAGCCCGCCGGGCCTGGCCCGGGGGCCCTACCAGGCGGCGAGCGCCCAGCTCGCGTTGAGCCCGATCATGCGCGGCCAGCGCAGCGCGCTGTCCCGTCGCGAGGCGCTGATCCTGCAGACCCTGATCAATCACCCCTGGCTGCTGCACGACCATCTGGAGGAGGTGGCGGCGCTGGAATTGGCCCACCCCGAGGCCCACAAGCTGCGCGCCGGCATCATCGCCGCCTTCGCCAATGACCACCACCATTCACCGGAGCCCGAGGAGCAGGCCGAGAAAATGCGGGCCGATCTCGAGAGGAGCGGATTTTCGCAGTTTCTTCAAAGGGTTGAGGGCGCGATCACGACCGGGGCGGTGTGGGGCGCCAAGGCCCATGCGGCGCGGGAGGACGTTCTGGCCACCTGGCACCAGCTCGTCTCCTTGCATCACCAATGGCACTCATTACTTAGGGAATTGAAGGACGCGGAAGCAGCTTTGGGCGAGGTGTCCAGCGAGGCCAACATGGCGTGGCTGCGCGACGTCAAGGCACGGCTTGAGGAAGTCGACGGCACCGAGGCCCTGATCGAGGGATTCGGGGAGTCCTCCGGCCGGTTCCAGAAGACCGTCTGACTTGAAAATCATGCGGACGGCGGTCGCCGGAACCGCGAAAAGACTCGCCAAATCCAAGGTTTGGCGGCAAAAACAGGGTTAAGCGAAGCTTAAGAGCCTTACGGCTATAGGACTAAATATCCGCGAGAGAGAGTTAAGGGTGGCGAGACGTTTGCGCCGCCCTTTCCGGCGTCACAACTGAGTTCAGGGTTTCATGTGGATGCTTCGATGCATCCTCGGATGAAGCGCGTTTCGGGAGCAATGAATGGCCAGCAAGGCAAAGACGCTGCAGGTGAAGGACAAGGAAAAAGACGACAAGGCAGCGGACGCTCCTGAGAAGGATTCAGCCGAAGCTCCTTCGCCGTTGCTCGACCTGTCCGATGCCGCCGTCAAGAAGATGATCAAGCAGGCCAAGAAGCGTGGCTTCGTGACCTTCGATCAGCTCAATGAAGTGCTGCCGTCCGACACCACCTCGCCGGAGCAGATCGAGGACATCATGTCGATGCTCTCAGACATGGGCATCAATGTCTCCGAGGCCGAGGACGCCGACTCCGAGGAAGAGACCAAGGAAGACGCCGAGGACGAAACCGACAACGAGCTGGTCGAGGTCACCCAGAAGGCCGTTACCGAAGTCAAGAAATCCGAGCCCGGCGAGCGCACCGACGATCCCGTCCGCATGTATCTGCGCGAGATGGGTACCGTCGAATTGCTGTCGCGCGAGGGCGAAATTGCGATCGCCAAGCGCATCGAGGCCGGCCGCGAGGCGATGATCGCAGGGCTGTGCGAAAGCCCGCTGACCTTCCAGGCCATCATCATCTGGCGCGACGAGCTCAACGAGGGAAAGATCTTCCTTCGCGACATCATCGATCTCGAGGCCACCTATGCCGGCCCCGACGCCAAGAACAACATGAACCCGCTGCTATCAGCCCCCGTCGGCGCCGACGGCCAGCCATCGGCGGAAGTCAATGGCGAGGGTGCCGCGATGCCCGCCGCTGTCGCGCCTCCGGCCGCACCGCCCGCGCCGACACCGTTCCGCGCGGCGCCCGCCGCTGCCCCCGGCGCGGATGGCGAGGGTGAAAGCACGTCGGAAACCGCCGCCGACGGCGACATGGACGACGACGAGTTCGAAAACCAGATGTCGCTCGCGGCCATCGAGGCCGAGCTGAAGCCGAAGGTGGTGGAGACCTTCGACAAGATCGCCGACAACTACAAGAAGCTGCGCCGCCTGCAGGAGCAGGACATCTCCAACCAGCTGCAGAACGAGACGCTGTCGCCGGCGCAGGAGCGCAAATACAAGAAGCTGAAGGACGAAATCATCGTCGAGGTGAAGTCGCTGCGGCTCAACCAGGCCCGTATCGATTCACTGGTCGAGCAGCTCTACGACATCAACAAGAAGCTCGTCTCGTTCGAGGGCCGCCTGCTGCGTCTCGGCGACAGCCACGGCGTCGCGCGCGAGGATTTCCTGCGCAATTACCAAGGCTCCGAGCTCGATCCGCGCTGGCTGAACCGCGTCTCGAAACTCTCCGCAAAAGGCTGGAAGAATTTCGTCCATCACGAGAAGGACCGCATCAAGGAGCTGCGCCACGAGATCCAGTCGCTGGCGGCCTTGACCGGGCTCGAGATCGGCGAATTCCGCAAGATCGTGCACGGCGTGCAGAAGGGCGAGCGCGAGGCGCGCCAGGCCAAGAAGGAAATGGTCGAGGCCAACCTTCGGCTCGTGATCTCGATCGCCAAGAAATACACCAACCGCGGCCTGCAGTTCCTCGATCTGATCCAGGAAGGCAATATTGGTCTCATGAAGGCGGTCGACAAGTTCGAGTACCGCCGCGGCTACAAGTTCTCGACCTATGCGACGTGGTGGATCCGGCAGGCGATCACCCGCTCGATCGCCGACCAGGCGCGCACCATCCGCATTCCCGTGCACATGATCGAGACCATCAACAAGATCGTGCGCACCTCGCGCCAGATGCTCAACGAGATCGGCCGCGAACCGACGCCGGAAGAGCTCGCCGAGAAGCTCGGCATGCCGCTGGAGAAGGTTCGGAAAGTTCTGAAAATCGCCAAGGAGCCGCTCTCGCTCGAGACTCCGGTGGGCGACGAGGAAGACTCCCATCTCGGCGATTTCATCGAGGACAAGAACGCGATCCTGCCCATCGACGCCGCGATCCAGTCCAATTTGCGCGAGACCACGACGCGGGTTCTGGCTTCACTCACGCCGCGCGAGGAACGCGTCTTGCGCATGCGCTTCGGCATCGGCATGAACACCGACCACACCCTGGAAGAAGTCGGCCAGCAGTTCAGCGTGACGCGCGAACGTATCCGGCAGATCGAGGCGAAGGCGCTAAGGAAGCTGAAGCATCCGAGCCGAAGCCGCAAACTGCGGTCGTTCCTGGACAATTAGCGGCTCACGATGGCGCCGGCGGCTGGTAACGGTCACGATGCGTCTGGCGCCAAAGACGAACTGGCGCGCGAGCCTCTTGCAAGGCAAATTTATGAGTGTTTGAAGCCCGCCGAAGCGAACTGGTCAGTTCGGGTAGGTTTGTTCGGGTCTTGGGGCCTTGGAAAGACGACAGTCGCGGACTGGATTCGTAAGTGGGCCGCTGAAGAAGGTCATGTAGCGGTAAATTTCAAGATAGCAGCGGAAAATAAAGATACCCTTTTTCACGCCTTGAGCGTCGCTATCTACGATGCACTCAAGGATGCCGGTGTAGAAATTGAAAATACGCTCTTTTCTAAAACATTGCGAGAAGCAAGAAACTGGGCAGCCAGCAAAGGTAAAAATTTATCTGGTTTAGTACCGAATTATTACGGGGCAGGCGGCGTTATTTCTAGCGCATCTGAGTCTCTTCAGTTTGGCGAGGGTGATCTCGCCAAGATTCGGTCCGCGCTCGTAGAGCAAAAACGGCGCATCATTATCGTTATAGATGACATTGATCGATTGGATGCGTCAGCTCTGCCAAGGGTGTTGCTGATCGTTCGTGATGTCTTGGATCTCCCTGGATTTTCCTTTTTACTCCCGTTCGACGAAGCCCCAGTCATAGCTGCTTTGCAAAAGCATATTTCGACAGAAGGCTCTGGAGAGGGCTTTTTGGAGAAAATTCTGGATTTTCAATTTCGCTTGCCGCCCTTGTCAGAGGAGCAGCAACTTTTCTATTTCCGAAAGTGTATGGCAGAGGCGGCTGATTTTTTTCCGACAGACGCAATCTTTAGACTCGTTGACATTTTGCCTGGAACGCCACGACGCCTAAAGAGCTTGGCGCGTCATATAGGCTTGCTTCGCGAGTCGATAGCCCGACATGGGTCGAACGAGGTTAATTGGCGGTTGCTGTTGTATTCGGCGATTCTCCGGCAAGAAGATGAGCGTTTTGCGAGCAGATTTCTGGACCATCTTCTGTCTGGTGAAGATGGATTTACGTTTTCTTTCATCGGTGCGGACGATGAGAAGAAGAAACGAGCGGAAACGCTAGCCAGTATTTTTGAGCAAGCGGAAGTCAAATCATTAGCGAAAAAAGATCGGCTATCAGAAATTTGTAAATTTGGTTCGGATCAGTTTTCTCGCATGAGTCATCAATGGTCTTATGAAACTGTTGCGCTGCTTGATCGTCCACCCGCGATGACCCAGAAAGAGCTAATCCAGGTCCTAGATCAGATTAAAAAAAAGCCGACGTTTGATGCATCTGAGTTAAGCGATTTGCTTTCAAGCGACAGTATGAGCTTTGTTTCGGGACTTGACCGTCTAGCTACTACAATGGGTTCGCTTTATCGGAACACGGTTGTCGCAAAGATAGAGGCTTTTACCGAGGATGATCGCGAGGTGGCTGAGGCAAAATTGCTTGCCAGCATTGCTGCTTTCGAAAGGGTGGTCGCCATCGCGTCACAACTACCGGCTCCATCTCGAAGAGCGCTTTTTTGTAGTTTGTATGACGTTGTAACCTCATTCAAGGACTCTGAACGCGACGGTGAACAGAATGTTCATCGTGAGGTATCGATCTTCGATAAGTTGATATCTGCGGCAAATCAGAGAGAGATAGAACAGATCGATGCACACATACAGAAGCCAGGTAAGCGAGACAGCCAAGTGCTGGTGGATGAAATCACACGCCGTCTCGCAAAGCGAATTGCAAACGATTTAGTGGATCGATTCCGGCGTAAGTCGGTATTTGCTTTTCTGCGGCTCAAGAATCAAAGTCTTTATACGAAAATTCTCACTCAGCCAGACGGGCCGCTTTGGTCCGGAGACACTGGAGAGCTGTGGTCTGCAGTTCTAGCCCAAGCCAGCGACGATCCGGTCATTCAGAGGAATGCGGCAGAATCGCTTGAGGTTTTTAGCACCCTAACGAGTATCGATTCATCGAGTCTATCTGATGCAATATGCAGAGTATGGGAGGCCGCCACAGCGAGGCCCGTAGGGAAGATGTGGCAAGAAGAATTGCTTCAGAGACGAAAGCAGTTAACGAAGATAGGGCTTAATGCAGGGCGTTTAGTAGTTCCAGCGTGGCTTAATCCGCTTTAGAGTTCGCTTATCCAGGGAGTTTCTCATGACCAAGCGCAAAGAATTTACTTCGTCTGCCTTCGTCGCGCTGGCCATCCTCGTCTGCCTCACCGCCTGTGCCCGCGCTGCCCATTGCGGCAGTTCGGCCGCCGGCTTCGAGGCATGGAAGAGCGAGTTCGCAAGCGAAGCGCGAGCAAAAGGCATTGGCGCATCGGCCGTCTCGGCGCTGATGGCGACGAACTACGCCCAGGCGACCATCAATGCCGATCGCGGCCAGCGAAGTTTTGGTCTCTCGCTCGATGCGTTTCTCGCCAAGCGGGGTGCGGCGACCATCGTCGCGCGCGGACGCTCCATGAAGCAATCCCAGGCAGGTCTGTTCGCATCGATCCAGCAGCGCTATGGCGTGCCGCCCGGTCCGCTGATCGCGATCTGGGGGATGGAGACCGGCTTCGGTAGCCAGCGCGGCAATCAGAACATGCTCTCGTCGATCGCAACGCTTGCCTATGACTGCCGGCGGCCGGAATATTTTACGGAGCAGCTTTACGCGGCGCTGCAATTGATCGATCGCGGTACGATGTCGCCTAGCCAGCGCGGCTCCATGCACGGCGAAGTCGGGCAGACCCAGTTCCTGCCCAAGAACATCCTGGCCTACGGCACCGGCAATCTCGACAATGCTGCCAACGCGCTAAGCTCGACGGCGAATTTCCTGAGGGCGCACGGCTGGCGCGCAGGCGCGGGATACCAGCCCGGTGAGCCCAACTTCGCCGCCATCGAGGCCTGGAATGCGGCCGGGGTCTATCAGAAGGCCATCGCGCTGATGGGCCGCCAGATCGACGGCGGCGAGTGAGGGGCGGCGGCCGGGCGGTGGTCTCGCCGGGAATTTGTTCAGACCGCGGCCGACGTTGCGCTTAAGCCGGTCGCGCGAGCAGCCGTATCCTCGCGACTATCCCAATTTTTTCGTCAATTCAGAAAGTGCCACACTCCAAAAGAACCCATTTTGGAAGGCGAGGGCCCAGTGCGCGAATGTGAGTTTCTTTCTGTTCAGTCCGCCTGAATAGTACAACTGGGGGAAGACGACCAGACTCGCAATAAGCGCGACCGCGAACACCTTCCACCCGAGGTTTCCGGCACTCGTGAAGGCATCATAGATGACCTTGCAAACGGCACCAAGAGCCACGCCGCCAAAGAGCTGAACCTGGCGCTTATTTTCGCTCCCAGTGCTGCCGCCAAAAGCAGGTGCGGGCCCATACAGCGAAAAATATCTCGAGAGCGTTTCGGAAAAATCAGCCAAGCCAAATCTCCATCTCACTATATTTGGACGAGCGCTTCGCCTCTTTCAAGTTCGTCAGGGAATTGTCGCCGGACTTCGTTTTGCGGTCTACGATGCTTTCAAAAAAATCAACGCTTCGCTCGGCATCGATTTTTGTTTGTGGCGCGATGACAGCGGCGGCGCCGCACTCCAGCAGCACTTGTGAAAAGCTGCCCAGGTCCGAAATTTCGGCCGTTTCACAACAGAAAAGGTAGACGACTGGTTTGTTCGCGCTGATTTCCGCCTTTCGCGCAATGATCTGCTCGGCAGATAGCTCGGATCCCTCGGGAGGCGGCGCCGGCAGATAAATCTTGCGCTGGTCTCCATGGGCGACCACGATGATTACATTCTTCGACGTCGAAAGAGAATCCAGTATCTGCTGCGACGACGCACTGCTTGTCCTATCAAACCCGTGGCGCCCCGCGCGGTTGGCCCAGAGCGGAGCAACGTCGCTCCACAAGTCCCAATCTGCTCCGCCCGCCTTGAATACGCTGTTCAACTCGCCCTGACTCGCCGGTACGCCAAAATGCAAGGCCGTATTGTCCGCATTGGGAGGCTCTCGCCCAAGCATCTCGTGCAGATTCTTCGCCAGCCCCTCGCAATCATCTTTTACCGACCGCACTACGATATTGCTTTGGAAGATGCGTTGATAATTTATGCTTTGATGATCTCCATCGACGACCGCAAGCGTTCCGTTCTGAGGGATAAACTTGGATGAAGCCTTTTTTATCTCCGACAAAAAGGCTTCTGCCATAGCCTCTGGCTCAAGAGATTGCGGCAACGTGATAAAAATGCTGCCGAATGCACTCGATCCCAGATGCATGATTGTCTTGCCCGCGCAACGGTGGACGGAAAATAATCCCTGGGCCTGCAGATCCAAGCGGCCGCTCCATGCACGCCGCAGGAATTTGCGGGCCGATGCCACAGCTTCGCGTCCAGGCGATCCGAGTTCCGGCGCGGAAACGGAGACCTTACATTTGCGCAGGAGCTCAAGCAGCTTGGCGTTTCCAAGCAGCTTACGGAGATTGTTGAAAAGCGAGGTGGATTCGAGCGACTGCTTGATGGCCAGAAAAGCTGCCTCTGCCTCTTTGGCCTGCGAATTTATCTCCGCTTCGAAGCGGTCGATCGCACTGCGATCCAGAATTCGGGGCGTCTCAGCCGCGAGAAACTTGTGAAACGCCTCCAGCTCGTATTTTTTCTCTAGTGCCAACAACACAGGCGGCGCATCGTGCCGGAGCTGCTGAAACAAATCCCACTTATCTTGCACGTAAGAATAGTGAGCCTGCACCCGTTCCCGGTGTTCTCTGGCAAGACGCTCCGCTTCGATTCTTTGAAGTTCTCGCGCTGCAGCCTCTTGTTCGGCTCTTTCGCGTTCCAGTCTTGCAGATTCCCGCTTTTGGGTTTCAAGCCTGTCTGCCTCCTCCTGCGCTGCCGCTCGCGCTAATTCTTCCGAGCTTGGGCTTGGATCTCGTTCTGCCGGAGCACGAACTGTCGCCCGCTGCGACGTGGTGGCAGGCCTGCGCTGAGGTGGCATCTGCATGGTAGGGCCCATCGGAAACTCCCGCCGTTTCGCAAGGAGATTAACTCAAAGGTTGTATATTGCAACGGCTGTTATCTGGAGGCTGTGTGGCTGAACTCCCCAATCCGGAAGCTGGAATTTCCGTTGAGCTCTCATCGAACTCTCGCACCGGCCGTCCGGCAGTCCGCTACTCTCCGTTTCTTTCTTCATATCGGCCGGAGCTATAGCGTGGATCGCGGGTCACCGTGACCGGCTCTCGAAAGAAGCGATGGGAGGTGCTAAGAGGCATGGAGATCATCGTTTTGTAGGAATATCTCCTTATGCATCGCCTCCGCCTCGCTATCCTCGTCTGCGTTGTCACCCTCGCTACTCCCGCACTTGCCGCCAAATGCGGCGGCGACTTCAACAGTTTTGTCGCGAGCATCTCGGCGGAGGCGGCGGCCGCCGGCATTTCGCAAGGCGTGACCGGACAGGCATTCGTTGGTGTCACGGAGGACGCCTCCGTGCTGAATTTCGACCGCCGCCAGCGCTACACTTTCAACAAGTCGTTCGAGCAGTATGTCTCGACCCGCGTCGGCGCAGGGCGCATCAATGGCGGGCGGGCGATGCTGCAGCGGCATGCCGCGCTATTCTCGCGGATCGAGGCGCAGTTCGGCGTGCCCCGGCAGATACTGGTCGCGATCTGGGGGCTGGAGACCGATTTCGGCAAGGGCGACATGGGCAGGCTGCCGGTCATCCGCACGCTCGCCACGCTGGCGCATGATTGCCGCCGCACCGAGCTGTTCCAGGGCGAATTGCTGGCGGCGTTGAAGATCGTGCAGCGCGGCGATCTTCCCTTGCGCGACCTGATCGGCGCCTATGCCGGCGAAATCGGGCAGACGCAGTTTTTGCCGTCGTCCTACATCAAGTACGGCGTCGATTTCGACGGCGACGGCCGCGTCGATCTGCGCCACTCGGTGCCGGACGTGCTCGCCTCCACCGCCAACCTGCTGCACACCAACGGCTTCAAGATGGGCGGTTCTTACGAGGAGGGCAGCGCGAATTTCGAAGCCATGCGCGAATGGAATCACGCCACGATCTACCGCAAGACCATCGCCTATTTCGCCGACCAGCTGGTCGGGCGGTGAGTTAGGCGCCGTCATTCCGCCGCACCCACGGTTGTCATCACCCGCGAAAGCGGGTGATCCAGTACGCCGCAGCCTCTCGATTTCATCGCTAGCCGCGGCGATTACTGGATGCCCCGCCTTCGCGGGGCATGACGACCGTTTGCAGGACGAGCGACGTGTACGATCGCCCGACGTTCGCAAATCGTCCTCACCGGTCACGCGTCGGGTTAGGTATTTAATCCACCCGACGGGCAAATCACTGAATGGCCTGTCCAGCCCTTCCGCGAAAAATATTCTGGTTTTCCGAAAGTGCAAATCACCTTATAAGCGCTGCCGTCCCGTCCCAATCTGAGGGGCGTTTCGCGATCGTCACGAATGCGGGTCGGGATGCGGTGGACGCTGGAAGCGCCTTTGACGAACGGCGCGTGAGGCGGACGGCAAAATCGTGTGGTCCTGACGCCTCGACGCTGGCGTCAAGTCGGCGGGAAGAAATTCCCGCCGGCGATGGTGACAAAAAAGCCCGATCGCCGGGGAGAGTACGACATAAGCCGTAAACCATTGCGCGGGGAATGCCGGGTGTTTCCCGGTGTGACCTGACAACGCGTGTGCTCACTACCACTACTTCCGCACACGCGGCTATCGGGCGCATCGGACGCCCGGCATTCCCTGCGCCCTCTGTTTGCAGAGGGCCGAACGAACCGGCCAAACCTCGCGCGCAAGGCGCGGCGAGATCGCGAAGGTGTGTGTTGCCGTCATTGCGAGGAGCGAAGCGACGAAGCAATCCATCGTGCAACAAGAAAGAAAGCTGGATTGCTTCGCTTCGCTCGCAATGACGGAGAGAAGTCCGAGCGCAATCCCTCCCCTCCCTCCACGCGCCCTCGCGCGTGGCGGGGTCCGAGGCGAGCAAAGCTCGCTCTCGAGGTCGGGGGTGGGGGGTCTATCGGTTTGCTCCTCTGGCAGCGAGTCCGCCGAGGCACCCCCCACCCCCGACCCCTCCCCGCCGCTTCGCGGGGGGAGGGGAGCTCACCGCCGTTGCCAATGCATCGATGGTCCAATTCAGCAGAATACTTCGCGGAGTCGCAACGACGAATTCAAATCCCTCACTTCCCCGCGTTCATCGCCTTCTCGATCCGCCGCTGCAGCACAGACCAATAGGTGGCGGGCCGAAACCGCTGCAGGAGGTCCATGAAACGGGCGTCGTTGCAGATCAGGATGCGCGGCTGGTTTTTTTCGATGCCTTCGATGATGCGCAGCGCGGCCGCCTTGGGCGTGGTTTTTGCCACCGCGTCGAACCGCTCGATCGATTGCGCGCGGCGGGCATTGTCTGTCATGCCTACCCCGGTGCGGGAGTTGCGGGCGATGTTGGTGGCGACGCCGCCGGGATGCACGACGGACAGTTTTACGGGGCTTTTCGCCGTCGCCAGCTCATGCCGCAGGCTTTCCGAAAAGCCGCGCACCGCGAATTTCGCCGCCGCATAGGCCGATTGCCCGGGCGGCGCGATGATGCCGAAGATCGAGGAGAGATTGACGATATGGGCCTCGGGTCGCTGCGAAAGATGCGGCATGAAGGCGCGGGTGGAACGCACCACGCCCCAGAAATTGATGTTCATCAGCCATTCCATCTGCGCCTGGTCGATCTCGGTGAACTGGCCGAGCAGGGCGACGCCGGCATTGTTGATGAGGATGTTGAGGCCGCCATGGGCGGCGACAGCGTTTTGCGCGAAGGCCTCGATCTGGCCGGGCTCGGAGACGTCGACGCGGTGCACGCTGACCTTCGTCGCGCCGGCTTTTCCGATCTCGGCGGCGACCGCCTGCAGCCCGGCCTCGTCGCGATCGGCCAGCGCCAGATCGCAGCCGCGCGCGGCGAGTTCGAGCGCGAGCGCCCGGCCGATGCACTGGCAGCACCCGTCACGGCGGCGGCGGCTCCACGGATCGCAGTCATCAGGCCAGCTCCATGTCGGGAAGATCTTGCGCGGCAACCCTTATACGGCTGCAAGGCTTTGGCAACCGGGCGCGCCATGACTTCCCGCCGGGCGCGCCATGGCTTCCCGCGCGTGCTAGAATTTCCAAAATTCCTTTTGGATTCCAACTGATCGGAGACCGTCGATGTCGCTCGCGTTCCTCCTGACCGCCTTCATCGTGGTCGCCTCGCCCGGCACCGGCGTGCTCTACACCCTGGCGGCCGCGCTGACCAAGGGGTCGCGGGCCGGCATTGCCGCGGCGTTCGGCTGTACGCTCGGGATTGTCCCGTCGATGTGCGCTGCCATGCTCGGGCTGGCCGCGGTGATGCACACCAGCGCACTGGCGTTCGCGACCCTGAAATGGTGCGGGGTGGTCTATCTCCTCTACATGGCCTTCCAGGTGCTGCGCGAGCAGGGAGCGCTCGCGGTCGATGCGCGCCTCGAGGCGCGCTCGCTCAAGCGGGTGGTCGTCACCGGTTTCCTGATCAACATCCTCAATCCAAAGCTGTCGATCTTCTTCCTGGCGTTCCTGCCGCAATTCATCGCCACGGACGAGCCTCGCCCGCTGCTTCTGATGCTGGAGCTGAGCGGCACGTTCATGGCGATGACGTTCGTGGTCTTCGTGGTCTACGGCCTGTTTGCAGGCAGCGTCCGCGACCGCATCGTCACGCGGCCGAGGGTCATGAGCTGGCTGCGCCGCGGCTTCGCCGGCGGCTTTGCCGCGCTCGGTATCCGGCTGGCGTTTGCCGAGAGATGAGGCGCGACCACGCATGGTTCAAGAATCAAAAAGGCGGGCGCAGGGCCCGCCGTCTCCAAATATCGCTTCGCCTTGGCTGGGTGCCCGGGCGGAGCTTGGGCCCCACCCGGGCTTGAACGTTACTTCTTCTTGGCTTTCTTCGCCTTCTTCGCCTTTTTCGCCTTCTTCGCTTTCTTAGCCATAGTATCCTCTCAGGGTTTAATGGATGGAAACGCGACACGAGGCATGCTCGGCGGAGGGCCAGCCTCGCAACATCCTCAAATGCAATCCCAGCAGATTCGCAGGCCGCTGCCCCGTACTGTCACGCCGGTGTCATCGCGTTATCCACAGCTGTTATGCGTTTTTGAGTGCGATTTTGCGAAAATCTTCGCTCGCCATCGTCTTGTCGCCACCGGCGATGACGCCGGAGGTGAACATCAGCGCGTCTGACGCTCCGCTCCAGGGTTAACGATGCGCCAATGCGAAGGCGCCCATTGCGTCGATCCGGAACAACGAAGGCGCTTCTTCATGATTTCAAAACCACGGTATGGATTGCCGATTCCGCGGTGAGAGTCCGTTAAGCGCCACGGCTGCATTTTACTGCTGAATCAGGGATGGTCATGGGCGGGTCGTTCGATAACAGGGGAGGCAGGGCCGTTTGGCTCCTGCATTCATAGATGCTGAGCGTTCCGACGCTTTGGACGGTGTTCGTCATCAATTTTCTCGCGCTGGGCCTGATCTGGGCCTATGTCGCGCGCAGTTACCCCGGGCTGGAAGCCGCGCGTTTCTGGACCGCCTCGGCGTTTGCCGCCGCGCTTGGCGCCGCACTGGCGATGCTGCGCTTCGAGATTCCTTCGATGCTGACGCTGCTGGCCGGTGGCACCACCATGATTTTCGCTGCATGTCTTGCCGCGATGGGCATCAGGCGATTTTACGGTCAGCCAGTCGCCTGGCGCGACGCTGCGCTGATCACCGGACTGACTTTCGCCACGCTTGTCTTTTTCATCGTCGGCTACGACAGCGTGCCGATGCGGATATTCGTCTATTCGGTGGGCCAGGCGGCGCCGCTGGTGCTGACGCTGAAGCTGTTGCTGACACGGCGCGACGGCGATATCAATCACGGCGCCTGGCTCGCCGGCATCGTCTCCATTCTCATTGTCGCGTTGTACGCGCTTCGTGCCGCCGGCGGCCTGCTGGGCATCGGCGGTGACTACTCCTATATCCACGCCAATCCGGTTCAGTCGGTGCTGGTGCTGGTGTTGATGTTCCTGTCATTGTCGTTGAATTTCGGCTTCCTGCTGATGGCGGTCGACCGGCTGCGCAGCGAAGTCGCCGATCTGGCGCTGCTCGACGATCTCACCGGCGTCGGCAACCGGCGGCATTTGCTGCAGCGGCTGACCGAGGAATGCGCGCGCTCGGAACGCAGCGGCAAGCCGTTTGCGCTGCTGGTGATCGATCTTGACGGCTTCAAGCTGATCAACGACACCCATGGCCACGCCGCGGGCGACGCCTGCCTGCAGCATTTCACCCTGATGGCGCAGACGCGGCTGAGGCCCGGCGATATGCTGGCGCGCACCGGTGGCGACGAATTCTGCATCGTGCTGCCGGCGTCCACGCTGCGCGAAGGCGCGATGATCGCACGCCGCATCCTGGATGTGTGCCGCGCCGATGCCGCGGCCTGTGTCGGCGATGAAATTCCGATTTCGCTGTCGATCGGGGTCGCGCAATGGAGCCGTGAGATGGGCCCGTACCCGGACCGGCTGATGGCCGCCGCCGACCACGCGCTCTATGCCGCCAAGAAAGACGGCAAGAACCGCCAAGCCGTCTACGACCCGTCGCCATCACCTCCGCTCGCGCCCGCGCAGCAGCCGGAGCTGCGGAAGCTCGCCTGAGCGTGCTATCAACTCAACATGCATCTCCGCCTGCTGACAATGGCGCTGTTCGCCGTCGTGATCGCTGCTTCGGCCTCCGCGCAAACACCTGATCTTGGGGCCATCGCGCGCGGCACGGGTACGCCCGGGATTCCCGGGCTGAAGATGGTCTGGCTCGCCCCATGGGGTGACGTGACAAGGGCTCATCCCTGGCGCAACATCATCGTGCATCAGACCGAGGGCCCCGCCGGCTCGGCGCGTGGCGGCGCGCAAGAGCAGTCGAAGAACCCGACGCGGCGCGGCGTCACCGTCTGGGTGGAAACCGACGGCACGGTGTACTGGGCGGTGGCGGAAAATCTGGTGCCGACCCATGGCGACGGCGCCAATCGCAATGACAACAAATATATCGACAACGGCCCGACCTATCACCAGGTGATCGGCTCCAATTCGATCGGCGTGGAATTCGCCGGCAATTATCCCGACGTGACGCGCCCCGCCACCGAAGCGCAGATCGCGGCCTGGCGGATCCTGGTGAAAGTGCTGCGCGCGCGTTACGGCATTCCGCTCGAGCGGGTCTATGCCCATGACTGGATCGATTTCAAGGACGCCCGCTATTGCGAAGGCTGCGCGCTGGCAACGTTGGCGAGGCAACAAGGGGAGTAGGGAGTTCGTCATTCCGGGCGCGCGTCGGCGCGAACCCGGAATCTCACAAGCGTCAGATCGGCTGCGCCATCCAGCGGAAGATGCGGCTGATCAAGCCGGGACGGCGTTGGCGCAGATCGTCTGGGGAAAGTTCGTCCGGCGCAAGGTCATCCTGCTCGATGCAGCGGCGAAAAAAGTATTCCAGGAACACGCTGTCGTTCGGTTCGGTCACCGTAAATTTGTCGTCGCCGACGAACACCGTGTAATCGTAGAAGAACGGCCCGATCAGCGGCACCGCGGCCGAGGCGCGGTCTTTGGAAATCACGAACTGCGAGGGCTCCAGCCCATGCGCGATCATGGCCTGCTCAAGGGCCGGCAGCCGGCGCATGAACTCGGCGGAGAAGCCGCCGACGGTTGATTGCAGCGTGATCGACATGGCTTCCTCGAGCCGACATTTCGCCTGTCTTGGTCGGCCGAAACTGCCCGCCGGTTCAGCCCCTCTTGGCGCAGGACCTTTGCCATTGTAGCCTCCGCGGCGGCGAGGGGGTATTTCCAATGTCGGCATCATTGATCTGGCCGGTTGCCGTAGGCCGTTGGCGGCGGTTTCGCGCCGGCGGCCTCACGGCCTTTGTATTTCCAGCCATCGTGCTGTTGCTGTGCACCTCGCTCCTGGTCGCGCTGGAGGCGCCCAGCAAACCGTTCCTTGAGAAGAACAGCTTTCTTCTCTCCTCGGCCGGCTTCCGCGTGAAGATCGCCAACGATGCTGCCGGGCAAAAGGCGCTGCGTGCCCTGCCGGCGCACCGCTTTGTCATTCACAAGAACGGCGGCGACCTCCGCTATCTCTATGCCGAGCCGGCCCATTGCGTTTGCATCTTCATCGGTACCGCGGCGAACTACAGGGATTATCGCGACATTCTTGGCCGGGGATTGCCGCAGGCCGACGACGTGTCGCCGGACTACAAGACCCAGGCGAGCGCGTTGCTGTATGGCGATCTCTACGACTGGGACAATCTCAACCAGCCCGACAGCCTCGCGGAATATTTGCGGGATTATTATTGAGGGGCTGTTGGCTCGTCATAAGCGCCCGTGACGATCCGACAATTCGACCCAACAAAAAAGCCGGCGTTGCCGCCGGCTTTTCGTCTCGTTCAATCCGCCTCGATCAGTGCGCGGCTTCGAGTGCCGCCGCTTCCTGCTTGGCGATGGTGCCCTTCACGGCCGACTGCACCTTCTCGAAGGCGCGGACTTCGATCTGTCGCACGCGTTCGCGCGACACGCCGAATTCGGCGGCGAGGTCTTCCAGCGTCATCGGCTCCTCCGCCAGACGCCGCGCCTCGAAGATGCGCCGCTCCCGCGGGTTGAGCACGCCGATAGCGCCGTTCAGCGCCTGCCGGCGATGATCGAACTCCTCGTGCTCGGCCATGATGGCTTCCTGGTTGGGCGAGTTATCGACCAGCCAGTCCTGCCATTCGCCGGCTTCGCCGTCGTCGCGGATCGGCGCGTTGAGCGAAGCATCGCCGCCGAGCCGGCGGTTCATGTCGATCACGTCCTGATCCGTGACGCCGAGGCGCTTGGCAATCAGCTTCACCTGGTCGGGGTGGAGATCGCCCTCGTCCAGCGCGGAGATCTTGCTCTTCGCCTTGCGCAGGTTGAAGAACAGCTTCTTCTGGTTCGCGGTCGTACCCATCTTCACGAGCGACCAGGAACGCAAGATATACTCTTGTATTGAGGCCTTGATCCACCACATGGCGTAGGTGGCGAGCCGGAACCCCTTCTCGGGTTCGAATCGCTTCACCGCCTGCATCAGGCCGACATTGCCTTCCGAGACGACCTCGGAAATCGGCAAGCCGTAGCCGCGATAGCCCATGGCGATCTTGGCCACGAGCCGGAGATGGCTGGTGACAAGGTGGTGCGCCGCGTCGCGATCGTCATGCTCGCGCCAGCGCTTGGCGAGCATGTATTCCTGCTGGGGTTCCAGCATCGGAAATTTGCGGATCTCGGCGAGGTAACGGGATAGGCCGGATTCTCCATTGAGAATCGGCAGGGTAGCTGTACGGGCCATTTAGCGCCCTCCAGTGGTTCAGGCCCCCGATAGCGGCGGGCCAGGCAGGCGGCCGCTTTGTTAAAGCCAGTCGCGCTGCGATGTTCCGCGTTGGATATTCAACGCACGTGCAACATACACCATTCCGGGGGGCATTTGGAAGGATCGCGGGGGTCACGTCTCCGTGGGGCAGCTATAACCTGTTGTCATATCAAAGATTTTCGGACCGCCCTGCGTCATAGCGCCGCTCGCAGGGAATCTTTGAGGTGGCCGAGGTCATCGGGCAAATCCGAAATCCACTCCAAAATCACCCCGGTTTGGGGGTGTTCCAGGGTCAGGAGATATGCGTGCAGCGCTTGGCGGTCGAGGGCGGCCAAGGCCGCCCGGCTCTGGGGGCCGAGATGGCTTGCCTTGGTCTTGAAGTGCGGGCCGTAGACGGCGTCGCCCATCAGGGGGTGGCCGATATGGGCGAGATGGACCCGGATCTGGTGGGTGCGCCCGGTCTCGAGCTGACAGGCGAGCAATGCGGCGACCGGTTTGCCGTCGCGCCCATTGAAGGTTTCCTGGACCTCCCAATGGGTGACCGCCTCGCGTCCGCCGTCGCGGACCGCCATTTTTTCCCTCGCATGGGGATGCCGGTCGATCGGCGCGTCCACCGTGCCGCGCTGCCGGTTCGGCACGCCCCAGACGAAAGCCATATAGCCGCGCCGCATTTCTCCGGTGCGGCCATGGTCGGCAAATTGCGCGCTCAGCGATTGGTGGGCCCGGTCGTTCTTCGCCACCACCATCAGTCCGGTGGTGTCCTTGTCGAGCCGGTGCACGATCCCAGGACGCTTGACACCGCCGATCCCGGAAAGGCTGGCCCCGCAATGGGCGATCAGCGCGTTGACCAGGGTTCCCGTCTCGTGGCCGGCGGCCGGATGCACCACCAGCCCTTTGGGCTTGTCGATGACGATGATGTCGTCGTCCTCGTAGACGATATCGAGCGCGATATCCTCAGCCCCGGGATCGGCGGCAATGGCTTCCGGTACGTCGATTGTGATCGTATCGCCTTTGGCGACATGATAAGCGGGGTCGCGGAGGGGGGCGCCTCGGGCGGCGATGTGGCCGGCGAGGATCAGCGCTTTCAGCCGCGAGCGCGACAGTCCCGGAAGCCGCGCCGCCAGCACGCGGTCAAGGCGGGTCGAGCCCTCGTCGCCGCCGACGGTAACTTGCAGGCTTTGACCGTTGTTCGAAGCCAGTTCCAAAGAAGAGCCCATCCTAAAAGAGTTCTGCATGACCGAGACTGTTGCACCCGAACAGACCCCCGAGCAGGCCGCGCTGTTTGCGCGGGTGCGGCGGATGATGCTGATCGCGAGCCTTACCACGGCCTTGGCCGTAACGGCTGTTTTGATCGCCGTCGGCTATCGTCTTTTCCGGTCAGAGGGAAGTGTGACGGCCGCCGCCACCGATGTCACGGCGAGCCTGCCGAAAGGCGCCCGCATCGTTTCCACCGATGTAGCCGGCGATCGCCTGGTGGTGACGCTGGATGTAGGCGGGACGACCGAAATCCTGACCTTCGATGCGCGGACCCTGAAACCGGCCGGCCGGCTGAAATTCGTCAGCGAACCCTGAACTCTCATCCGCAAACCCCGCAAAGCGCGGTTTGGCGCGGGATCAGACCCACTAAATAGGTCTCGGCTGTCTTGCAGCAAGCCGATTTCAAGGCTATTGGCTGAAGCCAACGCTCCCTTCGTCTAGCGGTTAGGACGCGGCCCTCTCAAGGCTGAAACAGGGGTTCAATTCCCCTAGGGAGCGCCAGCGATTTCAATAGCTTGAATATCAATTTGTCGCCGCCGCTTGTTGCTTCTTCAATTTTTCTCCAACTGTAATTTGGCTTAGCAGGGAGCCGAGGCGCCATCCGACGGCAAAGGTCTCGCGTTCGAAACGCGTCGGAGTGCCGATGAATTCTAGGGGATTAACCCGGATAACAGCCAATCTTCTCCACGCTATTCCGCACCAAATATCGCCTCGACCTTGAATTGAACTCGTGTAGCGCCGGTTGCAGGGGTAAGGTTTGCACTTTTACCGGATATGGGGAAGGCAGCCAGTGGAAACCGCGCAGCTATGGCTAATCTCTTTTTTCGCTGAATTTCAGAAACTCCCGCTTCTGACGCAGTATGCCGTCATTTTTCTATGCGTTGCTGGCTCGATCGTTCATTTTTTTGCCTACAACGAGAAGACCGCGCACGATGGACCTACGCTGTTCACGACCGCCGGGATCTTCTTCACCTTTGTTGGCATCGCCGAAGGACTGTATGGGTTCGATGTAAGCGACATCGAAACCAGCATTCCAGGGCTACTGGCCGGTCTGAAGACGGCTTTCTTCGCCTCCGTGGCCGGCGTTTTCATAGCGTTATCCTTGAAGCTAAGACTTCTGCTATTCGGAGTATCGGACGGCTCGCACAGAAAATCTGAGGGCGCAACTGTGGACGATCTCGTTGATCAGATCGCAGCGCTCCGAGAGGCCGTTGCGGACAACGATGGTCGGTCACTCATATCCGAAATTAAGCTCCAACGGCAGGACAACAATGATCGACTGGATGCTCTGCGTCGTTCACTAACTGAATTTGTGGAACGAGCGACTGAGAATAACTCCAAAGCTCTTATAGAGGCCCTTCGGGAAGTCATCAGAGATTTCAACAGCAAGATCAGCGACCAATTCGGCGAAAATTTCAAGCAACTCAACGCTGCCGTCGGCAAATTGCTAGAATGGCAAAGCGCATACCGGATGCAACTCACTGAGCTTATTGAACAGGAATCCAAAAGCGCGCGGAACATGGATGTCGCGGCCACCGCGTTCCAATCTCTAACTGAACACTCGCTGGCATTCACTGAAGCAGGGTCATCGCTGGTGACGCTCCTTTCGTCTCTCAATGAGCAGCGATCCCAGATCGAGGACTCGATTAAATCACTCGGTCAGCTCTTGTCCACTGCGTCCAACGCCATCTGCGAACGCGGACCGCTGGTACCGTGCAACTAACCACCGTTGGAGTATGACTAGTTCTTCGTAAAACAGACGCACATGCGAGTCGGGGTCATGCTGAAGTAAAGAATTTTTTGGAATCGCCATCTTCGCGGTAGCGGAAATATCTATCAAGATAATCGTTGAGCCCGATGAACATTCCAGATGAAGCCGACGAGTATTCTTTGCAAAAGTGTAATTGCCATCCACCTTGCCGACCTTGCGACCGACAATAATCTCAATCATTGGTTCGGTATCCGGCGCTTGAGACAAATCGCAATCATGCGATATGACAATGGCGATTGTGGATTCCGAGTTGTCGCCCGTCAAGAGACCCAATTCGCTCAGCGCCTGTTTGGGCAATAGATGGCCTTGACGCCATTTGGTGCTGCTATCCCAAATGGCCATGCCTCAGCTAACTTTCCTCATTGTGCATCGGCACACCCATTACGGGAGATCCTATCTTTCGGTCTTTTCGCGCCGCAAGCCGCGCTTGCAGTCGGTCCCTTTGTTCACTCTCCCGTCGAAGCATCGACACAAGCGTAAGCGCTGCGTGCTCTGCGTCTCCCCCGTCCTTCACAAATTCAATAAACGTCCTGCCGCCAGCTAACTTTCTGCGAAGCGCAAACACTGGATTTAACACTTCTGTCGCTACCACGTCCGCAGCGCGGCCCAAGCTCGAGAGCTTATCGGCATTATCGGCAGCAACTGGTTTCCCCGATAGCCAGTCGTATACAGCCTGTCGCGAAACTCCGACAACAGTTGCAAGCTCGGTGACGGTCAATTTGAGAACTTCGCGGACACGCGCAATATCCTCAGTTGGCGTGCGCTCGGTAACGTTTTGTTTTTCGGGAGTATCATAGCGTGCAAAGGCATATCCCTTGTCGCCTTTGGCTCGATAATACTCGCCTGTTGCTAGGCCGCCAGTTCCGACCTGCAAGGCAATAGTGGCGGCAGCAAAAACAGCACCTGAAAACCAACGCGCAGTCGGTGTGCTAGGGAGGGCTGTCATGAATCACTTCCATTTTTCCAAAGCGTGAGACGTAACTGTGAGCTTAAAAATTTTCTCAATTTCATCATGCAGCATAAATAGCTCTGATTTTAGTTTTGCGCTGTCATATTTCATTCGCGATTCGGTAAAACAGTCATTATCTAGGATCGCATGCAGACCATTTAGATTTTTAAAGCGCTCGGGCAACTCAAGCAGGAGTGGTTGTAGGTCAGGAGGTATACCAACGGGACCGGGTTGGACAATAACCCTGGATACAATGGTCGCATTTTTTAGCTGGCTTCGGGTTTCGAAAAAGGAATGCGTAAGCTCACCGCTGATCTTTTCAACCAATCCGAACACGGAGGGATTCAGGTAGTGGGAAAGCTCGTCTCCCGTGTCAGGGAAAACCGCGTCGAGGTAACGAACACCCACTCGGTCCGTATAGCTCAGGCCGCCGACGGTCGAGTCGATAATCCGCAGCCCTTCGAGAAGCCGCTGCGAGAAAGTTTCGAATACATCGTATTCGGTTGCCATATAGGTCAGAGAATCCTGAAGCAGGATGAACCCAAGCGTTTTTTCCATGTTGGAAAATACGTACTGAGCAACGGCGGTCGCGGGCACGGCTTGTCCGCCCTCGATCGATCCCGCCAAATTCAGGCTGAAGGTTTGGGCCATCACCTTCCTGAAGTCGGGATATCCCAACTTCCGCAACGCTTCCTGTATGGCGGGCGCGTAGTTATCCAAAGCTAGAAGCCGGTTAAATCGGACTTGCGCCATGCCAAGATAGACCGGCGCGCGGCTCATTTTCTTGCTCATCGGAGCCCCTTCGCTTGACGCTTTACTTGACACTTTACATTCGGCTTTACAAGTGGAAAAAAGGTTAAAATGTTCCATAAACGTGGTCCTTTTGGTGGGAGGGGCAGGTATTGGTGAGCTCCTCTTATCGGCCCGTTGATCCATTCCGATTTTGTGGCGGCGTTGCGCGCTCATTGCGAAAGTCACTCACTTCATCTCCTCCAGCAGCCTCCTTGCTTCCCCCAACAGCGCCTGAATCCGCCGTCGCTCGGCGATCGCATCCTTGGTGAACAGGCCGTGCTTGCGCGCGCTCCGGTTTGCCTTTGGCGCGCCGGATCCCGGAGCACCGCCATGCATGCGGCAGCGCTTCCTGCCGTGCACCGCCGGCGAGCGGCACGTGCCGCCGGAACGGGTCCTGGCGCCGCAACGTGGGCTCGCCAGCATCGGGCCGGTATTTCTGACGTGATCGCTCATGCCTGGGCTTCCCGCCTGGCCGCGGCGGAATCGCGCCTTGGCCTGGCGCGCGCGGCCTTCGGCGCATCTTGCGCCGCGGACCCCGGATTCTTGTCCGATACGATCACACGCGCATGCTGCGTGACGTTGCCGACAATGGCCTTGCCGCCGTCGCCCACCGACACGTTCTGCACCTTAATGGCAGGTTCGCCCTGGCTCCGGTAGCGGTTGAGCGCCTCGATCTGGGCGGGAAAGGTGCGGGCAAGCCTGCCCAGCGCGCGCGCAGCACTGTCGTGCCGAGCGAGATCGTCCGCTTGCGCAAGCTGATGGGCACATCGCATCGCCATGACATGAACGGAAACCATCTGCGCGACCAGCATGGCCTCGACGGAATCCCGGGGGCGAATGCTCTTCACCATCGACATCATGAAGGAGAGGTTGACCTCGTCGGGACTCTCGCCGCTCACGCTGGCCTTTACCAACTGTCTGATCATGCCATGCATCGCTTCGCGGTCGGCGACCCCCAATGCATCAGCCATGAGCTGGTCGCCGATCTTGGGGTCCGGATGGTCGATGGAGAATCCATGCGACAGAAGCTTTATTTTCGGGGCGGCGGCGGCGTTCATCGGGTCGGTTGCGGTGATCGTGGTCGGCATAACGGTGAGGTCGGGAGCGGTGTTCATGTCGAGATTCCCTTCGGCCACGGGCGCGGCAGGCGCGCGATTGGGTCACGCGCCGGCGATCGCCGCGGTTGGGCGTTCCAGTTGCAATGGTGGGCGAGGACGTCGAGCCGCAATCGCAACCGGCGCGCCGCATGGCTGCGGAGCGACGGGCGTTTTACAGGATTGCGGGATGGTGAAGAAATGCCCGTGATTTGCCCGACGTGTCAACCTGCTTTCGACGCCTCCATGCCGGCCGCCTGCACCTTTGCATGGGGTTGTTTTCGATATTTTGGCAGCGCGCACCTTCGAAGGCGGAGTTCTCCAACGTCACCCGCAGTTATGCCGGCAAAGGCACGGTGCGATACGCATTGGTAGGACCTGCATATGAATATCCGCAGTAGAGCGCCAGATTCCGGCGCCAGCAATGGTGAGGTCTGCCATTCCCCGCAGGCTTGAACGGCTTATCCGCCGCCGGGCGGGCGGCATTTCTTCGTCGAAGACGGCGCACGAAAATTCGTCGCCGCCAAGATCGTGCGGCTTGGAGGCTATCGCAAGAGGAGCGCCGGCCGCATTTCAGTGATGCGCCGAAACACTCCTGACGGTCTCGTTCAGCAAATCACCTGACGCGGAACGGCCGACGTCACCCAGACTGATGATGCCGACCATCCGCTTGCTCTTGTTGATCACCGGCAGCCTGCGGACCTGCAGCTTCTCCATATGATGCATCGCCTTTGCGAGGTCATCGTCCTCCCGGCAGCAATGGATGCCTTCAGTCATCACATCGCGCGCCGTCGCGCGGCCGGCATCGAAGTTGTGGCTCGCGAGCCCTTTGCAGACGATGTCGCGGTCGGTCACCATCCCGATCAGTTTGTCGTCCTCGCCAATCGGAATGCAGCCGATGTCATGCGCCCGCATCAATTTGGCGAGTTCGGCGATAGGGGTGTTGGGGCTGACCCAGTCGACACCCTTGTGCATCACGTCTTTGACTTTCATGGCGCGCCTCCGTTCCTGGTTTCAGCTGCATTGATGCAATGCAGCAGCGCCCCCCATTTTCTGAACTGTACAACCGATCGGGTGCGAAATCACAGCAGAAAGCTTCATTCCCGGGCGATCCGACCAGACAAACCCCGGCGCTGTCGCCGCCACCCTCCTGAACAATTGACAGCGACTTCTCGGCCGGGGTTCCCGCCCAAGACCGCAAAGGCAATGGGCGGTGCGCAAATCCTCAGTCGTGCGCGCTAAAGCGCCCGTGCAATGCGTTCGCCATCAGGCGCGCAAACTGCGCGTGACCCATATGAAGCAGCGTCTCGTGATCGCCGGCTTCCATATAGATCTCCGGCTGTGCCTCGATGCTATCGTCGACGATGATATCCAGCCCGTAGCATTTGCCGACGGCAGGAACTGCACCGTGTGCACAGTCGCTGAACAGTCGATTGATCTCGGTTTTATCGGCCATGTGGACATTATCGCCGAGTTTTGTCCTCAGTTCCGACAGGCGGAGGTGATGCGATGCGGGCAAGATGGCCAGCATGTATTTGCCGTCGCGCCGCAACACGATGCCCTTGGCGAGACGATCGCCCGAGATATGGCATTCCTCAGCCGTGCGAGTGGACGTCATGCTGAGTTCGTGCGGGATCACCTCGTATTGGATGTTTTCAGCGGCTAGGTATTTCTGGAGCGTGGGAGCAATGAACATGACATTACCTCCGGTGCAAAATGCAAACCATCCACCGTGAGGCATTCCCTGCAGACCCTCGCCGTACGATGGGCGGCTGCCTGATGATAGACCCAACATAGGTCTTCCACCCGCAAGCTGCAATTCGTCGTCGTTGACCAACTCCATGGCGAGATAGTCGGGATACTCGCGCCGTCGGCGGTAGAGAGTACGCGAGCACCGCAATAGGCTTCTTCTCCCGAACGGGCTCGGGCCGCTCTCCGTTTGGGCACATGCGAGGATTACATGAGGTGGGAGATCTCGTCGAAGTTATATAGCAATTTCAATTATATAAGAGTTCTCAGTTTTATTCTGAGTGGCGCGCCAAATTGCCACCATTCAGAATAAAACTGTGAACCCGGACACGGATGCCATCAACGCCGGTGGGCTTCCGTCATGGCCAAGGCATCAACTTGGATGCCGCGGTACCTGACCGTGCCCGATCACAAGCTGGACCTGCTGGGACCGACGAGCGTGCGGCTTTCCATGGTGTCGTTGCGGGGGATGGCGTACGCTTAGTACGCGGGAAATCCCGCTGCCCGCGCGCCCCGGCTATTCTTGGCGTCATGCATGGTCGCGGCAGTCGCGACTGCGGGCGGCCCGCCGGTGAAGGAGGAGCCCATGTATGCCGCCATTCGTCAGGGCAAAGCAAAGTCTGGCATGGCCGAAGAGCTGGTACGCAGGATCAAGGAGGGTGCCATTCCGATCATCAGTGATGTCGAAGGCTTCATGGCCTATTACGTGGTCTATGCGCCCGACGACACGGTGACGGCGATCAGCATCTTCAACAACCATGCGGGTGCGGAGGAGTCGAACAGACGCGGGCTGGCGTGGATCGAGCAGAATCTCGCGCCTCTGCTGATCGGGCCAGCCACGGCGGTCGCGGGACCGGTGATCGTGCATACGCTGGCATAGAAATGCGCGCCGGCGTTTCGGCGCGCGCATGTACCAGCCGTGGCGTCATGAGGGGAAGAGCCGCGCTCTTGCTCGGCTTCTCTTGTCCGGATCAAGCTAACTTGGCCAAGAAGCCATCGGTGTCTCCGGCCCTGGCTCCAAAGGTTCGGAACAGCCTCGCTCGCTCCGTCGTCCCGGCGACGGAACTTCCGCGCCTCCCGCCTGACGCGCAATCCCGACCACAAATCAAGCGGAAAGCGTCCCTCAATTCCGCTATCATCCAACCATGACGATCGGGATTACTGGACCCGGACGGAAGGCACCAAGGCGAAGCGCCATGGTCGGGTTGATCATCGCGGCCGTCGTCGTCGGGATTTGCCTGATGCTGCTCGGGCTCGCGAGCGACTTCCTGGTCGATTGGCTGTGGTTTTCCTCGGTCGGTTATCTGCAGGTTTTCTTGACGGCGATCGGCGCCAAAGCCGTCGTCTTTTTCGCCGTTTGGACGGCGACCGCCGTCATCCTTTGGCTGAACGGATTGTTCGCTGTGCGCCTTGCCCGGCGGCAGCCGACACAAGCTGTCGCCGCCTCCGCGTGGACACCCACGGGCAGTGTGCCGCCGTCAGATCTGTTCGCGTTCATGCGCGAGCGACTGCTGTGGTCCCGGGCGATCGCAGGCGGTGCAGGTTTGCTCGCTCTGCTGGTCGCCGCGGCAGAAGTCGGCAACTGGGGCGCCCTCCTGCAGTTTCTCTATCACGTGCACTATGGCGCAGACGATCCGCTCTACAACAAGGACATCGGTTTTTATCTCTTCGTACTGCCTGCCTATATCATCATCAAGAACTGGATGCTGCTCAACCTCGTTCTGAGTGCGCTCTTCGCCGGAACGATCTACTGGGTGCAGGGCGACATCGAATACGACGCTCACGGTCGATCAATGTCGCCCACCGTGATTGCCCACGGCTCAGCGCTGGCCGGTCTTCTCTTCGCGGTGAAGGCGTGGTCCTATGGTCTTGACCGCTATCTGCTGCTCTACGGCGACAACGGCGTGGTCGTCGGCGCAAGCTACAGCGATATACATGTCGCGTTGCCGGGCCTGTGGCTATTGATTGGGCTTTCGATCATCGCGGCGTTCGCCGCGTGGGCAAACCTCCGGGTACGCACGTATCGGCTTCCTGCCGCCGCGTTCATCCTCGTTGGCATCGGCTCCTTCGTGCTGACCGGCGCGGTACCTGTGCTGTTCCGGCACTTCTTCGTCAAGCCAACCGAGTTGCAACTGGAGAAGCCCTACATCGAACGCAATATTGCGCTCACCAGGCTGGCCTACAATCTCGATCAGATCGCAGCCAAGCCGTTTGGTGCCGAACAGAAGCTTACGTTCAAGACGCTGGACGCCAACAAGGCGACAATCGAAAATATCAGGCTGTGGGATTGGCTGCCCTTGTCGGATACCTACGCGCAGCTTCAGGAGATCCGCACCTACTACAAATTCCATGATTTTGACGTTGATCGCTACTGGCTCGATGGTTCCTACCAAAGCGTGATGCTCTCGGCTCGCGAAATGCGATCCTCCTTGCTGCCGCCGAACGCCCAGACTTGGGTCAACCGCCACCTGCTGTTTACTCATGGCAATGGCGCGGTGATGAGCCCGGTCACCCGCAAGAGCGCTGAAGGACTGCCGCTGTTTTATTTGCGGGATATTCCTCCTGTTGCAGACGGGGGTCCCAAGATCCGCGAGCCGCGGATTTACTTCGGTGAAGAGAGCGACGACTACGTCATCGTCAAGGGGAGCGCACCGGAGTTCGATTATCCGAAGGGGAAAGACAACGTCTATGCGGTCTATGACGGCGCCGGCGGCGTTCCGATCGGAGCGATGGTGTGGAGGACGCTGTTCGCTTACTACTTCAACGACGCGAACCTGCTCCTCTCAAACTACATCACAACCGACAGCCGGATCATGATCCGCCGCAATATCCAGGAACGAGTGCGCACGATCGCCCCGTTCCTCAGGCTCGATCATGACCCCTATCTGGTGATCAGCGATGGGCGAATGTTCTGGATGCAGGACGCCTATACGACGAGTTCCTATTTCCCCTCTGCGCAGCCCGCGCAAGATATCAATCTCAACTACATTCGCAATTCGGTAAAGGTTATCGTCGATGCCTATAACGGAACCGTCGACTTCTACTTGATCGATCCCGCCGATCCGATTGCGGCGACCTACCAGCGCATCTTTCCAAGCTTGTTCAAACCGTTCACAGCCATGCCTGCCGACTTGCAGAGGCACATTCGCTATCCGGAGGATCTGTTCCTGATTCAGGCGCGGCTCTATCAAACCTACCACATGGAGGCCGCCGACGTTTTCTATAATCGCGAGGATCTCTGGCAGTTCCCGCGCCAGCCGGGCGGCGACGGCACCTCAATGATGACCCCTTATTACATCATCATGCGGCTGCCCGGCGAGCCGCAGGCCGAGTTCTTCCTCATGCTTCCCATGGTACCGAGCCGCCGCGACAACATGATCGCTTGGCTCGCCGCGCGCTGCGACGCGCCCGACTTCGGCAAACTGATCGTCTACGAGTTCCCCAAGGAGAAACTCGTCTACGGGCCGTTCCAGATCGAGGCGCGGATCAATCAGAATACAGAGATATCGCAACAACTCACGCTATGGAATCAAATGGGCTCGCGGGTAATACGCGGCGCGAACTTGCTTGTGATCCCGATCGAGAACTCGATCCTTTATGTATCGCCACTCTATTTGCGAGCGGAGCACGGACACCTGCCGGAGCTGAAACGCGTGATAGCAGCCTATGGTGAACATGTGGTGATGAAGGAGACGCTCGCGGAGGCCCTGTCAGCGCTGTTCACGGAACCCGGCGCTGCGCCGGCAGTGTCAAGCACGACGGAGGAGATCCCCGCCACAAGCCCAGCGGCAAGTCAGGCACGGGAGGCGCTTGATCGCTACAATCAAGCAGTGGAGCGATTGAAGTCTGGAGATTGGAAGGGCTTCGGCACACAGTTCGATGCAATGCGCGAGCTTTTGGAGGAAATGAACCGACACTCTACCGGCCATTAGCTAGTGCCCCGAATCTGCGGTCTAGCGCTGCTTCCGACGCGGAGAAGTGGAATTACGAACGCGGACGCGGCGCCACGATTGAGGTTCGTTCGAAATTACATCGCGATTTCAATAACAAAAGAGTTCGCAATTTTGTGAGTGGCGCGCCAAAATCCACGATATTCTACGACATTGTTCGATGCGACTCCGCTTGGGGAGTGCCACCCCGCTTGATAACCGATTGATCGCACAGGCCGCTCGGCATTTCGCGCCATGTTGGCTTGCCAATTCGCACAGGATTGCGTGAGCCTCGCCGGTACAGCCAATGATGGATTGGAACGGGAGTTTAAAACTCTCAAGCAGTTAGGAGGCCACTGCGCACGTTGTGTGCATCGAGAGATCAAACAAAATCGCAAGAAGGCCAAACTGGGCGGCGTCGAGCCCGGTGCGCTTGCCGACCAAGCGGCGCCGCAAAATTATCGGTGGCGATCTCGCTCAGGGCTCGATTCGCGGAATGAACGGTTATGGAATGGTGCTGGTGGCGCAAAGCGGACATTCGACCAAACGGAAAAGTGCCAATAGCGGAAGAGTCCGCGCCTCCTGCCGACAAGTCATTCGATCAAGGTCGCGCGGAGCTAGGCCAGCGCCATTTCCTCGGGATGGCAGGATGAATCGACCGGTGTTGTACCCGTTATGCCGATGGATTGTATCTGAATAAGCTGGCTTATCCGGCTACGCTGCAGTCCTTAGCTTCTCCTCATGCAATCCAATCGAGGAGAACACGATGAAGCAATCAATTACGCCCGTCCGTGTCGGACGCTATACTCTGCCAAACCGTTTGGCGATGGCTCCGATGACCCGCAGCCGCGCGAAGTTCGACGGCACGCCGGGAGAACAGGCCGCCGAATATTATTCCCAACGCGCCAGCGTCGGCCTGATCGTCACCGAAGGCACTCAACCTTCGGATGATGGACAGGGCTATCTCACGACGCCGGGCATCTACATGCCCGCGCATATCGCAGGATGGAAGAAGGTGACCGCAGCCGTGCATGGCAAGGGCGGCCACATCTTCATCCAGATCATGCACGCGGGACGTATGTCGCACCCCGACAACACGCCGCATCATCGTCAAGCCGTAGCACCTTCCGCGATCGCGCCCGGGAGTCAGATGTTCACGGCAACAGGGATGAAGGACATTCCCGCGCCGCGCGCACTGACGACAGAGGAAGTGCGCCGGACCGTCGCCGACTTCCGCCGTGCGGCGCGCCGCGCCATTGAGGCTGGCGCCGATGGTGTCGAGATTCACGGCGCGAATGCCTATCTCGTCCAACAGTTCTTTGCTCCAAGCGCCAACACGCGCACTGATGAATATGGCGGCTCCAGCGCGAACCGCGCCCGTTTTGCCATCGAAGTCGCCACGGCGATTGCCGAGGAAATCGGCGCGGACAGGACGGCCATCCGCCTATCCCCCGGCACAGCCATGTGGGGGATCGACGAAGGCGCGGAAGGCCCGGCCCTCTACCGCTACCTGGTCGCCGAACTCGACAAGCTGGGTCTTGCTTACCTGCACATCGCGCATAGCGGCGACGAGCAGCTGCTGGGCGACATACGCGCGCTGTGGAAGCAATCGCTGATCCTGAACCGGCCCGGTCGTCCGCGCGACCAGATCGGGGCTGACGTGGCTTCGGGGTTGGCCGATCTGGAAGCCTACGGCCAGATGGTCCTCGCCAACCCGGATTTCGTCGCACGCTTGAAGACCGGTGCGCCGATGAATGAAGCGGATCGCGCCAGCTTCTTTGGCGGCGCCGCGCAGGGCTATACCGACTATCCCGCGCTTGAGGTGGCCACGGCCGCGTGAGGCGCGCCGCCATCTCCATCATCGCCCCGGTCCAGCGGGCAAATCATGGCGGCTATTTCCGGGCCTATGCCGGCGTAACACGGCCGAACGGATCGACCCCCTCACTGGGGTCGATCGTGCGTGGACGAGCGAGATCGGTTGCCGCTTTTCGCCCCACAAATACGCCGACGTAAAACAGCGCCTTCCGCGAATAGCCCGGCCAGTCCCCCTTCTATCGGAAGCAACGCTCAAGGTTCGACAAACCATCGCGACGACCTGAGGCGCATCACGTCCGATCAGGCGTGAGCACGTTGCAGCATCGCGCCACCGGCGGATCTCTCGATCATAGCCGCGCGGAAAACATCCATCACTGCGGGTTTTGCGGCACCGGCTATATATCGGCCGAGCCGATGGATATTATCTGAATAAATCGGCTTTTGCCATGGCGGCCGGCATCCTAGGGTGTCCTCACTTTCAATCTCACCCCGACGGAGACCAATATGAGTGCAACTTCTATCCAATCAGTCCGTGCCAGGCGTCGCATCGGCGCCTGGACGCTGCAGGGCATCCTCGCGGCGGCTTTCCTTGCCGCCGGCTTCGCCAAAATGGCCGGCGTTCCTTTCATGGTCGACTTGTTCGCGCAGATCGGACTCGGCCAGTGGTTCCGCATCGCGACCGGCATCGTGGAAGTGGCCGGCGCCGTCGCGCTGCTCGTTCCTGGCCTCGCTTCGATCGGTGCCCTGTGGCTCGGTTTCACCATGGTCTGTGCCGTGGCGACCCATGTGTTCGTCCTGCACACCAGCCCGGTCCCGGCGATCGTCCTGGGAGTCCTCAACGCGGTGGTCGTCTACCTGCGGCGCGATGAACTCGTTGCCTTGCTTCACCGGATCAAGGGCTGAGCTTTGAAGCTTAGCGATAGCCAAACCTCAGGAGAACGAAAATGAAGACCGATGCAGTGTTCACGCGTCCGCTACGCGCCGAAAAGACTTCCCGGCAGATTGCTCTGCGCACGCGTGGACACTCGCATGGGCGCGTGACCCGACTGGTCAGTCCGGGCGATATTGGCGAACGGATCAAGCCGTTCGTCTTTCTCGACTATTTCGACGCCGATCCGGCGACGGCACCAACATTCGGCTTTCATCCCCATTCGGGAATTGCGACTCTGACCCTCATTCTGGCCGGGCAGGCTTTCTACAAGGAGACCACGGAGCGCGAAGGCGTCATCGAGACCGACGGTGTCGAGTGGATGCGCGCCAGCAGCGGCGTTTGGCATACCGGCGGAATGTTCGGCAAGGAGCGGATCAGGGGCTTCCAGCTCTGGGTTGCCATGCCGCCCGAGCTCGAACTTGCCGAACCCCAAAGCCAGTATCTTGACGCTTCCGACTTCCATTTTGCCGGTCCCGCGCGGGTGATCGCAGGCGAATACGACGGTGTGAAAAGCATCGTCGAGTCGCCCCGTGGCATCTCAAGGCCGGAGAGCGCTGGACCTTTCATCCGAGCAAGGGGCACGACGTCGGTTGGATCGCATCGTACCAAGGGATCGTGACGACGCCGGAGCGAGTATCGGCGGGCGAGGTCGCCGTGTTCGAGGAAGGCGATCAGGCAATCGCGTTCGAGGCGCTCTCCGATGCCGGCTTCATCCTCGGCTCTGCGGTCAAGCACCCCTACGATTTGGTGACCGGGCACTACTCCGTGCATACCAACGCGGACGCCTTGCGAATTGGGGAAAGCAACATCGCCGATATCGGCCGCCGGCTGCACAGTCAGGGCGTCTTGGCAGCCGCCAGACGCTGAGGACGAGAGAGATCGGGCTAGTTGAACACTCACGGTGGAGGAAACAGTGTTTGGATCAGATGGAGTTCAGCTTTTGCGACGTGTGGCCGGGGCCCGGGAGTGCCGGGACAGGTCCGATCGACACTTGCCGCTGCGATCGGAACACTTCCCGGTCGAGGCAAGAGGCCGCGAGATCGTCACACAAGAAGGCGTCATGATCGCGGTCGCCACCGATCCCGCGATGAGCGAGGAGATCGCCCGGCGCTTGAACAAAAGCGATTGGAGCGACCAAGAGGATCAATGGGCGCTGTGACCAGCCGGAGGCCGTTAGAAGGTGCTTACGAGTCGGATGGCGCGACCTCGATGGTTGATATCGCCGCCAATTGGGCAGTAGCATCCTGCGCTTTAGCATCGGTTTGGTCGATAGGTAGGTCCCATGCTCGACGCCGTCTCTCTCGATCAATTGCGTACCTTCATCGCCGCGGTCGATGAAGGAAGCTTTTCTGCCGCCTCCCGCAAGTTGTTGCGCTCGCAGTCTGTTGTGAGTGAGACAATCAGCAATCTTGAGGAACAGATCGGCGTGCAGTTGTTCGACCGCTCCGGTCGCTACCCCAAACTCACCGCGGCGGGATCGGCCATTCTGGGCGATGCCCGCAGCATTATCGCCGGGGTCGACTTGCTGAAGGCGCGAGCGAAGGGCATGTCGGCCGGCCTGGAGCCGGAATTGTCCGTGGTGATTGACGTCTTCTATCCGATCGATGCGATCACGCAGGTGGCCAAGGAGTTTCGGCAGAAATACCCGGGAGTGGCGCTGCGCATCTATGTCGAGGCGCTCGGAGGAGCCATTAAGCCCGTGCTTGACGGCCGTTGCAGCATCGGCGTCGTCGGGTCACTCCCGGTGATTCCGGATACACTGACCTATGAGCGGTTGCCCGGCATCGCGTTTCTCATGGTTGCGGCCCGTGATCATGCACTGACTTCCTACCGGGGCAAGCTTCCCAAGGAGGTTCTTGCAAAACATACCCAGATCGTTCTCACCGACAGGTCGGAGCTATCCTCGGGACGCGAATTCGGCGTCATGTCGGCTGCGACCTGGCGGCTTGCCGACCTCTTCGCCAAGCATCATTTTTTGCTCAAGGGTCTCGGTTGGGGCGGAATGCCATTGCATGCCGTGCGCAAGGATCTGGAAGAGGGTCGCCTTTCCGTGCTGCCGATCGAGGACGTGCCTCCCGATGGCTTGATTCTAACGATGTCGGCGGTCTGGCAGACCAAGTCACCGCCTGGGCCCGCCGGCCGATGGTTTGTCGATCGCCTGAAGCAAATTCCGGTGGAAACGGGCAAAGTGCCGAAACCGCCAGTCAACAGCAAGAAGGCGAGACGGTCTGAGAAAACTTAACCGGACGCCGGTGTTGAATGATCCCCGTCCGATGCCTCTTGATGAGCGATATGGAGCGACCGCTTTCTGGCGCGAAGCGGACATTGGCTAAAGCAGCAATGTCCGAAAATGCCATGGACAGACTCATGCTACGCAGCAATTGCCTGCTTTATTCGATCGCCTAGTCGGCGCGCAGCAGGAACGATTCCGGTATCGTGAGGCCGAGCGCCTTGGCGGCATGTTCTGCGTGGCGCGCCAGAACTTCGTCCTGCGCGGACCGTCTACGCGGGCAGGAGACCAGCCACGCGATAGCTATCGATTAACGCGTCATAGAGTGAGATATCCGAGCGGCTCCTCGCAATGAGCTGAGCGCCGGCGACGGCAGCGAAGATGGCACGAGCCCGCCGTTCGCTCTCCTCGGAACTGACCAGGGCTGCAGCGGACAGAACCCTGCTCAGCCACGCGATGTTCACATCGGAAAAGGTCTGGACCTCCTTCTTCACGGCTTCCGGCAGGTCATCATGTTCGGCAGCCATGAAGCTGCAGAGGCACATACGATTATCGCTCTCGAGCGACTTGCGAAAAATATCGGGATACTGGTGCAGGCAGCGGACCGGATCCGAGGTTCCGGCCAACATAGACTCGAGGTGGGCCGCTGTGTCCTCCCAATAGCGCCTCGCTACTGCCGCGCCGAGATCAGCCTTGCTCGGGAAGTGATAGTGGATGCTCGCGGCCTTGATGCCCACTTCATCCGCGAGATCGCGGAAATTCAAGCCGCTGTAGCCATGCGCTTGTGCGGTCCTTCTGGCGGCCGCCAGAATGGCCTCGCGAGAGCTTGAACTCATGTCACTGCCTCACCGCTTCGTAGCCAATAACCTACCAAGTGACAGATAGGCGTTGACCGGACAAATTTGAAGCCCTATACATTATCTACCAAGTGGCAGGTAGAAAAAGGAGATGATGACGATGAAGATTTACGATTGGCCCACCGGCCCTTATCCGGCTCGCGTCCGTATAGCTTTGGCCGAGAAGAACCTGCAGTCGCGCGTCCAGTTTGTGTCGGTCGATCTTTGGAAAGGCGAGCACAAGAAGCCCGAGTTCCTCGCCAAGAACTACTCAGGCACGCTGCCGGTGCTCGAACTCGATGACGGGACCTTCATTGGCGAATGCACGGCCATTACCGAATATCTTGACGCGCTTGATTGCGCTCCCGCACTCACCGGCAGGACACCGCGCGAAAAGGGCGTGATCCACATGATGAGCAAGCGCGCCGAGTTGGAGCTGCTCGACGCCATTAGTGTTTATTTCCACCATGCCACACCGGGGCTTGGACCCGACGTCGAGATTTATCAGAACGCTGAGTGGGGGTTCCGTCAGCGCGACAAAGCCCTAAGGGGTATGCACTATTTCGATGCCATTCTAAAAAGACAGTCGTTCGTCGCCGGTGAGGTCTTCTCGATGGCCGACATCACGGTCATCGGCGGTTTGATCTTTGCAGGGCTCGTGGAGCTACCGGTGCCTGCGCAGTGCGAGGCTCTTCAAGGTTGGTACGCAAGAATGCAGGAGCGTCCCAGCGTAAAGAACCGGGTGACGATGTCAGAACCGACCGAGGCGTCTGTTTGAAAACGGTGTCTGTGCGCTGAGCGGTTCCTCGGACTCGAAAGAAAGCACAGCATCGGTACGCCACTGAAGGTTCAGAACGGACCCCACATGACGGCGAGCAAATACACACGGTGCGCCCTCAGTCCTGGTCTCAACCCGGCGGCGACTTTTCGTGCAGGAGCGAGCGTCTCACCAGCAAACGTTCACTGGCACCATGCGCCAACCCCAACCGGTCCAGACTTGTCGCCAGCGCACACACGGGTCGTCCCCGTCCCATCCAGGCCCCCAGCCCCAGCCCGGACCCACGCTTGCAGCATAAGCCCCCGCAACTCCCAAACCCAAGCCGACGCCCAAAGCCCCGAAGGCCGGCCCACGCCATCCCCAGCCGCCGCCGCGCCAGCCAGCTCCACGCCAACCGCCGCCCCAGCCGCCGCCGCGCCAGCCGCCACCGCGCCAGCCGCCGCCGCCAAAACCGGCAGCGTGGAAACCACCGCCGCCAAATCCACCAAAGCCGCCACGCGCAAAAGCTCCGGTAGGCACGAGCGCGATTACCGCAGCGGCGACCAGTGCGATAACAATTTTCCTAAACATGGAGTCCTCCATCACCTTTCGCCCCGGACTCTCTAAGCAGGGCAACCCAAGGTAGTTCCAAAGGAAACGGCCCGTACCGAAACCTCATTCCTCAAGCTGCAACCCCGGCGAGAAGCCTCCGCCCCGGACCTCGCGTTGATCGACGACATCGTCGAAATGATGCGGGTCGAGCCTGGTGTTGGCCATGGCCAGGTTCCTGATCATTTTGCCCGCCATGGCCTGTTATCCGGCAGATCATTCGATCTTCCTGACGGCCTAACCGCAATCTTATTGCGTCGGCGATTTTACCCGGCTCCCCCCGTCCGCCTCCGTCACGACGATTGTAGCAGTCATGCCTGCGCTCAGCGTGATGCCATCGGGCACCTTGTCGATGGCGATGCGCACGGGAATGCGCTGCGCCAGCCGCACCCAGTTGAAGGTTGGATTGACGTTGGCGATCAGGTCGTCACCGATCGCGTTCTCGCGGTCGGTGATGGCGCGCGCCACGCTGTGCACGTGCCCTTGAATCGGCGCATCGTACCCCATGAGCCGGACCGAGACCGGGTCTCCGATGTTGATGTTGCGTAGCTTGGTTTCTTCGAAATAGCCCGCGATGTAGAACGAATCGCTGTCGACGATCGCGAGCATGGCGCGGCCAGCCGTGGCATAGTCGCCGCGATCCACCAAAAGATTGGTAACGTGGCCGTTGACCGGCGCACGCACTTCGGTCCGCGCCAAATTGAGCTTGGCAACAGCGACCGCCGCCACCGCCTCATCATAGGCCGCACGCGCCGAAAGCGCCGCGCTGCGCGCCTGCGTCAGCGCTTCCTCGGAAATTGCCACCGAAGTCAGCTTCTCGCGCCGTTCGAGTTCGTCCTGCCGCTGGTCGGAGACGCTCTTTGCTCCCGCAAGGGCCGCTTCAGCCTGCTGCAATGCGAGCTGGTAGCGCGCCGGATCGATGATGAACAGCACGTCGCCGATCTTTACCTCCTGATTGTCCTTCACCTTCAGCTCGATCACCGCCCCAGCGACATCCGGCGCGACCGTTACCACATTGGCGCGCACCCGTCCGTCGCGGGTCCATGGGCTTTCCTGATAGGTTCGCCACAGATACCAGCCGGCCACCGTTGCGATTACAACCGCAATCACGGTAACAAGAACGCGAATGATCGAGGTCATGTTCCGCATCGGTCTTCCCCGACGATCAGAGCGTGGCGGTGACGAACGTGCTGAGCAGGATGACGTAGAGCGCGGTGTTGAATAAGGGCGGATGCCAAACGAAGCGGTAGACGCCGAGTCGGCCAAGCAGATAACGGACGAGATACCAGAGCAGCGCCGTCCCCAAAAGATAACCAAGCAACGGTGGCAGGAACACCCCGTAGAGATTGATTTCCTTGATCATGGAGTCACCAGATTGGTCGACGATGCAGGCGTTCCGGGCACTGCCGGTCCGTAGAAATCATTGTGCTGCCGAAGCGTGGCCTCGATGTTGTACAATGCCTCCGCGGCGCGGGTCAGAGTCGCGTTTTCATCGTGCGCAAGAATCCGGTGGCGAGCCGTCTCGAGCACGGAAAGCGGCATGTTGGAATAAGGCCGATGCAGCATTCCGCCGAAGTGGTCCGCGAGCGCCGCAAGCGCATCCCGCACCGACGATGCTGCCTTCGAGGGCAATGCCGGCTGCGATGTGCGCAGCACCAGGATGTTGAGGCCAATACGAAGGCCAGCGAGGCATCCCTGCAGCACGGCGCGCTGGTCCGCGACCATAGGATCGAGCCGCATGAACAGGGCATTTATGCGATCGAACATCCGGCTCTCGAACGCGGAACGCAGCTCTGTTGTTACCGAACCGGCGATATGCGCCAGATCGCGGAAAATCCCGCGAGTCAACCGCTGCACCGCCCAATCCGTGCCGAGCGGCCGCAACAGGCCGAGCGCCGCGGCGCCGAACCCGATGCCGACCACGTAGCCGATGGCAGCGTTGATGAACGCCGCAAAGTCATACGTCATGGCGTTGGAGAGACCGATCAGTCCGCCCCCGACGAAGATCAGCGGCATCGCGAACGGAACGGCGGCGGGGGACGTCAGCAACAGGCCGCAGGCAAGATAAAACGGCGCCAGTGCGATAACCAGCGCCGGAAAGGTCGATAGTGGCGGCAGCACGGCGAAAAGATAAAATCCGGCGACGGCGGTGCCGACCATGCTCATCTTCAGAAACACCGCCGATGCGGCGGCGGGATTGTCGCGCGCCCCCATGATGGCACACATGATGCCGGCGAAGGTGACGGCGGTAGGACCGTTCGGCCATGCCGAGAGAATCCAGAAGGCGCTTGCAACGACCACCGTCACCGTGGAGACCAGCGCGCCGACCACGGCGAGCGTCATATCCCGGTAAGGGTGAAAGGTGGAAGCGGGGGCGCTTTCGGGCGGATGCAGACCGGTTGAAATGTGCGTGCGGATCCAGACCGCCTCCCGCCACATCGTCAGCACGTCGCCGAGACGCAGCAGGATGGCGCGCACGGGAAAGGCTTCGGGAGCGGTCCGCAAAGCCTGCGGTGTGGGCAACCGGGCGTCGACCTCCGCCCTGAGCATGCGCTCTTCCTCGCTCTCCTCCAGCGCCTCGGCCGGCGTCGTTGCCCCTGCAAACTTGGTGATGTGGGCGGCGGCTCGCTCGAGCAACGGCCGCAACGCATCCGCCGCCGTCGATCCGCGGCGCTGCAGCAAGGTGAAGCGATCATAGACCGACATCAGGAGCGCGAGCAGGGATAGAAGCTTTCCTTCGAACTGCCGGATCACAGCGTCGACAGCCCGGAGCGCCGGCGTATCGATCGATGCGAAGACCCGCAGCGAATCGAGCGCGATCACCGCGGAAATGATTTGGCTGCGATCGGCGAGACCTTTCGCCTCGCTGCCTTCGCCCCGCAGCGCGTCGCCCGCCCAGCGCGCCATGCTCGGCAGCGCGGCCTCAAGCGCCTTGCGCAAGGCATCGCCGGCCCGTTGCGGAAACACGACATGATGCATCAGCGCCCCGCAGGCGATCCCGAGCATGATCTCGAGACATCGCGCCACCGCAAAGTCAAACGCTGTATCCGGCGCGAGCGCCGCCGGCAGACCGATGATTGCCGCGGAATATCCGGACAGTATCCCGACATAGGATTGCGGGGCGTCGCGCAAATAGATCGAAACGAAGGTGCCAAGCCCAATCCAGGCCGCAAGCGCCAGACAGAACAGCTCCGGCACGTTAGAGAATAGCGCAACCAAAAACAGCGACATCGCCGCGCCGACCAACGTGCCGATCGCGCGATACAATGATTTCGCCAGCACCATACCCGCGAATGGCTGCGATACGATGTAAACCGTGGTGACGGACCAGCTCGGCTGCGACAGATCGAGGCGGAACGCGATGTAGAGCGCCAGCATCGCGGCGAGGAACGTCTTTACCGAAAATAAACCATCACGCCAGCTGAATTGTTCAATGATCTGTAGCATGTCGAATGGCTCGAACGCATGCCCAGCGGCATAGCACCAGTTCGACGCTTTCGCACGTCGGAACTCGCACGTTAAGGCAGGATCGGCGTATCCGTCATGGTCGGTGCAAAGAGCCGCAGCCGGGATATCAGCATCGAAGAAAGCGATCGGTTATCACGTCGGCGGCTATCGAGCCCAGGATCGACGCTTTGGAATCACGATTGATGGCCAGATAATACGTTGAACGTCGGTGATGCAATGCAGCCAAGCATATAAGAGTTCGCAGTTTTGGTCTGAATGGCGAGCCATCGGTACTGAGCCCTCTTGTTATCATTTTCTGCCGTTTTCCCCACTCAAAGATTCGGTGGGAAGGCGTCTGGTCGCTATGGCGCCGGGCCATTTGGCTATCGCACGTACGAACTCAGATCCAGGTGAAGCCATAGTCGAGCCACTGTCGTAATCGGCAAGCCCAACGCGAGTTGCGCCGGATGATGCGCGGGATCGACTTTGGCTCGTTTGGTCTTCGACGTGCCATCGATCGACTTCGTCGCTTCCCCGAAAGATTTCGCGCCAGACCTGTTGGCGATCGAACATCAGACCCGTGGTTGTGCCATGAGCGATCGGCTTCCTTTGTCATCAACAAGCCGGCCCTGAGACAAACCCCATGCCAGGCTTTTTCGCACATTCGGGCGTGCCAAATTCGGGTTATTGCTCAGAGATCGAGTATATGCTCTCTTAGGGTGCATGATCGAACCCGATCTGATCATTTTCGACTGCGACGGCGTGCTGGTCGATAGCGAGGTGCTGAGTTGCCGATGCCTCTCCGGCGTCCTGGCGGGGTACGGCATCGACCTTGACGTGGACCAGGCGCTCGATCTGTTCCTTGGACGAAGCGTGACGGCGGTGCTCGAGCACTACGAAGCCCTGGGGCGCTCTATTCCGGATCGATTCGCAACGGAGCTGAAGACGGAGGTTCGTACCGCGTTTGTCTCCTCGCTGGGCTCGATTGAAGGCGTGAGTTCGGTGCTCGCGGGCTTGCAGATCCCGCACTGCGTCGCCTCGTCCAGCGACGTCGATCGGGTATCTCTCTCGCTTTCCCTCACCGGCCTCACGCCGTATTTCGGCGAACAGCTCTTTACCTCGCAAATGGTGAAACGCGGCAAGCCGGCACCCGACCTTTTCCTTTATGCGGCCGAACGAATGCGGGCGGATCCGCGTCGTACCCTCGTGATCGAGGACAGCCGAAGCGGTGTGACGGCGGGGAAGGCGGCGGGCATGATGGTTTGGGGATTTGTCGGGGGCAGTCACTATCGATCGCGCGACGGCGAGGTCATGCTCTATCAGGCCGGGGCAGACCGTGTCTTCGGGCGGATGGCGGATTTTTGGCGAACGGATCGGTAGAGCGCGATGGCGGCATCCGATAACGAGAAATCGCGTCTGGACGAAGCCGCACGTGCCGGCTGGCTTTACTTCATTGCCGGTCACACCCAGGACGAAATCGCCAGGATGCTCCAGGTTTCCCGCGCCTCGGCTCAGCGTCTTGTCTCGCTGTGTCTCGCGGAGCGGCTGATTACTTTCCGGCTGGAACATCCGATTGCCGCTTGTATGGAGTTAGCCGCGCGGTTGAAGGACTTTTTTCATCTCGCCTACTGCGAAGTGGTTCCGACCGATCCGGCAGCGCCGCTTTCGGCAGCGGGGATCGCCGAGCGCGCCGCCAACATCCTGGAATCGATGTTGCGCACCGAGAAGCCCACCATCGTGGCGTTGGGCACCGGGCGAGCCGTGCGCGCGGCGGTCGAGCGGGTTTCGCAGATCGACTGCCCCAACCACCAGATCGTGTCGCTGGTCGGAAACATCTCGGCTGATGGTTCGGCGAGCTTCTTCGATACCGTTGGCCGTCTCGCCGACCGGACCAAGGCGCGCCACTATCCGATGCCGCTGCCGTTTCTGATGTCGTCGGCGGGCGAGCGCGACCAGATGCTGCGGATTGATCCCATCGCCCGGGTGAGAGCGGTCGCAGCCAAGGCCGATTTGCGGCTGGTCGGGATTGGCCAGATGGATCAGAGCGCACAAGTGTTTGTGGACGGCTTCGTCTCGCGCGAGGAACTGCTCGAAATCATGCGGCTGGGCGCCGTTGGCGAGTTGACCGGCTGGGCGTTCGATGGAGAGGGCCGCATCATCAAGGGCGGTACCAATGCCCGGCTGACCAGTATTCCGCCGCAAGTCCCTGCCGAGGCCCTGACCATCGGGGCGGCCGTCGGTCCTGGCAAGGTTGCGGCGATCAGGGCGGCGCTGAAGGGCCGTCTGATCAACGGGTTGATTACTGACGAGGCGACGGCCAGCGCCATTCTGAAGCAGTAGCGGAATCGGACGCGCCTGCAGGCCGCCGCCGATCGCGGGGAACAACCGGCCGGCCGCAGGCGTTTTCGGTCCACCGGTTTTTTCACAACCCCCGGGTGCCATCAGCCCATCTCGGCCTTGACAAGGTCATTTCGCGGAGTGAACATAATTGCAAGGCGTGGGCATATGCTCAACGTCAAAATAGGGAGGTTACCGTGAAACACGTCCTTGGCGCCCTGCTGGGCGCGGCTACCCTGTTGGCTTCCGCCCCCTCGATTGCCCAGACGACGCTGACGATCGCCACCGTGAACAATAGCGACATGATCCGGATGCAGGGGCTGACGAGCGAGTTCACCGCCAAGAACCCCGATATCACCGTGAAATGGGTGACGCTCGAAGAGAACGTCCTGCGCCAGCGCGTCACCACCGACATCGCGACCAAGGGCGGTCAGTTCGATGTGCTCACCATCGGCACCTACGAGGTCCCGATCTGGGCCAAGAAGAACTGGCTCGTTCCGCTCGACAATCTCGGATCCGATTACGACGTCGCCGATCTGCTTCCCAAGATCCGCGATGCGGCCTCGGTGTCGGGCAAGCTCTATGCCGCGCCGTTCTATGGCGAGAGTTCGATGGTGATGTACCGTACCGACCTGTTCCAGAAGGCCGGATTGACGATGCCGGAAAAGCCGACCTGGGACTTCGTGATCGATGCGGCGAAGAAACTCACCGACAAGACCGACGGCGTCTACGGCATCTGCCTGCGAGGCAAGGCGGGCTGGGGCGAGAACATGGCGTTCCTGACCGCGATGTCCAATTCGTTCGGCGCGCGCTGGTTCGACGAGAAATGGCAGCCGCAGTTCGACAAGCCCGAATGGAAGAAGACCCTGACGACCTATGTCGACCTGATGAAGGTCGCGGGCCCTCCCGGTGCAAGCTCGAACGGGTTCAACGAGAATCTCGCGCTGTTCAATTCCGGCAAGTGCGCGATGTGGATCGACGCCACGGTGGCGGCGTCCTTTGTCACCGATCCGAAGGCCTCCAACGTGGCCGACAGGGTCGGCTTCGCGCTGGCGCCGAATGCCGGCTTGGGCAAGAACGCCAATTGGCTGTGGGCGTGGAATCTGGCCATTCCGGCAGGTTCGAAGAAAGTTGAGGCGGCACAGAAGTTCATCGCCTGGGCAACTAACAAGGATTACACCAAGCTCGTGGCTTCGAAGGAAGGCTGGGCCAACGTGCCCCCCGGCACCAGGACGTCACTTTATCAGAATCCCGAATATTTGAAGGTTGCGCCGTTCGCGAAGCCGACGCTTGCTTCGATCGACGCCGCTGATCCGAACCATCCGACGGTTCAGCCGGTGCCTTACGTTGGCGTGCAATACGCGGCGATACCGGAATTCCAGGGCATCGGTACCACCGTCGGCCAGCAGTTCTCGGCGGCGCTGTCCGGCGCATCGACCGTCGACGCGGCGCTCGCGGCGGCGCAATCCTCCACCGAACGCGAGATGAAGCGCGCCGGCTACATCAAGTAGATCGCGGCCGGTCGTTCGCGGCGATCTCCTCGAACCGCAAACTGGCTGCCGTCCAAGCCTGATACCGGCCGGACGGCAGCGCTGATCGAGTTTCCCCGATAGCACGAGGCGGCGATGGGCACTCAGGCGGCGATGGCTACCAAACAAACCCAGGTTCTCGGACGGGCCTTGCTGTTTCCGGCCGTCGCATTGCTGTTTATCTGGATGATCGTCCCGCTGGCGATGACCATCTATTTTTCGACGTTGCACTACAGCCTGCTGGATCCCGGCACGGAGAGCTTCGTCGGGCTGGAGAATTTTCGATATTTCCTGACCGACCCGGCCTTTCTGACCTCGCTGCAGAATACCCTGGTGCTAGTCGGCTCGGTCCTCGCCATCACGATTCTGCTGGGCACGCCGCTGGCGTTGCTGCTCGACCAGCCGGTGGTCGGGCGCAACATCGTCCGGTTGATGGTGATAGCGCCGTTTTTCGTGATGCCGACCGTCAGCGCGCTGGTCTGGAAGAACCTCTTGATGCATCCGGTTTCGGGATTGTTTGCCTGGATCGCGACGCTCGTGGGCGCAACCCCGATCGACTGGTTCAACGATGCACCCTTGCTCGCCGTGATCCTGATCGTCGCCTGGCAATGGCTGCCGTTTGCGACTCTCATCCTGCTGACCGCACTGCAATCCCAGGACGAGGAGCAGAAGGAAGCGGCCGAAATGGACGGCGCCGGCGCCGCTTCAAAATTCATCTACCTCACGCTGCCGCATCTGGCGCGGCCGATCACGGTGGTGATCTTGATCGAAACGATTTTCCTGTTGACCGTGTTCGCCGAGATCTTCGTGACGACGGGCGGCGGCCCGGGACTGCAGACCACCAATATCGCGTTCCTGATCTACTCGCAGGCGCTGATCCAGTTCGACGTCGGCAACGCGTCCGCCGGCGGATTGGTGGCGGTCGTGATCGCCAATATCGTGGCCTTTTTCCTGGTGCGGATCATCGGGCGGAACCTGGAGGCGTAGGCGATGGCTCGCAAGGTGACGTCAAGACGCTTGATGGTGTCCACAGGTGCCGCGTGGTTTTTCGGATTTTTGATTTTCCTGCCGATCCTGTGGATGGTTTTGACGAGTTTCAAGACGGAGCTCGATGCCTTCGCCATGCCACCCAAATTTCTGTTTTTTCACTGGACGACGGAAAATTACGCAACTGTGCAGAGCCGCAGCGACTACGTTCATCACGCGCTCAATTCGATCATGATTGCGGGCGGCTCGACGCTGATTGCCATGCTCATCGCGGTGCCGGCGGCCTGGTCGATGGCGTTTGCGCCGACCAAGCGGACCAAGGACGTCCTGCTCTGGATGCTCTCAACCAAGATGATGCCGCCGGTCGGCGTTCTGGTTCCGATCTATCTGATCTATCGGGATTTCGGGCTGCTCGATACAAGAGCAGGTCTCATTTTGATCCTCTGTCTCGGCAATTTGCCGATCGTGATCTGGATGCTCTTCACCTATTTCAAGGAAATCCCGAAAGACATCCTCGAAGCGGCGCGGATGGATGGCGCGACCATCGGACGCGAACTCGTCTACGTGCTGGCGCCGATGGCCGTTCCGGGCCTCGCCTCGACGCTGCTTCTCAACTTCATTCTGGCATGGAACGAGGCATTCTGGACCCTGAACCTTTCGACGCTCGACGCCGCGCCGCTCACGGTTTTCATCGCCTCCTATTCAAGTCCGGAGGGCCTGTTCTGGGCGAAACTGTCGGCGGCGTCGACGCTCGCCATTGCTCCGATCATCATCCTCGGTTGGTTCACCCAGCGGCAGCTCGTCCGCGGGCTGACGTTCGGCGCCGTCAAGTAGATCAGCGAAAGGGCTAGATATCATGGGCCAGATCACGCTCCAGGGGGTCCGCAAGTCGTTCGGGCCGGTCAACATCATCAAGGGTGCAAACCTGGATATCGAGGACGGCTCCTTCGTGGTTTTCGTCGGGCCGTCCGGTTGCGGCAAGACGACGCTGCTGCGCCTGATCGCGGGACTTGAGGATGTCACCGGCGGGCAGATCCTCATCGACGGCCACAACGTGGTCGACGTTCCGCCGGCCAAACGCGGGCTGTCGATGGTGTTCCAATCCTACGCGCTTTACCCGCATATGAGCGTCCGCGGCAACATCGCGTTCGGCCTGAAGATGGCGGGGCTGCCGCGCGCAGAGATCGACCGCAAGGTAGCCGCGGCGGCGGACACGCTGAACCTGACGGCCTATCTTGACCGGAAGCCGCGCGAACTTTCGGGCGGACAGCGCCAGCGCGTCGCGATCGGTCGGGCCATCGTGCGCGAGCCCAAGGCATTTCTGTTCGACGAGCCGTTGTCGAATCTCGACGCCGCACTCCGCGTGCAGATGCGCCTCGAGGTGACGAAACTGCAGAAGCAGCTCGCGACCACCGCGATCTACGTCACGCACGACCAAGTCGAGGCCATGACCATGGCCGACAAGATCGTGGTGCTCAATGCCGGCAACATCGAACAGTATGGCTCGCCGATCGAGCTCTACGAACATCCCGCGAACATCTTCGTCGCCGGCTTCATCGGATCGCCCAAGATGAACTTCATGGCCGGAGACGCCGCCGGCGAACGCGGCGCCGCCACCATCGGCGTCAGGCCCGAACACCTGAGGATCGGCAAGGAGGGCGAGGGCTGGCCGGGCACCGTGTCGGTGGCCGAGCATCTCGGCAGCGATACTTTCCTCTATGTCGACGGCGGAAAACTGGGAATGCTCACCGCGCGCTGCATCGGAGAGTTCGGTCTGAAGGCGGGCGATCGCGTCTGGCTGTCGCCGGATCCGGCGCGCCTGCACCGCTTCGACAAGGACGGCTTGACCATCAAGACGTAAGCGGCGTCCAACGACACCAAACAAGGATCAAGAGAAGATGTATCTGGAGAAATTTAGACTGGGTGGCCGGATCGCCGTCGTCACGGGAGCCGGGCAGGGCATCGGCCTTGCCTGCGCGGAAGCGCTCGGGGAAGCGGGAGCGAAGGTCATCATCGCCGATTTCGATCCAAAGGCAGGCGAGGCCGCCCGCGCCGGTCTCACGGCAAAGGGCTTCGACGCGGAGATCGCCGTCATGGACGTGACGGATTCGAAGCGCGTCGCCGAAGTGGCAGACCAACTCGCGGCGAAATATGGAAAGATCGATATTCTCGTCAACAATGCGGGAATCGCACGCAGCGAAACCCCCGCGGAAAAGGTCACCGACGAGCACTGGCTCAACGTCATCGACGTCAATCTCAACGGCACCTTCTGGTGCTGCCGCGCCTTCGGCCGGCACATGCTGGATGCGAAATCGGGTGCCATCGTGAACATCGGGTCGATGTCTGGCTTCATCGTCAACAAGCCGCAGGAGCAGAGCTATTACAACGCGTCGAAGGCCGCGGTGCACCATCTCACCAAATCGCTCGCCGCCGAATGGGGCGCCCGCGGCGTCCGCGTCAATGCGGTGGCGCCGACCTACATCGCCACGCCGCTCAATGCCTTCGTCAAGAACAGCCCGAAGATGTATGATGCCTGGATCGGCGGTACGCCGATGGCCCGGATGGGGGAAGTGGACGAGGTCGCCTCCGTCGTCCTGTTTCTCGCCTCCGATGCGGCGAGCCTGATGACCGGGAGCATCGTCCTCGTCGACGGCGGCTACACGTGCTGGTAGGCTTGACGGGTTAGGCTAGCGCGGATCTCAAATAGGACTGGCATGAGGCAGGCCTTCATCGGTGTCGACGTCGGAACGTCGAGCGCGCGCGCCGGCGTGTTCGACGAAAAGGGAACCCTGCTGGCAACCGCCCGGCATCCGATCACCGTCTGGCATGAGGCGGGCAGCGTCGTCGAACAGTCGTCGTCCGATATTTGGGCGGCGTGCGCCGCCTCGGTCCGCGCCGCGATGGCGGAAGCGGCCCTGCCGCCGTCCGCCGTCAAGGGCCTGGGCTTCGACGCGACCTGCTCGCTCGTCGTGCTCGACGCCGCCGGTGATCCGCTGACGGTCAGTGCGTCGGGCGACCAACGCCGCAATGTCATTGTCTGGATGGATCATCGCGCGCTGGCCGAAGCGCGCCAGGTCAACGAAACCAAGGACGACGTCCTGCGCTATGTCGGCGGTTCGGTCTCGCCGGAAATGGAGATTCCAAAGCTGCTGTGGCTGAAGCGGCATTTGCCGTCGACCTACGGCGCGGCCGGCCATTTCTTCGATCTCGCCGACTATCTTTCGTTTCGCGCCACCGGATCGACATTGCGTTCGATCTGCACGCTGGCCTGCAAGTGGAATTTTCTCGCCCACGAACATCGCTGGAGCCAAAGCTATTTCGATCGGATCGGCCTCGGCGATCTCGCCTCAGATAATTACGCGAAAATCGGCAGTGAGATCGTCGCGCCCGGCATGCCGCTCGGCAGCGGCCTGACCGGCTCCGCCGCGCGCGATCTTGGGCTGCTTGAGGGTACTCCGGTCGGCGCGTCGCTGATCGACGCCCATGCCGGAGGCGTCGGCACCATCGGGGGTCGCGTGAGATCGGGCGAGGCTGTCGATGTGTGCCGTCGGCTCGCCTACATCATGGGGACCTCGGCCTGCATCATGGCGACAACGTCGGAGCCGCGCTTCGTCCCGGGAGTCTGGGGACCCTATTATTCGGGGATGGTTCCCGGATTCTGGCTCAACGAAGGCGGGCAGTCCGCGGCCGGCGCGGCCGTCGATCATCTCATCAGATCCCACCCGGCGTATCACGAGGCTCTCGCGGCCGCGCAGGCGGCCGGCATCGAGATTCTGGAATTTCTCGAACGGCGCATCGTCGCGCGCGCGAAAAACCCGGGCGAGGCGGCGCTGTTTGCCCGCGATATCCACGTTCTGCCGGAATTTCTCGGCAACCGTTCGCCCTTCGCCGATCCGGATTCGCGGGCGATCGTCGCCGGGATGGATCTCGACAGCGACATCGGTTCGATGGAACGGCTGTTCGTCGCCGGGCTGTGCGGTCTCGCCTACGGCCTTGCCGATGTCGTTGACGCCTTTCGGACCCACGGCGTCGACAGTGACCTGATGGTGATCAGCGGCGGCGCGGGGCGAAGTGCGCTGGTCCGGCAGATCATGGCGGATACGACCGGCTTGACCGTTGCGGTTCCGGAAACGCAGGAACCGGTCCTATTGGGCGCCGCCATGCTCGGTGCCGTCGCCGGCAGTTGTTACGGATCGATTGGAGAGGCGATGGCCTCGATGTCGGCGATCGGCTGTCTGAGCGAACCGACCGCGCCGGGGATGGCCGACTTCCACCGGACCAAGCGACGGGTCCACGGGCTGATGCGAAAACTGGATCGCGAGAGCCGCGATGCGATGCGGGGAACGCATTGATCGCCGGCGCGCTGATTTGAAGAACGAGAGCAATGCTGCTGAGTTGCGGAGATGCCCTGGTTGATTTCCTGCCCGTCAAATCCGTGGACGGGCGCGATGCGGCCGTGCCGGTTGCCGGCGGTTCCTGTCTCAACGTCGCCGTCGGCATCGCGCGTCTTGGCGCGGCGGCAGGGTTCGTAGGCGGGATTTCGACCGATCTGTTCGGCCGCATGATTGCCGACCATGCGCTGGCCTCGCAGGTTGACCTTCGCTATGCCGTTCGCAGCGAACACCAGACCACGCTTGCGTTCGTGCGCAGCGTTGCGGGTGAGCCGCAATATGCCTTCTACGATGAGGCGACGGCGTCGCGAAACTGGGTCTATCGGCGCGGATCCATTGCCTTCGAGGACGTCGAAGCCATTCATCTGGGATCGACGACCCTCGTCAACGACGAGGGGGCTGCTCAGGCGCTTGCCATGATCAATGACGCGGGCGCATCCGTCACGATCTCCTTTGACCCGAATTGCAGGCCTGCTCTGGTCAGGCGCAAGGCCCGCTATGTCGATCAAATGGATGCGTTTGCGGCCGCCGCGGATATCGTGCGGATGTCCGATGTCGATTTTGAATTTCTGTATGGCGGCAACGATTATGCGGGGAGGGCCAAGTCGTTGATCGAGGCGGGCGCAAGCCTCGTCGTCATCACGCGCGGAATCGATGGCGCCCAGGCCTGGCACGGCAAGGCCGGCATGGTGGAGGTCCGGGCGCCGACGATCGACCTCGTGGACACCATCGGTGCGGGCGACAGCTTCCAGGCCGCTTTGCTGTTCGCTCTGCGTGCCCTGGGGCGCATCAGCGCGGAAGCGCTGATCAAGATGAACCCGGACGAGCTTGGCCGCGCGCTTTCGTTTGCTTCGATCTGCGCGGCCTTCACATGCGGGCGCCCCGGCGCCGATCCACCGCGCGCCACCGACGTCAGCATGGAATTGTCGCGTCTTTTGCCAAATAGCGTCTGACGATTGTAGACGCAGAAGACGCTCAGCCCTCAGCCGGAACTCTCTATTGATATCCGTGCGATTGCTGCTACGGGCCCGCCGCCAGGCGGACCCTGATGTTCGGCTCCGCCCGAAACATAGATGGCACCGCTCCCCGACAGGCCGCCGATCAATCCCCCGACGGCGGCGCGAGCGTGTCGGGTAGCGCTGATGTCGGTATCCTCGAGCATGGTGTGCCGAAATCCGCGCACGCTGCCGTTGGGCGATGCTTCCGCCTTGGCGAAGATGTTGACCAGTTCGCGGCTTGCGGTCGGCTCGGAGACGTCTCCAGGACGAAGTCCCACGCTCTTCAACGCTTCGATCACCGCTGCGGAATCGATGGCGTCGCGCATGACGGCGTGTCCTATTTCAAACGGGCTCGCTGAAGACCTCGAATTGCCCAGGACGATCACGACATTATGCATCAGTTCGATGCCGGCCGAGGTGGATGCCACCGACGAAAACAGCTCGAAGTTTCGAAGAACGTGCTCACCGCCCACCGCGCCGTCGATCTCGCCAAGAGCCACCGCGACCCCAAGCGCCGAGGCGCCGCGCGAATATGCCATCGAGCCGTATGCGCTGTTTGTGACCGTCTTGTTCCCGCGAGCAGACGCTGCTTCGATGCGGTCGCTGGTCAGGAGCGGACACTTGATCTGCACGAAATGTACATCTTGTGGATCGACGATGGCAGCATCCGCCATGGCGGCTACGACCGCCTTTGCCGTTTCCTCGATCTGCGCGCCGCGCCCGAGTTCCTCGGGCAGGAAATCTCGCGTGTACGCCATCCCAATGCTCAGGCGTTTCCCGGAAATGCCATCGGATTGATCAACGAGGGGAGTACGCGTGAAGACGGTGATATGCGGACTAAGCACACCCTCCGTACCGCCTGACATCACGAACGCGATCCGCTCTTCCACGCGTCGCGGAGGCAGATCCACATAAGGCGCCAGAGCGGTGCATAACGCGGAAACAGCGAACTCCCTCGTGAAGTCGTTCACGCCGCCATTTCCCTCGGTTTTGCCGAGGATCGCGAGGATCGACCCCGGGTCGATTTTGCCCGACTCGATAAGGCTCAGCAGACCCGAGACGTCACTTGGGCTCTTGGTAGCAATGCGAACAACTCCCACTGACGTTGCTCGCATACTATTCCCTCGCAAACAGCAAGCCAGGCGTTACTCCGTCCATCCGGCGGCGTAGCGCATCGCGACCCCCGGCCCAAGGGTCGCAAAAGAATCACGCTGACCGGACCACCAACAGGTGCGACCAATATCTTCGGGCCGCCGAAAAGATATGGCAAGCCATAACAGCGCGCCGTTTCCGGACCCTGTGGGTCCGCGAACGCGATCGTGGCCAGGCCGCTTTAAGGCGAAAATCACGAGAGCTATGCAATCGGCCCTGGGTTGCGCAGGATCTGGACTTAAGGAACGCGCGGCAACCGGGATTTGCACCTTTTTTTGGCACATCTATTGCATCTATTTGGAGCGTTCTGGGGTGCCAAGGTCGCCCGAGGTTATCTCTAAACCGAAGCGGATTGATGCGGATGACGACCACGGCGGCGCTGGAACTGGTGCAACTGACGAAGATGTACGGCCATGTCACCGCCGTCGATGGGATCAATCTCAAGATTCCGGCGGGCTCCTATTGTTGTCTGCTCGGACCGTCCGGCTGCGGCAAGACCTCAACGTTGCGAATGATTGCCGGCCATGAATCGGCGACGTCGGGAGATATCATCGTCGGTCCGAAAAATGTGACCGACCTGCCGCCGGCCGAACGCAATACGGCAATGATGTTCCAGTCCTATGCGCTATTTCCGCATCTTTCCGTCATCGACAACGTCGCCTTCGCCCTGAAAATGAGAGGCGTTGCCAAGGCGGAGCGCCATGCCGAGGCGAAGCGACTGCTCGAACTCGTCGATATGCAGGCCTATGCGGCGCGACTCCCCGGCCAGCTCTCCGGCGGCCAGCAGCAGCGCGTGGCGCTCGCTCGGGCGTTGATCACCTCTCCCCAGATCCTGTTGCTGGACGAGCCGCTGTCCGCGCTCGATCCGTTTTTGCGGCTGCGCATGCGAACGGAACTGAAAAAGCTTCAGCGCGAGCTTGGCATTACCTTCGTCCACGTCACGCATGGTCAGGATGAGGCGATGGCGCTCGCCAATATCGTGGTTCTGATGAACGCGGGACGGATCGAACAGCAGGGATCTCCGCGCGAGATATTCAACCATCCCCGGACTGAATTCACGGCAAGATTCATCGGCGGCCACAATGTCATTGCCGTCAGTGACCAGACCTTCGCCGTTCGCAACGATTGTCTTCTCCTGAAACGTGCCGGCGCGGCCGTCGACGGCCCCTCCATCGCCGGCACCGTCAGCGAAGTCGAATACCAGGGCACGTATGTCCGCGTCGCGATTGCCGCCGACGGCGGAGCCGACATCTCCGCTCAATTGACGGAAAGCCAGTTCGACAAAGCCAACTACGCTGTCGGCGATCGCGTTCTCGCCACCTGGGATCCCGCCATCGCAAGCCTATTGAATAGCAGCAGTTCTGCAACCGTCAGGCCGCCTGAAATGGTGGCCTGAAATTCCTGGAGAGGGACCATGACCGATCGCTTGAAAACCAACAAGAGCATCAGCCGACGCAATCTGCTCAAGGGCGCCGCCGGAGCGGCTGGCCTTGCCGCAGGCTCAGGTGTGATTACCGGATTTCCCTACGTCTATTCGGCCGAGCCGAAAGTATTGCGCTATCTCGGAACGGCGGTTAACGAAGGCGACGAAATCTCGAAGAAATGCCTCGCGGATACCGGCATCAAGATCGAATACATCACGGCAACGACCGACGATGTGACCAAGCGTGTCATCACCCAGCCGAATTCGTTCGACGTGCTCGATACCGAATATTTCTCGCTGAAGAAGTTGGTGCCGTCGGGCAATATTTTTGCGCTCGATGCCAAGAAGATCAAGGAATTCGACAACATCACCCCGGTGTTCACCAAGGGCCAGTTGCCGAACGGCAAGAAGATCGGCGATCAGGGCACCGCACCGTGGAAGGTGCTTTATCTCGAGGGAGCGGACTCCAAGAAGTTCTCGGCCACGCCCACCGAATTCGTGACCCTGATCCCGACCGTCTATAACGCCGATACGCTTGGCATCCGGCCGGACCTGATCAAGCGGCCGATCGAATCGTGGGCCGAACTTTTGAACCCCGAATTCAAGGGCAAGGCCTCGATCCTCAACATTCCCTCGATCGGCATCATGGACGCGGCGATGGTCGTCGAAGCCACCGGCCAGCACAAATACGCCGACAAGGGCAATATGACCAAGCCCGAAATCGATATGACCATGAAGCTTCTGACGGAAGCCAAGAAGGCCGGCCAGTTCCGCGCCTTCTGGAAGGACTTCAACGAGTCCGTCAACCTGATGGCATCGGGCGAAACCGTCATTCAGTCGATGTGGTCTCCCGCCGTCACCAAGGTACGCTCGATGGGAATCGCATGCACCTTCCAGCCGCTCAAGGAGGGCTATCGCTCTTGGGCGTCTGGCTTCTGCGTATCGAAGGCCGTGTCGGGACCGAAACTCGATTGGGCCTATGAATTCGTGAACTGGTATCTCTCGGGCTGGGCCGGCGCCTATCTCAATCGCCAGGGTTACTATTCCGCCGTGCTCTCCACCGCCAAGGCCAACATGACGGCCGATGAATGGGGTTACTGGATGGAAGGCAAGGCGGCTGTCGGCGACATCAAGGCGCCGGACGGCACCATCCTGGAGAAGGCCGGGGCCAGGCGTGACGGTGGCTCCTATGACGACCGCATGGGCGCCGTTGCGTGCTGGAACGCCGTCATGGACGAGAATGACTACATGGTCCGCAAGTGGAATGAATTCATCGCCGCTTGACGCCATTCCAAGACTCCATCCCAAGGCTTGCCGCGCCGAAACGCGCGGCAAGCCTTTCTCCGGTGTGACCGAGATCGCCCCTTTCATGGTTCAAGACCGCAAATCCCTGGCTGCATGGCTTCAAGCCGCGCCGATGATGCTGATCTTCGCGCTGTTCTTTCTGCTGCCGCTGGTTTTTGTGACCATCGTCAGCGCGTGGGACTACAACGAATATGAAATGATCCCCGCGTTCAGCCTGCGCGGCTACACCGACACGTTCGAGGGATGCATCGCCGATCTGCCCGGTCTGTGCACGATCCTGCGAACCTATCTGAAGACAGTGAAATTGTGCCTGTTGACGTGGAGCCTGACCCTGCTGATCGGCTTCACGGTTGCGTATTTTCTGGCGTTCCACGTTCGGTCCAAGACCTGGCAGATTGTGCTGACGTTGCTTTGCACCATCCCGTTCTGGACATCGAACGTGATCCGCATGATTGCCTGGATCCCGCTTCTTGGCCGCAACGGTCTGGTCAACCAGGGTCTTCAGGGCGTAGGACTGATCAACCAGCCGCTGGAATGGCTGCTGTTCTCCGAATTTTCCGTCGTGCTGGCACTGGTTCATCTCTTCACCTTCTTCATGGTGGTGCCGATCTTCAATTCGATGATCCGGATCGACAAGAAGCTGATCGAGGCCGCCTATGACGCCGGGGCGACGGGATGGCAGACATTGGTGAACGTGATCATCCCGCTCGCAAAGCCCGGCATCGTCATCGGCTCGATCTTCGTGATCACGATCGTGATGGGTGATTTCGTGACCATCGGCGTGATGGGCGGCCAGCAGATCGCGTCCGCCGGCAAAATCATCGAAGCGCGCCTCAACGCGCTGCAATTCCCCGCGGCGGCAGCCAACGCGGTCATCCTGCTCGGCATCACCATCCTGATCATTTCGGCGCTGACCCGGATCGTCGATATCCGCAAGGAACTGTGACATGGGCGAGAAGCGGCCACGTTCGTTCTATTTTCTCGCGATATTTTTCATCGCCTATGTGCTGTTCCTGTATGGACCGATGTTCGCGATCTACATTCTGTCGTTCCAGGGGCCCGATGGCGGCCTGACCTTCCCGATGAACGGCGTCTCGCTGACCTGGTTCGGCAAGGTGTTTTCCGGCACCGGCATCGTCGACATCGGGGCGGCCTTCAAGCGGTCGCTCAAGCTCGGCCTCGTCGTCATGGTGCTGACGGTCGTGCTTTCGGTTTCGGCCGGAATGGCCTTTCGCAAATCGTTCCGGGGCGCGACATTCCTGTTTTACGTAGCGATCGCCAGCCTGATCATGCCCTCGATCATCACCTCGCTCGGTATCGCGCTGGAATTCCGGCTGCTCGACGACTTCATGATCAAGCACGGCAGCGAGGGGTGGACGACGGCGATGGGCCTGTTCACCTCGGGTCTCGGAGCCCATCTGACCTGGACACTGCCCTTTGGCCTCTTGATCATGTTTGCGATCTTTAACCGGTTCGACAGCCGGCTGGAGGAGGCGGCGCGCGATCTTGGCGCAACGCCGTGGCAGACATTCCGTTATGTCGTGCTGCCGATCATCCTGCCGTCTGTCGTCGGAATTGGTCTGTTCGGTTTTACGCTGTCGTGGGACGAACTGGCGCGTTCCAGCCAGGCCATCGGTTCGGTGAACACCCTGCCGCTTGAATTGCAGGGGCTGACGACAACGGTTACAAAGCCCGATATATATGCGCTGGGAACGCTGACGAGCGCGGTATCCTTTCTCGTCATTTCGCTGGCGTTGATCGTCATTCTCGTGCTTCAGGCCCGCCAGCGGCGCCATGGGTCTGATGCGGGCAAGGGAATGGTCTAAGGCCGGGGCCGATGCGCATTCTCGTCGTCAATCCAAATACCACGGCGGCCATGACCGAGAAGATCGGCGCAGCCGCGCGCGCCGTGGCCGCCTCGGGCACGGAGCTCATCGTCGTCAATCCCGCCGACGGGCCGGTCTCGATCGAAGGCTATTATGACGAGGCGTTTTCGGTGCCGGGCCTGCTGGCCGAAATCGCCAAGGGCGAGGCGCTCGGGGTTTCCGCGCACATCATTGCCTGTTTCGACGACACCGGCCTCGAAGCGGCGCGCAGCGTCGCGTCAGCGCCGGTCATCGGCATCGGCGAGGCGGCGTTTCATCTGGCCTCGATGCTGGGTCATCGCTTCTCGGTCGTGACGACGCTGTCGCGTTCCATTGCCGCCATCGAAAACAACCTGTTGAAATACGGCCTGGCCGGCCGCTGCGGCCGGGTGCGGGCCTGCGAATTGCCGGTTCTTTCACTCGATGATCCCGCCTCGGAGGCGGCCGCCCGGATCGGTGCCGAAATCGAACTTGCCAAGCGAGAGGAGCGGGCCGAAGTGATCGTTCTCGGTTGCGCCGGCATGGCCGACCTCGCGGCGCGGCTGTCGGAAAGGCATGGGCTTCCCGTCATCGACGGGGTCGCGAGCGCGGTCAAGCTCGCGGAAGCGTTCGGCGCGCTGGGTCTCAAGACATCGAAAATCGGAGCCTATGCGCCTCCGCGGCCGAAAGCCTATCGGGGAATGTTTGCAACCTTCGAACCACGCTAGAGACCGCGATAGCGTGTCATCGGACTTTGTCGCCCAGCCGGTCCCACCACAGGAGGTCATCATGCCCGCCCCTCAGACCATTGCTGCCGTACCGAGCGACGAGACCGCACAAGCCGCGGAGCTGGTCGAACGGTTTCTCGTCGCCTCGATGATCCCGGATCCCGAGAAGGCTGCGGGCTTCATGAGCGCAGATGTTGCCATCACCTTCACCGGCGGCCGTCACTTCCGCCACCCGCGGGAAGCCACCGGCTTCAACGCCATGCGGTACAAATGGGTAAAGAAGAAAATGGAACGGACCGACGTTTCGCCCGGCATCGGCGAAACCGTGGTTTACAATACCGGCACCCTCTATGGCGAATGGCCGGACGGCACGCCGTTCGAGGGCAACCGCTATGTCGATCGCTTCGTCATTCGCGACGGCCTGATCGTGCAGATGGATGTCTGGAACGACAGCGCCGAGCGTATTCTCACGCGCAACGCGATCGTGGCGTAGGTCGCGCAAGGCTGAGAACCCTTAAATCAAGCCACCTCTCCCGGGTCGCTTCAACGGCGCGAAGGCTCTCATGTTATTCGATTATGTCTTGCGCAACGGACGCATCGCGGGTGGGAGTCCGGATCCGGTGGACGTCGGCGTGAGGGACGGGCGGATCGCCGCAATCGCTTCCAGCTCTGCGATGTCCGCGCGGGACAGTTCGCGCGATATCGCGCTCGATGGACGTCTGATGATTCCGGGCTTTGTCGAGACCCACATCCATCTCGACAAGTCGTGCATCTCGGATCGCTGCAACTGCGTGACGGGCACCCTGCAGGAGGCGATCGCCGCGGCCGCGGCGGCAAAGCGCAACTTCACCGAACAGGACATTTATGCCCGGGCCAGCCGTACGTTGGAGAAAGCCATCGTCCAGGGCACGACGCGCATGCGCACCCATGTCGAGGTCGATCCGCGGATCGGGATGAAGGGCTTTCATGCCTTGCGCCGTCTGCAACGGGATTTCGCCTGGGCGGTGGATCTGGAGCTCTGCGTGTTTCCGCAGGAAGGGTTGCTCAACGATCCCGGCTGCGACGCCTTGCTGGTGGAAGCCTGCGAAAATGGCGCGGGATCGATCGGCGGCGCCCCCTATGTCGACAACGATCCGCACGGCCAGATCGCCCGCATTTTCGAACTCGCCGGGCGTTATGACCTCGACATCGATTTTCACCTCGATTTCGATCTCGATCCGTCCTGGATGCATCTCGATGAAGTCTGCCGGCGGACCGATCAATATGGCTGGGGCGGCCGGGTCGCGATCGGCCATGTCAGCAAGCTGTCGGCGCTCGACGCCGGCGCGCTGCAATCCGTCGGGCGGCGCCTCGCCGGCGCCGGCGTCGCGGTAACGGTTCTGCCGGCAACGGACCTGTACCTGATGGGGCGCGGCGCTGCGCATTCGGTGCCGCGCGGTGTAGCGCCGGTGCATCGTCTGCTCGACTACGGGGTGACCTGTTCACTGTCCACCAACAACGTCCTCAATCCGTTCACACCGTACGGCGATTGTTCGCTGATCCGGATGGCGAACCTCTACGCCAATGTCGCGCAGGCGGGACAACCCGACGAGCTGACGGCGTGCCTTGCGATGGTGACGACGCTGTCTGCCCGCCTGATGAATCTGCGCGACTACGGCATTGCCGTCGGCAATCCCGCCGACATCGTCGTGCTCGATTGCCGCAATTCAAGCGCGGCGGTGGCGGAGCTGGCCCAGCCACTGCTGGCGATGAAGCGCGGCCGCATCAGTTTTTCGCGCGCCCCCGCCGTGATTAATTGGCCAACATCAGCAGACCTTTCGGGCAGCGTCGATCCGGCCAGCCGGCACCGGGACGCCGGAATCTGATCGCTGTGTCCGCGGCGTGGTCCCGTGCCAGCCTATTGCTCGGGGTGGCAACGTCCCGCTTGCAATGTTTAGTAAATCGTGATCCACTAAACAAATCGAGCCTCGCCGGGTCCTAGAATCCGGGTAGGCGCGAGGGAACGTCCGTTTAGTCATTCAGCCCGTCAAGGACTGTGTCGCTCTGCTCGAAGCATTCGAGCGGGTAGGAAAGCCGTGCCATCTCGATGGCCGGCGCCACTGGGAGGGAGAACGCGTAATGAAACAGACAATGAAGGCGCTTCTTGTTGCTGGCGGGGCTCTTGCCTCCGCGCTCGGCGTCGGAGCGGCGACCACGCCCGCGCAGGCGCAGGGCAAGACCATCACGCTGTGCTGGGCCGCGTGGGACCCCGCCAACGCGCTGGTTGAACTGTCGAAGGACTTCACCACCAAGACCGGCATCGGCATGAAATTCGAATTCGTGCCGTGGACCAATTATGCCGATCGTTTCCTGAACGAACTTAATTCGCACGGCTCGTTGTGCGATCTCATCATCGGCGACTCGCAATGGATCGGCGGCGCCGCGGAGAACGGCCAGTACGTCAAGCTCAACGATTTCTTCAAGAAGGAAGGAATCAGCATGGACGACTACATGCCGGCGACCGTGGTCGGCTATTCCGAGTGGCCGAAGAACTCGCCGAACTATTGGGCGCTGCCCGCGATGGGCGATGCGGTGGGCTGGACCTATCGCAAGGACTGGTTTGCGCGGCCGGACGTGCAGAAGGACTTCAAGGCCAAATACGGCCGCGATCTCGCGGTGCCGAAAACCCTCGATGAACTCCACGACATCGCGGCGTTCTTCCAGGGCCGCGACATCGACGGCAAGAAGGTCTATGGCGCCTCGATCTATACCGAGCGCGGCTCGGAAGGCATCACCATGGGCGTTTCGAACTATCTCTACGACTATGGCTTCAAATACCAGGATCCCAACAAGCCCTATGCGATGGAGGGGTTCGTCAACTCGCCCGCCGCCGTCAAGGGGCTGGAGGCCTACAAGGACCTCTACAAGTGCTGCACGCCTCCCGGCGCGTCCAACTCCTACATGTCGGAAGGCCTCGACGCCTTCAAGTCCGGCCAGGTCGCGCTGCAGATGAACTTCTTCGCCTTCTTCCCGGGCCTCTTCAAGGACCCGAATGTCGGCGGCGACAAGATCGGCTTCTTCGTCAATCCGGCCGGCCCCGCGGCACAGGCGACCCAGCTCGGCGGCCAGGGAATCTCGGTGGTTTCCTATTCCAAGAACCAGAGCGAAGCGCTGCAATACATCAAGTGGTTCTCCGGCGGCGATGTGCAGAAGAAGTGGTGGGCGCTGGGCGGCTATTCCTGCGCCAAGTCCGTGCTGAACGATTCGAGCTTCCCGAGCAGCGCGCCGTTTGCGAAGGAGTTCCTGCAGTCGATGGGAATGGTCGTCGACTTCTGGGCCGAGCCCTCCTATGCCCAGCTGCTGCAGGCCGAGCAGAAGCGCGTCCATGACTATGTGGTGGCCGACAAGGGCACCTCACAGGAAGCGCTCGACGGCCTGGTGAAAGACTGGAAAGCCATCTTCAAGGAAGAAGGCAAGTAGTCGCAAGCCAATCGCCTGGAGCGCGCGTAAGTGCGCTCCAGGTGCTCTTCCCAAATTCCGATACCTGTCGCATCGCTGACAGTCTCGGCGCCAGGATCGACCGAAGCCATGAACGATTTGAGTGCCTCATCGCAGATCATCCATCAGGCCGTGCTGGTCCGGCCGGGCGTGGTGCGCCGTATCCGCGGCCTGTCGGACAAGGCGCTGGCGTGGCTGTTCATCACGCCGACCATCGTGCTGCTTCTAGCGATCAATATCTTCCCGCTGGTCTGGACGATCTATCTGTCCTTCACCAACTACCGGGCCAACCGCGCCAACGCGCCGATGATCTGGCTCGGCACCGACTGGTACCGGTCGATCCTGACCGATCCGGACGTCTGGGCGGCGATGCAGGTGACCGCGCATTTCGTGATCTGGACCGTGGTCATCGAGACCGTGCTTGGGTTCGGGCTCGCCTTCCTGATCGACAAGAAATTTCGCGGCCATGGCATCTGGACCACGATCATCCTGCTGCCGATGATGCTGTCACCGGCCGTGGTCGGCAATTTCTGGACGTTTCTCTACCAGCCGCAGATCGGATTGTTCAACTACGTGGTCGCCTTCCTCACGGGCCGCGACGCCTCGTCGTTCCAGATGCTGGGCGACGTGACGCTCAGTCCCTGGGCCATCGTCATCGTCGATGCCTGGATGTGGACGCCCTACGTGATGCTGATCTGCCTGGCCGGACTGCGTTCGATACCGGACTACATCTATGAAGCGGCGGAGGTCGACCGCGCGTCGAAATGGCGGCAGTTCTGGTCGATCACGCTGCCGATGGCGCTGCCGTTCATCATGCTCGCGGTACTGTTCCGCGGCATCGAGAACTTCAAGATGTTCGACATGGTCAACCTGCTCACCGGCGGCGGGCCGGGATCGACCACCGAAGTCGCCTCGATCACGCTCAAGCGCGCGGCGTTCGAGAGTTGGCGGACCGGCTATTCCTCGGCCTTCGCGATCATTCTGTTCGTGACGGTGTTCGGCCTTGCCAACATCTATGTGAAGGCGCTGAACCGGGTGAAAAACCGATGAGCCTTTCCAACGCAGCCCATTCCGTCGTCGAACCCTCGGCCGGTACGCGCCGCTTCGCCGGCTCGCTTGTGGTGCTCTATGCCGTCATCACCATGATTCCACTGGTCTGGATCGTGCTGACTTCGTTCAAGTCGCCGGACGATGCGATCTCCTATCCGCCAAAAATCCTGTTCACGCCGTCGCTCGAAGGCTACTGCAATCTCTTCACGACGCGCTCGCGCCAGACACCGGAATTCATCAAGACGTTGGGGCCGCCGCAGGGGCTCTGCGACGGTATCGCGCGCGACCGCAACATGGTGGTCGCCGGGCCGTCGAATTACGTGCCGCGCTTCGTCAATTCCCTGATCATCGCCTTCGGCTCGACGGTGCTCGCCGTCGCCCTCGGCACGCTGTCGGCCTATGGCTTCTCGCGGTTCCGCGTGCCGCTGAAGGACGATTTGCTGTTCTTCATCCTGTCGACCCGGATGATGCCGCCGATCGCGGTCGCGATCCCGATCTACCTGATGTACCGCACCCTCGGATTGTCGGACACCAGGCTTGGGATGATCCTGCTCTACACCTCGGTCAACGTTTCGCTCGCGGTATGGCTGCTCAAGGGTTTCATCGACGAGATCCCGCGCGAATACGAGGAAGCGGCGATGATCGACGGCTATACGCGCTTTCAGGCCTTCGTGAAGGTGGTGTTGCCGCAGGCGACGACCGGGATCGCGGCCACCGCGATCTTCTGCCTGATCTTCGCCTGGAATGAATATGCCTTCGCCGTGCTTCTGACCTCCGGCAACGCGCAGACTGCGCCGCCCTTCATTCCGATCATCATCGGCGAGGGCGGGCAGGACTGGCCCGCGGTGGCCGCCGGCACGACGTTCTTCCTGGTGCCCATCGTGGTGTTCACGGTGCTGTTGCGCAAGCATCTGTTGCGCGGCATCACCTTTGGAGCGGTCCGCAAATGAGTCTGGATGCGAACTCGTCGATGCCGCGTTCTGGTTTCACGGACAGGATTCTGCGCCGCGGTCCGCTGGAGGCGATCGCGACGACGATCATCGCCGCGGGCGTCGTCATGCTGATGCAGCCGTTTTTCCTGACGCTGTATTCCCTGTCGTTTGCGACCACGCTGTTCGGCACGGTGATGTTCACCATCGTCTCAAAGGTCAGGGAGTAGCGCGCCATGGCACAGATCAGGGTCGAAGCGCTCAATAAATCCTTCGGGAGTTTTCATGCCGTCAAGACCGCCAGCTTCACGGTAGAAGACGGCCAGTTCCTTTGCCTGCTCGGTCCTTCCGGTTGCGGCAAGACCACGACGCTGCGCATGATCGCAGGCTTGGAATTGCCGACCGCCGGCACCATTCGGCTCGACGGCGAGGATGTGACGATGAATCGCGCCTCGGCGCGCGATATCGCCTTCGTGTTCCAGCTGTTTGCGCTCTACCCGCATTTGAACGTCCGCCGCAACATCGGCTTTCCCTTGAAATGCGAGGGCGTCGGTGCGGCGGAGCGCGAGCGGCGGGTCGAGGAGGTCGCGAGGATCCTGCGCATCTCCCATCTGCTCGACCGGTCGGTGTCGGGACTTGCCGGCGGCGACCGGCAGCGCGTCGCGCTTGGCCGGGCGATCGTGCGCAAGCCGAAATGCTTCCTGATGGACGAGCCGCTCGGGGCGCTCGATACCGAGATGCGCGAGGCGATGATCCACGAACTGCGCGCGCTGCATGACCGGCTCGGCGCCACCACGGTTTATGTGACGCATGACCAGCTCGAGGCGATGGCGATGGCCGACATGATCGCCGTGATGAACCACGGCGTCGTCGAGCAGGTCGCGAGTCCGCGCGACATCTACGACCGTCCCGCTTCGCTGTTCGTCGCGGACTTCATCGGTTCGCCGCCGATGAACTTCCTGCCGTTTCGCGACGGCCTGCAGGCCGGCGCGCGGGCGATCCGGCTCGGCGAGCGCGATGTCGCCATTCCGACCGCGCGCGAGGCGCTTTCGGAAAGCGATCTCGTGCTCGGGGTTCGGCCCGAGCATGTGCGTTTCACCGATCAGGGCATGGTGCGGGGCGAGGTCTATGGCTCGGAATATCTCGGCACGACGCAGATCGTGACCGTGACGACACGCTACGGCGCGCTCAAGGCCCGCGCGCCCGCCAGCATTTGCTTTGGGATCGGCGAGAATGTCGGGCTCGACTTCCGCCCCGATACGCTGTCGATCTTCGACAAGGAGACAGGCCGGGCGATCCGCACCGCGTTATATGAAAGAGGGGCGCATGGCTGAAGTCGAGATCAGGGCGGTCTCCAAGGCCTTCGGCAAGACGCAGGCGGTCAGCGACCTGTCCCTGACCGTAGCGGACGGCGAATTCGTCGCGCTGCTCGGGCCGACCGGCGCCGGCAAGACCACGACATTGCGCCTGATCGCCGGACTGGAGATGCCGGATCGCGGTTCGATCCGGATCGGCGGCCGCGACGTGACCGGCGATGCGCCGGCCGATCGCGACGTCGCCTTCGTTTTCCAGCAATATTCGCTCTATCCGCATCTTAGCGTGTTCGAGAACATGGCCTTTGCGCTGCGCGCGCCGATCCGCCGGGTGCCGGAGGGCGAGATCCGCGCCAAGGTGCAGGAGGTGGCGCGGCTGCTCCACATCGAAACCAAGCTGGACAACAAGGCGACGCAGTTATCGGGCGGGCAGATGCAGCGCGTCGCGATCGGCCGGGCGCTGGTACGCTCGCCCGCGATCTACCTGATGGACGAGCCGCTGTCCTCGCTGGACGCCAAGCTGCGGGGCGAGATGCGGCTCGAACTCAAGCGCATCCAGACCGATCTCGGCGCCACCATCCTCTACGTCACCCACGACCAGACCGAAGCCATGACCATGGCGTCGCGGATTGGCGTGATTGAGGCCGGGCGGCTGATGCAGATCGGCACGCCGCGCGAAATCTACGAGAACCCGGTCAACGCTTACGTCGCCGCGCGGCTCGGCCAGCCCGCGATCAACCTGCTGCCGGCGGCCCTGTTTGCCGGCGTGCCGCCTGCGGCCAAGACCATCGGTGCGCGCACCGAGCACCTGACGATCGCGCGCGGCGGCGGCGACGTGTCGGCCACCGTGACGCGGATCGAGCATCTTGGCGACCAGAGCCATCTCCACCTCGACCTCGGCGGCCAGCCGGTCGTGACGTTGTCCGATCCCGAGGCGAACCTCGGCGCAGGCGACGTCGTGTCGCTCCGCCTCAACAGGCCGCTGTTCTTCGATGCGGCCGGCGGAAGGGTCGCGGCATGACACTCCATCGGGCAGCAAAAGAAAACCTGGTGCGGGCGCTGGCGGCGGCGATGATCGAGCACGCGGATGAGCTGACCAGCCTCGACCAGGCGATCGGCGACGGCGATCACGGGCTGAACATGAAGCGCGGCTTCGAGGCGGTGCTGGCGACGCTGCCCGGCCTTGCGGACAAGTCGCTGCCGGAAATGCTGAAGGCGATCGGAATGACGCTGGTGATGAAGGTCGGCGGCGCCTCCGGTCCGCTGGTCGGCACGTTTTTCATGGAACTGGGCAAGGCGCTTCCGGAGCAGCCTTCGCGCGCCGATCTCGTCGCGGCCACGGACAAGGCGATCAACGCCGTCAAGGCGCGCGGACGCTCGGATGCGGGGCAGAAGACTTTGCTTGATGTGTTGGTGCCGGTACAAGCGGTATTGGCCGATGGCGGCGATGCCAGGGCGATCGCGGCGGAGGCAGCGCTTGCCGCCGATCGCACCACGCCGATGCTCGCGATCCGCGGCCGCGCATCCTTTCTCGGCGAACGTTCGATCGGTCACATGGACCCGGGCTCGCGCTCGGCGTCTCTGCTGATCGCCGCGGCAGTTGCGATACTGGAATTCGAGGCAAATACATGAACAATTCAAATTCCGGCAATGTCGGAATCGTCATCGTTTCCCATTCCCCCAAGATCGCGGAGGGCGCGGCCGACATGGTGCGTCAGATGGTCGGCAACGCCGTGCCGCTTGCCTGGACGGGCGGCGACCTCGATGGAGGGCTCGGCACGAATGTTGCTGGAATCCTCGAGGCGATCGAGACAGCCTGGTCGCCGGCCGGCGTGGCGATCCTGGTCGATCTTGGCGGGGCGGAGACCAATTCAGAAATGGCAGTGGAGATGCTGGCCGAAGACCGGCGCGCGCGCGTCGTGGTGTGCAACGCGCCGGTGGTCGAGGGCGCCGTGATCGCTGCGACCGAATCGTCAGGCGGCTCGCCGCTCGCTGCCGTCAAGCGTAGCGCGGAGGAATTCTATGCATGATGTCAACGCCGGCCGCGCGGCTGAAACTTTCGCGCCGCTGACGGCCTCGGCGGTTCTCGTCAATCCGGTCGGTCTGCACGCGCGGCCCTCGGTCAAGCTCACGCAATGCGCGAAGGGTTTTGCGGCGAAGATCGAGTTTGCGCTGGCGGCGGACGGACCCTGGACCGACGCCAAGAGCCCGGTCAAGGTCATGCGCGTGAAAGCGCCGCAGGGCGCGACGCTGCATTTCCGCGTCACCGGCCCGGACGGCGAGGCGGCGCTCGCCGCCCTGCTGGCGTTGGTGCATGACGGTTTTGGCGAGGCATAAGGCGGTGACCGAAATTCATCTCACCGGCCGTGCTGCGTCCCCGGGCCTTGCTATCGGCCCGGTCACGGTGCTGACGGCCGCGATTGCGAAACGGACGGCGATCGGCGATCCCGCGCAGGAAGCTGCCGCGCTGCAGGCGGCGATCGAAGCCGCGACAGCCGAGATCGCCGAACTGATGTCGACGATGCAGGGTGAGGTGGCGGACATTCTGGAATTCCAGGTCGCGATGCTGGAAGACGATGCGCTGGCCGAGGGAGCCTACGACGCCATCTCGGTCGGTGTTGCCGCCGACCACGCCTGGCGTTCGGCGCTCGACGCCGAGATCTCGGGCTATCGTGCCGCGGAAGATGAATATTTCCGCGCCCGCGCCGCCGATCTGGCCGATATCCGCGACCGCGTGCTGGCGCGCCTGAGCGGCGGGGATACACCCGCGAAGATTACCGGCAGTTCGATCGTCGCCGGCGACGATATCTCGCCGACCACTTTTCTTGCCGCCGACTGGACGCGCGGCGGCGCCATCGCGCTGGCCGCCGGCTCGCCTTCCTCGCATGTCGCGATGCTGGCGCGTACGCGCGGGGCGCCCATGGTGGTCGGGCTTGGCCCGTTATCGTGGAACGGACATCCGCCTTCATTGGCGCTGGTCGACGGCGACGCGGGTACTGTGATCTTCGACCCCGAGCCGGAAACGCTGCGCCTGTTCGAGCACCGCGTGGCGGCCGCCAACGCCGCGCGCACCGCGGCCGATGCCGGCCGCACCGAGCCTGCCCACACGGCGGACGGTCGGCCGATCGCCGTCCTGCTCAACATCGCCGCGCCGGAAGACCTCGCAGGCCTCGATCCCAAAATCTGCGACGGCATCGGCCTGGTGCGCACCGAGTTTCTGTTCGAGGCGTCGCGGGGCCTTCCGGACGAGGATACCCAATATGCAGTCTATCGGCGCATCCTCGACTGGGCCGAGGCACGGCCGGTGACGATCCGTACCCTCGATGCCGGCGGCGACAAGCCGATCAAAGGTCTGACCGTCGACGACGAGCGCAATCCGTTTCTCGGCCTTCGCGGCATCCGCCTCTCGCTGGCGCGGCCGGAAGTGTTTCGCGTGCAATTACGGGCGCTGTGCCGCGCGGCCGTGCACGGGGCGCTCAAGGTGATGCTGCCGATGATTGCCGTGCCATCGGAACTCGATCGGGCCGCCGCCATGCTCGATGAAGAGTTCGGTGGCCTGAAGGCAAAAGGCGTCGCCTGCGCCCGCCCGCCGCTCGGCATCATGGTCGAGGTCCCGGCGGCCGCGCTCCGCGCCGAGGATTTTGATGCGGCGTTCTATTCCATCGGCTCGAACGACCTGACCCAGTACACCATGGCCGCGGCGCGCGACATCGGCGCCGTCGCCGACCTCAACGATACCGGCAATCCGGCGGTGCTGGCGCTGATCGCCAGCACCGTCGAGGCCGGACGCAAGCGCGGCGTCGAGGTGTCGCTCTGCGGCGACGCCGGGGCCGATACGCGCCTGACGACGGCGCTGCTCGCCACCGGCCTGACGACGCTGTCGGTGTCGCCGATTGCGGTCGCCCGGCTCAAGGCTGCCATCGCAAGGGTGGGTTCGTGATGGACGATGCAGGCGAGGGCACGAGCGGACATGGCGACAGCAATGTCGCGGAATACAAGCTCATCCTGCGGCGGGTGCTCGACAACCGGCCGTCCGGAACGCGGCTGAAGCTCGCCGCGGCGCTGGGCAAGAACCGCTCCTTCGTCACCCAGATCACCAATCCGGCCTATCTGGTGCCGATCCCGGCAAAGCACGTCGCGATCATCTTCGAAGTCTGCCATCTGTCCGGCGCCGAGCGCGCGGCTTTCCTCGAAGCCTATGGACGCGCGCATCCCGGACGTCTGCGCGCTCCGCACCGCGATGCGCGCACGCGCACCCTGGCGGTGACCGTGCCCGACCTCGGCGACGACAAGAAGAACCGGGCGCTCGAACAGCTCATCGTCGATTTTGCCGCGCGGCTCGCGCGCTACGCCGAGAGCGTGGGCTAGAGCATGATCCCGAAAAGTGGACACCGGTTTTCGGAAAAGATCATGCTCAAACAAAAAACAAAGAGGGGATGACGATTCGAAGAAAAGTCATCCCCCTCTGACGGCTTGATCGGGACTGCAAGATAATAACAAGCGGGAGGACGTTATGAAGAAGCTGATCAACGGCACCGATACGGTGCTCGAGGAAAGTCTGGATGGCCTTGCGGCCGCGCACGCCGATATCCTGCTGCTTGGTGCCGAACGCAAATTCGTGCGCCGCCGCACCTTGAAGCCGGGCAAGGTCGCGCTGATTTCGGGCGGCGGCTCCGGACATGAGCCGCTGCATGCGGGCTATGTCGGCCTCGGCATGCTCGATGCCGCGTGTCCCGGCCAGGTCTTCACCTCGCCGACGCCGGACCAGATGATCGAGGCCGCGGAAGCCGTCGACACCGGCGCGGGCGCGCTCTTCATCGTCAAGAACTACGAAGGCGATGTGATGAATTTCACCATGGCCGCCGAGATGGCCGGGCGGGAGATTGCCAGCGTGGTGACGAATGACGACGTGGCGGTCGAGAAATCGACCTGGACCACCGGCCGTCGCGGGGTCGCGGGGACGCTGATCGTGGAAAAGATGGTCGGCGCCGCGGCCGAGACCGGACTGCCGCTTGCCGCCCTCAAGACGCTCGGCGACGAGGTCAACCAACGCACCCGCTCGATGGGTGTGGCGCTATTGCCGTGCACCGTGCCGGCGGCCGGTCGACCGAATTTCACGCTTGCCGACAATGAAATGGAAATGGGCGTCGGTATTCATGGCGAGCCCGGCCGGCGCCGGGTGCCGCTGGCTTCCGCCGATGCGATCGCCGCCGAACTGCTCGACGCGATCCTGAAGGATCTGGCGCCGACCAAGGGAAGCGAGGTGTTGCTGCTCGTCAACGGCTTCGGCGCGACGCCCCTGATCGAACTCTATCTGATGGTCAACAGCGCCAGGCGGATCCTGGACGGTGCTGGAATCGCCGCGACGCGTTTCCTGACCGGGTCCTATGTCACCTCCCTCGATATGGCCGGCGTCTCCGTCACCGTCTCCGTGCTCGACAGCCAGGCGAAGACATTATGGGATGCCCCGGTACACACCGCGGCGCTGCGCTGGGGCGTCTGATTCCTTGTGGCGGCTTCTCATGGCGTCAGCTGTTCGGGAACGAAAGCGTTACAGTTTCGTCGCGGCTGGTCGGTGATAGGATCATCATCCGACGGCCATTTCCTTTGCCCCGCCGAGCAGCTTGACGTTGAGCTTGCCGCCGGCGAACAGCATGTCGTCGAGCGCCTCGCCGATATCACCGGGTTCGACCGTCGTGCCACCGTCTCGCGCGATGCTTGCCTGGGCGATGCGTCGCATCATCTCCTTGATGAACGCGGCGCTGACGCCCTTCGTCCGCTGCGCGGCCTCCTCCACGACGGCATCGCCGAGCGGCAGACCTCTGCCGTAGAGCTGGACGAGTTTCGTGCGGCCGACGCTGTCCGGAAGCGGCACCTCGATCGCCTGGTCGATACGACCGGGACGGCTCGCCAAGGCGCCCTCGAGCTGCTCCGGGCGGTTGGTGGTGAGGACGAACAGGATATCCGCGTCCTGCTTCAGTCCATCCATCTCGTTGAGAAGGCCGTTGAGCATCGATTCCTCGCACGGTCCCATGTCGTCGCGATCTCGCGCGATGAGATCGACATCCTCGATCACGACCATCGCCGGCTGCAGCAGGCGGGCAAGACTCATGTACTGGGCAAGCATCGATATCTGGGCGGCGGTAATGATCAGGGTGGTGTGATCGGGCAGGTTGCTCGCGAGATAGCGGATGGTGTGGGTCTTGCCGGTTCCGGGCGGCCCGTAGAGCAGGATGCCCTTGCGGGTCGATTGTCCGAGCCGGCGCAACTGCGCGCGGCTCCCGACAAAGTTCAGGACGTTGCGGTCGAGCAACTTGATCGTTGCCGCAGGCAGGATCACGTCCTCGCGCTGGACCGGCGGCAGCTTGTGGACCATGATCCCCCTAGATCGGCCCCGATACTCGTTGTCGCTATCGAGCGACAAAACCTTGCCGCGATAGGAGCGCGCCGCGTTGACCGCGCCCTCCAGCTCGGCGAAACAGCGTTGCACGAATTGCGCGCCCGCCGCGCCGACCGGCACTGCAATTTCGATGCGCGTCCGGGCTTCGTAGCCGTACTCCCGATGCGAGGAGAGGACGACGGCGTAGCGCAGATCTTTGTCCTGGCACAGCCAAAGACCATTGTTGAGGCATTTCACCAGCGCGTCCTCGCCGACATCGACATCGTGATACTGCGCGGGCGCGATGGCGGAGGCATCCCTGCCTTCCCTGGTTAATCCTGCAAAGGTCAACGTCTCGTAGCGATGCTGTTCGTAGATGCCGAAAAGACGGAGCGGTGACGCTGAGAATAGCCTGTCGACGGCAACCTGAACATCGGCGCGCATATGACCCGGGAATTGCCGCGTGGTCGCGACCAGTTGATCGCGCGGGATGCCGGTGAAGTGCCAGTTCAACGCGTCGCAGGCATGGTCGAATTGCTTGTTGCGGATGATTTCGGGAAATCCGTTCGTGATGTCGCTTGTGCAGTCAATGCAAATCAGAGTCCTTACGCCTCTTAGCGTGAACAGGTTCTCGTTGGAAAATCCGCTACAGAGCTTGCATTGCCTGTCTGGTGTTTCACTCTCGTCCGCAATTTCATCGCTGGTGAGGAGAAGCCGGTGGCCCGAAGCCGCAATGCGTTTTTGAGCGGCTTCAAACATCTTGGTGCCGATATTGCGTGGATAGGTCCCGCAAATGGCTTTCCTGTGTTTGGCGGCCGCATCGATCGCCTTAAGGCGTCGGCAAACGGCCGCCTTAAATCCAGACACAGAAGGTCAACGACGAATTCCTCCGGCGTGTTTTTGTCGTTGTGAAGCGTGATCCGGATAAGACCGGCCTTGGTGCGAACCTTCCCCATGGTGCTCTGTCCCCCAGATCAGCCGTCATTTTCGGCAGTTTACTTTCAATCATGAAGCCTAGAACAAAAGAAGAACAATGTCACTACCTCAAACCCGGGGAAAGATACGAAAGCGGGGACCGCCCGTCGTAGACGTCCTTGGGCGGCGCCGGGTCGAGCAGGAGCAAACAGATCAGGGGGAATCGCGACGACCGTGCAGGCCGTCCTTGTAATGCCGCGAACGGTCCGAGGTACCCCGTCATCCGGCCTGGCGGGACCTGCGCGTCAGCGCTCCCAAATCGGCGGATACGCCTTTTGCTCTCGCAACGGGTTCTGCGATGCGTCTCGTCGCAGCGACGGCGGGGTCACCGATGCAGTCTTGGTGGCGGGATCAACGTGCGGTTTCTTGCCGATTGCGCCCGTGGAACTGGATTTGGCGCGGTCTGCCTCCTCGATCCGTTTCGCGCCCGCGATATCGGCAAAGGCGCGGCCAACCTTCCGCACGCGATAGAGGATGGTGCCGCGGTCGATGTAGGCCGGCAGGAAGCTCGGATCGAGCTGAAGCGCCTGATCGAGGTCGGCGATCGCGCCGTTGAGGTCGCCATGGTGAAGGGCGGACATGCTCCGTGCCCGCAACGATCTGGCCTCGGCCGCAGCGGGGTCGAGAGCCGGACCGATATTGCCTGGCGGAACGCTCTCCGCCCTGATCCTGGGCATGGCGGCGGGTGGCGCGGCCGCCTCGGCGGGAATGACCGGGTTCTCTTGCCTTGCGGACGATGCGTTGTTGTCGGCCCTGTCCGACAGCACGGCCGGGCTGACGGCGGCGATTGCGTGCGAGGCGTAGGTTATAACATCGGCGTCGTCCAGCGGAGCGACGGATGCCGCAGACATGTGCATGAACAATAGATATCCCCCGGCCGTCGCGATCGAGATGCCGGCGAATGCCATCACGCCGGAGGCAAATCTGTGAACCCTGACAAACACGGCCTGCTTGGATATCGATACCTGCTCCTGGTGCGCGAGCGCGAGCAGATGGTCGTAAGCCATGCGCTGCTCGGGATCGCCCAGGATTTCGTTAGCGCGGACGATCTCCCGAAATTTCAGCGCCGCATCGGGATCGTCAGGCCGCAGGTCGGGGTGGGTGCCTTTGACGGCTTTGCGGAACGCGCTCCGCAGACCTTCGGCGTCATCGTGTGGCAGGGCCCCGAGCAAATCGTAAAGCGTATTCATGGCCGCTCTCGCCGCTGGATTTCCTCGTCTCCGACCGAAATTCCCGCCGCGAATTTACTCGGGAGCACGCGTATAAACTCAACATCACTGCCTGTGGATAATGTTGAGTCAGTACGGCAGAAAAATGACTTGTCTCATGGGCTTAACCCCCCGGCATGGCCATAGATCCTGTGGCCGGCCGGCCCCGTGCCCCAAATCGGGACTCGGTTGCGGCGCAAGCAAGGCACAATCGAGGCCCGCGCGGGGCCAGGCGGCCCGTCGCACCGGCCTGTTTCTTGCCATCTCTTGCATTTTCGCGCGACGATCGAAACGCCGGCAACGCTGGAAGACCCTGCAATCAGAGCTGATGATGAATTGATCCCATCCGAAAAATCCATTTGCACTGGTCATATTTGGATGGGCTGGCGATCGAATGAACGCTATATCCGCAACTCATCATGGCTGATTTCCACGGCGTCTTTCCCTATCTGGTCTCCCCGGTCGATGCGTCGGGCCGCATCCGCAGCGACGTGCTGGCGCGCCTCTGTGACGATCTCATCAAGTCGGGCGTGCAGGGGCTGACGCCGCTGGGGTCGACGGGCGAGTTCGCCTATCTCGACATTGCGCAACGCGCCGAGGTGGTGCGGACCACGATCGAAGCGGCCAGGGGCCGCGTGCCTGTCGTGGCCGGCGTCGCCTCGACTTCGACGCTCGATGCCGTCGCTCAGGCAAAGGCCTATCAGAAGCTCGGCGCCGACGGCATCCTCGCCATTCTGGAAGCCTATTTTCCGCTTGGGGACGCGCAGGTCGAAGCCTACTTCCGCGCGATCGCCGATGCGGTCGATATCCCCGTGGTGATCTACACCAATCCGAATTTCCAGCGCTCGGACCTGACGCTCGACGTCATCGCGCGGCTCGCAACGCATCCGCGCATCGGTTACATCAAGGACGCCTCCACCAATACCGGGCGGCTATTGTCGATCATGAATCGTTGCGGCGACGGCATCAAAGTGTTCTCGGCGTCGGCGCATATCCCGGCCGCCGTCATGCTGATCGGCGGCGTCGGCTGGATGGCGGGCCCGGCATGTTTGATTCCGCGGCAGAGCGTCGAGCTCTACAATCTCTGCCGGGCATCGTGCTGGGACGACGCGCTTGTCCTGCAGAGGCGGCTGTGGCGGATGAACGAGGCGTTCGCGCGCTACAACCTCGCCGCCTGCATCAAGGCCGGGCTCGCGATCCAGGGCTACGACGTCGGCGATCCCATCGCACCCCAGCCGGCACTGACGCCCGACGAGCGCAAGGCGGTCGAGGCGTTGCTGCGGGATCTGGGCTAGCACGCCACCGGACGCTCGCGCCTTCCGCTCTCACTCGAAGGCCAGCAAGCCGAAGTTATTTCCTCGGCGTATTACGACTGTAACCTCGTTTCCCAACCTCGAAATCGCGGCGTAACGCGGCTGCAGCAGGCTGTTCATCGCGGGATCGCCGGCTTTTTCGTCTGCGAACGGTCGTTTCACCGGACTCGCGTATAGCGGCAACAATTTATTTCGGGGAAATCCAGTGCTTAACCTGCTCAGCCCAGCGGCGTTGATTGCAATGGCCGCGTTGTTCGCCTGGTGCGGCGTGCACGCTCTGCGCATCAAGAATGCGGTTCTCAAGTGGAGCGGCGCCGGTTTGGCAGGTCTGTTGACGGTCGCTGTTTTGGTGGCGAGCGCCTTCATGATCAATGGGCTGGTCCGGCTGGACAGCCGCAGTGCCGCGGCTCCGAACATCAAGGTCGCGGCAACACCCGGCCAGATCGAACGCGGTCACGCCATCTCCGACAGCTTCTGCGGCGCCTGCCATTCACGCACGGGGACACTCACGGGCGGCGTGGATATTGGCAAGGATCTTCCGATTCGCGTCGGCTCCTTCGTATCTGCGAACCTGACGCCGGCCGGCGAGCTCAGGCACTGGTCGGATGGTGAGATTTTCCGGGCGATTCGAAACGGAATAGCTGCCGACGGTCATTGGCTGATCATCATGTCGTATACGAATGCGGGCAGGCTGAGCGATGACGATATCGAGGCTGTGATCGCCTACATCCGCAGTCAACCTGCGGCGGGGGAGATCACGCCGGATCCGCCGGATCAACTGAATCCGCTCGGCCTAATCATGTTGGGCGCCGGCATGTTGCCCCGGGGAAAACCCGTATTGAGCGGCGCCATCATGGCTCCGCCAAAGAGCGCTACCGCGCGATACGGCGAATACATCCTGTCGTACCAGGACTGTCGGGAATGCCACGGTGCCAATTTGACAGGTGGAATCCAGGGGCAGCTGGCTCCCGTCGGTCCCGGGCTGGACATGGTCAAGGATTGGAAGCCGGCCGAGTTCATTTCGACCCTGCGCACCGGGATTGATCCCACGGGACATGAACTCGGCAAGCAGATGCCGTGGCGGCCGATTGGAAGAATGGACGATGACGAATTGACAGCAATCTACGAGTATCTCGCCCATTTGCGCAGCTGATCGCTGAAGTCCTGAGTCCCATCGCGGACTTGGCCCGCCGGCTGGTGTTAGCCATGACGATTTCTTGGGCGTTTTACCCGTAAACGCCGGTTGGCCTGCACGCCTTCTATCCGCTAAAACCCGTCCGTTCGAACAAGAGACTCGAAGGACAAACTGATGAATATTCTTCCCGGCAATATGCGTTTTGGTGCGGGCCAGCCTGTCAAGCGACTTGAAGACCAGAGACTTCTCACCGGGAAGGGGCAGTTTATCGACGACAAGCCTGAAGAGGGCGCGCTGTGGCTGCATGTGCTGCGCTCGCCTCACGCCCATGCCAAGATCGTCTCGATCGATGCCAAGGCCGCCAGGGATATGCCCGGCGTCGAAGCCGTCTACACCGGCGCCGACCTGATCGCCGACAATATCGGCACCATTCCGACGCTGTCGGTGTTCATGCGTCCCGACGGCAAGCCGATGACGGTGCCGCCGCGCCGGCTGCTCGCCCATGAGATCGTCCGCTTTGCCGGTGAGCCGGTCGCAGCGGTGGTGGCGACATCACGGGTCGCGGCGCAGACCGCCGCCGAAGCGATCGCGGTCGACTACGAAGTGCTGCCCTCGGTGGTCGATCCGCTTGCGGCGATCAAGCCGGGTGCGCCTGTGGTGTGGCCGGCCGCGCCCGACAATGTCGTCGCTGCCATGAGCTATGGCGACGCGGCCAAGGTCGAAGCGGCGTTTGCCAGCGCCGCGCATAAAGTATCGCTCGATCTGGTCAGCCAGCGGCTGGTGCCCTCCGCGATGGAGCCGCGCTCGACCATCGCCGAGATTGAGAAGAAGACCGGGCGGCTGATCCTGCATGTGCAATCGCAGACGCCGGGCTCGACCCGCGACGTGCTGGCGGAGGCCGTGCTGAAGCGGCCGAAGGAAAGCGTGCGCGTGCTGGTCGGCGATATCGGCGGCGGTTTTGGCCAGAAGACCAACCTCTATCCGGAAGACGGCATCGTCGCCTACGCCGCGACCAAGCTGAACCGCAAGGTGCGCTGGCGCGGTGACCGCACCGACGAATTCGTCGGCGGCACCCATGGCCGCGATCTCACCTCGACCGGCGAATTCGCACTCGATGCGAAGGGCCGCGTGCTGGCCTATCGGGTGCGCTCGGTCGGCGGCACCGGCGCCTATTCGACCGGCGCGGGCAACATCATCCCGCTGGTGCTCGGCCCGTTCGTGCAGTCGGGCGTCTACGATTTGCCGTTGGTTCATTACGAGGTCAAATCTGTCATGACCAACACTGCCCCGGTCGGCGCCTATCGTGGCGCGGGCCGCCCCGAAGGCGTGTTCATCGTCGAGCGGTTGATGGACGCCGCCGCGCGGCAGATCGGGATGGATCCACGCACCATCCGCAAGGTCAATTACATCAAGCCGGCACAGCTGCCCTACACCAATCCCGTCGGCCAGGTCTATGATTCCGGCGCGTTCGCGCACATGCTGGAGCGCGCTTCGGATCTCGCCGACTGGAACGGCTTTGCCGCGCGCAAGAAGGCCGCAAAGAAGAAGGGCCTGCTCTACGGCCGTGGCCTGACCAGTTATATCGAATGGACCGGCGGCCGCGCGCATACCGAAACGGTCAGCCTGCATGCCACCGCGGAGGGGCGCATCATCCTGCATTCCGGCACCATGGCGATGGGGCAGGGGCTGCAGACCACCTACACCCAGATGGCATCGGAATCGCTCGGCATTCCCATGGACAGGATCGACATCGTGCAGGGCGATACGGATTTAGCCACCGGCTTCGGCAGCGTCGGTTCGCGCTCGCTGTTCGTCGGCGGCACCGCTCTGGCAGTCTCCGCCAACGACCTGATCACGAAGGCGCGCGAGAAGGCCTCGAATGTGCTGGAGGCTTCCGTCGAGGACATCGAATACCGGGATGGCATGCTCACGGTGGTGGGCACCGACAAGCGGATCGGCCTGTTCGAGATCGCGAAGAAGGAAGCAGGCTCGCGGCTGTCGGTCGACAGCACCGGCGAAGTCGACGGGCCGAGCTGGCCGAACGGCACCCATATCTGCGAGGTCGAGATCGACCCCGAAACCGGCGTCACCCGGATCGTGCGCTACACCACGGTCGACGACGTCGGCGTCGCCGTCAATCCGATGCTGGTGGCAGGGCAAATTCACGGCGGCGTCGCGCAAGGCATCGGGCAGGCGCTGTACGAAGGCGTGGCCTACGACGCCGAGGGGCAGCTCTTGACCGCGAGCTATCAGGATTACTGCGTGCCGCGCGCCGACGACATTCCGCCGATCACGGTCACGCTCGACGAATCGGCGCCGTGCCGCACCAATCCGCTCGGAGCAAAAGGCTGCGGCGAATCCGGCACCATCGGCGGCACGCCCTGCATCGCCAACGGCGTGATCGACGCGCTGGCCGAACTCGGCATCACCAACATGCCGACCCCGCTAACGCCGATGAAGGTGTGGCAGGCGATCCGGGATGCCAAGGCGGCGGGGGTGTAATTACACGCCGCGATCTTTCCGGAGCGGCGCGAATCGCCGAATCCGGAATCCTCCACCGCCTCATCGAATGATAGGCAAGAGCCATCCGCCGCAAGATTGTCGTGGAACGCGGCGCGGTGCATGACACTCAGCCGTCATTCCGGGGCGATGCGAAGCATCGAACTCCGATGTGCAATTGCACGTCGGAGAATCTCGAGATTCCGGGTCTGGGCCTGGCGGCCCATCCCGGAATGACGAAGAAAGAGTTACAGGCTACGGGATCGTTCTGATAGCTTGCGGCAAATTTCGAACTGGGAGATTTCGATGCGCAGATTTTGGACCGTGCTGGCGGCGCTGGCGACGCTGAGCCTGACCAATTGCGGCTATAACGCGATCCAGACCAATGACGAGCAGGTCAAGTCGGCCTGGTCCGAGGTGCTGAACCAGTATCAGCGCCGCGCCGACCTGGTGCCCAATCTGGTCAATTCGGTGAAAGGCTTCGCGCAGCAGGAAAAGGACGTGCTCTTGGGCGTGACCAATGCGCGGGCCAAGGTCGGCAGCATCCAGGCGACGCCGGAACTCGTCAACGATCCCGGCGCGTTTGCCAAATTCCAGGCCGCGCAGGGCGAACTGACCAGCGCGCTGTCCAAGCTCCTGGTGGTGACCGAGAATTATCCGCAGCTCAAATCGGACGCGCTGTTTCACGACTTGATGGCGCAGCTCGAAGGCACCGAGAACCGCATCACGGTGGCGCGCAATCGCTATATCAAGGCGGTGCAGGACTATAATGTCGGCATCCGCACCTTCCCGAACAACTTCACTGCGATGGCGTTCGGCTACAAGGAAAAGGCCAACTTCACGGTCGACAACGAAAAGGAGATTTCCACCGCGCCGAAGGTGGATTTCAACCCGACGCCGGCGCCGTCCCCCGCAAAATAGTTCGACAACCCGTGCTCTGATTCCGGAGTTCGTAGGAGAGGTCACCGCGAATGTTTGCGAACTTCGGAATCGGAGCACTGGATCGGCTACTGCGATGAACGCTGCAAGAGCCTCCCTGCTTGCGCTAATGCTGTGCTGGGCCTTCGCGGCCTTCGCCGACGTCGCGGTGCCGCCGCTCACGGGGCGCGTGGTCGACCAGACCGGAACGTTGTCGAGCGCCGACATCAATTCTTTGACCCAGACGCTGAGGGCGCTGGAGCTCAGGAAGGGCAGCCAGGTCGCGGTGTTGATCGTGCCGACCACGGAGCCCGAAGCCATCGAGCAATATTCGATCCGGGTGGCCGAGGCTTGGAAGATCGGACGCAAGAAGATCGACGACGGCGCGCTATTGGTGGTCGCCAAGAACGATCACAAGCTCCGCATCGAGGTCGGCTACGGCCTCGAAGGCGCGCTCAACGACGTCACCGCCAGGCGCATCATCGACGAAATCATCACGCCGAAATTCAGGAGCGGTGACTTTGCCGGCGGCGTTTCCGCAGGCGTCGCGCGGATGATCGGCGTCATCGACGGCGAGCCGCTGCCGGCGCCGGCGCCGACCGCGCCGTGGCATGCGGATTCCGATTCCGCCCTGTTTCAGTTCCTCAATCCATTGAACCCGTTCACCATCATCTTCATTCTGCTGCTCGGGGGAGCCTTCCGCCATCTGTTCGGCCGGCTGTTCGGTTCGGTGGCGACCGGCGGTCTGATCGGGTTCTTGGTGTGGTTCATTTTCGGATCGCTGATCCTCTCGGCGCTTGCCGCCCTGGTGGTGTCGGTGTTCGCGATGTTCAGCGACACGCTCACCGCTCCAACGCCGCGCGGAAGAGGCGGTTCGTACGGCGGGTGGTCTGGCGGGTCTTCGGGCGGATCCTATTCCGGCGGCAGCAGCAGTTCGAGCGACAGCGGTGGGTTCAGCGGCGGCGGCGGCAGTTTTGGCGGCGGCGGCGCGTCGGGCAGCTGGTAGAATCCGGAGCTGGCAATGGGCATCAAACGCATCGGCAAGCATCTTCTCGAGCACAATTGGCGGGTGCGACGTGTTTTCCCGCCGGAAGCGCTGGCGACGATCGAACAGGCGATCAAGGCAGGCGAGGCCACCCATTCGGGCCAGGTTCGTTTCGTGGTCGAAGGTGCGTTGGACGGCAAACCGCTGTTCCGCGACCAGCCGGCGCGCGAACGCGCGCTCGACCTTTTCTCGCAGCTGCGCATCTGGGACACCGCCCACAACAATGGCGTGCTGATCTATCTTTTGCTTGCCGACCGTGACGTCGAGATCATCGCCGACCGCGGCATCGACGCCAAGGTAGGCCGCGAGGGCTGGGAAAAGATCTGCAAGGCGATGGAGAGCGATTTCAAGGCGGGGAATTTTGCCGGCGGCGTCGTCAGGGGCATCGAGGCGGTGTCGCGGCAGCTGGCGGCGCATTTCCCCAAGCACGGCGGCGGTAAGAACGAACTGCCGGACGCGCCGGTGGTGATGTAGCGATCATCCCACCCCCTCCACGTCATTGCGAGCCAACGGGTCGGCGCAAAGCGCCGCCCGATGACAGGCTCCGCGAAGCAATCCATGCGTCACCACGGCGGAATCCATGGATTGCTTCGTCGCTACGCTCCTCGCAATGACGATGATGGAGCTACGCCTTCGCCGACGTGAGGAAAACACGTCAAGAAAATCAGGCGTCGTCGAGCTTGTTGAGATCGCGCACCGACTGCATGATCGGCTCGAAATTCGAGCGCGCATCGAGCGGGTCGAACAATTGCGCGGTGTCGGACAACAGTCCGTGCGAGCGCTGGATCGCGATACGGACATCGTCCTGCGGCGTGTCGGACAGCCTTCCATGTCCCGACAACAGGATCTTGGAGTTCAGCCCCTTCAGCCGTTCCAGCGACTGGATGTAGTCACTGATGCTGCCGGATCCGAACACCCCGCCCATCACGCCGCCGGGCATCAGGGTGTCGGCGGCGAACAGCAGTCCCTGATCCTGGTCGAACAGGCTGATGCAGGCCGAGGTGTGGCCCGGCGTATACATCACGTTGAGTCGGAAATTGCCGAGGTCGAGCAAATTGCCCTCTTCCAGCCAGATATCGATATTGATCGCCACATCCGGCTCGTTGAACATCTTGCGCAGCATCGAGAAATCGTCGCGCAGCATGATCTTGTTGGCGGCGAGCCGGTGCGCGGCGATGATGGTGCGACCGTGGAAATGATAGGCCGCGCCGATGTGGTCGAGATGCTCGTGGCTGAGCACCACCATGTCGATTTTTTCCGGCGGACAACCAAGATGATGCAGGCACTCCAGCAAGGCCGGATAATTCGAGGACAGCCCGACATCGATCATGATGGTGCGCGACTTGCCGCGCACCAGATAGGCGTTGGCGGCGCGGTTCTTGAAACGGATCTGGTAGACATCCTCGGCGGCCTGGATCAGCGAGCAGACGTCGTTGTTCAAAAGGATCGGAAACGGGCTCGGCTTGCGGTCGCTCATGGGGTTGACGCCCTGAAGGTGACGGCGTTGGAAGCGCGCAGCCGCTTGCTGAGCGCGTCCATGATCATCAGCGCAAACGCCGGCTGCTGGCTGACCAGATAGACGAAGCGGGCATGATTGATCCGCATCACGCGCGTGCCCGGCGCCGCCGCGATCGCGGTGGCCGAGCGCGACGAGCCGTCGATCACGGCCATCTCGCCGAAGAACTCGCCCTTGCCGAGGGTGACGATCACGGTCTTGCTGGCGCCGTTGACCTTGGCGATCTCGACCTGGCCGTCCAGCACCACGAACAGTTCGCGCCCGGTGGAGCCTTCCTCGAATATGACGTCGTCGACATCAAATTCGTTGATGCATTTCTCGATCGCCACGGCGTCCCGCCTTCTGGCTGGTTATCCCCGCCATGTTAGTCGGGAAATTCGGCGGCGCAACGCGCAAGGCGCGCGCGGAGCGCGATACCGCAAAGCAACATGAACGGACGGGCCGCTGCGGACCGGCGGGGCAGCACTGCCCCCGACGACTCCTAATATTTCGGTAAGCGGGGGCGCCAGGTAAGGATTTGGAAAGCAATGAAAGTTACCAAATGGTCAATCTTTTACTGGAGATTTGACCGTGAGCGAACAAAGCGCCGAGCAGATCAGCGGTGAATACGGTTCCCTCAGCTCCGCGCCGGCGGTTCCCGATTCGTCAGAGCCCTCGGTCCAGCCGGTGGTAGCTGCTCCAGATATGGTGCCCGGCCAGGACGCCGCGATGGCGGATGCCTCCGAATCTGAAACGGCCAAGGCCGAGGCACCCCGGGTTGACACTCCCAAGGTGGAAGTTCCCGAGGTGGAAATTCCCCAGGCTGACGCTCCGAAAGCAGAGCCGCCGCGCTTCGCCGGCAAGGTCCTGATCATGTCGGCTGGCGAGCGCAACTGGGACGATGATGGCGCTGGGCCCGAGATGGCACCCGAGCCGGACCAGGGCATATTCGGCAAGCGCCGGCTCGCGGTAGCGGCCATGCTGGCGCTGGCGGTGGTGGCGGGCGGGCTCGGCGGGGCGATGGCGACCGCCGGTCTTTCGCATTTATTCGGCGATGATGTCGCCGGCACCGACAGCCACGCGCTGGAAGCTTCCATCGCGCGGATCGACTCCGATATCCTGACGCTGAAGGCCGGCGTCGAACACGCCTCCAGGCTCGCAGCCAGCCAGTACACCAAGACCAGCGACCGCCTCGACAAGGTCGAGAGGGCGCAAGCCGAACCCGCCGCCAAACTGGCCAAACTCAGCGAGACCGTCGACAAGCTGCGCGCCGCGCCGCCGGCCGCCGCCGTGCCCGTCGCTGCCGCGCCCGCCGCGGCCAAGGAAGTCACGGGCTCGGTCACGCCTGTGGCGCCGGCCGCTGCGCCCAAGCCCGAAGTGGGAAGGCTGCCGACCGTGGAAGGCTGGGTGCTGCGCGACGTCGGCAATGGCGGCGCGCTGATCGAAGGCCGGCGAGGCATGTATGAGGTGTATGCCGGCGATCCCATCCCGGGCCTCGGCCGGGTCGACGCCATCCGCCGCCAGGACGGCCGCTGGGTGGTCGTGACCAGCAAGGGCCTGATCGTCGCGCGCTGACATCCATCGCTTCACTGCGACATGATGCTGGCGCCCCGTTTCGATGGAATCGAAACGGGGTTCCGGATTCTTGATTTGACGCGTTTTCTTGACGCGAACCGGTCACCACTTCGCTTGAAAACGCTCTAACTTCCCTGACATGGAAACACTGCCGGCATGAGACCTGGAATGAGGTCTCCGGTGCGGTGTTTATCGGGATATGGGCCGCATGCGATTTCTGGTCACATTTTACGTCTTGCTCGCCAGCTTTCTGCCTGCGCGCCATGCGCAGAGCGCGGCGCTGGAGCGCGGCACCGCGATCATCGATCCCCTGGCCTTGCGCGACCTCGACCGCGGCCGGTTCGGCCTGGGCCGGGTGATGCTGCCGGGGCGGTCGGCCGATGAACCGCTCAGCAACAGCCAGTTGTTCGCCCTGCCGTCGATGGAGCCGGTCCGCAAGGCGCTCGACGCCGAGTTCGACAAATACATCGCGCGGCATAAAGCCGGTCTTGCCAACGAAACCATCGGCGTCGGCGATTCCTTTGACTTCCAGCTGTTCGATCGCGCGCTGCTCTTTTCTCCCACTACGCGCTTCGTGCTCGCGGGCATCGTCAACCGGATGGACCGCGCCTATGTGCATGAGGCCGATTGCGGTGAAATCCGGCTGATCTACCGCCTGACCCGGACCGATATCCAGGAGACGGCGGGCGAGGGCGCGGTCTCGCCGCGGCTGCCGATGACGCTGAACGTGGTGCTGAAGGCCAAGGGCGATGCTGCGATCGACGCAAGCGGGAAGCCGCTTGCCTGCGCCGACATCGCCCGTCGCTGGCTCGCCGCAGGCGAGTTGCCGCTGACCGGAGCGGCGCTGGCGGAGAAACTGACGGCGAAGGATGGGCCGCTGGATCTGATCGGACCTGCGGATATCACGCATATCGAGACCAACCTTCAGATCGCGCACGCGCCGAAATCTCACTTACGGGATTTTCGCACCGACTATCTGATGAAGGTGTTCGACTACGACGCGCGGTCGAAGACGTTCACCGAGGCGCCAATGGAAAACCAGATCGATCGCGAGCGCGTGATGGCCGATGCCAGGCTCGGCGGCGAGTTCAAGGCGTGGCTGCTCGATCCCTCGCATTTTGCCGAACTCGATCGCGGCACGATCGTGATCCCGGAAAAATTTCTCGCCACCGTTGCGATTGCTCCGACCCCGGTCGGCTTTTCGGCCTCGGACCTGCAGCCGGCTTTTGGCCTCTTGCAGGGCGATGTTGCCGGAAGCGAGCCCCTGTTCAAGGAGAAGGATGTCGTTGCGGCCTTGAAGAAGGTGGCGGAGCGCGGCATCACGCTGCACAACGTCCGCTCGGTCGAAGGCTTCGAGCGAAGGCTCAACGACATCAGCTGCGCGGGCTGCCACCAGACCCGCGGCATCGGCGGCTTTCATTTTCCGGGCGTCGACTGGATGGCGGCAAAACCCGACAATTCGATCGTGGTGCCGGCGTCGCCGCACTTCTTCGGCGACCAGATCCGCCGCCGCAATATTCTGACCACGTTGCGCGACGGCAAACAGCCGGACTATTCGCGCGGCTTCTCCAGCCGGCCGCAAACGCGCGGCAGTTCGGAACTCGCCGGGACCGAATACGACGATGGCTGGGGTGCGCATTGCTATGTCCAGCACGCCAACGCCGCGGACAACGACAGGAGTTTCAAGTCCTGGACCTGTGCCGAGGGGTTGATTTGCCAACCGGCCGGGGCTGCGTCGCGGATGGGGATGTGCTTCATCAAATAGCCGGTGGACAAGCCTCGCGTCCCGGACGCGGCGGCTTCCGCATGCAACATCAGATTGACAGGGCTCTCGCCAATCGTGTTTCATCCGCTCAGTCGCTCAAGTGACACGATGCCGGGAGGGGACATGGACGACGTCATCATCGTCGGCGCCGGCATTGGCGGATTGACGCTCGGGCTGTTGCTGCATGGCCGCGGAATTCCGTGCCGGATATTCGAATCGACGGCGGAGATCAAAGCGGTCGGTGTCGGCATCAATCTGCTGCCCCATGCCACCACGGAACTGGCCGCGCTCGGACTGGAAGCCGATCTGGCCAGGGTCGCGATCGCGACCGCTGATGCGACCTTTTTCAATCGCTTCGGCCAGTTGATCTATCAGGAGCCGCTTGGGCTCGCGGCCGGCTACGAGCATCCGCAGTTTTCAATCCATCGCGGCGATCTGCAGATGGTGCTGCTCGATGCCTTTGTTGCGCGGGCCGGCCGCGACCGGCTGACCAGCAATTGCCATTGCATCGGTGTCGAACAGGATGAGACCGGTGTCGTTGTTGCTTTCTCGGACGGTCCGGGCGGTGCGAAACGCAGCACCGTCCGTGGTCGCGCCGCCATCGCTTGCGACGGCATCAACTCGGCGATCCGCAAGCAGTTCTTTCCCAGGGAAGGCGAGCCGCGCTATTCCGGCGTCAACATGTGGCGCGGCGTCACGCGGTGGCAGCCGATACTGTCCGGCGCCAGCATGGTGCGGACGGGATGGCTGGCGCACGGCAAGATGGTGATCTATCCGATCCGCCCCGCCGGCGCCGACGGGCTACAGCTCGTCAACTGGGTGGCGGAGATCGAGACGCCGGCCTATCGCCGGCGCGACTGGAACCGGCCCGGCGCGATCGGCGATTTCATCGGCGCGTTCGCCGACTGGCATTTCGACTGGCTCGACGTCCCCACGTTCATCCGCGCCGCCGATCATGTGCTGGAATTTCCGATGGTCGATCAGGACCCGCTGCCACGCTGGAGTTTCGGGCGGGTGACGCTTTTGGGCGATGCCGCCCACCCGATGGTGCCGCGCGGCTCCAACGGCGCGGGCCAGGCGATCCTGGATGCGCGGGCACTGGTCTCGGCACTGCTCGAACACGGCAATCCCGTTGCCGCGCTCGCCGCCTATGAAAGCCAGCGGCTGGAGGCCACCACGCGCATCGTGCTGACCAACCGCACCAATCCGCCCGACGCGATCCTGCGCGAGGTGTTTGTCCGCACCGGCGACAAGCCCTTCGGCAAAATCGACGATGTCATCAGCCGCGAGGAACTGGCTGCCTTGTCCGAGGGTTACAAGCAGATCGCCGGCTATTCGAGGGACGCATTGCGCATGCGGTAGAAGTGGAATTCGTGAGGCCATCATTGCGAGCGAAGCGAAGCAATCCATCTCGCGGCAAAAAGAGAAGCGTGGATTGCTTCGTCGCTTCGCTCCTCGCAATGACGATAATAAGAAGAGGGGAAGGACGAGCATGGCGGATTCTCAAGCTGGCGGCGCAATCGACGTCGCTGACTTCATCGACCAGCAGCCGGTCGGCGGATTTCAGCTCAAGCTGCTCCTGACCTGCGCGGCGGTGCTGTTCCTCGACGGCTTCGACGCCCAGGCCATCGGCTATGTCGCACCCGCCCTGGCCAGGGAATGGGGCCTGACCAAGGGCGCGCTGGGTCCGGTATTCTCGGCCGGCCTGTTCGGGCTGATGATCGGCGCACTGCTGTTCGGGCCGCTGGCCGACCGCATCGGTCGCAAGCGGATCATTATCCTCTCGACGCTGGCGTTCGGGACATGCGCGCTGCTGACGGCCTTCGTGCAAGACGTCAACTCGCTGCTCGCGATACGGTTTCTCACCGGGCTCGGCCTCGGCGGCGCGATGCCGAATGCGATTGCCATGACCTCCGAATTCAATCCGCGCCGGCGCCGCGCGACCATGGTGATGATCATGTTCTGCGGCTTTTCGGTCGGCGCGGCGCTTGGCGGGCTGCTCGCGGCGGCGCTGATTCCGCATCTCGGCTGGCGTTCGGTGTTTGTCATCGGCGGCATCGCGCCGCTGCTCCTGGTTCCGGTCCTGGCGTTGCGGCTGCCGGAATCCGTGCGTTTCCTCGCGCTCACCGGCCGCGCCGACGACGAGGTCGCGGGATTGCTCCGGTGGATCAACCCGAAGGCGGTATTTGCGCCGGCAACGCGGTTCGTCGTCCATGAACCGGAACTGCCGGGGATTCCGGTGCTGCATCTGTTCCGGGATGGACGAGCCCCGGTGACGCTGCTGCTCTGGGTGGTGTTTTTCATGAGTCTGCTCGATCTCTATTTCCTGTCGAACTGGTTGCCGACGGTTCTCAACGACCTCGGCGCGTCGGTGTCGGCGTCGGCGGTGATCGGATCGATGCTGCAGGTCGGCGGCGTGGTCGGCGCGCTCGCGCTCGGCAGCATCATCGACCGCTTCTCGTTCCGCGCGCTGGCGCTGGTGTATTGCATCGCGGTGTTCGCGGTCGGTGCGATCGGCCAGCTCGGTCATTCGATTGTCTTGGTTACCATGGCAATCTTCGCCGCCGGATTCTGCATCGTCGGCGGCCAGATCGCCGCCAACGCACTGGCCGCGACGTTCTATCCGACTTCGGTAAGGGCGACGAGCGTCGGCTGGGCGCTCGGGATCGGGCGCGTGGGGTCGATCGTCGGCCCGCTGGTCGGCGGCGTGCTGCTGACCATGAAATGGAGCACGGCGTCGGTGTTCGCGGCGGCCGCGGCCGCCGCCATGTGCGCGGCGCTGGCGGCATTCTCGCTGAGCCGGCTCGCGAGGCTGAGCGGAAGCGGCAACGAGGCTGCCGATGCGGCGGCCTCCTATCAGGCATCGCTACGTCCGTCGATGACGGGAGGCGGCTAGGTTACAAATTTTAAAAGTCGGACCTTCACCACGGGAGGGCGGGCGGTGAACGACACAGGAAAAGACGACAAGGCGCGCAATCGCGAGATCGCACAGAACGAAGCCGAGCGGCAAACCATCGGCGACATCCGCGTCAGCGGATGGGCGATCGCGGTCGCCGTCATCATCGGCCTCGCCGCGGTCGGCTGGGTGTTGCTGCACAACAGATAGGGATCAGGCCACCGCGCCCGTCGCCCGCAACTGCCGGATCGCCGCCTCGTCATAGCCGGCCGCGCGAAGAATCTCGTCGCTGTGCTCGCCGATGCCGGGCGCCCGCCGCGGCTTGACCTTCTGGCTGCCGTCGACCCAGATCGGGCTGTTGATGGTCAGCATGGTGTCGTTCTCGAACGGCACCAGCACCTCGTTCTCGATCATCTGTTTGTCGTGGGGAATATCGTCGAGGATGCCGACCACGCCGAACACCAGCCCGTTACCGTCGAGGATCTTGCGCCATTCGGCGAGATCTTTGGTAGCAAAGATCTCGTCGAAGATTTTTATCAGTTCCAGCGAACGCGCATGGCGATCGGGCCGGGTGACAAAGCGGGGATCGGTGACAAGATCCTCGCGCTCCAGACAGCGCGCCAGCGTCGGCCACTGCCGGTCCTCGTTGAGCAGCGACAGGATCAGCCAGCGGCCGTCCTTGCACCGGTAGTGGTTGGTCACCGCGTTCAGCGCGTGCTCGCGCGTGCGCCGCTCGGAAAATTTCGCGCCGCATAATTTAGCCTGCGCCAGCACCGAGGCGGCCCAGACGCCGTTGGCCATCAGGTTCGAGCTGACATGCGAGCCCTTGCCGCTGCGCTCGCGTTTGTAGAGCGCGGTGACGATCGCGCCGTAAAACGCCATCGCGCAAGGGTGGTCGCCCATGCCGGCGATCGAGCGCGCCGGCGTGGTGTTCTCGTCCGCGCGCACCAGGTCCATCAGGCCCGAGCGCGCCCAATAGGCGTTGCTGTCGAAGCCGGGCTTGTCGGCCTCCTCGCCCTTTTCGCCGTAACCGGTGAACGAGGCGTACACCAGCCGCTCGTTGAGCGGCTTGAGTTCCTCGTAGGTGATCCCCAGCCGCTTGCGCACGCCGGGCGGAAAATTGGTGATGAAGACGTCGGCCTCGGCGGCGAGGCGATACAGCACCTCCTTGCCTTCCGGTTTGGAAAGGTCGAGCGCCAGGCTTTTCTTGTTGCGTGACTCCAGCATCCACGCGAAATTGTGCTGGCTTGCCGGGTATCCCGGCAGGTTCGGCAGGTTGCGATAGGGATCGCCGTGGCCGGGCGGCTCGATCTTGATCACGTCGGCGCCGAAATCCGACAGCACGGTCGCGGCCGCAGGCGCTGCGATGAAACTCGCGCAGTCCAGAACCTTGAGGCCTTCGAAGATGCCCTTTTCCATGGTGGCGTCGCTCCCGTGATTTTTGTCGGTGTGATTCCGCGATGTGGAACCGGTTTGGCGCTGACCGGTGGATTCGGTTTGCATTTGACCGATGTTGGCGGGGTGATGCAACCGACTCCTCGTCTCCCTGCCCCTTGCGGGCAGGGCTATCGCATATGATGGAGCCGTCTGTTTCGATGCAGCTTTCTCTCCGCAGCTCCAGTGCGTTCTTCTCCCCTCCCTCCGCGCAGCGGTGGGGAGGGGTCGGGGGTGAGGGGTGGCTCCGCGGGTACCCACGCTGATGTTGAGCACGCTGAAGCACCCCCACCCCCGACCTCGAGAGCGAGCTTCGCTCGCCTCGGACCCCGCCACGCGCTGCGCGCGCAGGGGGAGGGGAGAAATCGGCCTTCGCTGCTGGAGGGGGGACCCTCCGCGGGCACTGAATGCACGGCCAGTCCCCCTCATCCGAAATTCGCTGAGCGAATTTCGACCTCTCCCCGCGAGTGGCCCGCAAGGGGGAGGGATCAAGAAAGTCATTCCATATCCGACATCAGCGCGGCGTTGCCGCCGGCGGCTGAGGTGTTGATCGTTACGGTCTGTTCGGTGACGAAACGCGCCAGATAATGCGGCCCGCCGGCCTTGGGGCCGGTGCCCGACAATCTCTGTCCGCCGAACGGCTGCACGCCCACCACGGCGCCGATCATGTTGCGATTGACATAGATGTTGCCGACCGGAAGCTTCCCGATCACCGCCTCGATCGTATCGTCGATGCGGGAGTGAATGCCGAGCGTCAGCCCGTAGCCGGTGCGCTCGATCGATTGCAGCACGCGGTCGAGCCGGTCGGCCGGATAGCGCACCACATGCAGGACCGGTCCGAACACTTCCTCGGTCAACTGGCCGGCGTCCGCCAGTTCGAAGATATGCGGCGCGACGTAATTGCCCGACGGCGCGACGCCAGCGAAATGCACGCGGGCTTCTTTCTTCATGCGCGCGATATGGGCCTCCAGGCGCTGTTTCGCCTCGCCGTCGATCACCGGGCCGATCTGGGTAGCGATGTCGCGCGGGTCGCCCATCCCCAATTCGCGCGCCGCGCCCGATATCATTTCGATCATGCGGTTCGCGACGTCATCCTGAACGAACATCAGCCGCAGCGCCGAGCAGCGCTGGCCGGCGGAGCGGAACGCCGACGTCACGACGTCGTCGGCGACCTGCTCCGGCAGCGCGGTCGCATCCACGATCATCGCATTGATGCCGCCGGTTTCGGCGATCAGCGGCACAATCGGGCCGTCCTTGGCGGCGAGCGCCCGGTTGATCGCGCGCGCGACCTCGGTCGAGCCGGTGAAGACCACGCCGGCGATTTCCGGATGCGCGGTCAGAGCCGCGCCGATGGCGCCGTCGCCGGGGAGGAGATGCAACGCGGAAGCCGGTATGCCCGCCTCATGCAGCAGGCGAACCGCTTCCATTGCAATCAGCGGCGTCTGCTCGGCGGGTTTTGCCACCACCGCATTGCCCGCCATCAGCGCCGCCGTCACCTGGCCTAAAAAGATCGCCAGCGGAAAATTCCACGGCGAGATCGCAACGAACACGCCGCGGCCGCGCAGCTCGAGCAAATTGCTCTCGCCGGTCGGCCCCGGCATCGTCTCGCCGCAAAGCAATTTGCGGCCTTCCGCGGCATAGTAGCGGCAGAAATCGACGGCTTCGCGCAGTTCGGAAAGCGCATCGTCGAGGGTCTTGCCGCCCTCGCGCTGCAACAGCGCGATGAAATGCGCGCGCCGCTGCTCCAGCAGATCCGCGGCTCGCTCTAGCACGTCCGCGCGCCCGGCGGCGGGCGTCCGGCTCCAGCAGAAAAATCCCGCGCGCGCGGCGGCCACGGCTGCGCCAGCCTGCTCCGGCGTCGGATCGACGACGCTTCCCACCGACGTCGCGGGATCGATCGGACTGACGATCGGCCGCGCGGTTCCGGTCTGTGTTTGGCCGTCGATCAGCGGCGCCGCCGCAACAGGCGTGGCTTCTGCCGCGATCGCGGCGAGCAGTCCGGTCAATGCCGCGCGCTCGCCGAATTCGATGCCGCGCGAATTCCGCCGCTGCGGCTGATAGAGATCGCGCGGCAGAGGAATCTTCTTGTGCCGCGCATCGGAGGCGGTGCCGATGGTCTCGGCCGGGCGGCGCAGCAGCGTCGAGGCCGGCACGGCATCGTCGGCGGCGAGCGCCACGAAGGAGGAATTGGCGCCGTTCTCCAGCAGCCGTCGCACCAGATAGGCCAGGAGATCGCGGTGGCTTCCGACCGGCGCATAGGTCCGAGTGGCGAGGCCAGGGCGATCCGCGCTCAATTGCGCGTACAGCGCTTCGCCCATGCCGTGCAGGCGCTGGAATTCGAATCCGCTGGTGTCGCCGGCCAGTTCCTCGAGGGTTGCCACCGTCAGCGCGTTGTGGGTGGCGAATTGCGGGAACAGCCGCGGCCGCAGCGTCAGCAGTTTCTGCGCGCAGGCCACGTAGTTGAGGTCGGTCATCGCCTTGCGGGTGAAGACGGGATAGTCGTCGAGGCCGCGCTCCTGCGCCCGCTTGATCTCGGTGTCCCAATAGGCGCCCTTGACCAGGCGGACCATCATCCGCCGGTTCAGCGTCCGCGCGAGTTCTTGGACGTGGTCGATCACGGCTTCGGCGCGCTTCTGATAGGCCTGGATCGCCAGCCCAAAGCCGTCCCAGCCTTGCAGCGAGGCGTCGCTGAACGCGGCCGCGATCACTTCCAGCGACAATTCCAGCCGGTCCGCTTCCTCGGCGTCAACGGTGAAGTTCAGCTCGAACGCCTTGGCGCGCTGCGCCAGATTGATCAGAAGCGGCACCAGTTCCGCCAGGACCCGCGCGCGGCTCAGGGCTTCGAAACGCGGATGCAGCGCGGAGAGTTTTACGGAGATGCCAGGCCGGTCCGGCAGCGGCCGGTCGCCGGCGCTGCGGCCGATGGCCTCGATCGCGCTCGCGTAGGAATTGAAATAGCGCGCCGCGTCGGCGGCGGTGCGCGCGCCTTCGCCGAGCATGTCGAAGGAATACCGCGTTGGGCGCGGCGTGTCCGCCCTTGCCAGCGCGGCTTCGATGGTCTCGCCGAGAACAAAATGGCTGCCCATCAACCGCATCGCCTGCCTTGTAGCTGCGCGTACCGCCGGCGCACCGAGCCGTTTGGTCAAGCGCCCGATCGTGCCCTGCGGGGTCTCGCCGGGCTGGATCACCCGCGCCGACATGCCGAGCGCCCATGCCGACGCGTTGACGAGGAAGGCGCTGGACCTGGTCTCGTGATGGACAAAATCGCCCTGGCCCAGCCTGTCCTCGATGAATTGGTCGGCGGTGCGGGCGTCCGGCACCCGCAGCAGCGCCTCCGCGAGCACCATCAGCGCCAGGCCCTCCTTGGTGGAGAGCGCGAACTCGCGAAGCATGTCCTCGACGCCGCCGAGCCGGTCGTCATTGGCTCTGATGGCGGCGATCAGCCGGCTCGCCCTGCGATCGATCCGCGCGTCCTGTTCCCGGCTCAAGCCGCTCGATTCGAGCAACCGCGCCGCCAATAGACCATCGTCCGGCGCGTAGGCCGCCTCGAACGGCGGAAGGGGAGAGGCATCGGATGTCATGGCATGCACTTCAAGTTCCCGTGCACCATCATGCCGCCGGCCTTGGCATCGCGAAACCGCTGCGATAGCTTCCGCGCGACTTTTTTCAATCAAGGCATGGTGGGGAATGGGGCGGAGGGACTGGCGGGCGGCAGCTTTTCGAACAGGTAGAACGCCGTCGTTTTCTGGTTTTGCCACATTCCTGATCGGAACCCTCCTGACCGCGGGTTCGGCACCGGCGCATTCGGTCGAACTGAGCACGCAGCAGGCGGCGATCTACAACGCCGTCTCGATTTACCCGCCCACCGCGCAGCGCATGACGGTCTGCTACAGTTTTGTCTGCCGGCGCCGCGAAATGCTTGATTTTACGGCTGGCGACCGCGCCGCGCTGACACGGATCATGACTGCAGGCCACGCTTCCGCCGCGGCCGAGCGCGCGGCGGCGCAGAAAGCGGTGATCTGGTTCGATCGCCGCATGGGGCCGATCCTCGGGACCGACAAGCGCGTCGCCAAGGCGGATTTCCGCGCTTTCGACGACAAGCACAATTTCGATTGCTGGGACACCACCCGCAACACCCTGAGCCTGCTATTGGTGCTGCAGGAATGGGGTCTGCTGAAATTCCACGTGGTGGGCGACCCGCGTTACCGCGGCAACGCGCTGGTGCTGCAGACGCCACACAACACCGCGGTGCTGGTCGACCGCGCGACCAAGGTCGAATGGGTCGTCGATTTGTGGCCACGCGGCTATGCGCAGCCGCCCGATGTCATGACGGTCGAAAAATGGGTCACCGAAGACTGAGCGGTGACCGCTTTCGCCAATTACAGTTTGCCGATTAGGTCTTTTTGGAAAGCTCCACTCCCGGATTCTTCCGAGAGGGCGCTGTCGCCGGCTAGCGCGCTAGGCCGTCAAACCTTGAGGTTTTCGGCCGAGGTCTTGCCGCGATTGGCAACCTCTTCGTACTCCACCGTCTGTCCCTCGTTGAGGGTCGAAAGGCCGGCTTTCTCGACCGCCGAAATATGAACGAAAACGTCCTTGCCACCCGTGTTGGGCTGGATGAAACCGAAGCCCTTGGTCGGGTTGAACCACTTCACAGTACCTTTAGCCATTACGTCGTCTCCGCGGGATCAAAAATAAAAACGGACGGCCAGTCCCCGCAAACCGGCATGTCCGACGCGGCGCAGGATACGCGGTATGTGGCACGCTTGATAGCTTAAACCACAGGAGGATTTCGGCGGAAAACGTTCATTATCGCGGCGCATTTGCAGCTTTTACCGGTTTTTCCGTCATTTAGCGCGTCAAATCATCGAAAAATGCCGATTGGTTCAATTTTATTGAATGGAGGCGCGCGCCCGGTCCGGACGCGCGTTTCGCACCCCCTGGACCTCAGAAATGGGCGTCGATGGATGCCATGCGGCGGCGGACTTCCGATGGATCGTCCTGCCGCTTGGACCATGAGATGTAGTAGGCGGCAAGCGTCATGATGGCGACGCCGCTGACGCTGACGAGGATCTGGGCCAGCAGGGAACCCCAGCTCAGCAGCAGCGCGAAATGACCGGCAAAGGAGAGAAAGACTCCGAGGCAAAATACCGTCAGCGATTGCTGGCCGCATACGATCAGCGGTCTGAAGATGCGCCACTCCAGTCCGGGCCAGTCCTTCGGCATGAAGCGTGTCACGACGAAGATGGCGGCGAGGAGGTGCAGAACGCGATACGGTGCAAGATTGACCCTGTCGTTCGGATTGAAGGCAAAGAACAGGTTTGCCGGCATCAGGTCTCCGAGTTCCGGAAAACGTCCTGCCATCGTCATGACGAGAGCAAACAGAAGATAGGCGATCGCGAGATAGAACAGCATCGACGACTTCAGAAGCGAACGGCATTTTTCCAATCCGCCGAACGCGAACCAGGCGCCGAGCACGAACAGCAGCTGCCAGCAATACGGGTTGAAATACCAGCTGCCGTCGGGAAGCGACCGCAGGTTCCAGTCGAACGCACGGGCGGCGAAATAGAGCGCGGCCGACCCCGCCAGCGCGAGATCCGGCTTGCGCAACATCAGCCAGAGCACCGGTGGGAAAAACGCCATCAGCACGATGTAGAGCTGCAGAATGTCCAGATTGAGCGGCCTTGCTTCCAGCAGCAGCCCGTAGATTAACATTCGCACCGGATGGTCGACCACGCCGGCAATATTGAATTCGTAGATCAGTTCCGGAGTGGCATAGCGTGTCGCGACATCCGTGATCGTCACGAGGTAGATCACGAACAATACCACGTAGGCGGCGTAGAGCTGCCACACCCGCTTGAAGATCCGGCTTGCACCGACAATGAAGCCGCGTTCTACCGTCATTTTGGCGTAGACGATCGCTGCCGCATAACCCGAAATGAAGATGAACAGGTCGGCGGCCCCGCTGAACCCGTAATTCCTGACCGTGATCCAGTTCACGACATTGTCCGGAATGTGGTCCAGAAAGATGAACCAGTTCGCGATTCCGCGAAACAGGTCGATCCTGGTATCGCGCCCATGCGCTGCGACAATAGCCCTGATATCCATGAAAATTGTTTTCGTTCTCGTATACTTCAGAGGCGCGATTGACGACTCCGCAGAATCGTAGGGCAGACAGGCTCGCGATCCCAATGGAGTTTGCGTGATTGGCGATTGACGGGTGCGGGGCCAGATATCAAATCTGTGCTACCGGCTGCAGGCGGCGCGGCGGACCGGCTGGCCCATCGCAGCGCTCACCGAATCAGCTCTTGGACCATATCATCATCGGGCATCCCCGGTCACATGGGCGCATTCTTATGGGCGTATTCCTACGGTGTGCCTGGCAGGCACCTGGCGATCGCCGAACCGGGCCGCGAAAACAAAACCCCGGCCGCGAACACGCGACCGGGGCTTTTGGAAGCAAGCGAAGCGCAGTCTGGGATCAATATTCGCAGACGTTGATGGTGCGCAGGCGATAGCCGAACGGGGTGGGCACGCGCCGCACCACATAGCAGCCGTCGTCGCCACCGCCGATATAGCCGATGCCGAAGCCGTGGCCGAAGTGGTGATGATGGAAGCCGCCGCCCCATCCGCCACCCCAGCCACCGCCCCACGGATGCGCGGAAGCGGCGGTGGGAGCCAGCGCCATCGCGCCGAGAGAAGCTGCGGCAACAAGTCCAAGCGTGAGTTTGCGTAACATAGTCGTTCTCCTTCGATGTGCGCCGTGGCGCGGGGTGATCGGTTCAGTCTTGCCCACCGCCCATCAGTCGCACTCTTTCGGAGCCGGGTTCGTTGATTTCGCGGGCAATTTTCTGAACGATCGTTCAGGTGTGCGCTGGATCACACAGCGACGGCGGAAGCGGCGATTTGCACATCGTTAACCAGCGCGGACAGCGTCTTCGCATCGCCGATCACATGGACAATCATCGGCTCGCTGCGTCCGCGTATCGTGACTTCCTGCTGCGGCAGCGCGTCGTCGGCGAGGCCTGCGGTGATGCGAACTTCTTCCGAGGCAATGGCTTCGCAGCCGATGCTCTTGGTCATGTCCTGCAGTCGTGCCGCGACATTGACGGCATCGCCGAGCGCGGTGAACACCATATGGTCGCGGTAGCCGATGTCGCCGATGATCACTTCGCCGCCGTGAATGCCGATGCCGAAGCGGAGCGGTTCGCGCAAATCATGGCTCAGGAATTGATTCAACTCGTCGACATTGACGGATATCATCGCCGCGGCCCGCAGCGCCTGGCGGCAGGCTACTTGCGGGCTGGCCGTAAGCCCGAACAGCGCCAATTGTCCGTCGCCGACGAACTGGTTGGGCTGGCCGCCGCATTCGATCACGGCCTGCGATACCGCGCCGAGGAAGCGATTGACGATGAACACGGTGTCGAAGGGAAGCTGCTTTTCGGCAAGCTTGGTCGAACCGCGCATGTCAACGAACATGCTGACCAGATAGCGCTCCTGGCCGATGCGATGCGGATGCGAGGCGTGCGCGTTGGCCGACATCGCGTGCGGCATGAACAGCTGGAAGAAGGAGAGGTCGGCCTCGGGGCGCAGCTGGCAGGCGAGGCGGATCGATGGGTCGGACGCGCCGACGCGGTCGAGCACGAAGGCTTCGCGCGGCGAGGGCTTCGGCAGCGTGCTGCAGTCGCCGATCACGCGAATCCGGCAGGTCGAGCAGCGGGCGCGGCCGCCGCAGACGCTGGCGTGCGGAACGTTGTGGCGCAGGCTCGCCTCGAGCACGCTGAGGCCCCTGGGCACCCGAACCGTGCGGCCATTGCCATAGGACAGGTTGATCATGCCGCCGCGGCGTTCGGCGATCGCGCGGACGCCGCGTGCCGCGAGCACCAATCCGAGCAGCCCCAGATAGCCGATCAGGAAATCATCCACGATGCTGTCGAGCACCTTCTGCTCGGCGGCAGTGCCGACCTGCTGCGGACCCAGATTTTCCGCTCGCCATTCGGCGCTCTCGCTGTCGGCGATGACGCTCCGGCCGCCCTGATAGATGCCGAGCATCGCCAGCGTCGGAATCAGGACCGCGGCCGCGAGCAGGAACGGCGCCGCGCGTTGATAGAAATTTCGCATCCGCAGCCAGAAATACAGCCCGATGCAGCCGTGGATCCAGGCGATCAGCAGCACCGCGTACATCTGCAGGATCCGGTAGGGCCACGCCACCCATTGGGCATAGAGCACCTGCGGATAGAACTTTTCATGCCCGAACAGCGTTTGGCCGAGCCGCACGCCGGCGATGTGGGCGATGATCAGTGCGGGAATGCTCAGGCCCAGCACGAGCTGCAGCGGCTCGATCGCCCTCCAGCGGAATTGCCGGCGCTGGTACAGTGCCCAGATGCCGAGACCGGCGTGCAGCAGCGCAGCGGTGTAAAACGTGATCGCGACGGGCAGAAATTGCCATAACACGGTGTGGTAATAGACGCCGTCGGCCAGGGCATCCATGGAGATGTTGCCGAGCGCGTGGTTGAGGAAATGGCTGACCAGATAGGCGAACAATACCAGCCCGCAGGCGAGACGAATCTGCCGGACACCGATGCCGCGGATGAGTTTTGTCAGCCGTTCCTGGGAAAATCGAGCCATGCGATTGGGTTGAGCGACCATGGGGAAGTGATCGGGGATAGTAGAGTTTAATTCCCGCCGGTACCACCGTCGGGGCGTCTACCTCCGAGTCGTTCCGGCGAAGGCCGGGACCCATTTGCCGTGAACTTGCGGCCTTGGCATCGTGGTAGAGACCACGAATGCCGGTGGTTCTCGGTCCCGGCCTTCGCCAGGCCTTCGCCGGGACGACGATCGAGCGTGCACGATCTGTCTCCGTTGACACCTCTTTCGGAGTCGGGGAAAAGGCGGCGTGACCATCGCCGCCGCCGATAGCATCGCAAAACCGCACAGTTCCGCTCTTCGGCAGTTGCTTGCCGTGGCGGCGCTGATCGCTGCGATGACGGTGCTGCGGATCGTCTACGCCAGCGTCATCGACCTGCGCACCGATGAGGCCTATTACTGGACCTGGTCGAAGGAGAGCGTGCTTTCCTTCCTCGACCACCCTCCCATGATTGCGTGGTTCATCCGCTTCGGCACGGCTATTTTCGGCGACACCAATCTGGGCGTACGTTTCGCCGGCATCCTGGCGATGCTGGCAACGCAACTCCTGCTCGCCGATATCGTCCGCCGCGTGACGCATGATTTCCGCGCCATCGCGCTTGTCGTGCTGATGCCGGAAGCCGCGCTCTATTACGGGCTGCTGATGGCCAAGGTCTCGCCCGACGTGGCGCTGATCCCGTTCGCGGTCGCGATGCTGTGGGCGCTGGTGCGGCTTGCCGAGAGCGGCGATGGCCGCTGGTGGCTCGCCGCCGGCGTTTTTGCCGGACTTTCACTGCTGTCCAAATTTACCGCGATGCTGTGGCTGCCGGCGGTCGCGGCCTTCATGCTGGTGCCTTCATGGCGCCGGCGCTGGCTGTCCAGCCCATATCCCTGGGCGGCGGCGCTGATTGCGGTGGCCGTGTTTTCGCCGGTCCTGATCTGGAATGCCGGGCATGACTGGGCGTCGTTCCGGTTCCAGTTCGTGCGCGCCTTCGCAGCGCATGAATTGTCGCTGCGCACCGTCGGCGATTTCATCGGCCTGCAATTCGGGCTGGTCGGTATCATCCTGATGCCGGTGGTGCTGTCGGGCGCGAGCATGATGGCGTGGCGCGGTTATCGCCGGGACGATGCGGTCGCCATCCTGCTGTCGACCGCCGTGCTCCTTCCCTTCCTTTATTTCCTCTGGAAATCGCTGACATTGCGGGTCGGCGATACCTGGCCGATGTTCATGTGGCCGGCCGGATTTGCCGCAGCCGCCATCAACATCGCGCTGCTGCCGCGGCAAGGCTATCCGGCATGGCTGGTGAGATCGGCGATCCCCTGGGCCAGGGCGGCTATCGTTTCCGGCATCATCTTCGTGGTGGCGGTCTTTCTCTATTATGTCGTCACCCCCTGGAATTTCCTCGGCAAGGTCGACCCGATCGGCGGCGAGGCGGGCTACGAGCAGGTCGCGGACCGGGCGCAGGCCGAGTTGCAGAAGACCGGCGCGACCTGGATCGCCACCACCGACTACCGGACCTATGCCATGCTGCGCTGGTTCTTCAACGGCCGCGTGCCGGTGATCCAGATCAACGAGCGCGGCCGCTTCATGGGCTTTGGCGACCCCGGCATGAATCTGATCAGGGGCCATGCCGGGCTCTATGTCGGCCGCGTACCCGACGACAGGAGCCCGCTCTGGGAGGACATTCCGGCGCACAGGGAGCCGCTGGAGCGCGTCGACCGCAACTGGCGCGGCATCGTGATGGACAGCTACGCCTTGGAGAAGCTGACCGGCTGGACACCCGAACTTTCGCCGCCACCGGACTCGCCGCTGTATCGCTGGCGCGTGCTGGCGGGCGAGGTCCACCTGCCATGGCGCGTTGCGGCCCTGGCGAACAGCGACGTCATGTCGCTCTCGTTCGAGGGCTCGCCTCGCGTTTCCGAATAATTTTCCGACTTGCCCGCAGGCTTAAGAATGCGTTAATCGCGTAATGTATGATGGTTTGGCACGGCGGCCCCCGCACGATTCGGAGCCGCGACCTGGAGATGAATCATGAGCAAGATCGCGCCAGCCATCCTGGCTGTGATGTTGGCTGCAAGCCCGCTTGTGTTGCCGCAGCCTGCAAGGGCGGAGAATGGCGAAATCGCCGCCGGCGTGGTGGGCGGATTGATCGGCGGCGCGCTGCTCGGCGGCGCCCTGGCGTCACGGCCTGCTCCGCCGCCCCCGCCTCCGGCCTATTATGCGCCGGCGCCGGTCTATGTCGAAGAGCCCGCTTGCCGGTTCGTCCGCGAACGCTACTGGGACGGCTATGACTGGCGTTTTCGCCGGGTCCAGGTTTGCGATTGACCGGAGCCTTTCCGCGCCCGCAGCTTCGGCAAGATGAAATCCAGCCGCCTTCGGGCGGCCATTTCGTTCGGCCCCGGTATCGCGCGGAAAAGGCTAGTCCTCGCCGTCGCGCTTGCGCAGCAGGTCCTTGGCGAGGTCGGCGAGCACCGGCCGCGGCAGGGCGGTGAATGGCAGCGGGCGGGTGACGTCGATGGCGGCAAGTCCGAGCCGCGCGGTCAAAAGCCCGTTGAGCACGCCTTCGCCGAGCCGCTGCGACAGCTTTGCCGCGATGCCATGGCCGAGCACCTGCTGGATCAGGCTGTCGCTGGCCGCCATGCCGCCGGTGATGGCGACGTGGGCGACGACATGACGCAGCAGCCTGAACATGCCGAGCGCGCCGGGTCGCCCGCCATAGAGCAGCGCCAGTTGCCGGATCAGACGCAGCGAGGCCACGAAGACAAAGAGCACGTCGACCAGCGCGCGGGGACTGACCGCGGTGACGATCGAAACCCGTTGCGCGGCCGACGACACCAGCCGGCGCGCCTCCTGGTCCAGCGGCGTCATCAACTCGCGCTCGGCCAGCCGGATCATATCGGCGCCGTCGATGATGTCGCCGGCATGGCCCTGCAGCGCGGCCCGGGCCCGCGCCAGATGCGGGTTCTGGTGCGCAAGTTTGATCAGGTCCTGCACGATGCCGCGGCTTTCGGCGCGGTCGTCGCTGACGAGCACCTCCGCGGCGCGCAGATGCAGTTTTTCGATGGTCGCAAGCCGCGCCAGCCCGAGCGCTTCGCGCGCGACCACAATGGCCAAGGCCAGCGCGGCGGCGGACGCAAAGCCGAGACCGAGAAAGCCGAGCCCCTCGCTGCGCGCGAACAGGTCTTCGATCAAATGGGTAACGCTGAGACCGAGACCGAGCAGGACCAGTCCGCCGACCGCGCTCCAGAACACCGTTCCCCAGGGAAAGCCGCGCCGCGCCGGGAGCAGCGGCGCTTCGACCGGGACCGGCAGCAGCGCGGGGTCGCTTTCCGGCGTGATGCGGACCGTGCCGCGCGAGGGGCGGCCGGTTTCATCCGCATCCATCACGATCACGCCGGGATCGCCGAGCTTGAAGGTCTGGGGCTTGCGGGGGCGCTCGCTCATTGCAGTCTGTCTCCGATCAGGAACTGGAGGGCGCGGTCGAGGCGGATATGAGGCAGGGTCGGGCTTTCTCCGTTCACATCTTCCAGCTGCGGCGGCCGGAAACGCAGAAAGCGGAAGTCGCTCTTCTCGGCGCTCGCGCTGGAGAGTCCGCGAAACGCATCTTCGCCGGCAAAGAGCCGTTCGGGGTCGGCGGGCAGGTCGCCCGGAAAGGTCGCGACCTCGCTAGTGCCGTCGAAGGCCTCGCCGCCCGCGGTCTCGCCGGGGGTGGGGGTTCCCAGGATCGAGGGCAGCTTGTCGCGCCCGCGCGTGACGGTGGCCTCGCGCGTGGCGCGCACCGCGGCCAGCGCCACCACATCGATCAGGGCACCGGTATCCTCCGCGCGTGCCACGGCGCCGGCCACGGTCCGCCGCAACACTGCTTCCAGCCGATCGTGGCTGGAATGGTGCAGGTGGTCGGCCTTGGTCGCGGCAAACAGGATGCGGTCGATCCGTGGCCGGAACAGGCTGCTCAAGAAGGTGCTGCGGCCGATCCTGAAGCAATCGAGGATTCCGGCCAGCGCCCCCTCGAGATCGTGCAGCGCTTCCGGTCCCGAGTTGAACGCGGAGAGCGCGTCGACCAGAACCACCTGGCGGTCCAGCCGGGCAAAATGATCGCGAAAGAACGGTCGCACCACCACGTCCTTATAGGCCTCGTAACGGCGGACCATCATCGCCCACAGCGAGCCTTCCGGTGCGGTGCCGTCGTTCGGCAAATCCAGCGGCGCAAAGGTCAGCGCCGGCGAGCCCGCAAGATTGCCCGGCATCAGGAAGCGGCCGGGCGGCAGCAGGCTCATGGCAAAGCGTTCGTCGCGGCAGGCGCGCAGATAATCGGTGAACAGCCGCGCTTGCGTCAGCGCGGCCTGCTCGTCTTCCTGTGCCTCCGCGCTCAGCGTCGCAAGATGCGCGTGCCATTGCGCCGCGAGCAGCGCGCGGGGTCGCTCCCGCGACAGGCCGAGGCTTTCGCGCGACCATTGTTCGTAGCTCTTGTTGAGCAGCGGCAGGTCGAGCAGCCATTCGCCGGGATAGTCGACGATATCGAGCGTCAGCGTGCGGTCCGCGCCATTTTGCCGCTGGTAGTCCATAACCAGTCGCAACTCGCTGATGTCGACCGTGGAGCTCGGCCAGCGCCGCTCCTCGATCAGGGTGCGGACGTGGTTCTCGTATGCAAAGCGCGGCACCGCGTCGTCGGGCTGCGGCGCCAGCCGCGCTTGCGCGATCCGCCCGCTGGCAAAAGGTTCGAAAACGGGAAACCGGCCGCCACGGGTGAGGCCGTGGATCAGCGCGGTAATGAAGACCGTCTTGCCGGCCCGTGAAAGCCCGGTGACGCCGAGTCGCACCGTCGGATTGAAGAAACCGTCGCCGTAGTCCAGCAAGGCCCGCGCCGACAGGCGTGCTTCCTCGACGATTTCGGAAAAACGGGGGGCCATGCGGGCGGAAATAACTCGATTTTGCGGGGCAATGACTGGAAACCTATCGGAAAGGTGGCGATTGGCGGTCCAAAATCAAGTTTCACACTAAGGACGCTATTTGAGCTGTAGGGTTTCAGGGTTCGTTGACCCCCAAAGAGCTATGATCTATCGCTCTCGCCAAGCAGCCTGTCGGACCTTCATGACCATTTTCCAACTGAAGCAACTCGCCTCGACCTCCGTCCATGCGGCGGCCGGCGCCATGCGCTGGAATTACGATCGGGCCGAACTGATCGCCGACGGCGTCGTGCACGGCATCGGCGTGTTCGGCGGCGTGGTCGCGGCGACGGTGCTGATCGTGCTCACCGCGATCTATGCCACTGGCCTCGAAGTCGCCGTGGTCTCGGTTTATGCCGCCGGCCTGCTCGCCATGCTGGTGCTGTCGGCAACCTATAATCTGTGGCCGGTGTCGCGCGCCAAATGGGTGCTGCGCCGCTTCGATCATTCGGCGATCTACATGCTGATCGCGGCGACCTATACGCCCTTCATCGCCCAGATGAAGGACAGTATCTTCGCGATCGCGCTTCTGATCGGCGTATGGTGCGTGGCGATTGTCGGCATCGTGATCAAGCTGGTGTTCCCGGGCCGCTTCGACCGGCTCGCGGTCGGCCTCTATCTGGCGATGGGCTGGAGCGGCTTCATGGTCTACGACCCCGGTGTGGCGTCGCTGCCGACACTGACGCTGTGGTTCATCGCCGCGGGCGGGCTGCTCTACAGTTTCGGCGTGATCTTTCACGCCTGGCAGCGGTTGCGTTTCCAGAACGCGATCTGGCATTCCTTCGTGCTGCTGGGCGCAGCCTGCCATTACACCGCCGTGCTCGATCTCGTCCTGAACTAAACGACATTCAAAAAGCCGAGGGTGCGATGCAGGTGGCGGGCAAAGTCGTGGTTGTCACCGGCGGCGCCAATGGCATCGGCAGGGCACTGTGCGAGGCGTTTCATCGCGCCGGCGCGGCCAAGGTGATCGTCGCCGATCTCGATATCCATGGCGCCAGGGCCGTTGCGGCCGCGGTCGACGGCGCGGCGTTCAAATGCGATGTCGCGCAGGAAAAGGACATCCTCCACGTCATCGAGGAGACCGAACGGCAGTTCGGCCCGATCGCGCTGTTCTGCTCCAATGCCGGCATCGGCGGCGGTTTTGACCCCTTGTCGGAGAATGCCGGCGGTCACTCCGACGAGCCGTTCATGAGGAGCTGGGCGATCCATGTGATGGCCCACGTCTACGCCGCGCGGCACCTGATCCCGCGCATGAAGGTGCGCGGCGGCGGCTACTTCCTCAACACCATTTCCGCCGCCGGACTGCTGTCGCAGGTCGGCAGCCCGGCCTATTCCACCACCAAGCACGCCGCGGTGGGATTTGCGGAGAATCTGGCGATCTCGCACAAGGCCGATGGCATCAAGGTGTCGATCCTGTGCCCGCAGGGCGTCGATACCAACATGCTGCGCTCGATCCCGAAAGGTCCGCAATCCGGCGATGGCGATCTGACGCCGGAGCAGGTGGCACAGGACGCGCTCAAAGGCATCGAGCAGGAAACCTTCGTCATCCTGCCGCATCCGCAGGTGCTGAACTACATGCGCAAGAAAACCGAAAATTACGACCGCTGGATCGCCGGCATGGCGAAGATCCAGGCCAGGATGCGCGAAGATTTCGGGAAGTGACGGAGTTCTTCCTCCGTCATTCCGGAATGGTGCGTTAGCACCATATCCGGAATCTCGAGATTCTCCGATGTGCAATTGCACATCGCAGCTCGATGCGGAGCCTGTCATCGGGCCGCGCTTTGCGCGGACCCGTTGGCATCGCCCCGGAATGACGACTTAGCTTACTTTCGCCAATTCGGTCTCCGCATCGCGGCCTGCCTTCAACGCTTTCGCGTAAATGCCAAGTCCATCGCGCACGATCTGCCGTTCTTTCTCGGTCAGCCCCGCGAGCGCGCCGGCCACCTGCCGACGGCCGAAATCGTGAAGGGCGGCCAGCGTACGCCGCCCCTTCGGCGTCAGCGATAAAGGCTTGATCCGCGCATCGTCCGCGTCGGACGCCTCCTTCAGTTCGCCGCACTCGACCAGCTTGCGCACCATGCGGCTGACGCTCGACTTCTCCAGATGCAGGATGTCAGCCAATTGAACCGAGGTCATCGGCCCGCGGGCGCCAATTTCCAGGATGGTATGGACCGCTGACGGCGGGTAATCCGTCGCGGCCACCGTCGCCTCCATGAAGCCGAGTTCGCGAACCATCTGCCGGGACGCGGCACGAATGTCGTCGATGAGGGCCAGTTCCGCGGCAGGCATTTCTTGACTCCGATGAGAAAGTTGTATCATACAACTATCTGCCGGTGCAAGTTTCGGGAGTTGGGTGGGATGAGCGAGCCGATTGCGGCCGATGCGCCTCTGCACGCGATAGCGAGCCGGATGAAGCGAAAAGTCTGTCTGGTGACCGGCGGCGGCAGCGGCATCGGCCGGGCTGCCGCAATCAAGATGGCCGACGAGGGCGCGGCGGCGGTCGTCATCGCGGGCAGGCGCGAGGCGGAGATCGAATCCACGGCGGCCGAGTGCCGAACCTTGGGGGCGGAGGCGCTCGCGATCAAGGCCGACGTTACCCGGGAGGATGACGTCGAGCGTCTCGTCCGCGCCGCGGTCGAGCGTTACGGCGGGCTCGACGCCGCGTTTAACAATGCCGGCTTCCAGGAACGGCGCGCGCCCCTCGAACAACAGGGCAGCGCCGTTTATGACGAGGTATTCGACGCCAATGTGCGTTCCATCTTCCTCTGCCTTCGCCATCAACTGCCGGTGATGTTTTCGCGCGGCGAGGGCAGGATTGTCGTCAATGCGTCGGTCAGCGGCATCCGGAATCCGAACGCCGGCCTGTCGCTCTACTCCGCCTCCAAGGCGGCGGCGATCTCGCTGACGCGGTCGGCGGCGATGGAGGCCGCGCCGCGCGGCGTGAGGATCAACGCCATCGCACCGGGCCGTGTCGTCACCGACATGATGCTGCGCTCCGGCGTGGGCGACATGTCCGCCGTCGCGGCGGGCCTGCCGCTGCGACGGATGGGAAAAACTGACGAAGTCGCCGAAGCCGTGGTCTGGCTGCTCTCAGACGCGGCGTCCTATGTGGTCGGTCATGTCCTTGCCGCGGACGGCGGTTTTTTGGCTTCGTGAGCGGCGCTCAGCTCTTCTGCGCGTAGAGCAGCGGCACCGCGGAGTCCACCATCACCTCGATCAGGCTGGCGCCTTGATGCGCAAACCCGCGCTTCAGCGCCGGCGCCAGTTCCGATGCTTTTGCCACCCGCACGGCGTCGCACCCCATGCCTTCGGCGAGCTTCACAAAATCGATGCCGGGCAGGTCGAGGCCGGGCACATTGCGCACCTGCATCACTTGGCTGAATGAGCGCATCGCGCCGTAGCCTGCATTGTTGATCACCACCACCGTCAGCGGCAGTTTTCGTTGCGCCGCCGTCCAAAGCGCCTGGATCGAATACATCGCCGAGCCGTCGCCGATCAGGCAGACGGTCCTGACGCCGGGACGGCCGAGCGCCATGCCGGCCGCGGCGGGGAGGCTGTAGCCGAGCCCGCCGCTCGCCATGGTGTAGAAACTGTCCTGGCCGCGCATCGGCATGAATTTCTGCATCGCCGGGCGGTGCGAGGGGGCTTCCTCGACCAGCACGGCATCCTCAGGCATCGCGGTCCACAGCGCGTGCAGCAGATATTCGACCGGAATCGGATCGCCCGCGGACGGGGCGGGAGGCAAGATGCGGCCCGCCGGCACCGCGCGTTTGGTCTCAGGCAGCAATTCCAACAGCAGCGTTAGCGCCGGCTTGATGGTGGCGATGATGCTGGTGCCGACCGGGGTGACCGCGGCGGCGGTGGAATCGTCGGTGATTTGGAAAATCGTGGTCGCGCCGTCGAAGATCGCAGCAACGCCCTCGACATGGAAGGTGAAGACCGGCGCGCCGACGACGACCACCAGATCATGCGCGCGAAGCGCGTCCGACAACTGCGCCGGCGAGGCATGCAGGAAGCCCGCGAACTGCGGATGCCGCTCCGGGAAACTGCAGCGCGCCGAAAACGGGCTGACCCAGACCGACGCTTTTGTCTTCTCCGCAACCCGCACCATCAGTTCGACGGCCTCTGCGCGATCGACGCCGGGGCCGACCACCAGCGCCGGGTGCTTGCTGGCCGCGAGCGCTGTGGCGAGCGCCTGCATCGCACTTCTGTCGGGACCGAGCTCGCGGCTGACCTGCCGCGCCTCGACCGGTTGCGTCGGATGGGTCCAGTCGTCGATCGGCACCGAAACGAAGGTCGGCCCGCAGGGCGGCTGCATCGCCACGTAATAGGCGCGCGCGATCGCCGCCGGCACGTCCTCGGCGCGTGCGGGCTCGACCGAGAATTTGACGTAGGGCCTGGGAAATTCCGAAGCGCGCTCGGCATAGAGAAACGCCTGCAGCGGCAGGATGCTGCGCGCCTGCTGGCCCGCGGTAATGACCAGCGGGGTCTGGTTGCGGTGCGCCGTATAGATATTGCCGAGCGCATTGCCGACGCCGGCGGCGGAATGCAGATTGACGAACCCGGCGTTGCGCGTGGCCTGGGCGTAGCCGTCGGCCATGCCGATCACGGAGGCTTCCTGCAGGCCCAGCACATAATCGATGTCGTCGGGCCAGTCGCTCAGGAACGGCAATTCGGTCGAGCCGGGATTGCCGAACACTTTCTTGATGCCGAATGCGCGCAGCAAATCGAGCGTGGCCTGTTTGACACTGACGGATGCGCCGGTGGTTTTGCTGGGTTTGCGGGACAATGCGGTGCGCCCTTAGTGAATAGTTCGAATTGCATCAGCCGTCATTGCGAGGAGCGAAGCGACGAAGCAATCCACACTTCCCGCGCGGATGGATGGATTGCTTCGCTTCGCTCGCAATGACGGTGTCACCACGTCGCGGTGCCCTTCATGGTGGGCTGGCCTTCCGAATTCGCGGTCCACAATTCCATGCCGGCATCGGTGTCGTTGGCGTTGACGCTGAACTCGCTGCCTTCGAACAGCGGCTGCAGCCCGCGATAGCCAAGTTTCTTCGGCGCCGCACCGCCATGGAGTTTTGCGGCGAGCTCGACGATAAAGGCCGCCTGCAGCGGGCCGTGGAAGATCAGGCCGGGATAGCCTTCGACCTTGGTGACGTAGTCGCGGTCGTAATGGATGCGGTGGCCGTTGAAGGTCAGCGCCGAATAGCGAAACAGCAGCACGGGATCGGCCATGTGGGTTTCGCGGTGCTTTGCCGCGGGCGGCGCGGCTGCCGGTTTGGCTGCTGCTGTGGCCGGCGCGGTCGAGATATCGCGATAAACGATATCCTGCCGCTCGCGCAGCGCAGTACCGCGCGATGTCGTGACCAGATGGTCGACCGAAACAAAACACAACACACCGGTGCTGCCGGTCTTCATGGTGACGTCGGCGATGCGCGAGGTCCGCGTCACCTCGTCGCCGACGCGCAAGGCGTCGAAGAATTCCAGTTCTCCGCCGGCCCACATCCGGCGCGGCAGTGGTACCGGCGGCAGGAAGCCGCCGCGGGTCGGATGGCCGTCGGGGCTAAGCTCCGACATCGGATAAACCGGCCGCGCCAGGCACCAATGCACGGTCCACGGCGCGGCATCGCCCGGCCTGGGATCGCCGATCTCCCTGAACAACGTGGCGCGCAGGCCTTTTACCAGTTGCGCGGTGACGATGTCGGAGGCCTGGCTGCTGCGGCCGATCCATTGGCGCAAATGGTCGAGATCGGGTTGGTCGGTCATGACGATGTTGTCCGAACAGGAGGAGGTTTTGCGTTTGCGTGGCGCTCGCCGATGCCGGGCACCGCGCCGTAGTGACGTGGCGCACCGACGACGATGGCCGCCGGCGCGGGATAGCTCACCGGCCCCTTTGGCGTATCGACCTCGATCCGCCGCAGATGCGGGTGATGCGCGAGGTCGGCCATGGTGTTGACCTCGGCAAAGGCGATGTCGGCGTCGGACAGGCGCTTGAGCAGCTCGTCGCGGGCCATGGTGGCAAAGCTGTCGCCGACGGCCTTGTCGGTGAGGGCGCGGTTGCGGACGCGCTCCACCATGTTGGCAAACCTGGGATCGCCGGGCAGGTCCGGCTGCCCCAAGACATCCGCGCACAGCTTCTTCCATTCGCGTTCGCTCTGGATCGAAATCAGGATGTCCTTGCCGTCCCTGGAGCGGAACACGCCGTAGGGCGCGATCGAGGGATGCGCGAGGCCGAGCCGCTGCGGCGGATTGCCGCCTTCCGCATTGAGTAGCGGCACCGTGAGCCAGTCGGCCATCACGTCGAACATCGAAATCCGGATGTCCGCGCCCTGGCCGCTGCGTGAGCGCGCGATCAGCGCTTCGAGGATCGCGGCATGCGCGGTAGCACCGGTGGCGACGTCGACGATCGACACGCCGACGCGGGAAGGACCCTCAGGCCCGCCGGTGATCGAGGCCAGCCCGCTCTCGGCCTGGATCAGGAGATCGTAGGCCTTGCGATGCGCATAGGGGCCGTCGTCGCCATAGCCGGAAATGGTGCAGCAGATCAGCTTTGGATAATCCCGGCGCAGGCGCTCCAGCGCAAAGCCGAGCTTGTCCATCGAGCCGGGTTTCAGGTTTTGCAGCAGCACGTCGGCGCCGGCGATCAGCTCTTCGAGGTTGGCACGGCCCTCCTTGGTCGCGAGGTCGATGACCGCGGAATCCTTGCCGCGGTTGAGCCAGACGAAATAGCTGCTCTGGCCGTTTGCGGCCGCATCATAGCCGCGGGCAAAGTCGCCCTCGGGGCGCTCGATCTTGATGACATGGGCGCCGGCGTCGGCCAGCCGCGAACTGCAGAACGGCGCGGCGACCGCCTGTTCGACGGCGATGACGGTCAGTCCTTCAAGCGGCAGCATCTTGTGTTCTCAGTAGGAGCGGGGCATGCCCAGCACGTGCTCGGCGAGGTACGATAAAATCAGATTGGTCGAAATCGGCGCCACTTGATAGAGTCGGGTTTCGCGGAATTTGCGTTCGACGTCGTATTCCTCGGCAAAGCCGAAACCGCCATGGGTCTGCACGCAGGCGTTGGCGGCCTCCCAGGACGCATCGGCCGCCAGCATTTTAGCCATGTTAGCCTCGGCGCCGCAATCGAGCCCCGCCTCGTATTTGCGGGTGGCTTCTCTCACCATCAGCTCGGCTGCGCGCATCGCCGCATAGGCCTTGGCAATGGGAAACTGGATGCCTTGATTCTGGCCGATCGGGCGGCCGAACACGACGCGCTCCTTGGCATAGGCGGAGGCCTTGGCGATGAACCATTTGGCGTCGCCGACGCATTCGGAAGCGATCAGGATGCGTTCGGCGTTCATGCCGGAGAGGATGTAGCGGAACCCCTTGCCTTCCTCGCCGATCAGGTTTTCCGCCGGCACCTCCATGTCGGTGAAGAACACTTCCGTGGTGGCGTGATTCATCATGGTGCGGATCGGGCTGATCGAGAGCCCGTGGCCCTTCGCAGCCTTCATGTCGACGATGAACACCGACAGGCCGTCGGTGCGCTTTTTCGATTGCTCCTTCGGCGTGGTGCGCGCCAACAGGATCATCAGGTCGGAATATTCGGCCCGGCTGGTCCAGATCTTCTGGCCGTTGACGATATAGTCGCCATTGTCGTCTTTCTTCGCAAACGTCTTCAGCGAGGAGGTGTCGGTGCCGCTGCTCGGCTCGGTGACACCGAATGCCTGTAGCCGCAACTCGCCGGTGGCGACCTTCGGCAGCCATTTTGCCTTCTGCTCGTCGCTGCCGTGCCGCAGCAGCGTGCCCATGGTGTACATCTGGGCGTGGCAGCCGCCGCCATTGCAGCCGGCGCGCTGGATCTCTTCCAGGATCGCGGCCGCGGCGGATAGCTTCAGGCCCGCGCCGCCATACTCCTCGGGGATCAGTACCGAGAGATAGCCGGCTTCGGTCAAGGCATCGACGAAGGCCTTGGGGTAGGCCATCTCGCGGTCGAGCTTGCGCCAGTATTCGCCCGGGAATTGCGCGCACAGCTTGGCGACGGCGTCGCGGATGTCGGAATAGTCTTCTTGTTGTTCTTGTGCGGTCATTTGATTTGCTGGCGGTCGCGTTGCGTTGATTGCGGATGGACTCGCTGTTGTGAAACCGACGTAAAGTTCCTATGCTCAATTGTTATAGCGTATTAACCGGCATTCCAAGATTGGCAAGTATGGATTTCCGTCAGCTCAGGACGTTCAGTTGCGTTGCGGAACTCGGCAGCCTCAGCAAAGCCTCCGACACATTGCGGGTAGCACAGCCGGCGCTCAGTCGTCAGATCAAACTTCTTGAGCATGAACTGCGGGCCGAGCTCTTTACCCGGAATGGCCGCGGCATGGTCCTGACCGAGGCTGGCCGCCTTCTTCTCGCGAGGACGGCGGGCATCGTCAGGCAAATCGATCAGATTCGCGACGATATCCAATCCTCGGGAGGACCACCGTCCGGACGCGTGGTCCTGGGGCTCGTTCCCACAGTGAGTTCTGTGATTTCTGCACGGCTCGCGCGACGGACCGTCGAAAGCTTCCCCGGCATATCGCTCTGCATCGTGGAAAGCTACAGCGGGCATCTCATCGAATGGTTGCACCGCGGGCAGATGGACATTGCAGTCATCTACGGGCCATCGGTCGACCTGCATCTGACCGTTCAAAGCCTCGGCCGTGACAGAATCGTGGCTGTGGGACCGCGCGGCTGCGGACTGGCGCGGAAAAAGCAGGTGGAGATTGGCTGGCTCCTGCGACAGAGGCTGGTTTTGCCAAGTCATTCGCACGGGCTCCGGGCGCTTATCGAGCAATCGGCGGCGAAGAAGAAATTGAAGCTCGATGTCCAGGTCGAAGCCGATTCCTTCCGGGTTCTCACCAGCCTCGTCGAGGAAGGGCTGGGATACGCGTTGTTGCCGCCGTCGTCGGTACGGAACGAAGTTGCCGACGGCCGACTTGAAACTGCCGCGATTTCCAACCCGGCCCCGATCCGCGAACTCACCATTGCTTCCCCTATCGACCATCCGGGCTCGACAGCTATCACGCTCGTCACCAACCTTCTCCGCGACGAAATCGGCGCGTGCCGTGCGGAAGGCCTCTGGGATATCAATCTAACGTGAATCGTCGTCACGTTATGTAACGGGCAGACCGAGGTTTTCCCGGAACCGATTTTTCAGAAATGCTCCATCGCGAGGCGGCAATGCGCGTTCGAGGTGGCCCGTGGCGATACGGATTCGCGCAAGCCGCGGCCCGTCCTCGATGCTTTGCAACTTGCTGCGAAAGTCAGTGACGCCTTTGATGTCGGTTATTTCGGTGACCGAGCGCAAGCCTGCCCCAGTGGCAATCACATCGAGCTGTGCCCCAAGGCCGGAATGGCTGACCTGCATCCCTGTCTCGCCAAAATGACCGTTGTCGAGAATAACGATCGTCAGATTTCCCGGCTTCTTCGCTGCGATGGTCAGCAGACTGCCGATACCCATCAGCTGCTCGCCATCGCCGGTGATGACGGCGACCGGCCGCCTCGGCTGGGCAAGTGCGACGCCGAGGCCGACCATCGCCGCGCCACCCATCGCGCCCCACAAATAGAAATTTCCGGCGTGCTCACCGGCATCGAACACGTCGTAGGAGGACGATCCGAGGCCGGTCACGACGAGCAAATCTCCGCGATCGACCAGCAGTGCCGTGACCGCTTCACGGCGGTTGAGCGTGAAATTCTGCGCCATCACAGTGTCTCCGTCCATTTCTTGCGGCCGAGCATACGCTGCGAAATGAGGACCGCGACTTGCTGGTCGCTTTCGAACGCCAGCGAAGCGGCTGCTGAAATAACCTCTTCCGCATCTTCGGGCCGGTCGAGCCTGAGTACGGTCACGCCCATGATTTCCAGGGCTTGCGGCGTCGCTTTTCCCATCGGGATTTGCCACGGGTTGAATTCCGCCCATTCGCCGCGCATCGTCACAAGCGTGAGGAACGGAAGGCGGCAGCTCGCTGCGAGCGAGAACATGTTCACGCAATTGCCGACACCGCTCGATTGCATCAGGAGCACCGCGCGGTCCCCGCCGAGCCAGGCGCCTGCGCTCAGCGCGACCCCTTCCTCCTCCGTTGTCAGGACTGTCGTCTGGATGGCGCTATCGCCGTGCGAGAGCTTGATCAGCTCCGAGTGGCCGGCATCGGGGACATAGGAAATCTGCGATACGCCAGACGCCTTCAGCGTTGTGTAGATCTGGAACGGCCAGTCCTGACCTGCCTTGACATCATCCCTGACAGCAACATCGTCCATAGCGGCCCCGGTTCTGGGTCACGTCTCAGCGCGTGACCATGGCCAAGCCTTAGAACAGAAAGCCGCGGCGCTCCCTTCTCATCTGGTTCATGCTGTCATGCCGCGATTGTATAGGGGTGCTTGAGCGGTGGGCACGACGCAAAGACCGCCTTTCCCCACCCTGCGATCTCGACACATAGGGTGGGCAAAGCGCAAGCGTGCCCACCACTATGCCGGAATACGTACCGGTAACGACTCGATGCCGCGCACGAAGCTGGAATAGACCCGCTTCGGTTGGCCTACCACCTCGATGCGGTCGAAGCGCTTCAGCATTTCCTGCCACACGATCTTCAATTGCAGTTCGGCGAGCCGCATGCCGACGCAGCGGTGGATGCCGAAGCCGAACGAAAGATGGGTCCGCGGCCGGGCGCGGTCGATGATGAATTCGTCGGGGTTCTCGATGCCTTCTTCGTCGCGGTTGCCGGAGACGTACCACATTACCACGCGGTCGCCCTTCCTGATCGTCTTGCCGCCGATTTCGGTATCGACCAGGGCGGTGCGGCGCATATGGGCGAGCGGGGTCTGCCAGCGAATGACCTCCGGCACCATGGAGTCGATCAGCGCCGGATTGGCGCGCAGCTTTTCGTACTGATCCGGGTATTCGTTCAGCGCCAGCACCGAGCCCGACATGGTGTTGCGGGTGGTGTCGTTGCCGCCGACGATGAGCAGGATGATGTTGCCCATCAGATTGTCGGGATCCATGTGCCGCGTGGCCTCGCTATGCGCCATCATCGAGATCAGGTCGTTTCTCGGCTCGGCGTTGACGCGCTCGTTCCACATTTTGGAAAAAAAGGCCGCGCATTCGTCCATCTCGGTCCGGCGCTGTTCCGCCGATTCGACGATGCCGCCCTTCGGCAGCGCAGTGGAGACATCGGACCAGCGCGTCAGCTTGCGGCGCTCCTCGAAGGGAAAGTCGAACAGGGTGGCCAGCATCTGGGTGGTCAGTTCGATCGACACCCGGTCGACGAAATCGAAGGTCTCGTTGCGCGGCAGGCCGTCGAGCACCTTGGCCGTGCGGGCGCGGATCAGGATCGCGAGTTCGTCCAGATGCGTCGGCGTGAACATCGGAGAGACGGTCTTGCGCTGCTCGGCATGCCGCGGCTGGTCCATCGCGATGAAGCTCGGCCAGTCGTAGCCGGGTGGCACGTCGCGGATCGAGATGCCGCCGAGCGAGACGTCGGAAGAGAAGATGCCGTGATTGGTGTCGACATGCATGATGTCGTTGTATTTGGTGACCGACCAATAAGGTTCGATCGGCGAGTTGGTGCAGAAGTGCACCGGCTCTTCGCTGCGCAGCCGCTCGAACCACGGCCACAGCGTATCGTTCTGGAACAGCCGCGGCGCGCCGGGATGAAAATCCTTCAGCGGGGTGGAATAGGCCTCTTCGCGCGCCAGGCGCAGAAGCTCGGCCTTGTCGGCCCGGACTGAAGTCTGGATGTTCATCGTTCCTCGTTCAAAAATGGCTGTCTGCGACGGCGCGCTCAGCCGGCGATCCGCACCGGGAGGGTCTCGTAGCCTTTGACAAAACTCGAATACACCCGCCTGGGCTCGTCGACCACCTCAATATTGTCGAAGCGCTTGAGGATCTCTTCCCAAATGATCTTCAGCTGCAGCTCAGCGAGCCTCAGGCCCACGCAGCGGTGAATGCCGAACCCGAACGAGATGTGGGTGCGTGGCCGCGCCCGGTCAATGATGAACTCGTAGGGACGGTCGATCACCTCCTCGTCACGGTTGCCCGAGACGTACCACATCACGACCTTGTCACCCTTCTTGATCTGCTTGCCGCGGAACTCGATGTCCTCGAGCGCGGTCCGGCGCATGTGCGCCAGCGGTGTCTGCCAGCGGATCACTTCCGGAACGAAGGTGTCGATCAATGCGGGGTTTTCGCGCAGCTTCTTGTATTGGTCCGGATGCTTGTTCAGCGCATAGACGCTGCCCGACAGCGTGTTGCGGGTGGTATCGTTGCCGCCGACGATCAGCAGGATCAGATTGCCGAGGAAGTTTTTCGGGTCCATGTCGCGCGTGGCTTCGCTGTGCGCCATCATCGACAACAGGTCGCTTTTGGGCGGCTGATCGATGCGCTCCTTCCAGAGCTTCGCGAAATAGCCCGCGCATTCCATGAGCTCGGCCTGCCGCGCTTCTTCGGTCGCGACCAGTCCGTCGGGCCCGGGAATCGTTGTCGCGACGTCGGACCAGCGCGTCAGCTTGCGGCGGTCCTCCCAGGGAAAGTCGAACAGCACGGCGAGCATCTGCGTGGTCAGTTCGATCGAGACCCGGTCGACCCAGTCGAACACCTCGTTCACCGGCAGATTGTCGAGGCATTCGGCCGAGCGCTTGCGGATGCTGATCGCGAGCTGGTCGAGATGCGTCGGTGTGAACATCGGCGCCACGGTCTTGCGCTGGGCGCCGTGGCGCGGCTGATCCATGGCGATGAAGCTTTCGCGGCGCAGTTCGGGCGCGATGTCGCGGATGGTGATGCCGCCGAGATAGGCCGCCGACGAAAACACCGCATGATTGGTCTCGATGTCCATGATGTCGTTGTATTTGGTCACCGACCAATACGGCCCGAACATGCTGTCCTTGCAGTAATGGACCGGATCGTCCTTCCGGAGCCGGTCGAAATATGGCCAGAAGGTATCGGAACGAAACAATTCGGGATCGCCGGGATTGAATTGCGCAAGCGGCATGGATTGGGCCTTGTCCCGCGCGGCGTTCAGGTTGATGGTTTCGGCGGAATCGATCGTCCCGTGCATCGGGCAGCTCCCTGATTGCCCCCTCCGTGGCAGGGTCCGGAGGGTGGTCGTTCGAGCGAATTACAGCCCTTCGCGCGTGCCAGAGCAAGGGCGAGTTTTGTCGCGGCCGCTGGTATACATCCGAAGCCCCGTTCTCGGCGCCGTCGGGCCGTGACAAGCCTATTTCCAGAGATTAAGGCTGTAGCCGAGAAACGCAGCGCTATTTGCCCGGAGGCCGCCCGACCATGATCCCCAACGCGCAACGGATGTTCAATTTCGATCTCGGCGAGACCGCCGACGCCATCAGGGAAACCGTGCAGGCCTTCTCCAGCAATGAGATCGCGCCGCGCGCCGCCGAGATCGACAGAAGCAATCAATTCCCCAGGGATCTCTGGCCGAAGATCGGCGCGCTGGGCCTGCACGGCATTACCGTGGAGGAGGAGTATGGCGGCTCGGGGCTCGGTTATCTCGAGCACTGCATCGCGGTTGAGGAAATTTCGCGGGCGTCGGCGTCGGTCGGCCTTTCCTACGGCGCGCATTCCAATCTCTGCGTCAACCAGATCCGCCGCAACGGCAGCGAGGCGCAGAAGCGCAAATACCTGCCGAAACTGATTTCCGGCGAACATGTCGGATCGCTGGCGATGTCGGAGCCGAACGCCGGCTCCGACGTGGTCTCGATGGCGACCCGCGCCGAGAAGAAAGGCGATCGCTTCGTCATCAACGGCAGCAAGATGTGGATCACCAACGGTCCGGCCGCCGATACGCTGGTGGTCTATGCCAAGACCGACGCCGCGGCGGGCTCGCGCGGCATCACCGCCTTCATCATCGAAAAGGGCATGAAGGGATTTTCCACCGCGCAAAAGCTCGACAAGCTCGGCATGCGCGGCTCGGATACCTGCGAGCTGGTGTTCGAGAATTGCGAGGTGCCGGAAGAGAACGTGCTCAGCCAGGTCGGCGGCGGCGTCAACGTCCTGATGTCGGGCCTCGACTACGAGCGCGCGGTGCTGGCCGCGGGCCCGCTCGGCATCATGCAGGCGTGCATGGATGTGGTGCTGCCCTACGTGCATGAGCGCAAGCAGTTCGGCCAGCCGATCGGCACCTTCCAGCTGGTGCAGGGCAAGATCGCCGACATGTACACCACGATGAACGCGTCGCGCGCCTATGTTTACGCGGTGGCAAAGGCCTGCGACCGCGGCGAGACCACGCGCGAGGACGCCGCCGGCGCCATCCTCTACGCCGCCGAGAAGGCGACCCAGTGCGCGCTCGACGCCATCCAGTTGCTCGGCGGCAACGGCTATATCAACGACTATCCGACCGGGCGGCTGCTGCGCGACGCCAAGCTCTACGAGATTGGCGCCGGCACCAGCGAAATCCGCCGCATGCTGATCGGTCGGGAGCTGTTCGAGAAATCCGCGTAAACTTGTTCGAACGAAGTTACCCCTTGGGCGACTAATGTTGGTTCGGAATGTGATTTCGCTATTTTTTATGGAATTGATCGATGAATCAGATGCTCGTCACGCCGCCGGCACTGCCGGGTTTGGTTGCATTTTCCGGCGAGCGCGGTGAATTCCGCCGGCTGGCGACGCGGGGAGCGCTGCTCGAACTCGTCACCGTCGGATTTTATCGTTTTTGGCTCGCCACCGACATCAGGCGTCATCTGTGGTCGCACACCAGCGTCGATGGCGACGCCTTCGAATATACCGGACGCGGCAAGGAATTGCTGATCGGATTCCTGTTCGCGCTCGCGATCGTCGCGCCGGTCTATCTGGCCTATTTTCTGGTCGGCCTCGAAGCCGAACGCTTCAAGGCTTTCGCCAGTTTTCCCCTGGTCGCCTTCTTTTATATCTTCGGACAGTTCGCGATCTACCGGGCGCGCCGCTATCGCCTGACCCGCACGGCGTGGCGCGGCGTGCGGTTCTGGATGACGGGTTCGGGGTGGGCCTATGCGGCGCGGGCGGCGCTGTGGACGCTGCTGTTGCCGCTCACCCTCGGGCTGATCCTGCCATGGCGGGAGGCGGCGCTCGAGCGCTACAAGATGGCGCATTCCCATTACGGCGATCTGCAGGGCCGTTTCGAAGGCCGCGGCTCCGAACTCTTCAAGCGCGGCTTGTGGATATGGCTGGTGGCGGTCGTTACGGTTCTCGTACCGATACTCGCCATCCCACTGGCCAAATCGTCTCCCGGACTCTTGCCTCTCGCCAAAATTATTTCCGGCGCGGCGGGATTGTTCATCCCGATTGGCGCGCCGTTCCTCTACGGCATCTTCAAAGCCGTCGAATGGCGCTGGTGGATCTCGGGCATCCGGTTTGGCGAGGTCCGGCTCGAATCGGCCTTGCCGCGCGGAGCGCTGTTCGGCCTTTACTGGAAAGTAATCGGCTGGTTCCTGCTGGTGGCCGCCGTTTTCATGGGCTATCTCTTTCTTTCCGCGACCGCGGTGGCGAGCCTTACCGGCACGCCGATCGCGAAGATTTTCACCCCCGGCAATTTGCAGGGGGGCGTTCCGATTCTGGTCCTGGCGGGGATCGGCTATCTCGGCTTCATCCTGGCATTGAACGTCGTAATGCGGGTCTATTTGTTGGGCGATCTCTGGGTGAGATTGGTCGGCGCGACGACGGTCTACGGCATGGATGCCGCGGCAGACGTCGCCGCCAGGGGCGAGCTGGCAAGCGCCGTCGGCGAGGGCCTCGCCGACGGGCTCGACGTAGTCGGGTTCTAGCGCATGAACCCGTGCAGCGATGGATAACGGGATGGAAAATACGTCGGCGCCCGCAGCTGGCGGCGCCGCGATCTATTTCGACGGCAAATCCAGTCGGCGCCGTCTGGTGTCGCTGGCCTTCAACGATCGGCTCGAACTCCGGGAGTCGCCGGCGGAAGTGACCGCATGGAATTATGCGGAGATCCGCCGCGCCGACAGCCCGCCCGGCACGCTTCGTGTCACCTGCCTGACCGCGCCCGCACTGGCGCGGTTGGAAATCCGCGATGCGGCAATGGCGGCCGAGCTCGTGGCCCGCTGCGATCGGCTGGATGACAATGTCCCGGGACGGCATGGCGTCGCCGCGATCGTCGGCTGGTCGGTGGCCGCGGCGGTTTCGATCGTCGCCGTGGTGCTGTTCGGTGTGCCGCTGGTGGCCGATCGGCTGACGCCTTTGGTGCCGCAGGCGTTCGAGCAGCGGCTCGGCGAGGTCGCGGACCGGCAGATCAAGGCGATGTTCGGCGGCAGGGTTTGCAGCACTGCGGCGGGACAGGCCGCGCTGGAGAAGCTGGTCGATCGCGTCAGGGACGAGGCCGGGCTCGACATCTCGGTCCGAACCGCCGTGCTGTCGACGCCCGTTCCCAACGCTTTCGCGCTGCCCGGCGGCACGGTCTATGTGTTCAAGGGCCTGCTGGCGCGGGCGGAAAATCCCGACGAGATCGCCGGCGTGCTCGCGCACGAGTTCGGCCACCTCCGGCATCGCGACAGCACGCGCAACCTGATCTACAATGGCGGCACCTCGTTTCTGATCGGCCTGCTGTTCGGCGACATCACGGGATCGGGCGCCCTGATCTTCGCCTCGCGCTCGCTGGTGACGTCGTCCTATTCGCGCGAGGCGGAGCAGAACGCCGACAGCTTTTCGATCGACACGATGCACCGGCTCGGCCGGTCGCCGAAGGCGATGGGCGAGTTGATGCTGCGCGTCACCGGCAAGGAAGAGGACAAGGGCCTGACCATCCTGTCGAGCCACCCGCTGACGGAAGATCGCCTGGCGCGCATGAAGAGCGAGGAGCGGCCCCTGACCGGGCCGCCGCTGCTGACCGCCGACGAATGGGCGTCGCTGAAGGCGATCTGCGGTTAAGCCGTGAACCCATGAATTCAGAATGGTCGGCGGACGTCCGCTTTGGCGCGCGCATTACAGACGCAGACGTCGCGTGAGGTCCGAAAAATGACACATTTGAAGACATGCCGATTGAGCTCAATAATGTCCGCCGATCGGGGAAGACCGGAAGTGGCTGGCCGAGGGTCAAAATGAGGAATGAGCTACCTCTACCGGGCTCCCCAAGAAGAGCATAAAATCGCATAATAACGCACGGTGCTAACTGATCGACGTGAGAATCCATCGCTTTCAGAGCGTTTCAGCCGTCACAGGAGCAACCTTGGACATTGTTCTGGCGTTTCAGTTGGTCGTGGCGATCGTCATCGCGTTGTTCGTAGCGTACAACGTTTTTCATTACGCCCTTTTTCTCCTGGTGACTCAACCCAAGGACGCGAGCAAGATCGGCCACGAGTTGAATCAATTTGAGCAGCGTCAACTGATCGAGTGGACACCGCAGCCGAGCGACTTTCTCAAGCACGACGACGAGAAGCGTACATATGATGACGTGTTCGGCACGTATCGCGACGAGCAAGCGAACTACAGCACGTGCGTTTTCCCCCGCGTCGCATTTTCGCGTCCCTACGATGCCGAATACGTTCTTCTGGCGCCGAAGGACGGGATGCGGCTGTTGGATCTCGGGTGCGGATCTGGCGCGGCGGCCTACTACCTCGCCAGCCGGCGAGATATCAAAATTGTGTGCGTGACCAATTCATCCGTGCAAGCGGACATGTGCCGCCGGAAATTTACAGAACTGGGTGGGCGTGGACAGGTGATCGTCACCGACTTCGACAGCCTCGATCTGCCGAGTGGAAGTTTTGACGCCATCTATGCGCTAGAATCGATCGGCTACACCAAAAACTTGGACGCTTGGCTGGAGCGCTGCTGGCGGATGCTCAAGCCGGGAGGAAGCCTGTTAATCCGTTCACCGGGGTCGTTGGATCATTGTCGGCGTAAAGAGGATTACCTGAGCGTCACCGTCTTCTTCGACAACTGGCGCTACAATTTTGTTGGCGCTAATCTTCTCGTCTACAAGATGCGCCGACTCGGCTTCGACCCGATCCGTTATCGGCGACTGCCATTCTGGGCCTGGGGCCTCACGTGGAACTTCATTCAACACTTGGTGTTGTGGAAGTATCGGCTAAAGATGCGCACATTCGTGGAATTGGAACGGATCATTTGGCGCACTTCGAAGGTATTTGTTTTCGGCAACCCGTACAACACGGTGCTGGCTACCAAGCCTGAGGCAGCATCTTGTTCCCGGCAGGACGAACGCAACATAGTTATTATCCTATCAGATCGCTCGCGTGAGATTATCCGCCTGTTTGAAGAGCTACACCGGAAACGCCACGGCACCGCGCGAGGTCCGGAGAAGGCCGCTCGGTAGATGCTCTGCCGGGGTCGTGCTCAGGAACCACTTCCGCCTGGGTCAAATAGTCGAAATACTGAGAACGAATCCGCCCTCAATATTCGCCGTCGCGTTAAAGTCGGAGAACGCAATGCAGAGCCTTTCTCTGCATCCTCTCGTAATTATTCAATTCTATAGATAGACAGCGACGAAATAGCGAGCCGCAGCGTGGTTGTCCGTTGTTGGCAGATATTGTTGCAAAAGTCGAAAATCGAGCTGCTCCGAAAATCTCGCGAAAGTTGATTCTTGGACATTCGTGCCGCTGCAAGGCCCTGTAGTGGCGCTACGAAGGTCCATGGCCGCTTTTGCGTGAAACGATGTGGTCCCTCATATCGCCACGCGCGAAACGCATCAGCGGCTCTAGAAAATTTCAGTTGCCACCCTAAAAAGACTTTTTCGACATTATCTGCCAAACTGCGACATCACCGGAATCAAATCAAAGGGCAATGATGGGCGAGCGTGCCACCTTCGGTAACTCGCGCCACACCGCAGGCTCGTGCAACTCTATGCCAGAGCAGCCCTCATTAATTCATTGTGACGGGTCTCGGTCGTCTCGTCCGCCGGGAACATGCATTCGATACGCAGTTCCTGGGCCGCGACCGTCTGCGGGGTACCCACAGTCGTTACCATTGAGAAGTAGTTCAGCAATTGATCGTCCTTGATAAAGCTCAAGGGGATCACAGGCATGAAGCTGAAAGCCACAGGGTTCTTCCACTCGCTATTCACATCGGGATAAGCGAGCAATGCCGCGAGCAGTTCTTTGGTCTTCTCGTCCACGACGCGACCGATCGATTCCCGATAAACACGTTCGAACAAGCTCTTCGCAACGTCCTCCCAATTGGCGATGAAGGGACGCATTCCGTTGGGATCAAACATCAGATGCAGCATGTTTCGCGGCCCTTTGCGAAAAGCCATGTCGATGAAACAATTGAAGAAGCGAGGCGTGCATTCATTGGTCATGAGCACGTTCCAGTATCGGTCCATCACCAATGCAGGAAACGGTTCGTGCTGCCGCAGGATGCGCTTCAGAGCGTCCGTTACGCTTTTCATTTCAATAGAGTCCCAGGGACTATCGGAGAAAATTGGAGCATAGCCGGACGCCAGTAGCAGGGTATTCCGATCTCGCAACGGAATATCGAGAGCCTGAGCAATCGCCGTCAGCGTCGAGCGGCTCGGAGCGCTCCGTCCACTCTCGACGAAGCTGATTTGCTTTTGGGACACGCCGGTGTCGAGTGACAAATCGAGCTGGCTCTTCCCGCGTACATCGCGCCAATGACGCAATAATACGCCAAGTTCGCTGGTCGTCTTTCGGAGATTCGGCGATTTCATCAAATCCACCTTGCTATGAAACCATCGAACGATTGGCCGTGCCCGCTTCCGGCGATGTGCAAAGACGGATTGGTCCAGCACGTCCCAGGCATGACCCGGGCAACGGCGGCTATCGCCCACCGCAGGTGCGCGTGCCTGCAGCGGGTGGTGAGTTCGTTCATGGAACGGTACATCAATTATTCCAAGTAATTATTCCAAGTATAGGCCTGGAACGGAGCGTCTAACGCCGGCTTTGTGACGCTGCCCGTGTAGTTCGTTATGGTGGAGGCGGCAACGACCGCGATGACTTCAAGCACGAGATCTTTCCCGAATCCGGCGTCGGTGAATTGGTCAATATCCCGATCGTCGAGTCGTCCGCGCTTCTCAATCAAGCTCCTCGCCAGGGCCGAGAGCGCCGCATACCGGCGGTCTTTAGGCGCGCGACCCTCGCGAATAGCGCTCACGTCTGCCGAATCAAGTCCTTCCTTAAGCGCGAGCGCCGTATGGAACGCGACCGCCCAGGAGCAGGCATTTGTTACAGCGTTGGTGAGAAGAAGGGTTTGAATCTGCGCTTCCGTGAAACTACCGCCGTGAACCCGCTGGAAGAGACCCACCAGGCTATTGATCAGGACGGGGGACGTTGCCATCGCACCAGCGATGTTCGGAACCATGCCAAATGCAGCCTTCAGACTTTGTAGCGCAGGCTTTGACTGCTCGGGCGCCGATTCGATCGTATAGATGGGAAAGCGTTCCATTTTTTTGACCTTTCATCAACGTTGAGAGACCGAACAAGCTCGTGGATCGAGAATGTCTTCTCTCCTGTTGAACAAGAAAATGAACCGTGCGGGCGATGAACTCAATTACATGGGATGTAATATCTTTCGAGAGGGCCAGCCCTTGGTTCACCGCCATGACGAGCGGTCAGCGGCGCACGCTCTCGCCAAACCCGGCGTTCCGGGAAACTTGCGATGCTGCCTCTGACGCACGACTTCCGAGATGGGTCATTCGCGTCGATTTCGGCGTGTCCGCGCCATGTCCGGTTCGGGGGCAATCTCGGAAAGAGCCAGGTCCGTTCTTCCCCCAACAACAGACAGCAGCAACCTGGGAGGCGGTCTCGGAAGAGGGGGTCAGCTCAGTTCATCGATGCCCGGAGAAAGGTCAGCATGGCGGCGAAACCGAGCACCGTGCGACCGGCATGCAGCACGGCCCATTTCTCGATCAAGGCGCGGCTGTCCGGCCCAGCGCTCGCTGGTTCGGTTGCCATGAGTATTTTGTTCGTCGGCATGATGCCAAGGAGCGTGTAAGGCCAGTTGGCAATAAGGATCGCGGCGCCAAGCAGCCACGCCCAGTGGCCGGTCTGCCACCATGCCGCTAGACCCAACAGGAAACCGATGATGGCCAGCGGAGCCTGCATAGCGGTCCCGCGTTTGTAGGCTAGCTTCCATTGGGTGAGGAGCGCGCGATCGTCGAGGCTCAAACGTGCGGGCTGTTCGGCGACACTGACATAGACTGCCGCTCCGGCGAAAAGCGCGGCGACGATCAGCGCGAGTTGCCCTGCAAGCATGACCACGTCTCCCGTTCTCGGAAACATCACTCAGGTGCAAACGAATATTATAGGCGTTCGAGATCAATACCAAGACGGTGTAGCCGCTCGCCCAATGCCCGCTTCGGGTCAATCGCGGCCGAAATGACATTCCGTGCGATGTCCGGTTTACCCGATAGCGACCGGAACTGCGGACATCGCTGGTGGTCCGGTTGGTGCCACAACAAGACCTTCGCACAATTCTCCTGCGGTGCAGCAATATGAGTGCCTTCGGAGAGACGCCTTTCAGTTGCCGTGAGCTGATTGTAGCATCCACTCTAAATTAACCGTTGAGAACCGGTTCGCGCAGAGCCAAGGAGACAACCAACCAAGGGGACAATGCAATGGCTATGGCAATCACACGCGAGACGCTGTCCGCATCCGATCATAGCGCGCAATTGCGCAAGGCGGTCATCGCATCCACCATCGGCACCGCCATCGAGTGGTACGATTTTTTCCTCTATGGCACTGCCGCCGGGCTTGTTTTCGGCAAGCTCTACTTCCCCAACGAAGAGCCGCTAACGGCGACGCTCGCCGCCTTTGGCACCTATTTCATCGGCTTCGTCGGCCGTCCGATCGGTGCCGCAATATTTGGCCACTACGGCGATCGCATCGGCCGCAAGGCGACCCTGATCGCGACGCTTCTGTTCATGGGTATCGCGACCTTCCTCGTCGCATTCGTGCCTACTTACGCGTCAATCGGCATCTGGGGTGCGGTCATCCTCACGGTGTTGCGGATGATTCAGGGTATCGGCGTTGGCGGCGAGTGGGGCGGATCGGTGCTGCTCGCCATGGAGTGGGCGCGCACCCATGGTCACCGCGGTCTGGTGGCCTCCTGGCCGCAATTCGGCGTGCCGTGTGGCCTGTTTCTGTCAAACCTGGCCGTCCTCGCATTCAGCCAATGGTCAGGTGACCAGTTCTACACTTGGGGCTGGCGAATTCCTTTCGCGCTCTCGATCATTCTCGTTGGCGTCGGACTATGGATTCGCCTTGGCATCCTTGAGACGCCGGTGTTCCAAGGGCTCCTGGACAACAAGAAGATCGAGAAGGCCCCCATCATCGAGGTCTTCAAGAAGCATCCGAAGGAGATCATTCTGTCGGCATTGCTACGGGTGTCCGAGCAGGCGCCGTTCTATATCTTTACTGCATTCATCTTCGCCTACGCGGTCGGCACCTTGCACATGTCGCGCAATCTGATCCTGAGCGCAGTGCTGGTTGCTTCTTGCGTCTCGTTCGTCACCATCCCGCTGTCGGGCCACATCTCCGACCGCATCGGGCGTCGGAAGATGTATCTGATCGGTGCGGCGACGGTGGGCCTGTTCGGCTTCCTGTATTTTGGAATGGTGGACACCGCAATTCCATCGGTGGTGTTCATTGCGATCGTGCTGTCGCTGATCCCGCATGACATGCAATATGGACCACAGGCGGCTTTGATCGCAGAGGCCTTTACGCCGCGGCTCCGCTACAGCGGCGCCTCGCTGGGGTATCAACTCGCGTCCGTCATCGCTGGCGGTCCGGCGCCCATTATTGCGACGGCCCTGTTCGCGACCTATCAATCCGGCTACGCGATTTCCGTCTACATCGCCGCTTGCGCGGTCGTAAGCCTTGTGGCGGCGTCGTTCATGCCTGACTACACTGGACAGGACATCTCGATGGAGTATGACGACTGACGCAAAGGTGCAACGTCGATTGTTGAAGAGGGCCTAGGGCTCGTCCCGGCCCTCTTTATTTTTGTCGGGCATGTCCGAGATGGGTCAATCGCGCCGTTTCGATCCTCTGCCAGCCACTTCCGGTCTACCCCGATCAACGGACGTCGTCAGACCGGTCAGGTTGGTCCGGTTCGTGCCAACAGCGGAAGTCGCGGTATCCTAACTTGTACCCCGCAAAGACGGTTTGGCGATACATTAAGGGGAGATCAACAACGATTCCGCTGAACGGCCTCGGAACCGAACTCGCCCGTCAGTCGTTTTGCGCCCTCATGTATGAGGTCGCCATGGTGAGAAGGTGAACAGCAGCAGTTCCTAATTCCTGCATCTCTTTGTCCATCGTGTAGACACCTGCTGCGCGATGGTATGCAATGCCTACGGTAGCGTAAGCGTCGGTGACGAAGTCGGAAATGCGTTCATCTTTCTTCAGCGCACCCCGCTCTTCACGCCCTAAGACCATTTTCATCGCTGCACCGGAAGTGGCTTCGGCGATTTGGGCATCTTCTAATTCGGGGGGCGGTAAACCTGATTTCACTGGCTGACATTGCTTAGACGCCTCTTCGACAGCCCGATAGAATTGAGGCTTTCGCGTTTCATCTGCGTTTAGGTAGCGTTTCAGAAAGCGCCGCGACCTTGCTTCAAGGTGTTTGCGATCAAGCTTAATTTTCCTCCGCCGCTCCCGCCTCTCGGATTTAAACCAGCCAAACACGATTTCGCTCCCACTGCCTCACGGCGCAGATAGTACCGCTCGATAAACCGATGCCCGCCCAATTTTCAGTGCCTTCGGGGGGCTTGCTCTAAAGCTCGCCACGTTCTCTGCGCGCTTCATCAAGGTGATGCTCGATGCGATCTAGGTCTTCTTCGAAGGACTCCTGAGAGGGCTCGCGTCTTGTGAACAAAAGCAAGATCAGGCTGCCGCAGACAACGGTCAGGCCGGCGACAATCAGTGCGATGCCTAGAGTGGTCATTTTGACCAGCCTAAAAACTCATTTTAGGCCGGTTTGCAGGTCTCCGCAAAAGCAAACAGGAGAGGGAAAATCGCCTTCGGGGCCCGAGCGTCGTTGCGCTCAGCCTGATCTGCAGCCTCGATCAGCGTACCGGCCCGAAGGATTGCGGGCCTGCGTGCGGAGCCTGTCATGGGGCGGCGCTACGCGACGAGCCGTTGGCGCATCCCGGAATGACAAACAAGAGCGGCGCGTCTCGCGCCTGCGAGACGCCTGCATCTTTCGGCTAACGCGACCATTCCTAAGGGAACGCCCGTCTCGCTACGGCGTTCCAACTCATGAGGAGGAACTTGCCATGAAACTGAGAGGATTGTTTATCGCAGCAGCCGTGCTGCTGATGCCGACCGCCGCACTGGCGGCGCCGGGCATCGTCACCACCACGGTCAACCTGAGGGCAGGGCCCGGTGAAGGCTTTCCAACGGTCGACCGCATTCCCGGCGGCGCCCGTGTCAACATCCATGGGTGTCTCAGAGGCGCCGCCTGGTGCGATGTGAGCTCGTCGGATGATCGTGGCTGGGTGTCGTCGCAATATCTCGAATATCTCTACAGCAATCGCTACGTCTATCTGCCCGACTATGTCGACGAGATCGACGTTCCCGTCGTGCCGTTCGTGCTGACCTCGTACTGGTCGAGCTACTATGCGGGACGTCCCTGGTATCACCGCCGCGCCTACTGGAGCGGCTACTGGCAATCGCATGAGCGTTTCGCGACGCGGTTGACGATCGACCGCTCGGCGGCCCGGATCGGCCGCGCGGCGGCAGCGCGCGACACTGCGCTCCCCGAGGCAAAGGCGCGTGTCGGTGTCGAGGAGAGGTCGCGTGCCCGTGTCGAGGAACGGACGCGCGCCGGTGCGACGGAACGCGTGACGCGGGAGAAAGACATTGCTACGCGTAGCGCGCGCGAAGGGCACGAGCGCGCGGCCGCGCAGACGCGCGAGAACGCAAGAGCGGCCGTGCGCGAGCAGCCGATGGCCCGCGCCCGCACGCAGACGCCGCCGATCATGGCCCGCGGTCATGACGAACCGCGTGCGGCTCCGCCGCGGATCGAGCGCGCCACGCCCCACATGACGCAGCCCAATGCGGCGCGCGGCGGCGGTGGCCCGCCGATGAACGCACGCGCGCAGATGCCGGCCCCGGCCGCCCCGCGCGCAGCAGCGCCCGCGATGCCGCAGGGCGGCGGCGCACCGCACATCAACGCCGCACCGCGCGGTGGCGGTGGACCGGGCGGTGGCGGAGGCCACGGTCAGGACAAGCGCCAATGAACGAAAAGCCCGGCCTTGAGCCGGGCTTTTTTTGCTCGACGAGCTGCTGGCGGCTTGACGGGCTACGCGTCGTGCCGAGGACATGCTTGTCGTGCCACTTCGGGGTTGGTTTAGCCAGGGCTTGGAAACGAGCGATCTCCTGGAAGCTCGCACAATATCGGCGGACTTTATAGTGAGCACAAGTAACCACCATGACTGCGCGATCTGACGTCCTCCTCATTGCCGACAACACAAAGCTCTTGAAGTCGGCATTGGGTCATTCGCGTCGATTCCGGCATGTCCGCGCCATGTCCGGTTCGGGGGTCATCTCGGAAATGTCAGTTGTCTGGTTTGCTGATTGAAGGCATCGGCTTGGATGTGATTCAATCGCCGAAAGCCGCCCTGCGAAACGACCCGACGGGCAAATCACTGATTTCCTGTCCAGCCCCTTGGTGAAAGATATTCTGGTTTTCAGAAGTCGCAAATCAGTTCTATATCTGCGTCGTCCCGTCCCACAGAGGGGCGGCTCGCGATCGTCACGGACGCGGGGCGGGATGCGGTGGACGCTGATGCGCTCTTGACGAACGGCGCGTGAGGCGGACGGCAAAATCGTGTGGTCCTGACGCCTCGACGCTGGCGTTAAGCTCTTGAGAAGCAAGCTTTTCAGGGGCGACGGTGACAAAAAAGCCCGATCGCCGGGGAGAGCTCGATATAAGCCGTAAACCATTGCGCGGGGAATGCCGGGTGTTTGCCGGTGTGACCTGACTAACGCGTGTGCGTTCTACCACTATCATTGCACACGCGGCTATCGGGCGCATCGGACGCCCGGCATTCCCTGCGCCCTCTGATTGGAGAGGGCGGAACGAGCATAGCAAGACTCGCGCAAAACACGCGGCGAGATCGCGAAGGCATATCTGGACGTCATTGCGAGCGAAGCGAAGCAATCCATCGAGCAGCAAGCAAGAAAGCTGGATTGCTTCGCTTCGCTCGCAATGACGGTCTCAATGGCTGTTTGAAATCTGAATCTTTAGTTCGTCGTCCCGGCGAATGCCGGGACCGCAGCGATGAGCGCAATTGCGCTCATCGCGGCGCCGCGGCCCCCCTCGGTCTGGCACTGCTGTGAGACGCCTTTTGCAACAACAGACGTCGGGGATTATGGGTCCCGGCGTTCGCCCTAGGGCATGCACACATCTCTGAGGCTCCATCCTGCGGTGGCGGCGTGGAAGTATTCGAGGCCGTGCTTCATGGTGATTGGACCGGGTGGTTTGGACGATGGGTAGCCATCCCAGCCGCCAAGCCGACCGATGATCCAGGCAGCCCAGGCGAGGCTGTCGGGCGGATGCGGATTTCTGAGCCGTTTGCTCTGGGCTTCGAGATTGCGATTGAAGGCGGCGAGCGTTGCGACTTCAGCGGCATCGAAAGCAATCCGAACGGGCTGATGGTCACGGCCATCCCGGGCCTGCACGAGTTGGAGAGCGATGACCGCCGCCTTGGCTGCGATAGCAACCAGCTTAAGAAGTCGTTCGGCGGTTGCGACCTGGCTGTCTTCGAGTCTGAAGCCTTGCGTCTTGAGAATGCGGAAGAATTGCTCGATCAGCCAGCGCCGTTTGTACCATTTGACGATGCGCCAAGCCTCTTCTGCAGTCGCCACCGGATGCGTCGTGAGCAGTCGCCAGTGCAATGGCTCGATCCCGACGGGAGGGGCGGCCTCCCGCACATCGACCAGGGTCAGCGACAGGCTTTTCGGCAAATGGCGCAGGAACTTGGTTTGCGGTCTGGCCAGTTCCACCGCGCCGAAGCGCAGGTCGAGCAGCGCGACCCGTTCAGCCCGCTGCGCCCGCGCAGGCAGCACGATGGCACGCTGTTCGATGATGGCCATGGCCTCGCTGGCCGCATACAGGCCGGAAGCATCCGCCAGCTTGCGATCGTGCATGCTGCGAGCAATCACATGGAACTGCTGTTTCGCTGCGCTGGCATAGAGAGCGAAGATGTCGCTCTCGCGGTCGCCAAGTACGGTCACCATGGCAGCCTTGGCCAGCAGCGGTTTGGCTGCCAGTGCCGTAGCGATCCAGCGCTGCGATTCTTTGTCCGAGAGGCCGCGCAGGTCGTGTGAGACGGTGCGGCGCCCCTTGCGGGTCCACACCTGACCGCTCAAAAGGCCAAGACAGCTGCCGTTCTCGGCGTCGGCTGCCAACATCGGGTGCAGCAATACCCCGCGGCCATTGCCGTGGCCGATCTCTCCGAGCCCGCGCCGGCGTTCTGCAGTCGTGGCAAAATTGATTTCGCTGGTGTCTTGGATTGCCAGCACATGGCGGCCTTCCACTGCGGCTACCGTGCCCTCGCTCCAGCTTTCGATTACCCGTTCGGTCGTCACCTTTGCATTGCCGAGAAATCGGTTGAACCGTACTTCCCGGGCCCGGACACCCTTCGCCAGCCGCCGCAGGCAGATATCCTTGCCCGCGACCATGCATTCGACGAACGCCGCCCCCCTTTATCGAGACGACGATCCCCGAACCGACCCAACGACCAGTCAATCTGCACACCCATGCCGACACCTCCGCCAAAGCCGAAGTGCCACCATAAAAATCACATGGATTCCCGATTCTGGAATCCCCCATGCCCCACCTGAGTCAAATCGCCGCACCAGATGTGTGCATGCCCTAGGGCGAAGGCCGGGACGACGTTGAGAGAGTTCGTACGCTACTACTCCCCCAGATTGTTCGTCTTCCTCACCCACGCCCGCACATCGGCGAGTACCTCGGGCAGCACTGCATTGACTTCGGCGACCGTCATCCCGGCCTTGATGCGGGGGTCGTACAGCACGTTCAGGATATACTGGTCGTAGACGTCGAAAAATCCCATCGACACATTGTCGTTGAACATGGTCCAGGGCACCGAGGAGGTATCGTTGATCGGGCCGAGCGACTGCAGCAGTTCCTCATAGGCGCAATCCAGGAAAATGAAATCGCCATTGTCGACGGTGAGGATGACGTCGGAATGCTCGATCTGGTAGTTGTCGTTCTTGCGGAAGCCGGACAGGCACTGCGGGTCGAGCGAGGTCCTGATCTCTCTGGCGCGTTCGCTGCCGTAGAAGCTGGTGATGGTGCGAAAGAGATCGCGGTCGCGCACCAGCTTGACCACGACATTGGCGCTGTCGCCGTTGTCGGCCATGGCGATGTCGAGATGCTGGACCTTTTGTCCGATGTCGGCGACGACCTTGGCGAGCTGCGCCTTGCGATCGGAGCGGTTGCCGTCGGCGAACACCCGTACCGGCGTGTCGTATTTGCGGATGCGGTCGACCCGGCCGGCGAGATGATATTCGGCGCCGAACGCGGTCTTGAAAAACCCTTCCGCGATCTCGCTGTCGGTGAAGCTCTTCTTCTCGGCGTGCTGGCGCGAGGCGATGGCAGGGATTTCGGCCGACGCGGCCGGTTGCCAGACGGCGCTGTCGAACGCGATGGCCAGCAAAGCGCTCGCGAAGATCGGGAACTGTGAGGGGCGGCTCATTGCAAACAATACCAACATCGTCGTCCCTGCGAAAGCAGAGACCCATAACCACAGGCTTCAGTTGTTATGCGAAAGCCGTCAGGCCGCGTCTCTCAAACAACGGCTGCGGCGTGTGGGTTCCTGCTTTCGCAGGGACGACGATGGGGATGGCTTCGGCGCAGCCCTAGTTGTTCTTCACGACCACAGTGGTGCCGACGGAGACGCGATCGTAGAGATCCTTGACGTCGTCATTGGTCATGCGGAAGCAGCCGGAGGAAACCGCCTGGCCGATCGTTTCCGGCTCGTTGGAACCATGGATGCGATAGAGCGTCGAGCCCAGATATATCGCGCGGGCGCCGAGCGGATTGTCGATGCCGCCCGCCATGTGGCGCGGCAGATCGGGGCGGCGCGCCAGCATCTGCGAGGGCGGCGTCCAGCTCGGCCATTCCTTCTTGGCGGAGATGCGATGGACCCCGCCCCAGCGGAAGCCGTCGCGGCCGACGCCGATGCCATAGCGCAGCGCCTGGCCGTTGGGCAGCACGAGGTACAGCCGCCGTTCGGCGGTGTTCACGATGATGGTGCCGGGGGCATATTCGCTGGAGAAATTCACGGTCGTGCGCGGGATCGGGCTGGCGCCGGAGCCGAAGAAACTGGGCCCGAAACCCATGATATCGCGCGAGTCCTGGCTCTCGGCCCGGGCCTGGCCGGCGCCCGCCAAAAGTGTCACCGCCGCAACCAGCAAAGCAAAAGCCCGGATCATCTTGATCCCCCGCAAATCAATCAATGGATCGGGAAAGCAGGCCATAGCCTCGGCGATTCCGCAAGCAACGACCCCGTGAGCGGAGGATTTTCAAATGCCGCGGTTAAAAAAGTGCCCAACGCGGCGGCGGCGATACCAGCAATGTCCGGGAAGCCTTTGACGAAAGCCGCAAGGAATGATTGATCTTTTCGGACATTCAAGGAAGCCTCGGAACGGGAGTGGAATGATGAACGGTGCGGAAAGTCTGGTGCGGACCCTGGTGGCGGGTGGCGTTGATGTCTGCTTTGCCAATCCCGGCACCTCCGAGATGCATTTCGTCGCAGCGCTGGACCGGGTCGAGGGCATGCGCTGCGTGCTCGGCCTGTTCGAGGGCGTGGTGACCGGTGCCGCCGATGGCTATTTCCGCATGAAGGGCACGCCGGCCTCGACGCTGCTGCATCTCGGCCCCGGCCTCGCCAATGGCCTCGCCAACCTGCACAACGCCAAGAAGGCGAATTCCGGCATCGTCAACATCGTCGGCCAGCATGCGGTCTATCACATCGGCTACAACGCGCCGCTGACTTCCGACATCGAAGGCCTGGCGCGGCCGATGTCGGCCTGGGTGCGGACCTCGCCGGACGCCAAGTCGGTGGCCAAGGACGGCGCTGCCGCCATCGCCGCCGCCAGGAGTTCGCCGCCGCAGATCGCCACCCTGATTTTGCCCGCCGATACCGCCTGGAACGAGGCCGACGGCATCGCCCAGGTGCCGGCGGAATCGCAGCGCGCCAGCTATTCGTCGCAGGCCGTGGACAACGCGGCGAAAGTGCTGCGCGGCGGCGCCCAGACGTTGCTCCTGTTGACCGGTGGCGCTCTGACCGAACAGGGGCTGGCGCTGGCGGCGCAGATCTCAGGCAAGACCGGCTGCAAGGTGATGGGCCAGACCTACAATCCGCGCATGGCGCGCGGCAGGGGGCGTTTCTCGATCGACCGGATTCCCTATGTGATCGAGCAGGCGCTGCCGATCCTAAAGGATTTCAAGCATATCGTGCTGGTCGAGGCCAACGATCCCGTGGCGTTCTTCGCCTATCCGAACAAGCCGAGCCTGTTGAAGCCGGAGGGCTGCGAGGTCCACCGCATGACCTCTGGCGGCGAGAATTCGGTCGCAGCCCTGGAGGCGCTGGCCTCCGCGCTCGGCGCCAAGCCCGCCGACGCCAGGCCGCAGGCTTTGGTCGAACTGGCAAAACCCACGGGCGCGCTCACCTATGCCTCGATCGCACAGGCGATCGCGATGGCGATCCCGGAAAACGCCATCGTGGTCGATGAATCCATCACCACCGGGCGCGGCTTCTTTCCGCCGACCGCGGCGGCCGCCCCGCATGACTGGCTGCAGAACATGGGCGGCTCGATCGGGTTTTCCACTCCCGTGGCGACTGGCGCGGCGGTGGCCTGCCCGGATCGCAAGGTGATCTGCATGGTCGGCGACGGCAGCGCGATGTACACGCTGCAATCGCTGTGGACCCAGGCGCGCGAAGGCCTCAACGTCACCACCCTCGTGTTCGCCAACCGCATTTATCAAATTTTGCGCGGCGAATTCGACGGCGTCGGCGCCGGCGAGCCCGGCCAGCGCGCGCAGGACATGCTGAAGATCGACCGTCCGACGCTCGACTTCGTCGCGCTGGCCAAGGGCATGGGCGTGCCCGGCCGCGCGGTCACGACGGCGGACGAACTGGTCGCGGCACTTTCGGAAGCCATGCCCGAGAAGGGACCGCGGCTGATCGAGGTGCGGATGTGAGAAGGATTCGCGGCCGCAGTTTTCTCTTCTGCCCGGAAGTGCCGCTGAGAACATGATCGTCATTGCGAGCCAACGGGTCGCGCGAATGCGCGCCCGATGATAAGACTCCGCGAAGCAATCCATAGAATGGACACACTAAGTGGATTGCTTCGTAAGTGGATTGCTTCGTCGCGGAGCCTGCGCGAACCCTGGGCTCCTCGCAATGACGCAATGTTGTCGGGGCCAACATGCAAGCCGAGCTCAACAAGGTCGTCACGGCACTGCAGGAATTTTACGCGCACGAGACCTGGCTCCTGGAGCATGACCTCGGCGAGCGCGCGCTGACGCATCGGCTGGCGGTGCATCTGGAGCCGCAGTTTCCGGGATGGCAGGTCGATTGCGACTACGACCGGCTGGGCGAACGGATCTTGCGGCTGCCGCATGGCACGATCGTCTCGACCGATGACCATCTGGCGAAATCGATCTATCCCGACATCGTCGTGCACCAGCGCGAGATCCCCAACAATCTGCTCGCGATCGAGGTGCGCAAGGCGTCCAATCACCAACCGCCGGAGCATGATCGGCACAAGCTGCGGGCGATGACGGATCCGCATCTGTGGTTCGCCTACTGGGTCGGGGTCTATCTCGTGCTGGGCAGGAAGAGCGTCGTCTCGGACATTTACGTCGGTGGTGTGATCGACGGGCCGCTGTCGGCGTGGCTGGCGGGCCGCCTGAAGGAGGTGGGGTTGGGGGTAGGATGATTGGCCAAACTCGCGCGCCAATTCGGCTTCACGCCAATTCCGCTTCCGGGATTTCGCGCGCCAGCCGCGCGCGCAGCGGCGCCAGCCGTTCCGCATGATGGCGCCATTTGCCGACCGAGGACGAATAGATCGGACGCCGCACCTGGACGGCGCTCGCGGTCGCCGACGGCGCCGCGCTTTCGTGAAACCGCAGGACCTCGTCGTCCCATGGCAGTCCGAGAAAGCCGATGAGACGCCGGCTTGCCGCCGATTGATCGCTGACGATGTCCTCGTAATTGATTTCCAGCAACACCTCCGGCGGCAGCGTCGTCCGCCAATGCCGCGTCAGGCGGCGATAGGCCAGGTAATATTCCGCCAACTCGATCTGATGGTACGAGAACGAAAACTTGCCTTGAAAGTGCGCCTTGTAGATCGCCCAGCATGCGTCCAGCGGGTGTCGCTGCACCAATATGATCCTGGCCGCCGGCAGCGCCGCGTGAATGAGGCCGCAATAGAGGTAGTTCTGCAGCGTCTTGTCGACGAAACGGACGTGTTGCAATTCGCGGAATGCGGTCGCCGCGTCGACATAGCGTCGGCCGATCTCCGCCGGCTTGGCTTTGGCCGAGCTATTGCTCATGCTACGGCGCATCTCGGCCGCGAACGCGCCGGTTTCTCCCACCGATTCCATCGCGGGGTGGCTGGCGATGATCCGCTCGACCAGTGTCGTGCCGGTGCGCGGCAGCCCGGCGACGAACACCGGCGCGGCGGCGGAATGGCCCGGCGGGGCCGCCGCAATCCAGCTTCTCGTGTGGGTCTGGATGATCCGGTCGATCTCGGCGATCCCGGCCGCATCATCGTGCGCAACCGAACGGTGCTGCAGATCGCAGCCGGCTTCGACGTGATCGAACGCCCGCCCATGCAAATCCAGGTCCTCATATTCCTTGCCGAGCGCAAAGCGCAGCATGACTTCGCTGGGCCGCGCCAGCCTGCCGCCGTGGATCAGCGTTTCCATTTCCTCGACGTGATTGCGATCGGCGGTCTGGATGCGGAGGTCCGAGCGCAAATAGTGCGCAAGACCGTAGTGACGGTCGAGCGCGATGGCGGCGTCGCAATGCGCTTCGGCCTGCTCCAGCGCCCCGGTCATCCGCTCGGTCGCCGCGAGGTTGAACAGATATTGCGGCACGCCGGTACGGGCAGCGACCGCACGCCGGAACATTTCCTTCGCTTGCTTGTGCAGGCCCAGCAGGCCGAAGATCGCGCCGCAGGCGTCGAGCGCTTCGGGGACGTGGCCGACGAGTTTCGCTGCGGCTTCGGCGGCCTCGAAGGAGCGCCGCGCCTCGCCGGATACGAACAGGCATTTGGCGCGCAGGATCAGCGGGATCGGATCCTTCGGCATCAAGGCGACCGCGCGATCGGCGCAGACGATGGCGGCGTCGGGGCGGCCCCGCTGCAGGGCAGTTTCCGTCAGCAGCGCCCAGGCGGCTCCATTATCCGCGGCGCGCGCCACGAGCTCCGAGCACATCCGTTCCGCCGTCGCCACATCGCCGTTGGCGAAGGCGCGTTGCGCTTCGTTGATGGAAGCCGAACCAATTCGCGGCTGGACGCTGGGCAAGTGGTCACTCCTTGACAAGATGAGAAGGCCGGACGGGTGTCCGGCCTTCTCGACGTCAGTAAAATCACGGCGCCAACAATCCGGCGGCGCCGGATCGTCAGTTGTGATCGTGATCGTGATCTGCGAATGAGAAATTGCCCCAGAGGTCGCCGATCGCCGGGCGGTTCTGCGGAACATAGGGATTCTCGTCCGACGTCTGCGGGTTCGGCAGATTGTCGCGGCCGTGACTCGAAAGCTTGGGAAGCGACCAGTTCCGTTCGATGAATTTCGGGATCGAGGCATGATCGGAATATTCATGCGACACGTGGCCGCCTTGCGAATATTTCGATACGACGATCATCGGAATACGGGTTCCGTCGCCGAAATAGTCGACCGGCTGCACGTAACCGGAGTCGTAGTAGCCGCCGCCTTCGTCCACGGTGACCAGGATCGCGGTGGATTCCCACAGCTCTTCGTTCGACTTCACCTGATCGATGATCCGACGGCTGAAGGATTCGAACAGGTCGAGCCGGGACGAGGAGGGATGGCCGTCGTTGAAGGTGCTCGGTTTGACGAACGACACCGCCGGCAGGTCGCCCTTGGCGATCGCATCATAGAGATCGAGCGTATCCTTCAGGTGCGTGTCGCGCGCCGAGGCGTTGGTCATGACGGAAGCGGAATAGAGGAACGGATTGCAGATGTTGCAATAGAGATAGGCGATCGGATCGAGCGATCCAAAATTGGTGCCCTCGCCGGGGGCGGTCTTGAAGTCGTTCCAGCGTTCGCCGAAATAGGCCCACGACACGTTGGCCTGGCTGAGCTGATCGCCGATGTGCCGCTGCTTGATGACGGGCGGCAGGGTGAACGGGCCGTTGTTGATCGGATCGGTGGCGCCGCTGCCGATGTAAGCGGGGACATAGTTGTTGAGCAGGTAATACGCGTGCGGCGCGCAGTTCGGCGGCACGTGGATGGCCGTCAGATAGTTGACGATCGAGGCGACGCCCGGCTGGGTATAGTCGGAGCAGTTGGTGTAGCTGCCGCCGCCGTATCCGTCATTGGCGTACCAGTTGTTGGTGCCCGGCGCGGGATTCGGATTCTCGACCTCGTCCACATAGACCGGCGGGTTCGAACCGGGAACCAGCACATGGTTCGGGGTGGCGGGATCGCCCTTGCCGTCGGCGTAATACAACTCGTCGGCATAGCCGATCATCATGTGGTTGGCGTAGGTGCCACCCATCGCCGCCTGGTGGTAGTTATCGTTGAGTGTGTAGTCGCGGGCCAGCTGCGTCAGGTAGGGCGCGTCGCCCCTGGCGACGTTGTAGAAGCCCATCGCGATATCGCCTTCCTTCAGCGGCTTCGCCGGGTTGGGCGGGCTGCCATTGCTGCCGGAGGAGACGGTCATCTCGACCCAGGGGAAGAGGTCGGCCTGACATCCGCTCGGATTGTGCCGCGAGACCTTGGTGGCGTCGCAGTCGAGTTGCTGCCACATCTGATAGAAGCGATGCACAGGGCTGCCGCCGTAGGTGGCATAAAGGCTGTTGGTCTTCTCGCCGGGCACCGGCTGCACCAGCGGATAGGGACCGTTCGGCAGGTTGCTGGAATTCAGGATCCGGGTGTCGGGCGAATTGCCCGCGATGCCGGTCGCACCCGTCGTCAGCAGCGGCAGATCCTGCGGGCGCAGGCCGTAGTCGCCGCGGGCGGCTTCCGAGAGCGTGGAAAGGCATCCCGGACCGTTGAGGGCCGCCGCTTCGACCGTGGTATAGCAGGTTTGGGGTGCGTAGGAGGTGCCCGGCGCCTGCAGCCTGTTGGTCGAATTGTTATAGGGCGTCTTCTGACCGGGGCTGTTCGAATAGAGATTGTTGTCCAGCGCCGAGAACTGCGCCGCCTTGGCGTAGTTCGGGCCGGGCGATCCGTCCTTGTTGATAATTCCCTTGGAAAGAAGATTGTCGACACGCTCGCCGGGGCGCGGCTCGTAGGTCGCGAACACATGGTCGAAGGTGCGATTTTCGCCTATGATGACAATTACATGCTTGATAGGGCTCGTGGTGCTGCGGTCGTTGTTATGAGGGCCGCCCATTGGGCCGTTTTCGACCGCGTAAGTATTCGATCCCATCAGTGACAAGATCGCCGCGGTGATGACCGTGCGATCGCGTAGACGTTTCGTCTGTTGCTTGAGCATGACGCCCCCTATTTCAAAATTTCAAATGCATGAAGTCGTTCGGCGAGCAGCGAACGAAACCGAAGCTAAGTGCAGCACGTGTCAGGTATGCTTCGAGGGCATGTCAGTTTGGTTACAGGATGATGAAGGCGCGGATATCGCCGAGCCATTTCGGGCGGGCCGGCGCGATGGCTTCAGTTTTTTTCAAATTCGCCCGTCCCAGTAACCTGACCCGGCAAGGTTAAAACCAAAGGTCGATTGCGGGCTCCACGCGGCGATGTATGTGGTGAACGATGTCCAGCTCGTTCCACAACGCCGATAAGCGCACGCACCGCAAGATCATGCTGGTGGGCCTGTTGTTCTGCGCGGCGTTCGTGGCGATCAGCTATTTTGCCAAGGAGCAGCCGGACAATACCTACGTCCTGGTCAAGGCCGACAGGCTGGTGCGAACCGCGGGTTCGCCGCCAACCGCCAAATGAAGTCATTGACGCACCGCACAACGGAACCAGCGACCGATGCCGCGATTGATTCGTTTGAACCTCAGGCTGCCGGCGAAGACCTAATCGGCAGAGGCAATCTCCAGGAGGCTGTCATGACTAACTGGCACGATACGATGGTGGACAGGCCCGAAACGGATGGCGCGGGTTACGCGACCGGCTGGACGATCTCCGGCCTGGCCGTACTAGGGGCCATTGTTGCGGTCTGGGTGCTCGGGATTTGATCCCGGCCAGCGCCAGCGCGCCGATTCCGGGGGGCGAACGACTTGACCCCAGAAAGTCCTGGAGCGACCTGAAAGCCGCCGGCATTTAATTTGGGACCGCCGCGGGCCCGGCAGCAAACCAGTTGGGCCCGCGACGTTCATTGGCGGTGGTCCGATGTCACCTCAGTGCAAGGCCGTTCCTTGGCCCAGTGCATAGGCGACCAGATCCTTGAGCCCGAAGTCCGGTCCGGTTACGGGAGCCCAACCGGGATCAAGCGACAGCATCGAGAAGTTATCTCCGAAGAGCAGGCCCAGGATCACTTCGGCGACGATGCGTCCGCCGACGGGTCCGAGTTGGGGAGTGGAGATCGGCCCGGGTGCGCCGGTCACGGGAATGGTGACCGCCGTCTTGTGGTGCGCGGCTTCCGCCAGCACATAGGTCCAAAGCGGGCAATTCCGGGCGAATGCGCCGTTGGCGATTTTGTTGATCGCGACCGGATCCTCGCCGGGGTCCGGCTTGTCGACCGCCTTGCCGATCAGGATCTCTTCGTCCTTGAGCGGGGTCATGTGCATCGCCCTGGCCACCGCCTGTCCGGACGGCAGTCCCAGGCGCCAACCGCGTTCGAGATTTCGCAGCACCAGCGAAGGCGGGTTGGACGCCACCGCGGGCGGAAGCATGCTGAGCGGATTCACGAGCGATGTGTCGATGCGGTAGGCGAACTGCAGTCGTTTCTTATTAGCGGGCAGCGCGTCGTCGCCTTCCTTGCCATAGGCCCGAACATCGAGATCGATGAAACGGCCCCAATCGATCGCGCGGCCGGGCGCCATGGTCTGGAAGCCGGTGAGCGCGTTCTTGAAGTCCTTGTCCGGGAAGATCGACAACAGCATGGCGTCGTCATCGTTCAACCGATAGCCGGGGCGGATCATGGAGTGGCCGAGCCGGTAGCAGGCGACCGAGAATTCGACCGGCATGAACGGCCAGGTCTTCCAGTGAAAGTAATTGAGCTTGCTCCGATCGTAACGGCCGCCAGTCCTGAGATCCGACAGCACCGCGCTGCTGACGATGCGGGGCAGGAAGTCGTTCAGCACGACGTATTGGTAGTGAAAGCGAACGCGCTGTTGCAGCGCTTCGAAGTCGAGGCCGGCGTTGTCGTCGACCATGCGGTTGTGAAACCGGAGAAACAGCCCCTGCAACTGCGATACGATGCTGTTCTCGTCGTTGCGGGGATCGCCGATCAGCGCGCGGCCGGCGAACCTCGGCAGGTCATTGGCGTCGGGCACGCCGGCGCCTTTCAGGGGTTCGCCCAGCAGGAATTTCAGGTTGCCGTCGTACATATAGGGCTGGTCGGATGGACCGCGTCCATAGACATTGTCGAGATCGAGCGCCGGCGTCCGAAAATCGACCAGTCCGTCGGGATCCTGGGCCTTGGTCAGCACGCTTACGGGGTCGAAGGTGATGTCGTGATCGATGAATTGACCGAAATACGTGTAGAGCGCCGGGATGCCGCTCTCTTCGGCATCCGGGTCATCCTTGGGTCCATCCAAAGACGCTGTCATTGCGTCGGCCAGCGCGGAGAGGTTGGCAATATTGTCTGCCTCCGTTGCCCCGAATCTGGCGGGTGGGACGTTTCGAAACATGCGGCCGAACCGGCCTTGTGCAAGTGAAGAGCGTGTGGCGTTCAATCCCCGCGGGATCGCACTATGACGACTAGCCATGAGTTTCTCCGGATTGTTGTGTTGCGCTGGCGGCTAGATTGGTAGCAGCGCGCGCCGGAGTGCATTGTGAGGTGGCTTACAGCGCGCCGGACTAAAGTGCGCCAAGGTTGCGTCTAATTGTCTCACCAGCCGAGGGTTGCTCGGCCTTGGCTATCTTTGCGGGACCCGCCCGCCGCCGGTGGCGAACAAGCCAAGCCAGCGTCCGATCAGGAGCCCCAGCACCACCAGCAGGCACCAGACGGGCAAGAAAAACACCGTCAGAATTCCGGCGTCCTCCGGCTCGGATTGCAGCAACCACTTGACCACGCCGACCGGAGCGAACAGCCCAATCGCGCCTCCGGTGAGGCTGGTGATCAGAATGATCAGCTTCTGGGAGGTCATCGACCTGATCCGGCAATCGGAAAACGACTTGGCTGTATAGGCTTGGCTATAAACTGGAAAGACTAGAGATCAACAATGGTGGACGCACAAGGGATCGAACCTTGGACCTCTCCCGTGTGAAGGGAACGCTCTCCCGCTGAGCTATGCGTCCGGGATTTTGGCGAGCACGATCAAGGGCCTTGTAGATCGGCGTCCGATCGGGCGACACGCGTCGTTCGTAGCGCGATTTACGAAGTGCGGGGCGGGGGTGTCAAGCTAAACGGCTACGATTCGATCGACCGGGTTGATGGCTTCACGCCCCTTGCTGGCGGGCACGGGAGGCATGGGACTGCAGCGCCCGGATGCGTTCGGCCAGTGTCCCGCCGCCCTCGGGAACCGTGCTCGGGGCCGCGCCATTGGCCACGGCGCCGTTGACGGGCTTCGCCGCCTTGGCCGGGACTGCCGGGTCGGCCGCCGCCAGCATGGTTTCGATCGGCGAATTCGGCCCTTCCAGCTGGATCGCGAGTTTTGCGACTTCGGCGGCGATGTCGTTGATGCGCTCGCGCAGCAGCGCGTTTTCCATGCGCTCGGTCGCCCAGGAGCTCTCGGCCTGCTGCTGGATCGCGTTGATGTCGCGCTGCAGCTTGGCGCGCTCGTCGCGCGCGACCCGAAGCTGCTCCTCGACCGCCGCCTTCTCCTTCTGCAGGCGTTCGACCGCCGGCGCTTTGCCGCTGTTCAGCGCGGCGATTTCAACGCGCAATTCCTTGGCAATGCGTTCGGCGGTCTGGTTGGCTTGGCGCAACTGGTTGTTTTCGAAGTCGCGCTCGGCGAGCAGTTTGCCCTGGGTGGCAAGCCGCTGCTCGAGGTCATTGACGCGGTTGCCGAGCAACTCGGCTTCCTTGACCTGCACGATCAGCTGGCGATCCAGATCGGTGACGCGCTGGCTCAGATTTTCGACGCGGCTGCGCGCCTCGGCGAGCTCGCTCGTTGCCTTTTCGGATTCGTGCCGTTCCTGCTCGAGCCGCGCCTGCGTGGTGGCGAACTCCTTTTCGGCGTCGCCGACGCGGTTCTTGAGATTTTCGATTTGGGCGCGCACGGCCATCAGCTCGACCTGACGGCTCTCCGCCATCATGGAACGGTCGGACAGTTCGACGTTGATCTTGGTGAGGTCGCCCTGCTTGTCCTTCAGCGCCTTTTCCGCGTCGCGCAGCGATTCCGTCTTGGTGGCGAATTCCTCTTCTGTGGCGCGCAGCTGCTCCTTGACCGCCTTCTCGCGGGCTTCCAGCGAAAAGATGGTGGCGTTCTTTTCGCCGAGCTCGATCTTCATGCGATTGATCGCATCGGTCTTCTTGCCGAGTTCGGCGAGCTGGCTGGTGGTCTTGTTCTTGAGCTGGTCGACGCTCATCTCGAGCCGGCGTGCCGACATCGCAAATTCGGCGCGCAGCTGATCCTTGTCGGCCTGGATTTCGGCCATCGACAAAGGCGTCGCCGCCTCCAGCCGCCGCGTCGTCAGCCGCACCGCGCGGTTGTGCACCAGCGGCACGATCATCAGCCCGACCAGCATCGAGAGCAGGAAACCGATCGCCAGATACATGATCGGTTCGACCATCAGCGGTAACTCCCCATGAAAAGAAGATGCTTGGTCACAATGCCATGGGGCACCGGGTAAACGCCAGCCTCATGGCGCGTTAACGTGAATCCCTCACCGGAAAATCCGGTGTTTCGGAAACGTCGCCGCCAGGGATGTCAGAACGGGTTCCAGGTCGCGCGCGGCGTGAATTTGAGGTAGCCGATATTGGCGCCAAGCCGCAGTCCGATTCCAGAGCGGATCGGCACCAGCACGATGTTGTTCGCCGTCAATGCGGTCATCCCGAAACCGCCGACAATATAAGCGGAGCCGTCGATGCCGGCGAAGCGCTGGTAGATCGCATTGGTGGCGGGGAGATTATAGACCAGCGTCATGGTGCGCGCGCCATCGCCGCCCCAGTCGAAGCCGACCGACGGTCCCTGCCAGTACACCCGCAGATCGCCGGCATTCTTGGTGTAGAGCGTACCTTCGCCGTATCGCAGTCCGGCCACGAACGCGCCGGAGCCTTCCTCGCCCAGGACATAGCCGTTCGGCAGGCCCCATTGGCTGACCGCGCGCTCGATCACCGAAGCGAGGCCGCGCGAGACGTTGCCGAAGAACCGGTGTCCCGCACCGACCAGTTCGTCCGGTCCATAGGTATTGGGGCTGGGCTGGCGCGCCGGCGGCGCTTCCTGTGGCGGTGCCTGCTGTGACTCCTGATATGCCGGAGCCTGCTGTGGCTGCTGATACGGCGGTGCCTGCGGCTGCTGATACGGCGCCACCTGCGGCTGCTGATACGGCGCCGCCTGTTGCGCGGAAGCCGGCACGGCCCAGCCCATCAGCGCGGCGAGCGCCACCGCGGCAAGGCGTGTTGCGAAAATCATAAAACCACCCCTGCGTATCGAAATCGGCCGCAGCCTTAACGTGATGCCAACAGGCACGGCCCTAGGCTTCCGCCCAGTGTCCCCGACTCGGATCTTATCGGCATCAACTATGACGGCACAACGGCAGGAAAGAAACGGCTCTCGGCCCCGAAAAGGCTTTCGCCCCGGAATAGCCTTGATCGACCTGCTGGCCGGCCTGGTCCTGGTAAGCCTTGCCGCGGCGGGCTTTTCCGGTTCGGCGGCCCGGGCCGCCACCACCGAGCGGGTGGTGGTGAACCGCTTCACCGGGTTGGCCATCGAGGGCTACGATCCCGTTGCCTATTTTGTTGATGCCCGGCCCGAGATTGGTTTGCAGGATTTCGAGGCCTCGCAGGCAGGCGCGGTCTGGCGCTTCCGCAATGAAGGCAACCGCGCCTCCTTTGTCGCCCATCCCGAGATTTACGGTCCCCAGTTCGGCGGCTACGACCCGGTCGATCTGGCCCGCGGCGTCACGGTAGCCGGCAACCCGCGGTTCTTTCAGATAGCGGGACAGCGGCTCTATCTGTTCAGCCGCGAGGAGAACCGCGACAGCTTCGCGGCCGACGCCGCGCGCGTCCTGCGCGAAGCGAACGCTCGGTGGCCGCAGCTGGAGCAGGATCTGGCGCAGTAGCGGCAAGGGGGGCAAGATACACCTTCGCATTCCCGCGACGCGGATGGCGCCCGGGTTGTGAGAAAAAGTTCCGCCCCGAAAGAGGGCGTGGGGAATGCCGGGTGCCCAGTGCACCCGCAGCCTCGTGTGCGAAGTGGTAGTGCAAGATGCACACGAGTATTCACAGCGGTTGCACCGGAAATCACCCGGCATCCCCGCACGCAATGGTTTTAACGGTTTCCTTCGTACTCTCCCCGGCGATCGGGCTTTCTTGTCACCGTCGCCGGCAGCGTTAGCTGCCGACTTGACGCCGGCGTCGAGGCGTCAGGACCACACGACTTCTCCGTCCGCAAGCAAAACGCTCTCGTCTTTAGCGCCGCTCGCGTCCATCGCATCCAACCCCGCGTCCGTGACGATCGCGATACGCCCCTCGAGTGGGGTGGACGGTTGCGGATATAAGGTGATTTGCGGTTTCGGAAAACCAGAATATTTTTTCAAACAAGACTGGACAGGTAGAAACAGCCTGATCCGGTTGGAGAAATTAGATTTTGCGCGCAAATCCGCTGCCCGCGCGGGAGGCCGATCACCTGTGGGCCGGATGGGGCCGCATTCAGGTATCAGGTATTGCGAAATGCCATAAAAAGTGCCATATAAATAGGGCAAATGGAGTGGCAATAATGTCGACTACCAAGAGGCCGCGTTCTACCGGATCCGCCCAGATCGACTCCCTCAAAACCAAAGGAAGGTCCGCCGCTGCCGGTTCGGCTGCGCCAACACAGACAAAGCCGAGGGGCGGCAACTTGGTGGTGACCTTCCTGGATTCCAAGGGCCACATTTCCGTGGGGCGTGTAGCGAAGCGCTTTGGCATGTCCAAGGTACAACTTGCGGAGACCATTGGCCTAAAGCCGGAAACCATCTATCGCGCCGCTCGCCTGGAGGCACCTAAAACACAGACGCGCGCCACGGAGATGTTGGAAATTATTGGCCGGATTGCTGACTGGGCCGGGGGCGAAAAGCAGGCCATGGCCTGGTATCGAGCGGAGCCAATCGCAGCTTTTGGTGGCCGGACAGCCGAGTCTCTTGTGAAAGACGGCAAAGCGTCCGCCGTTCGTGATTATCTCGATCACGTGGCGACGGGCGGCTTCGCTTGAGGTGGGAGGGGACGTGCTATCGAGCGCACGATCCCAAGTGGGCTTGGTCACCGATATCAGGAGCAGGAGCGGCCGCCAAAGGCGGGCGCTTTAATCCCATCGGCACTCCTGCACTATACCTCGCTTTGACAGTTGAAGGCATGCTCGTAGAGATGGGGCATGGTTTTGGCCACCGTTTTGATCCCCTGACGATCTGCAGTTACAATGTTGACGTTGATGACATCGTCGATCTGCGCACGGACTCCGGGCGGGCGCGAGAGGCGATCGACCTTGCGTCCATGGCTTGTCCATGGGCGTATGATCTGGCAACCGGCAAGCTCCCAGCATCCTGGGAGATAGCAAAATCGCTGATCGCGAAGGGAGCGGCTGGAATCCTGTCGCCATCATTTGCGACAGGTGCCCGGTCCGACATGGCAAATCTAATTCTGTGGCGATGGGGATCTGATTTGCCGCACAAGGTCGAAGTGCACGATCCAAGTGGACGGCTCCCCAAGGATCAGTTGTCCTGGTCCTGATGCGCAGGCTTTTGGCTGCAGCGCGTAGGATGGGTTGAGCACTTGCGAAACCCATCAACTTGCTAGACGTCCTCACGTGATGGGTATCGCTGCGCTCCACCCATCCTACAGTTTCACTCTACCGCCGCCGGATCGCCCCAGGCGATGAATTCCGGCACGATGAAGCCGTTGCCGCCTTTGCCGAATTGCAAGGCGGCCCCGTGCGCATCCGTAATCTTGCCGCCGGCGGCGGTGAGGATGGCGTGGCCGGCCGCGATATCCCATTCGGATGTCGGCGCGAGGCGCGGATAGATATCGGCTTGCCCCTCCGCCACCCGGCCGAACTTGACCGATGATCCCAGGGTTTTGCGGATCGCGCCGGGCCTTTCCGCGATGAAGGCTTCGGTGCGGCAGTCGGCATGCGAGCGGCTGACCGCGGCGATCCAGGGTTTTCCGCGCGCCGGGAGCCTGCGGGTATGGATCGGCTCAGGCGCGGACTTTTCGCCGCGCGTCAGCCGTTCCGCGCCCCGGCCGACGATGCCGCGCCAGACCAGCCCGAGCGCCGGTGCACCGATGACGCCCAATACGGGTATTCCATCGGTCACCAGCGCGACGTTGACGGTATATTCGTCGCGGCCGGCCAAAAATTCCTTGGTTCCGTCGAGCGGATCGATCAGGAAGAAGCTGCCATCGTAAGCCGGCTTCGCCAGGCCGACGCGTTCTTCCGACACGGCCGGAACCTGCGGCGCCAGCCGCGCCAGGCCTTCGGCGATGATCCGGTCGGCGGCGAGGTCGGCTTCGGTCACCGGCGATCCGTCGAGCTTGCCCTCGATCCGCATCACCGCCCGGTTGACGGCCAGAATCGCGGCTCCGGCCCGGATCACGAGGTCGGTCAAGGGTTCCAGCAGCGCGGCGGCAGCCCCGCTCTCGATCACGGATGTGGGGGAACTTGCCTTATTCATGGGCGAATTTCATTTGCTGTTCGTCTTTCTTTTCGGCTACCGCCTTGTGTTGGCAGCAAGCGCATCCGCAGTGTATCAAACTGGCGATCAGGCGCGATTCGCCTTGGTCGGCGTTGCCGGCGGATTTACAGGAACACCTCATGTCTGACACCCCGTCTCCCGGTCCCGCCCCCGACGCCCTCGAGCTGGCGGCGCTGTTATGTTCGCGGGTTTGTCATGATCTCATCAGTCCGGTCGGCGCCATCGTCAATGGGCTCGAGGTCCTCGACGACAACCCCAAGCCCGAAGACCGCGAATTCGCGCTGGATTTGATCCGCAAGAGCGCCAAGACGGCGTCGGCGCGGTTGCAGTTCTGCCGGCTGGCGTTTGGCGCCGCGGGATCAGCGGGCGCGCAGATCGATCTCGGCGACGCGCAGAACATGGCGCGCGGTCACCTCGAAGACAACAAGACCTCGATCGCGTGGAACTTGCCGCGCGTGCTGTTGCCGAAGAACCGGGTCAAGCTGCTGCTGAACATGATGGTGATCGCGCAGCAGACGATACCGCGCGGTGGCGTGCTGACCGTCGATCCGATCGGCGAGGGTGAGCAAATCGGCTTTCGCGTCGCAGCCTCCGGGCTCAACGCGCGCATGCCGCAGAATATCGCCGATCTTCTGAGCGCGGGTTCGACGCATGCGGTCGATGCCCATGCAGTGCAGCCTTATTATACGCGGCTGCTGGCCCAGGCCTGCGGGCTGAATGTGGTGCTTGCGCCCGAGGGCGAGGCGGTGGTTATTACCGCTTCCTGAGTAAACATGGTTAACCAACGGTTTATAGGGCGCCCGAGGATTCCTCAGGGCGCCTTATCTCTTTGTTGAGCCCGTTCTTTTTCATTTGCTCAACCAATATTAAACGCTTTGCGGAGAAGCTGGCCTCGTTCTGAAAGGCGTGTCGAAATCGCGCGCCGGTGCGTCTGAAGGCCTGTTTCATGGATGATCTGTTGCGGGAGTTTCTGACGGAAACCAGCGAGAGCCTGGATACCGTCGACAATCAGCTGGTGCGGTTCGAGCAGGAACCGAACAACGCCAAGATACTCGATAACATTTTTCGCCTGGTCCACACCATCAAGGGCACCTGCGGCTTCCTCGGACTGCCGCGGCTGGAAGCGCTGGCGCATGCCGCCGAGACCCTGATGGGCAAATTCCGCGACGGAATGCCGGTGACGGGCCAGGCGGTGACGCTGATCCTGACCACGATCGACCGCATCAAGGACATCCTGGGCCAGCTCGAGGCGACCGAGGCGGAGCCCGACGGCTCCGATCAGGATCTGATCGACGAATTACAGGCGATGGTGGAGCGTGGGATGGAAGCGATGTCAGCGTCGGCTCCGCCGATCGCGTCCGCGGCTTCGCCGGTCGCGCCGGCGTCAGCCTCGTCGGCCGAAGCAGCGCCTGCGGCTCCCGCTGAGCCTGCGGTTGCGGCGGGCTCCTTGATACCGCAGATGCTGGAGCGGCCGCTGCGTCCCGGCGAAGTGTCGCTGGATGAACTGGAGCGCGCGTTCCGCGAAACCGCGATCGAGGTTGCATCGCCGCCCACGGCGCCGGTCGCGCCAGCTGTCGCCGCGCCCGCGCCGCGGGCCGCGCCCGCCAGGCAAGCCAAGCCGGTGGCGAAAGAGGCAAAGCCGGCCGCCGCCGTAAAACCCGCGGCCAGCAAGGTGGCCGCCGCCGACGAAGTGCACGAGGCCGACAAGGTCGCCAACCAGTCGATCCGCGTCAACGTGGATACGCTGGAACATTTGATGACCATGGTGTCGGAACTGGTGCTGACCCGCAATCAGCTGCTGGAGATCTCGCGGCGCAACGAGGACACCGAGTTCAAGGTGCCGCTGCAGCGGCTCTCCAACGTCACCGCCGAACTGCAGGAAGGCGTCATGAAGACGCGGATGCAGCCGATCGGCAACGCCTGGCAGAAGCTGCCGCGCATCGTGCGCGACCTCTCCGGCGAACTCGGCAAGCAGATCGAACTGGAGATGCACGGCGCCGACACCGAGCTCGACCGCCAGGTGCTCGACCTGATCAAGGATCCGCTCACCCACATGGTGCGCAACTCCGCCGACCACGGCCTGGAGACCCCGGCCGAGCGCGCGGCCGCCGGCAAGCCCGAGCAGGGCACCATTCGGCTGTCCGCCTATCATGAAGGCGGCCACATCATCATCTGCATCGCCGACAACGGCCGCGGCCTCAACACCGAGCGGATCAAGGCCAAGGCGGTCTCGAGCGGTCTCGTCAGCGAGGCTGAACTCGAGAAGATGACCGAAGCGCAGATCCACAAGTTCATCTTCGCGCCCGGCTTCTCGACCGCGGCCGCGGTCACCTCGGTGTCCGGCCGCGGCGTCGGCATGGACGTGGTGCGCACCAATATCGACCAGATCGGCGGCACCATCGACATCAAGTCGGTGGCCGGCGAGGGTTCCAGCGTCACCATCAAGATCCCGCTGACGCTTGCCATCGTCTCGGCGCTGATCGTGGAAGCCGCCGGCGACCGCTTTGCCATTCCGCAGCTGGCGGTGGTCGAACTGGTGCGGGCGCGGGCCAATTCCGAGCACCGCATCGAGCGCATCAAGGACACCGCGGTGTTGCGGCTGCGCAACAAGCTGTTGCCGCTGATGCACCTGAAGAAACTGCTCAAGATCGACGACGGCTCCTCTTCCGATCCGGAGAACGGCTTCATCGTCGTGACCCAAGTCGGCAGCCAGACCTTCGGCATCGTGGTCGACGGCGTGTTCCACACCGAGGAAATCGTGGTCAAGCCGATGTCGACCAAGCTGCGCCACATCGACATGTTCTCCGGCAACACCATCCTGGGCGATGGCGCCGTGATCATGATCATCGATCCCAACGGCATCGCCAAGGCATTGGGCGCCTCGGGTGCTGCCAGCCATGAAATCGCCGACGAGAACGCGGCTTCCCGCGCCAGCGCCGCCGATCAACTGACCTCGCTTTTGGTGTTCCGCGCCGGCAGCGCCCAGCCCAAGGCGGTGCCGCTCGGCCTCGTCACGCGTCTGGAGGAGATCGCCGCCGACAAGATCGAGCTCTCCAACGGCCGCTACATGGTGCAGTATCGCGACCAGCTGATGCCGCTGGTGCAGATGAACGGCGTCAATGTCCAGACCACAGGCTCGCAGCCGATCCTGGTGTTCGCCGACGACCGCCGCTCGATGGGGCTGGTGGTCGACGAGATCGTCGACATCGTCGAGGAGAAGCTCAACATCGAGGTCGCGGGCGAGCAGCTGGCCGGCATTCTCGGCTCCGCCGTGATCAAGGGCCAGGCCACCGAAGTGATCGACGTCGGCCACTTCCTGCCGATGGCGTTCCCCGACTGGTTCACGCGCAAGGAGATGGCGCCGTCGGCGTCCGCGCAATCGGTGCTTTTGGTCGACGACAGCGCGTTCTTCCGCAACATGCTGGCGCCGGTGCTCAAAGCCGCCGGCTACAAGGTGCGGGTGGCGCCGAACGCGCAGGAGGGCCTGACGGCGCTGCGCTCGGGCCAGGTCTTCGACGTGGTGCTGACCGACATCGAGATGCCCGACATGAACGGGTTCGAGTTCGCCGAAATTATCCGGGCCGACCAGCACTTAAGTGCGATGCCGATCATCGCGCTGTCCTCGCTGGTGTCGCCGGCGGCGATCGAGCGCGGCCGGCAGGCCGGCTTCCACGATTACGTTGCCAAGTTCGACCGTCCCGGCCTGATCGCGGCGCTGAAGGAACAGACCGCCGAACTCAACCGCGCGGCATGAAACAAGTTCAGCCAGCCATGAGCAAGCTCAGCCCGGGCATAAGCAAGCTCAGCCCGGGCATAAGGATCTGAAGCATGACCAGCAAGACCGACTTGACCGAAGGCGCCGTCGCCGAATACGTCACCGCGATGATCGGAGGCCAGCTGTTCGGGCTGCCGATCTCCCGCGTCCAGGACGTGTTCATGCCGGAACGGCTGACGCGGGTGCCGCTGTCGCCCGGCGAGATCGCCGGTGTGCTCAATCTGCGCGGCCGCATCGTCACCGTGGTGGACATGCGCGCCCGGCTAGGGCTGCCCAGGGCCGACGACGGCAAGCCGCCGATGGCGGTCGGCGTCGACCTGCGCGGCGAGTCCTACGGCCTGCTGATCGACCAGATCGGCGAGGTCCTCAGGCTTCCCGACGCGGGCCGCGAGGAAAATCCCGTCAATCTCGATCCCCGCATGGCCAAGCTCGCCGGCGGCGTGCATCGCCTCGACGGTCAGCTCATGGTCGTCCTCGATGTCGATCGCGTCCTCGAAATCGTGCCTGATTTGATGGCGGCATAAGACCGCCGGCAGGCACGCCAACCGGTGGCAAATGGAAACGTCCCTTTCAGGGATCGGAAGAAGCAGAGGCTGAAATGAGAACATGTCTTGTAGTTGATGACTCGAGCGTCATCCGAAAGGTCGCAAGGCGCATCCTGGAAGGTCTCGACTTCCAGATCATCGAAGCCGAGGACGGCGAGAAGGCGCTGGAAGTCTGCAAGCGCGGACTGCCCGACGCCATTCTGCTCGACTGGAACATGCCGATCATGGATGGCTATGAATTCCTCGGCAATCTGCGTCGCATGCCCGGCGGCGACCAGCCCAAGGTGGTGTTCTGCACCACCGAGAACGACGTCGCGCACATCGCGCGCGCGCTGCACGCCGGCGCCAACGAATACATCATGAAGCCATTCGACAAGGACATCGTCACCGCGAAGTTCCAGGAAGTCGGATTGATCTGATCTGCCTGTTTCGATCCGGCGGCTGAAAGCCATCGGCGTTACCGCTGCAATGGTGCCGCGTTCAGCCGTATCTGGTGAGTAATGAGTGTTGCTTTGACAAGTTCCCCAGCCCCGACTTCGACACGGCAAGAGCCGTTGCGGGTGATGGTGGTCGACGATTCCGTCGTTATCCGGGGATTGATCTCCCGTTGGATCGGATCCGAACCGGACATGGTGGTCGCGGCCTCGCTGCGCACCGGCCTTGACGCCGTCAACCAGATCGAGCGCGTCAATCCCGATGTCGCCGTACTCGATATCGAAATGCCGGACCTCGACGGCATTTCTGCGCTGCCGCTGCTGCTGGCGAAGAAGCGCAACCTGATCATCATCATGGCGTCGACCCTGACCCGCCGCAACGCGGAGATCAGTTTCAGGGCGCTCTCGCTCGGCGCTTCGGACTACATCCCGAAGCCCGAAAGCACCCGCGAAGCGTCGGCCGCCGACACCTTTCACCACGACCTGATCCAGAAAATCCGCTCGCTCGGCGCCAAGGTCCGCCGCAGGCCCCCGGCGACATCGTCGCCGGCGCTGGACCGGGCGAGAGAGCCGTTGACGCGGCCCATGCCGTCGCCGGTTGCGCAGCCGCCGCTGATGCGCCGCGCCTTCAGCATCCACGCGCCGCGGGTGCTCCTGATCGGTTCATCGACCGGCGGTCCACAGGCGCTGATGGCGCTGGTGACCGAACTGGGCCCCGTGATCGACCGCTTTCCGGTGCTGATTACGCAACATATGCCGCCGACCTTCACCACCATTCTAGCCGAGCATTTGGCGCGATCGAGCCATCGGCCGGCGCACGAAGCGGTCGATGGCGAGATCGTCAAGGCCGGCCGGATCTATCTCGCTCCGGGTGGCCGCCATATGCGCGTCGTACGCCACGGCGCCGACGCCGCGATCGCCCTCGATGACGGCCCGGCGGTCAATTTCTGCAAGCCCGCGGTCGATCCGTTGTTCACCTCGGCGATCGATGTCTGGCAGGGCGGCGTTCTCGCGCTGGTGCTGACCGGCATGGGCTCGGACGGGATGCGGGGCGGCAAGGAGATCGTCGCGGCCGGCGGCAGCGTGATCGCCCAGGACGAAGCCTCGAGCGTTGTCTGGGGCATGCCCGGTGCTGCCGCGAATGCGGGAATTTGCGCCGCCGTTCTGCCGCTCAATCAGATCGCTCCGAAGCTGGTGCGGGTGTTCGCGGGAGATCGCTCGTGACGCCATTGGATTACGACTTTCTGCGCAAGCTTCTGAAGGAACGCTCCGGCCTCGACCTGTCCGCCGACAAGCAATACCTGGTCGAAAGCCGGTTGATCCCGCTGGCGCGACGGGCGGGACTGCCCGGCATCGCCGAGCTCGTGGCGAAAATCAGAACCGGTGCCGCGGCGCTCACATCGGAAGTGGTCGAGGCGATGACCACCAACGAGACCTTCTTTTTCCGCGACAAGATTCCGTTCGATCATCTGCGCCAAGCGATCCTGCCGGCGCTGGTGCAGGCCCGCGCCAGCCGGCGTTCTCTGCGGATCTGGTGCGCGGCGTCCTCCACCGGGCAGGAGCCCTATTCGATCGCGATGTGCGTCAAGGAATTCGCCGGGCTTTCGGGCTGGCGGGTCGAAATCGTCGCGACCGATCTGTCGCAGGAGGTGCTCGAGAAGTCGAAGGCGGGACTCTACAGCCAGTTCGAGGTGCAGCGCGGCCTGCCGATCCAGATGCTGGTCAAGCATTTCACCCAAACCGGGGAGCTGTGGCAGCTCAATGCCGATATCCGCGCCATGGTGCAGCACCGGCAACTCAATCTGCTGCAGGATTTTTCCCACCTTGGCACGTTCGACGTGATCTTCTGCCGCAACGTCCTGATCTATTTCGACCAGGACACCAAGGTCGGCATCTTCGAACGCGTGTCGCGGATGCTCGAGCCCGACGGCGTGCTGGCGCTCGGTGCGGCCGAAACCGTGGTGGGAATCTCCGACGCTTTCAAGCCCTATCCCGAACGCCGCGGGCTTTACCGGGTGAACACCGAACGGGCCGCGCGCGCCGGTGTCTCGGCGACCATGCCGCAGGTGCTGAAGCTGGTCGGCGCGCGCTGATCGCCGTCGCTTGCTGTGGCGCTCGAAACCACTTCAGAGAATCGCGTGCGGCAGGAACCGCGACGTATTGCCGGTGATCGGATTCTCGTCCTCACGGATCGATAGCCCGCACGGCACGTGGTCGATCAGCCAGCTTCCGATCACCGGATGTTGCCCGGAAAAGTTCGGCAGCGGTGCGAGCGCCTGGCGCACGAAACCTTCGGCGCCATAGGGGCCTTGCTGTTCCATCACCGTCGTGCCGTCGCTGACCAGCGTGACGTTGGCGCCCTCGCGCGAAAAAAGCGGCTTGCGCACGAAGCTCGTCCCGAGGTGTGCTGCGTTCGGGTCGTCGTCGAAGAAGGCCGGCAGCAGGTTGGGGTGATCCGGAAACATCTCCCACAAAAGGGGAAGAATGCCCTTGTTGGAGAGCAGGGCTTTCCACGGCGGCTCGATCCAGCGCGTCGGCGCCCTGGCGAGGCGGGCGCCGAATTCGTCGTGGAACATCCATTCCCAGGGGTACAGCTTGAACACGAGCCCCATCGGCCGATCGTCGAGATCGACGAAGCAGCCGTCGTCGCGCAAGCCGATGTCCTCGATGTCGATCAGCGTGGTGGCGAGGCCGGCCTGACGTGCGGTATCCTCGAGATAGGTCAGCGTGCCGGCGTCCTCGGGGTTGTCGGTGGTTCCCGTGAGATGAAGATGGCGGCCCGCGCCGAGCCTATTCCACGCTTCGATCAGACGTTCATGGATCGAATTGAACTGGTCGGCATGGCCGGGAACGATGTGCCGATCGATCGCCTGCTCCAGCCATGTCCACTGGAACACCGCCGCCTCGAAGATCGAAGTCGGCGTATCCGCGTTGTATTCCAGCAGTTTTGCCGGCCCGGATCCGTCGAAGCGGAGGTCGAGCCGGCCGTAGAGGCTGGCCTCGTCGCGGTGCCAGCTTTCCGAGATCAGCGGCCAGAAGGTTTCCGGGATCTTCAGCCGGCTCAGATATTCGTCGTCATCGACCGCGCAGCCGACGAGTTCGAGGCACATCGCGTCGATTTCAGCGGTCGGCGCTTCGATCTGATTTTCGATCTCGTCCAGCGTGAACGCGTAACAGGCGCGCTCGTCCCAGTAGCGCTCGCCGTCGATGGTGTGAAACTCGAACCCGGTTTGCTCGGCGGTCAGGCGCCAGTCGTCGCGCTCGGGACAGGCGAGGCGCTGCATGGCGTGGTGCTAGCCGCCGCCATGGGCGTAACCGCCATGCGCGTGGCCGCCATGGAAATGCGCGTGCAGCCGGTGCGGCGCGCCGCCGAAGCCGCCATAGCTCACGCGGCAATATTCCCGCAAGCGTCCGTCCGGCTCGCGCTGCAGTTCGGAGATCTGCCCGGGACCGCAATCGCGCCGCACGAATCCCATCGACACCGCGCCGGCGGCCGCCGTACCCATCATGGTCAGGATAACACGGCGCGAACGTTTCATGGGCGGCCCCTCGAGTATGATGATTATCCTGGGTGGCTGATAGTTTCCATCACGCTCAGCCGTTGAAGCAAGCAAAAGCCAATCCCTTCACGGGATCGTGCGGCGAGGGCACGCATCTGCGCGCTGTCGGCTCACTTCTCGATCGTCACCAGCGTGACGCCGTTGACGAGACTGTTGGCCAGCAGAAAATTGCCGTCGCGCGTGACCGACGTGTTGCGAACGATGTTGCCGCCGCCGGGGATCGCCCAGCTTTGGAATTTTTCGGTCCTGGGATCGAAGCGCACCACCGTGTTCGGCGTCGAGCCGGACTCGCTGTACCAGATGACATCGGAGATCGCCGAAATGCCATAGGGCTCGGACTTCGGCCCGCTCGGGGATGGCCACTCCGTCACCTTGCCGGTCGTGGAATCGAGCCGGCCGAGATAGCCGCGGGAATAATCCGAGTACCAGACGATGTCGTCGCTGGTGATCGCGATGCGCCGCGGCCGCGACGCCGGATCCGGCAGCTTGTATTCGTGGAATTCCAGCGTCTTCGGATCGACGCTGCCGACCTGGTTGGTGCCGAACTCGACGAAGAATACGATGCCCTTGGAATTCAGCGCCATGCCGTAGGGGCGCGCATTGGCCGTCGGCGGCGTCAAAAGCTTGATCTCGCCGGTCTTGGGGTCGAGACGGCCGATGCGGTTGGCGTTCTGCATCGTGAACCACAGGATGCCGGCATCGTCGAAGATCAGCGTATGCGGATCGCCGGTTTCCGGCGTTGGATATTCGGTGACCGCGCCGGTCTTCGGGTCGAGCTTGCCGATCAGCGAGCCGGTGTTGCCGGTGTACCAGATGTTGCCGTCGGAATCTTCCTTCAGGCCGTGCGGTCCGGAATGCGCGGTCTTGAGGTGAAACTCCCTGATTTCGCCGCTGTTCGGATCGACCCGGCCGAGCACGTTGGCCAATTGGCCCGTGTACCACAGCGAGCCGTCGCTCGCCGCCAGCGGGTCATGCGGCCGCGAGCCCGGCGTCGGCGCCTGCCATTCCCTGAACGAGATTTTCGCGGGCCCAGGGATCACCGCCCCGGCGGGCTTGCCCTTTTCCGGAAAACTCCTGATCAGATAGACCTTGAGCGGCTCGATTTGATCCGCCGGCAGGGGAGCGCCCTGGTTGATCATCATCTGCAGCACGGTGTTCCAGCCCTCTGGCGTATAGCCCGCGCCAACGCGGCTCAGCAGCGCATGACAGATATTGCAATTGGCTTGCGCCAATTCCTTGCCGGGGCCATCCGGCAGTTGCTGGCCGAGCGCCGGATACGCTGCGCAAAGCAAGGCTGCGGTCAAAATCGCGCATGATCGACGGGACATGATCACCTCCCGGAATTTTCACTCTACGATCGCCGTGGCGCAATTTTATGGAAGGAGAGCGTCATCGCCAAGGCAGCCTGCGTCAAGCCGCAATAATCGGGCCGGCGGCACCCGGGGCGCAAACCACTGGCCCGCGAGATTACCGGGGGCTCGCTGCGAACTCTATCGGCCTCTTTGATCAGGATCATGGCGCGGGTCAGGAATCGTATCAGGATGGCAATGACCAAATATGGAGGGCATCATGGAAAAGCGAAGTACAGTCGACGCCGTCGTTGCTGAAAGCCTGGTTTTCGAATCAAACTTCGGCGGAGCCGAAGGGCCGGCGGCCGATGCGAGTAAGCAAGCCGCCGAGCGGCCTCAGTCAATTCCCGCCTGGAGCGCCGCAGCGCTTGCCTGCGAGACCATCAAGACCAGCGACCCGGCGGCGTAGCCGCGCATCCGCGTTAGGGCCGCCCGGTCAGCCGCCACCGGAAAAATGCGCCGCGAAAGCATGCGCAAAGCCGCCGAATCCGCCGCGGGTCACCTTGGCTGAAGCGGAATCGGACGAGGCGGCGGAGGATTGCCGGCCGGATGAGTCGTCGCTGCCGAAGAAACTGCTCCGCGACGATAACGAACCGCCGCCGCTGCCGGATGAAGATCCGCGCGGCGGGCATTGCGCGTTCGCGTCCGACGCCAGTCCGGGCCGCTGTCCGCAATTCTCGCCCGGCATCAGCGCGTAGGCGGCCCCGCCGACCGCGAAGGTGCCCATCAGAAGCAGCGCCACATGGTTGGATCGCTTCACCGGTTGAACCGTTGGGATCACGACCGGTCTGCGCTTGCCGAATTCCGTGGTGGGCTGGTTTGCCATCATCAATAGATCATCGAGGCGGCGTTGAGCGCGCCTGCGGCAAGCGAAGCAAGCCCGAGCCAGATGGCGGAGGCGAGTTCGCCCGCCGCGATCCGTGCCGACAGGTTCGGAATCGGGATCTTGACGATGAAATAAACCACGATCTGGACGATCAGCGCGATTACGCTCCAGACCAGGCAATCCACGATATTGGCGGAATGGGCGATGGCGCTAACCACCGGAAGCGTAAAGCCGAGCAGGCTGAGGCCCAAGGCAATCGCGGCTGCCGGATCGTTGTCGCGGATCAGCTGGAATTCATTGTGCGGCGTGACACGGGTATAGACGAAGAGGTAGGCGACGACGGCAATGATCGCCGTGCAGAAATAAACCAGGAATGCCGGCAATCCGGCCAGTGACTGAAGGATCATGTTGCTTCGCGCCGTGTGAAGTAGCTCATATATGGTTTCGCTATTCTCATTTAGCGTGTATAATTATCTATCGACAACGTGCCGTTATCTTGGCCTTGCTGGCAAAATTGGCCTTGCTGGCAGAAGAGGAGCGTTTCGATGCCCGCAGTCGCATTCTCCAACAATGATATTGCCGTCGTCGCCTGGACCTTCGATCGCCACCTCGATGGCTGTCTCGGCTTCGCCATTCATCAAATTGATATCGACGCCAACGGCAAGGAAACGGTTCTGCCGGCGCTGGCGCGATTCGCAAACCAGAACGCCGCCAATCTGACGACCGAACAGGCGCCTGTCCAGAAATTCTGGTGGAAGGATCTGTTTGCAAAACGCGGCGGGACCTACCAATACCGCATCGTGCCGATGGGCGGAAGCCCGGGCGCCGCGTTGACCCCGCTCGCAGGTGTCGACCCTCTGCTCAGCAACAAGGTCACGCTGACGCCGCAGCGCCCGCCGTTCAACGTTTATTTCAACCGCGGTATCACCGCGACCCAGGCGCTGAGCCACGCGCTGAACGACAAGCCCAGCATCAACGCGCTGGCGCCTCACATTCTCGATCCCGCCGACCCGATACGGATCCGGCTGACGGGTCAGCTATCCGAAGGCGTGACCTCGCTGCTCGATCGTGCCGACAAGGGCGGCGGCATTATTCATGGCGCGCTCTATGAGCTCAACGATCCCAACGGGCTCGAAAAGCGTCTGCAGGCGAATCCGAAAAGCCGCGACGTGATCCTTGGCAACGAGCAATCCGTCGATCCAAAGACGAAGAAGGCGATCGAGGATGGCGATTCGGCCAACCGGGCCGCGCTGAAGGCGGCGGGCGTGAACGTGATCGACCGCATTCTCGGCAAGGGCGATATTCCGCACAACAAATTCCTGGTCTTGAGCGATAAGGGCGCGCCCACAGCTGTGCTGTCGGGGTCGACCAACTGGACCTCCACCGGGCTGTGCACGCAAACCAACAACGCACTGGTGATCGAATCTGCCGAAATCGCCCAGCGCTATATGGACTACTGGAACGCGTTGAAGGCGGATATCGACGCCGCCGGGGGAGACGAGAAGAAATTGCAGTCGCCGGCGCTGCGCGATTTCACCCATGAGAACAACGACGGCTCGATCGCCAAGCCGATCAGCCTCGGCAACGGCGTCACCGTCGAGGTGATGTTTTCGCCGAACACGCAGCACAAGCTGGTCAGTCCGCCCAAGGAAACGCCGAACGACATGAACAGGGTGTTCGACCTGATCAACGGCGCCAAGCAGGCGGTGCTGTTCCTTGCCTTCGATCCCGGCAACAATTCGATCCTCGACGCGGCCGGCCGGGCGCTGGCGAAAAATCCCGATTTGTTCGTTCGCGGCGCGTTGACCAGCCCGCAGCGGGCGCTCAATTTCTCGGAAGCCCTGCATCAGGGCGGCGCGACCGAGCAGGGCGATGGTGCGGATCAGGCGGCCGGGTCCGATGCCAAGGTCACGGTGGTCGGCGAACCGGGAAAGCCCAAGAAAAAGGGCGCCAAATTGGCGTCGGCCAAGCCCGATTCGCGTGCGGTGCCGGCGGGAGCCGTCACCAAGGACGATGCGTTTGGCTTGTGGGAAGCGGAGCTGGCAAAGTACGGCTTTGCCATCATTCACAACAAGATCGTGGTGATCGACCCCTTCAGCGACAACTGCACGGTGGTCACCGGCTCGCACAATCTCGGCTTCCGCGCCTCGCACAACAATGACGAGAACATGGTGATCATCCGCGGTCACCGCGGGCTGGCGGAAGCTTATGCCTGCCATGTGCTCGATCTCTACGACCATTATGCCTGGCGCTTCCTGCTCAAGGAGCATCCCGATATCTTCGGCAAGCCACTGGAAGCCGACGACAAATGGCAGGAGCGTTACATCGCAGGTCCAGACGAGAAGGCGCCGGAGTTGCGGTTCTGGCTGGCGGCGGCGGGCGGCGGCGACACCGCCTCTTCGGGCGTCGCGTCGCCAGGCCAGAAGCCCGCAGCCCCGGCGCAGCCCGCCGCGGGCCCGGCCACCGAGAAACCGGCAAAAAAGCCGAGGAAGAAGGCGGCCGCGAAGAAGAAGTCAGCGACAAAGAGGTCGTCCAGCGTCCAGGCGGCCAAAAAAACCGTCAAGACGGCAAAGAAAAAGAAAGCCGGCAAGCGGCCGGCCAAGAAGCCGACGAAGAAAGCAGCCAAGAGGAAAACGGCCGGGAAGTCCGCGAAGAAATCGGCCAGGAAATCGGCCAAGAAATCCGCCAGGAAGCGCGCTGCCAAAAAACGCTAGAATCAGCGCGTAGCCGCCGCGACGCACAAAAACAAAAACCCCGCCATTTGTGGCGGGGTCCAGTCTGGGAGGAGAGAGCCCGGCGGGCTCCCGGCAGGACCCAGTGATCAGGCGGGGATGCGCTCTTCGGCCTCGTGCGGCTCGCGCAGCACGTAGCCGCGGCCCCACACGGTCTCGATGAAGTTGCGGCCCTCGGAAGCGTTGGCGAGCTTCTTGCGCAGCTTGCAGATGAAGACGTCGATGATCTTCAGCTCCGGCTCGTCCATGCCACCATAGAGATGGTTGAGGAACATTTCCTTGGTGAGGGTAGTTCCCTTGCGGAGCGAGAGCAGCTCCAGCATCTGGTATTCCTTGCCCGTCAGATGGACGCGCTGGCCGCCGACCTCGACCGTCTTGGTGTCGAGATTGACCACGAGATCGCCGGTCTGGATCACCGACTGGGCGTGGCCCTTGGAACGGCGGACGATCGCATGGATGCGGGCGACCAGTTCGTCCTTGTGGAAGGGCTTGGTCATGTAGTCGTCGGCGCCGACGCCGAGACCCTTGACCTTGTCCTCGATGCCGGCGAGGCCGGACAGGATCAGAATGGGGGTCTTGATCTTGGAGACCCGAAGCTGCTTGAGCACGTCGTATCCGGACATGTCGGGCAGATTAAGATCCAGCAGTATGATGTCGTAATCGTAGAGCTTTCCGAGGTCCACGCCTTCCTCGCCGAGATCCGTCGTATAGACGTTGAAACTCTCGGATTTCAGCATCAACTCGATCGACTGCGCGACGGCGCTGTCATCTTCTATCAGCAATACGCGCATGCCAGTCCCCTTTAGTCGCCGCTCCGGGCGTCAGGTCGGCCGCACTTGCGGCACTCAAAACGCCTTTGAACAACTGATTCGGATCCTGACGACATATGGTTAACAAAATCTGATTCCTTTGCGCAAGCTCTCTCAGTGCAATTTTTAGCGAATCGCTCTAAGACTTTGCTTCGAAGCAGTTTTTGGTACCCGTACCCCTTCAAGTTCCACGTTAGGAGGCGGGCCTAACCGACTCCCGTGACTCGTCCTTCTTTCTGAGGCCGAGCGCTTCCAGTCACCCAAGACAGTGTGACGTAATGATTAACGATGCGGGTAAACACGAGGTTAAGTTCCAGACCGTAAACCATCGAAACTTAAGGTTTTCGCAATGAAGGCGCTCGCCGAGCAGATCAGCGATATCGACAGCGTCAACATCTATGGCCGGGTGGTGGGCGTTCGCGGCCTGATGGTTGAGATCGCCGGCCCCATCCACGCGATGTCGGTCGGCGCCCGTATCGTGATCGAGACCGGCGGCGACCGCTTCATCCCCTCCGAGGTGATCGGCTTTTCCGGCAGCAACGCCGTGGTGATGCCGTTCGCGGGCCTTGAAGGCGTGCGGCGCGGCTGCCGCGCGGTGATCGCGCTTTCCGCGAGCCAGGTGCGGCCTTCGGCCGCCTGGCTCGGCCGCGTCATCAACGCCATGGGCGAGCCGATCGACGGCAAGGGGCCGCTGCCGCAGGGGCCGTCCCCGATGCCGTACCGCAATTCGCCGCCGCCGGCGCATTCGCGCAAGCGGGTCGGCGCGCCGCTCGATCTCGGCGTGCGCGCGCTCAATACCTTCCTGACCTGCTGCCGCGGCCAGCGACTCGGTATTTTCGCGGGCTCCGGCGTCGGCAAGTCGGTACTGCTGTCGATGCTGGCGCGCAATGTCGACGCCGACATCACGGTGATCGGCCTGGTCGGCGAACGCGGCCGCGAGGTGCAGGAATTCCTGCAGGACGACCTCGGCGACGAAGGTCTGGCGCGGTCGGTGGTGGTGGTGGCGACCTCGGACGAGCCGGCCTTGATGCGGCGGCAGGCGGCCTACCTCACGCTCGCGATCGCGGAATATTTCCGCGACGAGGACAAGGACGTGCTCTGCCTGATGGATTCGGTCACGCGTTTTGCGATGGCGCAGCGCGAGATTGGCCTGTCGGCGGGCGAGCCGCCGACCGCCAAGGGCTATACGCCGACCGTGTTCACCGAATTGCCGAAGCTGCTGGAGCGTGCGGGTCCTGGCACCGGCGCCGGCACCATCACCGGCATTTTTACGGTGCTGGTGGACGGCGACGACCACAACGAGCCGATCGCGGACGCGGTGCGCGGCATCCTGGACGGCCATATCGTGATGCAGCGCTCGATCGCCGAGCGCGGGCGCTATCCGGCCATCAACGTCCTCAAATCGGTGTCCCGCACCATGCCGAAATCGGCGGATCCGGCCTTTCTGCCCGTCATCACGCGGGCCCGTCAGGTCATGGCGACCTATGCAGATATGGAGGAATTGATCCGGCTCGGGGCCTATCGCGCCGGTTCCAGCGCCGAGGTCGACGAGGCGATCCGGCTCAACGGGCCGCTGGAGAGCTTCCTGCGCCAGGCCAAGGACGAGGTGTCCAGCCTGAGCGAGGGTTACCGCCAACTTGAACAAATCCTGAGGGATTTGGAAACGGAACGCTAACTTTGTCAGGCCATCATCCCCGCCAGACAACGAGTGATGCCGGCGGGGCCCCTGGGGGATGCCGGTTCTGTCCCGCGTTAGCATCGGGACTTCTGGGGAGTACGAGTCGATGAAGTCACGTGAAACGCTAATCCGCCTGAAGAAATTTCAGGTCGACGAAAAGCGCCGAAGGGTCGCCCAGATTGAAGGCATGATTGCCGATTTCCAGCGTATGTCGGTCGACCTGGAGCGCGAAATCCAGTCCGAGCAGGAACGCGCGGGAATCAACGATCCCACGCATTTCGCCTATCCGACCTATGCCAAGGCCGCGATCCAGCGGCGCGAAAACCTGACCCGCTCCGCCGACGAGTTGCGGATCCAGCTGGAAGACGCCAAGAGCCTGTTGAGCGAGGCGTTCGAGGAGCTCAAGAAAGTCGAACTGCTGGACGAGCGCGACCAGGCGCGCGGGCGCGCCGAGGAAAGCGCCCGGGAACAGGCCGATCTCGACAGCATCGGCCTGTTGCGCGCGCGCCTTGGCGGCGCGATCGCCTGAGGCTTTGCATTCTCTTAGACTGTCTGCCAACGCATGATCGAAACCCGGGCCGCGAGGTCCGGGTTTTTGCTTGGTCGCTTGGCCCTGGGGTCGAATGTCCACAGGACGGTCTCCGTGACTTGGTCGCCCGGTCTGGCGCAGGATATGATACCAGACGTTGGGAGCGCCGTTGGCCCAAGTGCATAAGCGATAGGGGATCGCGATTTTGGGGGAGTGAATGCTGACGCCAGCTGAGTTGGTCTGGCTGATCGCCGCGGTCGCGAAGGGGGATGAGGCGGCTTTCGAGCGCCTCTATGCCGCGACGCGCGCGAAACTTTTCGGCGTGGTGCTCCGTATCTTGCGGCGACAGGATCTCGCGGAGGAGGTCATTCAGGAGGCCTACGTCAAGATCTGGAGCAGCGCCGGACAATTCAAGCCCGGCCTGTCGTCGCCGATCACGTGGATGGCGTCCATCGCCCGAAACCGGGCCATCGACGTCGTGCGCAAACGCGGCGAAATCTCGATCGAAGAGGAGCCGACCGCCATGGAAGTGGCCGCCGAGAGCCCGGATCCGCTGGCGCGACGGGAGATGACCGAGGAATTGAAGCGATTGCTCGAATGCGTCGGCCGTCTGGAGCCGGACCGGCAAAAGCTCGTGCTGTTGGCTTATTACAACGGCTGGAGCCGCGAGCAGCTGGCGGCAAAGTTCGAGACGCCGGTGAATACGGTGAAGACCTGGCTGCGCCGTAGCATGATGGACATCCGGGAGTGTCTTGGACTTTGAGAAGATCTTGGACTTTAGAAGATCTTGGACTTTAGAAGATCTTGGACTTTAGAAGATCTTGGACTTTGAGATGATGGCCTACAGTGAAGACCATATCGCGCTCGCCGCGGAATACGCCCTCGGCACGCTCGACGCCGATGAGCGGGCGCAAGTCGAGGCCATGATGTCCGTCGACAAGGACTTCACGGCGATGGTCGAGTCGTGGGAGTTCCGGCTTGGCGTGTTGAATCAGATGGTCGGCTCCGTCGAGCCGCGGCCCGAGGTCTGGGACCGGATCAAGGTTGCGATCGGCGTTTCCGAGCCGCAGGCGCCGCTGGTGCTTCCCGAGGCTCCGCCGCCGCCGGCGCCGCCGGTCGGGTCCGAATTCGCTGCGCTTACGGCCGGCGTCGACACTTCCAACGTCATTCGCCTGTCCAGGCAGGCCCGGCGCTGGCGCAATATCGCAAGCTTCACCACGGCGATCGCGGCCGCTCTGGTGGCGCTGCTCGCGGTCGGTGCCTACCAGCCGGATCTGCTGCCCGACGCCATTCGCCCCAAACCGCGCACGCAGGTGGTCGAGGTCAAGGCGCCGCCGACGCCGGCGCCAGCGCCGGCGTCGGCCCAATATGTCGCGGTGCTACAAAAGGAGGGCGGCGCGCCAGCCTTCATTATGACGGTCGACGCGGCCACCAAGAACTTCACGATCCGAAAGGTCGGCGCTGAGCCCGAGCCCGGCAAGAGCTTCGAGCTCTGGCTGATCTCGGACAAGCTGCCCAAGCCGCGCTCGCTTGGCGTGATCGGCAATGCCGATTTCACCGCGCGTCCGGTGCTGTCGGCCTACGACACCGATCTCGTCAACAACGCGACTTATGCGGTGACGATCGAACAGGCCGGCGGATCGCCCGATGGCAATCCGCACTCCGCGCCGGTCTATACCGGCAAGCTGGTCGAGACCGTCCCGCCGCCGGCGCCCGCGGCGACCAAGGGCCGCTGAGGCCTTCCTTCACCTCGCCCACACCCACAGCGAGAGAGGTCGATTTGCGCAGCAATTCGGGTAAGGGGGCAGACCCTGTCGATGAACGGTAACCCCTCACCCTCTCCCAAAGGAAAGGGAGAGAGAGCGCACTTCCGTTGCTGTGACGAGCGAGAAGCAAACCCCACAAAAAGAAAACGCCCGTGGGGAGCGGGCGTTTTCGGTAGTCAACTTGGGGGTAGTTGGGGTCTTCTATTATCCACGAGGCGACTTTGGGGGGCTGGTAAAGAGCCGCGTGAATTCCGTAAATTCCTTTTGCTTAGCGCACCACCATCGTGTTCGAGCTGGTGATCGCCATCGGCTTGCCGGCCTTGATGACGCGCGCCGTCTGGGTGTACTCGTCCGAACCGGTACGAGCCGAGATGCCGAAGCCCGCGACCGCGATACCAGCGACGAGCGCCACGACCACAATCTTCAGATGTGTCGAGCGATCCGCGCTGTAAATCGAATGGTTCATGGAAGTCTCCTGCCGCCTTCCTGCCTTTGCGCTGATTCGTCGGCTTTGCGCGCCGGCAGGTTCAACATCTCTTGTCAAGAAACGTAGGGATTCGCCCTTCGTTTCCTAAGATACGATCACAAGGCAGTGAACAGAGTTGAATATCCGCGACCAAGCAACCGCGGATGTATCTTCGGTGAGACAAATTTTTAAATTATTACAGTGGTTTATAAGTTTTTACGGATCCCTTCTATCTTGCGGCGCAAAACGGCGACGATCCTTCCATCGTTAACAAATTAGTTGCCTGTGGCGGAAAAGCACCTGCTTAAACGGCAGTGATTTGCCTTCAGTGAGCCGGCGCATCCGCCAAAACGGTTCAGCCATGGCCAGGCTGGCCGTGATGGAAGCCGTTCGAAAACGGCGCCTCGAGCGGCAGCGTTTCGAGGCGGCCTAACGTCTCGGCAACGCTCAATGCACCATCGAGGATACCGCGAAAGGTGTTCGCCACCTGCACCATATCGCAGCTGTGCGGCGACAGCCGGTAACGGGTAACGCCGGCGGCCTTCAGCGCCGGGATTTCCTGCGCAAGGTTGAGATATTCGTAGGACACGGTCTGCACGCCGTTGGCGACCAGAAACGGCTTTCCTTCGAGCGTCGCCAGCACCAGACCGTCCGCGCATGAATTGCGCGACATCAATGCGAAGATCGGATCCGGCCGGTCGTCGAGCTCTAGGTCATTCGGCTGCGCGCATCGCAGCATTGAGGTGTTCGAGCGGCAGCGGCGCGCCGGCCTTCAGCGTCTGGATCGCGATGTTGCTGCGCACCTCGCGCACGATCGGCAGATTGAGCAGCTTGCCCACCAGAAAGCGCTGGTAGCCGGCGAGATCGGGCACGACGACTTCAAGGAAATAGTCCGCCTCGCCCGAGACGAGGTGGCACGCCACGACTTCCGGCATCTCGACGACGGCTTGCTCGAACGCGAGGGCGCCATCGTTGGCGTGGCCGTTGAGCTTGACGCCGATAAAGACCGAAAACCCCAGGCCAACGCGGTCCCGCTGCAGAGCCGCGCGATAGCCGAGGATATAGCCTTCCTGCTCCAGGCGCTTGACGCGGCGCAGGCAGGGCGATGGCGACAGGCCGACCTTGTCCGCGAGTTCGACATTGCTCAGGCGGGCATCGGATTGCAGTTCGGTGATGATATGGCAGTCGATCGCGTCAATCTCGGATTTTGGCATAGCGGCTTATTTTTACGGTTTGGAACGGCAGATCGTTGCTCGAGGAGCGCCATCCTAGCACACTTCGCAAGGACATGCCCCGACCTTCGCTGCCATTCTGGCGCCTTGCCCTCCAGGGAGTGACCGATCCATGCCCGATCTTTCGACCATCCAATCCCTCGTCGCCGCCGTCGAAGGCTATTTCGACCTGATGTATGACAACGACGTTTCGCGCTTCGACCGGGTGTTCGCGCCGAGCGCTCAATTGCATGGGCTGCGCGACGGCCATCTGCGTCTGTTGCCGGCGCAGGATTACAGGAATGCACTGGCGTCGGGACCGTCGCCGAAAGCGAAGTGCGCCCCGCGCCACCAGGAAATGCTGCTGGTCGATTTTGCATCGACCGCTCAGGCGCTGGTCAAGGTCCGGGTCAGGATCGATACGCTGCAGTACCTCGACTACCTCTCGTACCACTGCATCGATGGTCTATGGCTGATTACGGCCAAGTCCTTCCATATCGAGCGCAGATACGATGCGCCTGCGGCCTGAACGGCCGCGGTGATTTTCTCTACACGCTGCCGACCGTCTTCAGCCGCGCCCTCGGGTGGATTTCCGCCTGCGAGAGCACCGTGGTTTGCGACCGGAAGCGCTCCACCAGCGAACGCACGAACGGGCGGATCGCCGCCGACGTCACCAGCACCGGCGCTTCGCCTTCGCGCGCGGCCTGCTCGAAGCGGTCGCGCACCACCGTCATGAATTCGGACAGTTTTGAAGGCTGCATCGCCAGCGAGCGGTCGTCGCCCTGACCGACCAGCGATTCCGCGAACGCCTGCTCCCATTTTGCCGACAATGCGATCAGCGGCAGATAGCCGTTGTGGGACGTGTTCTGCGCGCAGATCTGCCGCGCCAGCCGGGCGCGAACATGCTCGACCATGGCCGCGGGGTTGCGCGAGAACGCCAGCGCGTCGGCGATGCCTTCGAGAATGGTCGAGAGATCGCGGATCGAGATGCGCTCGGCGAGCAACAGTTGCAGTACGCGCTGGATGCCGGAGATCGTGACCATGCTCGGCACGATGTCCTTGATCAGTTCGCCCTGTTCCTTCGGCAGGTCCTTCAGGAGCTTCTGCACCTCGCCATAGGACAACAGGTCCGACATGTTGTTCTTGAGCAGCTCGGTGAGATGGGTGGAGAGCACGGTGGCGGCATCGACCACGGTGTAGCCCTTCAGCGAGGCTTCCTCCTTCAACGCGGCGTCGACCCAGGTCGCGGGCAGCCCGAAGGTCGGCTCGATGGTGTGAATGCCAGGAACGCTGACCTGGTTGCCGGCGGGGTCCATGACCATGAACTGGTTCGGCCAGATCTTGCCGGTGCCGGCGTCCACTTCCTTGATCTTGATGATGTAGGTGTTGGCCTCGAGCTGCACGTTGTCGAGGATGCGCACCGCCGGCATGACGAAGCCCATCTCGATCGCGAGCGAGCGGCGCAGTGCCTTGATCTGCTCGGTGAGCCGGTCGGTGCCGTCGGGACCGTTGACCAGCGGCAACAGCGCATAGCCGAGCTCGATCTTGAGATCGTCGATCTTCAGGGCGGTCGAGATCGGCTCGTCCGCGGCGCTCGCCGCCGCGGCCGCAGCCGCCGGAGCCGCCGCTGCGGCCGCATCGGCCGCCACGGTGGCGCGCTTGCGCTTGTGCGCATTCCACGCCAGCACCGCCGCGCCGCCGCCAAGCGCGAGGAAGGGAAGCATCGGAATGCCCGGCAGCGTCGCCAGCACCAGCATTACGCCGGCCGACATGCCGAGCGCCTGCGGATAGCCGGAGAGCTGCTTCATCAGCGCCTTGTCGGCGGCGCCGCTGACGCCGGCTTTCGAAACCAGCAGGCCCGCCGCGGTGGAGACAATCAGAGCCGGGATCTGCGTGACCAGGCCGTCGCCGACGGTCAGCAGGGTGTAGCTGTGGGCGGCATCGGCGAAGGTGAGGCCCTGCTGGGCGACGCCGATGATGATGCCGCCGATGATGTTGATGAAGACCACCAGAAGCCCGGCTACCGCGTCGCCGCGGACGAATTTCGAGGCGCCGTCCATCGCGCCGAAGAAGCCGCTTTCGTCTTCCAGCGCCTTGCGCCGCTCCTTGGCGACCTTCTCGTCGATCAGGCCCGCGGAGAGATCGGCATCGATCGCCATCTGCTTGCCCGGCATGGCGTCGAGGTGGAAGCGCGCCGCGACTTCGGCGATGCGGCCCGAACCCTTGGTGATGACGACGAAGTTCACGATCACCAGGATCGCGAACACGATAATTCCGATCACGAAATTGCCGCCCATCACGAAATTGCCGAAGGCCTCGATGACGTGGCCGGCGGCGGCGGTGCCCTCATGGCCCTTCGACAGGATCAGCCGGGTCGAGGCCAGGTTGAGCGACAGCCGCAGCATGGTCGAGATCAAAAGGATGGTCGGGAACGCCGAGAATTCCAGCGGCGCCTGGATGAACAGCGAGGTCATCAGGATCAGGATCGACAGCGTGATCGAGATCGCGAGGAAGAGGTCGAGAACAATCGAGGGCAGGGGAAGGATCAGCACCACCAGGATGGTGAGGATGCCGAACGCCAGCGCGAGATCGCCGCGCTTGAGGATGGTGCCTATCTCACTGAGGCTGGGAAATCCGGTCCCCGGCGCCCTTCCGCCCAGACCTGCCGTGACATCCACCATCGTTGCTGCTTCCCCCCGCGTATGCCGGTTGCGGGCGCCAAACGTCTGCGCGGCGGCCGAAGGGCCGCCGTTTCGAAAGTGAGGCACCGCACTGGCGTCCACGGGTACTCCCCCGTTCTACGCGGCTGACGACACTCGACTTCACTCGGCAATTTTTGCCCGGTTTATGGTTAGCAAAGGGTTAACGGGGCGAGCGTTCGTCCTTCCGGGGCGCCGCAACCGCGGCGAACCCGGAATCTCGCAGTAATTGGATCGAGGTTCCGGGTTCAGCCCTGCGGGCTGCCCCGGAATGACGATTTCAGCCATTGCTGCAGCGCATTCCGCATGCCTAATATCGCGGCAATGTTGCTTGACCTTGCGGCATGACGCGTCGAAGTTGCCTCCCGTGCACGCCCCCTCCGATCACCGAGATTCGGCCGATTTCTCCCCGGACTCCCGTCTGGCCTGGGTGCGGCTGGTGCTGGCGCTGGCGATTGGATCGATCGGCAGCGTCGGCTTGTGGTCGGTCGTGGTCTCCATTCCGGTGGTGCAGGCGGAATTCGCCGCGACGCGCGGCGCGGTGTCGCTGGCCTTTACCCTCACCATGCTCGGTTTCGGCCTCGGCGGCGTCGCGACGGGGCGAATCACCGACCGCTTCGGCATCGTCGCGGCGATCGCGCTCAGCATCAGCATCCTCGGCGTGGCTTACGTGCTCGCCGGTCTTTCGACGACGCTGTGGCAGTTCAATGCGGTGTATGCCCTGATCGGGCTCGGCACCTCGGCGACCTTCGCACCGCTGATGGCCGAGGTCTCGCACTGGTTCGAGCGCTATCGCGGGCTCGCCGTCACCATCGTCGCCAGCGGCAATTATATCGCCGGCACGATCTGGCCGCCGCTGATCACCTTCGGGATTCAGTCCGTAGGCTGGCGTACCACCCATATCGCCACCGGCATTTTCTGCGCCGTGACGATGACGCTGCTGCTGCTGGTGCTGCGCGCCCGGATCGGCGGTGCCAAGCTGCGCAATCACGACAACGCGCCGCCGCCGCGGGTCGATCTTGCGCTGTCGACCAACACGCTGACCTCGCTGTTGTGCATCGCCAGCGTCGCCTGCTGCGTGGCGATGGCGATGCCGCAGGTCCACATCGTCGCCTATTGCGGCGACCTCGGCTACGGCCCGGTGCACGGCGCCGAGATGCTGTCCCTGATGATGGCGTTCGGCATCGTCAGCCGCATCGGTTCGGGCTATCTCGCCGACAAGATCGGCGGCATCCGCACACTTCTGATCGGCTCGGTGGCGCAGGGATTTGCGCTGTTGTTCTATCTGTTCTTCGACAGCCTCTCCTCGCTCTACATCATCTCGGCGATGTTCGGCCTGTTCCAGGGCGGCATCGTGCCGAGCTACGCCATCATCGTGCGCGAATCGATGCCCGCGCGCGAAGCCGCGACCCGCGTCGGCATCGTGATCCTGGCGTCCGTGGTCGGCATGTCCTTCGGCGGCTGGGTGTCCGGCGTGATCTTCGACGCGACGGGCTCCTATGGTGCTGCGTTCATCAACGGGCTCGCCTGGAACGCGCTCAACATCACCATCATGGTCGGGCTCCTGCTGCGGGCGCAGAGCCGGCTGGCGCTGGCGTGAGGCGCCTTACACGGATTGGCCGGCTTTCAGCAGCGAACAGCCGGTGATCTTGAAAGTGCCGTCGGGCTGGGCCTCCAGCGTATACAGCGCCTCCCACGCCTCGCCGTTGGCGTCGACGATGTGAACGCGTTGCGCGATCCAGTTGCCCTCCACCCGCACTTCGCCGAACTCGAAACTCCTGTGGCGATAGACCGGGGCAAAGCTGCGCTGGACCATCTCCATGAAGATGTCGGCCCGCGGGTACATGTCGTGGATCGCGGGCGCCGCGTAGGAATAGGCTGTTGCCGCGTCGTCGCGGCCAAACGCTTCGGCCTGCGAGCGGATGACGCTTTGGGCGGCGGCCGCGCCGTCGCCGGCGCGGGCAGGGGAGGCGAGGCCGAGAAGAATGACCGCAATCAGGGCTATGGCACGCATCAAGAGGCTCCCTCGAAACTGCTGTTACGATTTAGCCGGCGCGACGGTTTCAGCAGGGCATACTCACATCAGCTTAACAGGAGCCCGGGCCGCTCACTTATCCCTCCGCCACTGCGTCGCCCCAGGGCTGGGCGATCTCATTGGCGCCGCTGTTGGTGTCGCCCTCGCGCAGCACCACGCTTGGGCAGGCGAACTTCATCGGAAAGGTCTGCACGCGCGCTTCTTCGTAGTCGAAGCGCGCCCGCAATGCGTCCCGCGTCGGCGCCGGCAGGCGAACGTCGCCGATCACGACCGCGCCCTCGCTGGCGTCGATACGCGGCTGGTGCATCGCGGTGTCCAGGTCCATGCCGTAATCCATCACGAAGGACAACAGCTGCGCCACCGCCGGCAGGATGCGCCGTCCGCCCGAGGCGCCGACGGCGAGTCTGCGGCCATCGGCCGCCAGGGCCAGCACGGGCGTGTAATTGGTCAGGCAGCGTTTGCCGGGGCTGAGTGAATTGGGGCCGCCGGGCATCGGATCGAACCACATGATGCCGTTGTTCATGGTGATGCCGCTCTGCGGAGCCACGAATTTCGAACCGAAGGTTGACAGCAGGGTTTGCGTGACGGCCGCCATGTTGCCCTCGCGATCGACCACCGAGAAATGCGTGGTGCAGCTGGGCGCCAGATGCTCGGCGCCGAGCGCGCGCCGGCCGTCGGCATCGCCCATGTCCTGCAAGCGTTCGCGGTAGGCCGATTGCAGCGCCAGCGCATATTCCGCGTAGGCCGCGGCGTCCGGTCCGCTGCGACCGGGCTGCAGGCGCTGCTGCAGGAGGCGCAAGGCATGCGCCAGCGTCGGCCCGCAGGTGAGTTCGGGCGTCGCATAGACCTTGCCGCCGCGATAAGGGATCGCCAGCGGCACGCGCCCATGGGCGCGGAAGGACGCAAGGTCTTCGACCGACAGCGCGCCGCCGCCCGCCTGCACGTCGGCGGCGATGCTGCGCGCCAGATCGCCCTGGTAGAAATCGCGGGCGCCTTCCGCCGCGAGATAGGACAGCGTCGCCTTGAGCCGGTCCTGCGGAAGCCGCACGCTGGCCTTGATCCCCCATGGCGCGTTCGGCGGCAGGCCGTCGACGAGATAGGCGGCGGCGCTGGCGGGATAACGCCGCAAATCCGCGGCCGAGCTTGCAATCATCAGCGTAGTCCACCAATCCACCGCGAGGCCGTTGCCCGCGAGATCGACGCTGGGCGCGAGCAGTTCCCGCCACGGCAGCCTGGCGTGGCGGCGATGCGCTTCTTCCATGCCGGCCACTACGCCGGGCACGGCGATCGAGCCCGGGCCGTGGAGATTGCGGTCGTCCTTCACCCGCGCCCAGGGGAAGAGGTCGGAAGCCGTGCCTGCGCCGGTGAGCGGATAGTCCTCGGAGCGAATGCCGCCGGGCGCGCGCATGCCGTAGTCGATCACCTCATAACGGTCCTCGCGGGCGCGATAGAGCACCATCGCCCCGCCGCCGCCGAGGCCGCTCATCCAGGGCTCCAGCACTCCCAGCGCGAACGTCGTTGCGACCACCGCGTCGATGCAGTCACCGCCCGCCGCCAGCACGCCAGCGCCGATCTCGGCGGCCTTGCGCGATTGCGCGGCGACGATGCCGCCTTTGGAGACCGAGGCGGGTTTGCGCAAGTGCTGGGCGTTGCTGAAGAGGTCGCTCATGGTGTTGCCTTTGTCGTTATCCAGTCCGGAGTCCAACACGGCGGGCGGAGCTCGCGCATCCGACCGGCCGGGTTGGCGCCGGGGCAAAACAATGGCACATCGCCGGCGATACAGACAGCCGGACCCGTTGCTTCTGCGGACCTATTTCGACATCATTTCATAGACCCTGATGCTCGATATGTATGGATTGCTGCGTGCCATCCGTTCGGCATCCTCGAGGCTATCGGCGCTCACAACCGTAAAGCCGGTGATCGATTCCTGTCCCAGCGGCAAATCCCTGATCCCAGCTTTGGAGATTTCGCGGCCGCCGCTGAAGTGTCCACCCATGTCGAGGATGTTGTCTTTCATGGACTCGAACCACTTGCCCCAGGCCGTCATGATTTCAGGCGTCGGCTTCTCGAATCCGCAATGCAGCAAAACAAATTTTTTCACGGCTCCCTCCTGTTGCGGGCTGAAGCATGACCCGCGGTTCACTTGATGGTCACGACGCGCTTCCCGGCTACATCGCCGTCGTCGCCCCACGCCGGCGTTCAGCCAGGTCGAATAGTTGCGGCAGCTTGCGAACCAGCGCGGCCGATCCGCTGACCCTGGCGCGTTTTGACGCCACCGCGGCCTCGAGCGAGATGCTCATCCCGATGATCTGAAGCACCGCGTCGAACGGCGCTTGCAGCGACCCCTTGCAATCGGTGCCGCCCTTGCGGATTGTCGTGCCATTCTGGCCGCCTGCAATCGTAAAGGCCGCGGATTTCCTGTCATGCCTCACCACCAGACCGATCGCGATGTCGGGAACGGGGGTGCGCCTGGCGATGGCATCGAGGCCAAGCATGACCCAATCCGGCTCGAACGTATCTCCGGGAACCGGAGGAAACAGGAAGCGGCCGCCCCAGCGGATCAATTCCCGGATCGCGGGCTCGATCTCCCGGCCGATGTCGGTCAGTTCATAAAGCTGTGCATTCGCCTGTCTTGGCAATGTGACCCGGCGAACCAGGTTGCTGTCGACCAAAGCGTTGAGACGCGCGGTCAGCAGCGTCGGGCTCACGCCGTCAAGATGGTCCAGAAGGTCGCCGAACCGCTTCGCTCCCAGCAGCAGCTCCCTGATGATCAGCAGCGTCCAGCGTTCGCCGATCAATTCAGCGGCGCGCGCAAGCGCGCAAAACTGCGGGTAATGAAGGTTGCTCATCCCGCAAAATTCGTTTCGTCAGTCATTCGCGTCAACTTCTGTGCGCAAGTGCGATCAAGGGCCCCACGATCAGGAACTGCACGGCCGTAAACGCGGTTTCGAGCACAACAAAATCCGGAATCGAGGCCATCGGATGCTTGGCCGCCACCGCCAGCGTTGTAAACGACCATGACAACAGGCCGGCACCAAGCCCGTAGAGCAGGCCGTTTCTCAGGATCGTTCCGCGATGCAAGGCAAACACGCGGGGAAACACCCACGAAAAGACCGTCGCCTGGATCAGCATGGAAGCCAGCCCGAGCGGGATGATCGGGTCGGCGCGGTAGATATGCAACGCCTGATAGTTCTGCTCGAACAGAACGAGATGCCAGACAAACGCGATCGGAAACGTGGGGACGAGATAGGCGGCCATGCCCAGCCAAAAGCCGCGGGCACCTGCCGGGTACCTTTCGGATGCAATCGTCATCGGTGTCGGCTCCCTTCGACGGCTCGCGCCGCGGCGCAAGCCTCGTACGATGAGTTCTTACTACATTTATTATAGTACATACTACAAATAATGGAGTCAATTCGCGTTTCGAACGGCCGAGCAAAATTCAACCGCCGACGCGCGGAATATTTGGTTGATCCAGCCGAGAAGTGGGTTTGGGGCAATTCGATTATCGCTTTGAGAACGACCCGATTGGGCTATCTTCGCTGCAAGAACAACTCGTTTTTTCAAGTCGTCGGGAGCCGTTGCGTGAAAGCTGTCCATACCGAACTGCATCGCAGCCACGATCCGCAATTCTTCCTGGTTCGCGGCGTTGTGAGGCGCACCACCGAGCAGCCGGAGCGCGCGGACCGGCTGCTGGCGGGACTGAAAGCGGGCAAGCATCAACTGATTGAACCGACCGTGTTCGGACAGGGGCCGCGTGCCAGAGTGCACAGCGCCGAATATCTCGGCTTTCTTGCGGAGGCGTGGGACGCCTGGTCGGCGCTCGGCGATGCGGGCGCGGAAATGATCGCCAACATGCACCCGGTCCGCAACGCCGGGACTTACCCTGCGCACATCGTGGGCCGTCTCGGCTGGCATACCGTCGACACGGCCTGTCCGATCGGGCCCGGCACCTGGGCCGCGGCCTGTGCCGCGACGGACGTGGCAGCGACCGCGGCGCAACTGGTCCTGGACGGCGAAGACGCGGCCTACGCGCTCTGTCGTCCTCCGGGCCACCACGCCTATCGTGACTTGGCAGGTGGGTTTTGCTTCCTCAACAACAGCGCGGTCGCGGCGGCGCATCTGCGGCTCAGGCATGAGCGGGTGGCGATCCTCGATGTCGACGTGCACCACGGCAACGGCACGCAGGGTATTTTCTACGAGCGGGGCGATGTCCTGACGGTTTCGATCCATGCCGATCCGGCCTCGTTCTATCCCTTCGTTTGGGGCTATGCCCATGAGCGCGGCGCAGGCGCAGGCCTCGGCGCCAATCTCAATATCCCCTTGCCGATCGGCACCGGCGATGATGGCTACCTGCAGGCGTTCGGCGCAGCGAAAGGGATGATCGAGGCTTTCGCGCCGGGCGCGCTGGTGGTCGCGCTTGGGCTCGATGCGTCGGAGCATGATCCGTTGGCGGGCCTGGCGGTGACCACGGACGGATTCCGCCGCATCGGCCAGGCGATCGCGCGCCTGGGACTGCCGACGGTGTTGGTGCAGGAGGGCGGATATTTGTCGGACATTCTCGGCGCGAATCTCACGGCAACACTGGCGGGATTCGAACAGGCGCGATGACAGCGAAGATGATCGTGCCAGCGCGATCATCCGGTCAAATCGGTGTGTCGGTGTTCAATCCGTCACGCAAATATCCCGGCACGGCGGCGCCGGTGATCCCCTCGATGAGTTAACCGCCTCGTAACTATTCCGGTCAATTTCTGAAAAGCAGGTATCTGTGTTTACACATTGGGCGGGTAGGTCTTCGCGGTGAGGAGCTGATCGATGCTCGCAAACGGCAAATACTCCGTGTGGTTCAGAACCCCCTTGGGCGAGGGAACCGGCGTCGTCATGCTCAAGGATGGGGCGATCAACGGCAGCGACACGGTTCTCGCCTACACAGGGTCATACGCTCAGGACGGGGATGCTTTCACCGCCGAGATCACAACCAGGCGACATACGCCGGGGCAATTATCGGTATTCGGAATCGACAACGTCGATCTTTCGGTCACGGGGAAATCCACACCCACGGTGGCGTCGTGTCGTGGAGCAACACGGCAAGCACCAAGCATGGCATTTGAAGCGATCCTGATTCCCATCGCGGACTGAGTTAGTCCAGCTTCGGCAGGTCACGCGATTTTCCGCTGGCAGCCATCGTAACCTGCAAGGGCGAAGCAGATGGCCTGCTTTCCGGTTTTTCACCGGTTCCGCTGCCCTGTGCACGCGCGAGCGGAATCGGATGTACCGCCTGTGGCGCGCCGATCAGTGGTTGGTCGCTGCGACGTATTCCCCGAGGCCCGTGGCCAGATGCTCCATCATCAGGCGCAGACGCCGGCTTGCGCGCAGGTCCTCGTGGAGCACCAGCCACATGTCCATGGGCAAGCTGATCTCGTTCGGCAGGATTGCGACGAGATTTCGGTCGCGGCGGGCGATGCCATGCTGGACAAATCCGATCCCGAATCCGGCGCGCACCGCGGCCAGGTGCGCCAGGTCGCTGTCGGTCCTCAGCGCGAAATCGTTGAGCGTGATGGGCAGGCGGCTCAGCATTTCCCGCAGAAACGGCGTCGCCTGGTCGAAGCCGATCAAGGCATGGTCGCTCGCCAGCGCCGCCAGCGACTTCGGCGCCGGCGAATGCTTCAGATAGGCTCGGTGCGCGTATAGTCCGAGGCGAACCTCGCCGATCTGTCGCGCCACCAGCGCCTGCTGCGTCGGACGCACCATGCGAACGGCGATATCGGCCTCGCCGCGAAGCAGGTCTTCCACGCGGTTGGACAGCACCAGTTCGATCGTTACGCCGGGATTGGCCCGGCGGAATTCCGCAAGCAGTGGCGGCAGGACTTCGGCGCCGATGGTCTCGCTGGCAGTGATGCGCACGACGCCTGCGGCGTCGCTTGTTCCTCCGGAAGCGGCCCGCATCATCGAGCCGGCGGCGGCTGCCATCGCCTGCGCATGCGGGGCGATGTCCCGTGCGGCGTCGGTCGGCATCAGGCCCCGCTGCGACCGGATGAACAGTGCCGTCCCCAACTGGCGCTCGAGCTCGGCGATCTGCCGGCCCAGCGTCGGCTGGGTGAGGCCCAGATTGCGGGCCGCCCCGGAAAGCGTCCCGTCGCGCAAGACGGCGAGAAAAGCGCGGTAATGGCTCCAGTCAGGTTCGATCATACAAATATGTATATCAATTCCAGAATAATATGCAATTTTCGTATGACTTCCGGAAGGACATGGTTGGCACCAGCAGACAGCAAACGGAGAAACCAGATGTCCCAATCGACCAGCAAGATCGCGCTCGTTATCGGCGCCGCCGGCGGCATAGGAGGCGCAACCGCAGCGTCGCTCGCACAGCATGGATGGACCGTGCGCGGCCTGACCCGTCGGCCCCAGTCCGACAACGGGACAATCGAATGGATTGCCGGCGACGCCATGCACGCGGCTGACGTCCTTCGCGCCGCGCAGGGCGCGTCGCTGATCGTTCACGCCGCCAACCCGCCGGGCTACCGCAACTGGGCCACGCAAGTGCTGCCGATGATCGACAACACGATCGCCGCCGCCAAGGCGGTCGGCGCCCGCATCGTGCTGCCCGGCACGATCTACAATTTCGGCGCGGATGCCTTCCCGATGCTGCATGAGGATTCTCCGCAGCATCCGTCAACCCGCAAGGGTGCGATCCGGGTCGAGATGGAGAAGAAGCTCAAGGCTGCCGCGCAGGACGGCGTGGCGGCGCTGATCGTGCGGGCGGGCGATTACTTCGGACCGAAGACGACCGGCAACAGCTTCTTCGCGGCCGTGATGGTCCGGCCCGGCTCAGCCGTCAAATGGATTGTCAATCCTGCCCGCAGCGGCCGCAGCCACGCCTGGGCCTATCTTCCGGACGTCGGTGAAACCATCGCGCTATTGATGGACCGCGAGGAAGCGCTCGGCGATTTCGAGGCTTTCAATTTTGCCGGCCATCAACTGGCTTCCGGCGAAATGCCCGCGGCTATCGCAAAGGCCGCCGGCAATCGGAATCCGCGCGTGTGGCCGCTGCCCTGGTTCGCGATCGTCGCCCTGCAGCCGTTCGTCCGGCTGTTCCGGGAGATGTCCGAGATGCGCTACCTCTGGAGCGAGTCGATATCGCTCGACGGCAGCAGGCTCGAAGCCTTCCTCGGAGATGCGCTGCCGAGGACGCCGCTCAAGGTCGCAGTGCGCGACACGCTCGTTGGACTGGGCTGCCTCAAGGGGGAGGATGTAGCCGGCAGCAATGACCTCTCCGCCGAATACGGCGCCGGCCACCGGGGCGAAGCGAACGGGAGCCCGCGATGACGCTGTCTTTCGTCGGGCGGCCATCGCTCGCTTCAGGCGACTCCAGTCCGTCTTCTTTCGCGGCACGGCAGCGACGCCGGACACGCGTCGCCCTTTCGGTTTCCGCGCGGCTGCGCCACGCGTAGCCCGCAAGGGCGAAGCGTGGTGGACCAATCAGGATCAAACTGGGCACTGGCAAATCATTGTTCCCATGGCGTTTTCGAAGCTCTCCCGCTTAATTCAGAAGCCCGAAAGCGCTACCGTTGGGGAGAACCTCACGCGGTCGGCACGGTCCCGCCGTCGATGACATACTCTGTCCCCGTGATGGAGGCGGCGCGCGGCGATGCCACAAACGCGATGAGATCGGCGACTTCTTCGGGTTTGGCTGGACGACCGAGTGGTATTCCGCCGAGTCCGTTCATGATTATCTGCTTCCCACCCTCATAATCCGTACCGGCCTGTTCTGCCAGTCGCGTCGCCAACCGAACCGCTGCCTCGGTTTCGACCCAGCCGGGTGAGACGCGGACGACGCGTACGCCCTTGGGGCTCACCTCCTTGGACAGTGCCTTGCTGTAGTTCGAAAGTGCCGCTTTCGCTGCGGCGTAGGCAATGGTGGCTTCGGGCAGAGGCATCCGATCCTGAATCGAAGTGACATGTATGACAACGCCGGAGCCTTGCTCGATCATCGCCGGCAGGAGCGCGCGATCGAGGCGCACAGCGCCGAAGAGGTTCTGGTCTAGCGCCTTGTGCCATTCCGTATCGTCGAGCACGGCGAAGCCGCCCGCCGGCGCGGCGGATCCGCCGACGACATGAACGACGATGTCGATTCCGCCGAGACGGTCGCGAACCGCATCCGCGACGGCGGCGCATCCTTCCACCGTCGATACATCGGCGACGACGAAGTGCTCGGCGTTGGAAGGCCTCTCAGGCTGCGAACGGGCCGTGGTCAGAGCCGTCGCGCCGGCCTCGCGCAGCGCCGCGACCACGGCCTGACCGACGCCTTTGGTGCCGCCCGTCACGAGCGCGCGCTTGCCCTCAAGTCCGAGATAGCCGCTCATGACTTTATCTCCAGCGCAGCGATCTTGCCGCCTTCCAGCGTGAACACGAAGTCGAGCGCGACCGGGCTGCCGGGAAAGTTCCCGGTGAGCTTCGTGCTGACGACGGTCTTGCCGTCGCGTGCGGATGCGGCGACTGGCTCAAGCGTGTGCTGGTATTTCTTTGCGGTCTCTAACCGCCACGCCTTGATGGCTTTCAGGCCCTTCACCGTCTGGCCTTCGTCCTGCACCGTGGCGTCCGACGCGAAGCACTCTGCAAGCGCGTCAGTGTCGTGCGTGTTTTCGGATGACATGAAGACTTCGATTGGTTTGGGCAGCGGTAATGGCATGGCGATTCCTTTCTGTTATCGGCTCCGTTTCCCATTGTCGGGGTTGCCTGTAATTAATGATGGCGATACACTTACCGAATGGCAAGAACGCACAAAAAAGTAAGGTACTCACCCAAGAGTAAGGGAAAGGAATACACGCCCGTCACCGCTGCGCTGGATGTGGAGCAGGCGTTCAAAGTGCTCGAAGGGCGATGGAAGCTCCTCATCCTTTTCCACCTCTTCGGCGGAAAGGTCCTTCGCTTCTCGGAGCTGGAGCGGGCTATTCCGGCGATTTCCCAGAAGATGCTGATCCAGCAGCTTCGCCAGATGGAAAACGACAGCATGGTTCGGCGGATCGTCCATCATCAGGTGCCGCCGAAAGTCGAATATGGATTGACCGAGTGGGGTCAGGCTCTATGCCCGGCGCTCGACGCTTTGCTGAAATGGGCAGCTCTGCGCGAGGAAATGGCCGAAAGGGCCGGCGCTACGAGCAATGAGTAGAAGCCCTGTCTTATCGGCCGCCGCGTCGGGTTCGGACACAAGGAAATTTGTGATGTGCATTCCAGTGATGGTGGGCCCGGCAGGACTCGAACCTGCAACCAGACCGTTATGAGCGACGGGATATCGAGCAGCTTCGTTGATTTTCCTGCATTTTCGTTTGAATTCCATCGCGCTTGTTGCGTTTCGTTCAGGCCGTTTCTGGTGCGAAGCTGGTGCGCGGGGCTCGGCTGCTACGTCAACGCCCGATGCGGCACTGGATCACAGGGCGGACGTGCGGCGCCCCGATCCTCGGGGCAGTAACAGTGGGACATATCCGCTCGACTGTATTTGTACTCACGCTAAAATTGTCGGCAGAGCGGTCGCATGTTCGCATCAGACGATTGGGCGAGCGCAACGAACTCGCGCCTTGCCTCGACCCCAAAGCTCCACGAGCGATTGCCCCACTCCTTCCGACGAAGGGGAGGCAAGGGTCATTCCCGCGGCAGGTCTCACACCCACAGCCTCGACAAACATTCAGTCATCGAGACCGCCGCCGATCTCATCGCCTTGCTCCGTCGACCGAAGTCTGAGCGGACACCAATTCTTCGCGTCACGAACCCGTGTCGCGCACGTTGAGGTCTACCCCCTGCGGGTCCTTTATCGTCGAGACCACAATCAGCGAGATCAGCGACAACACCGCGATATAGACGCCGATGCGCCAGGACTGGCCGGTGCTCGCGATGATCCATTGCGCGATCATCGGCGCAAATGCGCCGCCAAGGATAGCGCCGAGCGCATAACCAATCGAGACGCCGGAGTAGCGCACCTTTGCCGGAAACATTTCGGCATAGAGCGCCGCCTGCGGGCCATAAGAGAGGCCAAGCGGGATCGTGAGACCGACGGCGGCGACGAAGAACTGCAGCACATCCTTGCTGTCGATCAGGAACCACATCGGCACCGCCCATAGCGCGAGGAGCGCGTAGCCGATCTGGAAGCAGCGCACACGGCCGATCCTGTCGCCGAGCACGCCGCCGATCAGCGTAAAGACGAACCAGCTTACGGCGGCAAACGTGCTTGCGAGCAGAAGCTGGTCCGAGGGCAGCTTCAGCGTGTTGGCGCCATAGCTGATCATGAACGCGATCAGGATGTAGCCGGCGGCGTTGTTGCCCATGAAGATCAGCGCGGTGCGGATGATGTCCCTGGCATTCCCGCGAAACAGCTCCGCAAGCGGCGCCGAGGATTCCTTGTGGCGGCGATGCATCGCCCGGAATATCGGCGACTCCTCGACCGTGCGGCGGATTACGACGCCGACGACGATCAGAACGATCGAGAGCAGGAACGGAATGCGCCATCCGAAATCCATCATCGCCTGCTTGCCGAGCGCGGCCGTCAAGAGCCATAAGACGCCGGTCGCGAGAATCATGCCGAGCGGCGTTCCGATCTGCGGAAACGCGCCGAAGAAGCTTCGCCGGTTGACGGGCGCGGATTCGACCGACATCAGCGCCGCGCCGCCCCATTCGCCACCAGCGGAAAATCCCTGAAGGATACGCAGCAGGATCAGAAGCGCCGGCGCCAACGCACCGATCTGTCCATAAGTCGGCAACAGGCCGACCAGCGCGGTGGCCACGCCCATCAGCACCAGCGTGCCGACCAGCACATTCCTGCGGCCGAATTTATCGCCGAAATGGCCGCACACGATGGCGCCGAGCGGCCGGAACAGGAACGACAGGCCGAGCGTCGCAAACGACACGATCTGCGCCAGCAGCGGATTATTCTGATTCATCGGCGCAAAGAACAAGCTGCCGAAGACGAGGCCGGCGGCCTGGGCGTAAACGAAGAAATCGTACCATTCGATCGTCGTGCCCACGAGCGTGGCGATGAGAACCTTTCGTTGCTCGCTCGTCATGTCCGGGCTGCGTGCGATGGCAGCGGTCCCAATGGACATCGTTCCCTCCGATGGTTTTTTCGTTTCAAGTATGGACATCGTTCCCCCCGATGGTTTTTTTCGTTTCAAGCAAAGGCGCGACGCAGCGTCACGCGTCGCGTGCAGGTCGTCGCGCTCAAACTCCGCGAAGCGCGACAGAAAATGTTATCAACACCGATCCAGGAATGGCGCGCCGACATCCGGAAACAAATGCTCATAAAGGCAATTCAGCTCGGAGCGTGCAAGCCATCCATTGCCGCGCCGTGCTTCAAAACATTCCATTACTGTTTGAAACTGTTTCAGGAACGGGCTGAATGACGTCCCAATGCTCCACGATTTTCCGATTTTCCAGTCTAAATATATCGACGATGGCCGCTCCTCGGGTCCCCGGCTCTTGAATCGCCTGCGAATGGATGATCACGTAATCTCCATCAGCAAATACGTGCTTTGGTTCTGAATGCGCCTGAGGATATTTTTGTCGGAGAAAGTCGATGAACTTACGGAAGCCTTCGACTCCATCGGCAACCCCCGGATTGTGCTGAGTGTAATGCGAACCGAAATATGAGATCGCCGCCTCGGGATTTTTACCATTGAGTGCTTTTTCGTAAAACTCCAAAACGATCTGCTTGTTCTGCGCTTCCGCGGCCGATTCTTGTGCCCTGGCCAGTGAGCCACCGCTTGTTAAGACGAGAGCGAGAGTTACTATAGCGATCACGCGAGTCATTTTCCGGTCCTTCTGCTACACGCACGGTTGTCGCTCTTCACTCGTCCATCGCTTGAACATCAAGCGCCAGTGATTTTGTCGCCTGGCTTGAGTCCCGGTGTGAAGACAACGTCACCCGGTCCCATGATGATGCATGGTGCCTGCAATGTTCATGCAAAGTTGCGCTCAATTGACAGGGTAACGCGCATTTCATGCGTCAAAGCTGGCAAAAACGCATGATCCAACTTGACAGTTTCGGCCTGAAGAGGCTCGCCGTCCTGCAAGACGACGGTCGCCGGGGCCGCCGGCCTCTCCGCGTCGCAGTGCTCGCGCCGGCGCACCCGCCTCGAGGAGGAAAAGGTGATCCAGGGCTACCACGCCGGCCTTACCGGCGAGCACCAACGTCCAGCCCAGGCCTCTTCACGCGATGAGGCCGCCGAATCTACGATTGGGAAGGTCAGGCCGTGGTCAGATCGAAAGCGCTGCAATAGTTTGCCCGCCGTTGAATCTGGAAACGTGCGTCAAAATTGGGCATTTCAGGTCCGGTGATCCCGATGCGCCGAAACAGTAGCTGATATAACCCGCTGATTTCACTGGTGGGCCCGGCAGGACTCGAACCTGCAACCAGACCGTTATGAGCGGCCGGCTCTAACCATTGAGCTACAGGCCCCGCCGCGAGCGGCCCCTTTGAGGCGGCCGGCAACGGTGCCGGCATCCTTTACAGGGATGGCCGCGTTCCGGCAATGCCGTGTTCAATCCACCGAAACCCCGGCGAATTCCACCACCTTGCGCCATTTCTCGGTCTCGTCCGCAATCAATTTGCCGAATTCAGCCGGGGTCATTGGCTTGGGGATGCCGCCGACGGCGGCGAGCCGCTCGACCAGCTTGGGATCCCTGAGCGCCTCGCCGACCGCCTTGTTCAGGGTGTCGACGATTTCCGGCGGCGTGCCCTTGGGCGCGGAGATGCCGTAGAAGCCGACCGATTCGAATCCCGGCACGATCTCGGCGATGGCGGGAACGTCGGGCACGCCGGGCCAGCGCTGCGGCGAGGTGACGCCGAGCGCGCGCACGGTGCCGGAGCGCGCCTGTTCCAGCGCCGACGGCAGGTTGTCGAAGATCAGCTGCACCTTGTTGGAGATGATGTCGGGAAACGCGATCGCCGATCCGCGATAGGGCACATGCACCATGTCGCATTTGGTCATCGCCTTGAACAGCTCCGCCGACATGTGCACCGAAGTCCCGTTGCCCGACGAGGCATAAGAAATCTTACCGGGATTTTGCCTGCAGTAGTCGATCAGCTCCTGAACGGTCTTCACCGGCATGGCGTTCGAGACCACCAGCATGTTGGTCAGTTGCATGATGCTCGCCACCGGCACCGTGTCGCGGATGAAATCGTAGGACAAATGCTTGTAGAGCGAGGTCGAGATCGCGTTGTTGGGCGCGACGAACAACAGCGTATAGCCGTCGGGCGGCGAATTGATCGCGGCGGCGGCGGCGATGTTGCCGCCGGAGCCGGCGCGGTTCTCCACCACGAATTGCTGGCCCATATGCTCCGACAGATACTGGCTCATGATGCGCGCTATGATGTCGACCGGGCCGCCGGCGGCAAACCCGATCAGCCAGCGCACCGGGCGGTTCGGATAGGTGTCGGCGGCCGATGACGGCGCCATACCGGCTGCGAGACTTGAAAGACCGGCCAGGCTGAAAAAGGCGACGCGTAAAAATGCGATCATAGGGTTTCCGTTTTTTCTGTTCGTTGCGTAGTTGTATTGATCGACAACGTTCTACTCCACCGAAACGCCGGCGAACTCCACCACCTTGCGCCATTTTTCGGTCTCATCCGCGATCAGCTTGCCGTATCCGGCAGGCGTCATCGGTTTCGGGACGCCGCCGATGGTCGCAAACCGCGCGATCAGCTTCGGATCCTTCAGTACCTCGTTCACCGCCTTGTTGAGGATCTCGACGATTTCCGGCGGCGTGCCCTTGGGCGCGGACATGCCGTAGAACACCGACGCCTCAAATCCCGGCACGGTCTCGGCGATCGTGGGAACGTCGGGCACGCCGGGCCAGCGCTGCGGCGAGGTGACGCCGAGCGCGCGCAAATTGCCACTGCGCGTCTGCGCCATCGCGGTCGGCAAATTGTCGAAGATCAGCTGCACCTTGTTGGAGATGACGTCGGGAAAGGCGGCCGCCGATCCGCGATAGGGCACATGCAGCATGTCGCACTTGGTCATCGCCTTGAACAGTTCCGCCGACATGTGCAGTGTGGTGCCGTTGCCCGACGAGGCATAGGATAGCTTGCCGGGATTGGCCTTGGAGTAGTCGATCAGCTCCTGAACGGTCTTGACCGGCATGGCATTCGACACCACCAGGAGATTGGGCACCTGCGTGAAGAGCGCGACCGGCACGGTGTCGCGCATGAAATCGAACGGCAGTTTCTTGTAGAGCGAGGCCGAGATTGCGTTGTTGGCGCCGCTGAACATCAGCGTGTAGCCGTCCGGCGTCGAGTTGATCCCGGCCTCGGTCGCGATGTTGCCGCCGGAGCCGGCGCGGTTCTCCACCACGAACTGCTGACCGAAATGCTCGGAGAGCGCCTGGCTCATGATGCGCGCCACGGTGTCAACCGGGCCGCCCGGAGGAAAGCCGATGAGCCAGCGCACCGGGCGGTCCGGATAGTTGGCGGCGGAGGATGGCGTGATGCCCAGGGCCAGGCTTGCGAAACAAGCCAGGCCGAATAGACCTGCGCGCGAAAATGCGATCATAGCCTCCCCAACGTCTTCTCGTTGCTGTCGAACAAAGCTTCGACAGATCGGGCTTTTCACGCCCGTTGCATTCATGCTTTCACAAAATCCGGACTTTGCCTACAACCGCAACTGCGCGATGATCCGCCATCAGCGTCCGGGGCCGAAAAATGAACCTTGTTTGTATCGTGTGTGCCGGCGTTCTCCTGCTCGCGGGCAGCGCGGTGGCGCAAGAGGGAGGCAAGGCCATTCCAAAGATCGTGATCAGCCTGGGAACCGCGACGCCGGGCGGCGGCTTCCCGCTCTACGGCAACGCCTTCGCGGAGGTCATGAACGCGGCCGATCCCGCGCTTTCCATTGCCCCCCGCAACACCAAGGGGAGCAACGAGAACATTCCGCTGCTGGAAAAGGGCGAACTCGATATCGGCCTGGTCGCCGGCGAACCCGCCTATGAAGCCTTCATGGGTATCGGCCGGCCAGCGACCCGGATCAAGATCCTGACCGCGATCTATTCCAGCCCCGGCATGTTCGTGGTGCGCGCGGACAGCTCCTACAGGACCATCAGCGATCTCAAGGGCAAACCGATCGCATTCGGCGCGCGGGGTTCCGGTCTGCCGATCCTGTCGCGCTACATGCTCGACGGTCTCGGCCTGAAGCAGGACGAGGATTTTCAGGCCGTCTATCTCGATCGCGCCGGCGACGGTCCTGCGATGGTGCTGGACGGCCGGGTCGCCGCCCTCTGGGGCGCCGGCATCGGCTGGCCCGGATTCAAGGCGGTGGCCGATAGCCCTGGCGGGGCGCGCTTCATCGCGCCGGACGCGGACGAGATCGCGCGGATCAGGGCCAGACACAGCTATCTCAAGCCGCTGACGGTGCCGGCCGGCAGCTATCCGAACCAGACGGCGCCGATCCCTTCGGTGGGCTCATGGAGTTTTGTTCTCGTGCGCGAGAATTTGCCTGACGACGTCGCCTATCATTTGGCGCGCACGCTGCACGGCGTCGAAGGCGCCTTCTGCCAGAAACTGGCGCAGGCCTGCGAGACCACGGCCGCGAACACGGTGGCCGCGGCGCCCGATATCGGACTGATCCATCCGGGCGTGCTGAAATATTTCCGCGAGATCGGGGTGGTGAAGTAGGGCGAATGGCGAATAGCGAATAGCGAATAGCGAATAAGAAACTACTTGCCATTCGCTATTCGCCACTCGCTACTCGCCTACTTCACTTCTTCACCAGCGGGCACGCCGGGTTCGGCGGCCCAAACGCATCCTCGCCGGAAATCTTCGCGAGGATCTTGTAATAGTCCCACGGATATTTCGATTCTTCCGGGCTCTTGACCTGCGCCAGCATCAAATCGTGCACCATCAGATTGTCGTCGCGCAGCCTGCCGTTGCGCGCGAAGAAATCCTCGATCGGCTTCTCGCGCATCTTTGCCGCCACCTTGAGCGGCTCGTCGGTGCCGGTGTCCTTGATCGCCTGCAGATAGTGCATGACCGACGAATAGACGCCGGCCTGCCACATCGTCGGCATCCGGTTCATCTTGGCGAAATAGCGCTTCGACCATTCGCGGGTCTTGTCGTCCATGTCCCAGTAGAACGAGGTCGTCAGCAACAGCCCCTGCGCTGCGGGCAGGCCGAGCGAATGGATGTCGGTGATCAAGGCGAGCAGGGCGGCCATCTGCTGACCGCCCTTCAGCACGCCGAATTCGCCGGCGGTCTTGATCTCGTTGCCGTTGTTGGGCGGGCCGCCGGCGATGCCGATGATCTTTGCCTTCGAGGCCTGGGCCTGGAGGATGAACGAGGACAGGTCGGGCGTGGCGAAAGGCGGCCGGACCGAGCCGATCACCTTGCCGCCGTTCTTGAGGATCACTTCGGAAGCGTCTTTTTCCAGCGAGTGCCCGAACGCATAATCGTCGGTGATGAAGAACCAGCTGTCGCCGCCGCGTTTCACTACTTCCTGCGCGGTGCCGGCCGCGAGCGCGTGGGTGTCGAACACCCACTGGATCGCATAGGGCGAGCAGAGTTTGCCGTGGAAATCCGCGGCGCCCGTCGAGTGGGCGATGAACATCTTCTTCTTTTCATTGGCGATGTTCTGGACCGCCAGCCCCACCGCCGACACCGGCACGTCCACGATCAGGTCGACCTGCTCGATGTCGTACCAGCGGCGCGCGATGCCCGCGCCGATATCCGGCTTGAGCTGGTGATCCCCGACGATCACGCTGATCGGCTTCCCCAGCACGGTGCCGCCGAAATCGTCCACCGCCATTTGCGCCGCGGTCACCGAGCCCTGACCGGTCGGCGTCGACGCCGGACCGTTCATGTCGGTGAGAACGCCGATCTTGACCACATCGTCGGAGACCTGCGCCAGCGCTGCCGGCGCCGGCAGGATCGCGGCAGCGAATGCGGCAAGCATGGACAGTCTTCTGGCTGAAATCACGAATATCCTCCCGTTATGGTCAGGCGCATTGGCCCTGATTGTTTGACCGGGAGCTTAAGCCGCCGGCCGATGGCTGGCAATTAATTCGCAGTCTGCGTCAACGCAGCGCATGATCCGAAAAAGTGGCAGCCGGTTTTTCGAAAAGATCATGCTCAAACAAAAGACATGCGATCAAGCGGCGAAACGGATGAGGCCGGCGGGCGCGGTGTCGTAACCGCCGAGCTCAATGGCCCGCTGCTTTAGCCGGGTGTCGCGCAGGAAACCGACCAGCGCTTGCATCGAGGGCCGGAAATAACTGCGCTGCCGGGTCAGCAGATCGAAATTCTCGAACAGCAGCGGGACGAAATCGAGCCCCGCCGCTTTTGCTGCGGCGCGGGTCGCGACGCCGCAGTCGGCCTTGCCGGCGCGGACCGCCGCGGCGAGATCGGGACCGGTCAGGCACGGCGGCTCGAGCCGGCGCAAATCCTTGGGGCCGGCACCGGCGCGCGCCAGCAGCGTCTCGAGCAACATCTGCGCCCCCGCGCCGGGTTGCCTGACCGCCATTTTCACCCGGGAGGCCAGCACATCGGCCAGGCTGTTGAGCTGTTTCGGATTGCCGGGGGCGACCAGAAGTCCCTGTTCGCGGCGGACCACGCCGACCAACACCGCATCATGCAGCCCCGGCACCGTGCGCACCGCGGCGACATTGGCGTCGTCGGTGGAACCCTCCGACATCGCGGGGCTGTGGAAATGCACGGCCGCAGCGATCACCTCGCCCCGCTCGAGCCGCGCGACGCCGCGTGCAGTGCCCTCGGCGAGCGAGGCAAGGCCGGAGCCGGATTCGCGTAACGCCCATTCCAGGAGGTCGTCCTGGCTGCCGCCGACGATGGGCGGCGGGTCCGCAGCCAGCATGCCGGCGGGCCGGGCCAGCCCCGAGCGCACCCAGAGGTCCAGCTCGTGGCGGGGAAACAGCCACTTTCCCGTCACTTTGCTGCAAGGAATCGCGCCCGCGGTGACCAATTCGTAGAGCTTGCGCTCCCCCAGCCGGAGATAGTCGGCAGCCTCGGCGGTGGTCAAAAATTCCATCCTGCACTTGTATGCATATTTATGCGCCTGTTCAAATCAATTGACAGTTGTGGAATTCTTGCCGAACAGGACAGTGGGAGAACGCGATGTCCGACCAATTCAGCGCCTGGCAGCTAATCGCAAATGGCGACCCCGCATTGTTCGCGATCGTGCAGCTGTCGCTCGCGGTCAGCCTGACCGCGGTCGTTCTGGCCGCCTTGGTCGGGATGCCGCTCGGCGCGCTGCTCGGGCTCACCCGTTTTCCCGGGCGCTCCGTGCTGGTGGTGCTGCTTAATGCGCTGATGGGGCTGCCGCCGGTCGTGGTCGGGCTTGCGGTTTACCTGTTGCTGTCGCGTTCCGGCCCGCTCGGAGCATTCGGTATTCTGTTCACGCCCTCGGCGATGGTGATCGCCCAGACCATCCTGATCGTGCCGATCATCGCGGCGCCGACACGCCAGACCGTCGAGGACCTCTGGGCCGAGTATCGCGACGAACTGACCGCCATGGATGTCGGCCCGGCCCGCCGGATGATCACCTTGTTGTGGGACGCGCGTTTCAGCCTGGTCACGGCGCTGCTGGCGGGGTTCGGCCGCGCCGCCGCCGAAGTCGGGGCGGTCATGATCGTCGGCGGCAATATCGACGGCTTTACCCGTACCATGACCACGGCGGTGGCGCTGGAGACCTCCAAGGGCAACCTGCCGCTGGCGATGGGGCTGGGGCTCGTCCTCGTCGCGATCGTTCTTGCGATCAATGCGGCCGCCTGGGGCACGCGCCTCTGGTCCGAACGGCAGGCGGGGTGACGATGCGGGCGCCGGCTAGCGATCTTCCCCTGGTTCTCGAGGACGTCTCGCTGCAGGCGGGCGCAACCGTGATCCTCGACTGCTTGAATCTGACGATCGTCCCGGGAGCGCCGACGCTGATCGTCGGACCGAACGGCGCGGGCAAGACCAGCCTGCTGCGGCTCTGCATGGGGCTCGATGCGCCGTCGGCGGGCCGCGTCACCTGGGGCGGCCGCGCCGACCGCGCCATGACGCGCCGCGCGATCCTGTTTCAGCGCCCGGTGATGCTGCGAAGAACTGCCGCCGCCAACGTCGACTATGCGCTGGCGCAGGCAGGCTGCCCGCGCCACGAGCGCGCCGACCGCGTCGCCGCGTTGCTTGATCGGGTCGGGCTTTCCGGCCTGGCGCAACGGCCGGCGCGGCGGCTTTCGGGTGGCGAGCAGCAGCGGCTGGCGCTCGCGCGCGCTCTGGCGCGCGATCCGGAAATCCTACTGCTCGACGAGCCGACCGCCAATCTCGATCCCGCCGCGACGCGCGGCGTCGAAGAGATCGTGCTGAGCGCGGTGCAATCCGGCATCAAGATCGTGATGGCCTCGCACGATCTCGGTCAGGTGCGCAGGCTCGCGGGCGACGTCATCTTCCTCGTCCGTGGTGCGCTGTGCGAACGGGCCTGCACGGCAGATTTTCTCGATCATCCGACGACACCAGAGGCAGCCGCCTTCCTGCGCGGCGACCTCGTGATTTGAGTTGCGAAAGGAGGAAGTCATGGCATCCCGCGTTCTATCGCTCGTACTTGCAGTTCTGGTTGGGGCCCTCGTCTACCGAGCGCCTGCCAGCGCGGAGGACCGCTCGATCGTGGTGGCCTCGACCACGTCGACGCAGGATTCCGGGCTGTTCGGCTATCTCTTGCCGATCTTCAAGGCCAAGACCGGCATCGAGGTGAAGGTGATCGCGCAAGGCACCGGACAAGCGCTCGACACCGCGCGGCGCGGCGATGCCGACGTGGTGTTCGTCCACGCCAGGGCGCAGGAAGAAAAATTCCTCGCCGAAGGTTTTGGCGTGAAGCGTTTCGACGTGATGTACAACGACTTCGTGCTGATCGGGCCGAAGTCCGATCCCGCCGGCGTCAAGGGCAGCGATATCGAGACCGCGCTGAAGACCATTGAGGCCAAGGCCGCGCCGTTCGTCTCGCGCGGCGACAGGTCCGGCACCCATTCGGCCGAACTCGCGCTCTGGAAGCAGGCCGGCATCGATATATCAGCCAGCAAGGGGCCGTGGTACCGCGAGATCGGGCAGGGCATGGGTGCGGCGCTCAACACCGCGGCCGCGATGAACGGCTACACGCTGTCCGACCGCGGCACCTGGATTTCCTTCAAGAACCGCGGCGATCTCGAAATCGTCGTCGAGGGCGACAAGCGGCTGTTCAATCAATATGGCGTCATGCTGGTGAACCCCGAAAAATATCCCAGCGTAAAGAAGGAGCTGGGCCAGGCCTTTGTCGATTGGCTGATCTCGCCGGAAGGCCAAAAGGTGATCGCGGGCTACAGGATCGACGGCCAGCAGCTGTTCTTTCCGGACGCGGACAAGAAGGGCGCTTGAGCATCCGCGCCTTGTTCGATTCGCTTAGTGCGGCTCGTTGCTATTTCTGCAATTTCGTAAGTGTCATGAAACCATCTCCCCGGTCCGCGATATGCGCCTGGCGCGTACCGGGCTACGAGCGCAATTGCGCTTGCGCCGGTGTCCCGCTGTCCGCGGGGACGACATGGCATTTGCAGGACAGAGTTGCCAAAGCGACGACACGTGGTCCACCATTTCCGGATGATCCCGACCCAGCGATTGCCGGTTTCCCTCACCCCGCTCGACGCGGCGCTCGCGGCATTGCGGCATGGGCTTGAACCGGTCGCACCGGTGGCACTTCCGCTGGCCGAAGCCCTGGGCTGCGTCGCGGCGGATATGCCGCCGCTGCAAGCTCATCCGCTGCGTGATACCGCCGTCAGCGATGGCTGGGCATTGCGGGCCCGCGATCTCGTGGGCGCCTCGTCCTACTCGCCGCTGCCGCTTCCCACGCCACCGGTCTGGGTCGAAGCCGGCGAGGCCATGCCGGCGGGGTGCGACTGCGTGATCGATGCCGACCTCCTGGATCAAACAGGCCCGATCGTTCAGGCGCTGGCGGAGGCGATCCCGGGGCAAGGCGTTCGCCGCGCCGGCAGCGAAATCACCGGAGCAGGCGTTCTCATCGCCCCCGGGCGGCGGATTCGCCCGCTCGATCTCTTGATCGCGCGCGCGGCAGGTCTTGCCGAACTGAACGTGCGCCGTCCGCGGCTGCGCGTCGTCAATATTCCGGCTGCCTCGGGCGAAGCGGTAACGGCGCAGCTGATCGCGGAAAGCGCGCGGGCTGCCGGGGCCGATGTGGTCTGCATCGAAGCCGCGGCGCGCGATGCGACATCGGTCGCTGCCGCCGCCGATGCGGGCGCATGCGATCTGCTGATTACCACGGGCGGCACTGGCGTCGGCGGCAGCGATGCGGTTATCGCGGCCCTGGGCAGGCGGGGCGAGGTCATCGTGCACGGCATCGCCGTGCAGCCCGGCCGGACAGCGGCGGTCGGCCGGATTGGAACCATTCCCGTGATCGCGCTGCCGGGCGCGCCGGATCAGGCGCTCGCGGGGTGGTGGACGCTCGCGCTGCCGGTGCTGGACGCCTTGTCCTGGCGTGGGCCGCGACGGGCCGTGACCCTGCCGCTGGCCCGCAAAATTGCCTCAACCGTGGGCATCGCCGAACTCGCGCTGGTGGAAGAGATCGAAGGCCGCTGGCTGCCGCTGGCGGTCGGCGATCTCTCGCTCGATGCGATCGCCCGCGCCGATGCATGGCTGGTGGTGCCCGGCGGGGCCGAGGGCTTTGCTGCGGGCACGCCGGTCGATGCCTATATGCTGCGGGACTGATATAGGTTCCCGCCATGACCAATGCGCCGTTGCCGAAAGACCGCGATCCGATGGATCAGGACCAGTTCCTGACCATCCTGTCGCGCGAAGACGCGCTGGCGCGGTTCGAGGCTGCGCTGTTTCCGCGGCCGGTTCCAGGCGAGCGGCGGAAGCTTGCGGATGCGCTCGGCGGCACGCTGGCGCAGGATATCGTGGCGCCGATCGACGTGCCGCCGTTCGACCGCTCCAATGTCGACGGGTTCGCGGTGCGCTCCGCCGATCTCGTCTCGGCCGGCGAAGCCAGGCCGGTCCGCGTCAAGCTGAACGAAGAAGTCATCGCCTGCGGTACCGCGCCGACGCGCCCGGTGCTGTCGGGAACGGCGACGTCCATCGCGACCGGTGGTCCGCTGCCGCGCGGCGCCGACGCCGTCGTCATGGTCGAACATACCCAGCCCGTGGGCGCCCGCGCGATCGAGATCCGCCGCGCCGCCTCGCCTGGCCAATTCGTGTCCTATGCCGGCTCCGACATCGCGCGCGGCGAGGCGCTGTTGCGCAGCGGCACCGTGATCGGCTCGCGCGAGATCGGCATGTGCGCGGCTTGCGGGATCGCGGAAGTCGTGGTCGCGCGCCGGCCGCGCGTCGCCGTGATCTCCACCGGCGACGAACTGGTGCAGCCGGGCCGGCCGCTGGCCCCTGCCGAGATCTACGACACCAACGGCGCCATCGTCGCGGCGGCGGTGAACGAGAATGGCGGCGAGGCGAACTTTCTCGGTGCCGTTGCCGACGATGAGCAAAAACTCGAAGCCGCGATGCGCAACGCGCTTGAGACCTGCGACATGCTGGTTCTGTCGGGCGGCACCTCGAAAGGCGCGGGCGACCTGTCCCACCGCATCATCGCCCGACTCGGCAAGCCCGGCATCGTCGCCCATGGCGTGGCGCTGAAACCGGGCAAGCCGCTGTGTCTCGCGGTCTGCGACGGCAAGCCGGTGGTGATCCTGCCGGGGTTTCCGACTTCCGCGATGTTCACCTTCCACGACATGATCGTGCCGGTGCTGCGGCGGATGGCGGGCCTGCCGCCGCGTTCGGACGCCAAGGTCATGGCAAAAGTCCCGGTGCGGATCGGCTCCGAACTCGGCCGCACCGAATTCGTGATGGTGTCGCTGGTCGACGGCACCGACGGCCTGATCGCCTATCCCTCCGGCAAGGGAAGCGGCGCGATCACCTCGTTCGCGCAGGCCGACGGTTTTTTGAAGATCGACGCGTTGGCCGACCAGATGCCGGCCGGCACCGAGGCCGAGGTGACGCTGTTCACGCCGCATGTGCGCGTGCCCGATCTCGTCATCGTCGGCAGCCACTGCACTGGGCTCGATCTGGTGACGGCGGGGCTTGCGCATGCGGGAATCATGGTGCGGTCGATCGCGGTGGGCAGTCTCGGCGGCCTCGCCGCCGCCAAACGCGGCGAATGCGATTTCGCGCCGATTCATCTGTTCGATGAAAGGACCGGGACCTACAACGTTCCCTTTCTTGGTGAGGGCCTTGAACTGGTGCCGGGGTGGCGGCGGATGCAGGGCATCGTGTTTCGCAGGGGCGATGCGCGGTTTGCGGGATTGGACGCGCAGGGAGCGGTGCGCGCCGCGCTCGCCGACCCATCTTGCATCATGGTCAACCGCAACCAGGGCGCGGGCACGCGCATCCTGATCGACCGGCTCGTCAGCGAGGCGCGGCCGGACGGCTACTGGAATCAGCCGAAGTCGCACAACGCGGTCGCCGCCGCGATCGCGCAGCATCGCGCCGACTGGGGCATGACCATCGCGCCGGTCGCGCATGAAGCAGGCCTCGGCTTCATTCCGCTCGCGGAAGAGCACTACGATTTTGCGCTGGTGACGGCGCGGAAGAATCGCCCCGCGGTGCAGGCATTCCTGCGGGCGCTGGCGTCGGAAGAAAGCCGCACGGCACTGGAGCGGGCGGGGTTTCGCAAGGCGTAGCGTTCACCCTCCATCCAGCGCCGCCAGCCGTTCGGCCTCCGCGATGTCGTCCATCGTATTGGCGTTGAAGAACGGGTCGAGCGGCGTGGTCGGCCAGGTCATGGTGGCGAGCCGGTAGCGCGCGGTCCAGCGGTCGATCTTGCGGATATCTTCCACGACCAGCGCGTGGCGGAGTTCCTCGCGTAGCGCCACGCTCCACAATCCGATCACCGGATGCGACTGGCCGTCGGACGCCGCCACCGCGAGCTGCGCATTCTCCCCGGCGCGCGCCTCGTGCAGCCGCGCGACCAGATCGCGCGGCAGGAACGGACAATCGGCCGCCGCGCTCAAGACCCACGCGACCTCCGGCCGGTTGGCTGCGGTCCAGTCGAGGCCTGCCAAAATGCCGGCGAGCGGTCCCGGAAAATCCTCAACTGAATCGGGGATCACGGGCAGACCAAAACCGGCAAAGCGCGCCGGATCGCCGTTGGCATTGAGAATCAGCCCATCGCATTGCGGCCTCAGCCGCGCGATCACGCGTTCGAGGATGGTGCGGCCGCCGATCGTGCGCATCGGCTTGTCGCCACCGCCCATCCGCCGCGCCAGCCCGCCGGCCAGTAAAACGCCAGGCGTTGCCGGCGCGTCCCTTGACGTCGCCGGCGCGTCGCTTGATGTCGGCGGAAAACTATTCGTCACGGTCGTTGCCCTTGCGCTTGTGACGGGCGGATTCTTCCTCGACATAGGCGAGGTCCTGGTCGTAGACGATGCGTGCCTCGCCCGACAGTGCGATGAAGCGTTTTCCCCGCGCGCGCCCGACCAGGGTCAGTCCGACCTGCCGCGCGAGGTCAACGCCCCATGCGGTAAAACCCGAGCGCGAAATCAGGATCGGAATTCCCATCCGCACCGTCTTGATCACCATCTCCGAGGTCAGCCGTCCGGTGGTGTAGAGGATCTTGTCGGCGGGATCGACGTCATGGCGGAACATCCAGCCCGCGATCTTGTCGACGGCGTTATGGCGGCCGACGTCTTCGGTGTAGCAGAGCGGCGTGCCCTGCTTGCACAGTACGCAGCCATGGATCGCGCCGGCCTCGAGATAAAGCGAGGGCATGGTGTTGATGGTGTGCGTCATCTGGTAGAGCCAGGAGGTGCGCAGCTCGGCGTTCGGCAGTGCGACGCTTTCGATCGCCTCCATCAGATCGCCGAACGCGGTGCCCTGCGCGCAGCCCGAGGTCTGCGTGCGCTTCTTCAGTTTTTGTTCGAAATTGGTGTGATGCTCGGTGCGCACTACCACCACCTGCAGGTCGTCGTCATATTCGACCTCGGTGACGACGTCGTTGTATTTCAGCATGTTCTGATTGAGCAGATAGCCGAGCGCCAGATATTCCGGATAATCGCCGATCGTCATCATGGTGACGATCTCCTGCGCGTTCAGGTAAAGCGTCAGCGGCCGTTCCACCGGCACGTTGATCTCGACAGTGGCGCCGGTCTGATCGGTCCCGGCGACGCGTTCGGTCAGCCGGGGGTCGTGCGGGTCCGGGACAATCAGGGGAACGGGGGTTTTGTCGATCTTCATCATCGCTCGCAAGCTAGCATGACATTATCTGTTAGCCGATATAAAGCACGCAGAGGCAAAACCTAGCCCGGTTCCGCGGTGGTGTGAGAATAAGTGGCCTGGAGATCAAGATGAAAGTGATAGGCCTCGCCGGGTGGAGCGGTGCCGGCAAGACCACGCTGTTGTCGCGGGTCATCCCGCTGTTGCTTGGCAACGGATTGCGCCTTTCCGTCGTCAAGCACGCCCACCACCATTTCGACGTCGACGTGCCGGGCAAGGATTCCTGGGTGCATCGCCAGTCCGGCGCCACCGAGGTGCTGGTGTCCTCCGCCAACCGCTGGGCCCTGATGCATGAATTGCGCGGGGCCGCCGAGCCGCGTCTGCCGGAATTGCTGAAGAAAATGTCGCCGGTCGATCTGGTCATCGTCGAAGGCTTCAAGGCCGAGCCGCATCGCAAGATCGAGGTGCATCGCGCTGCCAATGGCAAGCCGCTGCTGTTCCCGGGCGATCCCGCGATCGCGGGCATCGCCACCGATGCCGCGGTTGAAACCGCGCTTCCGGTTGCCCATCTCGATGACATCGCGGCCGTCGCCGCCATGATGCTGGGATCGGCGATGTCGCTCGAAGAACTGCTGGCGCGCGGCGCCGGCGAAAGCTGAGACAATCATGGCGCAATTGTCCGACGATTGCTTTGCCTTCGGCGGCCCAATGATGTCGGTCGATGAGGCCGTCGGGCTCATCGCCGCGCGGGTCACGCGGGTTGAGGAGCTCGAGACGGTGGCGCTGAACGCGGCCGACGGGCGGATTCTCGCGCGCGACATTGCGGCCCCGCTGCCGCTGCCGCCGTTTACCAATTCCGCCGTCGATGGTTATGCGGTGCGCAGTCTCGATCTGCCGAAGGGGGCGGAGGCGGCCTTTGCCGTGGCCGGGCGAATTCAGGCCGGCGCGTCGGCAAGCGAGGCGATCCAGCCCGGCCATGCGGTGCGGATTTTCACCGGCGCGCCGATGCCCGAGGGCGCCGACACCGTGTTCATGCAGGAGGACGTGCGGCTCGACAGCGAGGGCTGGGTGGTGCTCCCGGCGGGCCTGAAACCCGGTGCCAATGTCCGTCCCGCCGGCGAGGACATTCCGATGGGGACTGCCGCGCTCGCGCGAGGCCGGCGGCTGCGGCCGCAGGATGTCGCGCTGGCGGCGGCGTTCGGCCTGACCGAAATCGATGTGACGCGGCGGATCCGGGTCGCGGTGTTTTCGACCGGCAACGAACTGGTGTCGCCGGGCGCTCAGCGCGGACCTGCGCAATTGTTCGATTCCAACCGCTTCATGTTGATGGCGATGTTGGGCCGGCTCGGCTGCGAGATCAGCGATCTCGGCATTATCAGCGACGATCGCGCGTCGCTGGCGCGGGGCCTGAAGCAGGTGGCGGACAGCCACGATCTGCTCCTGACCACCGGCGGCGTGTCGACCGGCGAGGAGGACCACGTCAAGGCCGCCGTTGAAGGCGCGGGGCGGCTGGTGCTGTGGCGCATGGCCATCAAACCCGGCCGTCCGGTGGCGATGGGAATCATCGGCGGCACGCCGTTCATCGGGCTGCCCGGAAATCCGGTCGCGAGTTTTGTCACCTTCGTCCATGTGGTGCGGCCGACCGTGCTGGCGCTGGCGGGAGCCCTGCAACAGCCGATCGTTCCGATGCCGGTGCGCGCGGCCTTTGCCTACAAGAAGAAGATCGCCCGCCGCGAATATGTCCGGGCCAGCCTGCGCCGCGCGACAGACGGTGTGCTCGAGGCGACAAAATTTCCGCGCGAGGGCGCCGGCCTGTTGTCGTCGCTGGTCGACACCGACGGGCTGGTTGAGCTCGGCGAGGATATTGCGCAAGTCGAACCGGGCCAGACGGTCGGATTCCTCGGTTATGCCAGCCTGATGTGAATTGTGCATGGAGGTCGCCTTCTCGATCGCAAGGCCGCAAGCCGGCTCAAAATCACGAACGCGACGAAGCCTAAACAGCGGATAAAATGACACGCACAGGACCGCTATCTCGCGGCGCGAAGCACCCGAGTTTTTGAAAAAATATTCGCCCTCCTCATCAGAGAGGGCGCAGGGAATGCCGGGCGCCCGATGCGCCCGATAGCCGCGTGTGCGATGGTAGAAAGCAAAGAGCACACGCGTTAGTCAGGTCACACCGGGAAACACCCGGCATTCCCCGCGCAATGGTTTTACGGCTTATGTCGTACTCTCCCCGGCGATCGGGCTTTTTTGTCACCGTCATCCCTGAGAAGCTTGCTTCTCAAGAACTTGACGCCAGCGTCGAGGCGTCAGGACCATACGACTTCGCCGTCCGCGAGAAAGCGCTCTCGTCTTTAGCGCTTCCAGCGGCCACCGCATCCCGCTCCGCGTTTCGTGACGTTGCGCAACGCCCCTCCGAGGAACGGGACGGCGACTATATGGACTGATTTGCTATTTCTGAAAATCAGAATATTTTTTCAAAAGGGGCTGGACAGAGGGGTCGATAAATCGCCCAGGTGATTTGCCCGTCGGGTCGTCGACCCCGGATCAGACATTCGTCCCAGCCTCCATTGTGGTTGATATGTAAGGATGGTTTACGCAGTCTTGCGTCCGGCGAACGCGACGCCGCCAACTGCCGCTATGCCGATGGCGTAGACTGCTGTTAAGTTACACTGAGCTCGCTCCCGCGCGCGCTCAGGTCACCAAAGAACCCAAGCGGGAGGAAACCATGCTTCTCTTTGGACGTGCGCGTTCGAGACGAGGCCTTGCGTTAGCTCTGATCGGAGAGATCGCAGCCTTGATAGATGGTATGGAGCGCTTTGAAGAGGTTCGGAAGCTTGAAGATATGGCGACAGGGGCCGAGGAAAATCTTGACGAACTCGGCACGTTTGCCTTGCCCAGGTTCTCGATTTACGAATCAAATGCGGATCGATTGGATTTGTTCGACGCTTCGCTTCAGCGACAGATTAGTTATTTCTTCACATGTGCCGGAAGCCTGACCGGGCACCTGCACGCGCTTGCCTCGACCAAGCAGGAAGCAACGGAGTCGCGCAAACAACACGCAATCGAGGCGCAAAAGGAAATCAACGGCCTTTCGGAGCTGGGCGACGATTTGCTGCGTGATCTGCGAAAGCTCGTATCCAAAAAGCTGCCCGGATTGACCGCTTCTTGCTGACACCGGGTGGCGCCGAACTCGACCCCGCCGTTTTCAAGCTGAAATGGAAGGAGGCCGCAGCGGTCGGTCTCGCGAGCTTCTTCTTTCCATTTCTGGGATGCGCCGCTGCCGCCTATTTCGTGCTGGGCTGGGAGCCGATGCCGAGTTGGCTCGCGGGCGTTGCCATGTCGACAACCTCGGTGGCGGTCGTTTACGCCGTAATGCTCGAATTTGGCTTCAACAGAACCAAATATGGAAAGACAGTCCTCGCCGCATGTTTCGTCGGAACCGGCCGTCAAAGCACTCGAACTGGCGATTGCAATGGCCAGACAAAACGCCGCGGCGCTTCATCTGGTTTGCGTCGAGGAGATCCCGCAAATGCCGGAGTACATCGAGGAGGTGCGAGAAGCCAAGGGAATAGCCGCGCGCCGTTTCCGTCCAGTGGTCGAGCGCGCGCGCCTTCGTGCCGAGCAAAGCGACATAAAACTACAGGTCCACCTCGTGAGCGGCCATCCGGTTCGCATGATTGTGGACCTGGTTGACGAGATTGGCGCCGATCTGCTGGTTATCGGTGCGACCGGACATTCCGCATTGTATGAGCGCATGATAGGCAGCCGCGCCGATCGCATTGTCCAACTGGCCGCTTGTCCGGTATTGGTTGTCAAGTAACCGTCATCCGAACAGGCCGTGCGGTCGGTCCCAGGCCATCTCCGTTGACGATGCCGGTCCACTCCGCCATCTATGGTGCATATGACCACGACAAAACTCGACCTCACCGGTCTCAAATGTCCGCTGCCGGCCCTGAAGACGCGCAAGGCACTGAAGGCATTGAAACCGGGCGACCTTCTGGAAGTTCGCTGCACCGATCCGCTGTCGGTGATCGACATCCCCAATCTGCTTCGGGAAACCGGCGACAGGGTCGAGGCCATCGAGCGGGGCGAGTCGCAGATCGTTTTTTTAATAAGAAAAGCAGATGATCTGATTGAAAAGGCAAATGGTTAGTTTTCCGTGGTTGCGGGAACAAAATCTGGACATGATCCCTTGGCTTGCTGCACTGGGCTGGGGGGACAGGCTGAGCCACGCTACCATTTGCCATATCGACACAGAATGGAGCTTCTGCCCAATCTCGCCTCTCTGTGGGCCTGAGAGAGCGGTGCTTTCCGGTAATATGACACGCAATCCTGGGTTGAACCCGGGTCGGGTAGCGGCGAGCGGCATATCCGGTCTCTCACGGTGTTGGAAACTTCGAATGCGCGCTGGGGGACCGGCGCATTTCGGAATGGTGCGGAGCAGCAAGGCAGAAGCTTGCACGGGGTAATGGAACTTAAGATAGTGGATCATGGACGCGACAGACGTGCCCTGCGCGGGGCAGCTGTAGGGGAGGATTGAATGGCTACACTTGATAGCGCCGGCACGATGTCTCGTGGCGGCGAGGGGATTCTCGATCGCGAGCATACGGTTGCGAAAGCCGGCTTCAACCGTTGGCTGGTGCCCCCGGCGGCACTTTGCATTCATCTGTGCATCGGCATGGCCTACGGCTTTTCCGTGTTCTGGTTGCCGCTGTCGCGCGCGATCGGGATCACCGCTAGCAAAGCGTGCCCGGACATGTCGCTGGTGCAGGAGCTGTTCACCACCAGCTGCGACTGGAAGGTGGCGAGCCTTGGCTGGATGTACACCCTGTTCTTCGTGCTGCTCGGCGTTTCCGCCGCGATCTGGGGCGGTTGGCTCGAGCGCGTCGGGCCGCGCAAGGCCGGCGTCGTCGCCGCGTGCTGCTGGGGCGGCGGCCTGCTGCTCGGCGCCCTCGGAATTTACATCCATCAGCTTTGGCTGCTGTGGCTCGGGTCCGGCGTGATTGGCGGCGTTGGTCTCGGACTGGGCTACATCTCGCCGGTGTCGACACTCGTCAAATGGTTTCCGGATCGTCGCGGCATGGCGACCGGCATGGCCATCATGGGCTTCGGTGGCGGCGCCATGATCGGCGCGCCATTGGCGAACTTGCTGATCAACTACTTCAAGACGTCGACCGATGTCGGCGTCTGGCAGACCTTCGCTACCATGGGCGTGATCTATTTCGTGTTCATGACGATCGGCGCCTTCGCCTATCGCGTGTCTCCGGCCGGCTGGCAGCCCGACGGCTGGACGCCGCCGAGCGAGAAAAAGTCGATGATTTCGGAGCATCACGTTCATCTCGACAACGCGCACAAGACGCCGCAGTTCTGGCTGATCTGGTGGGTGCTGTGCTTGAACGTGTCGGCGGGTATCGGCGTGATCGGCATGGCCTCGCCGATGCTGCAGGAGATCTTTGCCGGCAAGCTGATCGGATTGCCGAACCTGACCTTCGGCCAGTTGTCGGCTGACCAGAAGGTCGCGATCGCCGGTATCGCGGCCGGCTTTGCCGGATTGCTGTCGCTGTTCAACATCGGCGGCCGTTTCTTCTGGGCGTCGCTGTCGGATCATATCGGCCGCAAGGCGACTTATTACTGCTTCTTCCTGATCGGCATCGCGCTCTACGCGCTGGCGCCGACCTTCGCCACCATGGGCTCGAAGCTGCTGTTCGTCGGCGCCTTCTGCATCATCCTGTCGATGTATGGCGGCGGTTTCGCCACCGTGCCGGCGTATCTGGCCGACATGTTCGGAACCCAGTTCGTGGGTGCCATTCACGGAAGGTTGCTGACGGCGTGGTCGACCGCCGGCATCATCGGTCCTGTGGTGGTGAACTACATCCGCGAGTTCCAGCTCCAGGCCGGGGTGCCGCGCGACCAGCTCTACAACACCACGATGTACATCCTGTGCGCCATGCTGATCGCCGGTCTGATCTGCAACTTCCTGATCAAGCCGGTCGATCACAAATGGCACATGAGCGCCGACGAGGTCGCCAGGCTGCAGGCGGCGGGTGCCAAGCGCGAGGCGGCGGTCCAGCACGGCTCGTTCGGCATTGGCAAGGGCGGGCTCGACGTCAAGGCGGCGCTGTTCTGGGCCTTTGTCGGCGTTCCCCTGGCCTGGGGCGTTTGGAAGACCCTGGAAAGCGCGATCAAGATCTTCTGATCCGCTGCGCATTATCCCGCGGGACGGCCACCGTCGTCCCGCGGTCCGACGCCTTTTCGATTAATCAAATGAGTCTTGAGGGGATTCCCATGCTTCGCACCAGTGTTTGTCTCGCCGCCATGCTGCTTGTCGCGGGCAGCCTGCATACGGCTTCGGCCCAGACCACGGCTCCGGCGGCCACGCCGGCGCCGGCCGCCGCGAAACCTTCGAAAATGAAGCTGACGATGGAGAAGCTGAAGGACATGAAGGTCAAATGGAGCGCGAACAAGCCCAAGCTGAAGGCTTGCCGCAAAGAGGTGAAGTCGAAGGGGCTCGCGGGCGACGACCGCTGGTTCTACATCGAAGACTGCATGGGCAAGACCTGAAGCCCTGCGACCGATATATCGCAGCCGCTCGAGGGGCATGACAGCGAGGGCTGCGTGCCCCTTAAATCATTATTCCTGCAGCAGCTTTCTCCCTTGGCATGTGGCATACCAATGATTAGAGTCACCGGGATAAGGCCAGCAACGAGACGTCCCAATGAGTCATGATGTGCAACAGGTCCGCGCGTTCGAACATCCCGGCGAGGGACGCAAGCGGGCCAAATCGACTCCCAAGGGACGCCAGATCGATCCCACCGCGGCCCACGAGATCGAGTTCCTGCTCGGCGACCGGCCACGGCGGCGCGACCTCCTGATCGAGCATCTGCATCTGATCCAGGACAAATATCACCAGATCTCCGCCGCCCATCTCGCCGCCCTCGCCGACGAGATGAAGCTGTCGTTTGCGGAAGTATTCGAGACCGCGACCTTCTACGCGCATTTCGACGTGGTGAAGGAAGGCGAGGCCAATATCCCGCCGCTGACCATTCGGGTCTGCGATTCCCTGACCTGCGCGATGCTCGGCGCGGAAAAGTTGTTGACTGAATTGCAGGACAGTGCCGGCCCCGGCATTCGCGTGGTGCGCGCGCCCTGCGTCGGCCGCTGCGACACCGCGCCCGCGGCCGAGGTCGGCCATCACTTCGTCGACCACGCCAGCGTCCCAGGCGTGCTGGCCGCGGCGAAGGGCGGCGATACCCACGCGCATTTGCCCAACTATGTTGATTACGACGCCTATGTGAAAGGCGGCGGCTACACGCTCTTGAAGCGCCTGCGCTCCGGCGAATTGAAGAAGGAAGATCTGCTGAAAGCGCTCGACGACGCGTCCCTGCGCGGGCTCGGCGGCGCCGGATTTCCGACGGGACGGAAGTGGCGCGCGGTGTTGGGGGAGCCCGGGCCGCGACTGATGGCGATCAATGGTGACGAAGGCGAGCCCGGCACCTTCAAGGATCGCTATTATCTCGAAACCGATCCGCATCGCTTTCTCGAGGGCACGCTGATTGGCGCGCATGTGGTGGAGGCGTCCGATGTCTACATCTACATTCGCGACGAATATCCGGCCTCGCGCGAGATCCTGGACCGTGAAATTGCAAAACTGCCGCCGGGCGGTCCGGTGCTGCATATGCGGCGCGGCGCCGGCGCCTATATCTGCGGCGAGGAATCCTCGCTTCTGGAAAGCATCGAGGGCAAGCGCGGACTGCCGCGGCACAAGCCGCCCTATCCGTTCCAGGTCGGGTTGTTCGGACTGCCGACGCTGATCAACAATATCGAGACGCTGTGGTGGGTGCGCGACATCGTCGAAAAGGGCGCGGGCTGGTGGAACAGCCACGGCCGCAACGAGCGCCACGGCTTGCGCAGCTATTCGGTGTCGGGGCGGGTGAAGAATCCCGGCGTGAAGCTGGCGCCGGCCGGTATCACCGTGCGCGAATTGATCGACGAATTCTGCGGCGGCATGGCTGAAGGCCACACCTTCCATGCCTATCTTCCGGGCGGCGCCTCCGGCGGCATCCTGCCGGCATCGATGGACAACATCCCGCTCGATTTCGGCACGCTGGAGAAATATGGCTGCTTCATCGGCTCCGCCGCTGTCATCATCCTGTCCGAGCAGGACAGCGTGAAGGGCGCCGCATTGAACCTGATGCGTTTCTTCGAGGACGAGAGCTGCGGCCAATGCACGCCCTGCCGGGTCGGCACCCAGAAGGCGGCGCTGTTGATGCAGAAGCCGGTCTGGAACCGCGAATTGCTCGAGGAATTGAGCCAGGCGATGCGCGACGCCTCGATCTGCGGCCTCGGCCAGGCGGCCTCAAATCCGCTGACGTCAGTGATTAAATATTTCCCGGATGAGTTCCTGCCGAAAGAGGCCGCGGAATGACCAAGATCCAGTTCGAACTCGACGGCAAGCAGGTCGAAGCCGTCAACGGCGAGACCATCTGGCAAGTCGCAAAGCGCCAGGGCCAGGAAATCCCGCATCTGTGCTATTTGCCCGAACCCGATTACCGGCCCGACGGCAATTGCCGCGCCTGCATGGTCGAGATCGAAGGCGAGCGCGTGCTGGCGGCCTCCTGCAAGCGCACGCCGAACGTCGGCATGAAGGTGAAATCCGCGAGCCCGCGCGCGGTGGCGGCGCAAAAGATGGTGATGGAGCTTCTGGTCGCCGATCAGCCGGCGCGCGAGACCTCGCACGATCCGGATTCGAAATTCTGGCACTGGGCCGAAAAGGTCGAGGTAACCGAAAGCCGTTTCCCGGCCGCCGAGCGCTGGGATGGCGACGCCAGCCATCCGGCGATGCGGGTCAATCTCGATTCCTGCATCCAGTGCGGCCTGTGCGTGCGCGCCTGCCGTGAGGTTCAGGTCAACGACGTGATCGGCATGGCCTATCGCAGCCACGAATCCAAGATCGTGTTCGATTTCGACGATCCGATGGGGGAATCGACCTGCGTGGCCTGTGGCGAATGCGTGCAGGCCTGCCCGACCGGCGCGCTGATGCCGGCGGTGATGCTGGACGAGAACCAGACCCGCGTCACGTATGCCGACCGGAAGGTCGACTCGCTGTGTCCGTATTGCGGCGTCGGATGCCAGGTCACTTATCAGGTCAAGGACGAGAAAGTCATCTACGCGGAGGGCCGCGACGGCCCGGCCAATCACAACCGGCTCTGCGTCAAGGGCCGCTTCGGCTTCGACTACATCCATCACCCCAATCGCCTGACTAAACCGCTGGTGCGGCTGCCGAACGTGAAGAAGGACGCCAACGACCAGGTCGATCCCGCCAATCCGTTCACGCATTTCCGCGAGGCGTCTTGGGAAGAGGCGCTCGATATCGCGGCCAAGGGGCTTGTGAAAATCCGCGACACCAAGGGCGTAAAAGCGCTGGCCGGCTTCGGCTCCGCCAAAGGCTCGAACGAGGAGGCCTACCTGTTCCAGAAGCTGGTGCGCACCGGCTTCGGCTCCAACAATGTCGATCACTGCACCCGGCTGTGCCATGCCTCCTCAGTCGCAGCATTGATGGAAGGCCTCAATTCCGGCGCGGTGTCGGCGCCGTTCTCAGCCGCCCTGGACGCCGAAGTCATCATCGTGATCGGCGCCAATCCGACCGTGAACCACCCGGTCGCCGCGACCTTCATCAAGAACGCGGCCAAGAAGGGCGCCAAGCTGATCGTGATGGATCCGCGCCGGCAGGCGCTGTCGCGCCATGCCTACACGCATCTGGCGTTCAAGGCCGGCAGCGACGTCGCGATGCTGAACGCGATGATCAACACCATCATCAGCGAGGGCCTCACCGACGAGCAATATATCGCCGGCTATACCGAGGGTTTTGAGGATCTCAAGGCGCGCACCGGGGATTTCACCCCGGAGAAGATGGAGCCGATCTGCGGCATCCCGGCGGAAACCATCCGCGAAGTGGCGCGGATGTATGCGCGCGCCAAATCCTCGATCATCTTCTGGGGCATGGGCATCAGCCAGCATGTTCACGGCACCGACAATGCGCGCTGCCTGATCGCGCTCGCGCTCATCACCGGCCAGGTCGGCCGCCCCGGCACGGGCCTGCATCCGCTGCGCGGCCAGAACAACGTGCAGGGCGCGTCCGACGCGGGGCTAATTCCGATGTTCCTGCCGGACTACCAGCCGGTCGGGCGCACCGATCTGCGCGAACCCTTCGAAAAGCTCTGGCACCAGGACCTCGATCCCGTGCGCGGCCTGACCGTGGTCGAGATCATGAACGCGATCCATGCCGGCGACATCACGGGCATGTATATCGAGGGCGAAAATCCCGCGATGTCGGACCCCGATCTGCAGCACGCCCGCGAGGCGCTGGCGAAACTCGAGCATCTCGTGGTGCAGGACCTGTTCGTCACCGAAACCGCGTTCCATGCCGACGTGATCCTGCCGGCCTCGGCGTTCGCGGAAAAGTCCGGCACGTTCACGAATACCGATCGCCGCGTGCAGCTGGCGCGCGAAGTGATAAAACCGCCCGGCGACGCAAAGCAGGATCTCTGGATCATCCAGGAGATCGCCAGGCGGATGGGGCTGCCCTGGAATTACGGCGGGCCGGCCGACGTCTTCACCGAGATGACCGAGGTGATGCCGTCCTTGAAGAACATCACCTGGGAGCGGCTGGTGCGCGAGGGCGCGGTGACCTATCCGGTCGACGATCCCGACAAACCCGGCAACGAGATCATCTTCACCACGGGGTTTCCGACCGAGAGCGGCCGCGGCAAGATCGTGCCGGCGCGCGTGCTGCCGCCGGATGAAGTGCCCGACGACGAATACCCGATGGTGCTCTCCACCGGCCGCGTGCTCGAACACTGGCACACCGGTTCGATGACGCGGCGCTCCAGCGTGCTCGACCAGATCGAGCCGGAGGCGGTGGCGTTCATGTCGCCCAAGGACATGCGACGCCTCAAGGTCTGGCCCGGCGATTTGATCCGGCTGGAAACCCGGCGCGGCGCCGTCGAGGTCAAGGTGCGCTCCGATCGCGACGTGCCGGAGAACATGGTGTTCATGCCGTTCTGCTACGCGGAAGCCGCCGCCAACCTGTTGACCAATCCGGCGCTCGATCCGTTCGGCAAGATTCCGGAATTCAAGTTCTGCGCGGTCAGGGCCGAAAAGGCCGAAATGCGGACTGCGGCGGAATAGCTTCGCGCGTACCCGGCGCTTGTATGCCGAGGCTCAGTTCGAGCCGCTCGCAGCCGCGGCCTGCTGCAAGGCCTTGTTTTGCGCGACAATCCCTTCGAGCCGCGCAATATTTTCCAGCAGACGCTGGCTGGTCAGGATCAGGAAGTAATAGCCGAATTGCGGGTTCTGAAAGTAGATTTCGAGCAGCTTTTCGTAAGCGATAGTCAGCACATGACCATCCTCGATGCATTCGATCGTCGCGGTTCGTCGGTTATCGGGCGTCAGAAAACCAAATTCGCCCATCAGTTGGCCCGGTGGAAGTTCGACGCTAATTTCCTTCACCAGGAATTTTCCGGTGACGGTCAGCAGCATCTCGTGGGCGGCATCGTCCTTTTTGAACAGAACATCGCCCTTGCGATATTTGCGCTCGGTCATGAACGGCTTGAGCCATTCCAGCGACGTATCGCCCTGCGTTGCGCTGCGCGCCTTCTTGATGAGGACGAGCATTTGACGGAGGCGATACGCATTGATGGGAACCATCAGCAGATACAACAGGAAGGTCGTGATGGCTCCCGTGAGCGCGCCGAAGACGGCGAAGAATGCGCAACCGATCATGTTCGCGACGCGCAGCGGCACCATGGTCTGTGTCAGCAAGGTGGCGACAAAGAAGACGGCGCCGACCAGGGCAAACATGTTGGCGAGCGTGATATTGGCGAGCAAAATCTCCAGAAGGCGATTAAACAACGCGTCGTATGTGATGTTGTTGGGGTCGAGGCCCATTTGGACCAGAATCTTTGCGACTCTGAGATTATCCGCCGCCGTGTCGAGAATCCGATCCAGCGTCGTCACAGGTCTGCACCGCCAGGCTTCATCGTATCCCCCAAGTATCTCCGCGCGACGCAAGCGCAGCTTGCCTCCTTGGCAGGCAAAGCGAGCCTTCGCAACCGTTAAATCACCGCGTCGCCCCGAAGTATAAAGGTATCAACCGGGGCGCGTCACCATCGGAATTCCGTTGGGAAGCCGCCCGCGCTTGATAGTCGACATAAAAAATGCACGCAAAGCCTGGGCGGCGGTGCCGCCCCCAGGCCCGGTGGAGACGCGCGTAACAGCCGCCTTGCGTCAATGATGGATAAAGCGCGGCAGATAGATCGCGATCTTCAGCGCCATGATGGCGGCGACAGCGGTCCCCGCCGCCAGGATTATCAGGACGCCGGCAAGAAAGCGCTTGTTCGCCGCCAGATGCCCTTCGCGCCGCCCGGACATGGGCGTGCCGATGAATGGGCAGCGCGTTCGAACGGGCCGCGCGTGTGCGTCAGCATCGTCATTCAGCAATCCTTCGTCGATCGCCTGATCGCTCCCGTCATCTTGCCGATGAGGGCGGTGAGTTGCGCACGCGGATGCCTCGCAAAGGCGATCAGCGATGCAAGCTTCACGACCAGGGGATTGCCCTGGTTTTCCAGATCGAGTTCGAATCGCTCGGACAGATAGACGGTTGCGCAGCCAGCGGCCCCGCTATGCTTTCTTGCAAAGGACAGGGCGGAGCTCTCGCGCAGGAAGATACCGCCGATCCGCCCATTGACGTCGCGGGCGACCCAAAAGCCCTCCTTGTTGCGGCCGATGAAGAATGCCGGGATCGCCTCGCTGACGATGTCGGGATCGAGCGGCCGAAACGGCGCGGTGACGGTTGCGCCTTCTCGTGCGACCGCGGCGGTCGAACGTCCGGACGCCTGCCGTGGCGACATATCTGGGCATTTCAGCTGCACGGCGGTCATGACGGGGCTTTCGATGGCGATGTCGCGTCGGCGGCTTTGCGCGGGCGAGCCAGCTCGGCCTCGGCTGCGGCCTGTCGCATCTGGTTGGAGACAAAGCGATCCAGCATCTCGCGGTAAGCGGCGAGCGCGGCGTCGAGCTGTTTGCGGGCTTGCTCTTTCCGATGAGCGGCATTGAAGGTGATCGCGGCCATGGCGGCCTCCTGACGATTCTAACGGCCATGATGTGCCGACGAGGCCATAGGAATGCGAGACGGCGCGGCATTGCTTCTCATAGGAGAGATATAAAAGCCGGTGAGTGAAAGTCGCGCCGCTGCCGCCACTTGGAGCATTTATGCCGCGCCTATGAGACAGAGCGGCGGGCCGCCTCGATTTCCTACGCGGCCATCCGCATCTTCGTGACCCAATGCCCCTAATCCGGGCCGACGGTGGAGTTCGAAGATGTCTCACTATCCGACCAACGACGACAAATTCCGGGATCTGCTCTACGGCGACGATTACCGGGACTATCTGATGGCCCGGAGCCGATCGGCAGACGGCTACCGGTTCGGCCGGACGCCGGGAAAGCGCGCGCGCGTCCACGCGCGCAACGCCTTGCGGCACGTCACCGGCTATTTCAGGACTATGATCGAGGCGATCGCCAATTCGAAACTGCGCCGCATGGAGCGCGAACTCGAGCTTCGCGGGATCCGCTTCGACCGATCGAGCGAGAGCTGGGTGACCGGCAAGTCCCACCCCGCCGAGCGCTAACCCTGAAAGAACAGGCCGGCCGGCCCGCCCTTTCGGTTTCACTTCCTGTCAGCGTGAGGCGTCATATGTCGCGAACCGCATCCCTCCTGGTTTCCAGCTTGCGCAAAATCGTCAGCTCCGTGCTGACGTTTCTCGGTCCGTCCTGGGACGGGCCGCGCAGGGCCTACCAGCCTCACCGGTACTACATGCGCGGCCCCGGACCGAAATGGCGTGAAAAGCACCTTCTTGATCGCACGCCCGCCAGCGGCACCTGAATTCGCGCTGCGATTCCAGACGTGCTTCGGTTCCGCTGGAGTTACGGGTTACCCGGCAAGGAAAGCCCTCTCCACAATCGGCTATCGCGCCTGAAAGGCTCGGTGACCGGAGATGTCTTCGTTTGGTCGGCTTCAAGGGCTCCTGCGAAGGCGCGCTTGAGGCGACCATCGTCAATTCGCGCAAGGTATTGGTGCAACAACGTGGCCGTAAGTTCATTCGGCTGCAGAATGGCGGCGCAAACCTCCGCACTGGTGCGGCGAAAAAAGCCAAAATCCGGCTTGCCGTCGCGCTCGGGACCAAGCCTGTCGATCTCGCTCGCAATAGCCATGATGGCCAATCTGTCGGCATTATCCAGTGTCACGGCGAAGCGCAGTATCGCCAATTGCCAGGCGCGCAGGGGTCCTGGCGCGCCATTCGTTTCCGGGAACGCTTGAACTCATTCAAAACGCCTATACGACGAAGCGGCAGCTTCTGTGAGAAGGCGGCCGTGCCAGTTCTCGACCGGACAGGCGATATCCTCGTCGCCGATCGCGGCGATCGCGCTTGCGACCTCGGCCTTATCCGCATCGGCCAGTTCGACGATCGGCAGCCGGGTGGCGGGCGACATGAAGCCGAGCAGGCACAGCGCGTATTTCAGCGCGGCGGGGCTTTCCCTGGCGAGCGCAGCCGTCAGCGGTTCCAGCCGGCTCTGCAAATATCGCGCCGACTGCAATCGGCCCTGCCGGCAGTTGGAGAGGATCGCCTGGCACAGATCCGGCGCGACATTCGATACCATCGAAATGCAGCCGTCCCCGCCATTGGCGATGAAGGCGAGCGCGGTTACGTCCTCGCCGGAGAGCAGCCGAAACCCCGGCGGCAGATTTGGCCTCAGGCGCAAGGGGCGGGTGATATCGCCGCTCGCATCCCGCAATCCGATGAACTGCGCGGATTTGGCCAGCCGCGCCAACGTGTCGTCGGAGAGTTCGCGGATGGTCCGGGAGGGAACGTCGTGCAGGATGATGGGCAGCGAGGTCGAGACCGCGATCGCCCGGAAATGCGCGTAGATGCCGGCTTGCATCGGGTTGTTGTAATAGGGCACTACCGAGAGCACCGCATCGGCGCCGGCGGCCTCGGCGCGCCGCGTCAGCTCGATGGCCTGGCTGGTTGAATTCGATCCGGCGCCGACAATGATGCGGACACGGCCGCGCGCGATCTCGACGGCGGCGCGCACGATGGCCTCGTGCTCGGCCGGCGTCAGCGTGGAGGCTTCGCCGGCGGTTTCGCCGACGACGATCGTCGAGACGCCGGCTTCGATCTGGCGCTCGCAAAGCCGTGCGAATGCCGCCAGATCGAGATTGTCCGCTTCATCGAAAGGCGTGGGCAGGTCGGGGATATAGCCCGAAAGCCAAAGGGCGGGATGTGCGGGGTGGGTCATCGGCGTTCACGCTGCGATTTCCATCTGGGTGAAGCCCTGCCGGTAGGCCGAGAGCACGAGGCCCTGCTGGCACCGCACGCCGGCTTCGATCCGGAAGCCCATCTGTTCCAGCCGGGTGCGGACCTTCAGGCAGACTCCGCTTTCGCGGGAATCGATCAGGACGGCGATTGCCGCGCTTCGGCTGAGGAATTGCGAGATCTGCGCCAGGGCTGCTTCAATGGCGGCAAGCGAGTTTTGCCCCGTGATCAGGCCGACGGCGTGTTGCTGCTTGGGGATGCGGCAGGTCGCGGTGGTGGCCACGCGTACGAACCCGCGCCGCCGCAGCGCCAGATAGAGTTCCATGCTGTCATGGCCGGCGACGATGGCGCGATGCAGGCTGGAAAGGCGGGTGAGGCCGATCATGGTATCGATGACCTGTTCCCGGTTGGAGGCGGAATGACCCATCTGGCCCTCCTGAATGACGGACGCTCGATGTATCACGCGACGCGCCGGTTGCCGGCGGCGGGGGAGGCGAGTTTGTCGCCCATGTCGAGTTCGATCTCGCGCGACAGTTCGACGATGGTTTCGGGGCGATGGCCGTTCTCGAACAGCGCATATTTGATGGCCTGGGCGCGGTTGACGAACAGGCCGCCATAGAGACCGCTTTGTTCCTGGGCGACCCAGTTGCCCCGGCTGTTCTTGCCGATGAAGACGATTGCAGATGGCGAGCTACACGAGGGAGGTTCGACGAGCTTCACGTTAGTCATCCTTCTATTGGCGAGTAGCGCGTGTTTTCCGGCGCCGCGGATTCATCCGTCGCTGTGTCTTCGTGTGCGAATGTTCGGATGGTTTTGCGCGGTGGGGGGCGCCCTTACTCATGCGCCCAATATCTTCGGCTGCGGATATGAATTCGAGGGCGCCAGGGCAGCGATCTCATAAGCGCCGTATAAGATCGGGCGAAACTGTCTCAGGCCGGGACGGAATGAGTGAAGCTGCTGACCAGGGCGAACACGGCCGCATAGGCCACCGTTTCATCCCAGTGGTTGAGCGCGGCGCCGAATGGTGGCTCGCGCCTCATGGTGCCGACGACGGCGCACAGGACGATCGACATCCACAAGAGCGCGCCAAGGCCCCGGGCGAAGCCGATGCTGGCGAAGGCGGCAAAGGCGAGCAGGATGCTCATTCGCACGAAGAAGCGGATGAGCACCTGGGCCGGTCGCAGTTCGCGCGATAGATTCGGAAGCTGGGCCACAACACAAAACTCCGGCGTCGGATGGTTCGCGGGTCAGCCGAAATTGTCGCAGCAGACTGGCTCGCGGAGCGGGTTGGCGTCGCGCGATACGGCGGGAACGCTCGGGCGGCTCGAAGGTGCGGCGATGCGCTGGGCCTCGACGAACGCGCCCAGCATCGCCAGCGCCAGATCGGCGTGGCGAACCTCGATCGACCGGTCGAGCCAGTCGGGAAGCTCGCGCTCGCGCGACAGAGCGCAATACCATTCGCCCTCGTCATAGGCGATGCGGCGAAGTTGCCACAGCGGCAGTTCCAGATCGATCAGCGCCAGCGCGGCATCGGTCCAGGCTTCGGAGGCGATCAGCCGTTCGATTCTCGCGGTTTTTTCGCTCTGTCCCATCGACGGAAAATGCCGGCACGCCGCCGCGACAATTTCCGACATCAGCCCGGGCGTCACGGCATGCGCGTCGCGCAGCCGGTCGCTGAGCACGAGGGGATCACGATGTTCTCTGACGAGGCGCATGGTCGATCTCGCATGGGATGCGGCGGCTTGCAGCGGCCGCTCTTGCAAGATGGCCAAAGCGCCATTTGAAAACGAGGTGGGGCGAGGGCCCGAGAAATAAAGATATCATAAAGACGTCAAGGCACCCCGCCGGGCGGTCCGGACGCCGCGCCACGCCGTCCGGCGAACCTAACGCCGGCGGGCATTTATGAAATTCCTATAAGATTTGTTGCCCGTCCGCCTCGAAAACCTATGCGCCGGGTGGCACTTCACCCCCACTGATACGGGTAAGGCCAGGATCGCGCGTTCGATCCTCCGATTGATCCATCGCAAGCCGCCTTCCCCAGAACGCGCACAGGCTGCGCATCGAACAAGCGCGACAAGGAGCTTTGTCATGTGGGACGTCGTCATGCTGGCCCTCGGCTTTGGGCTCTTCGTATTGGGCATAGGCTACGCCTACGCCTGCGAACGGCTTTAGGGAGAGATACCATGATCTTCGATTATTCGCTCGCCGGTCTCGTCTCGTTGGGCCTGCTGTTTTATTTGACCTACGCCCTGCTGCGGCCCGAGCGGTTCTGACCGCGCCCGCGCAACCGAACCCTGCGTAACTCCTAAAGGCACACCACCATGACCGCCATTGGCTGGATTCAAATCATTCTGTTCTGCGCCATCATCGTCGCGCTGGCCAAGCCGCTTGGCTTCTACATGACGCGCGTCTTCAACGGCGAGCGCACCTTCCTGTCGCCGGTCCTGCGGCCGGTCGAGGCAGGGCTATACTGGGTCGGCGGTGTCGACGAGAGACGCGAGCAGCATTGGCTGACCTATACGGTCGCCATGCTGCTGTTCCATGTCGGCGGCTTCCTCATCATCTATGGCCTTATGCGGCTGCAGGCCTTGCTGCCGTTCAATCCGGCGGAGCAATCGGCGGTCGCCGAAGACCTGTCCTTCAACACCGCAATCAGCTTCATCACCAACACCAACTGGCAGAACTACGGCGGCGAGAGCACGCTGTCCTATTTGGTGCAGATGGTGGGCTTGACGCACCAGAACTTCCTGTCGGCGGCGACCGGCATCGCACTCGCGGTGGCCCTGATCCGCGGCTTTTCCCGCTCCTCGATGCGCACTATCGGCAATTTCTGGGTCGACGTGACCCGCTGCACGCTCTATGTGCTGCTGCCGATCTGCGTCGTCTATACGCTGTTCCTGGTCTGGCAGGGCATTCCGCAGACGCTCGGCGCCTACGTTGACGCCACCACGCTGGAGGGTGCCAAGCAGACCATCGCCGTCGGCCCGGTGGCCTCGCAGATTGCGATAAAAATGCTCGGCACCAATGGCGGCGGCTTCTTCAACGCCAACGCCGCGCACCCGTTCGAGAACCCGACCGCGCTGTCTAACTTCGTGCAAATGATCTCGATCTTCGCGATCGGCGCCGCGCTCACCAATGTGTTCGGCCGCATGGTCGGCAACCAGAAGCAGGGCTGGGCGATCCTTGGCGTGATGGGCGTGCTGTTCATTGCGGGCGTCGCCGTCGCCTATTGGGCGGAAGCGGGCGGCACCACCGCGATGCATGCGCTCGGGCTTTCCGGCGGTAACATGGAAGGCAAGGAAGTCCGCTTCGGCATCGTCGCCTCCTCGCTGTTCGCCGTCATCACCACCGCCGCCTCCTGCGGCGCCGTCAACGCCATGCATGACAGCTTCACCGCGCTCGGCGGCATGATCCCGCTGATCAACATGCAGCTCGGCGAGATCATCGTCGGCGGCGTCGGCGCCGGCCTCTACGGCATGCTGATTTTCGTCGTCATCTCGATCTTCGTCGCCGGCCTGATGGTCGGCCGCACGCCGGAATATGTCGGCAAGAAGATCGAGGCGCGCGAGGTCAAGATGGCGATGCTCGCGATCCTGGTGCTGCCGCTGATGTATCTGGGCTGGACCGCGGTCGCCGTGGTGTTTCCGCCGGCCGTCGCCTCGATGGCCAACGCCGGCCCGCACGGCTTCACCGAGGTGCTCTATGCCTACACCTCGTCGACCGGCAACAACGGCTCGGCCTTCGCGGGCCTCACCGGCAACACTTTCTTCTACAACCTGACGCTCGCCAGCGCGATGTTCGTCGGCCGCTTCTTCATGATCGTGCCGGCAATGGCCATGGCCGGCTCGCTGGCCGGCAAGAAGTCGATCCCGCCGTCCGCCGGTACCTTGCCGACGACGGGCGGCCTGTTCGTGGGCCTCGTGGTCGGCGTGATCCTGATCATCGGCGGTCTCACCTTCTTCCCGGCGCTGGCGCTTGGGCCGATCGTCGAGCACCTCGCGTCGCTCTCCAATACCCTGTTCTGATCGAACTCATTTCGGAGTTACGTCCATGGAAGTCGTCAAAATGAACAAGCGAACCGTTTCGGCGATGCTCGATCCGAAGATCGTGCTGCCCGCGGTCGGCTCGGCGGTGGCAAAGCTCGATCCGCGGCTGATGATCAAGAGCCCCGTGATGTTCGTGGTCGAGGTCGTGGCCGCTTTGACCACGGTGATCTTTATCCGCGACCTGGTGACGGGTGGCGCCAATCTCGGCTTCACCTTCCAGATCATCCTGTGGCTGTGGTTCACGGTGCTGTTTGCGAATTTCGCCGAAGCCGTCGCCGAAGGTCGCGGTAAGGCGCAGGCCGAGTCGCTGCGCAAGACCCGCACCGAGAGCCAGGCCAAGCTGCTCTCCGGTTCCGACAAGACCTATCGTCTGGTCCCCGGCACCAGCCTCAAGGTCGGCGATATCGTGCTGGTCGAAGCCGGCGACAACATCCCTTCCGATGGCGAAGTGATCGAGGGCGTGGCTTCCGTGAACGAAGCCGCGATAACAGGTGAATCCGCGCCCGTGATCCGCGAATCCGGCGGCGACCGCTCGGCGGTCACCGGCGGCACGCAAGTTTTGTCCGACTGGATCCGCGTCCGTATCACCGCGGCGCAGGGCTCGACCTTCATCGACCGCATGATCAAGCTGGTCGAGGGCGCCGAGCGGCAGAAGACGCCGAACGAGATCGCGCTCAACATCCTGCTCGCCGGCCTCACCATCATCTTCGTGTTCGCGACCGTGACGATCCCGAGCTATGCGACCTATGCCGGCGGTTCGATTTCGGTGGTGATCCTGGTGGCGCTGTTCGTCACGTTGATCCCGACCACGATCGGCGCGCTGTTGTCGGCGATCGGCATCGCCGGCATGGACCGGCTGGTGCGTTTCAACGTACTGGCGATGTCCGGCCGCGCGGTCGAGGCCGCCGGCGACGTCGATACGCTGTTGCTCGACAAGACCGGCACCATCACGCTCGGCAACCGGCAGGCCACCGCGTTTCGGCCCGTGCGCGGCGTCACCGAGCAGGAACTGGCGGATTCGGCGCAGCTGGCCTCGCTTGCCGACGAGACCCCGGAAGGGCGCTCGATCGTCGTGCTGGCCAAGGAAAAATACGGCCTCCGCGCCCGCGACATGGCGGAGCTGGCGGCAACCTTCATTCCCTTCACCGCGCAAACCCGCATGAGCGGCGTCGACGCCGGTTCGTCGTCGGTCCGCAAGGGCGCGGTCGATGCGATCCTCAACTACGTCGGCGGCGGCACCCACGCCGTGGCGTCGGGCAATACGGTTCGGCTGCAATCCCCGGCGATGTCGGAAGTCGCCCGCGAGATCCAGGCCATCTCGGACGAAATCGCCAAGGCCGGCGGCACACCGCTGGCGGTCGCCAGGGACGGCCGTCTGCTCGGCGTCGTGCAGCTCAAGGATATCGTCAAGGGCGGCATCCGCGAGCGCTTCGCCGAACTGCGCCGCATGGGCATCCGCACCGTGATGATCACTGGCGATAATCCGATGACGGCCGCGGCGATCGCCGCCGAAGCCGGCGTGGATGATTTTCTGGCGCAGGCTACGCCCGAGGACAAACTAAAGCTGATCCGCGACGAGCAGGCCAAGGGCAAGCTGGTGGCGATGTGCGGCGACGGCACCAACGACGCGCCGGCGCTCGCGCAGGCCGACGTCGGTGTCGCCATGAACACGGGCACGCAGGCCGCGCGCGAAGCCGGCAACATGGTCGATCTCGACTCCAACCCCACCAAGCTGATCGAGGTGGTGGAAATCGGCAAGCAGCTGCTGATGACCCGCGGCGCGCTGACCACGTTCTCGATCGCCAACGACGTCGCCAAGTATTTCGCCATCATTCCGGCGATGTTCCTGGCGTTCTACCCGCAGCTCGCCGTGCTCAACGTCATGCATCTGGCGAGCCCGCAGAGCGCCATCCTGTCGGCGATCATCTTCAACGCGCTGATCATCATCGCGCTGATTCCGCTGGCCCTGAAGGGCGTGGCCTATCGCGCCATCGGTGCCGGCGCGTTGCTGCAGCGTAACCTGATGATCTACGGCGTCGGCGGCATCATCATTCCCTTTATCGGCATCAAGGCGATCGACCTCGTCGTCACCGCCTTGCACCTGGCCTAACCTTAATCGTCATTGCGAGGAGCGAAGCGACGAAGCAATCCACATTTTCCTTGCTGCCATGGATTGCTTCGCTTCGCTCGCAAGGACGGAAAAACCGGAGACCTGTCATGTTGAAAGAAATTCGCCCCGCCATCCTGATCCTGGTGCTGTTGACCGCGATCACCGGGCTTGCCTATCCGCTCGCGATGACCGCGATCGCCGGCGTGATCTTCCCGAAGCAGGCGCAGGGCAGCCTGATCGAGCGGGACGGCAAGGTGGTCGGCTCTGCCCTGATCGGGCAGGAATTCAAGGACGACAAATACTTCCATGGCCGGCCCTCTGCGACCACGGCGCCGGACCCGGCCGATTCCACCAAGACCGTTCCCGCACCCTACAATGCGGCCAATTCGGGCGGCTCCAACCTCGGCCCGACCAGCAAGGCGCTGGACGACCGGGTCAAGGAAGACGTCGAGAAGCTGAAGGCCGAGAATCCCAAGGCGGACGTTCCGATCGATCTCGTCACCACTTCGGCGAGCGGCCTCGATCCCGATATCTCGCCGGATGCGGCGCTGTTCCAGGTGCCGCGCGTTGCCAAAGCGCGCAATATGCCGGAGGATCGCGTCCGCGCCTTGGTTAACGAAAACACCCAGGGCCGCCTTGCCGGATTGCTCGGCGAACCCCGGGTCAACGTGTTGGCGCTGAACCTGGCGCTGGACGCTGCGGCTTCCAAGTGACCGAGGCTAGGCCGCGCCGGCCCTGAGGACTATATTCGCCATATGGTCCAGCAGCGCCGCGATCCCGAACAACGACCCTCGCCGGAAGCTCTGCTGGAAGCAGCCCGGCGCGAGGACAGCCGCCTGGGCCGGCTCAAGATCTTCGTCGGTGCCGCCCCCGGCGTCGGCAAGACCTATGAGATGCTGCAAAGCGCGCACGCCAAACTGAAGGCCGGCGCCGATGTCGTGGTCGGCGTGGTCGAAACCCACGGCCGGGCGGAAACCGAGGTGCTGCTGCACGGGCTTGAAGTCGTGCCGCGCAAGCGGCTGGAATACAAGGACCAGATTCTCGAGGAGATGGACCTCGACGGGCTGATCGCGCGCCATCCGCAGATCGCACTGGTCGATGAGCTCGCCCACACCAACGCTCCAGGCAGCCGCCATCCCAAGCGCTATCTCGATGTCGAGGAGCTGCTTTCGCGCGGCATCGACGTCTACACCGCGGTCAACATCCAGCATATCGAGAGTCTCAACGATGTGGTCGCGCAGATCACGCATGTCCGGGTGCGCGAGACCGTGCCGGATTCGGTGTTCGACCGCGCGGACGCCATCGAACTGATCGACCTGACGCCCGACGACCTGATCCAGCGGCTCAAGGAAGGCAAGGTCTACGTCCCCAAGCAGGCCGAGCGGGCGCTGGAGCATTATTTCTCGCCGGGCAATCTGACCGCATTGCGCGAGCTGGCGTTGCGCCGCACTGCCGACCGGGTCGACGAACAGCTGCTGACCCACATGCAGGCCAACGCCATCGCCGGGCCCTGGGCGGCGGGCGAGCGCGTGCTGGTCTGCGTCAGCGAAGATCCCCGGTCGGCGGGGCTCGTGCGCTACACCAAGCGGCTTGCGGACCGGCTGCATGCGCCCTGGACGGCGATCAGCATCGAGACGCGGCGCAGCCTGCAATTGACCGACGAGCAGCGTGACCGGCTGGCCGATACGCTGCGGCTCGCGGAGGCGCTGGGAGGCGAGGCGCTCACCATTCCCGGAGTCGGACGGCGCATTGCCGATGACGTCATCAATTTCGCCCAGGCCAATAACGACACCCAGATCGTCATCGGCAAGTCGACACGTTCTTGGTGGTTCGAACTGATGCGTGGCTCGGTGGTGCATGACCTGGTGCGGCGCGCCGGCAACATCAGCGTGCATGTGATTCCCGGCGACGAACTGCCTGCCGGGCCCACCGCCAAGACCGCGGTGCAGACGGCGGCGCGCCCCGAACCGTTCGACTCCAAGCCGTATCTGTTTGCGCTCTTGATCGTGGCCGTTGGCCTTGGTGCCGCCGAACTGATCAAGCCGTATTTCGGTGTCGAAAACGTCGATCTGGTGTTCATCACGGCGGTGGTGAGCGTGGCGGTCCGCTACGGGCTGTGGCCGTCGGTGCTGGCCAGCGTCGCGGCTTCGTTGTGCTACAATTTCTTCTTCCTGCCGCCGGTCTATACCTTCACCATCACCGATCCGACCAACATCGCGGCGTTCTTCTTCTTCATGCTGATCGCCATCCTGGTTTCCAATGTCGCGGCGCGCGTGCGAACCCAGGCTGTTACCGCGATCGGCAGGGTGCGCACCACCGAATCGCTTTACGCCTTCAGCCGCAAGCTCGCGGGCACCGCGACGCTCGACGATGTATTGTGGGCGACCGCTTACCAGACCGCGCTGATGCTGAAAGTGCGGGTGGTGCTGTTGTTGCCCGAGCAAGGCGTGCTCACCGTCAAGGCCGGCTACCCGCCCGAGGATGAAATCGACAAGGCCGATCTGGCGGCCGCCAACTGGGCATGGAGCAACGACCGGCCGGCCGGGCGCGGCTCGGATACGCTGCCCGGGGCCAAGCGGCTGTTCCTGCCGATGCGCACCGGGCGCGGGCCGATCGGCGTCATCGGCATCGACGACGACAGGACCGGTCCGCTGCTGACCCCGGACCAGCGCCGGCTGCTCGACGCGCTGGTCGACCAGGGCGCGCTCGCGATCGAGCGCGTGCTGCTGGTCGAGGACATGGACCGCGTCAAGCGCACCGTGGAATCTGAGCGCCTGCGCTCGGCCCTGTTGACCTCGATCTCGCACGATCTCAAGACGCCGCTGGCGTCGGTGCTCGGTGCTGCCTCGACGATGCGGGATCTCGAAAGCGGCCTCAGCGACACCCAGAAGCGCGATCTCCTGGCTACCGTGATCGACGAATCCGAACGGCTCAATCGCTTCATCGCCAATCTGCTGGACATGACCAAGCTTGAATCCGGCGCCATCGTGCCGAACACTGCGCCCCACGATATCGGCGAGATTATCGGCAGCGCGCTGCGGCGTGCCAGCAAGATCCTGGTACAACACACCGTCTCGCTTGAGCTCGCCGCCGATCTGCCGATGCTGGAGCTTGATGCGGTGCTGTTCGAGCAAGTGCTTTTCAATCTGCTCGACAACGCGGCGAAATACGCCCCCGCCGACACTACGATATCGATCCGAACCCAGCGCGAGCGGGACAAGGTGGTTCTCCAGGTCATCGACGAGGGCGAGGGCATCCCGCCGGGGGAGCTGGACAGTATCTTCGACAAGTTCTATCGCGCCCAAAAGGGCGACCATGTCCGCCCCGGCACCGGCCTCGGGCTGGCGATTTCCCGCGGCTTCGTCGAGGCGATGCGTGGCACGATCTTGGCCGCCAACCGCGGCGATCGCAGCGGCGCGGTGCTGACCATCCGCCTCCCAATCCCGGCGGCCTCGAACGCGCTGGATACCGCCGCATGACCGCCACACCGATAAAAGTCCTTGTCATCGACGACGAGCCGCCGATCCGTAAATTGCTGCGGATGGGCTTGAGTACGCAGGGCTACGAGATCCTCGAAGCCTCCAACGGCAAGCTGGCGCTGGAACTGCTGGCGCAGAACCCCGCGATGATCATTCTCGATCTCGGCCTGCCAGATATCCAGGGCCACGAATTGCTGCGCATGATCCGCGGCCGCAACGACAGCGTGCCGATCGTGGTGCTGTCGAGCCGCGGCGACGAGGCCGGCAAGGTCCAGGCGCTCGATCTCGGCGCCGACGACTATCTGACCAAGCCGTTCGGAATGGACGAGTTGCTCGCCCGCATGCGCGCGGCGCTGCGGCATCAATTGCAGGTCCATGGCGAGCGTCCGGTGTTCCGGACCGGCGATCTCACCGTCGACCTGGTGCGGCGCATCGTCAAGGTCGGCGACAAGGAGGTCAAGCTGTCGCCCAAGGAATACGAATTGCTGCGCGTGCTGGTGCAGCACGCCGGCAAGGTGCTGACCCACCGCTTCCTGTTGAAGGAATTGTGGGACGAACTGACGGATGCGCAGTATCTGAGGGTCTATGTGCGGCAACTCCGGCAGAAGATCGAAACCGACCCGGAGCGTCCGCAATTCGTGCTGACGGAGACCGGCATCGGTTATCGGCTGCGTGCGCCGGACTAGTTCGTCAAATCCATCTTGCCATCCCAGGTCCGATCGATGCTTATGGCGATGCGTGCTCGTGGAGCGACCATGAAAATATCCGATCTGCTGTCGCCGGCCGACGTCATGATCGACGTGCGGACTTCCGGAAAGCCGCTGCTGCTGCAGGAATTCGCGGCCAAGGCGGCGGCCGGTCTCGGCCTGCCTGCCGATCAGGTCGCCTCCTATCTGCTCAAGCGGGAAGAATTGGGATCGACCGGGATCGGCAAGGGCGTCGCCATTCCGCATGCCCGGCTGCCGGAATTGCAGCGGCCCCACGGGTTGCTCGCGAGGCTCAAATCGCCGATCGAATTCGACGCCATCGACGGACAGGCGGTCGACATCGTCTTTGTTCTGCTGTTGCCCGCGGCGGTGGAGCATGAAGCGCTCGCCGCGCTTGCTTTGGTCGCCCGCGCATTGAGAGCGCCGGAGACGCTCGCCCGGTTGCGGGGCGCGAAGACCATGTCGGAGCTCTATTCGGCAATCGCCTGACAGGCGAGCGGAATCCGACGGGGAACCATCAACGTCGGCGAAGATTATTTTCCCGCAATCGGGAGAAATGTCATGGCACGAAAGGATTCCAAGAAGGCCGCCGCCAAGGTCGGCCGCGCGATGAAGAAGCGCAAGGCCGGCACGCTGAAGAGCGGCCGCTCCGGCCGCAAGGTCAAGAGCCGCAAGCAGGCCATCGCTATCGGCCTGTCCGAGGCGAGGGCCATGGGAGCGAAGGTACCTAAGAAGACGTCGAAGAAGCGTAAAGCCAAAAGGTAGCGGGCAGGCGTTATTTAAAATCGTCATTGCGAGCCAACGGGTCGGCGCAAAGCGCCGCCCGATGACAGGCTCCGCGAAGCAATCCATCGGCTTCCTTGTTGATCATGTGGAAGCGGGTTTTTTCAACATTGGTCGAAGCTGGATAGAGCAGGACGGGGCAGGACACGAGGGAAAGCTTCAAGGACCCTTTCCAATAGGGGCGGGCGGCCATTACAATCTCCAAAATTGGCTTTGCGGCAGGGAATTCCGGAACTTCAACGGCTGTTACAGGTTTCGGTTCCGGGCGCCTCTCGCCGTGCGAGGTGCCGATACTCATCTGTACGGGTTTGATCGTGGCCTTGAAAAAACTCTCGACCTACCGGAAAAAAAGGGATTTCGAGAAGACCGCCGAGCCCAGCGGCGACATTCCGGTCAAGCCCTCGAAGCGGCGCCGGTTCGTGATCCAGAAGCACGACGCGACCCGGCTGCACTACGATTTGAGGCTGGAGTTCAACGGCGTCTTCAAGTCCTGGGCCGTTACAAAAGGGCCCTCGCTCGATCCGCACGACAAGCGCCTGGCGGTCGAGGTCGAGGATCACCCGCTGGATTACGGCGATTTCGAAGGCACCATTCCCGAGCGCGAATATGGCGGCGGCACTGTTTTGCTCTGGGACCGCGGCTATTGGGAATCCGACGATCCCGAGAAAGGTTTCAAGAAGGGCGACCTGAAATTCACCCTGCACGGCGACAAGCTGCATGGCAGCTGGGTCCTGGTGCGGATGCGCCACGACCGCACAGGAGGCAAGCGCACCAACTGGCTCTTGATCAAGCACCGCGACGAATACGCCAGGGAAGGCAAGGCCAACAAGATCCTGGAGGAGGACCAATCCGTCGCCTCGGGACGCAGCATGGATCAGATCGCAAGCGGCAAGGGCAAGGCGCCAAAGCCGTTCATGACGGCCAAGACCACGCGCGCGCGCGCCGACGCGGTCTGGCATTCGAACCGCGGCGACGACGTCATCTCCTATGTTCCGCCGGCAAAGGAGTTGAAGGGAAAAGCCGTCGACGCGATCCCTGATTTCGTCGCACCCGAACTCTGCACATCGGTTGAACGGCCGCCGAGCGGGGAAGGCTGGTGCCACGAGATCAAATTCGACGGCTATCGCGTGCAGCTGCGCGTCGAGGATGGCGAGGCCACGCTCAAGACGCGCAAAGGACTGGACTGGACGGAGAAGTTTCGTGCGATTGCGAAAGAGGGGAGCGCGCTTCCGGATGTGCTGATCGACGGTGAGATCGTCGCGCTCGATCACGATGGCGCGCCGGATTTCTCGACGCTGCAGGCCGCGATTTCCGACGGCAAGACCGACGAGCTGATTTTCTACGCGTTCGATCTGTTGTTCGCCGATAACGAAGATTTACGCCGCCTGCCGCTTGGCGAGCGAAAGGTGCGCCTGAAAAAACTGCTGGAGGCGCGCCCCAAGTCAAAGGCAAAATCGATTCGCTATGTCGAGCATTTCGAAAGCGGCGGCGATGCCATCCTGGACTCGGCGTGCAAGCTGTCGCTGGAGGGCATTGTCTCCAAGAAACTTGGCGCGCCCTATCGTTCCGGCCGCTCGGAGAGCTGGACCAAGGCCAAATGCCGCGCCGGGCAGGAGGTGGTGCTCGGCGGCTGGAAGACCACGGGCGGCAAATTCCGCTCGCTGATGGCCGGCGTCTATCGCGGCGATCATCTGGCCTTTGTCGGCATGGTCGGCACCGGCTTCGGCCAGGACACGGTGAAACGGATCATGCCGGCGCTGAAGGCCGCAAGCTCCGACCAAAGTCCGTTCGGCGGCAAGGACGCGCCGCGCAAGACCCGCGACGTGCACTGGCTGCGGCCTGAACTAGTTGCCGAAATCGAATTCGCGGGCTTCACCGATGGCGGCAATATCAGGCAGGCTGCGTTCAAGGGGCTGCGCCAGGACAAGCCGGCCGATGAGACCGTTGCGGAGGAGCCGTCCATGACCACGATCGCCAAACCCGCTGCCAAAAAGGCCGCTCCAAAGACGGCCACCGCCAAATCGGGTCGGGTGGCCGCGAAGGCCGCGCCGAACCGATCCGCCGAGGTGATGGGCGTCGTCATCTCGAAGCCAGACAAGGAGCTGTGGCCCGATGCCGGCGACGGCGAGGGCGTGACCAAGCTCGATCTCGCCCGCTATTTCGAGGCGGTCGGCGATTGGATGATCGGACACATCAAGGGACGCCCGTGTTCGGTGGTGCGCGCGCCCGACGGCATCGGCGGCGAAAAATTCTTTCAGCGCCATGCGATGCCCGGCACCTCGAACCTGCTGGAACTGGTAAGAGTGTCCGGCGACCGCAAGCCTTATCTGCAGATCGATCGCGTCGAGGGGCTCGCGGCCGTCGCCCAGATCGGCGGGCTCGAACTGCATCCCTGGAATTGCGCGCCCGACGCGCCCGACATTCCCGGCCGGCTGGTGTTCGATCTCGATCCCGCGCCGGAGGTCGAATTCGCCGATGTCGTCGAGGCCGCCAAGGATATGCGGCAGCATCTCGCCGAAATCGGCATGGAGAGTTTCTGCAAGACCACCGGCGGCAAGGGGCTGCATGTGGTCGTTCCGCTGCTGCACGGCGCAAAAGACAAGGTCACATGGAAAGAGGCAAAAGCCTTCGCGCAGGGTGTGTGCCAGTGGATGGCCGATGAGGATCCCGAGCGTTATCTGCTCAACATGTCCAAAAAGCTGCGCAAGGGAAAGATCTTCCTCGATTATCTCCGCAACGACCGCATGGCGACTGCGGTCGCGGTGCTGTCGCCGCGGGCGCGCGAAGGCGCGACCGTCTCGATGCCGCTGACCTGGGCGCAGGTGCGCGGCGATCTCGATCCCAAGCCCTATACGGTTCGCACCGTGCCGGAGCTGCTCGCCAGGACCAAGGCGTGGGACGGCTATGACGATGCGGCGTCGCCGATCAAGGCGGCGATCAAGAAACTCGGCGATCGAAAGTGACGATAGCAAGGCTCAGTTCCTGCGCGATCGCGCTGCCGATGGCGCGCTACACCAAGGAAATACTGCCTTGAGCGATACGGTCCTGGTCCTGAACGCGGGCTCCTCCAGCATCAAGTTCGCGCTGTTTCCCGCGGACCGGCAGCCGGCAAGGCACGACCTGGTTTGCGAAGGCGCTTATGAAGGATTGGGCCACCAGGTCCATTTCACCGCGAAGGACGGCGCCGCTAACCGGCTGATCGACGAGCAATTGCCGGAAACCACGACGCATGAGGACGTCGTCGCGGCGCTCTTGGGCTGGCTCGAAGCGCGCTTTCCCGACCGCGAGCTGGCTGCGGCCGGGCACCGCGTCGTGCATGGCGGAACGCGCTACGCCGGTCCCGTGCGCATCGATGCGGATGTCATCGCGGAATTGACCCGCCTCGTTCCGCTGGCGCCGCTGCATCAGCCGCATCCTCTCAACGCCATCGCGGCGCTGGCGAAACTTCACCCCGCGCTGCCGCAGGTCGCCTGTTTCGATACGTCCTTCCACCGCTCGCAGCCGGAGCTCGCCACCCGATATGCGCTGCCGCGGGAGCTGACCGACGAGGGGATCAGGCGCTACGGTTTCCACGGCCTTTCCTATGAATATATCACCGGCGTTTTGCCCGAAATGCTGGGCGAGGCGGATGCCCGTGGACGCGTGGTAGTGGCCCATCTCGGCAACGGCGCCAGCATGTGCGCGATCAAGGAGGGCAGAAGCGTCGCAACCACGATGGGATTTACCACGCTCGACGGGTTACCGATGAGCCGACGCTGTGGCGATCTCGATCCTGGGGTGGTGCTCTATTTGATGCAGCAGAAAGGCATGAGCGCGGACGCGATCAACCGGCTGCTCTATCAATCGTCCGGTCTGCTCGGCGTGTCCGGCGTCAGCGACGACATGAAGGCGCTGCTCGCAAGCGATGACCCCAATGCCGCCGAGGCCGTAAGCCTGTTCGTCTATCGCATCGGCCGGGAGCTCGGCTCGCTGGTCGCCGCCCTCGGCGGTTTCGATGCGCTCGTGTTCACCGCCGGGATCGGCGAGCACGCCGGCGAAATCCGTCGCAGGGTATGCAAGGATGCGTCCTGGCTCGGACTGCAACTCGACGAAGCAAGAAACGCCGCCGGCGGTCCGCGGATCACGACGGCCGACAGCAGCACATCCGCCTGGGTGATCCCGACCGACGAAGACCTGATGATTGCCCGGCACACCTGGAGCCTGACAGGGGGCGCGGTGTGACGGCCTTAGAACATTTTGCGGCACGCGCGAGGCTCGGCCTTCCGAGCCCCGCGATTTTCCACCCCTCTCTTCTAGCGCGGGATGAATTTTGAACGAATCGATCCGTCCGCGTTCCGCTCACCTCTCCCCATCGGGGAGAGGTCGATTTGCCTCGGCGGCGCGTAGCGTCGTCCGGTGCAAATCGGGTGAGGGGGCACAGCTCTAACGAGGGACCGTAACCCCTCACCCGGCGCTACGCGCCGACCTCTCCCGATGGGAGAGGTGGGCAGAGCGCGCGAATAAATTGATCCAACCAAAACTCATCATGCTCCTAGAGCCTTCCCAGCAACAGCAGGATCAATAGAATGACGACGACAAGGCCGAGGCCGCCGCCGCCGTAATATCCGGTGCCATAGAACGGTCCGCCTCCGATGCCGCTGAAGCCGCCAAGCAGGGCGATCACGAGTATGATCAGGATAATCGTTCCGATAGACATTTAATATCTCCTCCAGCCCGGCAGTCGGCACCTGTTGCTCTGCCTTTCAGCCGGAAAAACTGATCGGAACTTCGAAAGTTCCCGCGTATCGGAATGTGACGCCGCGCTCTTTTTTTCCGCAGATGCGGAACTACATGCCATCAGGCTGGAACAGGATCCGACCATGTCCGCACCGCTCGTCGTTTCGATTCCGCATCAGCTCGGCCGCGAAGAGGCGATGCGCCGCCTTAAAGTGGGACTGACGCGGGCCGCGTCCAGTATTCCCGTGCTCAAAGTGGACGAGGAGAGATGGGAGGATAATCGCATGATCTTCCGCGTCCGCGCGATGGGGCAGGCGGCGTCGGGTCATATCGACGTCGCCGACGATCATGTTCGCCTCGAAGTCACGCTGCCGTGGTTGTTGCAGCGCTTTGCGGAAGTGGCGCAGGCCGCGATCCGGCATCGCGGCAATCTCTTGCTGACCAAGCGCAGCTGATTGCGCAGCAGCGCTTTTGTTGCGCAGCAGCAAAAGTTGTAAAAGATATCGAACACTCGTCGGGGTAACTTGCCGGTAACGAGTTTTCCCGATGATCGAGACTTGCGCGGGGACGGGAACCGAACTTCGTGAGTCGGCACGACATCCGCCAAGCCGTCCGGCCGTCGATCCCGGGCGGCTTTCGCGCGTCAGAGCGTTTTCAAGCGAAGTGGATACCGGTTCGCGCTAAGAAAACGCGTCAACTCAAGAATCTAGAGCCCCGTTTCGATTCAATCGAAACGGAAAAGGCTCTAGGCGCTCGCGGCGTGTGTGCGCTTTCGCGCCGGCTTCGAGGCGCTTACGGCCCTTGCCTTCAGCACCGCCGCCGGCAGATGGTGGAAGATATCGGAGAGCCGCAGCTCGCTCGCGTCCGCATCCGCAAAACCTTCCACGGCATAGCCGCCGACATGGACGGCGGCGTCATAACTCTCCGCGCGAGGCCAGGCCCGGCCGCCTTGTGAGAACGCGGCGAACGATTTTGCCACCGCCACGATGACGGCGTCGCGGCCCCGCCGCCGGGCAAACGCGATGACACGGTCGCAGTGCGATCCGCTCACCTGCAGCGGTTCGTAGTCGCCGTTGGCAAATACATCCGCAAGTTCGGTACGCAACGTCAGCAGATGCTTTGTCCACCCCAGCTTCACATGGCCATTTGGCCAGCTCTCCGCGAGACGGTCCCAATCGGGCGTTGCCATCGATGCCAGCATGCGCGCGCGTTCTGTAAAATCCACCGGCCGCCGGTTGTCGGGATCGACCAGCGACAGATCCCAGAATTCCGTTCCCTGATAGAAATCGGGCACGCCCGGCATTGTCGCCTTCAACGTGATCTGACTGAGCGAGTTGAGCGCACCCAGCAGCGCGAGGCGCTGCGCCAGCGTCTCCAGCGAAGCGAGGAACTCGGCCGAGACCGCCCGATCCAGAATCCGTTCGATGAATTTCCGCAAGCCTGCTTCATAGGCTGCGTTGGGATTGAGCCAGCTGGTTTCCTGCTTGCCCTCCCGCGCCGCCTTTAATGCATAGGTCTGCATCCGCTCCGCAAACGACGCGTTGTGCCCGTCCGAAGGCCATGCGCCGATCAGCGCCTGATACAGCATGTATTCCGATGTCGCGGACGGGGCGCGCATGTCGCCGGCAATGACGAGGTGCGGCGCATTCAGCACCTTCCAACGCGCCACGGCGCTGGTCCATTCGCCGGGAATCTCGGTGAGCGCGATCAATCGGGCCCGCGCATCCTCGCCGCGTTTGGCGTCATGCGTCGACGTCGCGGTCATGCCGTGCGGCCATTCCTTGGCGCGCAGCTTCATGGCGTCGTGGAAAGCAGCGACCGGTAGCGCCGTTGCCGCGGGATCGCCGCCGACCTCGTTGAGGGCGAGCAGGCGATGGTACCGATAGAACGCCGTGTCCTCCAGCGACTTCGCCATGACGGGACCGGTGAACTGCTGCACCTTCAGGGCAAAGCGACGCACGCGGGGCGCGCTGTGCGCGGGCCCGTCCGGCTTGATCAGGTCCATGGTCAGCGCATCGCGCAGGAAGTCGAAGATGCCCTCGTCCGCGGCGAACCAGTCGGCGCGAGCTTTCTCGATCGTATCCGAGATCAGCGCGCGGTCGTGTTCGGTCGGACCTCCCGGCGCGAGATAGGTGCGATACACCGGAAAATGCAGGATGTAGAGTTCGAGCGCCTGGCGCAAACCGTCGGCGGAAAAGTCGCGGGTGGAGTAGTGGCCGCCGGCGATGCGCGCGAGCAGGCGCGACAGCACGGTGAACTCGCTGGTCAGCAAGGTTTCGAGCACCCGGCGTTTTGCCTCTTTCAGGACAGGCGCCAATCGCGGGGACTGGTTGCTGATCTGCCGCCACACTTCGCCGAGCGGCGCGAGGCCATTGCCGTCGACCAAAACCTGCGTAATCGTATTGAGCCATTCGTAGCCGGTGGTGCCGTGGACGCCGGAGAACGCGTGCAGCTTTTCGTGCTCGCCGAGGATTTTCTCGATCACCGTATAGAACGGGCTGGCGTCCGCGCCCCGCGCGTCGCGGACCAGGCGGTGGAGGCGCTGGAAATACTGCGCGGGATCGCGCAGGCCGTCGATATGATCGAGCCGCAGGCCCTGCAGTTTGCCTTCCGCGATCAGCTTCTTGACCAGCCGATGGATCGCCTCGAAGGTGCCGGCATCCTCGACGCGCAGTCCCGCCAGCGTATTGATGTCGAAAAACCGCCGATAGTTGATGTCGCTGGATGCAAGCCGCCAATGTCCGAGCCGGTAGTGCTGACGCTCCAGCAAATGATGCAACGCAAGCGTCTGCGAGGGCCGATCAGGCCCCGCTCGATAGGCGTCGAGCCCGCGCGCGATGATCCCGGCGCTGCCGTCGATGCCCTTCAGTGCTGTCTTGAAGGCGGGCGCTTCCTTGGGGTTGGGATGGTGCAGGCCCTTGTAGCGCGACGAGAGGTCGACGATGCGTTTCCCCGCTTCACGGTCGTCCGCATCAGCCTCCTTGACGATGTTGCGCAGGATTTCGTTATAGCGTTCCGGCGCGATCGGCAGGCGATGCTCGAAATACCAGGCCGAAAAACTGCCTTCGCCTGGATCGTAGCGCAGCTCGATCTCGCCCTTTTCCAGCGCCTCGCCATAGGACGAGCCGATGATCGGCAGCAGCACGCCGGGCCGCGCGCGGTACGGCAAGACGTCCCAGTCGATGTCGAACGAGGCGGCATGCGGCGAGGCGGGTCCCCATTCCAGCACGTCGAGCCACCACGGGTTGTCGGCGAAATGCACGCCGACGTGATTGGGTACGAAATCGAGAATCAGGCCGAGGTCGTGGGCCTTCAACGCCTGGCTCAGCCGCTCGAAGCCGTCCTCGCCGCCAAGCTCCGGATTGAATTTTGTATGGTCGACGATGTCATAGCCGTGGGTCGATCCCTTGCGCGCCTTCATGAACGGCGATGCATAGACATGGCTGATGCCGAGCGCCTTCAGATAGGGCGCGACTTCAGCAGCGGCATCGAAATCGAAGTCGGCCGTCAGTTGCAGGCGATAGGTGGCGATCGGAATGGCCGGAAGCATCAGCGCGCTCCAAGATGCCAGCGCACCGACCACGGCGGCATGGTTCTGCCGGTGCCGCCGCCCCAGATTTGGGTGCCCGGCTTATCCACGGGAGAAGCAATTTCAGCATCCGACAGGTTTGCCGTAAGCTGCAGCGTTGTACCATCGCCCATGCGCCAGTGCGCTGTCAGTAAGCCGCTGTCCCCGGCCTGCGCTTCGCCGAAGGCTGCGCCGGCAAGACGGGGGACGATCTCGCGCCGGCGGATCGTAAGCAGTTTGCGCACCAGTGCCAGCCGCTCCTTGCCTTCCGCCTTGTTGCGGGAATCCCAATCCAGCACCGCGGATCGAAACGTCGAGGGATCGAGCGGGTCCGGGACCTCGTCGCCGTATTTGGCATAGGCCCAGGCGTATTCCCTGCGCCTGCCTTTGCGGACCGCGTCGGCCAGGCCGCCATGAAAATCGCAGAAGAACGGGAAGGGGACTTTTGTGCCCCACTCCTCGCCCATGAACAGCATCGGCGTCATCGGCGCCAGCAGAGTGACGGCCAGGGCCGCCTCGAGCGCTTTCGGATCGGCGAGGCTTTCGAGCCGGTCGCCGAATGGCCGGTTGCCGGTCTGATCATGGTTCTGCAGGAAATTGACAAAGGCAGTCGGAGCAAGCTTGCCGCTGGGTTCGCCGCGCAGCTTGCCGCCCCAGAAGGCTGCGGCTTCGCCCTGATAGACGAAGCCAGAGCTGAGCGAACGCGCAAGGCCAGTGCGCGGCGAACGCTGGTAGTCGCCGTAGTAGCCCTGGGACTCGCCGGTCAGCATGACATGCCAGACGTGGTGATAGTCGTCGTTCCATTGTGCGCGGTATTTGCCGCGCGGCGGCTCCTGCGCGGGATCGAGCAGGCTCGCGCGGTTGTCGCCGTTTTCGAGCACCAGATGGATATACCGGCCGGTCTGCGCGGAGAGTTCGCCGACGGCACCGCTGAGATCGTGCAGGATCGGGATTTCGCCTTGTTCGACGATGGTATTGACGGCATCGAGCCGCAGCCCGTCGAAACGATAGTCGCGCAGCCAGTACAGCGCGTTCTCAATGGCGAAAGCACGGACCTCCGGCACCCGGTAGTCAATCGCGCTGCCCCAGGGGGTTTGCGCGTCCGTGAAGAAGCTGGGCGCATAGCGGCCGAGGTAGTTTCCTTCCGGGCCGAAGTGGTTATAGACCACGTCGAGAAACACCATGAGGCCGCGCAAATGCGCCTCGTCGATCAGCGCCTTGAGATCGTCGGGGCGGCCATAGGCGCTGTCGGGTGCGTACCACAAGACACCGTCATAGCCCCAGTTCCGCGCACCCGAAAAATCGGCAAGCGGCATCAATTCCAGCGCGGTGATGCCGCTGGCCACCAGATGGTCGAGCTTGCCGATCATGGCGCGGTAGCTGCCTTCCGGCGTGAAGGTGCCGACATGGGTTTCGATCAGCACGGTTTCCGGCCACGGCCGCCCGCGCCAGTCGGAAGCGCGCCAGCGAAAGCTCGTGTGATCGATCACCTCGCTTGGGCCGGACACGTCATCGGGCTGAAAGCCGGACGCCGGATCGGGGACGTCGATGTCGTCGTCGATCCGGAATTTGTAGCGCGCGCCGACCTTGACGCCGGGGACGTCAGCCGAAAACCAGCCGTCTTCAGCGCGCCTCATGGCGTGGGATTTTTCCAACAGCAGATCGACGCGCTTCGCCGCCGGCGCCCAAAGCCGGAATGACGCGCCGTCCGCCGTCAGTCGTGTGCCAAATTTCCGCTCATTCATGCCGAACCCGCAAACGCCAGGACCGAACGCGGAGGCGCCTTTACCTCGCCTCCCGATGGGAAATCCCTGGTCTCCTGCTTAACGTCGGCGGTGTTCAATAGTTGCTGCCAGGTCCGGTATTCCGGCATTTTCGGCAGACTGAACGCGATCTCTTCGGGAGCCGCGTTCAGCACGATGAAGATCGGCCCCGCGCTCCGTTCGGTCGGGCCAAGCACATAGGCGAGAAAGCGGCCTTCCGGGAATTTCCAGTCTTCTTCCTTCATCTCTTCGGCGGCCGGTGTCAGCCACAGCACTCCATAGGAGCCGTCCGCGCGCCTTCCGTCGAGCCAGCGGTGCGAGCGGATTTGCGGGAAGTGCCGGCGCACCCCGCTCATATGGCCGATGAAATCGGTGAGGTCGTCGCCGTTGCGGCCGAGATTTTCCCACCCGACCCAGCCGATTTCGTTGTCCTGGCAATAGGCGTTGTTGTTGCCGTTCTGGGTGTTGGCGACCTCGTCGCCGGCGAGTAACAGCGGCAGGCCCTGCGCCAGCAGCAGACAGGCGAGCTGATTCTTCCGCAACTGGCGCCGCAGCGCCGTGACGGCCGGATCGTCGGTCGGGCCTTCATGGCCGCAATTATTGCTGAGGTTGTCGTTGGAGCCGTCGCGATTGTCTTCGCCGTTGGCCTCGTTGTGCTTCTCGTTGTAGCTGAACAGATCCTGCAACGTGAAGCCGTCATGCACAGTGATATGATTGATGCCGGCGCGCGGCTTGCGGCCGTTGTGATTGTAGACGTCCGATGAGCCGGTCATGCGGCTGGAGACTTCGCCAATCAGGCTGCCTTCGCCGCCCCAGTAGCGCCGCATCGCGCTGCGATAGCGGTCATTCCACTCCGACCATTGCGACGGAAACGCGCCGACCTGATAACCGCCAAGCCCGAGATCCCAGGGCTCGGCGACCAGCTTGGCGGAGGCCAGCACCGGGTCCTGCCGGATCGCGATGAGAAAGGCGGAATTGCGATCGAACCCGTTCGGCCCGCGCGCCAGCGTGGTGGCGAGGTCGAAACGGAAGCCGTCGACGTGACAGACTTCGACCCAGTAGCGCAGCGAATCCATGACCATCTGCAGCACCCGCGGATGGGTAAGATTGACGGAGCTGCCGCAGCCGGTGAAATCGTCGTAATAGCGCGGGTTTTCCGGCTTCAGCCAATAATAGGAGGCGTTGTCGATGCCGCGGAACGACAGCGTCGGGCCCATATGGTTGCCCTCGGCGGTATGATTATAGACCACGTCGAGCATCACCTCGATCCCGGCGTCGTGCAGCCGCGCCACCGTGGTGCGAAAGGCATCGAGCGGGTTGTCCTGCGCATAGCGCGGCTCCGGTGCGAAGAAAGACAGCGTGTTGTAACCCCAGTAGTTCACCAGCTTCTTTTCGACCAGCACCCGGTCGTCGACGAATCCCTGAATCGGCAGCAGCTCGACCGTGGTGACGCCGAGCCGCTTCAGATGATCGATCATCGCCGGCGAGGACAGGCCGCCGAAAGTGCCGCGCAGGTTCGGCGGTACGTCCTCGCGTTTCTGCGTCAGGCCCTTGACATGGGCCTCGTAGATTACGGTGTCTTCCCAGGGAATGTTGGGGCGCATTTCGCGGCGGCCCCAGTTGAAGGTTTCGTCGACCACCACGGCTTTCGGCATGCCGCGGGCATTGTCGCGCCGGTCGAAGGAGAGATCCTCGCGCGCGCTGCCGGTGCGATAGGCGAAATGCGCGTCGCTCCATACCAGCCGGCCCGCGAGCCGCCTTGCATAGGGGTCGAGCAGCAGCTTGTTGGGATTGAAGCGGTGGCCGTGCTCGGGCTCATAGGGCCCGTGTACCCGATAGCCATAGAGCTGGCCCGGCGAAACGTCGTTTAGATAGCCGTGCCAGATATCCTCGTTACGCTCCGGCAATTCGATGCGTTCGAGCTCGCGGCGGCCCTGGCCGTCGAACAGGCAAAGCTCGACCTTGTGGGCGTTGGCGGAGAACAGCGCAAAATTGGTCCCCCGCCCGTCCCAGCTTGCACCGAGGCGCGAAAAGGTTCCGGCAGACAGTCGCATGCGTCAGCTTTCCGGCACGAGGAAAATCGCGGCCAGCGGCGGTATGGTGAGATTGAGTGCGGGCACCAGGCCCTCCAGCGTATGGACCTCGCCGACGTTCCCGACATTGCTGCCGCCGTAATGCGAGGAGTCCGAATTGAGAACCTCGTGCCACTTTCCGGCGAATGGCACGCGGACGCGATAATTATAATATACATTTGGCGAAAAATTCACGACCACGAGGCATCGCGCGCGCGCCTCGTTTCCCTTGCGGATCCAGGCGAATACATTGCCATTGGCGTCGTCGGTGACGACCCATTCGAAGCCCGCTGGATCGCAATCGAGTTCATGCAGCGCCGGCAGCGCGCGATAGAGCCGGTTGAGGTCGCGGATCAGGGATTGGACACCGGCGTGCTTGCTCTGGTCGAGCAGGTGCCAGTCCAGCGAGCGATCATGGCTCCATTCGCGCTCTTGCGCGAATTCGCAGCCCATGAACATCAGCTTCTTGCCGGGATGGCCGAACATGAAGCTGTAATAGGCGCGCAAATTCGCAAAACGCTGCCAGTCGTCACCCGGCATCCGTCCCAGGATCGAACGCTTGCCGTGGACGACCTCGTCGTGCGACAGCGGCAGGATGAAATTCTCCGAGAACGCGTAGTGCAGGCCGAACAGGATGTCGCCGTGCTGGAATTTGCGGTAGATCGGATCCTTGCTGATGTAGTTCAGCGTGTCGTGCATCCAGCCCATATTCCACTTGTAGCCGAAGCCGAGGCCGCCATATTCGACCGGGCGCGACACTTGCGGCCAGGCGGTGGATTCTTCCGCTGCCGTGGTGGCCTGCGGAAAGCGAGCATATACTTCGGTGTTGAAGCGACGCAGGAAGTCGATGGCTTCGAGATTTTCGCGGCCGCCATATTTGTTCGGGATCCAGCCACCGGCGGGGCGGCTGTAGTCGAGATAGAGCATGGAGGCGACCGCATCGACGCGCAGGCCGTCGATGGCGTAGCGCTCCAGCCAGAACAGCGCGTTCGACACCAGGAAATTCACCACTTCGGTGCGGCCGTAATTGTAGATCAGCGTGCCCCAATCGAGATGGCGACCCTGCAGCGGGTTGGCGTGCTCGTACAGCGCGGTGCCATCGAAATTACCGAGGCCGTGGGGGTCGTCGGGGAAATGCCCGGGCACCCAGTCCAGCAGTACGCCGAGGCCCTCGCGGTGGCAGGCGTCGACCAGAGCCGAAAAGTCCGAAGGCGTGCCGAACCGGCTGGTCGGCGCGTACAGGCCGGTCGGCTGATAGCCCCATGAGCCGTCGAAAGGATGCTCATTGATCGGAAGGAATTCGATGTGGGTGAAGCCGAGATCCCGGGCGTAACGCGGCAGCTGCTCGGCGAGATCGCGGTAGGTCAGCCACTGGTTGCTGCCCTTGCGCCGCCACGAACCCAGATGCACCTCGTAGATCGACATCGGTGAACCCAGCGCATTGATGCGCTCGGGCGCCGCCTGCGGATGCGGCAGCTTCGTCTCGTCGAATACGATGGAAGCCGTGCTCGGGCGCATTTCGGCGGCGAATGCCATCGGATCGGACTTCAGCGGCAGATGCTGGCCCTGCGGACCGATGATATCGAACTTGTAGTGATCCCCCGCGGTGGCATGGGGCACGAACAGCTCCCAATAGCCGACGCCACGCACCCGCATCGGGTGCCGGCGCGGATTCCAGTAGTTGAAATCGCCGACCACGCTGACCCGCCGCGCATTCGGCGCGAACACCACGAAGGCGACGCCATCGACGCCTTCGAGCGTCATCGGGTGCGCGCCAAGCCTGTCGTAGAGCCGCTGGTGGGTGCCTTCGCCGAGCAGATAGAGATCGAAGTCCGTCAGGATGGGCGGAAAGCGGTAGGGGTCGTCGAGTTCGACCACAGTGTCGCCGAAGCGGGCGCGCAACTGGTAGCGCTTGGAGCCGTTCGGCATAGCGCCTGCGAACAGGCCGGCATCGTGAATGCGCGCAAGCTCGGCCGATTCGCCGTGCTCGCCGATCGCCTCGACCCTGGACGCTTCGGGAAGGAACGCGCGTACCACGGTCCTGTCGCCTTCGGTATGAAGGCCGAGATAGTGAAAAGGATCGGAGTGGCGGCCTTCTACGATCGCATAGGCTTCGGCGGACAGTTTGGTCATGCAGCCTCGTTGGTATTTGCAGACAGGATTCGGATCGCGCCGGTCAGCGGCACGCGCAGCCAATCCGGCCGGTAGGCCAGCTCGTATTCGATCTCGTAAAAGGCCTTTTCAAGCAGGAAGAAGTTCAGCAGCTTCTCCGCGGCGATCGGATCGGCCGGCCACAGCCGTGCATTGGTCATGGTGTCGCCATAGGCGGCGAGGAACGCCATCGTGGCACGATCGCGCCATTCGCCGAGCGCCGCGCCAAGCTTGCCCTGTTCGTCGGGCGCGACCTTCAGCGCGCGCTCCAGTGCGGCCGTGGCGGAATAATCGATCGAACGGATCAGGCCGGCGACATCGCGCGCCGCGGGTGCCTTGCGGCGCCGCTCGTCGTGCGGCCGGCGTGGCTCGCCCTCGAAATCGATGATGAAGATATCGTCCTTGACGATCAGCAACTGTCCGAGATGGAAGTCGCCATGGTGGCGGATCTTCAGGCCGTCGATGCCGGGCGGAAGCAGGGCGTTCAGGCGGTCGCGCAGGGTGTCGCGCTGCGTCAGCAGCCGATCGACCAGCGGGCGATCGGCCTCCTTGATGGCGTCGCGCCGCTGCTTGAGCGCCTCGAAGACGCGCTCGGCGCGAACGATCACATCTTCGATCCAGCGCTGCACGTCCTCGCCGTTCGTCGGCTCGGGCGCAAAATCGGCAAATTCATCGCTGCCGGCCAGGGCGAGATGCATCTCCGCGACGCGCCTTCCGGTCTGCGACATGTAGCGCAGGTAGGGCGTCTGCTCCTCGCTCGCGACTGCATGTTCGCTCGAGGCAAGCAGACGCTGTTCGTCGACGAAACGATCGAGATAGGCGGAGGCCACGGTCCAGCCGTCGCCCTGGTTCTCGACAAAGGCATGAACGATGGCGATGGCGCTTTTCTGGTTGCCCTCGACCAGCTCGACGCTGCCGAGCAGCGCCGGCGTATTGGCAAAGCCTGCCACCTCGGTCAGGAAGCGGCCCATCTCGATCTCCGGATTGATGCCGGCCTCGAGCTTGCGATAGACCTTGACGACATACTGGCTGTCTACCAGCGCGGTCGAATTGGACTGCTCGGTCTCGACCGCGCGGACGTGTTCGGGCGGTTTGATCGGGTTGTCGGAGAGCCGGCTGGTCGGCCGGAATTCGAGGCGCAGGTCGTTTTCCTCGACGGTGAGGTTTTCCCGCAGATTGCGCAGCAGCAGCGCGATGAAGATATGGTCGGTCGCGACGTCCAGCAGCGTGCCTTCCCGCGCGCCCTGGCGCACGGCGGCAAAGGCGCGCGGGTTGTAGCGCTCGCGGTCGAAGCGCACCCATTCGATCTGCATCGGCAAGACGTAACGCTGGGTCACGCCGCGCTGGGTCGCCTCGAAGAAGGCAAGCCAGGGCCGGTTGTCGCCGATATCGCAGAATGGAATGGCTGAGGTCAGAACCGGTTGAATCGCCTTCGGCGAACGCTCCGGATACCAGCGGGTTCGCGCCAGGAATCCGGGCAACACGTCCCTCTCGAACACGCTGCGGGTGCGGGCGAGCGATACCCAGGTCGCACCCAACGGCACCACCAGCGTCTCGAATTCCGGAACCACCGAGGGAGCGATGTGCTCGGACTTGTCGCGCTCCTTGAGCTGGAACCAGTAGAAGCCGTACGGCGCCAGTGTGATCATGTAGGGCAATTCGCCGATCGCCGGGAAAAGCGTGCGGCCGAGCATTTCCAGCGGGATCCGGTCTTTCCAGGCGGAAAGATCGAGTTCAGTGGCCTGCGCCGACCGCGACAGATTGGCGACGCAGAGGATCACTTCGTCCTGATATTGCCTGACATAGGCCAGCACCGAGCGATTGACCGGGCGGATGAACGTCATGGTGCCGCGGCCGAACGCCAAGGTCGATTTGCGCACCGCAATCAGCCGCTTGGTGGCGCTCAACAGCGACGACAGGCTGCGCGACTGCGCCTCGACATTGACCGCCTCGTAGCCGTAGACCGGATCCATGATGGTCGGCGCGTACAGCCGCGCCGGGTCGGCGCGGGAGAAGCCGCCATTGCGGTCCGGCGTCCATTGCATCGGAGTGCGCACGCCGTTGCGGTCGCCGAGATAGATGTTGTCGCCCATGCCGATTTCGTCGCCGTAATAGATGATCGGCGTGCCCGGAAACGACAGCAGCAGCGAATTCATCAGCTCGATCTTGCGCCGGTCGTTGTCCATCAAGGGCGCGAGCCGCCGGCGAATGCCGACATTGATGCGGGCGCGGGGATCGTTGGCGTAGGTCGACCACAGATAATCGCGTTCGACGTCGGTGACCATTTCCAGCGTCAGTTCGTCGTGGTTGCGCAGGAACAACGCCCACTGGCAATTGGCCGGGATATCCGGGGTCTGGCGCAGGATATCGGTGATCGGGAAGCGGTCTTCCTGGGCGATCGCCATGTAGATCCGCGGCATCAGCGGGAAATGATAGGCCATCTGGCATTCATCGCCCTTGCCGAAATATTCCTGCACGTCCTCCGGCCATTGATTGGCTTCCGCCAGCAGCACCTTGCCCTTGGCGTAGGCATCGAGCTCGGCGCGCAGCTTCCTGATGATGGTATGGGTCTCGGGCAGGTTCTCGTTGTTGGTGCCGTCGCGTTCACACAGATAGGGGATGGCGTCGAGACGGAAGCCGTCGACACCGGTATCGAGCCAGCGCTTCATGACTTTCGTGATCGCGCCGACCACGCGCGGATTGTCGAAGTTGAGGTCCGGCTGGTGCGAGAAGAAGCGGTGCCAGTAGAACTGGCCGGCTTCCGGATCCCAGGTCCAGTTCGACTTCTCGGTGTCGGTGAAGATGATCCGGGTGCCCAGATATTTCTGGTCGGTATCGCTCCAGACGTACCAGTTGCGCGCGCTCGATTTGGAATCGCTGCGGCGGGCGCGCTTGAACCAGTCGTGCTGGTCGGAGGTGTGATTGACGACGAGTTCGGTGATGACCCGCAGGCCGCGCCGCTTGGCCTCGACGATGAAGCGCTTGAAATCCTTCATGGTGCCGAAATCGGGATTGATCGCGCCGTAGTCGGCGATGTCGTAGCCGTCGTCGCGGCCGGGCGAGGGATAGAACGGCAACAGCCACAGCGCGGTAACGCCGAGCTCCTGCAGATAGCCGAGCTTCTCGGTCAGCCCGGCGAAGTCGCCGATGCCGTCATTGTTGCTGTCGGCAAAGGCTTTGACGTGCAGCTGATAGATGATGGCATCCTTGTACCAGAGCTCGTCGTTGTCGAGCGAGGTGACGGGCAGCTCGGTTTCGTCGATGGATGACAAGACGTTCATGGCGGCCCCCTACGCGAGGCAGCGAAACAGCAGCGCGGGGTCGCGCGCCGGATCGATCCGCAGCCGAATGCCGCCCCAGTCCAGGGGATGACGTTCGCCGGTCATGATATTCTCGACGGCGCCGACGTGGCGCCGGTCGCCGGCCATGCCGACCTGGATATCGCCGAGCGCAAGCCAGAATTCATGCACGTCGCCCGACAGCGCGATCGCGACCACGACGCTGTTGGTCTGGTTGATCGATTCCTTGACGAAGGCGATCACATTGCCGTCGTCGACGGGGATGAAGCGCAATTGGCTGGTCTGCAGCAGCGCCGTGTTCTCGCGGCGGGCGCGGTTGAGATCGCGAATATAGGGTTTGATATTGTCCGGCCTGTCCCAGTCCCGCACCTTGATCTCGTATTTTTCGGAATCGAGATATTCCTCGCGGCCCGGAATCGGTTCGTGTTCCAGGAGTTCGAAGCCGTTGTAGATGCCGTAGCTCGAGGACAGCGTCGCGGCCAGCGCGACCCGCGATTTGAACATCCAGCTCTCGCCGCCCTGCAGATGATAGGGCAGGATGTCGGGCGTATTGACGAAGAAATTCGGGCGATAGTAGTCGCGCTCCGGATAGGACGTCAGCTCGATCAGATATTGCTCGAGCTCCCATTTCTGGGTGCGCCAGGTGAAGTAGGTGTAGGACTGGGTGAAGCCGAGCTTGGCGAGCCCCTTCATCAGTTTGGGGCGGGTGAAGGCTTCGGCGAGGAAGATCACGTCGGGGTGCAGAAGCTGGATGTCGTGGATCAGCCATTCCCAGAACCGGAACGGCTTGGTGTGGGGATTGTCGACGCGGAAAATCCTCACGCCCTGGTCGATCCAGAAACGCACGACGTCGCGCAGCGCATCCCACAGCGCGCCGGCATCAGGGGAGGAAAAATCCGGGTTGACGATGTCCTCATATTTCTTGGGCGGATTTTCCGCGTAGCGCATCGAGCCATCCGGCCGTCGCCTGAACCATTGCGGATGCTCCTTGAGCCAGGGATGGTCGGGCGAGCATTGCACGGCGAAGTCGAGCGCGACCTCCATGTCGTGCTGTTTGCAGGCCGCGACGAAGTCGCGGAAGTCCTGCAGCGTGCCGAGTTCCGGATGCACGGCGTCATGGCCGCCTTCGGCCGAGCCGATGGCGTAGGGACTGCCGGGATCGCCCTCGGCCGCGGTCACCGCATTGTTGCGGCCCTTGCGGTTGGTGTGGCCGATCGGATGGATCGGCGTCAGATAGATCACGTCGAAACCCATCGCGGCGATATCGGGCAGGCGGTCGATGCTGTCCCCGAAGGTGCCGTGCTGGCCGGGAATCTTCCCCTGGCTGCGCGGCACCATCTCGTACCAGGCGCCATTACGTGCCCGCGGCCGGTCCGCGACAAACGGATAAAGCGGCGATCGCGTCAGATCGGGCCGCAACTGGCTCGCTGCCATGGCGTCCTTTAATTCTTCGGTCAAAAGCGGCGCAACCTCGCCGCTCTGCAGGAAATCCTCGCATTGCCGCAGGATGATGGCGGCCGCGGCGTGGCCGCCGGACTGCGCCTTGGTCAGCATGCCCGCACCCTCGAGCGCATCCAGCGTCAGGTCGGCGCCGGCCTTCTGCTTCAGCTCGAAGCCGTGCCGCCAGGTCGCGAACTCGTCGGTCCAGGCCTCGATCGCATAGACGTAGCGGCCCGGCGCATCCGGCACGAACGACCCGATCCAGCGGTCGTTGTCTTGAGCAGTCATCGGCTCGCGGCGCCATTCACGATCGCTCTCGCGGCGCCAGGCCAGCGCCGCGGCAACCACATCGTGTCCGTCGCGATAGATATCAGCCCAGACCTCGACCCGCTCACCGACGATCCGCTTCACCGGAAAGCGGCCGCCGTCGATCAGCGGATAAATATCCTCGATATGGAAAGCGCCGCCGGTCGCGGCGCTCTCGACAGTTTGAGTTGTTTTGTTCACGGTGATGCCATTGACATGGAAACGACGTCCCGTTTCGATTGCGGGAAAGGAGACGCTCCGAACCTATATAGAAAGCCGCTGGCCGGGCATTGGTTCCCGGGGAACGCCGTGGCGACTTTGCAGTTAAACACGGCTATCCTATTCCTGCATCTAGAGAATTTCGCGACGGCTCGCGCTGTTGCGTGCAAACCGCGTGCCGAATGGACCTTTTCACCAAAGCCAAAGACCTCGGAATTCAGCCCGATTTTATCGACGCTCTCGGTAACCACCGCGTGACGAGCGAGACTGCGCTGAAAATCATTATCGATGCCCTGCCGGTTCGAACGCCGACCCGCTTTCTGGACGAGGCGGTGGTGATCCGGTCCGGCCGTCCGGCGCGGAGCGAATTCAAACAGGCTGCCAAATTACCGCTGCGCTGGAAAATCGAGGCGGATCTTAAGGTTATCGCGCAAGGGGAAGCCCACGAGCCCGTCGTCGCCTGGCCGCCGGATCTGCCGGAAGGCAATTACCGGCTGCAGCTGACCGATGCCTCCTCCTTCACCGAAGAAGCCCCGCTGATCGTCGCGCCGGCAAAAGCCTTCAGCGGCGATTTCGACCGCTGCTGGCTGCTGGCCGTCCAGCTCTACGGCATCAAATCGGCGCGCAATTGGGGAATCGGCGACTTTACCGACCTCGAAGGGCTGATCGAACTCGCGCGACATTTGGGCGCGGACGGCGTCGGCCTCAATCCGCTGCACGCGCTGTTCGACGACCGCCCCGCCGATTGCAGCCCCTATTCGCCGAATAGCCGGCTGTTCTTGAACGCACTTTATATCGACGTCGAAAAGCTGCCGGGGTTTCAGCGTGCGTTCGAGCGCAAGGACATGCTTGCCCGGCTGCGAGCGAGCGATACCGTCGACTATGCGGCGGTCGCCGAGCAGAAATGGCGCGCGCTGCGCTTCGCTTTCGATTCCTTTAAGGTTAACCCTGAAGGTGAGCGCCGGCAGGATTTCGAGAGGTTTCGCGCCGAGCGCGCGCCGCTGTTGTCGCGCTTCGCCTGTTTCGAGGTGCTCCGGCGCAAATTCAACAGACCCTGGTGGGAATGGCCGGAGGAGTGGCGGCAACCCGATGAGGCCAGCTGCGCCCGGCTGCGTCAGGGCGCCGACAGAGATGAGATCGAATTCGTCGAGTTCGTGCAGTGGATTGCCGACCGGCAGCTCGCGGCGTGCCAGGCGCTGGCGAAATCGCAGGGCATGAAGGTCGGCCTCTATCTCGATGTCGCGGTCGGCGTGCAGTCCAACGGTTTCGATGCCTGGAACGAGCAGACTGCGATCTCCCGCCGTCTCGCCGTCGGCGCGCCGCCGGATGCGCTCAACACCGCCGGCCAGGACTGGGGGCTCGCCGGCTTCAATGCCGCGGGTCTCGAGATCAAGTCGTTCGAACCGTACCGGGAGATGCTGCAGGCCTCGATGCGGCACGCCGGTGCGATCCGGCTCGATCACGTGCTCGGCCTGAAGCGGCTCTATCTGGTGCCGCAGGGTTTTGCGCCCGACAGCGGCGCCTATGTGCGGATGCCGTTCGAGGCGCTGTTGGCGGCGACCGCGCAGGAAAGCGTGGCGCATCGCTGCGTGGTGATCGGCGAGGACCTCGGCACCGTACCGGAAGGCTTTCGCGAAGAGATGGCCGACTGGGGCATCTGGTCGTATCAGGTGATGATGTTCGAGCGCGACAACCATGGCCGGTTTCGCGGCATCGACCATTACAAGCCCAATGCGCTGGTCACCTTCAACACCCATGATCTGTCGACCTATGCCGGCTGGCGCTCGTTCAGCGACCTCAAGCTGAAGCGCTCGCTCGGGATCGATCCCGGCGAAAGCGACGAGGCGCGCTGGCATGCGCTGACGATGCTGAGCGACGCGCTGCGTCACCACGCCATCGACGGCCATGATCTCTATGCGGTGGCAGGCTTCCTGGCGCGGACCAAATCCCGCCTGCTGGCGATCTCGCTGGAGGATCTGCTCGGCGTGATCGACCAGCCCAATATTCCCGGCACCGTCAATGAACATCCGAACTGGCGGCGGCGGTTGCCGCTGGCGCTCGACGAGATCGCGGCGGCAATCGACGTTGCCGCGCTCGAGCGAGCCACCGCGGCGCGGATGCACGCCGCGGTCTGACGCACCATCACATCAGCGGGTGACAATACCTTGTCCAGCCGAATCGAAGACTATGGATTAATCGGCGATTGCGAGACCGCGGCTTTGGTCGGCCGCGACGGCTCGATCGACTGGCTGTGCTGGCCGGCGTTCGATTCCGACGCCTGTTTTGCCGGGCTGCTCGGCACCCACCGGAACGGCCGATGGCTGATGGCGCCGGCGGAAGAGGTGACAAAAACCTCCCGCCGCTACTGGGACGATACGCTGATCCTGGAGACGCGGTTTGAGACCGCCAATGGCGCCGTCGCGCTGATCGATTTCATGCCGCCACGCGGCAGTGCTTCCGACGTGGTCCGGCTGGTGCGCGGCGTCAGCGGGCGGGTCAGGATCATGATGCAGCTCGTGATCCGTTTCGGATTCGGCATCGACATCCCCTGGGTCAAGCGCACCGAGGACGGCGCGCTGCTGGCGATCTGTGGGCAGGACATGACCGTGCTGCGCACGCCGGTCGAGACCCGTGGCGAAGATTTGACCACGGTGGCTGATTTTTGGGTCGGCGAAGGTGAAACCATCCCGTTCGTGCTCACTTACGGCCCCTCGCATCTGCCGGTGCCAAAGCCCATCAATCCCGCCGACGCGCTGCAGGCAACCGAGGATTTCTGGACCGAGTGGTGCAGCCATTGCACCTATGCAGGCGAGCACCGCGACCTCGTGATGCGTTCGCTGATCACGCTGAAGGCGCTGACCTATGGGCCGACCGGCGGCATCGTCGCGGCGCCCACGACGTCGCTGCCGGAAAAACTCGGGGGGAAGCGCAACTGGGACTACCGCTTCTGCTGGCTGCGCGACGCCACCTTCACGCTGCTGGCGCTGATGAACTCCGGCTATACCGAGGAAGCGTCCGCCTGGCACAATTGGCTGCTGCGCGCCGCTGCGGGTTCGCCCGCCAATATGCAGATCATGTATGGCATCATGGGCGAGCGGAGGCTTTTGGAATGGGAGGCGGGCTGGCTGCCCGGCTATGAGGGCGCGCAGCCGGTCCGGATCGGTAACGCCGCGCACGCCCAGCTTCAGCTCGATGTCTACGGCGAACTGATGGACGCCTTTCACCAGTCGCGCGTGGCCAAGCTGAAACTCGATGACGGCACCTGGGATCTCGAACGTGCGGTGGTGCAGCACCTGGCGGAAGTCTGGAATCACCCGGATCACGGCATCTGGGAGCGCCGCGGCGACGGCAAGCATTATGTTTCGTCGAAAGTGATGACATGGGTCGCATTCGACCGCGCCATCAAGAGCGTCGAACAATTCGGTTTTGATGCGCCGGTCGAGCGCTGGCGGGTCCTGCGGGACGAAATCTGCCGCGATGTCTGCGAGAAGGGTTTTGACGCCAGGCAGAACACGTTCGTGGAATCCTATGGCTCGCAACTGCTCGATGCCAGCATCCTCATGCTGCCCGCGGTCGGCTTTCTGCCGGCCTCGGACCCGCGGGTGCTTGGCACCATTGCGGCGATCGAACAGCACATGATGCGCGACGGATTCGTGCTGCGTCACGATCCACGCGAGATCAGCGACGAGGTACAGCCGATCGAAGGTGCGTTCCTCGCCTGCAGCCTCTGGCTCGCCGACGCCTATGTGCTGGCCGGCGAGCTCGACAAGGCGCAGGCGCTGTTCGACCGCGTGGTGAGTGTGGCCAACGATCTCGGGCTATTGGCGGAGGAATATGATTCCGGATTGGCGCGTCAAACTGGAAATTTCCCGCAGGCGCTGACGCACATCGCCCTGATCAACACCGCGCACAACCTGAGTGACGCGAGAAAGTCGGCGGAGAAGCCGGCGATGCAAAGGTCGAAATAAGAAGTCAACCAGGCCGAACCGAAATCGTCCTCGTCTCTCTTTGGCGCGCGAGGAACTTGCCAGCCCGAAATTTGTTGTTGTGGGAGATTTTATCGGAGGTCAGCGGATGATCTGCCGATTGTTCTCCACGATCTTTTTGGCATGGCTAGCCTTTCCAGCGATGGCGGCTGGAATCGACGCGGCGAAGATCAACGACGCGCAATATTCCGCAAAGCCTTCCGGCAAAGACAAGGTCGATGCGGCGATCGTAAAGGCCGAGGTACTTCTGGACCGGGCTGTTTTCTCACCCGGAGAGATCGACGGCAAGCTGGGCGAAAACGCGCAAAAGGCCCTGAAAGCCTTTGCCGAAGCCAGAGGGCTGGCATCCGACAAGCCGCTTACGCCCGAGATCTGGGCAGCGCTCACCGGGACCAGCAATGACCCCGTCATTGCCGAATACACGATTTCGGAAAATGACGTGAGGGGTCCCTTTTTGAAAAGACTTCCGGCAAAGATGGAGGCGATGAAGGGCCTCGAGGCGCTTAGTTACACAAGCCCGCGCGAGGCCATCGCCGAGAAGTTTCACATGAGTGAGGGGCTGTTGGCCGCCTTGAACCTCGGCAAGAAATTTGACCGCGCCGGCCAGACCATCCTCGTCGCCAACGTGCTCAACAAACCTGCCAGAAAATTGCCCATCGCGCGGATCGAAGTCGACAAGTCGCGCCAGACCGTCAAGGCGTTCGATTCATCCGATGCGTTGCTCGCCTTCTTTCCGGCGACCGTCGGCAGCGAGGACAAGCCCAGCCCGAGCGGCAGCTTCAAGGTCATTTCCGTCGATGCCAACCCGAACTACCGCTACAATCCGGACTACCAGTTCAAGGGCGTAAAATCCAAAAAGCCGTTCACGATCAAGCCCGGGCCTAATAATCCGGTGGGATTATACTGGATCGGGCTGGGCGCGGAGGGAATTGGCATCCATGGCACACCCAATCCGTCCAAGGTCAGCAAAGCCGAGTCCCATGGTTGCGTCCGGCTGACAAATTGGGACGCGACCGCGCTCGGCACCAACGTTAAAAAGGGCACGCCGGTGGTGTTCATTGATCAGGCGCAAGCCGGTCAAAAGAGCTGAGCAGACGCTGGCAGTGCGGCCCTCGTAATGGTAGGTGGGAATATTCGTCATGGCCGGGCTTTTCCCGGCCACCCACGTCTTTGTCGCCGCAACGTGGATGCCCGGGACAAGCCCGGGCATGACGACTTTCTGTGGGATGATTGCGCCCTAATACGAGCCATCAACGGTCGGCTCCACTCCCTTCATTCTCCTTCAAAATCATCTCCATCGCCGCCGCAAACCCCTCGTCCTCGTTCGAGGCTGTGACATGCGTCGCCTGCTGCTTGACGTCATCCGTCGCGTTGCCCATCGCGAAGGACAGGCCGCTCTTCCTAAACATCGCGAGATCGTTCTGCATGTCGCCGATGGTGGCGACCCGATCGGTCGGGATACCCAGACGCTTCGCCATCGCCTCCACGAAGGTGCCCTTGTCGTGGCCCGGCGGGGTGACGTCGAGGTAATAGCTTTGCGACCGCACGGCGGTCGCCCGCGCGTCGAGGGCTTGCTGCATCGCCAGCTCACAGCGTTGCAGCAGCGCCGGATCGGCGCTGGAGCCGACGATCTTGCACGCTGACGCGAGATAGGGCGAAAAATCCGCAACCACGGTCGGATCAGCGCGAATCGCGCGCTTTTCATGCGGGACGTATTCGCCGTCGCCGTTGCGGGTGAGCCACTTCTCGTTGGTGAACAGCCAGATATCGACACCGAATTCGTTGAGCACTTCGATGCTGCGTTCGACCGTCGAAGGCGGGATCAGATGTTCCTCGATCGGCGTCAGATCGGGCGCAACGATCGAGCTTCCGTTGAAGGCGCCGACCGGAAGCGTGATCGCCAGCGGCTCGATCAGGAAGCGCATGCCGATGGTCGGGCGGCTCGAGGTGATGGTGAAGCCGATGCCGGCCTGGTGCAGCCGGCGCACCGCGTCCTGAGCACGATCGGTCAGGGTTTTGTCCTTTGTCACCAGCGTACCGTCGACATCGGAGACAACGAGGGCGATGCGGGTCATGCGCGGTTCCTGCGGGCCACGCCGCTGTCGAGGGCACCAAGCTTGAGCTGGCGGATGATGTCGTCGACAACAGCGTCGACGGAAGCGTCGATCGAGACGGTCGCGGGATTTTCGCTCGCATCGGGCGGCTCCAGCGTCTCGAACTGGCTTTCCAGCAGTCCCGGCGGCATGAAATGGCCTTTGCGCTGCGCAAGGCGGTTCGCGATCAATTCCTGCGTGCCATCGAGGAAGATGATGCGGACGTCGCGTCGTCCATGCACCAGCACGTCGCGATAGGCCCGCTTCAGCGCCGAGCAGGCGATCACGGCGTGCCGGCCCGCCAGGCATATCCGGTCGATTTCGTCGGCAATCGCCATCAGCCAGGGCCAACGGTCGTTGTCGGTGAGCGGCTGGCCGGCGCTCATCTTGGCGACGTTGCTGGCGGGATGAAACTTGTCGCCGTCCTCGTAGCTCCAGGCCAGGCGTTCGGCTAATCGTTCCCCGATCGTGCTTTTGCCGGAGCCGGACACGCCCATCACGATCAGCGCGCAGGGGATCTTGTCCGTTTTACCCTCCACTAAAATTCTCCGGAAGCGCGGCCTGGTCCACGAGCCAGATGGTCTCGCGCGTGGAGCGCGCCTGATTCGCGGGCAGGGTCTCGCCTGCGAGCACTCGCGTCAAGATCGCACGCTTTTCGGAGCCGGCCACCTCGAACAGCATTTCCCGGCAGGAGCCAAGCGCCGGCAGGGTGAGCGTCACCCGGGGCACGAAGGGTTCGACATGCGCCTTTGGGACGCCGACCACCCAGCGCTCGGTCTCGGCGATGGACGGGTAGAGCGGGAAAAGCGAGGCGGTATGGCCGTCGGGCCCCACGCCCATCAGCACGATATCGAACAGGGGCCTGTTGGGATCGAGGCGATCGGCGCCGTAAAACGACTGCAGGATGCGTTCGTAGCGGCGCGCGGCCTCATCCGGATTGACGGTGTCGGTGGGGATCGGATGAATGTTGGCCGCGGGCGCGCAAGCGTCCAGAAACGCCCGCCGCGCCATGCTCATGTTGTTGAGCGGATCGTCCGATCTGACAAAGCGTTCGTCGCCGATGAACCAGTGCACGCGATCCCAGGGGATTTGGGTCCGCCAGGGGTCGGTCGCGAGCAACTGGTAGAGTTGTTTCGGGCTTGAGCCCCCGGTCAGGCAAATCGCCGCTCGCTCGCTATGGCCGGCGATCCTGGCCAGCAGGCGCTCCGCGGCGGCTTTCGCAAGCGCAGCCGAATCGGGAACCGCGATGACCTGACGATGACCGCTCGCAACCATCCGATTTAACTCAGCTTGCGCCAGGTACGGCCGTCGCGCTTGAGCAGTTCTTCGGCGCCAGTGGGACCTTCGCTGCCGGCCTTGTATTTCTCGAGGCCTTTGGCGCCGGCCTTTTTCCAGGCGTCAAGGAACGGCTGCACCGCTTTCCAGCCGGCTTCCACGCTGTCGGCGCGCTGGAACAGGATGTTGTCACCGATCATGCAGTCATAGATCAGCGTTTCATAGCCGGTAGCGGGTTCGGCCTTGAAGTAATCCTTGTAGCGGAACTTCATCTCGACGCCGCTGAGGGTGATCGTCGGTCCCGGAATCTTGGTGTTGAACTGCAGCGCGATGCCCTCGGTCGGCTCGACGCCGATCATCATGTAATTCTCGGCCAGCGCGTCGACCGAGGTGCAGTTGAACATCGCGAAGGGCGCCTGCTTGAACTTGATCGCCACTTCGGTGCGCTTGATGCCCAGCGCCTTGCCGGTACGCAGGTAGAAGGGCACGCCGGCCCAGCGCCAATTGTCGATGGTCAGCTTCAGCGCCGCGTAGGTCTCGGTGGTGCTGTCAGGCCCGACATCCTCGGTTCTGGTGTAATCCTCGATCTCGGTGTCGCCGATCCTGCCGCCCAGATACTGGCCGCGCACGGAGTTACGTAGCGCCTCCGTCTCGCTCTGGGTCTGGATTGCCGCCAGCACGTCAGCCTTTTCCGAACGTACCGAATGCGCGTCGAAGCGGATCGGCGGCTCCATCGCGACCAGCGACAGCAGTTGGAACAGATGGTTCGGCACCATGTCGCGCAGGGCGCCGGTGGCGTCGTAGAAGCTGCCGCGGTGGCCGACGCCGAGCTTCTCGTCGACGGTGATCTGTACGTGGTCGATATGATTGCGATTCCAGATCGGCTCGAACATGCCGTTGGCGAAGCGCAGCACCAGGATGTTCTGCACCGTCTCCTTGCCGAGATAGTGATCGATCCGGTAGATCTGGTGCTCGGTGACGATTTGCAGCAATTCGTCGTTCAAGGCCTTGGCCGAGGCCAGATCAGTCCCGAACGGTTTTTCGACCACCAGCCGCCGCCACGCGCCGTTGGCCTCTTTCAGCATGCCGGTGCGGCCGAGCTGGCGGCTGATCGGGGCGAACGCGGTCGGTGGCGTCGCCAGATAGAACAGCCGGTTGCCGCCGGTTGAGCGATTGGTTTCCAGTTTTTCCAGCCGCTCCCGCATCGCGTCGAACGAGGTCGGATCCGCCGGATCGGCCTCGATGCTGGTGACGCATTCCAGCAGTCGCCTGGCGACCTTGTCGTCCACCGGGCGGGTGGCGTACTGCCGCAGCCCTTTCATCAGGCTGTCGCGCAGATCGTCGTTCGACGTGCCCTTGCGGGCGACGCCGACCACGCAGAACTTGTCGGGCAATAACCCGGTAGCTTCGAGATTGTAGAGCGACGGCATCACCAGGCGGTGCGTCAGGTCGCCGGTAGCGCCGAAGATCACGAAGGAGCAGGGATCGGGCTTCTTCTGGTTTGTCAGGTGGGTCTGGGGGAGAGCGTCTGTCACGAGCGGCCGGCCTTTGGTTTGACGATTTCGGGCGCGTTTTGCCGCGCCGGGTCGGGATGCTGCTGCGGCTCCTTGTGGCCGCCGAAGCCATCGCGCATTGCCGAGAGAATTTTTTCGGCGAAGGTATGTTCCTTGCGCGAACGGAAGCGGGCGAACAGAGCCGCGGTCAGGACCTCGGCCGGCACCGCCTCGTCGATCGCGGCATTGACGGTCCAGCGGCCCTCGCCGGAATCCTCGACGAACCCTGAATAATTATCCAGCGTGTCGTTCCTGGCGAGTGCGGACGCCGTCAGATCGAGCAGCCACGACGGGATCACGCTGCCGCGCCGCCACACCTCGGCGATATCGGCAATATCCAAATCGAAGCGATGCTCGGCGGGTAGCGCCGCGATACCGGCGTTCTTCAAAATGTCAAAACCTTCGGCATAGGCCTGCATCAGGCCGTATTCGATGCCGTTGTGAACCATCTTGACGAAGTGCCCGGCGCCGATCGGGCCGGCGTGGATGTAACCCTGCTCGATGCGGGGATCGCGTCCATCGCGCCCGGCGGTGCGCGGGATATCGCCGATCCCCGGCGCCAGCGCGGCGAAAATCGGATCGAGCCGGTCGACCACGGCCTTGTCGCCGCCGATCATCATGCAATAGCCGCGGTCGATACCCCAGACGCCGCCCGAGGTGCCGACGTCGATGTAGTGGATGCCGCGCTCCTTCAGCGCCTTGCCGCGGCGGACGTCGTCCTGCCAGAACGTGTTGCCGCCGTCGATGATGACGTCGCCGGGCTCCATCAGCTTGGCCAGCGCATCAATGGTCGCTTCGGTGATCTTGCCGGCCGGGAGCATCACCCAGGCGGTGCGCGGTTTTGTCAATTTCTTGACGAAATCTTCGAGCGCGCCGGTGCCGACCGCGCCGTCGGCCGCGATCGCCGCCACCGCCTTGGCGTCCTTGTCGTAAACGATGGTCGTGTGTCCGTGCTTCATCAGCCGGCGGACGATGTTGCCGCCCATCCGTCCCAAGCCGATCATGCCGAGCTGCATTTTTGTGACGTCCTTTTATGTGAGCATGACCTTATCCGAAAACCGGTTCCCACTTTGCGCTAACGCGGCCCTTCGGGTCGGGATCATGCTCTAGTTCAACGCTTCCATGATGGCCGTATCGAGCATCTTCAAGCCCGCTTCGAGATCGCCCTTCAGATGCACGCGCAGCGCGCGCCGGCCGCGCTCGGTCAGCACGTCGAAATCGCCGCGCGCCTGCGCCGCCTTGATCACGCCGAAACTGGCCTTCTGGCCGGGCACGGCGAGATCTTTTGTCTCGTCGGCGGTGATCTGCAGGAACACGCCGCTGTCGGGGCCGCCCTTGTAGGCTTGTCCGGTGGAATGCAGGAAGCGCGGGCCGAATTCGGCGCAGGTGGCGACATGGCGCTTGTCACGCACCGCAAGCCGCATGTGCTGGAGCGCGTCGATATGCGCGCCATCGCGTTCGATATAGGCGAGCAGGGCCAGATAGTCGTCGGTCCCGCAGCGGGAAAGATGCGCCTTGATCCACGAGCCGAGATCGCCATTGGCGCCGGCCTGCCACAGGGCGGCGGCATTTTTCGCGTCGGTATAGAGATCGGCCTCGTCTGAGGACATCACCGGCTCTTCCGCCGGCAGCTTGCCGGATTTCTCGAACGCGGCGGTCAATTCGCGGGTCTTGATCTTGGCGGCCTCGACATCGGGCTGATTGAATGGGTTGATGCCGAGCACCGCGCCGGCGACCGCGGTCGCCATCTCGAACCGGAAAAATTCCTGGCCGATATGATCGACCGATTTCATCACGATGCGCACCACGGGATGACCGGCTTTTTCCAGCGCGGCCAGTCTGTCGTCATGCGCGGCGTCGTCCTCGCCTTCGGTCCGGATATCGATGAAGAACCGGTCGTGGCCATAGACCGAGGGATCGGCCAGCGGCTCGCCGTCGATCGGAATCAGGCCCTTGCCTTCCTTGCCGGTGGATTCCGCAATCAGCTGTTCGGCCCAGGCGCCGAAATCGGCGATCTTCTTCGACGACAGGATGGTCACCTTGTCACGGCCGTCGAGGCCGGCGAGCCCGATGGCGAGCCCAAGCTGCACGCCGGGATTTTCATGCGGCGGCACGTCCGGTCCGCAGGAACGGACCATCGAAAGCGTGTGCCTGATCAAGGTGCGCACATCGATGCCGGCGGTCGCGGCCGGCACCAGCCCGAACGGCGACAGCACGGAATAGCGTCCGCCGATGGTGGGATCGCCGTGGAAAATCCGGGCAAAGCCCTGCTTGGTCGCGACCTTCTCCAGCGAGGAGCCGGGATCGGTCACCGCGATGAAGCGATGTCCGGCCTTCTCCGCGCCGATCGTCTCGGAGACGCGGGCGAAGAAATAATCCTTCATCACGTTCGGCTCGGTGGTGCCGCCGGATTTGCTGGAGACGATGAAGACGGTGTTGGCGAGATTGATCTTGGCTTGAAGGCTGCGGACCTGCGCCGGATCGGTGGAGTCGAGCACATGCAGTTTCGGAAAGCCCGGCTGCCTGGCATAGGTCTCGGCCAGCACTTCGGGTCCGAGGCTCGATCCGCCCATGCCCAGCACCACCGCGTCGCTGAAGTTTTGTCCCTTCACCCGATGCGCGTAATCCTCGTAGTCGGCGATGTCGGCTGCCGCAGGGCTGTTCAGCCAGCCTAGCCATTTGTTCTCGTCGGTGCCGGTCCAGACTGACTTGTCGTGCTGCCAGAGCCGGCGAATGGTCGCCGAGGCGCGCCACTCCTCGGTCGCCGTCCTGACCGCCTTGTCGATCTCGCCGCCGAGCGCGAGCGCCTGCCGGTCGAGGCCGGCGCCGAGCACGGTGGCGCGCTTGTGCGCGACCGCGCCGTAGAGCTTGTCGGCGGCGTCGGCGAATAGCTTGACGCCGTCTCTGACCAGTTCCTCGGTGATCGCATCGAGCGAGATGCCGGACTTTTCGAGCTCGGCGAGGATGTGTTTGGCGTCCTCGATATCCTCCTCGAGGCTATCGCGCGGCGTGCCATGGTCGCGGAAGGCGTCAAGCGTTGCTGGCGGCACGGTGTTGACCGTATTGGGACCGATCAGCTCCTCGACATAGAGCACATCGCTATAGTCCTTGTTCTTGGTGCCGGTCGAAGCCCACAGCAGCCGCTGCGGTTTTGCGCCCTTGGCCGCAAGCTTCTCCCAGCGCGGCCCGGAAAACAGCTTTTTGTATTCCTGATAGGCGAGCTTTGCATTCGCGATCGCGATCTTGCCCTTCAGCGCGGCGAGGCGCTCCTTCTCGCTGGGGTCGTTGGCGCGCGCGATCTTTTCGTCGAGCTGCTTGTCGACCGCGCTGTCGATGCGGCTGACGAAGAAGCTGGCAACGCTGGCGACATGGGACGGATCCCCGCCGCCCTTGACGTATTTTTCCAGGCCGGCGAGATAGGCCTTGGCCACTGCGATATAGACATCTTGCGAGAACAGCAGCGTGATGTTGATGCTGATGCCTTCGCCGATCAAATGCTCGATCGCGGGCAGGCCTTCCGGCGTCGCCGGCACCTTCACCATCAGGTTCTTGCGGTGAACCTCCTTCCACAGCCGCTCGGCCTCGGCGATGGTGCCTTTGGTGTCCATCGCCAGATAGGGCGAGACTTCCAGACTGACAAAACCGTCGTCACCCCTGAGGTGGTCATAGACCGGGCGCAACACGTCGGCTGCGTGCTGGATGTCTTCGACCGCGACGTGCTCGAACAGCTCGGCCACGGTGCGGTCGCCCTTTTTCAGGGCGCTGCCGATCGCGCCGTCATATTCGTCGGAACTGCCGATCGCTTTCTCGAAAATCGACGGATTCGAGGTGACGCCCTTGACGCCGTCGGTATCGATCAATTTTTGCAGATCACCCTTGGCGATAAAGCCGCGGGCCAGGAAATCCAGCCAGATCGCCTGGCCGTGGTTTTCGAGCGCTTTGACGGGATTCATGATGGCCTTGTTCTGTTCGGGCTGGTCCCCTTCGGGTTCCCGCACCTTCCGGCGGGAAGCCGAACGTTGTCAACCAGCCCTTATAGAGGGTGCCGACGACGGAAATATGCGCGTCCCCCGGGGGTAACGCCATTCACAACATATCGATCCATCGGGAATCGGCCATTCGGTGTTGATTCCCGGCAGGAATTTCTCAAACGAACGACGAAGCGCCGCCCTTATGGCGTCAGATGAAGGTATCCTTGCGACTGCTGGCGCGATAGTCGCGCGGCGAAATGCCGAACCTGTCCTTGAACGATCTGCTGAAGTGCGACGGATCGTTGAATCCCCATGCAAAGGCGATCTCGGTGATATGCCGGTGGGCGAGCGCGGGATCGGCAAGATGATTTCGGCATGCCTCAAGCCGGTGCGCCAACACGTACCTGCCGAACGATTCGTTCTCCGATTCGAGCAAGGCATTGACGTATCGCGGCGAAATGCCCATGGCCGCCGCGGTTTCGGTCAGGCACAGCCGTGGATCCGGCAAACGGCCACGAATATAGGCTTTCAGCCGATAGAGCAGGGCTGACCTGTAGGTCGACGACCGGTGCGCCTCCACCGTCTGGCCAAGCGCGATGGCGACCAGGTCGAGTGCCTGGCCGGACAGCCGTTCGGCCGCGGGCGTTTCGACTACTTCGATAATCTGCGACAGGCCGGCAATGAAATCCGAGGCGAGGCGGTGGAGCGGACGGTCGGAGGAGAATGTCACTGCCGTCAGATCGTCCACCCGTCCCAGGCGTTCCAGCGCGAGTTTGCGGGGAACCTGGAGAATGGTCTGGGAGAAGTCCGTATCGAAGGAAAGTTCATAAGGCCGCGTGGTGTCGTAAAGTGCGAACTCGCCAGGCCTGATCAGCGCTTCGCGACCATCCTGGATGACGCCTCCGACGCCGGTGGCCCCAAAGGCGAACAGCACGTAGTCCTCTTTCGCTCGCGCAATTCGCGATGGTGTTCGGAAAACTCTCTGTCTCGAGGATTCGACTCGTGTCAGTGACAATCCGCCGAAATTTGTTTGCGCTACCGAGCCGCGAAAATCCTCGAGGTCCGATTTGCAATCAAGCCCAACGAAGACATCGCAAACGATATCCTGCCACACCGCGAGGCGGCGACGCGCCGGTTCCGAAGCGGTGTCGTATCGAACGGTCACGGAAGAATCCTCCTGCCGATCAGAACGATGTCATTCTTGTCGCGGCGCGCAAGCAAAAGCCGGCTGATTTGCGCCAGTGGGTCCGCCGCCCACCGGGCAAAATACAAGAGGAAGCTTAGGGCGCACGCGTTCCCCAGACAAGATGCGTCCCAAGGTTCCGAGCCCTTTTGCTTCCTTGTCGGTCAAGTCTTTCTTCCGCCTCGATCAAGCAGGCTTTTCCGGCACCGGTAGATTGAACGATTGCAACGGGCGGATGACCGCTCTGGCTTGGCTGATGCAGCGGAGGGCAAAATCCATGGGTGTTCAACATCCCAAGTACAAGGTGGCGGTGGTCCAGGCCGCGCCGGTGTGGCTCGATCTCGACGCAACGGTCGACAAAACCATCGGCCTGATCAAAGAAGCGGCGAACGCTGGCGCGAAGTTAATCGCCTTCCCCGAAGCGTTTATCCCGGGATACCCGTGGTACATCTGGATGGGAGCGCCGGCCTGGGCGATCGGGCGCGGCTTCGTCCAACGCTATTTCGACAATTCGCTTTCCTACGACAGTGCGCAGGCCGAGAAGTTGCGCGATGCGGTTCGCAGCGCCGGCATTACCGCCGTTCTCGGCCTGTCTGAGCGGAGCGGTGGCAGCCTTTACCTCGCTCAATGGCTGATCGGACCCGACGGCGAGACCATTGCCAAGCGCCGCAAGCTGCGTCCGACCCATGCCGAGCGAACGGTGTTCGGGGATGGCGACGGCAGCGATCTCGCGGTTCATGCGCGTCCCGATATCGGCCGGCTGGGCGCACTTTGCTGCTGGGAGCATCTCCAGCCGCTGTCGAAATACGCCATGTATGCTCAGGACGAGCAGGTGCATGTCGCGGCCTGGCCGAGTTTCTCGCTGTACGACCCGTTTGCACACGCGCTGGGCGCGGAAGTCAACAATGCCGCCAGCAAGGTGTATGCGGTCGAGGGCTCCTGTTTTGTCCTGGGCCCTTGCGCAACCGTGTCGCAGGCGATGATCGATGAAATCTGCGACACGCCCGACAAGAACCAGCTCCTTCATGCCGGCGGCGGCCACGCCGTCATTTACGGTCCCGACGGCTCATCGCTTGCCGAGAAACTTCCCCAGGATCAGGAGGGCCTGCTCTGCGCTGACATCGATCTTGGCATGATTGGCGTCGCCAAGAACGCGGCCGATCCCGCCGGGCACTATTCAAGGCCCGATGTCACGCGGCTCCTGTTCAACAACAAGCCGTCCAGACGGGTGGAGCATTTCTCACTGCCGATCGACACCGAGGCAGTCGTCGAGGTCGCAGCTGCCAAATAATGCCGGCGTGCATGGCCGAGCCAACGAGATCCGTCGAGCGACGAACCTCGTGCGCTCTTTGAACCGCTCTAGCGCAGGCCGGCGTTGATCTTGTCCAGCGTCGCGGAGCCGGGGCACAGCGCCTTGGCGTCGAGCGTGTTGAGCGGCTTCTCGACCGTGTCGAGATGGGTGTGCAAATCATCCGCATCGGGATCGATGTAGAGCAGGCCGGTGACGATCTGGCCCTTGGCGGCGTGCTTCTGCAGGAAGGTCATCGCCGCGACGCGATCGCTCGGATCGTAATCGGCGTCGATCTTGCGCAGCGCCAGCCGCGAGCCGTCGTGCTGCTCGACCACCTGTACGGTGCCCGGCGCATAGTCGACCGTGATCGGTTCGCGGCCGGTGAGCACGTCGAGACGGTTCACCGCGTCATTGTGTTCGCGGACATAATCAAAACTCTTGGTCGAGCCCGCATGGTTGTTGAAGGCGATGCAGGGGCTGATCACGTCGATGAAGGCCGAGCCGCGATGCTCGATGGCGGCGGAGATCAGCGGCACCAGTTGCGACTTGTCGCCGGAGAAGCTGCGCGCCACGAAGGTGGCGCCGAGCTGCAGCGCGATCGCCACGAGGTCAATGGCGTTGTCGGTATTGGTCACGCCCTTCTTGGACTTCGAGCCGCGATCGGCGGTGGCCGAGAACTGCCCCTTGGTGAGGCCGTAAACGCCGTTGTTTTCGACGATATAGGTCATGTTGACGCCGCGCCGGATCGAATGCGCGAACTGGCCGAAGCCGATCGAGGCCGAGTCGCCGTCGCCGGAAACGCCGAGATAGATCAGGTCGCGGTTGGCGAGGTTGGCGCCGGTCAGCACCGACGGCATGCGGCCATGCACCGAATTGAAGCCGTGCGAATTGCCGAGGAAATAATCCGGCGTCTTCGAGGAGCAGCCGATGCCGGAAATCTTGGCGACGCGGTGCGGCTCGATCGAAAGCTCGAAACAGGCCTCGATGATCGAGGCCGTGATCGAGTCATGGCCGCAGCCGGCGCACAGCGTCGAAACCTTGCCCTCGTAATCCCGATGGGTATAGCCGAGGTCGTTCTTCGGAAGCCCCGGATGCTGGAATTTCGGCTTGGCGATATAGGTCATGACTTTACCTTGCGGAGCGGGGTGACCTGGAGCTGGTCCTGGTGGTCGGCGATGGAATTGGCGATGAAGCGCGCGGTGATCGGCGTGCCGTCATAGTGCAGGATCGGCACGAGGCGAACGGGATCGATGCCGTTCTCGTTGACGATCAGCGAGCGAAGCTGGGCATCGCGGTTCTGCTCGACGACGTAAACAAAATCGTGGTCGGCAATAAAACTCGCCACGCTGGAATGGAACGGGAAGGCGCGGATGCGCAGGCGGTCGAGCTGGTGGCCGCGCGCTTCCAGCAGTCCGATCGCCTCGTCCATCGCCGGCGAAGTCGAGCCGAAATAGATCACGCCGTATTTGGTCGGCTTGGCGGCGTTGGCCTGCAGCGGCCGCGGCACCATATCCTGGGCGGTCTCGAACTTGCGCACCAGCCGCTGCATGTTGTCGGCATAGACCGAGCCTTCCTCGGAATAGCGCGCGTAGCGGTCGCGCGAGGTGCCGCGGGTGAAGTAGGAGCCCTTGGTCGGGTGGGTGCCGGGATAGGTGCGGTAGGCGATGCCGTCGCCGTCGATGTCGAGATAGCGGCCGAAATCGCGGCCTTCCTCCAGCATCTCCGCCGTCATCACCTTGCCCCGGTCATACTGGCGGGCATCGTCCCAGCGCAGTGGGCGGCACAGGCGATGATTCATGCCGATATCGAGATCGAGCATCAGGAAGATCGTGGTCTGCAGCCGTTCGGCGAGATCGAAGGCGGTGGCGGCGAATTCGAACGCCTCGGCCGGATCCTCCGGAAACAGCAGCACGTGCTTGGTATCGCCATGCGAGGCATAGGCGCAGATGAAAATGTCGCATTGCTGGGTGCGCGTCGGCATGCCGGTCGAGGGACCGGCGCGCTGCACGTTCATGATCACAGCCGGAATTTCGGCGAAGTAGGACAGGCCGATGAACTCCTGCATCAGCGAGATGCCGGGGCCGGAGGTCGCGGTGAAGGCGCGCGCGCCGTTCCAGGACGCGCCGATCACGATGCCGATCGAGGCCAGTTCGTCCTCGCCCTGCACGATGGCGTATTTGGCCTTGCCGGTCTCGGGATCGTGCCGCAGCTTCTTGCAATGGGCGCCGAAGGCGTCGGCCAGCGACGATGACGGCGTGATCGGGTACCAGGCGCAGACGGTGGCGCCGCCATAGACGGCACCGAGCGCCGCTGCGCTGTTGCCCTCGATGAAGATGCGGTCGCCGACCTTGTCGGCCTTCTTGACCCGCAGGCCGATCGGGCATTTGAGGTTCTGCAGCGCCCAGTCGCGGCCGAGATGCAGCGCGTGGACGTTCGACGACAGGAGCTTTTCCTTACCCTTGTACTGTTCGCCGATCAGCTGCTCGACCAGTTTCGGGTCCAGATCAATCAGCGCGCACACGGCGCCGAGATAGATGATGTTCTTGAACAGCTGGCGCTGGCGCGGATCGGTGTAGGTCGAATTGGTGATCGCGGTCAGCGGCACGCCGATCACGGTGATGTCGTTGCGAAATTTCGACGACGGCATCGGTTTGGTCGAATCGTAGAACAGATAGCCGCCGAGCTCGATCGAGGCGACGTCCTTGTCCCAGGTCTGCGGGTTCATCGCCACCATCATGTCGACCCCGCCGCGGGCGCCGAGATGGCCTTCCTCGGTTACCCGCACCTCGTACCAGGTCGGCAGGCCCTGGATGTTGGAGGGGAAGATGTTGCGCGGCGAAACCGGTACGCCGTGGCGCAGGATGGAACGCGCGAACAGCTCGTTGGCGCTCGCCGAGCCCGAACCGTTGACGTTGGCGAACCGGACGACGAAATCGTTTACGCTGCTGATCGGCTTTTGGACGGGCATGATGTACCTGCGTGGGTCATATCGATGAGGTATTTCTGCATGTCCCAGGCCCCAGTGGGACAGCGTTCGGCGCACAGGCCGCAGTGCAAGCAGACGTCTTCATCCTTGACCATCACCCGCCCGGTCTTCAGCCCGTCGGCGACATAGAGGTCCTGGTCGAGATGCGGCGAGGGCGCTTTCAGCCGTGCCCGCAAATCAGCTTCGTCGCCGTTTGGCGTGAAGGTGATGCAGTCCATCGGGCAGATATCGACGCAGGCGTCGCACTCGATGCAGAGCGGCGCGGAGAACACGGTCTGCACGTCGCAATTCAGGCAGCGATGCGCCTCGCCGAGCGCGAGCTTGACGTCATAGCCGAGTTCGACCTCGGCGCGGATGTCCTTCAGCGCTACCACCTTGTCGCGATGCGGCACCTTGTAGCGCTTGTCGGCGGAGATGTCGTTGTCGTAGCTCCATTCGTGGATGCCCATCTTCTGCGACGAGACATGCACCTCGGGCAGCGGACGCTCGGTGATGTCCTCGCCGGAGCAGAGCTTGTGGATCGACAGTGCGGCGTCGTGGCCATGCGCCACCGCCCAGATGATGTTCTTCGGCCCGAACGCGGCGTCGCCGCCGAAGAACACTTTCGGGTTGGTCGAGCCCATGGTCTTGGCGTCGACCCTGGGCATATTCCACTTGTCGAATTCGACGCCGCAGTCGCGCTCGATCCACGGGAAGGCGTTTTCCTGGCCGACCGCCACCAGCACGTCGTCGCAGGGAATGGTCTGGTCGGGGTCGCCGGTCGGCACCAGATTGCGACGGCCCTTGGCATCGTATTCGGCCTTCACCTTCTGGAAGGTGACGCCGGCGAGCTTGCCATTATTGTGGACGAATGCCACCGGCACCATGAAATTGAGGATCGGGATGTCCTCGTGGAGCGCGTCCTCCTTCTCCCAGGGAGAGGCCTTCATCTCCTCGAAGCCGGAACGCACGATCACCTTGACGTCCTCGCCGCCGAGCCGGCGCGCGGTGCGGCAGCAGTCCATCGCGGTGTTGCCGCCGCCGAGCACGATCACGCGCTTGCCGATCTTGCTGATGTGTTCGAACGAGACCGAGGCGAGCCAGTCGATGCCGATGTGAATATTGCCCGCGGCTTCCTTGCGGCCGGGAATCTCGAGCTCGCGGCCGCGCGGCGCGCCGGAGCCGACGAAGACCGCGTCGTAGTTCTCTCCGAGTAGCTTCTTCAGGCTGTCGATGCGTTGGCCGCCCTTGAACTCGATGCCGAGGTTGAGGATGTAATCGGTTTCCTCGTCGATCACCGAATCCGGCAAGCGGAATTTCGGAATCTGCGTCCGCATCATGCCGCCGGCCTTGGGGTCGGAATCGAACACGGTGCAGTGATAGCCGAGCGGGGCGAGGTCGCGCGCCACCGTGAGCGAGGCGGGGCCGCCGCCGATGATGGCGATGCGCTTGCCGTTCTTCGCCGACGGGCGCGGCATGCGGCCCTTGACGTCGTCCTTGAAGTCGGCGGCGACACGCTTCAGCCGGCAGATCGCGACCGGCGTCTCCTCGACGCGGCCGCGACGGCACGCCGGCTCGCAGGGACGATCGCAGGTGCGTCCGAGAATTCCCGGGAACACGTTCGATTTCCAATTGATCATGTAGGCGTCGCTGTAGCGGCCCTCGGCGATCAAGCGGATGTACTCAGGAACGGGCGTATGCGCGGGACAGGCCCACTGGCAATCGACGACTTTGTGGAAGTAATCGGGTGCAGCGATATCAGTCGGTTTCATTCCTACCTTATCCGCGACGACGAGAAACCGCGCGGCCTTTATCTTGTGCTGTGAACGCTCATCGCGGCGTTCTTGTGGTTTGCCAAACATATCATTGGCTTAATGAATCGGGCCATTCAATATGATCGGCGCGGCACTGAAAAGCCATTTTTGCTTAACCGCCATTCGCTATTGGTCTGGCCCCCCGGCTTTAATGCGGCTCCGCTTCATGTGGCGGTGCAGCATATGCCCTCATGCGGGCTTGTTGCATTGATTTAAGACAACCGAATGTCTGATCGTGCGAGATCCCACATCAGATTGTAACTGCCCGACGATACCTTTATTCCACCTTCGAAAGCGAGCGCGGCCATCGCCTCGGAGACCGCGTTCACATTCGTGGCATCGATCAGCACGAACCAGTCGCCGGCGCCCGGATCGGAAACCGGCGGATCATTGGTGAGTGGTTTCGACAGTGCGGGATCGCTCTCGATCAGATGCATCGAGATGATGCCGTCGCGTTGTTCGGGATCGAGCTGGTCGCGGAGCGATGCGCGCAATCTGTCGTGACTTCCGGCGGCGGGGCGAAGGCGGATGATGCCGAGCACGGCACCTCGGCCCTGTCCGTGGCTGACGGTGATGCGCGCGATGGTGCGGATCATGTTTTTGAAGCGCGCCAGATTCGTCTTCGACCATTCGGTGGGGGTCGTCAGGGCCTTGCGATAGGCCGGGCTGTCGAGCACCTCGAAGGTTTCGGTCGAATACAGACAGAGATATTTCGGGCTGCCCCGATGGGCGATGTAGCGCCTTGCTTCCAGGAAGCCGTCGATCGCGACGCGCTCGATCAGATGTTCGCGGTCGTACCACCGGTTGAAATCGCCCTCGTCGTCCGGATCGATATCCATCGAGGTCAACAGCATTCCCTTTCCGGCAAGCGGCATGTTTCGACAGTCCTTATGGGGTGATTTCAGAAGCGAGGTCCGCGATCGCCCGCATCACGGCATCCCTGACGCTGGGATCATACAGCGAGTGGCCGGCACCCTCGACCAGGCGAACCTCTGCATCGGGCCACGCCGTTGCAAGCGCGTGCGAGGTCGCCGGCGGGCACAATAGATCGTAGCGGCCCTGCACGATGAGGCCGGGAATGCCGGCGAGCCTGCCGGCTTCGGCGAGAAGCTGCCCCGGCTTCATGAAGCAGCCGTTGTAAAAATAATGCGCTTCCATGAAAGGCGTCGCGGGCAGGGCGCGTGACGAATTCAGCGACGCCAGATCGAGCCGAACCCGTCCCGGTGCATGCTCGGAAAGAATTCGTTCGGTGTCGTGCCAGGCGCGCGCGGCCGGGCCATGCACTTGCGGATCGGAATCGAGAATGCGGCGGTAATAGGCATCAAGCGGCTGCGCGCGTTCTTCCCCTGGCAATACACCGAGAAAATCCTCGCCGAGATCGGGATAGAAGCGCGGCAGTGCATCGAGGAACGCACCTTCGAGCTCCTCGCGTGTGCCGAGAAAGGTTGCGCGCAACACGATGCCGCTGACGCGCGCGGGATGCGCCTGCGCATAGGCCAGCGCCAGCGTCGCGCCCCAGGAGCCCCCAACCACCATCCAGCGCTTGAAGCCGAATTGCTCGCGGATCTTCTCCATGTCGGCGATCAGGTGCGGCAGCGTATTGTCTTCGCGGCGGCCCTTGGGGCGGCTGCGGCCGGCGCCGCGCTGATCGAACAGGATGGCGTGGAACCGTTCGGGATCGAACAATCGCCGGTGATCGGGCTGGCAGCCGCTGCCGGGACCGCCGTGTAGATAGACCGCAGGGATACCGTCGGCTCGGCCGACGCTTTCGAGGTAGATTTCGTGGCCGTCGCCGACCGGCAGCAATTGCGAGGTCAGCGGCGCGAACGGATCGGAGCGTTGGCCGGTCGATTTACCCGCGTCGGCGTCAGGCGCCATGGCCGTCGCCCGTCTCCAGCGTACCGCCGGCAAAATTGCGATAGAGGAAACGGTTGTGGTCGCCGGCAGCTTCCTGTACCGCCAGCTTGAAGATCTGTTCATGCATCGGCGACAGCGTGCAGGCCGGGTCGGTGTTGCCGGCATCGCCGGTCAGCGCAAAAGCCTGGCAGCGGCAGCCGCCGAAATCGACTTCCCTGAACTCGCAGCTCTTGCACGGCTCCGGCATCCACCCCGTGCCGCGATAGCGGTTGAAGGCTTCTGAGTTCTGCCAGATCCAGGCGATCGAATGATTTGATCGCACCGATTCAAACTCGAGCCCGGTGATGCTTTCGGCGGCGTGGCAGGGCAGGATCTTGCCCGCGGGCGAAATGTTGAAGAACTGCCGGCCCCAGCCGCCCATGCATTTCTTCGGCCGCAGTGCGTAATAATCCGGCACCACATAGTCGATGGCGAGCGTACCTTTCAGCCGCGCCTGTGCGTCCTCGACGATGCGGGTGGTGTCCTCGATCTGGGCGAGCGTCGGCATCAGCGCCGCGCGGTTCTTCAGCGCCCAGCCGTAATATTGCACATTGGCGACTTCCAGCCGGTCGGCGTCGAGATCGACCGCCATCTGGATGATGTCGGGCAGCTGGAACAGGTTCTGGCGATGCATCACCGCGTTCACCGTCAGCGGCAGCTCGAGTTCGCGCGTCCATTTTGCGACTTCGATCTTCTTGGCGTGCGCGCCCTTGAAGCCCGCAACGCGGTCGGCGACCACGGGCTCGTTGCCCTGAAAGCTGATCTGCACGTGACATAATCCGGCATCCGCCAGAGCGGCGATCTTTTCCTTCGTCACCAGCACCGCCGACGTGATCAGATTGGAATACAGCCCGACATCGCTGGCGTGCTGCACCAGTTCGACCAGGTCCTTGCGCGCGGTCGGCTCGCCGCCGGAGAAATGGATCTGCAGCACGCCGATTTCGGCGAGCTCCGAAAGCACCTTTTTCCATTCCTCGGTCGACAGCTCAGATCCGCTGCGGTCGAGTTCGACCGGGTTGGAGCAATAGGGGCATTGCAGCGGGCAGCGATGCGTCAGTTCGGCCAGCACCGCGAGCGGAATCCCAAACGTTTCGGCCTTCGAGCCGCGATTTTCCAGCACCGTCAGGCCGTCGGTGGGATCGCTGGCCGCGGTATGGCTATCGATGACGTGGGCATCTGTCAGCGTCGGGCTCATGACGTCTTCTCGCGGGCTTCGGTCAAAAATCCCTTGTCGGCAAGGTCCTGCAGCATGGCGATGACGTCGGTCGCGATTGCGCCGCGCTCGGCGGCGTATTTTGCGGCGAGCTGATCGATCATCTGCGCGACGCTGCGAACGCCGTTGCAGAGTTGCAGCACTTCCACCGCGATCTCGTCAGGTGCCAGCACGCGCTCCGGCGCCAGGATCACCCAGACCTGCCGGGTCTCATCGAATTTCAGCCTGGCATGGCGCGGCAGCACCGGCCGGCTCGCCTCGCTGACACTGATGTTGCGGCCCGCCATGGGTTCCCTCTGGTTTGCTCTAATTTTGCTCTAATTCTGCTGGGGCACGAACGCGCCCGGCGGAATGTGGCCCTCGACATAGGCATGATACAGCGCGTCGAGCTGAACCCATAGCACATTGGTCTTGAACAAGAGCGCGTTGCAGACCGCCTCGCGTTCGGCAGGCGTCTTGGCATGGGTCTTGACGTAGGCGAGCGCGAAACCGGCATCGCGCGGCGCCTGGGTCAGGCGCCGGCTGAAATAGCTCATGATGTCGGGATTGACGAAATTATAATGCGCCAGCATTCCCGAGATGCGCTCTTCATGCAGGTTCGGCGCGAAAAGCTCCGTCAGCGAGGAGGCGATGGCTTCCAGCGGGCTCCTGTCGCGGACGAAGTGCACATAGGCCTCCACCGCAAAGCGTGTCGCGGGGAGGATGCCTTCGGTCGATTCCACGTAAGCGGTGTCGAGGCCGAGACCTTCGGTCAGCTTCAGCCAGCGCTCGATGCCGCCTTCGGTGCCGACATCGCCGTCATGGTCTTCGATGCGGTGCCGCCATTCCAGCCTCGTGGCGCGGTCGCGGAAGCGCGAGATCACCACCGCGTCCTTGATCGGGATGGTGCTCTGGTAATAATAGCGGTTCAGCGCCCAGGCCTGCACCTGGCCCTTGTTCAGCTTGCCGCCGTGCAAGAGCCGGTGAAACGGATGCAGATTGTGGTAGCGCACCGCGCCGATGTGGCGGAGGGCGGCTTCCAGTTCTTCGGCGCTATGCAGGGGCGCGCTCTTGCCGCGCGAAAACGCCGTCATTCCGTCGGGCTTTGCCGCGTTCTGGGCGGCGTGCTGGGTTATTGCGTTCACAGCGTGATCTCCGTTCCATCGGCGGGGATTTGCCATCCCGCGCGCTCGGCCATCCTGCGCTCCGCGGAATCGTGCAGCAGCGCCGGATTCGAATTGTTGATATGCAGAAATACCTTCCGGCCGATATCGAGGCCGGCCAGGCTTCCGATTGCGCCGTCGTCGCCGGACATCGCGATATGCCCCATGCTTTGTCCGGTCTTGCTGCCGAGGCCGGCCGATATCATCTCGTCGTCGCGCCACACCGTGCCGTCGAAGAAGACGAGGGGCGCGCCGGCAAGCCGGGCCTTGAGATCGTCGGTGACCGTGGCGCAGGCGGCCAGAAAGTAGAAATACCTGCCCGTCGCCTTGTCCTTGATCCGAAGCCCGAGCGTGTCGCCTGCGCCGCTATTGCCGCCGGGGTGAGCCTTGCCCTCCAGATACCAGGCGCTCTTCCCGGGAACCTCGAACGGCACGATCTCGATGCCGGACGGTACGCCATCCGGGAGGGCCGGCTCGAAAGCCCTCTCGATCCCGATCGCCTGGCGCTGCACATTCTTCTCGCTCAGCACGTTGAAGATGCTGTTCGCCTTCAGGATCGCAAGCACCTTCTCATGCGCGTAGATCGTGAACGGCCAGCCCTCGCGCATCGACAACAGGCCCGCGACTGCGTCGATCTCGCCGTTGGTCAGGATCACGCCCGCAACCGGACTGTGCCGAAGTTTTCCGGCTTTTGGGTGAAGCTGCGGCGTTGCGGTCAGTTGCTGGCGCAGGTCAGGAGAGGCGTTGACCAGGAACCAGTGCTCGCCATCGGCGCTGACCGCGATCGAAGCTTGCGTGCTCTGAAGCTCCGGGTGTTCGCCCCGCGCCATCCGGCACGCCGCACATCCGCAGTTCCATTGTGGAACGCCACCACCTGCCGCGGCGCCCAGGACGACGACGCGAAGCATGATCCGTCTCCTGGAAATTCCAAAGCTTCTAGCAATTCCAAAGCTTCGATACTCGAAAAACCCTGAAAGCGGACACAGGCGTGAATGACGTTCCTCGGTCGGGAACGGGTCACGCCTGGAGGTCCGCTTGAGTTAGAACGCGAGGTCGCTGCCGCTTACTTGCGGGCGGCGCACGCATACATGTTGATTTCCATGCCGACCGGCACTTCGACGATCTTCGGGGTCTTCCAGGCCATTTTGGCTCTCCATGCTAGACCGGACGCATTCCGCCCTCGGGAGATAAACTAATCGGGAATGAAAAGTTCGCCAGTGAAATCTTTGCCGCAAAACCTTAGGTTTCCATATTGCGACGCAAAAGAATTCACGGGAATGTGCGGCGGGCTGTCAAACCAAAGCCGGATCAACGGGTTCATAATCTTCCGCAACAACCTGATCGCGATACCGGTCGACCTCATCGGGCGAATTCCAGATAAAGAACTTGTGAGCAGCCGCCGGCTCCCGAACGGGAGCCCCTAACCCAGAGTGGATTCGACCCATGCCGCGCTATTTCTTCAACACCCGTATCGGGGAAGAATTGATCTCCGATCCCGAAGGCGAGGAACTGCGCGATCCCGATCGGGCATGGGAAGTGGGCCGCGCCATGATCCGGGAGTTGCTGAAGAGCGAAGGCACCGGCGGCGGCCTGTTGAATGCGGTGCTCGAAGTGACCGACGACACCGGCGAGATCGTACTCGAGTTTCCCTTTACCGAGGCGATCCTGGATTTCTCCGACATTCCCGCCACGAGACACTGACGCCGGGCTGCGGCGATCGTCCACCCGCGGTCATTCCGGGTTCGCGTCTCACGACGCGCCCTCAGATGTGCAATTGCACATCGGGGAATGACGGGGTTGACGGTCGACAAGCATTGCCACGTAACGCTACAAGCGGGCGTGCAAATGGAGTGAGCAATGCAGGATATCTGGCGTCTGTCGGCCGCTGAGCTCGCCGGCCTGATCCGGTCGAAAAAGGTGTCGGCGAAAGAGGCCGCATCCGCAGGCTTGGCGCGGCTCGACGCGGTCAATCCCAAAATCAACGCGGTGATCGAACATCGGCCTCGCGAAGTGCTGGCTCAGGCCGAGGCGATCGACGCGGCGATCGCGCGCAACGAAGCGTTGGGGCCGCTGGTGGGGGTGCCGGTGACGGTGAAAGTCAATATCGATCAGGCCGGCTTCGCCACCACCAACGGCCTCAAGCTGCAGCGCGACATCATTGCCCAGAGCAACAGTCCCGTGATCGACAATCTGCGCAAGGCGGGCGCGGTGATCCTCGGGCGCACCAACTGCCCGGCATTTTCATACCGCTGGTTCACCACCAATCTGGTCCATGGCGACACCAAAAATCCGCGCGACGCGAGCATCACCCCGGGCGGCTCGTCTGGCGGGGCAGGGGCCGCGGTCGCCGCCGGCATCGGGCATATCGCGCATGGCACCGACATCGCTGGATCGATCCGCTATCCCGCCTATGTCTGCGGTGTGCACGGCCTGCGGCCGACGGTGGGACGCATCGCGGCCTTCAATGCGGCGCTGCCCGAACGTACCATCGGGCCGCAGATCTCGGCGGTCTCCGGGCCGCTGGCGCGCAGCATCGGCGATATCAGGATCGCGCTTGCGGCGATGTCGGGCAAGGACGCGCGCGATCCCTGGTGGGTGCCGGCGCCGCTGGAAGGGCCGGCCATGCCGAAGCGCGCCGCGCTCTGCCTTCAGCCGGACGGGCTCGAGACGTCGGCGGAAGTCAAAGCCGCGGTCGCCGATTCCGGCAAGCGTCTGCAGCGCGCGGGATGGACGGTCGAGGAGGTCGCGTCACCGCCGCTGCGGGAGGCTGCGGACCTCCAGACAAAACTCTGGCTCGGCGACGGTTACGAGGCGCAACTTGCCGCGGCCGAACGCGAAGGTGATCCCGGCGCGCTCGCCTGCCTGCGCGGCAACCGGGCAAAGGTTTTTCCATTCGACGCAGACGCCTACTCAAGGGCGCTGACGCGGCGGGCGACCCTGACGCGCGAATGGCTGCAGTTCTTCGAGACCTATGCGGTGCTGTTGATGCCGGTGTCGGGCGAGTTGCCGTTCCCGGATGGCCTCGATATGCGCGACGAGGCCTCGTTCGCGCGGGTCTGGCGGGCGCAGCTCACGCAGATCGCCATTCCCTTCATGGGGCTGCCTGGGCTAACGGTCTCCACGGGATTGGTGGGGAAGGTTCCCGTCGGCGTCCAGGTGGTCTCCGGCCGTTACCGCGAGGATCTCTGTTTGCTGGCGGGCGAGGCGATCGAAGCCGGGGGAACGCCGCCGTCGCCGATCGATCCTGTCAGCTAGAACCGAAGGCTTGAAAGCAGCACGATGTCCGGCATTTACGATTTTACGGCGATGTCGCTTGCCGGCGAGGACATGCCGCTGAAGCGGTTCGAGGGGCAGGTCTTGCTAATCGTCAACACGGCGAGCGCCTGCGGGTTCACGCCGCAGTACCGGGGGCTCGAGGCGCTGCAAAAGGAACTTGGCCCGCGCGGCTTTTCGGTACTGGGATTTCCCTGCAACCAGTTCGGTAAACAGGAACCCGGCGACGCCAAGGCGATCGAGCAATTCTGCGACAGCAATTATGCCGTCACCTTTCCGATGTTTGCCAAGATCGAGGTCAACGGCGATAAGGCGCATCCGCTGTTTCGCTATTTGAAGCGCGAGAAATCCGGGTTATTGGGCTCGTCGATCAAATGGAATTTCACCAAATTCCTGATCGATCGTTCGGGTCAGGTGGTAGCGAGGCATGCGCCGACCACCACCCCGGAATCCCTGAGAAAAGAAATCGAGGCCCTGCTGTGAACGAGAACAACGACGCCATCGGCGATCAACTGCCTGATCGTCTCTCGACCGATCCGAAGAGCCCTTACTACAACGAAGCGGTGCTGGCGCGCGACGTCGGCATTCGCTTCAAGGGCGTGGAGAAGACCAATGTCGAGGAATATTGCGTCAGCGAGGGCTGGGTGCGCGTCACCGCCGGGAATGCCAAGGACCGCTACGGCAACCCCTTGACCATCAAGGTTCACGGTCCGGTAGAACCGTATTTCCGCGACAAGGGCGTGGCGTAGCGCGTCATTGCGAGGAGCTCAGCGACGAAGCAATCCAGCTTTCTGTAACGCAAGATGGATTGCTTCGCTGAGTTTATCATCGGGCGCGCATTCGCGCGACCCGGTGGCTCGCAATGACCGTCTAAGTTGTCGACCAACCTCCGAAAGCCAAAACCATGTCCGTCCGCATCGTCGACGTCCGCGAAGTGACAAAGCCGATCTCCTCGCCGATCCGCAACGCCTATATCGATTTTAGCAAGATGACGACGAGCCTGGTCGCCGTGGTCACCGACGTCGTGCGCGACGGCAAGCCGGTGGTCGGCTACGGCTTCAACTCCAACGGACGTTACGGACAGGGCGGACTGATCCGCGAGCGTTTCGCGCCGCGGCTGAAGGAGGCCGATCCGAAGACGCTGCTCGATGAGACCGGCGACAATCTCGATCCCGACAAGATCTGGGCGACGCTGATGTCGAACGAGAAGCCGGGCGGCCATGGCGAGCGATCGGTCGCGGTCGGCACCATCGACATGGCGGTGTGGGACGCGGTGGCGAAGATCGCGCGCAAGCCCCTGTTTCGCCTGCTTGCCGAGCGGCACGGGCTCAAGGCCAATCCGCGCGTCTTCGTCTACGCCGCCGGCGGCTATTATTACCCCGGCAAGGGCCTGTCGATGCTGCGCGGCGAGATGCGCGGCTATCTCGATCGCGGCTACAACGTCGTCAAGATGAAGATCGGCGGCGCGCCGATCGAAGAAGACCGGATGCGCATCGAGGCCGTGCTGGAAGAGATCGGCCAGGAGGCGCAGCTCGCCGTCGACGCCAACGGCCGGTTCGATCTGGAGACGGGAATCGCCTACGCAAAAATGCTGCGGGAGTATCCGCTGTTCTGGTACGAGGAGGTTGGCGATCCCCTCGATTTCCAGTTGCAGGCGGCGCTCGCCGAGTTCTATCCGGGACCGATGGCGACCGGCGAAAACCTGTTCAGCCACCAGGATGCGCGCAACCTCTTGCGCTATGGCGGCATGCGACCCGACAGAGACTGGCTGCAATTCGATTGCGCGCTGTCCTACGGGCTGTGCGAATACCAGCGCACGCTGGAAGTGCTTAAAGTCCTCGGCTGGTCGCCGAGCCGCTGCATCCCGCATGGCGGCCATCAGATGTCGCTGAACATCGCCGCCGGCCTCGGGCTTGGCGGCAACGAGAGCTATCCCGATCTGTTCCAGCCCTATGGCGGCTTCCCGGACGGCGTCCGTGTCGAGAACGGCCACATCACCATGCCCGATCTTCCCGGCATCGGTTTTGAGGGGAAGTCGGATCTCTACGCGGAGATGAAGGCACTGGCGGCGTGAGCTGGGTGACTGCGTCAGCGGCCGCGCGCACGTGTCGACGCGAGCCATAGGCATTCTGACAAATAACCTGAACCCCGACGAAAAAAATAGCGCCCATGCCACAATTAAATCGAAACAGCGAACCGGTAAATCGAAATTGGAAACCGGGTTGCATTGTTATTGCGAGGGAAAAGAAGTTGACGCGCGGTAAATTGGCTAATAGTAATTAATGGGGCATCTAGTTTGATTGGTTAATAGACTTCGGAGAATTGAAATATGAAAGTTGCCCTGGGTATTTTGCCTGCCATCGCTTTAACCGCCGCTCTGATGCTTGTTTCGCCGCCCGCAGAAGCCTGCAATGGCGGAGGCAATTGCGATAACGCGCCCGGTCATCTGAAGGGGGCTCCTGCACCGCTCCTCGGCGCCGGTCTACCCGGTCTCGCGGCCGGCATAGGTTATGGCGCTTATTGGTTGGCGCGCCGCCGCCGCCGTAACGTCGGCTAAATAAAACAGGGACTTCGATGCGAGAGGCCGCCTTGGTTGGCGGTCTCTTTTCATTTCGATCTGATGTCAAAGCTGACATGGCTCCGCGGATGACCGATGTCCGCCTCAGGGTGAAACGAAGACATCCATAACATCTGATTTGCGATTGGCCGCCATTGGCACGTTTGAGACATGCCGCGATTAACAACTGACCGGCAACGACGATAAAACCTTGGCTAAGCGAGCCTTCCTATACGGGCTTGCTATACGGGCTTGCTCTAAAAGCCTCAGCGCGCCCATGCCACGGGGTTAATTGCCCCAACCGAAGATTCGCACGGGCCACTGCGCATTTTCCGATGACAGGTCTTGTGCGGGGGCGGTTTGCGAGGCTTGGGCTGGTCGAGGCTTTGGCAAGGGCTGCGCTCGGGCTTTTTGTTGCACAACCTGTGCTCGGGGATCTTGTGCGAGCTGGGGCGGCTGGACCCGTGCCTGCGCACCTTCCTTAGCCGCCCAAGCTTGGAATTGATTTAACGTGGCTTCGGCTGTTGGCTGATCGACTTCCGTCTTACTCTCAAAGGCAGCCTTGAAAGCGGCAAGCATCTCGTCGCCCGCCGGCGCTTCCCTTGCGGTCGGCGACAAAGCCTGCGCGCTGGCGGTTGATTGTAGGGCGGGCATCGACCCACCACTACCTACCGATACAATTGCGAAAACGATCGCTAAAGCCGCGAAAACCAGAACAACCGTCTTAAGGGTTCTCGACGAAACAATGTTCCCGATCCCCGACTGCTCAGGCTGGTCGGCGTCATCGCAAGGAAAAGGAGGAAGACGATCGTTCGGTAGGAAGTGGTCTTTCGCCATCGGTTGTTGGCTCCTTCTGGAGCGCGAAGGCTAGTGCGCGGCGGAGTGCTATTCAAGCTTAAGGCGTTGCGGGCCCCTGTGGATAAGATCGAAGTGACGAAGCCAAACGGCGCTTGGAGGCGGTCGCAAGTCAGTCAGAAGTTGGCCGATTGTTCGGGCTGTCACACCAAACCACAGGGCGGCTCCAATAGCGGTCTGACAGTCGGTTTCCTTCAAGATGTGTGAATTACATCACACTACTCAACCGCGAATCGATTTACTTTGCAAACTCCTCCCTAGCCTTGGGCCCGTCGCAAATGGCGGGCTCTCTTTTTTAATAATTCCCCGTCAAAACAGAAATCCGGAAAGCTGACCGAGGCGCAACCGGTCAAAACCGCTCCCTTTTCGGTAGGCCCGTTTAACTATGGCTGGCTTCCGGGCTGGAAAATGCGCCCGTCGGGGCGCATATTCGTGTGATGCCTGAATATGTGGATGAAGCCTTTACGGTGCTGGTCCATATCCACGGTAGCGGAGGGGCGCCGCGGCGCGAGACCTATGTCGTCGGCTGCCCCACGCGTGAGGAAGCCGAAGCGAGGATCAGAGGCCTATATCCCTTGGAGCTGGAGGTTAAGGTTTTCGCCACTTCCCTCAGCGCAACCGAAACCAAGGCGCAAAAATTGATGGCGGGGGAATTCCGGCCATGGGAATCACCCTAGGGACCCCAGTCAACTCGCCAAGTCGATTACATCCCGCCTTCAGCTTAAGTTGTGGTCGCTGATAACCGGCCATCCAATTTGGGGAAGCTTGGTAGATGGCGTCCCCGCTGGACTGCTGGACTAAAGACCGTCATTGGCCTGGGGTCCGTACTCAATAAGGATACCATCGCGGCCTGAGTTGTGATTCAAGGCTTCCGAATCGAGGGAGGCCTTGATGAGGAAACCGCTATATTGGGACGGTGGCGACGTCGAAGTACCTACGACAGCCGCATATCCAGCAGCCGCCGGCCTTCGGACTTTAGCAGTTTTTTCACGGCGCTGGAGGCGATCACCTCGCCCTGGTTGGCGTAGGCTTCGTGGTTCTTCTCGATGTCCTCGAGGCGGTAGAGATAGTTGACCATGATGCCGGCGGACTCGCGCAGGCCCTTTGGCGATATGTCGCCGAGCCAGTTGATCCGCTCCAGCCGCGCGCCGTTGCCGAGGTGGAACCGCGCCACCGAGTCGATCAGCCGGCCCTTCGCGGTGCGCGCCTTGAGGAAATAATATGCCGCCAGCGGCTCCAGCACCGGGCGCAGTTGCGCCTCCAGCTCGGCGTTCTTGAACCAGTCGGGCTTGTCCAGATTTTCCAGCAGCGCCCGGTCCTCGTCGGAGACCGGAACGTCGCTCGCCTGCTTCAGCCATTGCATGAAGCCCGGTACCGGCGACAGCGTCACGAAATTGTCCAGCTTCGGCAATTCACGCCGCAATTCCTCGACCACCTGCTTGATCAGGAAGCTGCCGAAGGAAATTCCCCCGAGGCCGCGCTGGGTGTTGGAGATCGAGTAAAACACCGCGGTGCGGGCGCGCTCGATCGGCACCAGCCGGCGGTCGGGGGCGAGCAGGGGCGCGATCGCGCCGGGGATCTGCTCCGTCAGCGCCACCTCGACGAAGATCAGCGGCTCGTCGACCAAAGCGGGATGGAAGAACGCGTAACAGCGCCGGTCGACGGGATCGATGCGGCGCCGCAGGTCGTTCCAGTCGTGGATTTCATGCACCGCTTCGTAGCGGATGATCTGTTCCAGGATATTTGCCGGGGTCGACCAGTCTATCCTGCGCAGCACGAGAAACCCCCTGTTGAACCACGACGACAGCAGGTGGACGACGTCGCGGTCGAGCGCGGCGAGGTCCCTGTGGCCGTTCATGAGACGAAGCAGATCGGCGCGTATCGCCACCAGCTCGCTGGTGCCGCCCGGCGCGCGGTTCAGCCGGCGGATCAGTTCCTGCCGCCGCGGCTCGGACGCGAAATGCAGGTCACTGGCGTCTTCATCGCTGGGCTGCGCGCGCCAGTTCTCGATCGCTTCGGCGAGCTTTTCCCGGTCCGGGCCGAAATCGCGGGTCAGGGCTTCGAAGAAGGCCAGCCGTTCGGCATCGTCGAGGTGGTGATAGCGGTCGAGCACCTCGCGCGCCATCGCGGTGCCGGAAGCTTCGCCCCGGCCCGACAGCAGCGCCCCGCACAAGGCAATCAGTCCGGCTCCGTCCGGTTTTTCTTCGGAGGAGCCGACGCGGCGAAGCAATGTCCGCCCGCGCTCGGAAATCGAGGAAAGGAGGTCCGAGAAAAAGGCGTTGCTGCTCATGTGGGGCGGGTCGAATCCTCTTCCGGCGGAATATTACATTGAATTTAGGATAAAGCCGATCACAATCAAGCAGGCAAAAAGCGCAAAAAAAGGCCAATGCTTCCAGGCGCATCCGTCATGGCCCTCATTTCATTTCCCAGAATTCCGTCGGGGTCTTGCCGGTGACCTGCCGGAACGCATGCGAGAAGGCGGGAACGCTGGCATAGCCGAGGTCGGAAGCGAGCTGCTTGACCGAGATATTGCCGTCCATCGACAGTCTTTCGATCGCGCACGCGATCCGCGCACGCTGGCACCAGCTCTTGAAGCTGAGCTGCGTCTCCGAGGAGAACAGCCGCGACAGCGTCCGCGCCGAGGTTCCGACCGCGCGCGCCAGCGTCTCGATCTCATGCGCGCCGGTCGGATCGCCGAGCACGATGTCGGCGGCGCGGCGGCAGCGCGGCTCCTGCGGCAGCGGAACGAAGGTCGCCGAATCCTCGGCGTGGTGCAGCTCGAGCACAGCCAGTCTCACCAGAAGCTCGGTGCGCGCGGAGTTATTGCGGCCGTCGAACAGCGCCAGAATCGTCTCCTGCAACAGCCGCGACACCCGGACGACGAATTCGGACTGAAGGCTCTCGCTGCGTTGCTCGCGCGCGAGCCAGGCCAGATCGAAATACAGCGTGCGCATCTCGATGTCGGCGAGCACGTCGATGGCGTGTTCCAGCCGCGCCGGCACCCACACCGCGCGATCCGGCGGCACCAGCCAACGTCCCTTCGGGGTCGTGACCTGCATCGTTCCCCTCGCAGCATAGACCAGCTGCGCCTCGCGGTGCATGTGGGTGTCGAGCCGGACGCCCTTGCGGTAGTTGCGCGCCACCAGATGAACGCCGTCGCCGGTCGCGGTGTGCTCCGCCCGGATGGCAGCGATTGGCGTTTCGGCGATACTCATTGGCCACATCCCGTCAGGACAAGACCGTATAACCTATTGCAAGGATTTAGAAGATTCGAACCAAGGAATCCGCCAAGGAATCCGCCAAGGATATCGTCAAGGATTTCGAACATGAACAGCCCGGCACGGGTGATCGGTCTCGTCAACGCCGCCCATTTCATCGACCATTATGCGATGCTGATCTTCGCAGCCGCCGTCATCGTGATGGGGCCGGCGCTCGGCATGGCCTATTCGGAATTGCTGCCTTACGCCACCCCGGGGTTCGTCGCTTTCGGCGCCGGCTCGCTGCTGACCGGCTGGCTCGGCGACCGCTGGAGCCGCCGCCATATGATGGTGATCTTCTTTCTCGGCATCGGGGCCTCGATGATCGCGGTCGGCCTGGTGCAGACGCGGCTGCAGCTTGGCGCGGCGCTGCTGTCGATCGGCTTGTTCGCGTCGATCTATCATCCCGTCGGTACCGCGATGATCGTGTCCTATGCCGACCGGCTCGGCCGCGAGATGGGGCTGAACGGCGTCTGGGGCAATCTCGGCGTGGCGTCGTCGGCGCTGGTCACCGGCGTGGTCGGCCAGTATCTCGGCTGGCGTTTTGCCTTCATCATTCCCGGTATCGTCACCATCCTGATCGGCGTGGCGTTTGCGTTGATGGTGGTCCACGAGGATCGCTCCGGCCACAAGCAGGCGGCGGCGCAGGCGCGTGTGGCAAAGGAAGACATGTGGCGGGTCATCGTGGCGCTCTTGATCGTGGTGCTCGCGATCTCCACCACCTTCAACGCGGTGACGGTGGCGTTGCCCAAACTGTTCGCCGAACGGCTGGCCGGGCTCACCAGCAGTCCCGCATTGCTCGGGGTGATCGCGGCCTGCGTCTATGTGTTCGGCGCCATGACGCAATACACCATCGGAAAGCTGATCGACCGCTATTCGCTGAAGGCCGTCTCGCTGCCGTTGTCGTTCGTGCTGGCGCCGTTCTTGTACCTGGCGGCCACGCTGTCGAACCTGCCGCTGATCGTCGCCGCGATCGGCATCGTGATGGGTGCGTTCGGCCAGGTGACGGTCAACGACGCCATGGTCGGCAAATACACCAGCGAGAAATGGCGTTCGCGCGCCTACGCGGTGCGCTATTTCATCGGCTTTACCGCCGCGGGCGCCTCGGTCGGCCTGGTGGCGTGGCTGTACCAGCAGGGCGGCTTCGTCACCATGCTGCACGCCTTCTCAGGGCTATGTCTATTGGTGATCGCCGCGGCGATCATCCTGCCGGCCGAGATCAAGGTGCCGGCGGCGGGCGTGAGTTGATACGACGCTAAGGAAGGTCGGCGCAATTCGAAACCAACCGTTCCGAAAGCCCCGTAGGAATACGGTCTCGAATCGCAGCCAGCCTGGCCGAGTGCTGCGACGTTTCCAACAATAACTCATTCTGGGTAGGGCTGTTGGTGATGGCTTGATTCACATCAAGGTAGCGATCTGTTAGCCGCGACGACATTGGCCGAAAAAGCTTATCATTGCGCCTGATTGCTGACACCGAGTCGTTCCTGGAAACTGACAGTCGAACAACCATGCTCAATGCCGTAATCGATCCCTTGTACCGTTTTCCGGTGTTTCGTACTTCCAATCCCGAGGAACTGCGCCATTTCGGTTCGACATTGTTCGGCGCTGCCGGCATCGACTTGAGGAGCCTCGACGGCTTCGAGGCCCGCGTCAATCTCGTCAAGCTGCAGGAGACGGGCCTCGCTTTCGGTGCGACCACTGCTGACCTTGCAATCGACAATCTTGCGGCCGATTTCATCCGGCTGCAGATCGCGCACAGGGGCCACGCAACCACCTCGGTTGAAGGCAGGACGACCGACATCAGCGATCAGCAGTTTGCGATTACGCCGGCGGGCTGCCGCTCGCGGAGGGTTTGCGAGGCCGGGCAGAGCGACTGACGCTTCGCTTGAGCGAGCAGGCGCTGGTGCAAAGACTGACGGCGCTTCTGGGCGTCAAGCCGAAGGGGGAAATGACGTTCCAGCCTGCGATCCCGGCCGGCGAGCCTCATGCGCAAACCCTCTCCCACCTGATCCGCTTTCTTGCGCAGCAGCTGGACTCGACGGCTTCCCAATTGCCCGCGGCCGTTTGCCGGGAGCTCGAGCATGCCATCCAGATCGCCTTTCTCTATGCCGGCTCTATGCCGGCCGTAACGGTTTCAGCCATCTGCTGCAAAACCAGGAAAGCACGGCTGCGCCCTGGGTGGTGCGGCGCATCGAGGAGTTCGTCGAAGCCAACTGGCAGCAACCGATCACCATTGATCGGCTGGCGGCCGAGGCGGGGGTCAGCGCACGCGCCATTTTCAGGGCTTTCGAGCGCAGCCGCGGTTATTCCCCGATGGCCTTCGCCAAGGCGATCCGTCTCAGGCGCGCGAGGGAAATCCTGACATCCGGCGATCCCTCGGTCAGCGTGACGGCGGCGGCCTTCAAGAGCAATTTTGCGAGTCCGAGCCGTTTCGCGAAAGACTATCGCGAGGCCTTCGGCGAGCTCCCGTCCGAGACCATTTTGCGAACGCGCCAATAGGCGCGCCGCGGCCTCTGACGTGGGCAGATTCGCGACGGGGCCTAAGAAGAGCTGGCCTAAATCTTGAATATCCAACTCGCGAGCGCGGACGGCGCGGCCCTGTCGCGAGGTTCATATGGATTTGCCATCGAGTGCCCCGGTCGGCGGCCTGGTCGATCGCGCCGTGACGGGCCTTGGCTTGCGGTCATCCGAGGCCGCCCTCGATCAAGCCAAATACCTTCATCATGCGGGTAGTCCCTGGTCTTTGGCGCTTGCCGCCCTCGGCGTCGTATTCGGCGATATCGGGACCAGTCCGCTTTACGCCTTCCAGGTCGCGCTGACCGGCCTCAGTCATTCACCTCCCGTCGCCGCCGACGTTGTCGGCGTCGTCTCGCTCATTCTTTGGGCGCTGGTGATGATGGTATCGCTGAAATACGTGGTGTTCATCCTGCGCGCCGACAATGACGGCGAAGGCGGCATTCTGGCGCTGCTCTCGCTCGTTGCGGCCGATCAGGTTGCCAAGGGGGCAAGGCTGCCCGTTCTCGTTCTGCTTGGGGTGATCGGCGCCTCCCTGCTGTACGGCGACGGCGTCATCACGCCGGCGATCTCGGTGCTTTCAGCCATGGAGGGCCTGAAGCTCGTCACGCCGGGATTCGAGAAATTCATCCTGCCGGCGACGATCGCGGTGCTGGTCGGACTGTTCATGATCCAACGACACGGGACGGGGAGCATCGGCAAGCTGTTCGGCCCGGTCATGGTGATCTGGTTTGTCGTCATCGGCGGTCTCGGCGCGATCAATATCTGGATGGCGCCCGCGATCCTGAAGGCGGTCAATCCGGTCGAGGCCGGGCATTTCCTGATCGCCGATCCCAAGGTGTCGTTTGTCGTGATCGGCGCGGTATTCCTGGCGCTGACCGGAGGCGAAGCGCTGTACGCCGATATGGGCCATGTCGGGGCCACCGCGATCCGCCGGGCGTGGTTCGGGCTGGTGCTGCCGGCGCTATTGCTGAATTATTTCGGACAGGGCGCGTTGATCCTTGCTGATCCCGCCGCCAGCGATAATCCATTCTACAAACTGGCACCTGGCTGGGCGCTGGTCCCGATGCTGGTGCTGGCGACCTTCGCCACCATCATCGCCTCCCAGGCGCTGGTCTCCGGCGTCTTCTCGCTGACCCGGCAGGCGATGCAGATGGGACTGTCGCCGCGGGCGCGGATCATTCCGACTTCGGTCGATGAGGCGGGCCAGATCTATGTCCCTGCCGCCAACTGGCTGTTGATGACCGGGACATTGTTGACGGTGGCGCTGTTTCGATCGTCGGAAAATCTCGCGGCCGCCTACGGCATTGCGGTGTCGGGCACCATGCTGATCACCACCATCCTGCTCTACCGAGTGGCGGTGTCGCGGTGGCAATGGCCGCCCGGCGCCGCCATCCCGGTCATCGCCGTCTTCGGCGCGATCGACGCCACCTTCCTGGTATCAAACTCCATCAAGATCGTCGAAGGCGGCTGGTTTCCGCTCATCGTCGGCGCTGTGATCGCGACCCTGATGCTGTCCTGGCGCAAAGGTTCGTCGGAAGTCCGGGATCGTCTCCACCAGATGTCGATGCCGCTGAAGCAATTTCTCGATTATGCCGACAAGGCGGTGATCGGCCGGGCTCCGGGATTGGGGGTATGGCTCACCAAGGTCGAGCACGGCGCCTCGCCGATGCTGCTGCGCCATATCGGGCACAACAGGGTGTTGCACCAGACCGTGGTGCTGCTGACGTTCGTGTCCGACCGCCGGCCGCGCGTTCCGTTTCACGAACGCCATTCGCTTCAAAGGCTCGGTCACGGCTTCTACCAGATCCAGGTCAGGCTGGGATTCATGCAAACCCCGGACATTCCGCTCAGCCTGCTCAACTGCAACAGGCTCGGCTTTGACGCCGATCTCGAACACCGGAACTATTATATCGCGCATGAGACGATCGTTCGCCGCGAGGCGGGATCGGCGATGGACCCGGTCTCCTTTGCGATCTTCTCGTTCCTCAACCGGATCGCGAGCCGGGCGCCCGATTTCTTCAAGATCCCCCACGACGCCGTCATCGAGGTGGGATTTCGGGTGGAGATCTGATCCTTAAGCCGGCACGGCAAGCTGCTTCGGCCGGCCGGGCACGGCCGCGAGCAATTCCCTCGTGTAGGGATGTTCGGGCGCTGCGAACAACGCCGCCGTCGCCTGCAGCTCGACGATCGAGCCGCGCTGCATCACCGCGATGCGGTCGCAGATCTGCGCCGCCACCCGCAGATCGTGGGTAATGAACAGCATCGAAAGCCCGAGCCGGGCTTTGAGGTCTTCCAGCAGATCGAGGACCTGGGCCTGCACCGAGACGTCGAGCGCGGATACGGCTTCGTCGGCGACCAGGATTTCCGGATCGAGCGCGAGCGCGCGGGCGATACCGATGCGCTGCCGTTGCCCGCCCGAGAATTCGTGCGGGTAGCGCTCGATGGCGCCACCGTCGAGACCAACCAGTCCAAGGAGATCGCGGGCGCGCTGACGCGCCAGCTTCGGGTCGGCGCCATGCGCGATCGGGCCGTCGCTGATGATTTGTCCGACCTTGCGGCGCGGATTGAGCGAGGCAAACGGATCCTGAAAGATCATCTGGATGCGGCGGCGCTGATCGCGCAGCGACTTGCCTTCCAGCTCGGTCAGGTCGATGTCGCCGATCCGCACCGTGCCGCGGTCGGCCTCGATCAACCGCATCACCAGCCGCGCCACCGACGATTTGCCGGATCCGGATTCGCCGACCAGTCCGAGCGTCTCGCCCTTGAGAATCGAGAAATTGACTTCGTTCGCGGCGCGCACCGTACGATCCGGCCGAAACCAGCCGCCCGACGTGACATAGGTCTTGTCGAGCCCGATCACGTCGACCGCCTTGCGGCGATCACCCAGCGGCGCGCGCGGCGGCGGCGTCATCGACGGCACGGCGGCGAGCAGGGCTTTGGTATAGGCCTGCCGGGGGGTGGTCAGCACCTCCTGCGCGGTGCCTTGCTCGACCACCTGTCCGTGCCGCAATACCACGACGCGGTCGGCAATGTCGGCGACCACGCCGAAATCGTGGGTAATGAACATCACCGCCATGTTGCGGCGGCGCTGCAGGTCGCGGATCAGCTTGAGGATTTGCGCCTGGGTGGTGACGTCGAGCGCCGTGGTTGGTTCGTCCGCGACCAGCACCGCGGGTTCCAGCGCCAGCGCCATCGCAATCATCGCGCGCTGGCGCTGGCCGCCGGACAATTGGTGCGGATACGCGCGCACGATTCCGGCTGGGTCCGGCAGGCCGACTTCGCGCGCGAGCTCCAGGGCCTTCTTCCTGCGTTCGCCCAGCGACCCCAGGCCATGGGCCTCGAACATCTCCATCATCTGCTCGCCGATCCGCATCAACGGATTGAGCGCCGTCATTGGCTCCTGGAACACCATGGCGATCCGGCGTCCGCGCAAATCCCGCCAGCCGTTTTCGTCGAGCGAAAGCAGATTGTTGCCTTCGAAGATGATCTCGCCGGTCTCGGTCGTGACGCTGGCCGGCAGCAGTCCCATCAGCGCATGCGCGCACATCGATTTGCCCGAGCCGGATTCGCCGACCACGCAAACGATTTCACCCGCCAGAAGATCGAACGAAACGCCGTCGACGGCGTGCGCGCGCTCGCCGCCTTGCGGCAGCGCAATCTTGAGGTCCCTGATCCTGACTGCGGGATCGGCCGGCATGCTCAGCGCCCATCCCTTGCAAGCCGCGGATTGAGCGCGTCGTTGAGGCCTTCGCCGACGAGATTGAGGCCAAGCACGGAAAGCAGGATGGCGAGACCAGGAAACACCGTGATCCACCACGCCTGCCGGATCACGGTGCGCCCCGCGCCGACCATATAGCCCCACGAGATCAGATTGGGGTCGCCGAGACCGAGGAACGACAGCGAGGACTCCAGCAGGATCGCGGTCGCAACCATCAGCGAGGCCAGCACGATGACCGGCGAAAGCGCGTTGGGCAGGATTTCGCGCCAGATGATCCAGCCGTCGGTTTGACCGGTCACGATGGCGGCCTGCACGTATTCGCGGCTGCGCAGGGAGAGAACCTCGCCGCGCACCAGCCGCGCCACCGGCGGCCAGCTGACGATGGCGATGGAGGCGACGATCGAATAGATCGAGGGCTGCAGGATCGCCACCAGCACGATGGCCAGCGCGAAGCTCGGAATGGTCTGGAAGAACTCGGTGAAACGCATCAGCGCGTCGTCGGTGCGGCCGCCGAAATAACCGGCGATGGCGCCAAGCGGGATTCCGACCGCAAGTGCGGCCAGGGTGGAGACGAGGCCGACCAGCAGCGAGACCCGCGCGCCGAAGATGATGCCGGCAAAGACGTCGCGCCCCAGCGCATCGGTACCGAGCGGCACGCTCGATAGCGCGAACGGCGGCAGAAACGGCCGTTGCACCATGCGCCACGGTGAATTCGGAAAGATCAGCGGCCCGAGCACGGCAACCGCGACCGCGATCGTAAGGATGATCAGGCCGACCAGCCCGCTGGGATTGCGGAGCATCTGTCTGGCGAACGGCTTCATGCGGAAAATTCGATGCGCGGATCGACCATGCGGTAGACCAGATCAGTAACGAGATTGAGGATCAGCACCATCGCCGAGCACACCACGAACACCCCGAGCAGCAGATTGTAATCGCGCTGAAGCAGCGCCTCGTACATCAGGCGGCCGATCCCGGGCCAGGCGAATACCGTTTCGGTCAGCACCGCGCCGCCGATCAGGGTGCCGGAATGCAGGCCGGCCATGGTCACCACCGGCAAGAGCGCGTTGCGCAGCACGTGGCGGCGCTGGATCACGCCGTCGCTGAGCCCCTTGGCGCGGGCGGTCTTGACGAAATCGAGCCGCTTGACTTCCAGCATCGAGGCCCGTGTCATCCGCGTGTAGGTCGCCATGAAAAACAGGCCGATCGTCATGGCCGGCATGATCAGATGCGCGCCGACGTCGAGCGCATGCGCAAGGCCGGTATAATTGGCGCCGACCGTTTCGTAGCCGAAGCTCGGCAGCCAATCCATTTCCACCGAGAACAGCAGGATCGCCATCAGCGCGATCCAGAAGATCGGCGTGGCATAGAAGAGCAGTGCCGCCACCGTGATCGCGGTATCCGCCCAGGTTCCCGCCCAGCGCGCCGCCAGCACACCGAAGAAAATGCCGAACACCAGCGAGATCGCGAACGCCGACATCGTCAGCAGCAACGTCGCCGGCAATCGATCCATGATCAGCCTGGAGACCGGCGCCTGCTGGCGAAACGAAAAGCCGAGATCGAGCGAGAGGATGCCCTTGACGTACAGAAACAATTGCTCCGGAAGCGGCTTGTCGAGACCGAATTTTTCACGCAGCTGGGCGACGAAAACCTTGTCGCTGGCGCCGGCCTCGCCGGCCATGACGACGGCCGGATCGCCGGGCGCAAGCCGGATCAGAAAGAAATTGAGGACGATGATCGCAAGCAGGACGATCGCGCCCTTGACCGTCCGCTGGGCAACAAATGACAGCATCAAACAGCTTTCAATACCGCGAAGCGTGCGTCGATACGGGCGGTCATGTTGCGACGTTCGCTGTGCTACCTCTCCCCGGCGGGGAGAGGTGAAGGGGAACCGGTGCCAGGCATAGCATCGCCGCCGCAATGTCGCACGCGCTCACTTGTCGATCCAGGCGTCCCGGAAGCCGTCATTGACGCCGATGCCTGTGGTGATCAGATTCTTGATCTTGCAACGGGTAATGGTCGGAAACTGCAGTTCGAGCATCCACGCCACCGGCACGTCTTCCACCAGGATCTTCTGCGCCTTCTCGTAGATCTCCTGGCGCTTGGAATCCGGCGTGGCGACCGCGCCGTCGGCGAACAGTTTATCGATCTCGGGGTTGGAGTAGCCCTCGACATTGTTGAAGATCTGGCCCTTGGCGATCGCGCTCGAGACGTAGTTGCGCCCGACGCCGAGCGCGGGATCGCCGTACTGGTAGAGATAGGTGAAGGCGATATCGTAATCCCAGTCGCCGATCTTCTGGTTGCCCCCGGGCACATCGGTGGCGATGGTCTCGATGTTCATGCCGACGTCCTGCAGGTTCTGCTTCACGGCTTCGCCCCAGCGCTGCCAGGTCTCGCCATAGGCAAGCGGCAGCAGGCGGATTTTTTCGCCATTGTAGCCGGCTTCCTTCAGCAGCGCCTTGGCCTTGGCCGGGTCGTAATCGTATTTCGGCACGTCGTCGGTATAGAACTTGATCGAGGAGGCTGATGGGCCGGTGGCCACCTTGCCGAGCCCATTCCAGATCACGTCCTTGGCGAAGTTGCGATCGATGGCGTACATGATCGCCTGGCGCACCTTCTTGTTGGCGGTCGGCCCGGAGCGGTTGTTGAGCCACAGCCACGCCAGCGGACTGAAGAACTCCCAGCCGGCGCCGGTGACGCAGGTGTCCTTGAGCTTGGTCAGCCGCGGAACGTCGAAATTCTCCACCGAGCCGCCGGGCAGGACGTCGACCTTGCCGGTTTCGAACGCCACCGAGCGGGCCGCGGCGTCCGGAATGATCTGCCAGTAGATTTCGTCGATATAGGGCTTGCCCTTTTCGTGGTAGTTCGGGTTCTTGACGAGATGGATGAACGAGCCCTTCTGCCATTCCTTGAACATGAACGGGCCGGTTCCGATCGGGGCATTGTTGTAGGGATTGGTCTTGAAGTCGGTGCCGGCATAGAGGTGTTTCGGAACCATCGGCATCGAACCAACCTCGAAAATGCCGAGGAACGGGCCGAACGGCTGCTTGAGCGTGAAGACGACCGTCAGATCGTCGGGCGCTTCGACTTTTTCGACCTGCAGCAAATTGTTGCGCGCGCGCGCATGAGTCTCTTTCAGCATCTCGATCGAGAACAGCACGTCGGCTGAGGTGAACGGCTTGCCGTCGTGCCAGGTCACACCGGGCTTGAGCTTGAACGTATAGACCTTGGCATCGTCGCTGACGGTCCAGCTCTCGGCGAGGCCGGGCAGGGGTTCGAGTTTCGGACTGTAGCGCAGCAGACCTTCGAAGATGTTGCCGGACACCATCTGGGTCGGCCCGTTCTGGATCATGGCGAGCATCAGGCTGGGCGGCTCGGGCTGGATCACGGCGTTGATGACGCCTCCCAATTTCGGCTCCTGCGCGAGCGCGGCGCCGGTGGCGCAGATCAAAACGAGGCCGAGGACGATTTTCTTCAGCATGGCTTACCTTCTGATGGCTTGATCCGATGTTTCGATCCGCGAACGCTGGCGCGGCAAGCCATGGCGAGGCACGGGGGTGCGGGCTTTGGGCAATCGAAATCCATGTCGGGGCGAAGCTCACATGAGGCCAATCCTCGCCACAAGATGAAACTGTCGACAAACGTCGACTAAAATTTGGACAATTAATTTTGGACAGTCACAATGCGCAGCCCACATATGCGAGCCGCGCGTACCGGCAGCAAGACCGGCGCCAACAGGAATTTGAGTTTCGACGCCTGTCATAATCGATCAAAATGGCCGGCAAAGGCTCGATCGAAATAACGAGCCAGGGAGAGGGAGTATCCGATGTTCAATCAACATTTATCGCGCCTCGCCGGTCTCGTTCTGGTTGCCTCGGCCTTGATGCCGGCTCCAGCGAGCGCCGATGCCCTGAAAGACGAAATCGCGCCGACCGGAAAGCTGCGCGTGGCGATCGCGATCAGCCCAGCCGGCGGCGCGTTCTGGTCGACCAGGAATGAGGCCGGCGGTTATGCTGGCGTGCCGGTCGATCTCGGCAGGGAAATGGCGGCGCAACTCGGCGTGCCCGTGGAGTATGTCGCGTACCAGAATTCCGGGCAGATCGCCGACGCCGTGGCGACGGGAGCCTGGGACGTCAGCTTCCTGCCGAAGGACAGGGAGCGCGAGGCGCGGATGTCGTTCGGGCCCGTTTACAACGTGTCCGACGAGACCTACATCGTCAAGGCTGGCTCATTGGCGACGAATTTCGCGACCCTGGATCAGCCCGGCGTCAAGGTAGCCGCCGTCAATAATACCACCACCATGCGCGGCGCGATCGCGCATCTGAAGAACGCCAGGGTCACCGGCTATCAGACCTATGACCAGATTTTCGCGTTGCTCAAGAACGGCGAGATCGACGCCTTTGCGCTGTCGCGCGACCAGCTCAACGCCATGGCGACGAAGATTCCGGGAACGCGGGTGCTGGACCAAACCTTCAGGCAGGCCATTACCGCGGTGGCGGTGCCGCTCAATCGTCCGCTGGCGCTGGCGTTCGTGACCAAGTTCATGACGGAGGCCACTGCGAACGGCACGCTGCGCAAAGTCTACGACGACAACGGATTGAAGGACGCGCCGATCCGGGTGAAGTGACGCGGGTCGTTTCGGTAACGGCGATCCGCTCGTATTACATGCGCGCTTCTGCGTCATTCCGGACGGTTCGCGAAGCGGACCGATCCGGAATCTCGAAATGATGTGCGCTTGCTTCTTCGAGATTCCGGGTTCGCGCGCTTTGCGCGCGCCCCGGAATGACAGGGCTCACGAATTGACGTGCACGAAGTCGCGCAGCAGCGGATAGATCTCGTTGTTCCAGCGGCGGCCCGAGAACACGCCGTAATGACCGACGCCCGCCTGCATGTGGTGCACCTTGCGATAGGCGCGTACGCCGGTGCAGAGGTCCTGCGCGGCCAGTGTCTGGCCGATCGAGCAGATGTCGTCCTTTTCGCCTTCGACCGTCATCAGGCCCATGCGCTTGATCGCGGCGGGGTTCACCGGGCGGCCGCGATGCATCAGCTTGCCCTGCGGCAACAGATGCTCCTGGAATACGTCGCGCACGGTCTCGATGTAAAAATCCGCCGGCAGGTCCATCACCGCGAAATATTCGTCGTAGAAGGTCTTGATGATCTCCGCCTTCTCGGTCTCGCCCTTGGCGAGATGATCGGCGAGATCGATATGCGACTTGATGTGGCGCTCCAGATTCATCGAGACGAAGGCGGTGAGCTGCACGAAGCCGGGATAGACCTGCCTGAACGCGCCCTTGCATTGAAACGGCACGTAATTGATCAGGTTCTCCTCGAACCATTTGATCGGCTTGCTCTTGGCGAATTCGTTGACCTTGGTCGGCTGGATTCGGGTGTCGATCGGGCCCGCCATCAGGGTCAGCGTCGCCGGCCGGGCCGGATGATCGTTCTCCGACATGACGGCGGCTGCCGCGAGCGCCGACACCGACGGCTGGCAGATCGCCACCATGTGCGCGCGCGGGCCGAGCTGGTTCAGGAAGGCGATCAGATGATCGGTGTAATCCTCCAGACCGAACCGGCCGGCGCCGAGCGGAATCTCGCGCGGGTTATGCCAGTCGGTGATGTAGACGTCGTGGTCCTGCAGCAGCGTCTTCACGGTGCCGCGCAACAGCGTGGCGAAATGACCGGACATCGGCGCCACCAGCAGCATCCGCGGCTGCTCCGGCGAATTCTCCTTCTTGAAATGCAGCAGCGAACCGAATGGCGTCGAATAGACGACCTCTTCGGTCACCCCCAGTTCCTGGTTGCCGACCAGAATCTTGTCGATGCCGTAAGGCGGCCGCGTATAGGTGAGCGAGGTGCGCGAGATCAGCTCCAGCGCGGCAGCGAGCCGGCCGACCAGTCTGTCGGAGACGCCTTGCGGGACCAGGTTGAGGTATTTCAGCGCATGCGAAGCCCCATTCCGCCACGGTGCCGTCAGGTCCATGTGGTTCTGATAGGCTTGATATAACATCGACATCATCCGGATTCCGCCCCTGCCCGTTGCTATGCAATATCGAAGCCAAAGCGGAGTCAAACGCCTCGTAAACTGGCACGTCGCTTGCTGTTAAAGCTGGTGAAAATGCGTTGAAGCATAAACAATAGGCACTCTACGAGGGCCCGGACGGGCGTTTGGCGTTAAAGGGAAGAGCCCATATGGCGAAAGCGACACTGACCATCAGCAGCAAGAACTATTCCTCCTGGTCGCTGCGCGGCTGGCTGTTGACCAAATTCTCGGGGCTTCCGTTCGACGAGGTCATCACCGCGCCGGACGACGCCTCGGCGCGGGCGGAAATCCTGCTGTTGTCGTCATCGATCCTGGTGCCGTGCCTGCGGCACGAGGGTGCTACCGTCTGGGACACGCTGGCGATCGCAGAATATCTCAACGAGGTCATGCCGGACGCCGGCTTGTTGCCTGCGGACCGCATATTGCGGGCGCATTGCCGCTCCATCTGCGGGGAAATCCATTCGGGCTTCACGACGCTTCGCGCCTCGCTGCCGGTCAACCTCAAGGGACATTTCCCGGGCTTCAAGATCTGGTCGCGTGCGCAGGCCGATATCGACCGGGTGTGCACGATCTGGCGCGAGTGTCTCGCCAAATCGGGCGGGCCGTTCCTGTTCGGCGAACGCTCGATGGCCGACGCCATGTATGCGCCGGTCGTGACCCGCTTCATGACCTACGACGTCAAGCTGGAGCCCCTTCTGAAGACCTACGCCGCCATGATCATGGCGCTGCCGGAGATGCAGGAATGGATCGAGGCGGCGAAGGCCGAGCCGGCCGACATCGAGGAGCTTGAGGTCGAATATTAGGCAGCGCGCGCGGCCCGCTGCCTGTTTGCAGGGCCCAAGCCGCGGGCACCGTTTGCTTAACTTGGTGCCATCTGGGACGGCCGCACGCGCCTGAACCGCTTAGCCATCGGCGATGCGCCGCTTCTCGCCCACCCCAAATTCGGTTCTGCCGCCAGCAGCTTCGGCGCCTTTTAAAGTCGCGGCTGGCTGGTTCGCCGCACTGCAGCGCGGCTGGCTTGATTTTCGCATGGCACACCCAAGCTCACAGCAAGGCGACCAAGCGCTGCCAAATTATTGGTCGGGCATTGTGCCAACAGCAGGATCAAGACCAGCGGAGGCCCACATGAATGAGGACGCTGTCGCCGACAAATTTCACAGGTCAAACCGGACGATACCGAATTCACGGGAGGGGGTCTGCGCGACTTCTTTCCGGCATCGCGATCTCGGGATCCCGTTTGAAGTACTCGGATGGAGGGTGTCATGAATATGCATGCCGCGGTCGATCTCAAATGGCCTGGCCTTACTCGCCCGAACGGGGATCCCCTCCGCCTGAATAACAAGAATTTCGTGGCGATCGATCGCGATCGGGATGCTTCATACGAGGCGACTTATCGCCCGCAGGCGCTCTACAACCGCGTCAACGAAGGCTTTCATGCCAACAACGAGACCTTCCTGCTCCACGAGGTTTCGACAAATCTGCCGATTTACCGCGCCGATACCGGCCCCACCGATTTCCATCTTCACCTTCCACCGGGCGGTTACCAGCTCGTGCTGGTGACGTCGGGCATGTTCACCTTCGATTACGATGGAAGGTTCTATTCTGTCGGCCCTGGCGCGGTGATGCTGCAGAGCGCGATCGTTCATCGCCAGCTGTTCTACACCTGGTCGGGGTTATCAACCGAAGAGAATTTGAAAACGCCGCAGTCGGTGGCGCCGGATCCGATTGCCATGGGCTATTCCGGCAAGTTTCTCGAAGCCTTCATTACCGATCCGACGACCTTCCCCAACCCGACGGTGGTCGGTCCGGATCAGATCGACGAGGCGGAAACGCCGCGAGTGGCCTGGAGCCACCCGCTGCACGATCGCCCATCGGATGCCGGCTTTTGGCTGCAGGATCCGCTGGAGCTGCAAGCGCTCTACAAGCCGCTGGCGGCCGGTGCACCCATCAAGGCTGCCGGGCCTGTCTATGTGCGCGATATGGGAATCGAGATTCCGAGCGGTCGTCTGACAACCGGACACATCATCGCAACCGACCCCAGTGGCCAGTCGCTGTTGCCGAAGAGCACATCGGCAGCGGCGGATACCGGCTTTCTCGAGAAAGGCGAGGTTGTGATCTATCGCGTCATTCGCGGCACGGCCGAATTCGAGAATAGCGCGGGTGAGAATTTTGAACTTGCGACCGGCGATACGGTTACGGCGGGCAAGAACGCGATCAATCTCATCGGGGTAGGCGAAAATACCCAGGTCCTGCGGCTGGGCTTGCTCAAAGGCATGGAGAACCTGCGCAGTTGGACGCCGACGCAGCGCGACGAAATTGACGGCCTTGCCGGTCAGATCATTATGCGGAAAGACATTCGCCCGCTGCGTACCGAAGGAAAGCCGGTCGGGTATCTGTATGAGTGAGCAAGGGAGGGGGCTGCGCGACTTCTTCTTGTATCGCGATCTCGGCATCGCGGGCGCCACCGGCGGCCAGGTGATCTGCCATCTCGTCAAGGCCAATCCCGACATGCCGCCGGAAGACGGCACCGGCTGGCACAAGCATGAATGCGACTTCCAGATCGTGATCATGACCAAGGGCTGGGCCCGCTTCATGTACGAAGACAAGCCGACCCTGGTGCAGGCCGGCGACGTCGTGCATCAGCGGCCGGGCATCGTGCACTACCTGTTCGATTACTCCCCCGACATGGAGTACCTCGAAATCGTCAGCCCGGCGGACTTCAAGACCGTCGACATGCCGCCGGCCACCGACAACGTGCCGCCAGTGACGCCCTGGAAGTAACGCGCCCTGGAAGTAACCAATGTCCTCCCCGGAGGAATTAACCTTTGTGGTTGGCTGCTGGCTGCGGCCGATCGCGGTGGTTCTGGATGTAGCGCGGCGTATCGGGGTAGTGCCGATATCTAGCCGTGAACAGGCGAGTACGGAGCCCGGCCGCTGATTCGGACGCGGTTCGTTCCGGCCGCGTTCCGAACCTTAAAATTTCGCCGGTTCCCGTTGCATTTTGGCACAACCGGCGCCGGTTCCGGCCTGTCCTGGCGGCCAGACCACTTCAATCCCAGACCTCTTCAATCAAGGTGGTCTCTTGAATCAAGGCCTCTTGAGATCAGCGTCGCGCCGCAGGCGCCAGCCGACAACGGTCGCCTCGACGGTGCCGCCGGATTCGTTGTTGCGCCATTCGCCATCGACAAAGCGGCAAGCAAACGGCAATTGGTAGGTGCCGCTATGGTCCTCGCATAACACCTGGACCGGCTGATCCGGCGGCGGTTGCCCCTCGCCATTGAATTCAGCCAATCGTCGTTCGCGCGTTGCCATGCCGCTAATCTCCGTAAGACGCGCAAGCACCTTCTTGCGCTCCACCCCTTGCGCCCCGTCTTACACCCATAACTGGGGTTCCCACCGCAAAAGCTCAACGCGCGAATGAGGTTTCGGTGTGATATCTTGGACGTCTCACCGCTGGCTCGCAACAAATTGACCGTGCGCGCATTACCATGAACGGGGATTTTGATGATCGGCCGGATCGCTCTCGTCGCGTCGATGGTTGTAGCGCCGTGCTGGCTTGCCGGCGGTCGCGTAGGCGCGCAGGACGTTCCCGGCATCGAGATCTGCACCGTCGAAAAGACCATGGAGCGGCGCACCAGCTGCCTGCAGAGCAACGTCGATTTCCTGCAGAAGACGGTAACGAAACTCGCCGGCGAGCATCAGCAGAAGCTCGACGCGGCCAAGGCGCAGATCGAGGCGCTGAAGGCTACCGTCGCCTCCTTGCAGAAGACCGTCGACGATCTGCAGGCTTCGCAGAAGAAGGCGGCCGAGGAGCAGAAGAAAAAAGCCGAACCGCCGGCCGTGGCGAAGGATGCGCCGGCGGCAGCCAAAGATGGTACAAAATAAATCGACGTGAGTGAACGTCGCTGGCCGCCAAGGCATCTGGCGGTTTCATTTCGAAAGCCGAGACGTTTTTGCAGATATGCGAGCGGCTCGCCAACATGCGAACGGTTCCGCGACGACGCGAAACGGTTCGCCAAGATGCGAACGAGAGCAAGGACTGTCAAGCGCGGTGCGCGCGAGGCGATCATGATTGCAGGGCTTCGAACGAGGGCTCGTCGTCCATGAATCCTGCCCAGAAGGCGCTCTGGTTCATCGAAAGCCATCTTGCCGGTGCGCTGACGCTGGACGAGATCGCAGGCGTCGCCGGCGTCTCGCGCTTTCACATGGTCCGGGCGTTTGCCGCCGCAACCGGGCTGTCGGTGATGCGCTATGTACGCGCCCGCCGCCTCAGCGAGGCGGCCCGGGCGCTGGCCGCTGGCGCGCCCGATATCCTCACGCTGGCGCTGGATGCGGACTATGGCTCTCACGAAGCATTCACCCGCGCGTTCCGCGACCATTTTGGGCTCACGCCCGAAGTGGTCCGCGCCTCGGCGCACCTCGACCACCTCAAACTTCAGGAGCCGATCCAGATGGATTCAACCCTTACCGATAATCTCCAGCCGCCGCGTTTTGAAACCAGCACGCCTTTGCTGGTCGCCGGTCTCGGCGAGCGCTACAATCACGAGAGCGGCGCCGGCATTCCCGGCCAGTGGCGGCGCTTTCATCAGGCGATGGACGACATTCCCGGACGGATCGGGAAGGTGGCTTACGGCGTCTGCTGCAACGGCGACGACGCCGGCAATTTCGACTACATCGCCGGCGTCGAAGTGCGTGATTTTTCCGACCTGCCGCGCGAATTTGCCAAGGTGAGGATTCCCGAACAGCGGTATGCGGTTTTCACCCATGCCGACCACATCTCGACCATTCGCCGCACCGTCAACACGATCTGGAATCACTGGCTGCCGGCCTCTGGCCTGAAGGCCGCGGATGCGCCGAGCTTCGAGCGCTACGACGAGAATTTCGATCCGCTCACGGGCAATGGCGGGCTCGAGATCTGGGTGCCGGTCAGGGAGTAATCCCCCGCGCGGGGCTGCCCTGCGCCGTCAGAAGCCCCGTGATTGCTTGGCAAGCGATATCGACTTTGCCATAACACGGCGCAACGAAATCGTTGCGCGTGCGGAATGAGCCTGAAATCCGCCTCGCCTTTAAGAAAAAGCCGGGAGGATCCGATGCCCAATGTCCGCGTACTCGCCACCGACCTCGAATTTCCGGAAGGGCCGGTGGTGATGCCGGACGGCTCGGTGGTGCTGGTCGAAATTCGCGGCCAGCGGCTGACCCGGGTGTGGCCCGACGGGCGCAAGGAAGTGGTGGCGCAGATTCCCGGCGGCCCCAATGGCGCAGCACTCGGGCCCGACGGCAAGATGTATGTCTGCAACAATGGCGGCTTCGGCTGGGTCGCCTCGCGCGGCACCATGATGCCGGGCGCGCCGGCGCCCCATGAATATATCGGCGGCTCGATCCAGCGCGTCGACCTTTCGACCGGCGGGATCGAAACCGTGGCCGACAAGTGTGGCGAGCATCCGCTGAAGGGACCGAACGACCTGGTGTTCGACAGGCACGGCGGGCTATGGTTCACCGATCTCGGCAAGCGCCGCCCCCGCGACATGGATGTCGGCGCGTTCTACTACATCAAGCCCGGCATGAAGGAGACCGTCGAAGGCAGCTTCGGCATGCTGCCGGCCAACGGCATCGGGCTGTCGCCGGACGAGAACACGGTCTATGTGGCGGAGACGCCGACGGCGCGGCTGTGGGCGTTCGACCTGTCGGCGCCCGGTGAAGTCAGGCCGCGCGACGTGATCTATCGCGGCGAGCGCGGCAAGCCGATCGTGGGGCTCGGCGGTTACCAGATGTTCGATTCGCTGGCGGTGGAGGCTGATGGCAACGTCTGCGTGGCGACCCTGATCTCGGGCTGCATTTCCGTGATCGCGCCCGACGGCACGCTGGTGGAGCAGGTGCCGACCGGCGACCGCGTCACCACCAACATCGCCTTCGGCGGACCGGAACTGAAGACCGCCTACATCACGCTGTCCGGCAAGGGCGAACTGATCGCGATGGACTGGGCGCGGCCCGGCCTGCCGCTGAATTTTTTGAACAAGTGACGACTGTCGTCATTGCGAGAAGCGAAGCGACGAAGCAATCCATTCTTCGAGTTTGCGCCTTTATGGATTGCTTCGCTTCGCTCGCAATGACGGACGTGGAGTTCATCGGCATGATGACGGAAGGAAGACAAAATGCCCTGGCTTGAACCGGTAACGCTGAGCGGTCCCCATGCGCAACTCAAACCGCTGTCGCACGATCATGTCGACGGGCTGACGGAGGCGGTGAAGGACGGCGAGCTGTGGAAGCTCTGGTATACCTCCGTCCCCACGCCTGAAGGCATGGGCAAGGAGATCGACCGCCGGTTGGGGCTGCAGGCGGCAGGCGCGATGCTGCCGTTCACGGTGTTCGATGCCGACGGCAGGATCGCGGGCATGTCGACCTACATGAATGTCGATACGCCGAACCGGCGGGTCGAGATCGGCTCGACCTGGTACGCCAAACGCGTGCAGCGCAGCGGGCTCAATACCCAGTGCAAATTGCTGCTGCTCGGCCATGCGTTCGAAAAACTCGACTGTATCGCGGTCGAATTCCGCACCCACTTTTTCAACAATCAGAGCCGCCGCGGCATCGAGCGGCTGGGCGCCAAGCAGGACGGCATCCTGCGCAGCCACCAGATCGCGCCCAACGGGACGCTGCGCGACACCGTGGTCTACAGCATCATCGCCAGCGAATGGCCGACGGTGAAGGCACATCTGAACTATCAGCTGAACGAGAAGCCGCGTGCGTAAGTACCGGTTCGCGTGAAGAAAACGCGTCAAAAAAATAAAGACGCCGGGGACGGAAAACGATGGACGCATTCGATTACGTGATCGTGGGCGCGGGCTCCGCCGGCTCGGTGCTGACCAACCGGCTCAGCGAAGACCCCGGCAACAGCATCTGCGTGCTGGAAGCGGGGCCTAAGGATTGGCATCCCTACATCCATCTGCCGGCGGGCTTCATCAAAACCTTTCACATGAAGAGCATCAACTGGGCCTACCAGCAGGAACCGGGGCCCTGGACTGGCGGCCGCAGCATCTACGCGCCGCGCGGCAAGACGCTCGGCGGCTCGTCCTCGATCAACGGCCACATCTACAACCGCGGCCAGCGCCAGGATTTCGACACCTGGGCGCAGCTCGGCAATCGCGGCTGGGGCTATCCGGATGTGCTGCCCTATTTCAGGCGGCTGGAGCGCCGCGTCGGGGAGGGCGAGGACGCCTATCGCGGACGCGACGGCAATCTCACCGTCACCACCATGGACTGGCAGGATCCTTTGTGCGAGGCGTTCATGGCGGGTGCGATGAGCCTCGGCATCCCGAAAAACCCCGATTACAACGGCGCGATCCAGGAGGGCGTATCCTACGCCCAGCGCACCATAAAGAACGGCCTGCGCGTCAGTGCCGCGACCGCGTTCCTGCATCCTGCGCGGAAACGGCCGAACGTCCATGTGCGCACCCACGCACACGCCACCGACATCATCTTCGAAGGCAAGCGCGCGGTCGGCGTGCGCTACGTCAAGGGCGGCAAGGGCGGCACGCCGTTCGAGGTGCGAGCCAACAAGGAGGTGATCCTGGCCGGCGGCACCTACAACTCGCCGCAACTGCTGCAATTGTCCGGCATAGGGTCCCCCGATCTGCTGGCCTCGCACGGCATCGAGGTACGGCACGCACTGCCGGGCGTCGGCGAGGGATTGCAGGACCATTACGCGCCGCGCACGGTCGCGCGCGTCAAGAACATCAGGACCATCAACGAGCGCCGCCAGGGCCTCAGCCTGGCCTGGGAAGCGCTGAAATGGGCGACGACGCGGCGCGGTCTGCTGTCGCTGTCGCCGACCATGGTCTATTGCTTCTGGCACTCCGGCGAGACCATGGAGAGCTCCGACCTGCAGCTGACCTTTACGCCCGCGAGCTACAAGGAGGGCGTGCAGGGCCAGCTCGAGGACGAGCCCGGCATGACGGTTGCGTCCTGGCAGCAGCGCCCCGAGAGCCGCGGCTACGTCCGTCTCCGTTCGGCCGATCCTTTTGCGCCGCCGATCATCCAGACCAATTATCTCACCGCCGAGCTCGACCGCCGCGTCATCGTCGCCGGCATGAAGCTGGCGCGGCGGCTGCTCAAGTCCTCGCCGCTGGCGCCCTATTACGCCTATGAAGACTTTCCCGGGCCCGGTGTGGAGAGCGACGACGAATTCCTTGGCGCCGCCACCCAGCGCGGCACCACCACCTTCCATCCCGGTTGCACCTGCCGCATGGGCCCGGCCGACGCTAGCTGGGCCGTGGTCGACGACCAGCTGCGCGTGCATGGCCTGCAGGGCCTGCGTGTAATCGACGCCTCGATCATGCCGCGGATGATCTCGGCTAACCTCAACGCCTCGACCATGATGATCGCCGACAAGGCGTCGGATCTTATCCGCGGCAAGAGTGCGCCGGCGAGCTGAACGCGCGCCGCAGGAAGGCTTGAGCCTAACGGCGGCCCGGCGACTTCGAGCCCGTCGATTTGCGACCCGCACCTCGCTTCGGCGGCGCAACGCGAGGCGCTCGAACCGACGCGCGTTCAGCCGGTTTCTTTGCAGCGCGCCGGGCAACGGCGGGATCGCTTGGCGCGGACCGCACCGCTGTCGCCGGCAGCGATTGAAGGCGGTCCAGCAGCGCATGGCAGTAGTCCAGCGTTGGCTCCCGATCGCCATAGAGAATGTGATAGATGATCGGTGCCACGACGTGATCGAGGACCTCATCGATATCGAACGGCGTCTCGCCGCGCGCTATCGCGCGCGAAGCGATCGTCGTCAGATGTTCAGGGGTGAAACCCGCGCATTGCACCGGGTAGGTCTCCCCCGGCGCGGAAAACACATCCCGGATCAGCGCGCGGCCGACCGGCGAGGACATCTCTTCCATGAATTGTTCGATGAAGGCGCGCAGATCCGACGCCGTTGCGCCGGTATCCTCGGGCTCCGCGATCGGCCTTAGCCGCGCGACAGCGACGTCCGCCAGCAGCGAGCCAAGATCGCCCCAGCGCCGGTAGATCGTCGACGGTGTCACGCCGGCCTCGGCCGCGATCTGGGGCACCGTCAGTTGCTCGCGATCGGTCACGGCGCCGAGGCGTTTCACCGCCTCATGCACCGCGCTCTGGATCCGGGCGCTGCGCCCCCCGACGCGGATGCGTTCCTTGACCGCCACGTTTTCCTTAGCTCCTGCAACCTTGCCATGCCGAAACGGCGGTCTCCCTTAAAGCAAATAAGTTGCGTTAAGGTCCAGGTCGCCTATATGACTAAGGCTATATATTAGCTTTAGGAGCCCCCATGCAAGCCTGTCCGGCCAGTCCGCCCTGCGAAGTTCGCGCCGCAGCGCTCCCCGTCCCGTCGCAAACCTCGACCCGCTTGCTGCCCCCGGCTGCCATGACGCTGTTCAGCTTCGCAGGCGCGCTTCTGGTCGCCGCCAGCAGCAGCGCCGCGACGCCGCTGTATCGGCTCTATCAGCAGTCCATGCACCTCACGCCGTTCTGGATCACGGTCGTCTTTGCGGTCTATGTCGCGAGCCTGCTCGTCGCCTTGCTGACGGTCGGCGGATTATCCGACTATGTGGGACGCCGGCCGGTGATCTTCGCGGCGCTGCTCCTCAACGCCGCGGCGATGATCTTTTTTGCCGAGGCGCGGGATGTCGGACAATTGATCCTGGCGCGGGCAACCCAGGGACTTTGCGTCGGCACCGGCACGACAGCGCTCGGCGCTGCCATCCTCGATACCGACCGCGCGCGTGGCCCGCTGCTCAACAGCGTCACTGCGTTTCTGGGTATGACGGCGGGTTCGCTGGGGGCGGCGGCACTGATCGCGTTCGCGCCGGACCCGCTGCACATGGTCTACCAGGTCCTGCTCGGGCTTACGGTACTGATGATCGCGCTGCTCTGGGTGATGCCCGAGAGTATTTCGCGCAAGGCCGGCGCGCTGGCGTCGCTGCGGCCGCATGTCAGCGTGCCCAGTCAATCGAGGTCAGTCCTCGTCAGGCTCACACCGGCCAACATCGCGTCCTGGGCGCTCGGCGGGCTTTACCTGTCGCTGATGCCGACCGTGGTGGCGACGGCGATGGGGGTTGCTTCGCCCTGGGTCGGTGGCGTCGTGGTGTCGGCGCTGATGCTGACGGCGGCGATCGCGGTGGCGACATTCAGGCACTGGCCGGCCCGGCGCCTGATCGTGACCGGCACGAGCACCTTGTCGCTGGGGGTGGCAGTGTCGATGTTCGGAATCCACGCGCAGCAGGTGGCGGCATTGCTGGCCGGGACCGTGATCGCCGGCGCGGGATTTGGGTCGACCTTCTCTGGAACATTGCGCGCGTTGCTGCCGACGGCGGAGCCGCACCAGCGGGCCGGGCTGCTTTCCGCGTTCTACGTGCAGTCCTATCTGGCCTTCAGCCTGCCGGCGGTCGCGGCGGGCCTGTCGGTCCCGCTGATCGGACTTTCCGCCGCCGCCTACCTTTACGGCGCCGCCATCATCTTGCTTGCCCTCATGTCCATGATGGCTTCGCTCTGGATGGCGCGCTGACGCGCTCGCGCCGCTGCCTCACACCTCGCGGCGGCTGAGGAGCGCCAGCCGCGAAAACGTGAAGGGCGCGGGGCCGCTCGCAAGCAATGCCCCGCGCCCGTCGCATGTCAGAGAACTAGTCGTGATCGTCGCCCTCGCGATCATTGGTTTCGCGATTGCCACGGTCAGGAAGTACCGCGTCAGCATCCCTGGTCGTGTCATTCACGATCCCGTTCGCGCAAGTCCAGTTTCCAGCGTCGGTGGGATCGCCGGAGCCTTTGTACGCCGCGAGTTTCGGGAATACGCATAGCGGGCGCGTGAATGCGACGCCGCTGGCGGGATTGTCGTTTATGAACTTGGTTGCGGTGATTCGATCCGGCGGAATCCCGGCCTCTACCCAATCGACAAGCGCTTTGAGGATGTCGTGCTGCGGATCTGACGACACCGGTGGTCCGAAAACATTGCCGAAGGCGTTGGCGCCAGCGCCCCCAAGGCAGTGTCCCATTCCGGGCGCCATGAACAATCGGGCGAACTTGTCCACGTTTTGCGCTCCGTACCTTTTTCGCAAGCGTTCAAAGTAGTTGGTCGTACCACGTGAGAAGATCAGCTGATCCGCAGTGCCGTGATAGGTGATATCCTTGGCTTTGTGCTCGATGAAACTATCCAGATCGGTACTGTCTGTTCCGATCACATTCTCGAACTTGAATTCGGAATTGAGGAAGTCCGTAACGAAGGACGCTTCCGTGATGGTGTGCCAGTCAAAGCTCGGATTCTGGTGCAACCAGTAGGCAAAATGATCCGTGCTGATGGGGAATGGGAACGATCCGTCGAGCCCGGCCAGACTCGCGCCACGATCGAGTCCGAACCACAGCCGGCGGCCATGCGGGTCGCGCGGGCCATCCCAGATTTTACTGACCGCACCGACTTCTTTCGAGGTCAAACAATTTGGATTTGCCGGCTGAGCCGAACAGCTCATTTGGGCAGGGTCGTACGTGCATAGCCGCGGATCGGCGAGAAAGGCGTCGCTGGCGCGGGTGCCATCACCGGATTTCCCGGTACAGGCAGCGACCGCCGCGTTGGTGACCGCGTTCAATTTCGCAGCTGAGATGGGCGCGCCCACTTCATTGTTCATGACCACCTGCCCCCATAATTCCGCCGGGATGAAACGATCCCAGTTGAAGGCCGGTGAGCCGGTGAGGTATCCGTCATATTCCTCGGGGTGGCGTTGGGCCATAATCCAGCCCTGTCGCCCTCCGGTCGAGCATCCGGTCCAGTAGCTAAAGCGCGGACCCGTTCCATAGAAGGCTCGCGTGATCGCTTTGCCTTTTCGAGCGAGCTCCAATTCGGAGCGCTCGGCAAAGTCCTGGATGAGGCCGGCATTCAGTGTATCGGCGGGCTGCTTCAACCCAAATCCGCCACCACCCAGGCCATTGTTGGGCGCGAAAGCAGAGTGGCCGGTATCGGTGGTAGCCGTCACGTATCCTGCCGCGATCGCACTGGCTAGCGACGTCCAGGTAATCGTGCCGGCGTAGCCGCCGCCGCCAACCCCCTGGAACCGATTGGTCCATGCACTGGGAAGCGGAAGCCAAATCTCGATATTGATGGCCGGCTCGACCACGACCGAGACTTCGCAAAACGCCGGCAGATTGGGTATTGGCGGAGATGCATGGGCGCGCGCAGCCGTCGGGACAAAGCCCACCGGGTCAGGCGGCTGGAACGTACCTCCAGGGAAAGACCTGGCTGTTATCGAGGTAACATCTGGAATCTCCAAGCTTGCTAAACTCTCGCAGTTCGCTGCGGCTGAAACGCTTGGTACAGCGACGACTGCGCCCAGCAGAACCGCTGAGCACGACAACACTCTCAATCCACTCACCATGATCTTCCTCCCTTTTTGACTCTTCTTCACTCATTGCTGCGTCTAACCAATCAGCGTGGTCGCACGAGAGATCCGTGGCCATAACTGCCGTACAGCGCGACAGAACGGATCGACAAAGAGCGGCGTATCCCCTCGGCCTTGGTCAACACTGTTGCTGAGAACGTCGTCACCACGGCGGCGCAACGCGTTGTGAATTCAGGTGATTGGAAATAAAATGCATGCCTGCGGGAAGGTCCGAAGATTTCGCGCAGCCGGCCGCCTTCGAAAGCACGCGGTTTTCGACCGCAGGAGCCTCCCCCAGCTATTTATTCTGCATTATAGTTCATGCGACCATGAAACGAGCCCGACGTCAAGAGCTGAGATGGACTCACGCGTAAAATGCAATCTGCCGTGAGCGCCCGCGGAGCGCTCGCCGCCGAAAACGAGTTTCTGAATGGTGGTCCGCCCCATCTTCAAAGAAGTTTCTAATGTCACCAGCAGGTAACGTCAGGCGGAAGCGACTTCCGGCTTTGGCCGATATCGTTGCAAAAGTCTTTTTGGGGTGGCGAAGGAAAATTCTTAGAGCCGCTGATGCGTTTTACGCGCGGCGACGTTGCGTCATCCAAAATCGATCACGGGGCTCCGTAGTGGCATTGAAAAGCGACGCAGCAGCAGAGATCGACTTTCGCGAGATTTTTAGGGCTGTTCGATTTTCGACTTTTGCAACAATATCGGGACGTTTGAGACCTGCCGACCAGCTGGGCAAATGTCTGTTTCTCGGGGGAGATCGGAAGTGATTGGTGCACGGCCAAAACGGCGCTTCTGACCCAATGCTGACTTCCGTGGACTCTTACCGCACTCCCTACGGCATAGGAAGCGCCGTCCTGGACTAGGTCTGAAGGCACTGGCTAGACCGACGAACAAAATCGGCATGTTCCGGGGAAGGCCACTACCTGAAATGGGCAAGGTCGCCTGACCCTTTTGATCTCCCGCAGTGTTTTAATTTGACTAGTGATTCACTGTGCGAAAGCGCACAGTGAATCGATCATCGCCCGCCCCTGATGTTTTTGGTGGCTGAGAGCGTTGTGCTCCTGCGTCGCGAGGCGAACATCAGGCGAATGGCGCGCCTTGGACCGATGCGTTTGTCCGGATCGTAAGCCCTTGGCAGGACACCCGGGCAACAGTCAAAATCTGGAGCCAGAGGAATAGACGGAGCCCTACGCGACCAATGGAGCAAGCTCACAGACCATCGCTCGCGCCAGCCAGAGAGGAGACTTACGATGAACACGCAATCGTGGCGAATCTCATTTGCGGCTGGCCTGATCGCCGCGGCGCTCACAAGCGGCGCAATCGCCCAGCAAGACGAAAAGCTCGGCAAGGTGGTCTTCCCTACCTCTTGCGATCCCAATGTGCAGGCCGAATTCGATCGCGGCGTCGCCATGCTGCATTCGTACTGGTTCCTAAAGGCTCGCCGGACGTTCGAAGGGATTCTACAGCAGGATCCCACCTGCGCGATGGCACATTGGGGTGTGGCGATGGACTTCCTCGGCAACACCCTGGCAACAACGCCGACGCGGACCGACGCGCAGGCGGCTTGGGACGCACTCGAAAAAGCGCGGGTGACCGGGGCGAAGACGCAGCGCGAGCGCGACTGGATCGAGGCACTCAGCGCGTATTTCCGTGACTATGACAAAGTCGCCGTGGATGCCCGACTGGCGGCCTACAATGCCGCGATGGAGCGGATGGCGCAAAGTTATCCTAACGACTACGAGATACAGGTCTTTTATGCGCTGACGCTTCAGGCCTCGGCGCCGAAAAATGACCTCACCTACGCCAACCAGATCAAATCGGCGACGCTTCTGGAGAAGCTTTTCGAGCAGAACCCACAGCATCCGGGTGTAACGCACTACCTGATTCACGCCTACGACTTTGCGCCGCTTGCCGAGAAGGGAATTGCGTCGGCGCGACGCTATGCCAGCATTGCGCCGGCCGTACCACATGCGCGGCACATGCCTTCGCACATCTACTCCATGGTCGGACTTTGGGAAGAATCCATCGCCTCGAACGCGACGGCGCTTGAGGTCCAGCCCGACTACTATCACGCGTCGGATTTTACGGTCTACGCCCATCTGCAGCTCGCGCAGGACGCCAAAGCCGATGCCATGATCAAGAAATCGCTCGCCACGGCCGACCGCGGCGATCGTCCGATCAATTTCGTCAATTTCACCGCGAAGGCCGCAATGCCGGCGCGTTACGTCCTGGAACGGGCGGACTGGGCCGGCGCTGCGGCGTTGCCGATGACCCCCACCCAATATCCCATGGCGGATTCGTTGATCCGCTTCACGCGCGGTCTCGGCATGGCGCGCACTGGCGATCTCGCAGGGGCTAAAGAAGAGATCGAAGCGATGAAGGCGTTGCGCACGACACTGCAGCGCGCCGACCAGTCCTACTGGGCCGATCGTACCGAGGAGCAAATGCTTGCCGTTTCGGCTTGGGTCGCACTGAAGGAAGGTGCGGGCGATCAGGCACTGCGGTTCATGCGAGCAGCAGCTGACAGCGAAGACGGTAGCCTCAAGCACGTGGCAATGGAGAATCGGCTCTATCCGTTCCGCGAACTACTGGCGGAATTGCTTCTTGAGACAGGGCAGCCAGCAGCAGCGCTGAACGAGTTCGAGACCGCGCTCAAGCAGACGCCCAACCGCTTCCGCGCGTTCTGGGGAGCCGCCCGCGCTGCCGACAGCGCGGGTGACCGCCAGAAGGCATCCGAGTACTTCGGCAAGCTGGTGGACTTGGCCAAGAACGCTGATACGGAGCGGCAGGAAATCCGTGAGGCCAAGGCATACTCGCGCCGAGATGATACGATAGGTGGTGTACGAAAATAACTCCTCGGTTGTCGGACTGAGCGCCCGGCAGCCGTCAATTCGAGAAGACAACGATGATCCGCGCGATCGCATTGGCTACAATGCTCGGCGCGCTGGTGGCCAGCGTGGCCGTCTACACCATAACCTCGCCCGGCTGGCGGAACGGGATTACACCGCAGTTCGGCGGACTCGACCGTCGGGGCGAGACGGCCATCGCGGCCGAAGCATGGCCGATCTGCACCACCATGGCGGCGGTCGTATCGAATGCCGACTGGGCGCAACTCGACCCCGATTTCAAGGCCGGCAAGAAGGCGCTAGGCGCAGAGAATTGGAACGCTGCAGTCGCAGCATTCGAGTTCGCCGCGCTGCGCGACCCAACTAGTGCCGATATTCAGAACTACATTGGCTATGCCTATCGGCGGCTGCATCAGATGGGTCCGGCCATGAGCCATTATCAGCAGGCGTTGATGTTAAATCCCCGCCACCGCAGCGCGCATGAGCATCTCGGTGAAGCTTATCTGGTGCTTGGGGAGCCGGCCAAAGCGCAGCAACTGCTGGCGGCGCTGGAAAATCTCTGCCTCATTCCCTGCGAGGAATACGACGACCTCAAGCGAGCCATTGCGGCGTACAGAAGGCTGGCCACGCGCTGAGCTCTTTCACTACAAACCAAATCCACCTGGTGTTCCGCTGGGGGAAGCCGCCGGTCGATCTCATTAACGGACCTGCCCAAGCAGTCGCTGCATGTCCGTTGACGGGGGGTAAAGCGGTCTTCCGGATTGCGCAGCTCGACGTCCGAGTTTGACCACGAACCGGACGAACCGTGCCGGTCTCACAATGTCCGTTGATCGGGGTATTTCGGAGTGCGCCGGGAGACCGGCAAGGAGTAGATGGTGCAAGTCCATCACGATGAAGGAGTAGCGAACCGCATCGGCCCCGAGTCATGCGCAGATAGCCGCGAGGGCATCGGCGAAGCGTTGACAGGGGAGCGCATAGGCCAGCCATTGAGCCGCGATAGTACCCCTCATCCTGCGCGCCGACGTCGTTCCGGTGACGGAAGGCAACACGGATGGGCGCGATGGTGCGAGCGCCCAAGACGACCCGGCGTGGTCTTAGACACTGGCATGTGCGGACGCTCTTTGCTCGGGAACCGGGAGATCTCATGGTCGGCCAGCGCCACATGCGTTTAGCACTGGTCCGTGTCGGGAAGGCGAGGAGCCGTAGCCGATGATGTACGATCGTGAGAAGTCTGACCCCGCCATAGTAGCTGTGAAGCCGACGAACAAGGCCGGGCAACCGGCTGCGGAGTTGGTGGAGCCAAGGGCGGGGGCCGAGGGGAATGTGAGTCAGCAAAGCACGGGCCGGGCACAGTACCGGGGAATCGTGTCACAGGCGCTGAAGCGCATACGGAATCTCGTGAGAATCACGACGCGCCGTTACACAGCCGAGGCGGCAGCCGTATGCCCGAATTGGGCTCGTACGGATCTGTGCGGGAGGGGGAGGTAACTCGCGTCCCTACCGCGAAAGTGGTTGGTAGCCGGTCAAAACGACGCGATTGACCAGCAGACCCATGCAAGGTTCTGCTCGCGCATTATGTGGGCGGCGAGTCGAGGTAAACATAAAGAGCCGCGATCTTGCCGCCGTGTGCGATAATGAAATCCACACCGGTGTACGCGGGCGTTTCGCCTTTCGGCCCCGAGCCCCATGCCAGGCGTCCCGAATTGTGCAGAACCTGCGGCGAGCCATGAGGCGTATAAACATAGTGTGGATGCGTCGCTCGGAGATCGCCGGCGAACTTGTCCAGTGCGTCGTGACCGACGAAGGTGCCGGGCGGCGCGTACAGCACACAGTCCTCGGTATAAAGTTCCTGAATTGCGCTCCTTCGGCGAGCCGGATCACCTTCACCGAATACTTCCGGAAGATTGCGGTTGAGCAGCGTCTCGATACCACTCACATCTACGCCCACCGATGGCGCGACGCTATCCTTGCTGGCATGTTGGTTCATCGGAGCACTCCTTGTCTGTGGCGCGATGATATGGTTGCTGGCTCAACCAGCGAAACAGAAATAATTGAAAGTCATCGTTTCAGTTTTTTGGTGTATGGGCGATGACTTGCCGCGCTTCGACGGCCCGGTGCTCATCAGCGATATGCGGATACTTTGCCCACCGCCAACGCCCGCACCCAATGGCCGATCGGCGACCGGGCGGATGCCGCTGTCCGGTATCCAGCCCGGCCTTTGGCCTAAGGTTTGCCGTCCAGCGTTGTCGCGAAGGTCCGGCCGTCCACATCCGTGAGCCGAATGAATCTCGCCTGGGGAGTGGCACCGGAGGCAGGCGGGGGCAGTGTCACGGTGGCGGCAGCTCCCATCGGCGCTCGGACCCCGAAAGGACCGGGCGCGAATTTGTTGTAGGCGTAATCGTTCATGAAGGCGGTCTTTGGCAACGCGGAGAGCGCGGCGGCGTCGTAATGCGCGAGTGGCTGGTTGTTGGCGTCGCGCAGATCGGCTGCGACGACATGCACCGGCGCTTCGGGCGTACCGGCATCGAGATAGACGTGAAAGCGAACCGAGCCATCCGGCAGCAATCTGGCGTCGCTGAGCGTGAGATGATGCTTCGTCGGGCTGACCGGTCCGCCATGGAACGGCGTCACTACCGAGCCACGATAGTAGCTGTAGGTCCCGATATCGAACACCAATACGAAGCCGAGCACCGCGAACGTCAGGTTGCGGAAGGCGATATCCTTGAGCGGCAACGGCAGGCTTCCGGCCATCCAGCGGAACCAGGGTTTTTCTGCCAGCGTGGGATTGCGACGAATCAAGACGTTGTCGATCGAGCAAGCGCCGCTGCCGCCAAGCAGCAGCGTTGCGCCCATAGCGAGATTGCAGGCGGCCATTGTCCATTCATCGATGCAGGTCGCGCCCTGCCAGCCGAACATCGCCATCAGCAGCACGGAAAAACCTATCGATACCAGAGCGGCGACGCGGGTCAGGGCTCCCGCCATCAGCATCGCGCCGACGATCAGTTCGGCGGCACTGAACAGGATCACGCCGGCATAGAGCAGCCAGAAGTGGTGCAGCATGAAACTGATAACGTGGTCGGTGCCGAACAGCGCACCGGGCATTGCGGTCTGAAACTTGTTCGCCATCCAGGTGGGCGCGTCCGGGTTCAGCTTCGAGGGCGCGTAGATGAAGCGCCGGGAGCCGCCGCCCCAGTAGATGAAGCCCTGGATGACGCGGACCGAAAGCAAGGCAAGTGCCGCCGTTCGCCACATGCGCTGGCCTTCGGTCAAACGATGGGCATTGTCGGTCGATCGCGCCACACCGGGTGCGGATGTAAAAGAAAGAGTAGACATGAGTGCATCTCCTGAAGTGGCGCGCGATCAATCGGCCGACGCGGCGCGCGTGTAGGGCTTGAATCCGTAGCGTTCGAAGATCGAAAGGGCGGTGGGCGAACGGACGAACGACAACCAGAGCCGAGCCGCCTCCGCATGCGCCGCACCCTTCACCTCCGCGCCGGCATAGATCGCGATTGAGTTCTGCGCGGACGGGATGTCGACATGGGTGATCGGATTACCGATCTGCTCCTGGAAGATCGCCTCTGATTGCCAGGTTACGCCGGCCTGTGCGCGTCCCTGCATCAGGAAGAGAGGCGTTTGTCGATGATGGATCCGGGTCAGAACCGTGCTGCCGTGGGCAACCTTCGTCCTGTAAACGGTCGTGTCTAGCGCGTCACCGCCGGCTTCCTTCAGCGAGGCCTCGATCTGCCGGGCGATACCTTCGAACTCGGGATTCGGCATCGCCACATGAAGGCCGGGCCGCGCCAGGTCGGAGAGACCTTTGACATGGCCCGGATTGCCCGCCGGCACCATGATCGTCAGGGAATTGGTGACGTAAGGGACGGCCGCACCGGTCAGCACGCCCTGATCGATCAGGCCCTGAACCTTCTTGAGGCCTGCCAAATAGGCATCCGGCTTCGCCGTCCAGGTCATGTTGCCCGAGGTGACGGTACCGCCGGCCTCGATCTGCTTCTCGAGCAGGCCGGGCGGAAGGGTTTCCCAGTAGATCCTTCCCTTGAATTCGGGATGCTGTTGCTCGAAGGCCGCAACCAGCGGTGCCATGGCGAAGAAGTAATTGCCACCGACATAGAGCACGAGCTTCGGGTCAGACACGTTGCCATGGAAATCGGCAAGGTCGTCTACCTCAGGAACTGTAAATGAGAGGCCGCGCTGTGTCGTGTCGTTGTTCTCTCCGTGCTGCCAGGGTGGAAAGATCGGATCGTGCCGGACCGGTTCCGCGGCGTGTGCGGCGAGCGGCAGAACGATGGCGGCGGCCAGCACCGCGGTGCAAAAGGCTGTCTTGCGCATGTGAGCCTCCCTCACGCCGCGTAGTGAAAGCCGGCTTGCTGCAGTTCCGGAATCGTTGCGACGATTCCGGGGGTCAGCACCACGCCGTCGATGAGATGGTTGGTCAGTTCGGCCGCCACCGCCTCGTGCGAGGCGTGATCCGGATTGTTGCCGGAGGCGATGAGCTTGGCGGTCACCTCCCAGATCGCGTTGTGGCAAGCCATGAAGACGACGCCGCGGTCCTGCAGCGCGGGGATGGTGTCGCCGTCCGGCCCGAACACGCTTTCGGGATCCTCGCTTTGCGCGAAAGCAGTTGGGGCCGGCTTGGGTACCGCCAGCGTGTTGGTCTTGAACTTGGCCTCGGCAAGCGCCGCGAGTTCGTACTTGTCCCACGTCGCCTGGTCGAACAATGCGAGGTGAGCCGTGCCGTGTGTGGCGGAGACGGCAAGAAAATCCGTGTGTCCGAAGGAAAAGATCTGCGCATTGATCGAGTTGCGCATCAGGTTGAGCCAGGGACTCGCGAGAGCGGTGTTGTTCCACACCTGCTTCCGCGTGCCGCGATAGGCGATGATCTCCTTGAGCGCTTCGTCATCCCAGAAATCAGGATGCTGGAGAATCATCGGCGTGGTCTTGAAATCGCGTCGGCGAGGCGCGCGGCGCAACCGGTCCATCAAATCGGAGAGCTCCCGGGCGCCGGGCGGGATGATGCGCTCGGTCGTAGCGGCGCGCGAGGGACCAGCGGCAAGTGCCGCGGCGCCGACCGCCAGCGCTCCAAAGCCGACAAGAGCGCTGCGCCGTGAGTTATCGATCGTCATTCGTGCCTCCTCAAGCTGCGTGTGCGGCGGACAAATGGAGCGTTTCTCCAGCGAGCCCGTCTTCAACCTGTGAGGTAAGGACTTGCGGAAGTGGTTCCAACGCAATTTTTGGATCGATCTGATCGGTTCTTGTGATGAAACGATGCGGGATTTCGATTCTCGCGATTTGCGCGCGCCGGTACTCGGTCTAACAATCGCCGGAGCCGATGCGGAGGCGGCCGGGTCCATCGCTGGTGAAGGCGTGTGCTCGTATTGGCGCTCTCGAGGCATCCCCGCGCACTCGGAGCTTGTCGGTCATAGGGTTAGAACGGAAGCCGTCGACCGATTGCCAAAACGGCGCTTTTGACCCGAGGCCGACCTCACCGGCGAAAGCGTTCACATCACTGTTGTCTCGGTGTTCTAGCCTGCCCGCACAGGGTTAGGGAGCCGGCATGGCCCGCATCGTCGTTCTATCGGACATCCACCTTTCGCCGACACACGGTTTCTTCTGGGAGAACTGGTGCGTGGCGCGCGAGTTTGCCGACGGCGCCAAGGCTGATGCGGTGATCGTCAATGGCGACCTGGCGATCAACGGACCTGACAGTGACGCCGAGATCGCCTTCGCAGCCACCGCGCTGGGGAACCTGCGCGCGCGTGTCATGGCCCTGCCTGGCAACCACGACGTCGGCGACGAGCCACCCGGCCAGGACCCTGACCAGATCATCAATGCAGACCGGCTCGCACGATGGGACGGCTCTTTTGCCACCGATCGCTGGGTCCTGGACGCCGGAGATTGGCGCCTGGTCGGTGTCAACGCGCAGCTCTTCGGCTCCGGCCTCGCGCGGGAACAATCACAGGATCAGTGGCTCGACGAGCAGTTGAGCGCCGCCGGGCGGCCCACCGCGCTGTTCCTGCACAAGCCGGTCTTCCTCGAAGGTCCAATCGACGATGTCTTGAGTCCCTCATGCATGGTGCCGTCGGCGCGGGCACGACTGCTCGACAGGCTCGATCGGTCCGACGTGCGTCTGATCGTCAGCGGTCACCTGCATCAACATCGCGACCGCACGTTCGGCGGCCAGCGGCATCTATGGGTACCTGCCGTCGCCTTTGCCGCCGCGCAGGCGCGTGGCGGCGATGGCCGTTGCGGCGTCACGGTACTCGACTTCTCTCAAAACAATGTCGAGGTCACAATCGAACGGCCACGTGAGCTGGTCTCGCACGACCTGGCCGCAATCAAGGGGCACGGCCGCTATCAGTTCCTGCGCGATATGCCGCCTTCTCCTCCACCCCACGCCGGCTGACGTAGGCTCGCACCCGCTCCCGGGCAAAAAGACATCGCTCTGTCGAAACCGATGGAGCCGGTTCTCCGAGAAGTAATATGCTGACTTCTGGTTTTGGCAGATATTGTTGCAAAAGTCGAAAATCGAGCTGCTCCGAACATCTCGCGAAAGTTGATTCTTGGACATTCTTGCCGCTGCAAGGCCCTGTAGTGGCGCTACGAAGGTCCATGGTCGTTTTTGCGTGAAGCGATGTGGCGAAACACCCCTACGCGTCGGCACCCCGCGTCACAATGTTGGCCAGATACAGCGGAAAGCTATTCGCGCCTGATAAAGCCGGCAGCAGCGACATGAACAAGCGTGGGCTACAGATCGCAATGGCGCTATTAGGTGCCATCCCTGTTCTTACCGGGATCATTGGCATGTTTGGCCTCAGCGATCCGCTCTACGCTTCGGTTGGAATTCCCGCAAACGCGGTGCTCGATAGCAATCTTCGCTTCTTTGGCGGCGTATGGTTGGGCCTGGGATTTTCACTTTACCTGCTCATTCCAAATATAGAAAAGCAAACACTTTTATTTCGTGTGTTGTGGGGCATGATTTTTCTGGGTGGAATAGGCCGCCTGGCGTCGATGCTCTTTCTCGCTCTGCCGCCGCTACCATTCATTGGGTTCACAGTTTTGGAAATCATTGGTGCGCCCTTCTTCATCTGGTGGCAGGCCCGTTTACCGAGATGACTTTCGTGAGTCCGCTTCTGGGCACTTTTCGGAACTGCCAACCGGCACCGAAGATGTCCGCTTCTCGGCATAGAGCGGAAGTGGTTGGCGAATGTGACCCGACGGGCAAATCAGTCCGTTTATCGAATTTGCTGTCTAGCCCCTTTCGGGAAAATATTCGGATTTTCAGAAATGGCAAATCACCTTTATAACCCTCGCCGTCCCGCTCCTCAGAGGGGCGTTGCGCAACGTCACGAAACGCGGAGCGGGATGCGGTGGACGCTGGGTGCGCGCTTGACGGGCGATGCGGCTGGCGGACGGCGAAGGCGTGTGGTCCTGACGCCCCGACGCTGGCGTCAAGTTCCTGAGGTGCAAATTTCTCAGGGGCGACGGTGGCAAGAAAGCCCGGTCACCGGGGAGAGCGCGTTATAAGCCGTAAAACCATTGCGCGGGGAATGCCGGGTGATTCCGGTGTGACCTGACTAACGCGTGTGCGTTCTACCACTATCCTTGCACACGCGGCTATCGGGCGCATCGGGCGCCCGGCATTCCCTGCGCCCTCTGATGCGGGAGGGCGGAACGAACCGGTAAAACCTCGCGCGAAACGCGCGGCGAGATCGCGAAGCCGTGCGCGGTGATCTCCCCTCCCACCACGCGCCCTTGCGCGTGGCGGGGTCCGAGGCGAGCAAAGCTCGCTCTCGAGGTAGGGGGTGGGGGGTCTATCAGTTTACTTCTCTGGCAAAGAGTTTGCCGAGGCACCCCCCGCCCCCGACCCCTAAGAGCGAGCTTCGCTCGTCTCGACCCCGCCGCTTCGCGGGTGGGAGGGGAGAAGAGGAGAGGCGAGGCGTTCTTCTGCGATGGCAGGCCGTTTGAAAACGAAATCCCGCTCACACTTCTCTTCGGCTCAGAAACGCCAGCCGCTCGAACAAATGCACGTCCTGTTCGTTCTTCAACAGCGCGCCATGCAGCGGCGGGATCAGCTTGCGCGGGTCGCGCTCCCTGAGCATCTCCGGCGTGATGTCTTCGTTGAGCAGGAGTTTCAGCCAATCCAGCAATTCCGAGGTCGACGGCTTCTTCTTCAGGCCCGGCACGTCGCGCACCTCGAAGAAGATCCGCAGCGCTTCTTCCACCAGGCGCTTCTTGATGCCGGGGAAATGCACGTCGACGATCTTGTTCATGGTGTCGGCGTCGGGAAACTTGATGTAGTGGAAGAAGCAGCGGCGCAGGAAGGCGTCCGGCAATTCTTTCTCGTTGTTCGAGGTGATCATCACGATCGGGCGCAGGCTCGCCTTGATGTTCTCGCCGGTCTCGTAGACGAAGAACTCCATGCGATCGAGTTCGAGCAACAGGTCGTTGGGAAACTCGATGTCGGCCTTGTCGATTTCGTCGATCAGGAGCACCGGGCGCTTCTCGTGGGTGAAGGCCTCCCACAATTTGCCGCGCTTGATGTAATTCGAAATATCGGAAACCCGGGAGTCGCCGAGCTGGCTGTCGCGCAGGCGCGACACCGCGTCGTATTCGTAAAGGCCCTGCTGGGCCTTGGTGGTGGACTTGATATGCCAGGTCAACAGCGGCGCGCCGAGCGCCTTGGCGACTTCCTCGGCCAGCACGGTCTTGCCGGTGCCGGGCTCACCCTTGATCAGCAGCGGGCGCTCGAGCACGATCGAGGCGTTGACGGCGACCTTGAGGTCGTCGGTGGCGACGTAGTTCTTGGTGCCGGTAAATTTCATCTAGTCGTTGCCTTGTTGCTTGTTCTTGAGCGCGGATCTTTCTTGAGCAAAGACTCCGCGCCGTTGCCTGAACGGGAAACCGCCGCCTGTGCGCTGGATGCGGGGATCAAAGGAATTTGTCAAACGCGTTTGATCAGCGAGAGGATCACGAGCACGACGACCGCGCCGATCGTGGCGTCGAGGATCGAGCCGAGCGTGCCGGAGGCGAGTTCGACATGCAGCTGCGGCAACAGCCAGCCCGCGACCAGCGCGCCGATGATGCCGACCACGATGTTGCCGATCAGCCCGAAACCGGCGCCGCGCACGATCACGCCGGCGAGCCAGCCGGCGATCGCGCCGATCACGAGTGCCGCCAAGATACCCATCGAAAATGCCCCGCTGAAAAGCCCTGTAACCTCAATTCTAGTTGAAAAACCGGGCAGGTCTAGGCCCCTCTGCCCTTGACGTCCACGGTGCGGCGGGCAATCTGTGATCCATGTTCCTGCAATTCTTCACATCGCTGCGCGACGCCCAGGTCCCGGTCACCTTGCGCGAATATCTGACGCTGATGGAGGCGCTCGACGCCGACCTCGCCGAGCAGACGGTGGAGAATTTCTACTATCTGTCGCGCGCGACCCTGGTAAAGGACGAGCGTAATCTCGACAAGTTCGACCGCGTGTTCGGTACCGTGTTCAAGGGGCTGGAAAGCCTGCTCGACGCCATGGAGAAGGCGGACATTCCGGCCGAATGGCTGAAGAAGCTCGCGGAGAAATACCTCACCGAGGAGGAGAAGAAGCAGATCGAGGCGATGGGCTGGGACAAGCTCATGGAGACCCTGCGCCAGCGCCTGAAGGAGCAGCAGGGTCGCCACCAGGGTGGCAACAAGTGGATCGGCACCGCCGGCACCTCGCCGTTCGGCGCCCACGGCTACAACCCCGAAGGGGTGCGGATCGGCCAGGAGAAGAACCGCAACAACCGCGCGGTGAAGGTGTGGGACAAGCGCGAGTTCAGGGATCTCGACGGCAATGTCGAGCTCGGCATCCGCAACATCAAGATCGCGCTGCGGCGGTTGCGCAAGTTCGCCCGCACCGGGGCGCCGGACGAACTCGACCTCGACACCACGATCAAGGAGACCGCCAACCATGGCTATCTCGACGTGCATATGCGCCCCGAACGGCGCAACGCGGTCAAGGTTCTGGTATTCTTCGACATCGGCGGCTCGATGGATTCCCATATCGAGCAGGTCGAGGAGCTGTTCTCGGCGGCGAAGAGCGAATTCAAGCACATGGAATATTTCTACTTCCACAACTGCCTCTACGAGGGCGTGTGGAAGCAGAACAAGCGGCGCTTCACCGATCGCACGCCGACCTGGGACGTGCTGCATAAATATCCGCACGACTACAAGGTGGTGTTCGTCGGCGATGCCTCGATGTCGCCTTACGAGATCATGGTGCCCGGCGGCTCGGTCGAGCATGTCAATGAAGAGGCGGGCTCGGTCTGGCTCGATCGTATCATTCGCACCTATCAGCACGCGGTCTGGCTCAACCCGGTGGCGCAGCGGCACTGGGACTATTCGGAATCTACCACCCTGATCCGCCGGCTGTTTTCGGAGCGCATGTTCCCGATCACCATCGAAGGTCTCGAAGGCGCGATGAAGGAACTGGTACGGTAGAACGTCCTGTCGTCATTCCGGACGGTCCGAAGGACCGATCCGGAATCTGGAGATGATGGAATTCGATCGAGATTCTCAGGTGCGCAATTGCGCACCATAGTTCGATGCTTCGCATCGCCCCGGAATGACGGGAGTAAATAACGGAGGTGCAAGCAATGCCCCAGACCATTCACCGCGGTATCAAGTCGCTGATCGACGAGGCCAATGCCGAGATCGAAACCGTCAGCGCCACCGACGCCATCAGGATCGCGCATAACGACGACGTCGTGATCGTCGACATCCGCGATCCCCGCGAGATCGAGCGCGACGGCAAAATACCGGGCGCGTTCTCCTGCACCCGCGGCATGCTGGAATTCTGGATCGATCCGGCGAGCCCCTATGCCAAGCCGATCTTCCAGGAGGATAAGAAATTCATCTTTCATTGCGCCGGCGGCATGCGCTCGGCGCTGGCGGCGAAGACCGCGCAGGACATGGGGCTGAAGCCGGTCGCGCATATGGCTGGCGGCTTTGCCGCCTGGCGCGACGCCGGCGGCCCGGTGGAGAAGTGGGAGCCGAAGAAGAAGGACTGACGTTTCCTTCGTCATTCCGGGGCGCGCGCAGCGCGAACCCGGAATCTCGAGATCGAGATAACGACTTCTGGATTCCGGGTTCGCACCTTTCGGCGCGCCCCGGAATGACAACAAGGATTTTGCATCCAATGACATCATCCACCGACGATCCGCTTGTTACCACCGACTGGCTTGCCGCCCGTCTCGACGATCCCAAGGTGAAAATCATCGATGCGTCCTACAAGATGCCCGGCGTGCTGCCGCTGCCATCGGATGATTATCTGTCCGGACACATTCCGGGCGCGGTGTTCTTCAACGTCAACACCATCGCCGACCCCGATGACCCGAGACCGCATATGTATCCGAGTGCCGAGCAGTTCGCGCGCGACGTCGCAGCACTCGGGATTTCCAGTGACGATACCGTGGTGGCCTATGATTCCGGCGGCTGGGTCGCAGCCCCCCGGGCGTGGTGGATGTTCCTGTCGTTCGGCCATCCCAAGGTGAAGGTGCTCGACGGCGGCCTGAAGAAATGGCTGCGCGAGGGGCGCCCGACCCATTCCGGAAAGGTCACCCCGACAAAGCCCGGAAAATTCCAGGCCACCCTCGATTCCAGCTTCGTACGCAGCCAGCAGCAATTGCTCGGCAATCTCGACAGCCGGCGTGAGCAACTGGTCGATGCGCGGCCGCGGGCGCGGTTCGAGGGCACGGTCGCCGAGCCGTGGCCGGGCCGCCGCTCCGGCCACATTCCGGGCAGCCGCAACGTGCCCTATGCCGAATTGTTCGACGCCGCGACCGGCGCCATGAAGCCGCTCGAGGAACTGCGCAAGGCCTTCACCGGCGCCGGCGTCGACTTGGCAAAACCAATCGTGACGAGCTGCGGCTCCGGCGTTTCCGCGCTGGTGCTGACGCTCGCGCTGTATCGGCTCGGCGTGCGCGGCACCGCGCTGTACGATGGCTCGTGGGCCGAATGGGGCCTGCCCGACGGTCCGCCGGTGGCGACTGGTCCGGCCTGAAACTCAGCGGGTGCGCGCCGCTGCGCCTATCGGCGCCGGCTGCGGCTGAGGGAAGGATTGAATGAAAGGGTTAACCGACTGCTGCCGTTGCGCCAGGAGCAATGCCTCCCGCGCCGCGCGCGCCGCCATTCGGCGCCGCTGCGCCGCCCGCCGCGCCCGCAGACGCTTCTTGATCGCGCTTTGGTCGGGCTTGGCTTGGTCCGGCATGGCGCCGATGGGTTTGGCCGGCGGTTTCGGCTCGATGGTGGCGGACGGATTGTCGAGCGCGGCGACTTTCACCGAGGCGACGTCGGCTCCAGGCGCGGCGGCTTGCGAAGACGCCGCCGCATCGGTTACGCCTGCAGTTGGGATGGCGTCGTTCGCCGGCTGCGAGACCGGTTCGGTTGCGGCCTGCTCGGTGGACGCGACCTTGGCATCGCTGAGGGATGCCGCCTTCGTGGCGTCAGCCATGGGCGTATCGCTTGGCACTGCCGCAACCTGGTCTGGTGCCGGATTTTCCGCGGCCGGCATGTCGGGCTTTGCAGCGGCTGGCGGCGCTGCCGAGTCCTGCGCCAGCGCGGCGTTGCCGTCAGGCTCTACTGGTGGCGGAATCGCGGAAGGATCGATTGCCCGTGTACCGTCCGATGCCTTTTGCTCCGTGGCCGGCGGCTCGAATCGCAGCATCGCGAGCACAGGCCTAGACGCTTCTCTTGAGGCGTCTCTCGAGGCGTCCCTTGGGGCTTCGGCTTGTTGCGCGAACGTGGCCTCCGGGGCGGCGTGCCAGGAGGGGTTGCTGGCGAACTGCTCATGGGCCGCCCGCAGTAGCGCCGTTGCGCCAAGCCCGAAGACCAGTATCGACATCGTAAACAACGTCGCCGCGAACAAAAAACGGAAGCCGGGCAGCATGGACAGGCAAATTCCGCCTTCGCTTGAGATTTGCGAAGGCCTATGAGCATCTGGGAACGCGGTGACCACTGAATTGGCCGTGTTCGCGACGCATCGGGCACCCAGCGCGCAGCGAATCAGGCTGGTTCAAGGATACCGCAAGGTTGCCGTGGCGGTTGGTACAATTCGGCGGAATAAAGCCCTCGGGAAGGCCCGACAGTCGTTTCCTCACCCGGTGAGGCTTAGCTGCAACGGTGCTGCTGCGGATCACAAAATGCCGAAACGGGCGCGAGTTAGCGGATTTGTCTTGAATGCGCCGCTATCTTCGGCCATCTGCCCATTAACCGTACGGTGTCTGCTTGGGGACTATACAACAGCGATGATGAGCAAACGCATTCTGACGATTTGTGCTGCCCTGATGGCGGGTGCGGCGGGAACCTCGCTCGCGCTGGCGCAAGGGTATCCGGTCTCCCCGCCGGGTCCGGTCTATACGACGGCGCCGCAGCCTTATCCTCCTGGCGGCTATCCGGCCGATTATCGCCGTGGCCCCGGTGCGCCGGATTTTGATTCGCTGGAAGATGACGAGGCGCCGAACGCGCTGCCGCCGCCCGGCCCGATCCTGTCGCCGGATGATCCGCGTTACGCCCATCCCGAAAACGCCCGGCCGATCTACACCGATCGTGGCGCGCCGGCCGGCCCGGTGATGTCGCCCGACGATCCGCGTTACGGTCGTCCGACTGGCGCTCCGCCGGTTTATTCCGACCGCGCGGTGCCGACCGGCCCGGTGATGTCGCCGGACGATCCGCGTTACGGCCGTCCGGCCGGCGCGCCGCCGGTCTATTCCGACCGCGCGGTGCCGACCGGCCCGGTCATGTCGCCCGATGACCCCCGTTACGGTCGGCCCAATGGTCCGCCGGCGGTGATCTATTCGGACCGCGCTCCTGGAGCCGGAAATCCCAATGACGACCGCGGCCTGCGTCCGCCCGAGGTCATCGCGGCGCCGGCTCCCAACAGCGTCACAGGCTCGGTGCAGCCGGCGCCGATCGGCGCCGACGGCAAGCCAATGGTGCTGTCCGCGCTGCCACCGGACGAGCAACCGGAGGCCGGTCCGGCCGAACTCGCGCCGAAGCTGCGCCGGCAGGAAGTCACTTTCGCCACCAAGGAACCCGCGGGAACGCTGATCGTCGATACCCCGAACACCTATCTCTACTACGTGCTGGGTGGCGGACGCGCGATTCGCTACGGAGTCCGCGTCGGCCGCGACGGCTTTACCTGGACCGGCGTGCAGAAGATCACCCGCAAGGCCGAGTGGCCGGATTGGCATCCGCCGCCGGAGATGATCGATCGTCAGCCCTATCTGCCGCGCTTCATGGCCGGCGGCCCCGGCAATCCCCTGGGCGCGCGTGCGATGTATCTCGGCAATACGGTCTATCGCATCCATGGCACCAACCAGCCCTCGACCATCGGCAAATTCGTTTCGTCGGGCTGCATCGGGATGCTGAACGAGGACGTCTCGGACCTGTTCGATCGCGTCAAGGTCGGCACCCGCGTGGTCGTGCTGCCCGGCGGCGCCCCGCCGGCTTCGACCACCACCGCCTCAGCCGCGCCGATCCCCGGACCGAACGCCGGCCCGGTTGGCGGCACGCAGCCGACCGTGGTGCCGCCGCTGCCCGCGCCGGTGACGGTGCGCTAGCCGCTTCGATCGAGCCAAACAGACATCATGGAAAAAGGCGCGCGCCGAGCGCGCCTTTTTTGTTGTGTTCTGCAATTGCAAGCGCGTGCAGTCCTGCTTGAGGAACTCGCCGGCGGCCGCGGGCTGCCTGGTTGCGCCATCCGGCAGATAGGATTTCAGGAACCGTGAAATTGCGCCTGTCGCGCCCTGCTGGACGCATCGCGACAATTTGACTGTGACGGGATTTCCTTGCGGCGCGATCAGGAGGATTCTGACTCAGTCGGACTGCTCTTCCACGAAGGCGAAGAATACTTCGACCGTGGCGCGGAACTTGTGTTCTTCGGTCGTCGAAGACGTTCCGATCATCTGACGTTTCGCCAGCAGATCGTCGCGTATCGAGCACGGCAGCGTTTGATATTGCCCGCAGGCTTGGCGATCGCGTCCAATGCAACGATTGAGAGGAACTCAGCCATGCGAATCTTTGTTGCAGGCGCTACCGGCGCCGTCGGCCGTCCGCTCGTTCCGGCCCTGATCACGGCAGGCCATTCCGTCGTAGGGTTGACCCGCACGGCTTCCAAGGCCGATTTCATCCGACGGATGGGCGCGGAGCCCGTCGTCGCCGACGGCCTCGACGCGGCGGCGATCCGCGCGGCGGTCGCCGCCGCAAAGCCGGACGTCATCATTCACGAAATGACCGATCTGACCGGCGCAACCGACCTCAGGCATTTCAATCGCGCCTTCGCCGCCAGCAACCGGCTGCGGACGCTGGGCACCGATTACCTGCTGGCGGCCGCGCGCGAGTCCGGCGTCCAGCGCTTCATCGCCCAGAGCTACTGCGGTTGGCCCTATGTCCGCAGCGGCGTTGCCGTCAAAACCGAAGCCGATGAACTCGATCCCGATCCGCCGGAAGAGCTCCGCCCGAGCCTGGAGGCGATCCGGCATCTCGAGCACGACGTCACCACCTCGTCGCAGCCCGAAGGCATCGTGCTGCGCTACGGCACGTTTTACGGGCCGGACACCGGGACGCTGGATCATGCCATGATCGAGCAGATCCGTCACCGCCGCGTGCCGCTGATCGGCGACGGCGGCGGCTGGTGGTCGTTCGTGCATGTCGACGACGCCGCTGCCGCTACCGTCAGGGCGGTCGAACGCGGCAAGCCCGGCAACATCTACAATATCGTGGACGACGAACCCGCCGAGGTCAGCGAGTGGCTGCCCGCGCTGGCGCAGATGTTAGGCGCAAAGCCGCCGTTTCATCTGCCGGCCTGGATCGCCCGCCTGGTGGCGGGTGAACACATGGTTTCCATGATGACGCAGGTGCGGGCCGGCTCGAACGTCAAGGCCAAACGTGAGCTCGATTGGGAGCCGGTTCATCCGTCATGGCGCGAAGGCTTCGCGGTGATCGCACGGCAAACCATGGCGCACAGGGCGGCCGCGTGATCGGCAGGTCAGGCGCGCCGCTCGCGGCTCAAGCCAGCCGCCGCAGCGGCTCGCCCATGAACCAGGCGTCGATGCCATCGACCATCTGGCCGTAATGCGCTCCAAAACTCTCCTCGGTGACGTAGCCGAGATGCGGCGTCAGCACGAGGTTGTCGAGCTTGCGGAAGGGATGATCGAGCGGCAGCGGCTCGACCGAGAACACGTCGATCGCGGCGCCGGCGATCTTGCGTGCTTTCAGGGTTTCCAACAGCGCGGTTTCGTCGACGATCGGTCCGCGCGCGGTATTGACGAGGTAGCTGGTCGGCTTCATGCGCGCGAAATCGGCGGTTCCGACCAGGCCGCGCGAGCGCTGGCTCAGCACCATGTGAATGGTGATGATGTCGGCGGCCGCGAACAGTTCCTCCTTGGTCGCGTAACCGACGCCGACTTCCTTGCACCGCTCCGGCGTCAGGTTCGGGCTCCAGGCGATCACGTTCATGCCGAAGGCTTTCGCAAGCCCCGAAACCTTGGCGCCCAGCTTGCCGAGCCCGACCACGCCCAGCGTCCTGCCTTCGATCTCGATGCCGATGAATTTCTGCCAGAACTCGCCGGCATGCATGCGCGCGCTCTCGCGGCCAATGTTGCGGGTCAGCTCCAGGATCAGGCCCATGGTCAGGGCCGCGGTGGGGTCGCGGCCCCATTGGGTTCCGCAGACCACCACGTGATGGTCCTTGGCGGCCTCCAGATCGAACGAGGCGTTGCGCATGCCCGAGGTGATCAGGAGCTTCAGCTTGGGCAAGGCCGCGAACAGCGCGCGCGGAAACGGCGTGCGCTCGCGCATCGCACAGACAATCTCGAAATCCGCAAGCGCCGCAGCTGCGGCTTCAGGCGAGGCAAACGGTTCGGTGAATACCTTGACATCGACGCGATCGCTGATCTTCGACCAGTCCGCCATCCGCAACGTCAGGTCCATGTAGTCATCGAGAATCGCACAGCGCAGCCGCGTCATGGGAAGGTCCGTCTCAGCGAGGATGACGGCGCGGAATGTGCCGTCAGGAGTGCGGCCATCGTCGCGCGCAAAACCCGCGCGCGCAAGCGCCTGCCGCTCAAAAATGGATTTTGGCGTGGGAGCGTTTTCAAGCGAAGCGGAGACCGGTTCGCGTCAAGAAGACCCGTCCAGGTGAAGAATCCAGAAGCCCGTTCCAATTCTATCGAAACGGAAAGGCGTTAGGTGCGCGGCGACCCGACCGCCTTGGCGGCCCGGATTTCGACGACCATCGACTGGACCGCGGGCGACAGTGCCTTGTGCTTGGCGCGCCAGGCCGGGCCCGGACCGCGCATATAGTGCAGTTCCGGGCGATAGGGGTCGAATGCCCTGAGGAAGAACTGGCGCCAAAAGCCCCGGATTGCGGGTTCGCGTTTTCCCCGCTGGGTAGCGGAGGAAAGGGAGTCTGACGTGATGGTTGCCATGACGCGGCCCGCTGTTTTCGCCGGCGACTTCTGTCGCGGGGAACGCCTTTTGAGGCGTCGAAAGCCAGTTTTGGGCTGATTTGTTAAAAGAAGGTTTCAATTGTCCGGATCCGGCGTCAGCATGGTATCGATCCCGTAATGATCCGTGGTGAACGGATGGAAAACAGGGGCGCGCGGTTGCCCTTTGGGGTCCGCGCCGCTACATCAGCGGCAGCAAATTTCCATAAATCCTCTCGATTTCAGGGACCTCGATGGCGCGCCAGTTCGTCTATTTCATGCAGGGTCTGTCCAAGACCTACCCGCCCAACCGCAAGGTGCTCGATAACGTCCATCTGTCGTTTTACCCGGACGCCAAGATCGGCGTGCTCGGCGTCAACGGCTCCGGCAAGTCGACGCTGCTCAAGATCATGGCCGGGCTCGACAAGGAATATGCCGGCGAGGCCTGGGTCGCCGAGGGTGCGCGGGTCGGCTACCTCGAGCAGGAGCCGCAGCTCGATGCCGCCAAGTCGGTGCGCGAGAACGTCATGCTGGGGGTGGCCAAGCAGAAGGCGATCCTCGATCGCTACAATGAATTGGCGATGAACTATTCCGAGGAAACCGCCGACGAGATGACCAGGCTGCAGGACGAGATCGAGTCCGCCGGCCTCTGGGATCTCGACAGCAAGGTCGACCAGGCGATGGACGCGTTGCGCTGCCCGCCCGACGATGCGGATGTGACAAAACTCTCCGGCGGCGAGCGCCGCCGCGTCGCCTTGTGCAAGCTGCTGCTCGACCAGCCCGAGCTGCTGCTGCTGGACGAGCCGACCAACCATCTCGACGCCGAGTCGGTGTCATGGCTGGAAGGACACTTGCGCAACTATCCCGGGGCGATCCTGATCGTCACCCATGACCGTTACTTCCTCGACAATGTCACGAGCTGGATCCTCGAACTCGACCGCGCCAAGGGTATTCCCTACGAGGGCAATTACTCGTCCTGGCTGGTGCAGAAGCAGAAGCGGCTCGAACAGGAAGGCCGCGAGGACGCCGCGCACCAGAAAACGCTGGCGCGCGAGCAGGAGTGGATCGCGGCCTCGCCGAAGGCACGCCAGGCCAAATCCAAGGCGCGCTACCAGCGCTACGAGGATCTGTTGAAGCTGGCCAGCGAGAAGCAGACCCAGACCGCGCAGATCACCATTCCCGTGGCCGAGCGGCTCGGTCAGAACGTGATCGATTTCGAGGGGCTGACCAAGGGATATGGTGACCGGCTCCTGATCGACAATCTCACCTTCAAGCTGCCGCCGGGCGGCATCGTCGGCGTGATCGGTGCGAACGGCGCCGGCAAGACCACGCTGTTCCGCATGATCACCGCGCAGGAGAAGCCGGACAAGGGCATCATCACGATCGGCGAGAGTGTCCATCTCGGCTATGTCGACCAGTCGCGCGACTCGCTCGACGGCAAGAAGAGCGTGTGGGAAGAGATTTCCGGCGGCAACGAACTCATTCTTCTCGGCAAGCGCGAGGTCAATTCGCGCGGCTATTGCTCGTCGTTCAACTTCAAGGGCGCCGACCAGCAGAAGAAGGTCGGCGCGCTCTCGGGCGGCGAGCGCAACCGCGTACATCTGGCCAAGATGCTGAAATCCGGCGCCAACGTGCTGCTGCTCGACGAACCGACCAACGATCTCGACGTCGATACCTTGCGCGCACTCGAAGAGGCGCTGGAGGATTTCGCCGGCTGCGCCGTGATCATCAGCCACGACCGCTGGTTCCTCGACCGCATCGCCACCCACATGCTGGCCTTCGAAGGCGACAGCCACGTCGAATGGTTCGAAGGCAATTTCCAGGATTACGAGAAGGACAAGATGCGAAGGCTGGGCCAGGATTCAGTCATCCCGCATCGGGTGAAGTACAAGAAGCTGACGCGGTGATTGGGCCGGGAGGCGAACAGCGCTCCCGGGATCATGGTTCACAACGGTCTGGTATTGTGATAATTTTGGACCATGGCTGAAATGGAAAGCATCGTTCTTGAGCATTCGCGCCACATCCGCGGCGCGATCGATGACGTTCGCGACGATATCCGCGAAATGAAACAGCGCGTCGGCAATCTTGAGAACCAGCACGCCAATATGTCCAACCGGCTTGATCGGATGGACGTCCGCATCGAGCGCATCGAACGTCGTCTCGATCTGACCGACGCGTGACGGGGTTGGGTCGGTTGGATATTGGCCGATCGTTGGCGCTCGGCCTCTTGCTATCATTTCTGCTGTCGCCGCGCCCCGCCCTTGCCGCCGACTCAGGCTTCACCCAATTCATCGCCTCGCTGTGGCCGGAAGCGCAGGCCGCCGGCGTGTCGCGCGCGACCTTCGATGCCGAGACGCGCGGCCTCGAGCCGGATTACAAATTGCCCGATTTGATCCTGCCCGGACGTCCCGCCGCTGGCGCGCCGTCGCAGGCCGAGTTCGTGCAGGTGCCGGCCGATTACCTCAAGGAGGCGAGCATCGCGCGGCTGGCGGAGGAGGGCCAGCGGCTGCTCCAAAAATACCGTCCTTCGCTGACAGCGATCGAAGCCCGCTTCGGCGTGCCCGCCACCATCGTGCTCGCGATCTGGGGCCGCGAGACCGATTACGGCCGCTATACGCTGCCTTACGACGGCTTGCGGGTGCTGGCGACGCAGGCCTATGTCGGCCGGCGCAAGGACCAGTATCGCAACGAGTTCATCCTGGCGCTGAAGATGATCAGCGACGGCGAGGTGACGCGCAAGGATCTGCGCGCGTCGTGGGCCGGCGCCACCGGGCTCACGCAATTCCTGCCATCGGAATTTTATCAGCACGGCGTTGATTTCGACGGAGATGGCCGCAGGGACATTTGGCATTCGGTGCCGGACGCGCTCGCCTCCGCTGCGCAGCAGCTCGTCAACAAGGGCTGGCAGAAGGGCGTGCGCTGGGCCTATGAGGTGCGCGCGCCGGCCAACGTCGATTGCAGCATCGGCGTGCCGGAGGTGACGAAGCCGATCGGCGAATGGCTGCGCGGGGGTTTTGTCCCCGTGCGCGGACAACAGCTCGGCGGCGCCGAGAAAGCCGAGCCGGCCTCACTGCTGCAGCCCGAGGGCATCTATGGTCCGGCCTTCCTGACCACGAAGAACTACTTCGTGATCAAGGAGTACAATTTTTCGGACCTCTACGTGCTGTTCGTCGGCCACCTCTCCGACCGCATGACAAGCCCGCTTCCATTCGCGACGCCGTGGTCGGCTTCAACGCAGTTGCGCACCGCCGACGTCGAAGCCATGCAGCGCGGCCTCACGCGCATCGGTCTCTATGCCGACAAGGTCGACGGCAAGGCCGGGATGCAGACGCGCGCGGCGCTCGGCGCCTACCAGAAAAAGGCCGGTCTCAAGGTGGACTGCTGGCCGAGCGAAGCGGCGCTGCGCTCGCTTGGTGCGGCGCGGTAGACACCGAATCGTCGTTCTTCCACCTCTCCCATTGGGAGAGATCGACGCGAAGCGGGTGAGGGGGCGCACTAACGATAGACCGTACGCCCCCACCCCCAACCCTCTCCCTATGAGAGACGGAGCGCACTGCCTTCGCGTCAACATTGAGACCAGGCTTCGACCAAGCGACCGATACACAATGCATTTCGCAAGAAAAACCCGGCCGAAGCATTGGCCGGGTTTCGAAATCAAGGCGCTGTAAATTCGGCGCCGATCAGATCAATCGCAGACCTGGACGCGGCGGAAGCGCCAGCCGTAACCATCCCAGAAGCGCTCGCGGACCAAGCGGCAGGGGGCCTCTTCGACATAGACCGGGGCGGGTGCAACATATACCGGGGCCGGGCGGCTTGCCGCGATCGCCCCGCCAAGCAGCGCACCACCGATCAAACCGCCGGCAACGCCCGCGGCGATCTGGCCATCCCCGGCCCTGGCGGCTGGTATAACCGACACTAGGGAGCCGGCAACCGTTGCGGCGGCCAGCAGAGCGGTAACTGTCTTCTTCATGTCGTGGGCTCTCCTGCAGGTGGCGCCTTCAGGCGCCGGGGTTAAGGTAACTCAAAATGCCGTGTTCGGAAGCTGGTCGTCTAGCTAGCAAGCGGCCAACCGTCTACCCAAGGCGACGTAACGTCCCTGTTGGCTACTGGACTGAAAAAGAAGGCTTTTTCAGGCCACTTTTTTCGATAGCCCGGGAAAACGGCCGGTTTGCCGGGAACCGGCGCTGTTTTAACGAAGATGAACGCCGATCAGCCGCAGACCCGTACGCGGCGAATCCGCCAGCCATAGCCGTCCCAGAACCGCTGCCGCTGCCAGACGCAGCCGCCATAATAATAGTCGCCGGCTTCATAGCCCGGAGCGTAATAGCCGTAACGGGGGCCAGGGTAGTAGCCGGGGCCGTAATAATAGCCGTAGCCGGGGCCGGCCAGCGCGCCGCCGACGATGGCGCCGCCGATCACGCCAGCAGCCAAACCAGCGCCGAAACCGCGTTGGGCGTTGGCGGGGGACGCCACCGCTGAAACCGCCAGCGTGGCCATCGCAGCCAGCGCCATCAAAGTCTTCCTCATGACTTCACCTTTCTCATCGAGCACATCCGTTGCGACGAAACTTCCATATTTCCCTTGAATGATCAATGAACGGCGCCGCCACATTTGGCGACGAATAGCCGCTCGCAGGTATCATGTTGCGGCGCACAATGTACGGTGTATGGGGGTTTGGGCAGAAGGGGAAAACGATGACCGGTGCGATGGTGGCGTTTGGAGTCGCGGTCGCTGGCACTTCGATGATCTGCTACGCGCTGATGACGCGCGCCGACAGGGGCAAGCGTAATCGCCGCTCGGTCGGCGACACCTCGATCGACGGCGCCAGCACTTCGGGCGGCGAGGGCTGGGCTGTCGTCAGCTGGTTTGGCGGCGATCACTCGACGACGGATAGTTCGGGCAACCCGAGCGATTTCGGCGGCGCCGATAGCGGGGGAGGAGGCGGCGGCGGCGATTGATGCTCGCGGACCCCGTAAAACATCGGGATTTTGATCTACCGCAACAGCCTTTTTAGACTCGATCCAAAGTGTTCTCGCGGGCAGTTTGGAATTGCTTGAAAGTGGGGTTTTTCCTTTTGCTTCGCGCCTCGGTCTTAAATATCTGATGGTTGAGCATCAGCGAAGGTAATTCCGTTCTCATGATTGTTTGTTCCTGCAATGTCCTTAGCGACCACGATGTCCGCAGTGCCGTGAATTCGGCGCAGGATCTTCCACGCAATGCGAGGCAGGTCTACGGCTGCCTCGGTTGCAGTGTTGAATGCGGTCGCTGTGCCAGCACCGTAAAGAGCATCGTTGAAACGGCGCTGGGTGACTGCGCGAAAACCTGCCAGCCCGGATGTCGGCACAGCAGGGGCGAGGCGCATTCTCATGCGCACGACGACGTGTACGCCGAGTTCTCGCTCGCTGCATCCTGAGTGATCAATCTTATGCGCCTCCGCGTCGCCGCCGGCAGAGGGTTGCTCTTGCCGGAAATGTGACCTAGCTTTCGCCATCACGTCACGACAGCGAGAGAGCATCATGCAGGGCGATCCCAAGGTCATCGATTATCTCAACAAGGGCCTGCGCAGCGAGCTCACCGCCATCAACCAGTATTGGCTGCATTACCGGATACTGAACAACTGGGGCCTGCTGGAGATGGCCAAGACCTGGCGCAAGGAATCCATCGAGGAGATGGAGCACGCCGACAAGTTCACCGACCGCATCCTGTTCCTTGACGGCTTTCCCAACATGCAGGTGCTCGACCCCTTGCGGATCGGCCAGAACGTCAAGGAAATCATCGAATGCGATCTGGCCACCGAGGTCGCGGCGCGAACGCTTTACCAGGAAGCGGCGACCTACTGCCACGGCGTCAAGGACTACGTCTCGCGCGACCTGTTCGAACGCCTGATGAAGGACGAGGAGCATCACATCGACTTCCTCGAAACCCAGCTCGATCTGATCGGGCGGATCGGACTTGAGCTTTATACCCAGAAGCACGTCGGCGGGCTCGAGAGCGAGCATTAGGACGCGCGCTCGCGGTGAGCCCGCGTCGCGACCGACACCCACAGCCCTCATCGCCGGCGAGGCGTATTCCACCAGCGTCAGCGATTGAGCCGAGAGGTCGCGGCGTACGCGATCATCCGCCGGAGCCTGTCATCGGGCTCGTCGAAGGCGAGACCCGGTGGTGGCGGATGATGACAACCGACCTTGTATCAGCGTCATGCAAGCGGCTCAGAGCTGCGTCCTGTAGCGCGCCTCGACCACGGCCTGGTTCTCCGGCTCGCCCAGGCCGGTCTGGTCGTGAATGACTTCGCTGATGCTCGGCATCACGCCGCGTTCGACGCGCGTGTCCGCCGACCACAGTTTCGAGCGCATCAGCGCCTTGCCGCAATGGAAATAGGCCTCCCGCACGCTGATGCTCAGCACCGCGCGGGGCGGCTTGCCGAACTCCTCCATCGAAGCCAGCAGTTCCGGTTCCGCCGACAGCGTGCCGGTGCCGCCCACGCGCAGCGTCTCGTCGATGCCGGGCACGAAGAAGATCAGCTGCACGAAGCCCGACCCCTCAACGATATTGCGAAAACTGTCGATCCGGTTGTTGCCGGAGCGATCGGGCATCAATAGCCGGTTCGGCCCAGCGACATGGACAAAACCGGGATTGCCGCCGCGCGGCGAGGCGTCGACGCTGCCGTCGGAGCCCGAGGTGGCGAGCACGCAGAACGGCGACATCGCGATGAATTTCCTGGCATGCGCGTCGATCTCCGGACGCGCCTTTGCAAGCACGCGCGGCGTGGGCTTCTGATAGATCTTCTCGAGATCGCATGCGGCGAGTTCGGTCAAGGGGTCTCTCCGGTCAGGTTTCGGCGATAATATCAGCAAGGGCTCGTTAATGCACTCACACCGCGTCGGCGGGAACAAAACAGCTGATGATGATGCTGCCGCGGTGATGCACGTACCACACCACGGCTTCGCCGACCGGGTTGCCGCGGTCGCGAATGATGGCGTGCGCCGGAACCTGCATCCACTGGCCCTCGATCGGCACCCAATAGGCGCCCTCCCGGAAATCATATTCGGTGCGGTGACCGTCGGCAATGTCGCAGCAGGGCACGCCGTTCGGCGCCATCACGCCCTTGAACCAGGCGCGGATGTCAGCAGGGACGTTTTCGTATTGCCCGTTGTCGAAGGCGAAAGCCGCGCCCGCGAGCATGGGCAGGCACGCCAGCAGCGCGATCTGCGCGAACCTTCGCATGCGATCCTCCACAGCGTTGCATCCGCATCGTGGCGGGCCGCTTTTGCGCGCCACGAATCTCCTGAGCAATCGAACGCGATTAAGCCTGAGCCAAGCCGCGGATGCATGCTCAAAAAATATGCTGACATCTCGCGCCTGCGAGATTGATGCAGTGCGAAATCAGCTGGTCACATCGTTCGCTGCGGCGCGGTCGCCAGCAATTCCTGCAATGCTGCCGGTAGAACCTGGCGTTGCCGGTGGTGAGATGACCGCGGGTCTCGGTCGAAGCCGGGATCAGATAGAGTTTTGCATTTCTAATGCGCTTCAACGCGGCGTCGGTGACGCCGGTCTCCGGCAGATTGCGTTCGTCGTCGTCGGCATTGATCGCGAGCACCGTCGCCTCGATCTTCTCGAGCCCGGGAGAAGGATTGAATCGTGCGAGGCTTCCCATTGCTAGATGAAGTCATTGGCATCGGCGGTGATCCGCCGCGCAGCGGGAATATTACGGCGCGTCCTCGACGTCGGTCTCGGGGCGGTCGATGCCGGCGGCGGTCTCGGTATGCCATTTGCCATCGGGCGTCTCGTATTCGATCGCCTCGGTCCGCCCGGGCACGCGCTGCTCGGCGGCGGCGCGCCTGGCGGCGGCAAGGGCCGCGGCGTGGGTCGCAAACGGCTCGGAGAACACGCCATTGGAGGTATAGGCCCAGCCGCCATCGTGCTGAACGATCTTGTAGGTGACGTGGGACATGCTTAGGAACTCGCTGGATTTGCCGGAGCGGCGGGGGTGAACGTCACGGCCATTCTATGCCAAAATGGGATTTGATGCAGGTATTTAGGAGCAGGCCCGGGCGGGATTAAGGAGACAACCAATGTGCCGGAACATCAAGACGCTGTTCAATTTCGAGCCGCCCGCGACCGAGGATGAAATACAGGCCTCGGCGCTGCAGTTCGTGCGCAAGCTGTCGGGCTTCAACAGGCCGTCGCAGGCCAACGCCGAGGCGTTCGATCGCGCGGTCGCCGAGGTCGCCGCCGCCGCCCGGCGCCTCCTCACATCGCTGCATACGCAAGCGCCGGCGCGAGACCGGGAAATCGAGGCCGAAAAGGCCAGGGAGCGATCGAAGCTGCGGTTCGGGTGAGAGGAAGGCCGGAACAGGACGAAGTGCACTTGACTACTTCTTCTTGTCCTTGTGTCGTTTCTTTTTCTTGTCCTTGTGTGCTCGTCATCGTCGTCGTCTTCGGACCCTTCGCCGTGCTCGCCCGCCTCCAGCACGGCGCGTTCGACGGCTTCACGCTCGGCGGCTTCGCGCTCGCGCAATCGCTTGTAATCCTCGTAGGCATCGAACACGAGATGCAGCCACGGCATCACCTGCTCGATCGACGGCAGCGGCCCGCGCGCACCGGGTTCGCCGCGCGGGCCGGCCGGGCCTTGCGGGCCGGGCTTGCCTTGCGCGCCAGGCTCGCCGCGCGGGCCTTGCGCCCCGGCCTTGCCTTGCGGACCCGGCTTGCCGCGCGGACCTTCCGGTCCGGGCCGTCCGGGATGGCCTTGCGGACCCGAACGACCCGGCTCGCCGCGTGCGCCTTGCGGCCCCTGCCGTCCTTGCCGAATCTCGTCCGCCACGCGCGCACTCCCGATCAACTGCAGACTCTTCCTTAGCAGACGTTCGATGACGGCATCAATTGCGCCGAAGCTTCAGGTGGCATTGATCAACATCAATCGTGGCCGGCGATTTCGTGCCATCAAGCAAGTCAGCGGCCAGCGTGGCACAGGGGCGACCGATGAATGCGGGATGGAAAGTGTTCTGGCTGTGGCTCGTCGTTTTCGGTATAGCGCTCGGCGCGGAGCGGTTGTTCGTCCCCGATATCGTGCCGATTGCATTCGCCGAGGAACCGCAGCCGGGGTGGGCGGTTCAGCTCGCGTTCCTGTTGCGAAGCATGGAATTGATGACGGCCATCGTTGCGCTTCTCGCGCTGGTCCTGTTGCTTGGGACGTGGGCGAGAGGCCGGCTGCGGCGCGGCGCACTTTGACCAACGGCTTACCCCCATCCCACACCACCGGCAGATTCAATAGCCCGCGAAACGCCCAGCCGCCGATCTTAACCTGCTCGCGCGCGTCGAGCCGCAGGCCCTTCAATGCTGCAAAAATACCGGGCAGCGCCACGTCGGCGACCATCGCGCGCGAGGCAAAGGCGCCGGCGCAATAATGCGGGCCGGCGCCGAAGGCGATGCTCTTCTGGGTGTTGCGGGTGATGTCGAAGCAATCGGGGTTCTCGAAACAGGCCTCGTCGCGGTTGGCCGAGCCGAACATGAAGAACACGCGATCCTCCGGCTCGAAATCGACGCCGCCATACGACCAGGGTTTCGCCACCCGCCGCGGCGACATCCCGATCGGCGCGATCCAGCGCGCATATTCCTCGAACACGTCGATCCATTTTGCGCTGCCATCGCGCAGCAATGCCAGCTGGTCGGGATGCGTCAGCAGCGCCCAGATCGTGCCGGAGATGGCGTCGCGCGGCTCGTTCTGTCCGCCCGAGATCGCCAGCTTGACGTTGGCGCGCACGCTGTCGATGTTCATGCCGGCGGCGAGCAGCACGCTGAGGATGGAATGGTTGGGATGTTTCGTCACCACCGGGATCATGTCGTCGATCGCCGCATCAATCCCCGACGTGGCGGCGTGGCAGCGCGCCTCGACCTCCTTGTTGCCGATGTAATTGGCGATGCCGTCGATCATGGCCTGCGACCAGGCGTCCATGTCGGCAAAGTGCATGTTGGTCAGCCCGGTGATGTCCTTCAGGCATTCGGCCGACAGCGGCAACGCGAACGCCTTGCAGAGGTCGGCATGGCCGGCAGGGGCGAGTTCGTCGAGGATGCGGTCGGCATGGGCATTGAACTGCCGGCTCCAGGTGTCGCGCACCGCGCGCGGCGACACCGCGGGGAACATCGCGGCGCGCTCGGCCATGTGCGCCTCGCCGTCCTTGCGCATCATGTTGTGGCCCATCAGGATGTTCATCAGTCCGGCCGGCTGATGCGAGGAGAACACGTCGATGCGTTTCTCTTGGCGGAAGATGTCGTCGCGCCGGGTGAAGACGGTCGAACCGAGCTGCGGCACGAACGCGATTGGCGCCTCGCGCCGCATTCGCGCCAGATCCGGATAGGGATCGGCCCAGAACGACGCGACGTCGATGTCGAAATGCGGGGCGTTGGACATGGCGTGGGGCGTCCGGTGCGGCGGTTGACGCACAGGGTGGCCAAGCGCTGCCGGACTGTCAAATCCCCGATCGCGGCGCGCTCCGGATTCTCGGTTCGACGCGAACCGGTCCCGCTTGAAAACGCCTTAGTCGTGATGCGCGGGCACGTCGATCCCGTCGGCCGAATATTGACGGATCTTGTTGCGCATGGTGCGCACGGATAATCCGAGCACGCGCGCGGCGCGGGTCCGGTTGCCGTCGCAGCGGCGAAGGGTATGCAGCACCAGCTCCCGTTCGACCTCGCCGATTGTCGATCCGATCAGCAGGGGCACGATTTCACTTGGGGCCAGCAAAAGAGCCGGCATTTCCGGCGCTGGTACAGCGGACTCATGGGTCATGGACACCTCCCGATCAACGCCCGCCCATCCCGGAGCGGAAACATCGAGAACCAACTACCCCCAGCATGGGGACCGTGGGGGGAGTCGGTTAATAAATCCCTAACACGAGGGCGGAACTGCGCGGGCGAGGCCGGCCGGCTGGCTTCGTCGCTGACACTCCTCGCAATATGACTGTGGAACCATCGGTTCAGATCGTCCGGTAGCCGCCATCGGCCATCACGATCGATCCCGTGACGTAGCCGGATAGATCGGACGCCAGGAACAGCGCGGGCCCCACGATGTCCTCGGGCTTTCCGGCGCGGCCGAGCGGGGTATGGTCGAGGAAGATCTTGACGAGCGAAGGATCGCTGGCGCGCACCTTCTCGTTCAGCGGCGTTTCGATGAACCCCGGCCCGATCGCATTGACGCGCACGCCGTCCTTGCCGAGTTCCGCGGCCAGCGCCTTGGTGAAGCCGAGCACGCCGTGCTTGGAGGCGGTGTAGGCGGGCGAACTCGGCGTGCGCACATGCACGAAGGACTGGATCGAACCGATATTGACGATGCGCCCCTTGGCGGCGCGCAAGGCGCCGAGAAATGCATGCGTGACATTGAAGACGCCGGTGAGGTTGATGGCGATGATGTCTTCCCAATCCTCGATCACGGTCTCGAGCGCACCCAGCATGCCGTTGCGGCGGGCGATGCCGGCGTTGTTGACCAGGATCGAGACGTGGCCGACCTTGTCGGCGACCTGCTTTGCCACCGCGACGCAGTCTTCGCGGCTGGTGACATCGAGCGCAAAGCTCTCCGCCTTGCCGCCACTTTGGCTGATCTCCCGCGCCGCCTCGGCCGCGGCCTGCGCGTTGACGTCGAGCAGCACCACTTTCGCGCCCTCGCGCGCATAGCCCGATGCGATCGCTTGCCCAATGCCGGAGCCGGCGCCGGTGACAACAGCGATATGGTTCTGGAGAAGGGCCATCGGGATTTCCTCTGCTTTTGTTTTTAATCGTTCGATACAAACTAATTCAAAATGGCCGACGCGGAAACGAAAAGCTTTACCGGTGGGTTGTATGGCGTGGCCATGGACAGGCGAATCGCGGAATGGAAACTCGGCATCGAGCGGATCTGGTCGGCGGCCGCGCCCGACTACCAAGAGGCCGCCTGCCTTGCGGACGATATCGCGCGATTCAGCGAACAGCCGATGCTTCGCCAAGCGGCGACGCAGGCGCTGCCGATTCTGCGCAGCGCCGCGGCTGGAACTGCCGATCGCAGCATCCAGGACGCCGCGCGCCGCCGCCTCGGCATTGTTCGCGAAGCCCTGCACACGCTGACCACTCCGCAGTTCGGCAGGCGCCAGAGCAGCATGAAGTCGCTGACGGCGGAGGAGCGCTATCGGCAGATGCTCGGATTGCCGCTCGATCGTCGCCTGTCCGTTCCCGAGATCCACCGGGCGTGGAAGCATGTCGCCAAGCGCGTGCATCCGGATGCCGGCGGCAGCGCGCGCGAATTCCTGGAACTCTCCGCGGCGCGCGATGCGTTGATGAAGAAGAGGTAGATTATTTTGCAAGGCGTGGTTCCGCCGACGGTTCGCGCCAACGCGCGCCTGAAGGCACAACTCCCCAGCGCTTGTTAACAATTTTAGATTGCATTAAGATAACACTTCATCAGTCGTCACGGTTTCGGGTTTCGCAAAAAGAGTTTGTCATGGAAGAAATGTATTTGAAGGCGTTCGAGGCTTTGCCGCATTCCTCGACCTGCCGCCTGATCGATTTCGACAAGGCGGACGTGGTGCCGGGTTTCGTCTCGAAGACGTTTTTCCTGATCGTGGCAGGAACCAAGCCCTGGCTGACGATGAAGGTCGAACTGCATCCGCTGATCAATATCGCGCGGCCGGAATATTGCGGCATCGAGGTGGTCGCCTGCCAGCAGGGCATCGGGCTGCCGCAGACGGCGCCCTATCACGTCGCGCTCGATATCACGCATCTGCTCGGCACCAAGGGCATCGAGGTGATCGGCGCCTCGAACAGGAAACAGTTCAACGTGCCGTAGGGCGTGTTGGCCTTTTCTTTCATGGCCGCGCTTGTCCCGGCCATCTCATCCCTCCCGCTCAAAAAACGGCGCGCACACTTTCCTGATTTCAACATCTTTCTTTCCGTCGAGAAAAATGACTTCCAGACTGGCCTTGGCGTTGAACAGCGCCGCAAAGGTCCGGCCGGCCTGCGCCACCAGTTTCTCGCTGTCTTGTTCGCCGTCGGTCAATAGCGCCAGCATCACACCGGAGATTGTCCCGTCGTAGAGCACGCGCGCGAGATAGGCCCGGCTCACGCTTGGGTCGAGATCGAGCACGACCGCGAGCGCCTCCTTCAGGCGCCGCTCGGCCGGACCGTCCTGTTCGCCGACGAACGCGATGTCGGGCGTGGAAAATTCGTCGATCATCGAAATCTCCCTGTCCTGCGCGCCACCCTACGGGTCACTTCTGCTGCAGGCAGCTCGGATAGGGCGCGGCCTCGCCCGGCACGATCGCGCAAAGCCGGATCGGCATCAGCTCGCGCAGCCTCCCCTGCCATTTTGCCTCATCGATGTCGGGATTCGATGACGCCGTCGCCGCGCGCTCGGCCCACTGGATCGTATAGGCATCGGAACTTCCCTGCACCGCGATGATCAGCACGGTTTCGCTGTGCCCATCGGCGCCGACCTTGCCGCAGCCTGCCACCGCCGCATAGGCGTCGCGATCGCCGAATCTTGTCGCGCCGAGTCCCTTGGCGACAAAACTGTCGGGACAGGCCCGCTTGAAGCCGCCCGCGATCACGCCGGCTAGTCCCTGCGGCGAGAAATTCGCCGCACTTGCCTGTCCCCTGGCGCCGGTGATCGTGATCATCTGCGACCATTGCGTGGCCGTCTCGCCCTTCAGCACGGCCTCGCGGATATAGAACGCCTCCTTGGTACTCTGCGACACGGCGATGAAGTTCGCCGGCATCGAAAACCGCACCAATTGCCCGAACACCGGCGAGATCACCGTAAGCGACGCCTGCGGGACTTCCGCGTATGACGGCGCGGCCGAATCGCAGAGCAGGCCGATCGCGACGAGTGTTGGCAAAGCTGAGCGCATGCGAACGGCCTGTCGGTTGAGCAAAGCGCAGGGTGAGTCGGGCGGTTTGTCCGCCGTAGCGAAAAGCGAAGGCGGAAAGCGGTAACCCGGCATTGCAGCGGAATTTTGCGCGACGCGTTTTCCTCGCGATGAAAAAACGGTGGGCACGGCGCAACCGCGCACGTGCCCACCCGATCCGCCGATCGATCGGTGTTCAGAACGCGCAGACGCGCTTGCGCAGGAGATGCTCCTTGACGGCGAGCGCCTCGACCAGAGTCGGCACCTTCGCGCCCACGGACTTTTGGAAAATTCGATGCATGAAATGATGGCTCCTGCAGGAAAAATGTCACGTCGTCTCCGCGCGGTCTGCGGGGTGTGACGCCCGGTGGAAGTATCCGGCCATGGGTTAGTACCGGGAACCCTGATGAGGTTCAAATCGGGCGGGGCCACCGCATCATACCGCCCCGCTGACCGCTTCATGAATCGCACCGCAATGCCGGACGATATTCTTGTGGGCGACGACGAATTGCTTCAGCGGCGTATCGATATCGTAGAAATAGATGTTGGCGACGAAGCCGTAGATGGCGGCATCGATGCTGGTCGGCTTCCCGCCATGGACATAGCCCTGCGCGGGGATCAGCGCGGCGAGGGCGCCGAGATCGGCAAGCCCGCGCGCCATGGCGGCATCGGGATCGAAGCGGCCGATGCCCTGGTAGTAGTAGCGCTGATGGTTGAACGCCTTGGCCTTGGCGAGGCCGTCCTCGGACAGGTTCGGATGCTCGCGCTTGAGCGCAGCCTGGAACGCCGGCCAGAAGCGCTCGTCCTGCCAGCGCGAATACGACATCACCCAATAGAGATCGTCGAGCATGCGCGCGACCAGCAGGTTCGTGGTTCGCTGCGCAGGTGTAAGCGCGGCGTCGATCGTCACCGCGTATCTTCGCGTGACAAAATGCAGGATGGTATCGCTGTCGCCGACCGTGTCGTCGCCATCGACGATATAGGGAAGCTGGCCGCGCGGCGCCTTCGAGGCGTCGAAAATATGTTCGTGCCGGAACGGAACTCCCGCAAGCCGCAGGAACGCAAATACCTTCAGGCCGTAGCCGTTGTTGTCGGCGACGCCGAACAACGTCGGGTAGGAGTAGAGCGTGAGCATGTGGAGACCCCCGAGATTAGGATAAGGCTACCTCAACCCCGGAGGTCCGCATAGACGATGGTGGGGTCGCATCGCGAAGCCGGGCGGAGAAGCGGAATACGCTTTGCCGATCCCGTCCATCGGCTACACTCGCGGCAGCGCGAATCGCTCTGCGTCGCGACGCCTGCTCACAAAACCGCCTGGGGAACTTTACCAATGAAGATGTCATCCGCCATTCGTGCTGCGCTCATCGCCCTGTCCGCTTTCGCCGGTGCCGTGCTGTCCTCGGCCGCCCATGCCGACGAAGGCTTTGTCGCGCTGACGATCTACAAGGCGGGATGGATCATCGGCGGCTCCGGCGGCGGCGGGTCGCTGACCTTCCACGGACGAAGCTACCCGCTGTCCGCCGGCGGGCTCGACTATGGCCTCGTGTTCGGCGGATCGAAGACGGTGCTGCGCGGCCGCGTCAGCAACATCTACCGTCCCTCCGACGTCGCCGGCGTCTATGGTGCTGCCGGCGCGGGGCTCGCCGTCGGCGGCGGCGCCCGCGCGATCGTATTGAGCAACCAGAAGGGCGCGGTGCTGGAACTGTCCGGCCGGCAGGTCGGGCTGATGGCGAACGTCGATCTCAGCGGGCTGGCGATCACGTTGAAGTAGCGACTGCGCAGGCTCGGTTAGCCACCGGTCGCGCGCATGCGCACCCGATGATAAACTCCGCGTAACCCACCATTCTTGCACGAAAGCGGTGGGTTACGCCTTCCGCCTTCGCTCTTCGAGCTACGGCGGACAAGTGCGGCTAACCCGCCTTACGATTTCTAGAGCGTGCAGTGGCGCTGCTGCCGCATTGTCGCCTGCACGGCCATCGCGGCAGAGAGGGTCGGAACCGGCTTGCCGACGACCTTGTAGTCCGAGGGCCATTGCAATGGCTTGTATCTCAGGTCCTCGTTCCAGATCTGGCAGATGCCGGTGTTGTCCCAGCGAATCACATAATAATCGGCCTGTGCGGGAGCGGCGACCGCGAGGCATGAGGCAGCGATGCCGGCGGCGGCACAGAGGGCGGTAGCGCTACGCATGACGAATCTCCTCTCCTGTTGCAAAACGTTACCCACGCCGCCCGGCGTGTCCTCTGCCGAGGCGGTGCCCATCGTTGCAATGGACCAGCCTGCAAGTGGTGCGGCAAAAGCGCGATGGTTGCAAGTCGACGCCGCGACCTTTCACGCGCATGTCACCCGCATGAGCGAATATAGGGCCGGCATCGTGTCGCCGATGTCACACTTCCCGCATCACCATCGGCGTCATTGCGAGCCAACGGGTCGCGCGTATGCGCGCCCGATGACAGGCTCCGCGAAGCAATCCATTTTTCCGCTCGCTGAAGTAATGGATTGCTTCGTCGCTGTCGCTCCCCTTGCGCAAACGCTTCGCGTTTGTCGCAGGCCATGACGGGGGTGAGACCCTCCGATTCAACGGCGTGAACTTCCGATTCAATTGTCAAACAGCCTGCGGACATGCCTCCGCGTTCTCGCGGCGCGATGCGTCCGAGCTTTGTGTCTGTTTTCGCCCACCTCGTGAAGAGAGGGCGCAGGGAAAGCCGGGTGCCGATTGCACCCGTGGGTCCCGTGCAAAAAAAGCACGGGGGTAGGACCACAGGTTCAACCGGAAACATCCGGCTTTCCCTGCGCGATGGTTTACGGCTTACTTCGCGCTCTCCCCGGTGACCGGGCTTTCTTGCCACCGTCGCTCCGCAGATCTGCACCTGCGAAACTTGACGCCAGCGTCGGGGCGTCAGGACCACGCGACTTCGCCGTCCGCATCGCGCGCGCTCGTCTCGCGCGCGCTTTGCGTCCACCGCATCTCACCGCAACGTTCGTGACGATCGCGACCCGCCCCTCATTCGGATGAGACGCGCGGAGCTAAAGCACTGATTTGCCCGACGCGTTAAGCGGAATATTTTTTGCGGCGGGGCTGGACAGCGTTTCGGTGATTTGCCCGTCGGGTTGTTGTGTCGCAGGCGTCACGTCCACATCGCCCTTGCGCGCGCGGCGAAGCAACCTGCAGCGCGCGGATCACGCGAAGGTGAACATGCAATCGCGGCAGAGGGGGGCGGCTCGACGCGACGTTGATTGCTTCTCGAAGCTGGGGATAGTGCGTTCAAACACTGCCAAGAACAACAAGAACAAGAAGAAGAAAAAAATGGATCAAGCGATGTCGAACGTCGCTCGCGCCGTCGAGAGCGGCGCGACGACGATCAGGGGTATTGTCGACGCAACCGGGTTGTCCCGCCTCAAAGTCGAACGTGCATTACACGCGCTGGAGAAGCAGAAGCTGCTCCTTCGCGATAGCCGGGGTTTCACGGCACCTGGCATGCTGGCGACGCCACAGGTCCGGCAATGTGGATCGTGCTCCCGCTGCTGCACGCTGCTCGAAGTGACGGAAGTCGGGAAATCCGTGAATGAGTGGTGCAAGCATTGCGACGTGGACAAGGGATGCACCATCTACGACGATCGTCCGCAGATGTGCCGGTCGTTCAACTGCGCCTGGCTGCAAGGTCATCTCGCCGACGAGTGGTTTCCCGAGCGGGCGCGCATGGTGGTGCATTTCAGCCAGGACGCCGTCAACGTGCAGGTCGATCCCGGTTATCCCGACCGGTGGCGGCAGGAGCCGTATTTCAGCAAGTTGTGCGAGTGGTCGCTCAACGGCATCCGGATGAACGGAAACCGCAGCTATGCCACCCTCATCGTCTCCGGTCCTGACAAGTTCCTCCTGCTCGGGCGAACCATTGTCCCCGAGCCCACGCTGTTCGGCACCGCATTCCTGCCTGTCGCCGCCGAAACGTTCCGCTACTGGAAGGCCAGGTCGCCCGAGCATTTGCACCGTTTATATGGTCGCATCACCGAGATTCAGCGTATCCAGCAAGAATTCGGCTATTGCGCCATCCCGGATGACGACGACCCTTACCCGCCCTATCGGCCGGCGCTTCTGCGATTGTCGAATCATCCGCATGCTGAGTCGGATGCCGAGTCAGCGTAGCTCGCGGTTCGTAGGGTGGATTAGGCGTAAGCCGTAACCCACCGTTGATGTGGCAACAAAAGTTGGTGGGTTACGCTCCGCTAACCCACCCTACCGACCTGAACCCCAGCTTGCCACCCAGCTCTTCACTTCATCCAGCGGCACGGCGGCGCGGGTTCGCTTGAAAGCGTCGAGCCGCCGGCGGTCCTCGCCGATATCGGGTCCGGCGATATCGACCACGGAATCGAGCAGCGCCACCGCTTCCGCGAGCACCGCCGCGACATCCTGACCGCGCTCGTCAGCCATCGCGCGCAGACGCGCATCGGTGTCAGCGTCGATATCCAGTGTCCGGCGGATGATGTTCATGACAGAAGAATAATGGCGGAGGGGTGATTTGTCGAGATGCTGATGACGCCCGGCTCATATGAAGGCGCGGTGATAGAGCTGTTCACCATAGTTCGCAGGACGGGTTGAGCGTCTTGTCCGCCGAAGCTCGAAGAGCGAAGGCGGAAAGCGAAACCCGCCATTCTCGGTCTCGTTCGAACCGGTTGCACCCGGCGCGATCCTGAATAGGATAGCGTAGACCGGCTGGCGGCAAGAGGTTCGCGATGGCCCTCAATACCGACAAGATCGACGACGCAGCGCTGGCGCTGCTCTATCTGACCCTGCATGACGGCGACAGGGCCTGGAAAGGCTTTGACTGGGGCGTGCTCGGCCGTCTGCACGACAAGGGCATGATCGACGATCCCGTCGGCAAAGTGAAATCGGTGGTCTTCACGCCAGAGGGGCTGGAACGGGCGAAGGAATTGTTCGAGACGATGTTCAGGAAGTAGGGCGGATTAGCGGAGCGTAATCCGCCACTTTGTTTCGGTCGCGGAGCGGCGGGTTACGCTTCGCTAACCCGCCCTACGAGCTGACGCAGTTGGGTCCAGCCGCGCAATTCGTTGGTAAGTGCAAATCCGTGTGAGTTGAGAAGAAACCTCCGACGTGGCCGTTGATAAATTTCCAAGGCTAAACTTAAGCTCCAAATGAACGCGCTCTAAGAATTTTCCGCCCGCTTCCGTACCCTCGAGTTTAGATTGCGCGGTAGTAGAATAGCAACCCTCAGAAGTGCAAAAAGCCGGGCTTTCGCCCGGCCCTTCGCTTTCCGATGGATGCCCGGGTCAAGCCCGGGCACGACAAAGAGAAGGCGTTCACAACACCCGGTTACTCTCCTTCACCTTCTCCGCATCCAGATACACCTGCCCGCCCATCGCTTTGAATTTTTCCGACATCTGCGCCATGCCGTCCTCGATGGTGCCGTTCATCGACATCCCCACCGCCGCCGGATCGTTCAGCGTCGCGGCATAATCCCGCACGTCCTGGGTGATCTTCATCGAGCAGAATTTCGGGCCGCACATCGAGCAGAAATGCGCGACCTTGTGGGCTTCCTTGGGCAGGGTCTCGTCGTGGTAGAGGCGGGCGGTTTCGGGATCGAGGCCGAGGTTGAACTGGTCCTCCCAGCGGAAGTCGAAGCGGGCGCGGCTCAATGCATCGTCGCGCAGTTGCGCGGCCGGATGGCCCTTGCCGAGATCGGCGGCGTGGGCGGCGATCTTGTAGGTGATGACGCCGACCTTGACGTCGTCGCGGTTGGGTAGCCCCAAATGCTCCTTCGGCGTCACGTAACAGAGCATGGCGCAGCCGAACCAGCCGATCATGGCCGCGCCAATGCCTGAGGTGATGTGGTCGTAGCCCGGTGCGATGTCGGTGGTCAGCGGCCCCAGCGTGTAGAACGGCGCCTCGCCGCATTCTTTCAGCTGCTTGTCCATGTTGATCTTGATCTTGTGCAGCGGCACGTGGCCGGGGCCTTCGATCATGACCTGGCAGCCCTTCTTCCAGGCGATCTGCGTCAGCTCGCCGAGCGTTTCCAGTTCGGCGAATTGCGCGCGGTCGTTGGCGTCCGCGATCGAGCCCGGTCGCAAGCCGTCACCGAGCGAGAACGACACGTCGTATTTGCGCATGAGGTCGCAGATTTCCTCAAAATGCGTATAGAGGAAACTCTCCTTGTGATGCGCCAGGCACCACTTCGCCATGATCGAGCCGCCGCGCGACACGATGCCGGTGACGCGGTTGGCGGTGAGGTGGATGTAGGGCAGCCGCACGCCTGCGTGGATGGTGAAATAATCGACGCCCTGTTCGCACTGCTCGATCAGCGTGTCCTTGTAGAGCTCCCAGGTGAGCTTTACCGGATCGCCGTCGCACTTCTCCAGTGCCTGATAAATGGGGACGGTGCCGATCGGGATCGGCGCGTTGCGCAAAATCCATTCGCGCGTGGTGTGGATGTTGCGGCCGGTCGAGAGGTCCATCACGGTGTCGGCACCCCAGCGGATCGCCCACACCATCTTGTCGACTTCCTCCTCGACCGAGGAGGTGACGGCAGAGTTGCCGATATTGGCGTTGATCTTGGTGAGAAAATTGCGGCCGATGATCATCGGCTCGAGTTCGCCATGGTTGATGTTGCAGGGAATGATGGCGCGGCCGCGCGCGATCTCGGAGCGGACGAACTCCGGCGTGACGAAGGCCGGCACCGCGGCGCCAAAGCTTTCGCCGTCGGCTAACGCAGCTTCGGCGCGCTCGAGCTGTACCTTGCGGCCGAGATTCTCGCGGGTCGCGACATAGATCATCTCCTTGGTGATGATCCCGGCGCGGGCGAATTCGAGCTGGGTGATCATGTGGCCGTCGAGCCCGCGCAGCGGCTTGTGATGGGCGTTGAACGACTTTGCGGCGTGCGAGGCACCGACATTGCCGTTGTCCTCCGGCTTGATCTCGCGGCCCTGATATTCCTCGACCCCGCCGCGCTCCTTTACCCATTCGATGCGCGCGCGTCCGAGCCCGGCATTGACGTCGATGGTGACGGCCGGGTCGGTATAGGGGCCGGAAGTGTCGTAGACGGGAAGGTTAGGCTCGCCGGCTCCTCCGCTGAGGATGATCTCGCGCAGCGGCACCCGCACACCCGGCGCTTCGTCGGGCGTCACAAAAATCTTGCGCGACGACGGCAGCGGGCCGGTGGTGACGGCGGGAAGCGTGGTGTCGGGATTGGAACGGATGTTCATGGGCTATCCTCCTTTATCTTGTTGTCATTCCGGACGGGCCGCGGAACGCGGACCGATCCGGAATCTCGACATTGCGGCGCGAGATTCCGGGTTCGATGCTTCGCATCGCCCCGGAATGACGCTGGTGGATCGTCTCTCTCATCATCACGCGGTCTCCGCGTGCAGGCCGAGCCAGGCGCGCACGCGGGCGTCGGGCTCGGGATGTTGGGTGATGTCGCTGACCACCGCGATGGAATCGGCGCCGGCGGCGTAAATCTCCGGCGCATGTTCGAGCTTGATGCCGCCGATCGCGACCAGCGGGATGGTGCCGATGCGCTTCTTCCACTCGGTGATTTTCGGAATGCCCTGCGGCGCGAACCGCATCGATTTCAGCGTGGTCGGAAAGATCGGCCCCAGCGCGATGTAGTCGGGTTTTGCCTGTAGCGCGGTCTCCAGCTCTGCGTCGTCATGGGTGGAAAGCCCAAGCGTCAGACCTGCGGCGCGGATCGCCTTGAGGTCGGCGTCGGCAAGGTCAGCTAAATCTTCTTGGCCGAGATGCAGATGTTTTGCGCGCGCAACGATCGCGGCGCGCCAATAGTCGTTGACCACGAGCTTTGCCGCCGTGCCTCTTGTCATCTCCAGCGCGTCGGTAACGGTCTGCAGCGCGTCGGCATCGTTGAGGCCCTTGGCGCGCAACTGGATCGTGCCGACGCCGAGCAGCGCCAGCCGCGCGACCCAGGCGACGCTGTCGACCACGGGATAGAATCGATCAGGATACGGCATGCCAGAACGGTGTCCCGACGACAGGGGTTGAAGGGGAGGCGAAATCGCGGGCGTCCATCAGGCCCGCTTCGAAAGCCGTGCGGCCGGCCTCGACGCCCATGCGAAACGCCTTGGCCATCGCGACGGGATCGGCGGCTTTTGCAATGGCGGTGTTGAGCAGCACGGCGTCATAGCCAAGCTCCATGGCGTCGGCGGCATGGCTCGGCGCGCCCAATCCGGCGTCGACCACCAGCGTAATGTCGGGCAGGCGATCGCGCAAAAGCTTCAGCGCGTCGCGGTTGGTGATGCCCCTGGCGCTGCCGATCGGCGCCGCCCACGGCATCACCACCTTGCAGCCGGCATCGACCAGCCGCATCGCGACACTGAGATCTTCGGTGCAATAGGGAAATACCTCAAAACCGTCCTTGATCAGGATCGCGGCGGCCTCGACCAGGCCGACCGCATCGGGCTGCAGCGTGTCGTTGTCGGCGATCACCTCGAGCTTGATCCAGGAGGTGGCGAACAATTCGCGCGCCAGTTTTGCCGTCGTCACCGCCTCGCGCACGGTGCGGCAGCCGGCGGTGTTCGGCAGCACCGTGACGTCGAGCTCGCGGATCAGCGACCAGAACGCGTCCCCGGTCTTGCCGCCGGCGGCTTCGCGCCGCAGCGACACCGTGACGATATCGGCGCCGGACGCTCGAATCGCGTTCTGCATGATCGCCGGCGACGGATACAGCGCGCTGCCGATCAAGAGGCGGGAGGAAAATTCGCGATCGTAGAATTTTGGCATGGCGTTATGTTTCCGCACACACGGTTGTCGTCCCCGCGAAAGCGGGGATCCAGTATTCCAGAGGCCGTGCGATAGAGTCGAGACGCCGCGGCGTACTGGGTCGCCCGGTCAAGCCGGGCGATGACAGTGGAGTGTGATCCGAGCGACCACGCCTCAACCCGTCGTCCCGGCGAAAGCCGGGACCCATACGCCGTGCCCTTTCGGTTGGGCACTTGGGCAGAGACCTTTCGCAACCACGACGGCCGGCGGTTATGGGTCCCGGCTTTCGCCGGGACGACGTGGGGAGAGAGTTTGCGCGAACGCTCATCTCACCCTCCCTGCCGCGGCGTGATGATTTCGATCTCGTCGCCGGTCTTCAGTTGCGTCTCGGCCCAGCGGCTCTTCGGCAGCACGTCGTAATTCACGGCGATCGCGAAATGGCTGCCCTCATAGTCGAGCTCGGCCAGCAGCGCGTCGACGCTGGCCGACGAGATCTCGCGCGGCTCGCCGTTGACGGTCACACGCATTGCATCACCTCGTTGTCGATCCGGCCGCGCTCGACATAGCCGAGCGTCAGTTCCGCCAGCGCCGGCGCGATCAGGAAGCCGTGGCGATAGAGGCCGTTCACCGCGATGTTGTTCTTCTCGATGCGTATGCGCGGCAGATTGTCGGGAAACGCCGGCCGCAAGCCCGAGCCGAATTCGACGATACGCGCCTCGGCGAAGGCGGGATGCACCGCATAGGCCGCGCCCAGCAGCTCCAGCGCCGAGCGGACGCTGACGCCCCAATCCTCGGCCTCGATCGAGGTGGCGCCGAGCATGAACAGATTGTCCTCGCGCGGGATCACGTAAAGCGGCCAGCGCGGATGGATCAGCCGCACCGGACGCGCCAGCTTGACCTCAGAGGTTTCGATCAGGATCATCTCGCCCTTGACGCCGCGCAGCTCGGGCTGGATGTCGCGCGCGGCAAGGCCGCGGCAGTCGATCACGATGCCGTCGAGATCCTCGGAGCACACGTCGCTGTTGAACTTGATGGTGCCGCCGGCGGCGATGATGCGTTCGTGCAGCTTCGGCAGTACCCGTCGTGGCTCGACATGACCTTCGGCGGCGAAGAACAGGCCCTCGCGGAAACGGTCTTCGAGCGAGGGCTCGAGTTCAGCCAGGCCTTCGGCATCCAGGCGCTGGTAGTCTGACGTGCGCCGCGCAAAGCGTTCGAAATCGTTGCGGTCGCGGCTATGCGCCACCACCAGCGAGCCGTTGAACGGGGTATCCGGCAGTTCGCGGCGCCACAAATCGAGCGCGTGCAAGCCAAGCCGGCTGATGACCGGCTCGGCGACCTCGCTCTCGCAATACGGCGCCAGCATGCCGCCGGCCCAGTGGCTGGTGGAAAGCATCATCGCCTCGTCGCTGCGCTCGTGCAGCGTAACGGGGTAGCCGGCCTGCGCGAACAGCAGCGCCTGCCAGGCGCCGGCAATGCCTGCGCCGATGATGGATACGTGCGAATCCCCCTTCGGGGCTTTTGAACTCTGGTACATCCCTGTCCCTTCGCCGGCATGACCCGGATCAGGTTCAAAGGGTCACCGCGGTCTTTAGGCCTCAATGCGAGGTCTCAAGCTTGCGGTATCTCAGCTCCTCGTCGGAGCTCCCCTCGGAACACGGCTAATGTAGGCCGATGCGCAGGGGTGTCAACGTATCTCGCCGGGAACCGCCCTGGATCTGTGATGGCGATGGTGCGCAGCGGAAGCCTCTGCGCGGGCGTCCGCGGGACTTGCGCCGGCCAGCCCCGGCATCGGATTTCCGGAATTCTCGAACCCCTCGTACGATACGCGTTCGAGCCGTTGGCGTTTTGCGGCCAGGTAATAGCCGGCGGCGTAATAGTGCATCGCGCGCGCGTGGTCGCCATTGGCGGCGCGATAGGCGCCGGCGAGATATTTCACGCCATAGGTGAGATTGGTGTTGGGGTCGCGCAGCCCTTCGGCGTCGCCGCCATAGCCGAGGCCGCGCGCGGTCGCGAGCTTGATCTGCATCAGGCCGATGGTGCCGCCGCGGCCGACCAGTCTCGGCTGATAGCGGCTCTCGCGCACGATCACCCGATGCACCAGCTCTGCCGGCAGGCCATTGGCGCTGGCGTGGCTTGCGACCAGTGCCTCGTAGTCGGCGCGCTGGGCCGAAGCGGCGTGCGGGAATTGCAGCGCGGCGAGGGCCGCCAGACATGCAAGGAATAAGGGACGCTTCATCGGGTATGCCTTTGCGACGCCGGTTGGAACCGGCCATTGAATGCTTTGGCCACCCGATTGTTGCATTCGCCGGGCGAGGATATGGCCAAAATCCGGCTTTCCCGCGCTTTCGGCCTCATTTGCGGCCCCGGCTTTCCAGGAATTGTGCCCCGGCGCGGCTCGATCGCGCCAGTTCGATTCCTTGCCAAATCGTTGAAACGCCGATGACCCTGTTCGTTAACCATGCGGCCGAGCAGACCAGCCCGATGCGCAGGCTGTTCGACGGCCGCACCGAACGCCATGGCGAGAAGTTCTTCGTCGACCACAACGCGGCCTCCGGCCTGGTGGAGCCGGACAATTTGTTCCGCCTGCTGGAGCAATACAGGATCGAAGCCACGCTGATGCGCACGCAAAGTGCCGCGACCAAACTGCTCGACCACATCGACGGCTGGCAAAGAGCGCGAAGTAGTTCTCTCCGCCGTCATTACCTGCGACAAACGCGAAGCGCTTGCGCAAGGGAGCGTAAGCGACGAAGCAATCCACGCTTGCTTTGCAAAGATGGATTGCTTCGCTGGCGCTCGCTATGACGCGTTTCCCGCAACGACGGCCCTTCGCCGCTCAAAAGCCAAAATGCGCTCGCAGAACGAGTGCGCGGCGGAGGGGAGGTATCCGGCAGCAATCCTGTCCCATTCGCCCCCAACCAAAAAAATAGGGAGAACGCGCCATGGCAAGAATCGATGTTGGGTATCTGCCCCGAGGAAATCCCTGTGCTCAATGCGGCAAGCCGATCGCTGCCCCGGAATGGATCGAGCAGGGCCCGAAACGCATCTCCTATCTCTGGCGCTGCCGGGCTTGCGACTACCGTTTCGAGGCGGTGGCGTTCTTCGACGTGTTGGAGTCGTCGGAGCCGCTCGCGGCCTGAAGCCTGTTTTCTGAAGGGAACTCCTGCGACGGCGGCACGTTGGTTCGGCTTCATCGGCCCAAGGAGGGTGATGATGACTGATGTCCTCGAAAGACCACATCCGCTGATTGCCAGCGATCGCGTCGAAGGCACCGCCGTGCGAAAGCCAAGCGGGGAACGGCTCGGCCATATCGAACGGCTGATGATCGACAAGATCACTGGCCAGGTGTCCTATGCCATTCTCAGTTTCGGCGGGTTCCTCGGCATGGGAACCAATTTGCTGCCGCTGCCCTGGGCGCGCCTGAAATACAATCCGAAATTCGAAGCCTACGAACTCGACATCGAGGAGGAGGAATTGCGGCGCGCGCCGTCGTTCCGCGCCGACAAGGATTTCGACTGGGGCGATCGCTCGCAGGAAGCCGAACTGCATCGTTACTACGGCATCCCGCCCTATTGGGGCGGGTTCTGATCGCGCCTTGCAAATCGGGCAACGTGAAAAATAGCGGAAGTGGACGCGCGCACGCGGCGGCGTTGCGTCAAACGCGCTGATCGTGCACGCCATAACTGCTGAAAATATGTGCGGCAGTTGGAACGGCCGGCGCAGTGGCGGGTTTTCTCCTTATCAATTCAGATCAGGGAGAAACCGCATGTTAGGAAGATATATAACGGCCGGTCTGGCCGGGTCCGCGTTGCTTGCGACCGTTGCAGTTGCGCAATCGCCGACCACCACAACCACCGACCGCATGGCGCCGGCTGCGACGTCGAGCTCGACGACCAATGAATCGTATCAGGGTGACTGGCGCGCGTCGAAGGTCGTCGGCCTCAGCGTCTACAACGACAACAATGAGAGCATCGGCTCGATCAACGATCTCCTGACCGACAAGAACGGTAGCATCAAGGCGGTCGTCATCGGCGTCGGTGGCTTCCTCGGCGTCGGCTCGCACCTGGTCGCCGTTCCCTTCGAGAAGATCAAATTCGTCAATGAGCCCATCGCCTACACCGGTGCATCGAACCAGCCGAATGCGCCGGGTACCCGGCCGCCGCCGTCGACCACCACGGGTTCCGCAACCACCAACGTGGGGCCGAGTTCGGCGACGGCATCGAAGCCCAATCCTTGGTATCCGGATCATGCCGTGTTCAACGCCACCAAGGACGAGCTGAAGGCGATGCCTGAGTTCAAATATTCGACGTAAGATAGCGTGCAGGTCCTCAAAAAAAGCGCGTCCGGTTTTGCCGGGCGCGCTCTGCTTTGGATGACTTGTGGCTTTTACGGCGGATATCGCGATGTTAGGCTTGTCGGCGGCGGGAGCACCTGCGTCCTGCCGCATACCGAACGGAGGACGATATGACTGAGAGTGTCTACAAGGTCATTGAGCTGATCGGTACCAGCAAGGATTCATGGGAAAAGGCGGCCGCTGCGGCGGTCGAAAGGGCGGGCAAATCCCTCCGGGATCTTCGCGTCGCCGAAGTCGCCGAGCTCGATTTGCAGCTCGATGCCAAGGGCAAGATCGAAGCCTATCGCGCCAAGCTGAAGGTCTCGTTCAAATTCGAGGATTGACGAAGCGCCGGAACGGGCCTCACGAAAAAAGCGCGCCCGGTTATGCCGGACGCGCTTTTGCATTGAACGATGTCGGCGGCTTCTTACCTCGCCGCGCTTGCGGAGAGGTCCCCGGCGAAGCGCAGCGAAGTCGGGCGGGTGAGGGGGACTCTCCGCGCGTCCGAATGGGTTGAGGCAGCCCCTCACCCCAACTCTCTCAGAGCGAGCTTCGCTCGTCTCTCCCCGCAAGAGCGACGCTTACGGGGCGAGGGAGAAGAGTCCTCAGCCCTTCACCAGCGGGCAGCCGCCCTTGTCGAGCGGACGGAAGGCCTCGTCGCCGGGGACGGTGGCGATCAGCTTGTAGAGATCCCATTCGCCCTTGGATTCTTCCGGCTTCTTCACCTCGAACAGATACATGTCATGCACCATGCGGCCGTCGATGCGGATCTTGCCGTTCCTGGCGAAGAAGTCGTTGACCGGCGTCGCGCGCATCTGTTCCATCACCTTCGGCGCTTCGTCGGTTCCGATCGCCTCGATCGCCTTCAGGTAGTGCATCGTCGCCGAATACAGGCCGGCCTGGATCATGGTCGGCATGTGCCCGACCTTTTCCATGAAGCGCTTGGAGAAGGCGCGGGTCTCGTCGTTCATGTCCCAGTAGAAGGCGTCGGTCACGATCAGGCCCTGGGTCGCCTTGGCGCCGAGCGCGTGGGTGTCGGTGATCTCCTGCAGCAGCGCGATCATCTTCTGGCCACCCTGGGTGATGCCGAATTCCGAGGCCTGCTTCAGCGCATTGGTGGTGTCGCCGCCGGCATTGGCGAGCGCCACGACCTTGGCCTTGGAGGCCTGCGCCTGCAGCAGGAAGGAGGAGAAGTCGGAAGAGTTCAGGGGGTGGCGGACGTCGCCCAGCACCTTGCCGCCGCTCTCCTTGACGACGTTGGCCGCGTCGCGTTCCAGCGCCATGCCGAAGGCGTAGTCGGCGGTGACGAAGAACCAGGTGTCCTCGCCGCGCTTGACCATGGCTTTGCCGGCGACGTTGGAAAGCGCGTAGGTGTCGTAGGTCCAGTGCACCGTGTTCGGCGAGCAGGCGGCGCCGGTGATATCGGAGCTGCCGCCGCCGGAGTTGATGTTGATCCTGTTCTTCTCGCGCGTCAGCGCCGAGACCGGCAGCGCGACCGAGGAGGTTGGCACGTCGAAGATCGCGTCGACTTTCTCGTTGTCGTACCAGTTGCGCGCGATGCTGACGCCGATGTCGGGCTTGTTCTGATGGTCGGCGGCGATCACCTCGACCGGCTTGCCCTTGACCTTGGCGCCGTAGTCGGCAACCGCCATCTGGACGGCGGCCAGCGATCCCTTGCCCGTCGCGTCGGCATACAGACTGGACATGTCGGTGAGCACGCCGATCTTGACGACGTCGTCGGAAATCTGCGCGTTCGCCGCGGTGCCGGTCACGGCAAGCGCGAGACCCGCCGCGAGCGCGGCTGCAGTGGACTTCATGGTTTCTTCTCCCAGGCTTCTTGTTGAGGGCTTCTGTTGAGCGGCCTGTTCTATCCGGGTTGCAGCAAACTGCAAAGCCAAAGGCGACGAGGGAATATGGGGGTGACTAGGCCGTGAACCCATAAATCTGCCGGGCGGAAGGCTGGCCGGAGTCCGCTGCGCCCTGATAGCGGGCCAAATTCCGCATCGCAATGAAATGACGCGATGTGCCAGAAGGAGGCAACGTCTATTCGATCGCGTAGAAAAATCCCGGCTGATGCTCAAGCTAAGCACTTGCGCGGTCTTGAGGTTGATGACGAGTTCGAACTTGCTTGGCTGTTTGATCGGCAGTAGCCGCGGCAGCTCGGGCGGGCCTAGATGCCGACCTCATCTTGGATTCTGGCTCGATGAGAGCATGGGAGAGGAGCTTATCAAGAAAGCCCGACCCGCTTGGCGGTGGGCCATTGCCGGCTGCGAATATTTCGGATACGAGATCCAAGGCTTAGGACGATTGGTCGCACCTGGATCCCGGCCCTCGCTTGCCTCAGAGATTTGAGGAACGGAGTACAATGCAAGCGGTAGCGAGGCAGCTGGTCAGCCGAGAAACCAAGTGGCAAACCCCACCTCCAAAGCCCATCAAGCCGGGCGATCGCGTTGCACGTGTTGGGTTGGCGCGGTGGGGTCGCGAAGTGACCGGTGCTCCATTCGAGATGAGCGCCGACGAAACCTCCGACGCTCATTTCATCACGTATTCACTTAAGCAAGCGGACGTTCGATTCTCGATCGGCCATCGTGCCGTCACCAACGGCATCGTGAAGACAGGACGAGTTCTGTTGCAAGGCCCGACTTCAGCACGGCGCCAATCGATCTCCCACGAGTCGTTCGACTTCTTCAGGGTGTATTTCTCGCAGGACATACTCGACGAATGTTTCGAAGCGATTTTTGGAAAACGGCCCGCTTCGACCCTGGCTCTCTTCGAGGCGCATTTTGTCGAAGATCGAATTCTGGATAGTCTGACGCAGGTGCTGGCTGGTGTCGATCGAAACGGCGGGTTTCTAGGCCCGTGTTTTGTTGACAGTGTGGGGCTCGCTTTAACAAGCCACCTTCTGCGCCTTTACTCATTCCGGACACCTCGTATCAAACCAAGGGTTAGCCCTTTGCCAATATGGAAGCTCCGCCGTGTTCGGGACTTCATAGAAGAAAACCTGTTTCACCCAATCTATCTCTCTGAGCTAAGTGAACTTGCGGGACTTAGCCGCATGCATTTCGCGGCTCAATTCCGCGCCGCGACGGGTCAAACTCCCCACGCCTATCTCCTGCAACGAAAGATCAAGCGGGCGCAGACCCTCCTGAGCGATCAGACCCTTTCCGTGGCCGATGTCGCTTCAATAGTTGGCTTTAAGAACAAAGCGCATTTCGCCAGCGCATTTAAAAAGATAGTTGGCGAGCCTCCATCACGGTGGCGAAGTAATATTTGCTGGTAGCCTCGAGCCGAAAACTTCGACTTCCGGTGCTCGGATGTTTGATGTTGCGGCAGACACGCGCACAGCCGGCCAATCGCACTGGCGGGTCACCCTATCAGGAAGATGGCTAAGATTGAGAGTTTCGCCAACGGCCAGGCGTCATGCCCACAAACTTGCTGAAAACCTTGGTAAAGTGGCCCTGATTGTAGAATCCCAGATCCAGGGCGACACCGATAATTGTTGAGTCGGAATTTTTCAGGAGTTCCTTGGCACGTTCAATTCGTCGCTGCAGTATATACGCATGAGGCGGCTGACCGGTCGCCTCCTTAAATTGCCTCACGAATTGCACTCTGCTCAGACCCGCCATTTCGCTCAGCTCCGATAGGCAAAGCGCTTTCGCGATATTGTCCTCAATATAGCTTACCACCCTGGCTATTTTTGGACGCGCAAGTTTACAATTTCCTGAACCTTCCTCTGTGCCGCCATAGGCGAGTTCGACCAGGCGCAATCCAAGGGCCAGACCAAGCGAATCGGCAAAACAAGGACCCGCAACCGGGTCGTACCCATTGAGCGCTTTAAAGGTCTGGCCCAATTGGTAGAGGCGCGAATCCGTGACGGGAAGAACTCCGAACATCGAAATAGCATCCGAGGGGCCGCCGCCGAAGGCTTCAGTATAACATTCCGCGATCAGCGTCTGCGGTAGGAAAACCCGCAGGAAATCGCAGCCTCCCTCAACAGTTGCCCTCCAAGCCCCTCGCTTCGGTCCGGTCAGCAACATCTCATCCCGGACGCCGCCCAGCCAAACGGATTTTCCACCGATGAAAAGCTCTTTTCTCGTTCTGCGAAGGGCGATTGAGAGGACGTGGCAATCATCGTCCGTGTCCGACGCAACCTCGACTCGCCCCTGGCTCTGTAGTCGCCATCTCGATATGGCGATCCTCAGGGGTTGACCACTGATCAGCGTCAGGGTTGGCGGCGGAGATCGCCAGTCCAACTCCGGTTGAACGATGTTCTCAACGAGTGAGCTTGTTGATGAGGTGAGCCTGTCCGCACCGGGACCAGACCGCCGACGCTCCATCTGACCGCTCCGACCATCCCGTTTCGATGCCAAGTCGAGAGGCCAAGCCAGCCGACGGGGCAGCGAAATTCTTACGATTTGCAAACTATGGAACTTTTTTAGGAGCGGCAATAGCTGGCACGCCTAAAACGAGACCTTCGCACGCAACGACCCAAGGCGTGTAGTCGCGAGCAGCCGCAAGTGTCCGCTTGCGACAGGGCAAATAGGGACCAATTCGCATGAAACTCATTCAAAGCATCGCCGCATTCACTCTTGGAGCCAGCATCATGACACACGCAGCTATCGCCGCGGTCGCCGACGCCGCCAACGACCCTCGGATTGATCCCCAGATCAGGTCGTTTCTCGCCAAGATCAACAAGGACAGCAGCCCCTTCTGGGAGCTGCCTCAGCCAAAGCCTCAAGAGATTCTCTCCGAACTCCAGTCCCAAACGACCGTCGACATGTCTGGCGTCACGACGACCGAACGGACAATTAGCCAGGATGGCCGCACGGTAAAGCTGTACGTCATGAAACCCGTGCAAGTGAGCAGCAATCCGGGCGTTTTGTTCTTCATCCATGGCGGCGTCTGGATCGTCGGCAATTTCCAGAACCATCAGCGCCTGCTGCGCGATCTCGTCGTCGGTTCGGGACAGATCGGTGTGTTCGTCGAGTACACGCCCTTGCCGCAAGCAAGATTTCCGACCCAGCTCGAGGAAAGCTATGCGGCCTTGAAGTGGGTTGCAGGGCACGCCGAGGAGCTTGGTGCAGACGGCACCCGTATCGCAATTGCCGGAAATTCGGTCGGCGGCAACATGACCGCAGCGCTCGCTCTGATGGCCAAGGACCGCAACGGACCCAAGATCAGCTACCAGGTACTTCTCATTCCCGCCACCGACGCCAGCGTTGATACCCCATCCTATCACGAGTACGGGACCGGACGCTTCCTGACACGCGCGTTCATGAAATACGGCTGGGACCTGTACGCTCCCGACGCGAAGACTCGTGACAATCCCTACGTGTCACCGCTTCGCGCCAGCGCAAATGAACTAAGGGGTCTGCCGCCGGCACTCGTCATTACCGCGGAGAACTGTCCGCTGCGCGACGAGGGCGAGGCATATGCCCGAAAGATGAAAGACGCGGGCGTCACGGTCGACGCGGTTCGCTACAACGGAACGATTCATGATTTCGTTCTGTTGAACGCGCTACGTGACGTGCCCTCAACTGAAGCAGCTATCGATCAAATCAATGCCGGGCTGCGCCAGCACCTCGAGCAGGCAACACACTAAAATAATGCGACTATGACGCGGCGGCGCATTTTGCCGCTGCGTCCTTCGCAGGAGTGGTTTAGCGAATGGACCCGTACATATTGCAACTTGTCGGCGCGGACAGGCAAGTCATGAAACAACGGCGACCCGGCGGCAAGTCCGGCCATGTCCGCTGTTCCGCCGATACTGTTGCAAAAGTCGAAAGTTGCACCAGTTCAAATTTTTGGTGAAACCTTGAAACGCGAAGCGATCGACGATTCGGATGACCTCAGTCGAGCCACTGAAGTCGCCGAAAGACCCGATCTTCTTCAGCCCTTATCTCTATCGCGCACGCAACCTGATCGAACGGTTCTTGATCAAGCAATGTCGGCGTGTCGCGACCCGATATGACAAACTTTCAGGCAACTATCTGGCGTTCGTTAAACTCGCATCAATCCGAATTTGGCTACGCGCTAATGAGTCCACTCCCTGGAAAACGAGCGGCGTGTTCTTACCTCGCGCCGCTTGCGGGGAAAGGGGAAGGAGAAAGGAAGCGCGGGGAGAGGGAGAAGCAAGAAAGCGGACGAGGCGCAGGCTGCTCACAGCCCCGGCAGCTGGGTCACCGAAACATTGATCGCGCCCTGCGCTTCCGCGATCACGCGCAGCGTTTTGGAATCGAAGGCGATGTCGGCCAGCCGCAGGCTGGTAATGTCGGCGCTCACCCGCACGCCGTCCTCGTTCTCCTGGAAGTCGGAGATCACGGCGGCGAGTTTCTTTTGCGCATTGGTGGCGAACGGTTTCAAGTCGATCGTCGCCTTCTCCGCCAGCGCCTTCTGCAGATGCGGCATCACTGCGCGCGCCGCGGCGCCGAGCAGGCCGAATGCGGCCTCCGATTCGACGGCCATCTCGATGTTGCCGAGCCGCAGGGTCTGCTGCGCCTGATCGAGCATCGGCCGGCCCCAGATATGCACATTGGCCTCGCCGCCGAAGCCGAAGAAGCTCTTTTTCTCTTTGGCGTTCACCAGCAGCGAGATCAGCAACCGGTCGCCCGAGGCGTTGACCGATGCGCGTTTCACGGTAACGGCGACCGGGCCGGAGCCGTCCTCGGGAAACGTGCGGCCGGCGAACTGCGCCTCCACGATCTTGTTGATCTCGGTGAAGGGAACGTCGATCGGCACGGCGATGCTGACCCCGCCCGGCGTCGGCGGAATGATGTCGATCTTGGCCGGGAACGGGCAGTCGGGCTTGGTCTGCGCCGGGGTGATGCGGGTCTCTGCCTCGATGCCAAGCGTCATCGTGACCGCCGTGGCATCGACGCGGGGCTGTGCCGCGATGGCGCGGGTCGGCTTCATCTCCAGCCAGAGTGGCGGCAAGGTCGAGCCGGCGCTGGCGCCCTGCAGCGGAATCGAGCGGCAGGCCTTGGCCCATTGCACCCGCGCGCCCTGTTCGAAACTGCGGTCGTTGCGCAGGCGCGTCTCCACCGCGCTGATCTGGTCGGCGACGTTCTTGTCGATGATGGGTTTCACTTGCGCCGGCACGTTGACGCGGGCGCCGGCCACCACCAGGCTGCTGTCGCCGAGCGTGACCTGGCCGGCCAAATTCGGCTCCAGATGCCAGGCGGCGGCGAGCTTCGGCCGCGAGGTGAAGGTGACGTTGCCCTTGATCTCGGCGCTGGCGTTGAGTGACTTGATGTTCACGCTGCCGATCTGCTTGGCGACATTGCCTCCCAGCACGCCGGCCAGCGCGTCGCCGACCGCGCCGGTCGCCTTCGACGACAGCGAGCCCGTGACGTTGAGTTTTCCGGTCAGCGGCGTCGCCAGCGACAGCACGTCCTGGCCGCCAGCGGCCGTGATCGGACCGCGCGCCGCGGTCCAGCCGATGTCGGCGTTCTGCAGGATCTGCGATACCGGATTGTCGGCCTTGCCGGCGAAGTTGCGCGGCGCGGCGCGATCGGCGGCGTCGCGGATCGCGGTCAGCGCGATGGCGACCGGCGCCAGCACGAACGACCGCTTCGATACCGGCGACAGCGGCGGCAGTTCGACGAGCACCGGCGCGGGGCCCCCGCCGCGCGGGGCGATCCAGTCCATCGCCTTCAGGCTGATAAGGAACGAGACCGCGAGCACCGCGATCCCGATCAGCATTGTCTTGAGGCTCACCGCCAGCCGCATCGTCCCCCCGGGCTTGATTCAAGGAGGAGTCTATAGGGCGGGTTTGTGCGGCGCCAGAGTGGCCGCTCGCGGTTAATTGAAGCATTACCGGAACTTAACACTTGCGTCGAAGCGATTCGTTTCCGGCTGGAAACAGAAAATGGCGCGGAAAGCCGCGCCGCTTTCCTTGAGGAGAAGTTGGTCTCGTCAGCCGCGCTTGCCGTCGATATTGTCGGCGCGGCGGTCCATCGGCAGCACGATGACCTTGGTGCCGACATTGACCCGTGAATAGAGATCGGTGACGTCCGCGTTGGTGAGGCGGATGCAGCCCGAAGAGACGTGCGTGCCGATGGTGCCCGGCGCGTTGGTGCCGTGAATGCGATACACGGTGCCGCCGAGATACATCGCGCGTGCGCCGAGCGGGTTGCCGGGGCCGCCGGCCATGTAGCGCGGCAGATAAGGCTGGCGCGCGATCATCTCCGGGGGCGGGGTCCAACCCGGCCACTCGGCCTTCTTGGTCACCGACTGCACGCCCGACCAGGTGAAGCCGTCGCGGCCGACGCCGATGCCGTAGCGGATCGCCTGACCGCCGCCGAGCACATAATAGAGATAAGTGTGGGGGGTATCGATGATGACGGTGCCGGGTGCCTCGCGCGTGGCGTAGGTGACGACCTGCCGCTTCAGCCGAGCCGGCAGCTCAGCCACGGTGTCTTCGTCTTCGGACGGGGCGGCCTGCACCGGCGGCGGCGCCGAGGGCGCGGCGGGCGGCGTCAGGATGAAAGGAAACAGCGGCAGCGGCGCGGCGGTGGCAGCGCCCGCAAAGGTGATAAGGCCGAACGCAAGCGCCCCGAAGGCGGTGGCTCGGCGGGAATTGCGCTTCAACGCGCCCAGATTGAACATGGCCGTCCCCTGTTTCTTGCTTCTGTTTGTGCGCCCTGGCGCCGTTTCGGCGCTTCGTTGGGAGGACCAGTACAGGGCGGCCGTTTCAGAACATTTGCGCGGAAGCCGCAAAATGGTTTCATCCCGGTAAGGAATTGTTTCGTCACCGTGTCGTCGAGGCAGCGCCGCCTGAAATTCAGGAACTGCTGCGACGGCTGCGAAGATGAGATATCCTGCCGGAATCGGACAAGAGAGGGTGACTGGTGAAGTGACGCCGCCAGAGGTGTCGCCGCTCGAAGTCATGCGTGCGACCTATCCGCGGATCGACGTGCGCCAAGCGCTGCTGGTGGATACCGGCACGGTGGTGACCGGCGGCGGCGTTTCGCTGCGTATCGACACCACCTTGCATCTGCTGGCGATAATGCTCGGTCCGGACGTCGCCGCCGAGACTGCGCGCATCCTCGAATATAATCGTGCCTGGCGCACCAACCGCGACGCGTTTGCCCCGGTCACTGAGGCCTGACGCCGGCTCGCCACAAGGCCGGTTCGAGGGTTTCGGGGTCCCGCGGCCCGACACAAAACTTTCAAAATTGCCGAAAAGATCATTTCACGGCGATGACGTCACACGCATGAAATATCCATAGCCGAACGTCTGCCATTGAGAATCAATAGCTCTCAGGGCGTCCCATTCATGCGGATATTGATCGCGACCGACGCTTGGCATCCGCAGGTGAATGGCGTGGTGCGTACGTTAACCTCATTGGCCAACAGCGCCGCGGAGCTCGGCGCCGAGATCGACTTCCTGACCCCGGACGGGTTTCCGTCTATGGCTGTGCCGACCTATCCGAGCTTGCGGATGGCCTGGCCGAACCGGCGCGAGATCGCCCGGCGGGTCGAGGCGGCCGCGCCCGACGCCATTCATATCGCCACCGAAGGCCCGGTCGGATGGGCGGTGCGGGCCTATTGCCTACGCCACAAGCTGGCGTTCACCACCTCCTATACCACCCGCTTTCCGGAATATATCGCGGTGCGCTCCATCATCCCGGAGTGGTTCAGCTACGCGGTGCTGCGGCATTTTCACTCGGCCGCCGCCATGACCATGGTCGCGACCGCCTCGCTCAAGCAGGAACTTGCCGCGCGCGGCTTTCGGAAGATCGGCTTCTGGACGCGGGGGGTCGATACTGATCTGTTCCGGCCCGACGAGCCGGTGGAGCTGGATTTGCCGCGGCCGATCTTCATGACCGTCGGGCGCGTCGCCATCGAAAAGAACCTCGAGGCGTTCCTGGCGCTGAGTCTGCCGGGAACCAAGGTGGTGATCGGCGAGGGACCGCAGCGCGCGCTGCTGGAGCGCCGTTATCCCAAGGTCAGGTTTCTCGGGGAAAAGAAGGGCAGGGAGTTGAGCGCGCATTTTGCCGCGGCCGACGTCTTTGTGTTCCCGAGCCTCACCGACACCTTCGGCGTCGTGCAGCTCGAAGCGCTGGCCTGCGGCACGCCGGTCGCGGCCTTTCCGGTGATGGGCCCGCTCGACGTCATCGCGGACCATCCGGTCGGGGCATTGGATACCGATCTGCGCAGCGCCTGCATCCGCGCGCTCGGCATGTCCCGCGAAACCTGCCGGAATTTCGCGCTGGAGCGTTCCTGGGAAAACAGCGCGCGGCAATTCATCGGCAATCTCAGCGCGTTGCAGCCGAGCCGTTCGCTGCGGCCGGCGCGCCGCGTGGCGAACCGAAGCGCGGTGCAAGGTTGATTGAATCGGCACTGATTGAGTCAAGGCTAACCGGATCCACACAACAGCGAGTGAGAAATCATCATGGCAGAAATCATCAAGCTTGACGGTACCAGGGACTTCGACCGCGCCATGGTCGAGCAGGCCTATGACCGCTGGGCCCCGGTCTATGACCTCGTGTTCGGCGGAGTGTTCAGCAAGGGCCGCAAGGCCGCCATCCAGGCCACCAACAGGATTGGGGGCCGCGTGCTCGAGGTTGGCGTCGGCACCGGCATTTCGTTGCCGCAATACGCGCCGCATCTGCGTATCTTCGGCACCGACATATCGGAGGCGATGCTGCGCAAGGCGAAGCGGCGGGTCGCCGAGCTCCGCCTGAAGCATGTCGAGGGCCTTGCGGTGATGGACGCGGAGAAGCTGGAATTTCCCGACGAGTCCTTCGACGTCGTGATGGCGCAATATGTCGTCACCGCGGTGCCGAATCCGGAAGCGGCGCTGGACGAGTTCGCGCGCGTGCTGCGCGTGGGCGGTGAACTGATCATCCTGACCCGGGTCAGCGCGGATGTCGGGATGCGCCGCTACATCGAGCAGGGGCTGCAACCGGTGGTGCGCCGGCTCGGTTTCCGGACCGCCGAATTCGCCTGGTCGCGCTATGCGCAGTGGCTGGCGGGCGCGCACGACATGGAACTGGTCGAGCGCCGCCTGGTGCCGCCGCTCGGCCACTTCTCGCTGGTCCGCTTCCGCAAGACCGAGGTCGCCGCCGCGGCTTAATAACTGTTAACCCGGCATGTCATTATGATGTCGTCACATATCTTACATCGAATCCCTGTACGCAGATGACGCAGGCATTACAGGAGAGATCGATGAAGCGATTCATGACGGCATTGCGAACGCAACGGTGGGATGACCATCGCTACTATCATCACAGCCGTATCAACCAGAGTTTGCACTTCGTCAGCGCGTTCAGTTTCCTGGTCGGCTATGCCTTCATGTTCGTCGATCCGGTCAAGGCCGCGCTGATCGGCTGGCTGGTCTCGATGACCACGAGGCAGGCCGGTCATTTCTTCTTCGAGCCGAAGGGTTACGATCATCTCAACCAGGCCACCCACGAGCACAAAGAGGAAATCAAGGTCGGCTACAATCTGCAGCGCAAGGTCGTGCTGATGACGATCTGGGCGCTGTCGCCGCTGGTGCTGTATCTCGACCCGACCCTGTTCGGCCTGTTCGTGCCCTGGAGCTCGCCCGCGGATTTCATGCGCCAGGTCGCCAAGGTCTGGCTCGCGGTCGGGATCGGCGGGCTGTTGTTCCGCACCATCCATTTGTTCTTCATCCGCGACGTCGAGACCGGCCTCGTGTGGATGACCAAGATCCTCACCGACCCCTTCAGCGATCTCAAGCTTTACTACAAGGCGCCGATCTATCTGCTCAAGGGCGAACTGATCGATCCCGGCCTCGACCTGATCGAGCATGGCATGGAAGAGAAGCACGCCTGAGTTTCGAGTAGGCGATGTCACAAGTCGATATATTGAGACTCGTCATGGCCGGGCTAAAGCGCGAAGCGCGTCTTCGCGCAGATGTCCCGGCCATCGACGTTTTACTTGCTTTGCCGCGGTTAAGACGTGGATGCCCGGGCACAGGCGAGCGAAAGCGACGCCGACCTTCGGACCGCTACGGTCGGGCATGACAGTGAGAAGCCCCGTGTCAGCGGGCGCGTCGCGTGAACATCTCTTTCAGGATCTGGCGGCGGATTTTCTTGTTGGTGAGGGCAGCGTCGCGCCACCACCAGCCGTCCTCTTTCATCTTCTTCCCCGCCGCGACGAAGCGCTTTGCCACTTCGGCAAAATCCGCGTCCGTATAGTTCAGGCTGAAGATCAGCCGGCCGGTGCCGACCCAGCTCAGCCCGAGCTCTTCGGAGCGCAGGTAATACTGAAACATCCAGTTGTAGCGGGAAGGCTCGGTGTAGTGGACCATCCAGATCGAGGACAGGTTGGAGACGCGGACCGGCAGATCGTGTTCGGCCAGCATCGCGTTCAATTGCCGTGCCCGTCCGTTCCAGCGCTCGTCTATTCCCTCATAGGCGGAGCGAATCGCGGCGCTGTCGAGCCGGGTGAGGAACTCGTCCATGGCTGCCATCACGTAAGGATGCGAGTTGAAGGTGCCGCGCGCGAAGCAGACATCGACCGGGCGGTTGTCGCGGAAGCGGCGCATCAGTTCCTTGCGCCCGCAGACCACGCCGACCGGCAAGCCGCCGGCGAGGCTCTTGCCATAGGTCACCATGTCGGCGCGCACGCCGAAATATTCCTGGGCGCCGCCGGCGGCGAGCCGGAAGCCGACGAACACCTCGTCGAAGATCAGGGCGATGTTCCGCATCGTGCAGACCTGGCGCAGCGCCTTCAGCCACTCGCTGTAGGCTTCGCGGTCGAAGCCGCCGCTTCGCGCGGAGTCGACCAGCGCCGAATCGGATGGCGCATTGCCGTTGGGGTGCAGCGCCTGCAGCGGATTGACCAGCACGCAGGCGATATCGCGCCTTGTCTGCAGGACCCGCAGCGTGCGTTCCGACATCTCGGCGAGCGTATAGGTCTCGTGCGGCGCGATCGGGTTGCCGACGCCGGGCTGCACGTCGCCCCACCAGCCGTGATAGGCGCCGGCAAAGCGCACCAGATGCGAGCGGCCGGTGTGATAGCGCGCCAGCCGCACCGCCTGCATGACCGCTTCGGTGCCGGACATGTGGAACGAGACCTCGTCGAGCCCCGAAATCGCGCACAGCCGCTTGACGTTGTCGACGATGACGGGATGGTAGGGGCCGAGCACCGGGCCGAGCGCATGCGCGCGGCCTTCCGCGCGCGCGATGCATTCCTTGTAGAAATCGTTGCCGAAGATGTTGACGCCGTAGGAACCGGTCAGGTCGTAGGCGACATTGCCGTCGAGGTCGGTCACCGTGACCCCTGCCGACGACTGCACGAAGGCGCTGGTGCCGAGATGCTCCCGCACCAGCCTCGAATACTGGAACGGCACCCGGTAGGATTCGGTGAATTGCAGGTCGGAGATCTTTTCCGAGGCCTCGAGCGTCAGCGCCCGGCCCTTGGCGAACCGCTCGCGGTAGAGGCCGGCGAGCCGGAAGAAGCCGTCCTGGCGCCGCGTGGCCACCTCCGCCGGCGCGCCGTCGGAATTGAAGAAGTCGTTGAGGTCGAACTCGTAGAACGGGATCAGCCGCGCCACCAGGCGCGACATCTTGGCGTGGCCGGTCAGCGAGCGGTGTTTGGCGCGCGACAGTTGCAGCCGCGCCCGCAATTTGGGAACGGCGGCGGCGGTGCCGGCAATGGCGGCACCCGCGAAGGACAGAATCGGAAGGGGCGAATCCATGGCACCAAGCGCTACCCAGCGGAGCTGACAGATTCATGACAGTGCGAAGCCTGATCTCGATCCTGACCCAGCAGGAAGACATTAACTTCCTCCTGACCAACCGCGTGCCGCGGGCGGCGCTGACCCGGTTCATGGGCTGGTTCAGCAAGATCGAGCAGCCGCTGGTCCGCGACCTCTCGATCGCCTGCTGGCGGTTGTTCTCGGATCTCGATTTGTCCGAGGCGCGCAAGACCCATTTCAGGAGCCTGCACGACTGCTTCACGCGGGAGCTCAAGCCGGGGCTGCGTCCGTCCGACCCCGACCCGACAGTCGTGGTCAGCCCGTGCGACGCCATCATCGGCGCGTTCGGCAGAATCGCCGATACCGAGCTGTTTCAGGTCAAGGGCGCGCCCTATTCGCTGCTCGACCTGCTCGGCGATCCCGCGCTGGTAGAGGCGCACCGCAACGGGCGCTTCATCACCTTGCGGCTGACCTCGAGCATGTATCACCGCTTCCATGCACCGGGCGACCTGCGGATCGAGCAGGTCGATTTCATCAGCGGCGACACCTGGAACGTCAATCCGATCGCGCTGAAGCGGATCGAAAAGCTGTTTTGCAAGAACGAGCGCGCGGTGATCCGGGCCCACCTCGCCACCGGCGAGGCGCTGACGCTGGTGCCGGTGGCGGCGATCCTCGTCGCCAGCATCCGCCTGCATTTCATCGATCGCCTGCTCAACGCCGATACCGTCGGGCCGGTCAGCTTCCCGTGCGACGTCGGCGTCCGCAAGGGTGACGAACTCGGCTGGTTCGAGCATGGTTCGACCATCATCGTGCTGGCGCCGGAGAATTTCGAGTTCTGCGACAACGTCGCAGGCTCGGCGCGGATCCGCGCCGGCGAGCCGCTGCTGCGAAAGCCCGCCTGAAGTTCAGGACAGCCGAAAGTCGCGGAAAGCATGTTCGTCAATCTCGATTTTTCGCGCGCGGTTCACTAGATATTGAGCGATCGAAACCCGATTCGAAAATGCATCGAGGATGCGAAATGGCACGAGCGCCTGTTCTGGCGGCGGGAGGCATTGTGCTGCGGCAGGCGGAGCCGCCGCTGATCGCGGTGGTTCGCCTGCGCAAGCGCAACGAATGGGTTCTTCCCAAGGGCAGGCTGGACGACGGCGAGACGGCACGCGACGCCGCCGAGCGCGAGGTGCTGGAAGAGACCGGGCATGACGTCTGCGTGCATGAATTCCTGGGAACGCTGGTCTATGAGTCCGGCGGGCGCTCCAAGATCGTTCATTATTGGCGCATGGAGACCAGCGGCGAGCAGGCCTACGAGCTGATGGACGACGTGAGGGCTGTCGACTGGCTGCCGCTCGACGCCGCGGTCGAGCGGCTCTCGCGCAGTTACGAGCGGGCGTTTCTTGAACATGTCGGACCGCTCGCGCTTGCAGCGGCCGCGCTCTCCCGGGTTTCGCGGCCGGCCAGGGCAAAAAAGCAACCGGCCGCCGAAAAGCGCCAGCGCCGGCAGGTGGTTGCGCCTCCGGCTGCCTTGCCGGCACCGGTATCGACTCCGCCGCAACCCGATTTGAGGCCTTTGGCGAGCGGGCAGGATCAGCGCCCGTTGGTCGACAGCGATGGTGTCGAGGTGGAGACCTCCGCCGCTACAATGGCGCCCGAGGTTGTGGCGCCATCCGCGGAAGAAATCGAAATCTCCGCCGCGACCATAGTGTCGCCAGTCGAGGAGACTCAATCCGGCGACCACGCAATCGCCGCAACGACTGAAGTCCGGCGCATCAACCTGGTGCAGAAAGTGCGGCAATGGTTGCGGCGTGCGGCCTGAGCCCGCTCCGGAAAACGTTCTGAGCCGAGATCGCCGAACCAGCCTGAACCCCGCCATCCACGCGCGGGGCAGGCTTGGGCTCGGTGGACGTTCTCGAACGACGCAGCGCCTTGCGCGCGCCGGTGAAAACTAACTTGCGTGTCAGAAACTGTCGCATTTGTCATTTGAAACCATTGGATCGTTTGGGTCTCCTGATCGTCTTCTTCTCGCGACGACATTGGTCGCTTCAATTCAACCACGGAGGAATTGGGATGAACAGCAAGATCCTTAGGTGCCTCGTCGCAGGTGCGCTCAGTGCTGCGCTTGCCCTGGCGTCACCGGCGCTCGCGCGCGGCGGCGGCGGTGGTGGTGGTGGCGGAGGTCATGGGGGCGGCGGCATGGGAGGCGGCGGCATGGGGGGCGGTCATGGAGGAATGGGTATGGGAGGAGGCCATGGCGGCATGGGAGGCATGGGTATGGGAGGAGGGATGCACGCCGGCGGCTGGGGCGGCGGCATGCACGCTGGCGGCTGGGGCGGCGGCGCGCATTTCGGTGCCATGAATGGCGGCGCGCATTTTAGCGGTGGCCATTTCGCGGGTGCTCGCTTTGCGCATGCTGGATTCTCGCCCCGATTTTCAAGTTTCGGGTTCCGAGGCCACGGCCGCTTCTTCCATCACCGCTTCCATCGCTTTGCTTTCGTCGGCGGCCCCTTCCTCTACGCCTCCTACGATAGCTGCTGGCGCAGAGTGTGGACGCCCTATGGACCGCAGTGGGTCGACGTCTGCGGCGACTACGGCTACTAGCGCTGCTGAATATCTGGCGAATTGCCGCAGCGAGAACCGAACCTTGGCGGTTCTGCCAGTCCCGCTGCCACGGCGCGGTTCGTCGGCAAGGGCCCAGACATCGGGATGGTCGTCAATCGAGCAGGCCGAAACTGGCTCGGCTGGCGGCCATCACGCTTATTTGCAAGCCTCCTTACGCTTCGCGACTTCCGGTTTTGCTAAAGTAAATAGGCTTTTGGCCAGTCGTTCGGAGACGGAAGACCATGACGGGAGGTCACCGCCGTATTCTGGTCGTCGAGGATGACCCGGAAACCGCCGGTCAGCTCGTGGAATCGCTCACGAGCAGCGGTTACAAGGTCGATCTGGCCGCCAGCGGCAACGAGGCACTAAGCCGCGGCGTTGCCAGCGACTATGCCGTGATCACGATCGACCGCATGCTTCCGGACATCGACGGCATCACGGTCATGCGTCAATTGCGCGACGACGGCATCGCCGCGCCCTTCCTGATCATCAGTGCGCTCGGGGAAGTCGACGACCGCGTGCGCGGCTTGCGCGCCGGCGGTGATGACTATCTGGTCAAGCCGTTTTCATTCGTCGAATTGTTGGCGCGCGTCGAGGCGCTTGGCCGACGCAGCGACACCGTCGCCAAGGAAACCATCCTGCGTGTCGGCGATCTCGCAATCGACATGATGTCGCGGACCGCCAGCCGGCGCGGCAAGGACATCGGTCTCTTGCCGCGGGAATTCCAGCTTCTGGAGTATTTAGTGCGCAACGAAGGCCGCGTCATATCCCGGGCCATGTTGCTGCAGCACGTCTGGGACCTTCATTTCGATCCCTCGACGAATATCATTGACGTCTATGTCGGGCGTGTGCGCCGCAAAGTCGACGGCCAGCAAGCCTATCCGTTGATCCATACGGTTCGCGGCATCGGGTACCGTCTCCGTGCTCCTGGCTAAGACCTTAACGTCATCGACTTTCAAGCTGGCGCTGATCGCGATCGGGACCTTCGGCGTGATCGTCTCGGTGATTTTCGGCTATGTCTACCTGTCCACTTCCTCCTATGTGCGAAGCCGGTCGGATCATGCGATCATGACCGAATATTCGAGCCTGCTTGCCGCCTACGAGCGAAATCGGCGCGACGGGCTGATCGCGCTGATACAGCAGCGCATCGCTGACAAAAGTTTTGCGGACAATGTGTATCTCCTCGTCGAGCCGTCACTGGCCGTACTCGGCGGCAACCTCGGGGCATGGCCATCGACGGTCACCGTAGCCAGAGGCTGGACGGAGTTTCGCGCGCCGGAGTCGTCTGATGCGCCACGCCGGCCGCTGCTGCGAGCGATGATCGAAACATTTCCCAGCGGCGATCGGCTGCTGGTGGGCAAGGATATCAGCGACCTCGACAGCTTTACCGATCAGATCAAGACAGCCGTGGTCTCGGCCGTTGCGTTGATATTTGTGCTTGCCGGGGTCGCGAGCATCCTGGTGACACGCCGGACAGTGGGGCGGATTGAATCGATCAATGCGACCAGCCAGGCCATCATGCTCAGCGGTCTCGACAAGCGCATCCCGCTCCGCGGCACCAATGACGAATGGGATCGCGTCGCGGAGAATCTCAATCTGATGCTCGACCGCATCGAGACCTTGATGGGGGAGGTCAAGCAGGTCAGCGACAGCGTTGCGCACGACCTGCGGACACCGTTGACGCGAATGCGCGGACGCCTGGAGAAGGCCTTTCATGGTCCGCGCATTGGCGAGAATGATCAATTGTTGATCGGCGACACCATCGCCGATCTCGACGCCGTGTTGCGGATATTGTTGTCCATTATGCGGATTGCGCAAATCGAGACCCAGGCGCGAAAGGAAGCGTTCCGCAGCGTGAATCTGGCTGAAATCGCCGGTGAGGTCGTCGAGTTGTACGATGCCGCGGCCGAACAGGACGGTACCCGTCTCACTGTTGTCGGCGATCGTGAGGTGCTGGTGACCGGCGATCGTGATCTGATTTTCGATGCCATCGCCAATCTCGTCGACAATGCGATCAAGCATGGTCGCGCCGGAGGGCAAGTCGTCGTCGCGAATGAAAACATCGACGGCCAGCCGATGATCTCGATTGCCGACGACGGGCGCGGAATTCCCCCCGACCAATACGAGCACGTTTTCAAGCGCTTTTACCGGCTCGAACACAGTCGTTACACGCCAGGAAACGGCCTCGGGCTCAGCCTGGTCGCGGCCGTTGCCCGCCTTCATGGCGCGCGGATCGAAATGCTCGACAACTCGCCGGGTCTCACATTCAGACTGTGGTTTTCGGCGCCGACCGGTTAATCGCGAATGTCGTATCGCGCGCAGGCGCGAGCGGCAGAATTTCGTTGCACCCGTTCCTACCGCTTTTCCCTGCGCGGCTTTCCTTTTGGCGCGAGGGGCGGCGCCGGCCGCCGTGGCAGTAGTGCGGGCCGGTTCTGTAGTTCAGGCCGCTGCACGCCGGGCGCGTTGAGCCCCGGTTGCACGCCCGGGCGCGGCTGCAGTTGCGGCTCGCCGGCGCGGTTCGGCAATGCAGGTTCGTGTAACGAACCGGGTTCGCGCGGCGAACCGGGTTGTTGCGGTGCGCCCAGTCGCTGCGGCGAACCGGGTTGTTGCGGCGCGCCGGGTCGCTGCGGCTGGCCAGGCCGTTGCGGCAGGCTGTTCTGCCGCTGCGGGCCGGGCTGGCGCAGCGGATTGGCGCGCGCCGGATTCTGGTTCGGATTTTGCTGGCGCTGGATGCGCCGTTGCGTGACGATCTGGCGGCCGACGCTCTGCGCGGCGTGGACCTGACGCACGATGCCCTGATCGCGTAGCGCCTGCTGCGGGGTGATCACGAGCGGCACCGCCGCAAAGCGGCCCATGGCGCCGGGCCGGATGGTAAAACCGCTCGATCCCTGGGTGAGGGAGCCAAGCCGCGAGCCGTCGCGGCCGTTGACCTCGATCCGTCCGACCCGGCCATCCGCGTCGGGATAAAGTTTTATGGCGACAGTGCTGGGGTTCGCCGCCGACGCTCCCTGCGGAACCTCGATCAGGCCGGTGGTGCCGCGAATGCCGAGCGTCGCCGACGGCGTCGAGATTCGCATGTCGCCGGTATGCGCGACGGCAGCGGCGACGAACGCCACGGTGCCCTTGGCGACATCGAACAGCGCGCCGTTTTTTTTGCCGCCGTCTTCATAGACAAAACTGTCGACCGTGATCGTGGCGTTGGCGGTGAGATTGAAGGTGGTTGCGTCGGTGAAGGTGACGCCGAGCGTGCAATTGGCCTGTGTCTGCAGGATGTCGCCCTGGAAGATGTCGTCCTGAAGATGCAGCGGCGTCGCGGCGCTGTTGCGGGTGACGGTCGCGCTGCCGGTGAGCGTCGCGACATTGCCGATCGGCTCGTCGGCGGCGGGCGCGGGCGAGGGTGCAGTAGCAGGCGGTGGCGCCGCGCTCGGCGCCGGCGCGGAAGGCGTTTGCGCCGCCGGTTGGGTCTGCGCCAGCCTGGTCAGGCGGGGAGCTGGGTCCGATGCAGCCGCAGGACCATCGGTCTCGAAAGGCGATGGCATCGCATTGGCGGGATGCGTGCCGGCCACCAGCCAGCACATCAACAATGCCGCGAACGAAAACTGCTGCCTCGTCACGATCGAAAATGCCCCCGATTTCAGTCGCGATTGATAACCCAGCCGGCTGAACGGCGGCTGAATGGCCATCCTGCATGAAGGGCCCATTTCCAATTTGTAATCGATCGCCTCTGAACCGGTGCATCGCTCTGGCGCGACCGATGACCAAGGCGACTGTCGCAAAGATGGAGATCGAAGATGAAACGTTTGGCCCTGGTCACGCTGTTGCTGCTCGGCGGCGCGCTGAGCGCGCATGCCGATAGCGTTGTCTATGACAACATCACAAAACAGCCGCGCGGCGACGAGATACTGCGGGCCGACACCAATTATTGCTCGCAGACATTGGGCGCCCCGCAGAACGGCAAGCCGACGCCTGCGGCCTACAAGCGCTGCATGCTCGCTCGCGGCTGGCGCCACAATCACACGGTCCGCGACCGCTCGCGTGACGGCATGTATCCAGATCCCGACAATCCCGGTCTGATGTGCAAGGATTTTACTATCGGCGGGGTCACCGGATCGAGCTGTTCGAATTTTTGAAACTTGATGCGCCTTCCGTCATGGCCGAGGCGGGTCCCGGCCATCCACGCACAGAACATCCGGCTAGCGCGAAAACGCGCTTCGAGCTTATCCCGGTATCAAAATGAAAACGCCCGCCGGCTGGAAAAATCCAGAACCGCGGGCGTTGTGAAATCTGGGCAACCTGAACGCTAGAACACGCCGAACACGATGGCGCCGACAAAGGCGAATGCGACGTACGCGGCTATAACGCTCAGTTTGCTGACGAAAGGACCCGTGAAGGTCATTTGGGAAGCTCCGTGGTTTACGTCCGCTGCCCGTTGTAACAATTGAGATAAGGATCCGTTCCCGACTGAAAAGTCAGCGTCGCTGTCCCTCCGCCACCTCGCTGCGCTGCGCAACGTGGTTAAAGAATAATGAAAACATGGCGTTGAAGAGTCCTTAAATAAATTCGTCGAACCTGCAGGGATGACGCGCGGAGTTCGTTTGTATCTCGTCGGCTCCTTCGTCCTTGTCTCGTTGGCTGGCTGCGGCCGCGGATTTTTTCAGTCCGCGGAGCGCGAACCATGGCGGGCCGAGGCCGAAATCGCGTGCCTGAAATCCGGCGCCGTCAAGGAGACCCCGGAACTGGTCCGGATCGACCCGATTTCGGGCCCCGGCGTCTGCGGCGCAGAGTTTCCGCTCAAGGTCGCAGCACTCGGCGAAAGCAGCGGAAGTTTCGGTTTCGCCGACGAAAGTTTGCGACCGCCCGCCAATATCGGCAACCAGCCACACTGGCCGGTCTCGCAACCGCCGCCGCAGCCAACGGCGGCGCCTTATCCGACGCCATCGCCATACACCAACAGCGCGCTGCGCCAGCCGGCCTATGGTTCCTCGCCGAGCGAGCCGATTTCATTGGCACCGCCGGGTGTCGCGCCCGAGGAGGATGACATCGAGCTGCCGCCCGAAGGCGCGCCGGGGGCAAACTCGCCGCCAGCAACCAACGGACAATATCCGGGACCTTATATGGCGGCGCCCGCCTACCCGTCACGCGACCGCGCGACAGCGCCTTATTCGCCGCGTCCCGATGTCGGCACGGGCTATCCGCAGGCGGCGCCGTTGCCGCGACTCGGACCGCCGCAAGGTAATTCCGTCGCCGCCTTTGGCGCTGTCGCCGTAAGACCGGCGGCGACCCTGGCTTGTCCGATCGTCTCGGTGCTTGACCGCTGGCTCGCCGATTCCGTGCAGCCTGCAGCCATGCGCTGGTTCGGCGCGCGCGTGGTCGAGATCAAGCAGATCTCCGCCTATTCCTGCCGGGGCATGAACGGCAATTCCTACGCCCATATTTCCGAGCACGCCTTCGGCAACGCGCTGGATATCGCCGGCTTTACGCTCGCCGACGGCCGGCACATTTCGGTGAGGGACGGCTGGAAGGGGCTGCCGGAAGAGCAGGGCTTTTTGCGCGACGTGCAGGCGACCGCCTGCCAGCAGTTCACCACCGTGCTGGCGCCGGGTTCGAACGTCTATCACTTCGATCACATCCACGTCGATTTGATGCGCCGCGCCTCGCGGCGCCTGATCTGCCAGCCGGCTGCGATGTCCGGCGAAGAGGTCGCCGCGCGCGCCGCGGGCCGCAATCCCTACGCCTCGCGCGAACCCAACGTGACGGGATCGCTGGGGGACGGAAAGTCGCGGCGCATCGCAAGGCCAAGGTCGACGAGGAAGACGAGTTCGAGGACGAGTAATAAGGGGCAGACCCATGGCGGGCGGTGGGTCGGGTCTCGCCGCAGGAGGATCGCCGGCCGACCCTTCGGCGCGATGCCGGCGAATTTCGGAAGATCGCGGCAAATTCCCGCCTGCTCGATGACCGCCGTGCAGCGCGATCATCAACACACACGGTCGGCCCCCGGAACGGCTAGTCGCGGCGATCCCATCCGGCTGTCTAAGCCGTTTCCACTTAGACCATAGTCTAGGTCGTTCCCCAACCTTCAGCCAAGTAGCCGCTACGCCGGGACAATTGAGCGATCAGGGGAGCTGGCGATATCTCTGGTGTCGGTTCGGGGAAACTGCCGTGTCGCAAGATCCGTTTATCGCATGCATCGACGATGACAAATCCGTTCGTGACGCCATCGAGGGGTTCCTCAAGGCGTTTGGCTTCGCCGTCCAGGCGTTTTCGTCCGCCGAGGATTTTATGCAATCCGGCCGCCTAAATCAGACGTCGTGCCTGATCGCCGACGTAAAACTGCCCGGAATGTCGGGAATCCAGCTTCAGCAGCGGCTGACCGCATCCGGTCAGCGGGTTCCGACGATCTTCATCACGGCATTTTCGGACCCGCACCGCCGTGCGCAGGCGCTAGGGGCCGGGGCGATCTGCTTTCTCGAAAAACCCATCACCAAGGACGATTTGCTTAACTGCATTCAGCTCGCGCTGGAGCAGCGGCGCGAGGGGGGATCCTCGTGATCTCGTTGCTCGCTTCGGAGAAATTATCGACGGCGTGAAAGATCAAGAGAAGGACAAGTCGCAAGATGCACAGGAAAACCCGCAACGCCGACAACGAACTCACGAACAGACGTGTCGTGCCGACCGCGCCGTCACGCGCGCCGTCGAGACAGCGGGCAACCGGCGATGGGGCGTGGCACGGCGGCCGGCAGCAGAGCGAAGTCGCCGAAAAGATCCACCCCGCCCTGTTCGGCCGGCTGGATTCGGTCGACCGGGCGGCGATCGTGGAACGCGTCGCTCGATTAGAGGCGACACTGCAAGCGCTGATGGAGTCGCGCGAGTCCCTGCTGCGGGCAGGGACCCTGGAAATCGACCTCATCAAGAGAAGCGCCAGGCGCGGCGAGCGACCGCTTGAATTGTTGCCCCGGGAATTCCGATTGCTGGAATACATGATGCGCCGGAGCAACCTGTTGCTGACGCGGGCTACGCTGCTGGCGGAGGTCTGGAATTATATTACAAGTTTTTTCCGACCACGAATCTGGTCGACGTCCATATGGGCCGACTGCGTCACAAGGTCGACGCTCCGAACGAAATCCCGATGATCTATAGTGTCCGCGGTGCCGGCTTCATCTTGCGGGCGCCGACCTGAATTTCGAACGTCATTCCTTCAAGGCACCTGCGGTCAGGGCACCTACGACGAATTTCTGAAAGAAGAGAAAGATGACAACGGCCGGAAGCAGGGACAAGACACTCGCGGCCGCGACGAGTTGCGTCGCCGAACCCGTGTAGGCGCCCAGGAAGTTGAAGATGCCGACGGAGATCGGCAACATATCGGGTTGACTGAGCAGGATGAACGGGACGATGAACTGGGACCACCCCAGCATCGTCGTCAGAATGAAGGTCGACGCCAGCCCCGGCAGGCCGATAGGCAATGTGATGCGCAGGAATGCCTGCGAGCGGGTGCAGCCGTCGATCATCGCCGCCTCTTCGAGCTCTTCCGGAATGGCGTCGAAACTCCCTTTAAGAGTCCAGGTAGCGATCGGCGCAGCGACCGCGGCATAGACGAGGGCCGCGCCGAGATGGGACTCGGTGAGGCCCAGCGCATGCATATAGCGGTAGAGTGGCAACATGATCACCAGCGGCGAAATCATCTGGAACCCGAGCACCGCGAACAGCAGTTGGGTCTTGCCGGGGAATTTGAGGCGGGAAAACGCGTAGGACGCGGGGGCGGCGGCGACGCAAGCGCATGCGGCGCCGACGACCGAAAGCGTGACGCCGTTCCAGAGATAGCCGAGGAACTGCTGATTTCCCAACACTTCCACAAAATTTTGCAGCGTGGGCGAATGCGGAACGATGCGCACCTCCGCAATCAGGATTTCGGCCGGCGTGCGAATGGACAACGACAACAGCCAAAACAGGGGGAGCGCAAAGAACAACAGAATCAAGGCAAGCGCGAGATAGATCGGGATTGCTTCATTGCGGGCGCGGGAATTCAACGCAGCCCCCTCGATGTCAGCCAGTAGACGGCCGTGAAGGCAAGATTGAGGAGCAGCATCAGAACCGCAAGGACGCTGCCCTGCGCCAGATTGAAATCGTGAAAGACCGCATTGTAGGCGGCCAATGCGAGAACCTCCGTTGAACGCCCGGGGCCACCACCTGTCAAAGGCATGACGAGTTCGAATGTGTTAAGGGAGAAGACGCTGACAATAACGGCGTTGATCAGGAGCGCGGGTCTCAATCTTGGCAGCGTAATATAGCGGAAAGCTTGAAGAGCGGTGGCGCCATCGACCGCGGCGGCTTCGTACAGACCTGGGGAAATGGTTTTCAGGCCCGCGTAAAGCAAGATCATGCTGAGCGCGGTGCCGCGCCAGATGTTCGCCAAAGTCGCAGACCAGATCGCAACCTTGGCATCCGACAACCACGGCACCGGCGACAACGAAAACAGTCCCAACATCGCATTGAAGAAGCCGAAATTAGCCTCGCTCAGGAGCAGCTGCCAGATGATTGCCGAAGCAACGCCGGGAATGATCCAGGTCGCCAGCACGACGACCTGAACTGTCCTGACCCCGGGCAAACGGCGTCGAAATCCTGCCTCAAGGGTCAAGGCGATCAAAAGCCCGAGCGTTGTCTGGCCGATAACGCTGCCGGCGACAAAAATAACAGTCGCCAGCCAGATCTGGGGCAGAGCGGAATCCGCAAGAACGGATCGGTAGCTGGCGAGCGTGTAAGAATAGGCCGAATTCAGAAGCGTCGCGTCCGTGAAACTTGTTCGAACGACTTCGAGGACCGGATAGAGATAGAAGGCGGTTAACAGGAGCGCGAGCGGAAACAACCACCAGACGGGATGTCGGTCGAGGTCGAACCGCCAGCCTCTGCGCCCGCCGCCGGATCGTTGGTGTCTCGGGCCTTGCTTGACTGCCGACGTCATGCCGGCGCTCTCATTGGTAACGTGCGGCGGCTTTCGCGACTTGATCCACCGCTTCGTCGACCGCGGCCTCCGGTGTCCGGGTCCCCGCGAGCGCTTCGCTGATGGCGATTTGCAGTCGGTTCGAGATTTCGGTGTAGATCGGAAGGCCGGGCCGCGCCTGGCCCAGCTTCAGATATTGCTTGATCTGCAGATAGAAATCGGTGCGAAACATCGGCAGCGAATTGAACTCGCTTTGGCGTGTCGGCAGGCGCTCCAGCACTTCGGTGGCCGGACCCATATAGACCTCACGGACGAGGTCCATGCATGCCTTCACCTTCACGGGATCCTTCGAAAAGGACGCGAAAGTCCAGCCGCCGCTCGCAGTGGAGCGCTGATCGGCGGTCGGTCCCGGCAGCATCGAGACCGCCCATTTTGCGAAAGTCTCAGGCTTCATCGCCGCCCGCATCTGGCTCATCGCCCAATCGCCATTGACCATCATGGCCGCGCTGCCGGAGATAGAAGCTGCGGTGAGGTCGTCATAATTGCTGATGCTCGCGACGCGGGCCGGCGATGCGCCCGACTGGATCAAGTCACGATAAAACGCGATCGCGTTCAGCAGATAGGTTTTGTTCGGCTCCTGTCCGAAGACGGGAGTTCCCCTTTCGTCGACGAGCTTGCCGCCTTGCGCCCAGAATTGCGGCAGGAAGTCGACCGTCGTGGTTTCGTTGCGACCGCCGTTGAACAGGAATCCTTCGAGGCCGGGGCCCGCCGCTCGCTTGGCCGCCATAGCCGCCTGCTTGGTTTCTTGCCAGGTGCGGGGCGGGTCGGGGACAAGCGCCATATTGCGGTAGAGCAAGCGCAGATCAGTCGTCCACCACCAGGCGTAGATGTGGCCTTCGGCATCGGAGACGATCGGCCGGATAAAGGGAAAAAGATCGTCAATTTCTTCCTTGGTGAAATATTGATCGATCGGCTGGAGAACGCCGGCGCGGATGAACAGGGGAACTTCGAAAGAATCCACCGCAGAACAGTCCGGTGCTGTCCCACTCCTCGCCTGTTCCAGCAGCCGCGCGTGCTCCTGTGGGATCTGAAGAGACATCAACTGAATGTTGACGCGCCAGTCAGGATGAGTGTGGGCATATTTCTCGTACAGCGCCGCCATCCGCGCCGCGAATTTCGGTTGTGCGTTGTTGTTCGAGTGTACCGTGAGCACGCGAAAGGAAAAACTCTTGGGTGCATCGAGGCGGCCTATCCGATCGGGCGCAACCAGATCCCCCGCGTGCGCAACATCGGGCGACTGTAGCAAGCCGCTCAAGAGAATTGCAAACAGTCGCGATCCTGGCTTCAACTTCATTTCGGTTCGTCCCGATGTCCGCGTTCTCCCGCGGATCGCCGATGAAGCAAACGCGGAGGGGGGCCTCGATCTATTGCAATTCAGGAAGTATGCTGTTTTGCTTATATGCCAGCAAGAAGGCTGGTTCGGTCCGTACTTCGAACGGTTCTAACTTATCGCGCTGCTGGAGCTTTTTGCGAGTGTCACACTTCTTGCGAGTGTCACATTTGTCTAAAGAGCGCCTGCGCTATTGAGATCGCGTGTGGGCTGGATCCCATTCCGCCAGCACATTTCCTTCGTCGGATTGGTCTGCCGATACTGGCCGACGGATGACAACGGACGCATGCTGGGATATCTGGGTAGGGACCATGAAAATGGACCTCACCGGTTACAAGCTAGAGACGCTGCGAGACGATGGGGAGTTTGCGCTGCATCGCGCCCGGCAGCCCAACAATCCCGTGCCAGTGTTGGCGCTTGTCGCGGGTCGGCCGACGCTTATCAAGCGGCTCGAGCACGAATACGCGTTGGCGGACGAGCTCGATTCCAGCTGGGCGGCGCTGCCTCTGGCGCTGGTCCGCGACAAGGGATCCGCTACCCTTGTGCTGAAGGACAATGGCGGCGAGCCGCTCGACCGCCTTCTCAATCAACGGCTGGAGTTGATTCAATTCCTGCGCATCGCCATCAACCTCGCGGCCGTCGTCGGCCACGTCCATCGGCATGGTCTCATTCACAAGGACATCAAGCCGGCGAATGTGCTCGTCGACGCCACCGACGATGTGCGGCTTACCGGATTCGGCATTGCGTCGCGGCTGCCGCGCGAGCGCCAGGCGCCCGCGCCGCCCGAAGGCATCGTCGGGACACTTGCCTACATCGCGCCCGAGCAGACCGGCCGCATGAACCGCTCAATCGACGCCCGCAGCGATCTCTATTCGCTAGGCATCACCCTGTATGAAATGCTCACCGGGGTCTTGCCGTTCGCGGCCTCCGATCCCATGGAATGGATCCATTGCCACATCGCGCGTCGTGCGATCCCGCCTTGCGATCGATCGGCCACGGCTCCGGCCCAGCTCTCTTCCATCGTCATGAAGCTTCTGGCCAAGAATGCCGAGGACCGCTACCAGACGGCCGCCGGTCTCGAGGCCGATTTGCAGCGCTGCCTGAAGGCATGGGAGGCGCGCCGCTCCATCGACACGTTTTCGTTGGGCGCGCATGACGGTTCGGACCTGCTGCTGATCCCCGAAAAACTATATGGGCGCGAGGCCGAGATCGCAGCGCTGGTCGCGGCGTTCGATCAGGTGGTGGCCAGGGGCACCACCGAGTTGGTGCTGGTCTCCGGCTATTCCGGCGTCGGCAAGTCGTCGGTAGTGAGCGAGCTTCACAAATCGCTGACGCCGGCGCGCGGTCTCTTTGCCGGCGGCAAGTTCGACCAATACAAGCGCGACATCCCCTATGCGACGCTGGCGCAGGCTTTCCAGTCGCTGGTCCGGCAAATCCTTGCCAGGAGCGAGGCGGAAGTCAGCCAATGGCGACGGACGCTGCTGGAGGCGCTCGGTCCGAACGGACAAATCATGGTCAACCTGATTCCGGAGCTCCCTCTCATCATCGGAGAGCAGCCGGCGGTTCCGGAGCTTTCGCCGCAAGACCGGCAGAATCGTTTCCAGATGGTATTCCGGCGTTTCCTCGCCGTTTTCGCCCGGCCGGAGCATCCGCTCGCGCTGTTTCTCGATGACCTGCAATGGCTCGATGCAGCCAGCCTTGATCTGCTCGAGCATCTTGTCACGCATCCCGAGGTGAAGCACCTTCTGCTGATTGGCGCCTACCGGGACAACGAAGTCAGCTTCGCCCATCCCCTGATGCGCATGTTGGCTTCGGTCGGCAAGGCCGGCGCGCGAACGACGCAGATTGTGCTGGCGCCGCTGGGACGCGGCGATGTCTGCCGGCTTATCGCAGAAGCGCTCCGATGCAGTCAGGCGCTTGCCGAACCGCTGGCCGAACTGGTGCATCAGAAGACCGCCGGCAATCCCTTCTTCACGATCCAGTTTCTTGCCGCGCTGGCGGAGGAAGGGCTGATCGCGTTCGATCCGCGCGCGCTCGCCTGGCGGTGGGACATGGAACGAATCCGGGCCAAGGGTTTCACCGACAACGTGGTAGACCTCATGATCGAGAAGCTGCGGCGGCTGCCCAAGGCGGCGCAGGCGGCCCTGCAGCAACTCGCGTGCCTGGGCAACAACTGCACGATCGCTACCCTGACCCGGGTGTATGGAGGATCCGAGGAGCAGATCCACGCAGCACTTTGGGAAGCCGTTCGGGCGGGTCTCGTGCTGCGCCAAAACAGCGGCTACACATTTCTCCATGATCGCGTCCAGGAGGCCGCTTACGTCGTGACCCCCGAAGACGAGCGGGCTGCGTCGCACCTGCGGATCGGAAGAGCACTTTCGTCATCATTGAAGGCGCCGGAGGAGTTCGAGGAGAACATCTTCGAGATCGTCAATCAATTCGATCGCGGGGTCGCGCTGATCGCGTCCCGGGAGGAGCGCGAGCATGTCGCTGAGCTCAATCTCCTGGCAGGCAAACGCGCCAGGGCGACTACCGCCTACGCGTCGGCCCTGGCCTATCTGGCCGCTGGCAGCGCGTTACTGGAGGACGACAAGTGGGAGCGGACTTATCAGCTCGCGTTTGCGCTCGAGCTGTTTAGAGCTGAATGCGAGTACCTGACCGGAGATTTGGCGTCCTCGGAGAAACGGCTCGTGCAGCTTTCCGGCCGGGTGGAGAACCGGGTCGAAGAGGCCTCCGTCACATGCCTGCGCGTGACCCTGTATACCAATCTGGACCAGAGCGACCGGGCGGTCGAGGTCGGCCTGGGATATCTCCGGCGGGTTGGCATCCAGCTGCCGTCGCCCGCGACAATGGAGGATGTTCGCCGCGACTATGAGAGATTGTTGCAGCGGCTTGGGACTCGGGAGATCGAGGCGCTTGTCGATCTGCCGCCAATGACTGATCTGAACCAATGCGCCGTGATGAGCGTCCTTTCGACGCTGGTGCCTCCGGCCAACTTCAGTAGCGAGGGCCTGGGCGCGATCATTTCGATCCGGATGGCGACGCTCAGTCTGGAATACGGCAATGGCGATGTGTCGGCCTATGCCTATGTGTGTTTGGGCACAGTGCTGGGCCGGCTGTTTGGCGATTACCGGTCGGGCTACCGCTTCAGCCAGCTAGGCCTGGCGTTGACGGAGAAGCACGACGGTCTCCGGGCCCGCGTCTACCAGACTTTCAGCAATCACGTTGCTCCCTGGATGCAGCCACTTCCGAGCTGCCGCGCCTATGTGCGGCGCGCATTCGATGCGGCACAGCAGGCGGGCGAACTCTCTTATGCGGCCTATAGCAGCGTCGACCTGGTCACGAACTTCCTCGCCGTTGGCGAACCGCTCGGCGAAGTCGAGCGAGAGGTCGAGAATGCGCTCGAATTTGCGCGGAAGGCGAAGTTCGGCCTCGTCGTCGATGTGATCGTCGGGCAGCTTGCGCTGGTCCGGAGCCTTCGCCGGCCCGCTCCGGAGTCCGCCTCTTTCGACGACACGGCATTTGAGGAAAGGGTGTTCGAACAGCATCTGGAGAGCGACCCCCGGCTTGCCAAACCCATGGGCTGCTACTGGATACGCAAGCTGCAGGCGCTTTTCTTCGCAGGCGACTATTCGTCTGCCATGGCGGCGGCATCGAAAGCCACGCCCTTGCTTTGGGCGCTGGCCACTGATTTCGAGCTCGCCGAGTATCATTTCTATGGCGCGCTCACGCGGGCGGCGGCCTGCGACTCCGCGACCTCCGACCAGCGGCGGCAGCACCTGGAGGCGCTTTCCGCGCATCACGAAAAGATTACGGCCTGGGCGGAAAACTGCCCGGAGAATTTTGCGAACCGCGCAGCGCTTCTGGAAGCCGAGATAGCGCGTCTGAACGGCCGCGAGCTGGATGCCGAACAGCTGTACGAGGACGCCATTCGCTCGGCGCGCCTGCACGGCTTCGTCCAGAACGAGGGGATTGCTAACGAGCTTGCCGCCCGGTTTTACATGGCGCGTGGATTGAAGAAGATCTGCGACGTCTATCTGCGGGATGCACGGGACTGTTATGTCCGCTGGGGCGCCGACGGCAAGGTTCGTCAGCTCGACCGAAGCCACCCATACCTTCGCGGTCCCGCAACGCCGCTGGCTCCGAGTACGACCTTTGATGCGTCGGTCGAGCAGCTGGACATAGGCACGATGTTCAAGGCGTCCCAGGCGCTGTCTGGCGAGATCGTGCTGAGCGCCCTGATCGAGACCTTGATGCGAATAGCCATCGAGCATGCAGGAGCCGAGCGCGGCATTCTCATCCTCTTTCGCAACAACGAGCCTCAGATAGCGGCGGAGGCCGTCACCGATCGTGGCAGAGTGGAGGTCGCGCTTCAGGAGAAAATCGTCTCGCGCCAGGACCTTCCGGAATCCGCGCTCGACTATGTCGTCCGGACGCGGGCCAGTCTGATCATGGACGATGCCACGGCGAGCAACCTGTTTGTGGACGACCACTATGTGCGGTTACGCCGCCCCAAATCCGTTCTTTGCTTGCCTGTCATCAAGCAAGCCGAGCTGGTCGGCGCCCTCTATCTCGAAAACAATCTGACACCGAATGCGTTTACGCCGCAGCGGATCGCGGTGCTGGAATTCCTGTCATCGCAGGCGGCGATCTCGCTTGAGAACGCCTACCTTTATGCCGATCTGGTACGCAGCGAGGCGTTCCTGAGCGAGGGACAGAAGATAAGCCATACCGGCAGCTGGAGCTGGGTTCTAGCGACCGGAAAGCTGTTCTGGTCGGAGGAGCATTCCCGAATCTTCGGCCACGATCCGGCGAAGGACAATCCGCCTGACTTCCAGCTGTTTCTGGAGAGACTTCACCCGGAAGACCGCGCGTTTGTTCAGCAAGTTCTCGATATCGCAATTCGCGACCGCGCGGGGTTTGCGTGCGACTTCCGGATCGTACTCCCGGACGGGCTGCTCAAATATGTCCACGGTGCGGGCCGGCCGATCATGAGAGAATCTGGCGAGATCCGCGAATATATCGGGACCACCATCGACGTCAGCGAGCAACGGCGGAACGAAGATGCATTGCGCGACGCCCAGGCCGATCTCGTGCATGTCGCGCGGCTGACGACTATGGGCGAGCTGGTGGCCTCGATCGCGCATGAGGTGAATCAGCCGCTGATGGCGATCGTGACCAATGCGGAGACCTGCTTGCGCTGGCTCGGAAAGGACCCGCCCGACCTCGGCGAGGCGCGAAATGCCGCGGAGCGCATCGTCAGAAACGGTCACCGCGGCGCGGAAGTCATCAGGAGCATTCGGGCGCTGGCCCGCAAATCCCCGCCCGAGATGGCGGAAATCGACATCAACGGCGTGATTGAGAATATTCTGGAACTGATGCGGGCAGAACTGAGCCGGCACGACGTTTCGGTCGAGACAAATTTGCGCCACGGCCTCGAAACGATCATGGGGGATCGGGTCCAGTTGCAGCAGGTGATCATGAACCTTATCCTGAACGGCATCGAGGCAATGGGTGGCCTGCAGCGACGGGTGTTGCGGGTCAACACCCGGCTCGACGAGGAAGGTCGCGTTCTGGTGGCGGTGGAGGATTGCGGTACGGGGCTCGATCCAGCGAGCGCCGATCGGATCTTCGATCCGCTTTTCACGACCAAGCGCGAGGGGCTGGGTATGGGCTTGTCGATCTCACGTTCGATTGTGGAAGCCCATGGCGGCCGTCTCTGGGCGTCGCCGCGTCTTCCCCATGGGACTGTTTTCCAATGCGCATTGCCCGCGGCAGCCACAAGGGACTCGCTTGAAAACGTCTCGTAACGATGCTCAACCGACCGTCATCATCATCGATGACGATCGGGATATCCGCGAAGCTCTCGAGGGCCTGCTGCGGTCCGTGGGCCTGCGCGTCGAGCTGTTTGCCTCGGTTCAGGAATTTCTCGACCATCCACGCCCTGACGGCCCGGGATGCCTCGTCCTCGACGTCAGGTTGCCGGGACGGAGCGGACTGGAGTTTCACGATAGCCTTATCGAGGCGAATGTGCATCTGCCCGTTGTTTTCATCAGCGGACATGCGGATGTCCCGATGTCGGTTCGGGCGATGAAGGCCGGGGCCGTCGAGTTCCTGACCAAACCCGTTCGTGATCAGGAGTTGCTGGACGCCATCCATGTGGCGATCAAGAAGGATAGCGCCCACCGCGATAATGAGCGCGCCGTCGCCGAAATTCGCTCCAACTTCGACACGCTGACGCAGCGCGAACGCGAGGTGCTTGAACTGGTGCTGGCCGGCCGCCTCAACAAGCAGATCGCCGGAGATATCGGAATAAGCCTCGCGACGGTGAAGGCGCACCGCGGACACGTGATGCGAAAGATGAAGACGCAGTCGCTGACCGAGCTGGTCAGGATGGTGGACAGGCTGAAGCTGACCCCGTCGAAAGCGTAGACCTCCGGCCGACGATCGAGCGCCGCCTGTGTGATTCCGACCCGCGGGTCGTGCAAAACCGGAACGCCGACGATCCATTTGAAAAGACGATGACCTGAACGCCTGCAAATATCTCTACTCGATGACCCGTTTCCGGGCAGGAAGCTGGTCTTTTCGGAGTAACGCGGTATCCCGACCCGAGGCTGAGCAATGGCAGACGCAGTGGAGATCAAACCTTCATTGGGCAGCACTATCCGCGCCATCGATCGAAAATGGGGCTGGTTTATTGCGCTTGGTATCGGCGAGCTCATTCTTGGCGGTATCGCTTCCACGAACCTGCTCGCGGCCAACCTGGCGTCGGTGCTGTTCATCGGGGCGGCGATGCTGGTGGGAGGGATTTTTCAGATCGTGCATGCGTTTTCGGCGCGCGGCGTCCGGGGCTTCCTGTACTGGTTAATCGGCGGGATTGTTTACGGGGCCGCCGGCACGGTCATTCTATACGATCCTATTCTAGGCTCGCTCACGCTGTCGCTTCTGGCAGGTGTCCTCCTGCTGGTCGCCGGTGTCCTGCGCGCGTGGGCTGGATTTCATTCCCGGCCCGCGGCAGGCTGGCGATGGATCGTAGCCGCGGGTGTCTTGACGTTCTGCGTCGGCGTCATCCTGATCGCGGCATGGCCGGTCATCAGCCTTTGGCTTCTTGGTGCCATGCTCGTGGTCGATCTGATCTTTCAAGGTTGGGGGTTTGTCGCCTTTGGCATAGCCCTCAAGGCGCGCGCCGATCGGCACAGGGACAGGCATGTCCCGGCCTGAGTTGCCGCGATGATCGCGAGCGCGGCCTTCAGAGAACGACCGAAACTCGCATGGCGCGACGGCCGTGCCGGGCCGGCGTCCCGGCTGGTTGCGGAGGAAAAGGCCGTCGCACTGAGCTATGGCGGATCGACCTATGCGGTCATGATGGCGACGCCATCCGATCTCGAGGACTTCGGCATCGGCTTCAGCATCACCGAGGGTATCGTCGAGCAGGCGGGCGAAATCGCGAGCATCGAGCTGATCGCTGGCGATCTCGGCGTTGAAGTCCGGATGTGGCTCGAGGGAGATCGGACCGCATCTCTGGCCGCCCGGCGGCGCGCGACGGTCGGCCCGGTTGGCTGCGGGCTTTGCGGCATCGAAAGCCTCGAACAGGCTGCTCGCACTGCGCCGCAAGTTGCGAGCGAAACGATTTTTCACGCTTGCGACCTGCTCGATGCCATGCGGGCGCTCGCGCCGTTGCAGCATCTCAACCAAGCCACCCGCGCTGTGCATGCGGCGGCGTTCTGGCGGGCTTCGGCCGGTATCGGCGTGGTCCGGGAGGATGTCGGCCGCCACAACGCGCTCGATAAGCTCGCCGGCGCGATGATGCGCGAAGGCGGATCTCTTTCGGACGGAGCGGTTCTTCTGACCAGTCGCGTTTCGGTCGAAATGGTGCAGAAAACCGCGATGATCGGCGTGCCGTTGCTGATCGCGGTCTCAGCGCCAACGACGCTGGCGATCGAGATCGCCGATGCGGCGGGGATCACGTTGGTCGGCATCGCCCGCGACGACGGATACGAGGTTTTCACGCATCCCGGCCGGATCGTCTTTCCCGGGAAAGCGCGACCGAAGACATCTGACGAGTTCGAACTTTTTCCAGCCGGTTAAAGCGGACCGCGTCGCCTACGCTGGGCGGTTCGTGGTCCAGGTTCAGATTTGCCGCAAGGTGGGGAGATGAAGCGCGAGGGTGGTGCCCTTGGTCGAGGCCTGCTCGATCCGGGCCGAACCTCCGAGCGATCGAGCAAAGGCTGCGACCATCGCCAGTCCCAATCCTGTTCCGCCGGCCGAGCCCTTCGTGGTAAAATAAGGCTCGAAGGCGTTTGCCGCGACGCCGGGATCCATTCCAATCCCTGTGTCGTGGACGCGGAGAACCACCCCACCGCCGGTGCCAGACCTGGCGCCGCGGGTGACTTCGATGACCGCCCGTCCCCCGTCCGGCATCGCGTCTCGCGCATTGATGACCAGATTCAGGACAACGTTTTCCAGCTCACCCTCAACGCAGCAAACCGGCGGCAGGTCCGGGGCAACCGCGATCGTCAGTTCGTTGGATGGACCGAGCGCCCAGCGCAGCGACGCGTCCAGGGTCGCCAGCATCTTGCCGATGTCGACGGCGGATTCCGCCGCCACGGGCGAGAGGGGGATTCGGACCATCTGGCGCAGCAGTGCGCTCGCTTTCTCCACAGATCTGCCGATTTTCCCGAGAATTTCCGGAACTTCGTCGGCGCGGCCCTGCTCAACGCGGCTCTCCGCAACGCTTACGCCGCTCGAAAGAATTTGCAGAAGATTTCTGAGGTCGTGAACAGTTCCGTTGCGAAAGAACTGGGATTCCGCGTCGGGGCTTGAGTTGATCATGCTGCCGATATCGTAGGTTGTTCCGTTATATACGAAGAAATGCCCGTCGTCGTGGCGACGGATCGCTGGCGCTACCGGGGCAGGCCTGTCCGCGCTAGGCGATTTGCCGGGGTCGCGCTGCGGTGCCTGCCGGTCGAATGCATGAATGATCTCGGCCGTAACACGCGGCTTCCTCGCGTCGCGCAGGCGCGGTTTTCCCAACGCTTCAGCACGCACTATCGAACCGGACCTGGCCTGCCGGGAAGTCTGATGCTCGTCTGCAAATATGCCGTGCATGTGCGGTTCCTCGGTGATGACCAACGACCCACCGTTGGCGGTGATAGCGTTGCGGATCGTAGGGAAGGCCGGAGAATCTTCTTCTCAAAATGATCGCATGGTTTCGTGAAGGCACTGGGAGATGCTCGTCCGCGAAGCAGGCAGCCGCGCCCATGCGAATTTACAACGGACGTTCTTTCCAGAAAGCCCGGATCGCCTCCATCGGTTACAGTCGCTTATCCGGTTTGCCGGATGCAGTCGGCGGATCTTCGAGTGTGGAGAGGCCAAATGAACGACATTCGCAAGGAGATGGACAGCCTCGGCGAAGTGGACGTCCCTGCCGACAAGCTCTGGGGGGCGCAGACCCAGCGTTCCCTCGAGCATTTCAGTATCGGCAAGGATCTGATTCCGCGCGAGATGATTCTTTCCTACGCGGTCCTGAAGAAAGCGGCTGCCAATGCGAATTTCGCCGGCCACCGGCTCGATGGTCAGGCCCATAGACTGATCGTTCATGTTTGCGACGAGATACTCGGCGGCCAGCATCATGACATGTTTCCGCTGCACGTCTGGATGACCGGCAGCGGCACGCAGTTCAACATGAATGTGAACGAAGTGATCTCCAACCGGTGCTGCCAGCTTGCCGGAACGCCGCTCGGCAGCAAGAGGCCGGTCCATCCCAATGATCACGTCAACATGTCGCAATCGTCGAACGACAGCTTTCCTTCGGCGATGTACATCGCGGCCGTGCTGAACGTGACGGGACGTCTCATTCCGTCGGTAAAGGCCTTGCACGATGCTATCGCCGCCAAGGCGAGCCAGTGGGACGACGTCGTCAAGATCGGCCGAACCCATATGCAGGACGCGACACCCATCACCCTGGGCCAGGAATGGTCGGGTTACGCCGGCATGCTGGCGGACGATCTGGACCGGATCGGCCATGCGCTTACGGGAGTTTATCGGTTGGCCCTTGGCGGCACGGCCGTCGGCACCGGGATCAATGCGGCGCCGGGATTTGCCGAGGCGGTTGCGGCCGAAATAGCCAGGCTGACGCAGCAGCCATTCGTCAGCGCGCCGAACAAGTTTACCGTGCAGGGCGCCCATGACGCGCTGGTTCAGCTCTCCGGCACATTGCGCACGCTCGCGGTCTCGCTCTACAAAATCGGCAATGATATCCGCCTGATGTCGTGCGGGCCGCGCGCCGGCTTCGCCGAACTGATGATTCCGGAGAACGAGCCGGGCTCGTCGATCATGCCGGGCAAGGTCAATCCGACCCAGGCCGAGGCGTTGACGATGATCGCCGTGCAGGTGATGGCCAACGACGTTGCCGTCGGCTTCGGCGGCGCCGGCGGCTATCTCGAAATGAACGTCTACAAGCCGCTGATGATCTACAACATCGCGCATTCGATCACGATCCTCACCGACGGCTGCACCAATTTCCGCAAGTTTCTCGTCGAGGGGACCAGGCCGAACGAGAAGAAGATCAAGGAATATGTCGACCGCTCGCTGATGCTGGTGACAGCGCTGGCGCCGGTGATCGGCTACGACAGGGCGTCCAGGATTGCCCACTACGCCATGGACAACGATCTCACGCTCAAGGCAGCCGCGCTGAAGCTCGGCTTCGTCACCGAGCAGGAATTCGACCGCATCGTCGATCCCGCAAAGATGGTCAGGCCCTACGTCGCAAAGGAGGCGGATCTCGCCAGCGCCGGCACGTCGGCGCGTTAGGACGGCGGGCGGCACAACACCACAGGAGCAAGCAGATGATCAGATGCGTACATTTATGGACCGGCGACGACCAGGGTTCTCATTTTGAGGAGGGCGTCATCGACCTGGAGCCGGGTCAGCGCGGCGATTTGATGAGCGGCACACTTGACGTGGCCACCATCTCTTTTCAGGAAACGGCCTCGGGCGGCGCGTTTGCGTGGCACACCGCGCCGGCCCGGCAGTTCGTCATTACACTAAGCGGCACACTCGATTTCCAGACCCGCGAGGGCGAGCATTTTCTTCTCCGCCCCGGCGACATCCTGTTCGCCGAGGACACCGTCGGCTCGGGACACAGCTGGAAGCTGACCGACGATTCATCCTGGCGTCGCGCGTATGTGGTTCTCCAGCCCGGAGCCCGGGTGCCGTTCCGCGCTCAAAAGTCGCAGCGGATTACGGCCTGATCGAGGGCCGGAAACAAAGCGAACCGATTATCCGATCTGACAGGGAGAAATCCGATGCAGGACAAATTGACGAGCGAGCCCGACGTTGTCCTTATTGGCGCGGGCATCATGAGTTCCACGCTAGGGGTCTTCCTGAAGGAGCTCGAACCCTCGCTCACCATTGTGATGTTTGAAACCCTTGAGGATTGCGGTCTCGAAAGCTCGCAAGCCTGGAACAACGCCGGCACCGGTCACGCCGCGAACTGCGAGATGAATTACACGCCTGAGCGGCCCGATGGCAGCATCGATATCTCCGAGGCTCTAAAGGTCAACGTCGAGTTCGATCTGTCGCGGCAGTTCTGGTCCTATCTTGTGCGCAAAGGCGCAATCGCCGATCCGCGTTCCTTCATCCATCCCGTGCCGCACATGAGTTTCGTTCACGGCGGTAATGTCTCGTTCCTCAGAAAGAGGTTCAAGGCGATGAGCGCGCACCAATGCTATTACGGCATGGAATACACCGAGGACGGGAAGAAGATCGAGGAATGGGCACCGCTCGTGATGGAGGGACGAACCAACAATGAGCCCGTTGCGGCGACCCGGATCGTCACCGGCACTGATGTGGATTATGGGTCGCTCACCCATCATCTGGTCGGTCATCTCGTCGGACAGCCGGGCGGTCAAGTGCATTACCGAAACCGCGTCACCGGCCTCGCCCGCGAGGAGGGAGGTCGCTGGCGTGTCGAGGTACACGACCTCGAAAGCGGCGCAAAACGATCGGTAAAGACCAAATTCGTGTTCATCGGCGCAGGCGGCGGCGCGCTGCCCCTGCTGCAGAAATCCGACATTCCCGAGGGGCACGGCTATGCTGGCTTTCCCGTCAGCGGTATTTGGCTGCGCTGCGACGATCCCGCGATCAACAAGCGCCATCATGCCAAGGTCTATGGCAAGGCGGCGGTGGGCTCGCCCCCAATGTCGGTGCCCCATCTCGACACCCGGGTCATCGGCGGCCAGCATTCGCTGCTGTTCGGTCCCTACGCTGGCTTCTCAACTAAATTCTTGAAGCAAGGCTCGCTGCTGGATCTATTCGAATCTCTGAGGCCGGCCAACATAAAGCCGCTGCTGTCGGTGGCCCGCGACAATTTCGACCTCACGGAATATCTGATTGGACAAGTCCTTCAGTCCGAGAGTCACCGGCTGGCTGCGTTGGACGAGTATTTCCCCAACGCCAAGCCTGAAGACTGGAAGCTGCAAGTCGCGGACCAACGCGTTCAGACTATCAAGCCGGACGTCAAACGTGGCGGCTTGCTGGAGTTTGGAACTGAACTCGTCGGCGCGGCGGATCACTCGCTGGTCGCGCTCCTGGGAGCGTCGCCGGGCGCGTCCACGGCCGCCTTCATCGCGATTAGCGTGCTGGAGAAATGTTTCGGTGGCGAGCTCACCGAAAGCGCGTGGCTGCCGAAGCTGCGGGAGATCATCCCATCTTACGGGGTTTCGCTGATCGAGGACGCGGAATTACTCCAGCGCGTCCGCGCGGAGACCGCGCAGGCTCTGAAAATCGAGAACATCGACGCATCCGCCATCGCCGGCGGTCCGTCCGCGACACGAGCAAAATCAAAATCCAAAGCCCGGGCATAGCGAGAATCGTGATGGCCAAAACAGTTGCCGATCAGTTTGCGGAAACCCTTGCCGCCGCCGGCGTCAAGCGGATCTACGGTATCGTCGGCGACAGCCTGAACGGCCTGACCGACTCGATTCGCCGCCAGGGCAAGATCGAGTGGATTCATGTGCGCCACGAGGAGGTCGCGGCCTTCGCGGCCGGTGCCGAGGCGCATCTGACGGGAGAACTCGCCGTCTGCGCCGGCAGTTGCGGTCCGGGAAACCTCCATCTTATTAACGGTCTGTTCGATTGCCAGCGTTCTCGCGTGCCCGTGCTGGCCATCGCAGCGCAGATTCCGTCGGCGGAACTTGGCGCCGGATATTTCCAGGAAACCCATCCGGAAGCGCTGTTCAAGGAGTGCAGCGATTATTGCGAGCTGATTTCGGGAGCGAACCAGATGCCGCGCGTTCTGGAGATCGCGATCCGGCAGGCGGTCGGCAATCGCGGCGTCTCGGTCGTGGTCATTCCCGGGGATGTCGCGCTTCAGCCCGCCTCGGACGCGCCGCCGCCGAAGGCAGCCGGCCTGCTGCCCAGCCCGGCCGTCGCGCTGCCGGCACACACCGAAGTCGAACGGCTTGCGGCGCTCCTCAACAGCGACGGCCGCGTGACCTTGTTGTGCGGCTCGGGATGCCAGGGCGCGCACGATCAGCTGCTCGCGCTGGCCGATCGCCTGAAGGCGCCGATCGTGCATGCGTTCCGGGGCAAGGAGCATGTCGAGTGGGATAACCCGTTCGATGTCGGCATGACCGGCCTGATCGGTTTCTCGTCCGGCTATTATGCCATGCTCGATTGCGACATTCTCCTGATGCTCGGCACGGATTTTCCGTATCGCCAGTTCTATCCGCGTGGCGCGGGGGTGCGCATCGCTCAGGTGGATGTGCGGCCCGGTCAGATCGGCCGCCGCACGCCGGTCGATCTTGGCGTGGTGGGCGACGTTCGCGCGACGCTGGAAAGTGTCCTGCCGCTCATCAACAGGGAGCGCGACGGCACCCATCTCGCCCGGGCGACGGAACATTACCGGAAGGCGCGCAAGGAGCTCGACGGACTTGCCGTCAGCAAACCCGGCCGCAAGCCGATCCACCCGCAGCAGGTTGCCAAGGCGATCAGCGATCAGGCGTCGCAGGACGCCGTCTTCACCTGCGATGTTGGTCTCCCAACGGTCTGGGCCGCGCGCTACCTGGCCATGAACGGCAAGCGGCGGCTGATCGGATCATTCTGGCATGGCTCGATGGCCAATGCCATGCCGCATGCGATTGGCGCGCAGACCGCGTTTCCGGGCCGGCAGGTGATCTCGCTGTCGGGAGACGGCGGCTTCACCATGTTGATGGGCGATTTTCTGAGTCTCGCGCAACTCGGACTGCCGGTGAAGGTCGTGGTGTTCAACAACAGCTCGCTCGGTTTCATCGAGATCGAGCAGAAATCCTCCGGCTTTCTCGACTACGGCACCAGCTTCAAGAATCCTAACTTTGCCGCTATGGCCGAAGCGGCGGGCGTGCGCGGGATCAGGCTCGAGGACCCTGCGGACGTCGACGAGGGCATCGCCGCCGCGCTCGCCCATGACGGACCGGTGCTGGTCGATGCGGTGGTAAGCCGGACCGTGCTCCCCATTCCACCCGCCATCACCACTGAAATGGCCAAGGGATTCACGCTTTACATGGTGAAAGCTGTCTTCAGCGGCCGCGGCGACGATCTCGTCGATCTCGCCCGGTCAAACCTTTGGGCCTGAGCGGAGAGGGAACTTTGCAATGGATGCCACCGCTCTTCTTTTGTCACGGATACAATTCGGTTTCACCATCTCGTTCCATATCATCTTCCCGGCCTTCACCATCGGGATTGCCGCCTGGCTCACTGTCCTCGAGGCGATGCATCTCAAAACCGACCGCCCGGTGTACCGTGTCCTCTTCGAGTTCTGGCTCAAGATATTCGGCATCGCGTTCGGCCTTGGCGTGGTGTCGGGCGTCGTGATGGCCTTCCAGTTCGGCACGAACTGGAGCGTGCTGTCGAAGATGTCCGGACCGATCCAGGGGCCGCTATTGTCTTACGAAACATTCACAGCCTTCACGCTGGAAGCCGGCTTCTTCGGCATCCTGATTTTCGGCCGGCCCCGTGTACCGCCGTGGTTCTATCTGTTCTCGACCGCGATGGTGTCGCTGGGAACAACGCTTTCGGCGTTCTGGATCATGACCAATAACACCTGGATGCAGGTGCCGGTCGGCTATGTCGTGCAGAATGGCGACTTCGTCCCCAATGACTGGACCAAAATCGTTCTCAATTCGGTGGTGTGGGTGCGCTTTTCGCACATGGTGCTGGGCGCCTACCTGACCGGTGCCTTCTGCGTTGCGGCGACCGGCGCCTGGTACCTGCTGCGAAATGTTTATCACGCCGAGGCGCGGGTCATGCTTCGTATGGGACTGTTCCTCGCGGCCGTGCTGGTTCCGGCCCAACTATTGTTTGGACATTTCGTAGGCGATTACGTCCACGAGCATCAGCCAGCCAAGTTCGCTGCGATCGAGGGCAGGTGGCATGACGAGCAGCCGGCCTCGGAGGTGCTGATCGCGATCCCCGATCCGACGACGGAATCAAACAGGTACGAGATCAAGATTCCGATTCTCGGCAGCATCATCGGGAGCATGAGCCTGACGTCGAAGGAAATCGGATTGACCGACTTCCCGCCACAGGATCGCCCGCCGGTACTGATCCCGTTCCTAACCTTCCGCATCATGGTCGGTTGCGGAATGGTCATGCTGGCCTTGGCCTGGTTCGGATCCTACCTGAGTGTCGAACGTCGCATCGAACGAAACCGCCTGCTGCTTTGGATGATCTTTCTCGGCTTTCCTCTGCCCTTCGTCGCCATCCTCACCGGCTGGTACACGGCCGAGATCGGTCGCCAGCCCTGGGCGGTCTATGGCCTATTGCGGACGGCCGACGCCGTGACGCCGTTCCTGACGGCGCCTGCCGCGTTGACGACGCTCATCCTCTTCGGCGCGATCTATCTCTTCATCTTCTCGTTCGGCTCGTTTTACATCTACTGGCTGCTGCGTAGCGGTCCCGCCAGACCCGCAATCAAGCTTCCAGACGACGCACTACCCAATCGGCCGATGTCGCTCGCCGAGAAGGAGCCGCTCGTCGCGAAAAGCTACGTCGGCGCGGGAGAATAGATATGGTCACGTTCTGGGTCTCGCTTCTTGCCATCAGTATTCTGATCTACTTGCTGCTTGATGGCTTCGATCTCGGCGTCGGCATCCTGTTCGGCCTGACGAAAAACGCGGCGAACCGAAACCAAATGCTGAGCGCGGTCGCGCCGGTGTGGGACGGCAACGAAACCTGGCTGGTGGTCAGCGGTGTAATTCTGTATGGCGCGTTTTCGGTCGTCTACGCGACGCTGCTATCCGCCTTCTATTTTCCGCTGATCGTCATGCTGCTGGGGCTGATCCTGCGCGGTGTGGCGTTCGAGTTTCGCAACAAGACCCAGCGGCTGCGCTGGATCTGGGATCTGAGTTTCGCCAGCGGGTCGCTGGTTGCGACGTTCATGCAGGGGGTAACGGTCGGCGCCCTGGTGGAGGGGCTGCAATTCACCAATGGTCAATATTCCGGCGGCATGTTCGGATGGTTCACGGCGTTTTCGGTGCTGTGCGGCGTCGGACTTTGCCTCGGCTATTCCCTGCTTGGCGCCTGCTGGCTGGTCAGGAAATGCGAGGGCGAGGTCCGTGACGTGGCCCGCCGCCAGATTCCCGTGCTTGCGATCGGTGTGCTGGCGTTCCTGGCGCTCGTCTTCATCCATGCACTTGCCATACACCTTCCGATCCTGCATCGATGGATCGACAGGCCGTATCTGTTTGTGTTCCCGGCGATCGGCGCGGTTGCGGCGATCGTGCTCGCGGCCAGCATCCTGCACCACAACGATTATTGGCCGTTCTACATGGTTGCGACCATCTTCGTGTCGGCGTTCGGGACGCTGGCGTTCTCGTTCTGGCCTTACATGATCCCGTTCGTCATCACCATCGACGATGCGGCGGCGCCGCACTCCACCCTTGCGTTCATGTTCTGGGGCGAGGGGCTCTTCGTCTTCCCGCTCATGCTGCTTTACATGGCGATCGGCTACCGCGTTTTCGGCGGCAAGGTCGGATCCATCTCCGGCCATTATTGATGCGGGCATGAATTCCGTCGCAACACTCGGGCGATGGCTTCGGGGCTGGCCCTGGAGCCATCGCACGGAGCTAAGGCTGTGCTTGAGGGTCAGCGCATCCGCCGTGCTGACCCTGGTGGTCTCCCAACTGTTTCACCTCCGCTTTGCGCTATGGGCGGTATTGACGGCCGTCGTCCTGACGCAGATGAGCGTCGGCAGATCGCTCAAGGCTACCGCCGATTATCTGGCGGGGACGCTGGGCGGCGCGCTGTTCGCCGGCGTGGTCGGCGCGCTGATCCCTCACGACGGCGAAATCGGGCTCGGTGTGGTTCTCGCGGTTACCCTTGTGCCCGTCGCTCTGGTCGCCGCGGAAAATCCTCGCTTCAGCGCCGGGCCGTTCACGGCGGTCCTCGTCGTCCTGGCTCCGACGGTTACCCATCTGGGGCCGATCGCGTCCGCATTCGAACGGGTGGTTGAGGTTGGCGTCGGATGCGTCGTTGGTCTCGTCGTGTCGTTCGCAGTGCTGCCGGCCCGGGCCTACGACTTGGCCATCGACGCGGGCGGTCGCATGCTTGCTCTCATGGCACACCTACTGCCCCATCTGTTCAAGGGGCTTTCTCGAAGCCTGGATCGGGCGGCCATTCTCCGCATTCAGGAAAAAATAGGCGGGGCCTATGCCGGGCTGGACGCCATTGCGGCAGAAGGAACGCACGAGAGGATGACTTATTTGACCGCCGAGCGCGATCTTGCACCGCTGGTGCGGACGCTGCTGAGATTGCGGCACGACTTCGTCATGATAGGGCGGGCCGCCTCTGTGCAATTGCCGGCAGAATTACAGCTTCAACTCGGGCCGCTGCTCACCCGCATCTGCGATGCCGCGGTGGATTATTTGCGCGCCAGCAGCGTTGCACTTGTGGGGCGCCAACGCATGGCGTCCGATCCGATCCTCGATGCAGCCTTCGACGAATACGCCGCGGAAATGGGCATTCTGCGGCACCAGAATCCTGTACGTGACTTGCCGGTCGATGTGGTCGAACGCATTTTTACGCTCGCCTTCGCGCTCGAGCAGTTGCGCCGGAATTTCAACGACCTCGAACGCTGCATCGCCGACCATTCCGAACGGCGTCGATCGCGGCGCCTGATCGCCGCGTGACGCCGATGGGCGGCTGACAGATGGGAGAACCGGCGGTGGCCAACGCAGAGATGTCCAACAACGGCGGTGGTCCGGACCAGGGCTCGGTGGTCGTTGGGCGGCAGGCGCAGGTGGCGTCGGCGGAACAGCTGGCCCTGCTACCGCACGTCGCCAAGCTGCTGCTCGAAAACGGTCAATCCACTGAGAAAATCGTAACCGCCAGCGGCCGGCTTGCCGACGCCATGGGATTTCGCGCGACCGTCTTCCCGCACTGGGGCGAACTGACCATCCGCATCGACGATGCCAGCGTCCCGCGCTACGAAATCGTCGGCTGCGCGCCTTTGGGGGTGGATATGCGCAAAGTAGCCGCCGCGACCGACGTGATCGATGAGGTCTGCGACGGCCGCCTGGACGCGGAAACCGCGCGTTCGGCGCTCGATACGATTGCGCGATTTCCGCCGGTCTCGCTGACGCGCTTTGCGCTGCTGGCGGCGGCCGGCGCGGCGGCACTCGGCGTCATTTTCGGGGCGGCTCACCTGTTGAGCCTGGCGCTGATCGCGGTCAGCGCTGGCGCTGGGGCTTGCCTTCGTCGGTGGTTGTCGGGAATGGGCCACAATCCGTTTGTTCAGCCCCTCTGCGCGGCGCTGCTCGCCGGCACCATCGGCGCGGTCGCCGCCCGGTTGCAGTTCAGCTCCAGCCTGCGTCTCGTTGCGGTCTGTCCCTGCATGATCCTGGTGCCCGGTCCCCATCTCCTGAATGGCACGATCGATCTGGCGCGGGCGCGGATCGGGTTGGGCGCTTCGCGACTCGCTTATGCAGGCTTGATCATCCTCATGATCTGCACAGGCCTTTTGAGCGGCCTGTGGCTCGGCGGCGTGGGCCTGCCGGTCTCGGCGCCGTCGCAGCCGGTGCCGTTCGGCTATGACGTGATCGCGGCGGGTGTCGCGGTCGCGGCCTACGGAACGTTCTTTGCGATGCCGTGGCGGATGCTGCCGATTCCGATCGCGATCGGAATGTTCGCGCACGCGTCACGCTGGGCCATGATATCGTTTGCAGGCGTGGGTGCCGCGACCGGGGCGCTCGCTGCCTGTCTCGTGGTCGGAATTATCGTAACGCCGCTTGCCGATCGAATGCGGCTGCCTTTCGCGGCGTTTGCCTTCGCATCCGTCGTCTCGCTGATCCCGGGGGGATTCCTGTTCCGGATGGCTGGCGGGCTGGTCGATCTGCTCTCGCTCGGCAACAAGGCGTCGTTTGACGTGCTGCGCACGACGATCGCCGATGGAACGACGGCGATCCTGGTCATGCTGGCTATGGCCTTCGGCCTGATCGTTCCGAAAATGTGCATCGAGTTCTTGTATCCCGATCTTGCCAAGTCCGGCTCTGGCGGCCGGCGGTAGCGCGCCGCCGATCGTGCCGGATTATTGGACCTCGTGGCGTTCACCGGATCGGCCGGGCATTCGGGATAGCCGGGGGAACCGGGCGGGCTGCGGCACCTGGGTCACGAATCCGTCAAAACCGGTAGGCGTCGCCACCGGCATCGAGTTGCGGATCTTCCTAAGGTATCCTAATCTTGCATGGGAGCGATGACCGGGGAATTTGGAACAAGATTCCAAAGGCCTCCGGCCAAACGGCTGCTAGAATGTTTCAGTTCATTTAACCGTTGCATCGGAGTTGGCAGCTGACCGCACACGCCACGTCACCTCGTGACCTCGTAGGAGCACCGGAGTCGATTGTCTTCGTTGTCGACGACGACGACGGCGTGCGCCGGGCGCTCGCCAATCTCTTTCACTCGGTGGGCTTGAACGTACAGGTGTTCGGGTCCGCCGCCGAACTGCTCCAGAGTAAGCTTCCGGATATTGCCAGCTGCCTCGTGCTGGACATCAGATTGCCGGGGCTAAGCGGCCTGGACCTTCAGAACGAACTGGCCAAGGCCAACATCCATATTCCGATTATCTTTGTGACGGGCCACGGCGATATCCCGATGACGGTCAGGGCGATGAAGGGCGGGGCGATCGACTTCCTGACCAAGCCGTTTCGCGACCAGGATTTGCTCGATTCCGTGGCGACGGCGATCGAGCGGGACCGCAGAAGACGCGAACAAGGGAAGACTATCTCGAGCCTGCAAACCCATTTCGAAACCCTGACCCAACGCGAGCGCGAAGTGCTGGCGATGGTCGCCGCCGGGCTTATGAACAAGCAGATAGCAGCCGAGATTGGGGTCGCCGAGATTACCGTGAAGGTCCATCGTGGGCGCGTCATGAAGAAGATGGGCGCGAGGTCGCTGGCTGATTTGGTCAGGATGGCCGAGGCGATCGGAATCGACCGGGCGAATCCGTGAGCGCGTAGAAACCTAAGTATAATTTCACAAGCCCGTCCCGCGGCGCAGTTTCCCGCACCGCAAATTCTCCGTTGTCCCAGTGGGGATGAAATTGCTTCCGTTGATATCAATCATCGACGACGATGCTTCCATTCGCGCCGCGATCGGCAATCTGCTGCAGTCGCTCGGCTACGTCGTGCATACCTTCGAGTCGGCAGAAGAGTTCCTGCGGTCGGATCATATGGACGCCACCGCCTGCGTGGTTGCGGACGTCAATATGCCGGCCATGAGCGGCGTCGAACTTCTGGTACATCTGCGCAGCCGGGATCAGCGCGTGCCGTTCATCTTCATAACGGCCTTCCCCGACGAACGCATCCGCGCGCGGGCATTCAGCGCCGGAGCGCTGGGATTTCTGACCAAGCCTTTCGACAGAGGGCATCTCATTGCGTGCCTGGAACAGGCCCTGCGGCCGGGCGATGGAACCGCCGACCCTTAGGTTTCCGACCACCTCGCGGCAGCAAACTTTGCGGGCCTCCCGGACCATCGTCTGCAAGCCTCGATACCCTCCGCCACGCCCTTCCAGCCCGTTTGCCCCGAAACTAAATGCGTATTTAGTTGGAAAAGACGGGGCGGACCCCTAAGTCAGCGGACATCGTCGTCATGGACGGGGATGAAGCCGCCATCTGAATTTTTTGTGAAATGCGCCAATCAAAAAACCGAGATTTTTCAATGTCACAAGACAACGAAGACGTGCAGGGAGGATGAGTGCCCGCTTCGGTGACCCGTTGTCGGTAGTCCGAACGGTTGGAGCAGGGATGTCTTCGAATGCTGGTGTCACACTCGCAATCAGGGCAATTTAAGAGCGCAATATTTGAACGTGCCGTGGGAGGTAGCTTTCGGTATGCTCCGGGGCCAGAATGAAAACGATGCGGGCGCGTCGGACCTGCTTGTCGGACCGCCAGAAGCGGCGACCTGGTCACGGCCCGTATTGTTCTCCGGACAACCGATCGCAGGCGTTGCGCCCTGGTCGTCCACGATCTCGCGCTATGCGATTGCGGTTTTGGCGATGGCCGTCGCACTGGCCGCCTCGAAAGCCGCGGTGACGTTCCTGCACATTGAACCGTTCGTATCCCTCTTCCTTTGCGCGATCATGGTCGTCGCCTGGTTCGGCGGTTTTGGCCCGGGATTGTTAGCGACGGTGCTCGGCTTGCTGGCTTTCGATTATTATCTGGTTCCCCCAATCGATGCGTTCACTGTCGATTCAAAGCAGCTGCCACGCTTGGCGCTGTTCCTGGCCGTGGCCCTGTTCGTGAATTGGCTAAGTGCGTCACAAAGAACCGCGACAAGGTCTCTGCGGCGCTCTCGCAACGATTTGCTGGCGGCGCTCGAAGACCAAAGGCGGATCGAGGCCAGGCTGCTGCATAGCGAAATGTATTTGGCCGAAGCCCAACGCCTGAGCCAGACCGGCAGTTTCGGCTGGAACCTCGCCACCGGCGAGCTCTTGTGGTCGGAGGAAACCTTTCGGATCTTCCAGTACGATCGAACGACAAAACCTGATCTCGCGTCTGCCATTCAACGCGTTCATCCCGAAGACAGGACTCTCGCGCAACAGACGATCGATCTTGCCTCCAGCGACGGCAGGGATTTCGATCATGAATTCAGATTGCTGATGCCGGATGGCGCGGTGAAGTATATTCGTGCCCTGGCTCACGCCTCGCGAGACGAATCCGGCAACGTCCGGTTTGTCGGAGCGGTGATGGATGTCACCGCGACCAAAAAGGCCGAGGAAGAGTTGCGGCAGAGCGAGCAGCGCTTCCGCGATTTTGCCGAGACGGCCTCGGACTGGTTCTGGGAAACCGGCCCGGACCATCGTCTCGTTAGTGTGTCCCGGAAATCCACCGCCGTCTCCGGTAGTATCGGTATGACGATATGGGAGGCGGCCTGCGACGTTGAGGAAGAACCGGAGAAGTGGCGGCTTCACCGCGACATCCTGAACGCGCATGCCGCCTTTCGCGACTTCAGGTTCAGGTCGATGAAGGCGAATGGCTCGCCGGTCTACCTTGCCGCCAGCGGCAGGCCCGTTTTCAATTCGGCCGGCGTTTTCCTCGGCTACCGGGGCGTCGCGAGCGACATATCGGCCACGGTTCGCGCAGAGCAGGCGGAGGCCGCCCTGCAAGAGGCGCAGGCCAACCTGGCGCATGCCACCCGTGTGACCACGCTCGGCGAGTTGGCGGCCTCGATCGCCCATGAGGTGAATCAGCCGCTCGCCGCGATCATGGCCAATGCCGAGGCCTGCCTGCGCTGGCTCAGCAGCGATAGCCCCAACATGGATGCGGCGCGCCGCTCTGTGGAATGGATCATCAACGACGGCAGTCGCGCCGCCGATGTGATCGGGCGCGTCCGGGCGCTGGCGGCCAAAAAAGGCGGCGAGAAGACAAGGCTCGACATCAATGAAGTTGTAAACGAGGTCCGAGCCCTGGTGCAGCGGCAGCTGTCCGATAGCCGGGTGTCGCTGCGGATGGAGCTTGCGCCGGCGGCATTGATGGTCTGCGCCGATCGGGTCCAGTTGCAGCAGGTCATCATCAATCTGGTGATGAACGGTGTCGAAGCGATGCAATCGGTGTCAGACCGGCCGCACGAGCTGACGATTCGGTCGCAGCGGGACAACGTGAGCCAGGTCTTGGTCACGGTCGAGGACCGTGGCGTCGGCATTTCCTCCGCCGAGAATGCGGACCGGATGTTTGATGCGTTCTTCACGACCAAGTCGAATGGCCTGGGTCTGGGGCTATCGATCTGCCGGTCGATCATCGAAGCCCATGGCGGGCGACTGTCTGCATCCGGCAACGCCGGCCAGGGAGCAACCTTTCAGTTCACGTTGCCGCAATGCGACGAAGATACCTAACGCGCACCCATCCGCTTCGTCCGTACCCCAATGCTTTCACGATTTCGGCATGATGCCTGGGCCATTGTCGGGCCACTTCGCGATGGTGGCTACGTCGATGTTGAGATGCTGGGCCACCAGTGCCGGCGGCGTATGCGTCAGCCAGTTGGACAGCGACACCTCTTCGTAGCGCGGCGCGCGGAACACGCCGATAAACTGCAGGTCGGTATCGCCGACATTCTCGACGTAATGTCCGAGATTGCGCCTGACATAGCCGATGTCGCCGGCGTTGAAGTCCATTGTCAACGCGTTCGGGCCGGTGTCGAAAACCGTCATGCGCGCCTTGCCCTTGAGGTAATATTGCCATTCATCGGCATTGGGATGCCAATGCATCTCGCGCACGCCGCCGGGTTTAACCGTTACCAGCGCTGCGGCCACCGTCGTGGAGACGTTGAAGTTGCTGCTGTCGGCGACGCGTATGTCCCCGGCGCTGGATTGCCTCACTGGTTGCGAAGATCCCAGCGGAAAAACAAACGGATGGGGCGGGGCGGCCGCGTTCCTGCTGATGGCGGCCCGATCCGCGGCCAGGTCGCCGGGCACGGTGCCCTGGAAGATCCAGAGATTGTGCAGCGGAATCTTGGCGAATGTCTCCGCGGGCACGCCGAAATTCTTGGCCAGCACCTCGGGTGGCGTATGCGCGAACCAGTCCGATACCAGCAATGTGTTGAATTCGTTGGCGTGGCCGTCGTCGAAGCAAATGACGAATTCGCAGCCGTCCGGGCCGAGCCCTTGCAGCGAATGCGGCGCACCGGCGGGAAAATACCAGAGATCGCCCGCGCTCACGTCGGCAGCATAGGGCCGGCCTTGCGCATCGAGCACCGTCACGCGGCAATTGCCATACGTCATGATCGCCCACTCGGCGGCCTGATGCCAGTGCAGCTCGCGGATGCCGCCGGCGGTCAGGCGCATGTCGACGCCGGATATCTCCTTCGAAATCGCGAAATCTTCCACCGTGACCTGACGTGCCCAGCCCCCGTTCTGAACGCGCTTGGGCGCGTTGTTGAACGACGCCCAGTCCATCGGCAAGCCGCCGACATCCGTTGCCGGTGGAAACTGCGCGGAGGGAAACTGATTGCCGATCGCGGGATTTTGCGGCCCGGGGTCGGCCAGATTTCCCGGACCCTTGGCATTGACCGCGCCCTGCGGCGGCTCGTCGGGGTTGCCGAAGGTGGCGCCTCGCGCCGCAGATGCCGTCATTGCCGCTGCCGCGGCTGAACCCGCCAGCACGTCTCGTCTCGAGAACATAGGCTATCACTCCCATAGATGGAATTGTTCGGCGTCGCCAAAACGCGATTCTCCGACAGCGCCGTGATTACGACAATCTAGGCAGCCGCTCGTCTGTTAGCTTCCGCAAACGACGACGCTTTTTCAGGAATGCACTACCGCACGCCGCAGCAGGTGAGCGGACGGCTTGGTGTGCAATCCGGAAAGATGCGGATCATTCCTGAAAGACTCTTCGCCGGTAGCATTCCCTACTCGAGCGGCGATCGTTCTCTTTCAAAGGTGTTTTTCGATGTCCGACAGAAAAGCCATTCGTCCCTATCATCAACCGGCCGGCGGATGGGGGGCACTCAAGGCTTTGAGCGAACATCTTGTCGAACAGGGTGTTGCGATAAAGGGCGCGGCGACCCTGAGCCGCATGAATCAACCCCAAGGGTTCGACTGCCCCGGCTGCGCCTGGCCGGATCCGAAACACACATCATCGTTCGAGTTCTGCGAAAACGGCGGCAAGGCCGTCGCGTGGGAAGCGACCGCCAAGCGCTGCACACCGGAATTCTTCGCGGCACACAGCGTCACCGAGCTTTCCGGCTGGAGCGACTACGAACTCGAGATGGTGGGCCGTCTCACCCACCCGATGGCCTATGATGCTGCGTCGGACCGCTATCTTCCGGTCAGCTGGGACGAGGCCTTTGCGATCGTCGGCCGCCACCTGAACGCGCTTCCCGATCCGAACATGGCCGAGTTCTACACCTCCGGCCGCACCTCGAACGAGGCTGCGTTTCTCTACCAGCTCTTTGTGCGCGAATACGGCACCAATAATTTTCCCGACTGTTCGAACATGTGCCACGAGGCGACGAGTGTCGGCCTGCCGCAGTCGCTTGGCGTCGGCAAGGGAACCGTCCTGTTGGAGGATTTCGACAAGACCGACTGTATCTTCATTCTCGGGCAGAACCCGGGCACCAACAGCCCGCGCATGATGACCAGCCTGCGCAACGCCTCGCGCCGGGGTGCGGCCATCATCTCCTTCAATCCGTTCCGCGAGCGGGCTCTTGAACGGTTCCAGGCGCCCCAGAGCCCGATCGAGATGGCGACGCTGACCTCGACGCAGATCAGTTCCAGGCTTTACCAGGTGCGCGTGGGCGGCGACATCGCCGTGCTGAAGGGGCTGATGAAAGTCATGGTGGAAGCCGATGACACCGCGCGCGCCAGCGAACAGCCGGAGATCCTGGACTGGGATTTCATCCGGGGCCATACGACCGGGATCGAGGCCCTGGCCGACGATCTGCGGGCGACCCAGTGGGATGCGATCGAGCGCCAATCCGGACTACCCCGCGCGGAAATCGAACACGCCGCGCGCGTCTACATGAAGGCGGAGCGCGCGATCATCGTCTACGGCATGGGCATCACGCAGCATCGGCGTGGTGCGTGCAATGTGCAGCAGCTCGCCAATCTTGCTTTGCTGCGCGGCCATATCGGACGCGAGGGGGCCGGCCTCTGTCCGGTTCGCGGTCACTCGAACGTGCAGGGCGATCGCACGGTCGGAATTACCGAAGTGCCTGGCGAGGAGTTTCTCGGGAGGCTGGAGCACCGCTTCGGCTTCAAGCCTCCGGCGGCGGACGGCCACAACGTCGTCACCGCGCTTGAAGCGATGATCCGCGGCGAGGTGAAGGTATTCTTCGCCATGGGCGGCAATTTTGCGGCTGCGATACCGGATTGGCAAACGACGCAGGCGGCGTTGCGAAGTCTCGACCTGACGGTTCACGTTTCGACGAAGCTCAACCGCAGTCACCTCGTTCACGGGCGGGACGCCGTGATCCTGCCGTGTCTCGGACGCACCGAGATCGACATCCAGGCGACCGGTCCGCAGTCGATCACGGTCGAAGATTCAATGTCGATGGTGCATGCCTCCGCCGGCCGCAACACGCCCGCCTCAGCGCACCTTCTGAGCGAGCCTGCCATCGTCGCCGGCGTGGCGCGTGCGACGCTCGGTGCCCGCTCCGTCGTCGACTGGGACAATCTGGTTGCCGACTACGACCGCATCCGCGATGCGATCGAGGATGTGTTCCCGATCTTCCAGGGCTACAATGCGCGCATCCGGGTTCCCGGCGGATTCCATCTTACTTCGACGGCCCGCGAGCGCATCTGGGCGACACCGTCGGGAAAGGCGAATTTCCTGATCTTCGACGGTCTCGGCGAGGATCCCCAGCAGAATGATCCGGAGGCACTGTGGCTAACCACGGTGCGCAGCCACGACCAATACAACAGCACGCTCTATTCGATGTCAGATCGCTATCGCGGCGTCTACGGCCAGCGCGATGTGGTGTTTCTCAATGAGCGGGAAATGAAGCGGCGCGGACTGGCGGCCGGCGACCGTGTCGATCTGGTCACGCTGTCGACCGACGGAGTCGAGAGGGCGGTGCGCAACTTTAGCGTGGTCGGCTACTCGTTTCCGGACGGATGTTGCGCTGCCTACTATCCCGAGACCAATCCGCTGATTCCGCTTTATGCACACGATCCCTTGAGCTTCACGCCTTCCGCCAAAGGCGTACCTATCCGCATCGTGCGCTCCGGCTCGCCCGGTGAAGGCGATCTCGACGGCGAAGGATGATGTGATCGCCCGCTCCATGGAGCCGTTCCTTTGAAAAAGCAGGCGGGCCTATTCGAAATACAATTTGATCGCATGGTTGTTGAATGATCCAGGAAAGACAGTCGCATGGAACCGCACGGAGCCGTGAAATGAGTCCGATCAGTCAGCGTCAGGCCGCCCCGCAAAGGCTCGAAAGGTCCGAGCTGCTGGAGGCTTCGATGTGGATCGGGTCAAAATGGTTCGAGCGGTTTGTGTGCGGTTCCGCCAGCTCGACGGACAGCGGGGATCTGGCTGCATTTGGAGCCTTCGAGGCTAATATCGCCGAAGCCGTCGTGATCGATCAGGGCGCTGACTTCGTGTTTCCGAAATGGGGCGCGGCGCTCAGCACGGTTTGTGGTGGTGACCATCGCGGCCATCGGCTGTCGGCGTTTCCGCAGCCGAGCCGTGGTCAATTGCGGCGCGTATGCGTCAGGGCCACTTCGGCTCAGGTTCCGGAAGCGGAGCAGGCGAGCTGGGTGGTGGACGGGCGGATATGGCAGTGCGCATTGCTGGCGCTGCCGACGGCCGGCAACGAGCTTTCTGCAACCCGGCTGCTGGTCGCGCTCCTGTTCGTGCCGCACCCGCTGTTCGCTGACGCGATCATCCCGAACGCCAGGCGAGAACAGCCGTCGGCGACAGCCAGGCTGGCGACACATACGATTTTTCAGACCCCCTGAGGCACCCGGGTCCCTCCCCCCTCCCTGCGGGTGCCAAGACTGGCGGCGGACCTACGGTCCGCCGCCTTTTTTTGCCTGGCATAAAATTGCGCGCGGGCTCACCAATCACAGATCGCGTGATCGCCTGGCGTACGAGACGCTATAAGCCGGCGACCGGAACAGCAGAACCGGATCGTTGGTCGGCTCGATCCCGTCGGCCATCATCAACGGATCGAAGCTGATCTCGTAGCTTTCGGCCTTTTCATCCGGCATTGCCGAAAAAAGCGTCAAAGTTCCGGCTTTCACTTCCTTTCGATCGCTCGGCCATAGAACCGTCGGGTCATCCTCTGGGTCGCCGGGTTGACCGATGGTCACGAGCATGTCCCAGCGCACCGGGCCCTGCTGGATACGCGCCAAAAATGCCTGTTCAAGGAAGTCACGAGGCGCTGACTTCAGATCTGTGTCGGACAACGGCCTTTCGCCGTCATGGGGTGCAAAGCGCCACCGGACCATGGTGACCTTGCCGTCTTTGTTGACGAACTTGAACGTGTGAATGCCGTAGAACGCGCAGTTGGCGTAATTTGCCGGTGGGTTGTTGGTCTCGAGGAAATGAAACTGCGAGGTGTTGTCGGGGTGGGCGTCGAGGAAGGCCTTGATCTTTTCAGGGTCGGGTTTGCCGGTCGCAGGAGCCGGCTTTAGCGCGAGGAATTTGTCGAGGAACGTCTTGGGAATCGTCGCAAAGAACATCGGGGTGTGAAGCATCGTGATGTGGTGCAGCCCGCCGCCCGGCAACCGGAATTCCAGACCCAACCCTCTCGCGCTCCTTTCGCTGTCGGATGCCTCGGGGTCGCCGCCCGCCACGGAAAATCGCGCGACGACCTCGATCTCATGCCCGGAAAAAAGCGCCGAGCGCGAATATGCCGCGGCCTCGGGCGCGCCGACAAAACTGCCGAGCGCGCCGAACCCCTTGGTATGGTTTCGCCGCTTGCCTCGATTGACACCGTAGACGCCTTCCAGCGCATTCACGACCTGCTCAGCGGTCACTTCGCGCGCGCCTTCGGCAGCCTCGCCGTTCGGCGCGGGCCCGGCAGCCGGCCAAATCAACGAGGACGGGGCGACTGCCTGCACCGCATCTCCCGCGACCATGCCGAGGACGGCTCGGCCCTTGTTTTCATCGGACATCGAGCGCTCCCGGATGCCGGACGCATGGCGTCGATTTGAATGGCGCGGGTGCGCCTCACCGGCGCGTGGCTTCGAACAGAAACCAGGTGCGGCGCTCGGATTCGTCGATCCAGTTCTCGATCAGGCTCGCGGTCGCGACATCCTCATATTCGTCGCAAAGTGCGTGGGTTTCACGAAGGTATTTGGTGAATTGCTTGTTGTCGTCACGTAGTTCCGCGAGCATGTCTTCGGCCGTGACAAACTCGGCATCGTTATCGAGGAGGCGCTGCAGGCGGTTGATGTGGCCGATCGAACGCAAGCTCGTCCCGCCGATCTTGCGCGCGCGCTCGGCGATATCGTCCGTCATCGCGAAGATCTGCTCGCCCTGCTCGTCGAGCAGCAGATGGTAATCGCGGAAATGCGGTCCCGACATATGCCAGTGAAAGTTCTTGGTCTTGAGGTAGAGCGCGAAGGCGTCCGCGAGCAGGGCGCGCAGGGCCGCGGGAATGTCCCGCGTCGCGTTCTTGCCGACATCCGACGGTGTTTTCAGGGCGGCGGATTTTCGGGCTTCGGCGGTATCGGTCATGGTTACGCTCCTGAAAAGTGGCTTCAACCGGGGGAGGCCGGTAGCCGTAGCCTTGCAGGTTGGCTTCCGGCCAGCGGAGTGTCTTTCGCATTTGCATGAGCGTGTCCTGCGGACACGTTCCCGTGAGCGCCCGGTGCGGAGCTGTCGCAGGCTCGCGCCTCACTCTGCGGCGGGCGCGACAGCTTTCCTCGCGGGATTCTGGTGGGTTCGGGCGAGCCATGCGCCAAGGGCGTCGAGATAGAGGTAGACCACCGGTGTCGTGTAGAGGGCGCGGCTGGACTGAGGCCTGGGGTCGCGACTTCAGTGGATCCCAGCGGAACTCCGACCGGCGGGACGGTCGAGCCTCACCCCAGGGTGAAAGGTGAAGTTCCGCCTATGCCGTGAGGCTGCGGCACGCCAGGCGCCATGATCTGAGCGCTGGCGGGGGGGCACACCACGTCCGCCGGCGCCGGCTAACAGAGACGCGTAACCGGTGAAGCTGACGACCAGAAGTAATCCGGGCGCTCCCGAGAAACTGACTCCCGTCGATGGCCGCGATGCTAGCATGTGCATACGTCGCGTAAGCAACGCTAGTGTGCGGAGAGATCGCTGGTATTCCAAGAACGCACGTCAAATGGGGATGAATCGACTGGCAGATACCAAGGTATGATGTGCCTAGCCAACGATATACTTATTCAAAACGCCCGTAGAATGGAGCATCCGGCTGCGTTCGGTATTCTGCATACGCACAAGCCGGAATGGGTCGACGAGAAGAGATGCGATCACGATTGCGGAAATGAGCGGCCCAGACGGGCCTCGGATCTCCGGCTTCGTTCGCACCTTTGCTTCTGAAGGCATCCGGCTTCCGGTCAGTACAGCGACGTACAACGACAAGGAGCTTGGACCATGCCGCAGCAGTTGCTAATTCCACGAGACAACAACGGTACTTCGCCGGATCGCGCGACGGTCTATGAGAGGGCGATATCCCGGCCGAATGCGGCCGGTCCCGCTTCTGTTACGGCCTATCTGGATGACATCGGCGAATCGGGATCTGCGTCTCGCAGCCATCCGTTCGTCGAAGACAGGATGACGCTCGCCTTTCAGCACCTCGACGTTGTACTGGCAATTGCCGCGCGAGGGGCCGGTGAAGGCGGCTCCGCCGAAGGCAATGCATCGCTGAACGCCAGGTGCCTGCGCGCGGAATCCGCACCGCAGGAGGAAGATGGCGTTTGTCTGCGGGTTGCGGATGCCAGCGACAGTTTCGATGCCGCGCGGAGCGTCCCTGCCGCCGGGAATCCCGAGGATCCCGTCATCAGGCGACTGTCCGACGCGCTTGCGGCCACCGAGCTCGCGGACGACCGTCATACAGGCATTTGTGCCGATGCCCTGCGCCTTGCCATCGTTACCCGGATGCTCGGCCTGCAATCGGAGACGCAGCGGGCCGAAGAGCAGACCGCCGAGGCCGGCCAAGGCTATGCCGAGCGGCCGCTGCGGGCGTTGCAGAAGTGGCGTCTCAAGCGCGTCGTCGAATATGTCGACAACCATCTCTCGGGCCGAATCACGCTTCTCGATCTGGCGGCGGTCGCCGGATTGAGCCGAATGCACTTCGCTTCCCAATTCCGGGCGGCGACGGGTTTTCGTCCGCACGAGTACCTTCTGAGGCGGCGAATCCAGCGTGCCGAGGAATTGCTGCGCCAGTCCACCATGACGCTGGTCGAAATTGCGCTGACCGTCGGCTTCCAGACGCAGGCCCATTTCACCACGGTGTTCAAGCGATTCGTGGGAGACACGCCGTATCAATGGCGTAACGCCAACTGCGTCAGCGCTCGGCGCGCCAAGTAGCGGCCGATGGGAAACCTGCGTACGGGCGCCGACGCAGCTTGCGAGCACTGAGCGGCCGGCGCGCATCGGCCACTTGAGGAGATAAGCATGAAGGTGGCCATCATTGGCGCCGGCGCGGTGGGCTCTGCGTGTCTGACAGCCCTTGTCATGCGCGGCTGTGCAAGTGAGATCATCGTCATTGATCGAACCTCGGAGAAGGCGCGCGGGCTGGTAACCGACGTCCAATATGGCGCGACGCTGTCGCCATCGGTCGTGATTCGCGCGGGCGACTACGCCGATCTCAAGGGCGCCGCGTTGGTGATGGTCACCGCGGGCGTCAATGAAAAAACCGGCGGAGCGACAAATCGAGGTGATCCGGCCGGCAGGCTGCGGCTGCTCGATACCAATGTCGGCGTTTACCGGGATGTCATTTCGCGGCTCGATGCGGTTGAGCCCGAGGCGATGGTGCTGGTCGTTACCGATCCGCCGGATCCACTGGCCGACGCAACGCGCTTGATGGGTCATGGCCGGGTGCTGAGCACCGGGACATTTCTCGACAGTCTGCGCTTTCGATTTCATCTGGCGCGCCGGTTCGGCGTCAGTGCAAGCTCGGTCAGCGCGCAGGTATTGGGAGAACACGGTACGTCCGAGGTGTTCATATGGTCTTCGGCCCATATCGCCGGCGTGCCGATCCAGGCGCTGCTTTCACAGCAGCGCGACAACGATTTTGACAAATTTCGCAGCGACGTCGAGGACGAGGTCCGATACGCCAACATCTCCATCATCGAGGGCATTGGCGCCAGCCAGCATGGCATCGGTATGGTCTCGGCGCGCATTGCGGAAATCATATTGCGCGATGAGCGTGTCGCGATTCCGATCGGCTGTTACAGCCCCGAATACGGGGTAACGCTTTCGCTGCCAAGCATCGTCGGCCGGGAAGGGGTGGTTCGGACATTGGATCCGGAATTGTCCATGGACGAGCGACGGGGCTTGTTGCGCAGCGTCGATACGCTCAAGGCGGCGCTCGGCCAGATAAGAAGATCCGAGCTGCAACCATCCTGAAATTTTCTTGCGGCCGGCACGACCGGACCTGTCGATCGCGGAACTGATGCTGAAGACAAGTTGATTCCTGCCCCACGCCATCTTGAAGCGGACGAAGAGCCATACCTTTACCTGGTCCATGACGAGAGCGAGGACGACGGCGGCCGCAAGGATGCCCGCGATGATCGACGGCGCAAGGGGCGTCATCAATCTTCCGCCGAGCGCCAGCGGGCCATAGCGGGCGTCGACCAAGCCGTCCCAATCAAGTTGGAGTTGAATGCGCGTCCTAGCGATGCAGGCACGAATAGATGCGGATGAGATCGCGGCCGGCCTCCGGCGTGGCACGGGCGGCTTTCGCATTGGCCGTTGCCGTGGCGCAGGACAGCCAGAAATAATTCCCGGCGGGGTCGATCACGAGCCGGTTCGGGGCGAAGTTCGCAAGCGCCACCGACAGATATGGCGTGGTCGAAAACCAGGATAGCCGGTTCAAATCGGTGGCAATCCGGTCTGACGAGACGAAGCGGGAATCGCCGAGTACCGGATCGGATTCGTTGCCGATTGCGAGCGCCGTGACTGCGGCCCGGTAGTCCCGCCATGCCGCGACGAATTTTCCGGTCTCGACCACATGCACCAGCGTCAGGAGCATGAATATGGCCGCAAGCGGGAGCGCCGCCCGGTCTCGCAGCGTGGTCATTGCCCGCGTCAGGCTTGACGAGGGGAAGGCAAGCCGGCCATCTCCGGACATGGCGCTCAGCGCGGCGACCGCGCCGAACGCCGGCGTGACGATCACCAGCACCGTTCTCAGGTAATAGCGGCTGCTCGCATGGATGGCGTGATCGAACCGTAGCCAGTATGTCGCCAGCACGATCGCCACGAGGACGGCGGCATAAAGACAGGCTCGGTCCACCGCCAATCGCGGGAGCACCAGGAAGAGAATTCCGTATCCGGCGAGTACCGCGAACAGCAGCACGACGATGGCGACCTGAAAGATGGTGAAATCGAAGAAGTGCAGGGCAGCCCGCAGGAACACGCCGGCATAGTATTCGTCGGGCCGAAGCAGGATTTTCGTGGCGACTGCCATCGCCAGGACCACGATCAGGATTGCCGCCGCGCGCAGAAAGGTGGCGTCGCGCAAGCCACGCAGGGCCAGCGTCGCGACGATGGTGATTGCCAGCACCAGCGCGCCCTCATGGGTGAACGCGAGCGTCAGCATCATGACGAAAGCGAGCGCCGTTCCGATGGTAGTCCGCTTCGCGTAATGGCTGATGGCGAGCGCCGGCCAGAACACGGCGTGCGCCAGCCACATCTCGGTCGGGAAGCCGAAGATCAGCGGGCAGAGCAAGGCGGTCGAGCAACAGGCGTAGGCGAAGATGATGCGGCCGCGCGAGCGGTCGGCCGCGAACGTGCCGATCAGTCCCGCGAGCGGCGCGAAATAGAACAATAGCCCGTAGACGACGATGCCGGCGCGGGGGTTGCCAGTCAGTCCGACATAGGCTTCCGCCGGCAGCAAAGTGAGGAAAAACACCGACATGCGGCCGGAGATATTGTGCCAGTGGAACGCCCAGACGTCCTGCGCCGCGACGGCGTAGGAAAACATCGCCCCGTCGGCGTAGAGCTCCAGCCCATAGCCCAGCCCGACGGCGACGAACGCGACCGACCAGACGAGGCCCGTTCCGATCACGAGAGCGCGCAACATGTCGGCGCCGGAACGGACAGTGGGCCACGACATGCTGCCGAAATCTCCTCAAACCGCGTGGGGCTGGAGCATTATCCAGTTCGGTGGCTTCATCCTTCGAGACGGCGCTTCGCGCCTCCTCAGGATGAGGTCTTAGATCCTCATGGTGAGGAGCGCGGCAACGCCGCGCGTCTCGAACCATGAGGCCGCGGTGTACGCCCTCATGATTCCACGCAGAGCCCCTTGTCGCCTAGGACGGGTTGGCCAGCAAGGCCGCCAGGGGATCGAAGCGGTGGCCGGAACGCTCCGCCTTGGCGATCATATAGCGGCGGTTGTCGGCATTGATCGGCGCTTCCAGCGGCATCCGGCCGGCGATGTCGATGCCGGCGCCGGCGAGGCCGTCGAGCTTGGCCGGATTGTTGGTGAGCAACACGATCCGCGTACAGTTCAGCATCTCCAGCATCCGTGCGGCGATGCCGTAATCGCGCTCGTCGTCGTCGAAGCCGAGCGTTGTGTTGGCGTCGATGGTGTCGAGGCCGTGGTCCTGCAACCGGTATGTCCGCATCTTGTTGGCGAGCCCAAGCCCGCGGCCTTCCTGCGCCAGATAGAGAATGACACCACCCCCGAGTTCCTCGAGCCGCACCAGCGCGAGTCGAAGCTGATCGCCGCAGTCGCAGCGCCGCGAACCGAACACGTCGCCGGTCAGGCAGGCGGAATGCAGCCGCACCGGAACGGCGGCCCTGAAGTCAGGCTTCCCGACGATGATGGCGACCGGGCTGCCGCCGATGGCGTCGCGGAATACGACAAAGCGGGTCGAGGTGCCCGAGGTGAGCGGCACCGAGGCCTCGCTCGCCACGATGAGCGAACCAATGGCGTCATCGGCGAAGCGGGCCACGGTATCCGCCTCAACCCGGATGATGTTCTCGTCGCACGCGGCGGCGTGGCCGGCGACATCCGCCGCGAGCACGGCCGGCAAACCGTGCGATATCTTGATGAGCTGAACGGCAGCAATGGCCGCCCGGCTCGCCGGCCTTGCCGCCGGCACGCGATCGGCGCTCGCGTCGGCAACGAGCGCGAGAATGCGGTGTGCGTCGTCGCCCGCCGACAGCGCCAATGCCATCGGCGTTGACGCCTTCAGCCCGAGCGCCAGCGCACGCCATTCCGTGATAATGAGACGTGGTATGATCGGTGCGCAGAGCGCGGCGAATTCGGAAAGCCGCTGCCGGTCGAGGCCCTCCACCGGCAATGCGAGCATCGCCTCGCCCGTTGCGGTAACGAGAACGGGCCGCCGCGCGTGGAATTCGGCGAGGCCGCGGCTGACGCTGGTGTGCCCTTTTCCACCGAATAAGGCCGAGCGCGCGCCGGTCGGTATCTCAATCATTGCCCATACTTTCTGTTCCTGGGTCGTGACCGTGGAACACCGTTCACCCCGCATCATTCCAGTCGCAAATAGACGATTTTTGTGGGATGATGGCAGATAGTCGCATTGTTATCGCAACCCCACAGTGTTCTTGATTTTTGCGTGCACACCAGCAATTTCCCATCGGGCAAATCCGTGTCTTCCGATCGCTGGGAAGACTTCAGCGATCTATTCCGCGAAGGGCGCCAGCCTTTGCCGCGGGCCTGGGCGGATGTGTTCGGTCCGCTGCGCAAGGGCACAGTGGATGACCTCGTGATCGTCGGCCAGATCGGCCAGTCGCTCGACGGCCGGATCGCGACGGAATCCGGACATTCGAAATATATCAACGGACCGGGGGGACTGGTGCATCTGCACCGGCTGCGGGCGCTGATGGACGCCGTCGTTGTCGGCGTCGGCACCGCCATTGCGGATGATCCGCAATTGACGGTGCGGCGCGTCGCCGGGCCTCAGCCGGCGCGCGTCGTCGTCGATCCGAAGGGCCGGCTTGGCGGCTCCGCCCGGATGTTTGCCGACAACGGTGTCCGCCGCCTGCTGATCACGGCGCAGGGCACCTGCTGCGCGCCGCCGTCCGGCGTGGAAATTGTCGCTCTGCCTGTGGTCGATGGGCAAATCGCCCCATCGGCGATTCTCGCCGCGCTCGCCGGCTGCGGCATGCGCCGTGTGCTGATCGAAGGCGGCGCCAACACGGTGTCGCGCTTTCTCGCCGCAGGCTGTCTCGACCGCCTGCACGTGATGGTCGCGCCGATCGTCCTCGGAGCAGGGGGCCCGGGTCTGATCGTGCCGCCGGTCGAGCGCGCCGATCAGGCGCAGCGGATGCCCTTTCGTGTGCATCAGATCGGCGACGATGTGCTGTTCGACTGTGACCTGTCGGCTCAGCGCGTGCCGCTTGGTGTCGCGAAGAAATCGACATGACCGACAACGAGTGAGCCGCCCTCGGCAATCGCGGCGTGGCGGCGCTTGAGCCAGGCTATCGTATCGGCAGGCGACAGCGCGCCGGTGTCGCGCGCGGCGCTGGCCCAGCCGGCCAGCAGTTCGGCCTGGATGTCGAGGTCATGCGGTCCCATCGCCCAGTCGGACGTGGCGTGTGCCACGGAATAGCCGAGTGCTTCGAACCGCGCGATGGCGAAAGTGGCGGCCGATGGCCCGAGCGCCGGCCCAAAGCCCTTGTCGGTGCGCTGATGCGCGTTCACCGCGGCGACGATGTCGGCGTCGCGCGGATCCGATGGTGTGAACGCGATCCGCCCGTCATAGCTCAGCGCCGCGTAAAGCGGGATCGCGCGCGTGGCGATCTCGACCGCGAGCCGGTCCAGCCAGCTTTCGGAGACGAGATCGAGCAGGGCCGAGGTCGCCACCAGATCGAGCGGCCCGTCGAGTGCGGCCTCGAGATCGCGGTTGAGGTCGAGCGGGACGGCAGTGATGGTCGCATGCTTAGCGAGCGGCATAGCCACGGCGCGCGCCAGCAGGCCGAGATCATTATCGATCAGCTTCCAGTTCTGCCGCGCCGGCAGAAGCGGGCTCAGCGCGCGCACGGTCGAGCCGGTGCCGGAGGCGAGATCGACAATCCGCACCGAGGAAAGCCGCTCGAGCGAGGCCGCGACATCGTCGAGTACGGCTGGATTACGCGCGCGCAAATCGTAGGGCTCGCGCAGCGTCAGCCAGTCGGCGGAGAAGCTGCTCATGCGAGCCGCTCCAGAGCGCCGGCAAAGATTTTCGCGGACTGCCGCCAGGTCGGAAGCTGCGGTGCTGCGGCGCGCGCGGCTTCGGCCAGCCGCCGTCGCAGGGCGGCATCGCCGATGACGCGGCGCAGCGCCTGTGCCAATGCCTCGATATCACCTGGCGCGACCAGCAGGCCGGCGTCCGGCGGGACGGTGTCCGGGATCGCACCTGCAGTACTGCCGATGACGGGCAGGCCGTGTGCGATCGCCTCGGCATAGGCCATGCCATAGCCTTCGAAACGGGAGGCGAGGACAAATAGATCGGCTTCCGTGTAGAGCGCCGCGAGGCGCTCCGGCGATACCGCACCAAGCGCTGCAATCCGATCTCCGAGCGCGTAGCACGCAATGTCGGTATCAAGCCGCGCGGTCGCATTACGGTCGCGGGTGCGGTCACCGGCAATTGCTAGCCGCCACGGCAGATCGATGAGCGTCGCCAAAGCCGCGATCAGCACGTCAAAGCCCTTGCGAGGCACCACCGCGCCGACCGACAGCAGCCGGACGATGTCGCCATGGCTGCCTTGCGCCAAAGGCACCGGATCGCTGCCCGGCCTCGCAACCAAGATGCGCTCGGCCGGCACACCGTAGTCGGAGACGACCAGGCTTGCCGTGGCAGCGCTGGTGACGACAACGCTCTTGACGGCGGCAAGCGCGGCTCGTTCACTTCGACGCAACGCGTCGGCCTGTGCCGCCGACAATCCCCATTCCAGCGCCAGCGGATGATGCACCAGCGCCAGCAGCGGATTGCGGGCGGCGAGCCGCAAGGCGGCTTCCGGCAATACGCCGAGCGCCAGGCCATCGATGACGATCGGGCGGCCGGCGGGCACGGCGGATAGTTGCGTCTGCGCTTCCGCGCGCGTCGCTTCGTCGGGCCATGGAAAGCCTTCGCCGAGGTCGAGGTGATCAATCTGCCAGCCGAGATCGCCGAGTTCGGCCATCATGCGCCGGTCGTAGCCGTACCCCCCGGTCGGAGTTGCCAGATCACCGGGAACGGCGAACGCAAAACGCCCTACCACAAATCCGCCTCGTACCAGGCGCGCGCGACATGCGACTCCGAGATGGTGACGCGGATCGCCTTCAGTTCGCGTCCGATGCGGCCGAGCTCGCCGGCGCGGGCGTCCCTGGCGAGCGCATCGTAAATATGCTTGGTGAGAAATTCGGTGGTGGTGTTGCTGCCCTTGAATTGGGGCACGTCGTCGAGGTTGCGATAGTTCAGCGCCGCCAGTACGGCCTTCAGCGCGTCATGCGCCCGGCCGATGTCGATGACGATGCCGTTACTGTCGAGCGTCTCGGCGATGAAGGCCGCGTCGACGACGAAGGTGGCGCCGTGCAGCGCCTGCGCCGGGCCGAACACGGCGCCGCGGAACGAATGGGCGATCATGATGTGGTCGCGAACTTCAACGGCGAACAAGGGACCTCCTTCAGGAATAAGTAATGGGCTGGCAGAGTATGCCGCTTCCAGCGTCGAGAATATCGGGCAGCCGCCGCGGCAGATCAACAAACGCAATCGCCGGCGCCAGCAGCGCGTCAAGCCGGGCATCGGCGAGCAACGCGAGCGCAGCGGCAAGCCGCCGGGCGTGCGTCCAGCGCGGCCGGTGCGACGGCGCGATTCGCCCGACCTGGCTCGACACCAGTCGCAACCGGCGGCTGTGGAAGGCGCCACCGAGGGGTGCTGTCACCGGCGCGTCGCCGTACCAGCTCATTTCGAGCACGATTGCCTCCTCACCGGCGAGCGCCAGCGCCGTGCCGAGTCCGCTCCCGTTGCCGCTGGCGTGCACGACGAGGTCGCAGTCGCCCTTGGCCGTTTCCGGTCCCGCAAAGCTAACCCCGAGGGCCCGTGCCAATTCCGCGCGTGCGGGGTTGACGTCGACAAGCGTCACCTCCGCGCCGGGAAGCCGTCCGCACAGATACGCAACCAGAGATCCGACCACGCCGGCGCCGACGATGGCGATGCGGTCGGCCGGACCCGGCGCCGCATCCCAGACCGCATTGAGCGCGGTCTCCATGTTGGCGGCCAGCACCGCGCGTTGCGGCGGCAGGCTCTCCGGCAGCAGGATGGCGGCGCTCGCGGGTATGTTGAACAGGTCCTGGTGCGGGTGCAGCGTGAAGACCGTGCGTCCGCGCAAGCCCTCCGTGCCACCTTCGATCCGGCCGACGGTGGCATAGCCATATTTCACCGGAAACGGAAAATGGCCGGCCATGAAGGGCGCGCGCATACGCTCGAATTCGCTCTCTGGCACCCGCCCGGCGAACACCAGCGCTTCGGTGCCGCGGCTGAGCGCGCCGTGGAGCGCCCGCACGCGCACTTCGTCGGCGCCAGGCGGCGCGAGCGTTTCCTGGCGGATCTCGGCTTGCCCGCACGCGCTATACCAGAGCGCCTGGGCAACCTCATTGGTCCGGCTGATCGCCAATTTCTTTTATCCCTGGCTTGGAATTCCTGGACGGTTGTCGTGTTATATCATCGAGCAAGCATTGTCTGCCCGCGCGAGTGGAAGCCGTACCCTTTGTGTTAGAACGTTCCCCATCTCAAGCCATCGAGGCCGACGCCGCCGGACCCGATATTTTCCGCCGGCGGGTGCTGTTTGTCGTCCTGTTCGCCTTCACCATGGCCGGATCGCTGGCGCTTGCCGCGCTGGCGCTGACGCCGGGTGGCTTTGACACGATCGACATCGCGCTGCTGGCGCTGTTCGCGGTGACGCTGCCCTGGATGGTGGCGGGATTCTGGAACGCCGTGATCGGGTTTCTGATCATGCGGTTTGCCGCCGATCCGATCGCTGCGATCATGCCGACGGCGGCGCGCATCCGCGGCGACGAGCCGGTGACGGTCTCGACCGCGATACTGTTATGCATCCGTAACGAGTTGCCGGAGCGGATGATCCGCAATCTCGAGCCGATGCTCGCGGGCCTCGACACGGCCGCCTGCGGCGAGCGCTTTGTTCTTTATGCTCTCAGCGATACCAGCGATGCCCGGATCGCTGCCAGCGAGGAGGCCTGCTTCGCGGCGCTCGCCGCGCGCTGGCGCGGCCGGGTCGCGATTATCTATCGGCGCCGTACGGTCAACACGGCCTACAAGGCAGGCAACATCCGTGAGTTCTGCGAGCGCTGGGGCGGCCAGCATGAATTCGCGGTGACGCTCGACGCCGACAGCTTCATGACCGCGGATGCCGTTCTCCGCCTGGTTCGCATCATGCAGGCCGATCCCAGGCTCGGTATTCTGCAAGGGCTGATCGTCGGGCTGCCATCGACCAGCGCATTCGCGCGTGTCTTTCAGTTCGGCATGCGGCTTGGGATGCGGTCCTACACCGTCGGCAGCGCCTGGTGGCAGGGCGATTGCGGGCCCTATTGGGGCCATAACGCGGTGCTGCGGCTGAAGCCGTTCATCGCGCATTGCGCGCTGCCGGTTCTGTCCAGGGACGGCGTGGAAGACTGCCATATCCTCAGCCACGACCAGATCGAAGCGGCGCTGATGCGCGCGGCCGGCTACGATGTGCGCGTTTTGCCGCAGGAGGATCTGGGCTGGGAGGAAAATCCGCCGACCCTGCTGGAATTCATCCGCCGTGATCTGCGCTGGTGCCAGGGCAACATGCAGTATTGGCAGTTTCTCGGGCTTCCCGGCCTCAAGCCGGTGAGCCGCTATCAACTGGTGTTGGCGATCCTGATGTTCATCGGCTCTCCGGCCTGGATCGGGCTGCTCGTTCTCGGCACGCTTGCGGTCGCATACTCCGATACGCCCGCAAGCTTCATGCGCGCCGACGCCGGCATGGCGCTGTTCGTCTGCGTTCTCGTGATGTGGTTCGCGCCGAAGATCGCGAGCGCCATCGACATCCTGCTGCATCCAAAACTTCGCCGCGGGTTTGGCGGCGCCGGACTGTTCAGCGTCAACTTCGTCATCGAAACCCTGTACTCGATCCTGCTATGTCCGATCCTGTGGTTCGGCCATACGATCTTCCTTGCGGGCCTGTTGTTCGGCCGGGAAATCGGCTGGATCGGACAGACCCGTGACGATCACGCGGTGCCGTTCACGCTGGCGCTGCATAATCTATGGCCGCACACCCTGCTCGGATGCTTGGCGCTCGGCCTGCTGGCGACGACGCAACCGGCGGCGATTCCCTATGCGTTGTTTCTCGCCGGCGGGCCAGCCTTGGCGATCCCGTTTGCCGTGATGAGCGCGTGGCCCTGGCTCGGCAATTTTGCCGCGAGGATCGGCATCGGCCGGCTGCCCGAGGAGACCGAGAGGCCGGCGGCGCTGATGGTCCTGGCGCTGCCCGCGATCGAGGCGGCGGCGCCGTCGCGCCAGCCAAGCGCGGTCTGAGGCGATGTTCGAAGGCCTCAGGACCGCGTCCGGTTTGCTACGGTCGCTTCGCATCTACTATGGCGACAGGTCGCGCGCCGCGGCGATGGACCGGCTCTATGGCGGCTTCGTGCGGCGTGGCGATCTGGTGTTCGATATCGGCGCCCATGTCGGCGACCGCGTGGCCTCGTTCCGTCGGCTCGGCGCGCGCGTTGTCGCGGTCGAGCCGCAGCCCGCCATGCTCTGGATGCTCAAGCTGTTGTACGGGCGCAGGGCCGATGTCGCGATCGAGGCGGCGGCGGTTGGCCGCGTGGCGGGCTCGACCTGCATGATGATCAATGCCGATAACCCCACGGTTTCGACGGCGTCGCCTGCTTTCATCGGCGCCGCGCGCGATGCGCCGGGCTGGCAAACCCAGCGCTGGACCAGGTCGGTGGAGGTGCCGGTGACGACGCTGGATGCGCTGATCGGCAAGCATGGCAGACCCTCTTTCATCAAGATCGACGTCGAAGGGTTCGAGGCGGACGCGCTGGCCGGACTGACGCGCGCGGTCAAGGCGCTGTCATTCGAGTTCACGACCATCCAGCGCGATGTCGCGCTCGCCTGCATCGAACGCTGCATCGCGCTGGGTTATGCGCGGTTTAATGCTGCGCTCGGCGAGAGCCAGACGTTGGTGCGCGCCGACTGGGTCGGCGGCGAAGAGATGGCCAGCTGGCTGAGCGGGCTTCCGCACGCGGCCAACTCCGGGGACATCTATGCCGTTCTCACCTGACCGCCGGCAGCCGATGCGGCGACGTCTGTACCTGGCCGTCTGCGCGGTGATCGCCGCGGGCTATGCCCTGACGCTGTCGATCTTCTATCCCGGCATCATGACCTACGACGCCAAATTCGTTTACGAGGATATCGCCAAGGGCGTGCTCGGCGATTGGCAATCCCCTGTGATGACCGTGCTGTGGGGCATGATCGACCCGGTCGCGCCCGGCGCGGCCAGCATGTTCTTGCTGATCGCGACCACCTATTGGCTCGGCTTTGGACTGCTGGCATTGGCGCTGGCATGCCGCTCCACCCGGCTCGCCATGCTGCTGCCGCTGCTGGCGCTGCTGCCGCCAGCCTTCGTCTTTGTCGGGGTGATCTGGCGCGACGTGCTGTTCGCGACCACCTGGCTGCTGGCGGCCGCGATCGCCTTCGTCGCCGCTGGGCGCGGCCCGCGGTTTCGCTTGCCGGCACAGACACTGGCGCTTGCACTTTGCGCCTTCGGCGTGTTGCTGCGTCCAAACGCGCTGATCGCCGCGCCCGTGCTGGCCGCTTACATTGCCTGGCCGATGCAAATGACCCTGAGGCGTACCGCAATTCTGTTCGTTCCGGCCATAGCGGGATTATTTGCGCTGGTGCAGGTGGTCTATTACGGCGCGCTGGGCGCGACGCGGCAACATCCGCTGCAGCCCATCATGATGTTCGATCTCGGCGGCATCAGCCACTTCGCCAAACAGAACCAGTTTCCGGTCAGCTGGAGCGAGCAGGAGACCACGCAGCTCTTGAACACCTGCTACCAGCCGACCGAATGGGACATCTATTGGCGGCTCGAGCCCTGCGATTTTGTGATGCGCAAGATCGAGCGGGAGGAAAAGCTGTTCGGAACGCCGGCCATCACCGAAGCCTGGGGGCGTGCGATCATGCGCCATCCGGTGGCGTATCTGCGGCATCGCGCCGCGTTCATGTGGAATTTCCTTGGCAACGACAACCTCACCATGTGGGTTGCCGACGTCGAGCGCCCGACGCAAAATGTGTTTGCGGACCGTCCGGCCTTCGTCGCGCTGGTCTCCTTGCACGACAGGCTCAAGGCGACGCCGCTATTCCGGGCCGGCGCGTGGCTATTGGTTTGTATAGTCGTGTGCGGCTTCGCCTGGCGGCGGCGGACGACGCCGCAAGGCGCCTTTGCCCTGGGTACATGCGGATCAGCTGCCGTCTACGTGCTGAGCTTTCTCGCCGTCGGCGTCGCGTCCGACTTCCGTTACGCCTATTGGGCGGTTCTCGCCGGCATCGCCGGTGGCGTGGTCGCCGCGGCACCTCAATGCGACGCGGCCGGTTGCACCGTCCAGGCCTTGTAGTCGGCTTCCGAGACCGGCAGCTTCTTCAGGAACGCGACGATCGACCAGATCTCATCGTCCTTGACGCCGGCCTGTGCGAAGCTCGGCATGCCCGTCATGTTGATGCCGTTCTTCACCACCCAGAACATTTGCGCCGGGGAGAGTTCACCGACGACGTCCTTCAAGTCCGGCGGATCGGGATGCAGGCCTTCGGAGAATTTGGCCCAGTTGACGCCCGGCGCGCCATGGCAATTGGCGCAGCCACGCGCGGCGAACGCCTTGGCGCCGGCCTGTACGGTGGCGGCATCACTGATATTGATGGAGGCCGGCGGCTGGTCGCTGGCATTGCGGTTGATCGAGGCGGTGCGCACTCGGGTCAGTGCCCAGGTGACAATGGCCGGGTCTTCGGCGGTGCCCGCGACACTGTAAAAACCTCCGAAAAAGAACAGCGTCGCACCGATGCCGACCAGGATTGCCAGTGCGCCGATCACCGCAAGGAACCGCATGTGAGCCTCCAACGCGTTCGTCTGTCAGCCAAGCGTGGGAAATATACACCGGATAGGAAATAAAACAGCGGCCAACGGGTTGTGTGCCTTACGATATCGTGACCGCGCATCCGGGAAAGGGTTGAGGCCCCCAACTGCAATTCGGGTGGCGAAACCCATTCGCCACCCGCGCTTATTGAGACGGAAATTTATGGTCTAGTGCGAGCCATGATCGTTTCCATCCCCATCACGCTCGTAGACATGATGATAGTGATAGCGAGGCGGCATCCGTCCCTGGCACGCGGGAACCGGATCGGGAGCAGACGTGCTCTCGTTTGCGCCTGGTGCGGGTACGCCCGCGGCAAGACCGGCCTGCAGCAGCCGGTTCACGATTTCCTGGGTGTCGTCGCAGATCAGGAAGCGGTCCCTCACCAGCTTGTCGACCGCCAATACGACCTGCGTCTTGTAGAACCCAAAGGAGGGGTAACGCTCCTGAACCGACAGGCGCGGGTCGTTTGCCGCCGTACGGGCCGCCGTCGTCGCGGCGAACGGGATGTATTGGCCGGAGGCCTCGCATCCGTCGTTCGCCCAGACACCGGACCGCAATCCCCAGCCCGTGTAGGTCGCCAGCGGCACAGTCAGCTCCGGCAACCGAATGCCGGCGATATCGTTGCCATCCTTGTCGGTCTTCGGCACGTAGCTCGGATAGATCGGACCGTTAGCCGGATTATCCTCGTAAGGCGGCGTGATGACCGGTGGATTTATCGTTGGCACAAAGGTCTGATAGAAGTTCGGACCCAGGTTGAACCGATACCGGGTTGTTTTCAGGCCTGTGTAGGTGACGCCGGGAATCTCCGGGAAGCCCACGCTGTCGCGGGGTAATGGCGGCACAAGTGTGCCGTCCCGGAGTTTCGGCACTTGCGAATGCGGCGGTTCGCTGCCGCGCGTCGACCACTCGTCCAGATCGGTCCACAGCGCCCGCTGGACGGGCGCGGAGTCGAGCGGATTGAGGAACTGCTGGCAGACGCCCTTCGTCGTGGGGTTGCCGGCGCCGCCATGCTGCTTGCTCGACAGCAAATACAGTCGTGTGAGTTCATGATCCGGCAGGTCGACTTTTCCCGTCGGGTCGGTACTCATCAGCGAACCGGCCTTCACCCAGTACTCATTGGCCGAATAGAATTCCATCGCCAGCGGACAGGTGTGGGTCTGCTCGCACTTCTTGTAGCGCCAGTCGCTGGTACGGGAGATTGGATCGTAGGTCGGTACGTTCGCAAACGGATAAAGGCCCTCGAGATAGAGGAGTTCCTGACGGTTGCGGTTGGTGCGCTTGGTCTGAGACCAGCGGTAGTTCATGTTGAGACCATCGCCGGCTCCGATCCATTGCATCATTCCGTCGAAAACCTTCCTGTGGTTCTCATCCTCATTGAATCCGAGATGGACGAAGTCGTTGAGGGTCCGGGCCGGCTGCGAGGAGGTCTCCGTATAGATGCGGTCGATGTGACCCTTGATCGGGTTGGGCGCGCCGAGATCGTCATGTGACGCGGAACGCAGGAACGAATTGAAGTCGCGGATCGCCGCAAGACCCAATCCGTTTACCGTTGGGTGCTTGGCAATATAGGAGAACTCGTAAATGTCATTGTTGACGAAATTCCCGCTAGTCAATTTGATCGCTGTGTTGGTGGCGTCGGTATAGGCCCAGCCGCTGGTCGGGACGACGACGGCAGGATCGTCGAGATGGACGCGATGGGTCAAGACGGCGTCCGGCGCGCCCTGGTTTCCTGAAGCGGCGGGATAAGCCAGCGTGAACGTGGCGCCGCCGGTTACGATGTACTCATATCCGGGGCCGGTGAGAGTCGCGTTGTTCGCACCGTGCGCAATCGGGAAGGAAGCCGTCGCCACGGGACCGGTCGCCGGATAGGGAGGGGACAGCGGTCCGAGGTTGTTTTCCCAGCCCGACCACACCGTGATATAGCCGCGGGTCCACAGGAACGAGTCGTCAAGCTCGGTCGCATCGGTGAGTGCGGCCGGGTCGTTGGTGCCATCCGGCGTGTTGTTGAGTGTTTGATATGTCTTGCCGCCGCGGTTCGGCGGCTCGTACATCATCTTGTGGTTGCCCTTGCTGGGGTCCAAAGGCTGCAAAATGTAAAAATTGTGCTGATAGACGACATTGCCGCGCGTGTTTCTCGGTGCGAGCTGGATGTCGGTAATGAGAGCGTTTTGCGGATTCGTCGGGCTGACCTCGCCCGTCGCTACCCCCGTGATGAATTCGTATTGGCCGACGCCGGCGAACGAATGGCCGCCGAAGGCAGTGCCTCTGGACTGGATTTGAATCTGCGTGGTGCGCGCGTCTGCTGCAACGGGCGCTGCGACCAGGATGCTGGTCGCCAGAAGACTTGCTATTCCAGAGTAAGAGAGTTTGCGTTTGTGGGATTCAGGCACGCGCAAGGATAGCGCGCTCGCAATGCGAACCATGATTTAGCCTCCCCTGTTGTGTCCGTTCTTTACGCATCGCCAGATTGGCCATGTCGTGAACGGTTGAGCCAACAGCGCCTCAGAAAGGCGCTGAAGCAGCGAAACGCTAACAGACGACGGGAAGATGCTGCAACGCACTTTGTATGCCACATGCCAGAAATGCGTACGTGGCTGCTAGCGCATTCGTTGAAGTCTGGAGAGAGTTCAACTTCGTGCGTTGTGCTCGATGATCTCGATCAAAAACAGAGGCCGAGGAGTCTGACCCGGCAGGATTGAACAGACGCCTTCCGTTTGGCTGCCGGCGGCGTCTTCGTGCCGGCGGCGACCAGCCGCCGTGGCGGTTCGTAGTCGCCCGCGATCTCCATGGCCCAATAGGTGCGATGAGAAGTAGCGCTTGTTGCGCTGGCGACACCGACACGAGAGGCCTTGGAGAGCAGGAGATTTCTTCGATGTTCCGATGAGGTGATCCATTGATCGAGCGTCTTTTCGAAACTGTCATAGCCATACGCAATGTTTTCCGCGGCCCGCCCCGCTTTCGATGGTGCGATCCGCGAACCGAAGGATCCAAGCACATCGTGGTCGAGCTTATCTCTTGCGGCCATGGCCTTGGCCTGTTCCAGCGCAATCCGATTCAGAGTAGCGTCGATGGCGACGCGTCCTTCGCCGTGCTTCAGGCGAAAGCCGGAAATCATCTCTGCAGGTGAGGCCTCCGCGGCAGCCAGACCGCCGAAAAGCAAAGCCAAGGAAAGCAAAATGGCGAAGTGTGATTTCATGGACGACCGTGTTCGCGACCAACAAGCTCGCCTCGAATAACATTCTTTCTCCGGCTATCGCAATGAGCGCAGGCGCTGGAATCGCCAGGAAACCCCAACGCCTGACCCTCTAATGCCCCGCGGGACCGCCGAGACAAAGGACGCCGGTTCCAAATCAGGGGACGGCAATTGCGTTGCCGGCGCCGTTGCAAAATTTCGGTGCACTTGTGGTTGAGAATCTTGAAGCATCGGCCTTGGTATCGATACCATGGTGGATGATTCCAAGACGGCCAACCGTCTGGTGGCGACCGCAACGTCGGTCAATCCAGGGGACACTATATGCCAGTTGATCTGTTCACAGTTCGTCATCTGGGGATCGCAACGGGTCTGGCTATTTGTTTGACAATGCTGCCAGCAACGGGCCGCGCGTTTACCCAAGACGATCAGCGCCGTCTCTGCACCGGCGACGTTTTTCGGCTTTGTGCGTCGGAAATTCCGAGTGTGGAACGTATTACCGCTTGTATGCGCAAGCAGCGTGCGAGTCTGAGCGAAGGCTGTCGCCGGGTTTTCGGAAAACCAGCCGACCAATCGGCCTCGGCGACCCAGCAGTAGATGCGTACTTGCAAGGCGCGGGTGACAGCGAGACGTGGATTGAAAACCTTCGTTGCGTTGCTGCGGGCCGTGAATGTCGGCGGCACCGGCAAGCTTCCGATGAACGACTTGAAGGCCATGTGCGAGGCTGCAGGCTTTGCCGAGGTCAGGACCTTCATCGCCAGCGGCAATGTGATCTTCAAGAGCGGAAAACCCGAAGGCGGGATCAGGGCGGCGCTTGAGGCCAGCCTGAAGGACTACGCCGGCAAGCCCATCGGGGTTCTGGTCCGTACCGCCGCTGAGCTCGCCGCGGTCCTCAAGGCGAACCCGTTTCCGAAGGCCGCCCCGAATCTCACGGTGGCGATCTTCTTGAACAAAGCGCCGCCCGCGGCGGCTCTATCGCAAATCACCGGGCGAGCCGGCGAAGAAGTCCGGCTCGGCAAGCGGGAGATCTACGTCCATTACCGCGACGGAATCGGCAAATCGAAGCTCAAAATCCCGGCCGCGGCGGATGGCACCGCCCGCAACATGACCACCATCGCCAAGTTGACAGGTTTGGCTGGATAAGCTCAATCGCCTACTGTGTTTTCGCAGGTAGCGTGGGCCAGCCATAGAATGAACAACAAAGCTCCATCCGCGGCTCACGGCTCCGCCGAGACCCCGGAATTCGACTACATCATTGTGGGCGCAGGCTCGGCCGGATGCGTGCTGGCCAACCGCCTGAGCGCCGACGGCAGGCATTCGGTGCTGCTGCTCGAAGCCGGCCCGAAGGACACCAATGTCTGGATCCACGTGCCGCTCGGCTATGGCCGGCTGTTCAAGGAAAAGACCGTCAACTGGATGTACCAGACCGAACCCGAGCCGGGGCTGGACGGACGAACGGTGTTTCAGCCGCGCGGCAAGGTGCTGGGGGGATCGAGTTCGATCAACGGCTTGCTTTACGTCCGCGGCCAGCATGAGGATTACGATCGCTGGCGCCAGCGCGGCAATCATGGTTGGGGCTACGACGACGTGCTGCCCTATTTCAAGAAGGCCGAAGATCAGGCGCGCGGCGCCGACCAATTCCACGGCGTCGGCGGCCCGCTGCCGGTATCGGAGTTGAGCCACGCCGACCCGCTCTCCGCGGCCTTCATCGAAGCGGCCGCCGAGACCGGCATTCCCAAAAATGCGGATTTTAACGGCGCGACACAGGAAGGCGCCGGATATTTCCAGACCACGACGCGGCACGGCAGAAGGGCCAGTACCGCGGTGGCCTATCTTCGCCCCGCCAAGAGCCGGACCAACCTGCATATTGAAACCGCGGCGCTGGCGCAGCGCATCCTGTTCGAAGGGCGCCGTGGGGTCGCGGTCGAATATCGGAAGGAAGGCGCGTTGCGGACCGCGCGGGCGCGCAAGGAAATCCTGGTTTGCAGCGGCGCCTACAACTCGCCGCAATTGCTGCAACTCTCCGGCGTCGGTCCGGCGGAGCTGCTGCGCGGTCACGGCATCGATGTCGTGCTCGACGCAGCAGGCGTCGGCAACGACCTGCAGGATCATTTGCAGGTCCGCGTGGTGATGCGTTGCACGCAGCGCATCACGCTCAACGACATCGTCAACTCGCCGGCCCGCAAGGTAATGGCCGGCCTGCGCTATGCGGCCTTCCGCACCGGGCCGCTGTCGATCGCGGCCGGCACGTCGGGCGCGTTCTTCAAGACCAATCCGCGGCTTTCGACGCCCGACGTCCAGATCCACTTCCTGCCGTTCTCGACCGACAAGATGGGCGAGAAGCTGCATTCGTTCTCCGGCTTCACCGCGTCCGTTTGCCAGCTACGGCCCGAGAGCCGGGGCTCGCTGCGCATCAGGAGCGCCGATCCCGCGGCGCCGCCGGAAATACGGATCAACTATCTCGCAACCGAAGTCGACCGTACCACCAATGTCGAAGGCCTGAAGATCTTGCGCAAAATCCTGCGCGCGCCGGCGCTCAAGCCCTACGTGGTCGACGAGGTTGACCCCGGCGCCAAGGTCTCGAGCGACGAAGAACTCCTGAACTATTGCCGTCAGCGCGGCAGCACGATCTATCATCCGACCTCGACCTGCCGGATGGGCAGCGATCCGCTGGCGGTCGTCGACCAGCGCTTGCGGGTACGTGGGCTGGAGGGCCTGCGCGTCGTCGACGGCTCGATCATGCCGGATCTGGTGTCTGGCAATACCAACGCCGTCATCATCATGATCGCGGAGAAGGCCGCCGATATGATCCTGCAGGATGCCTAGCCGAATTCAACCAGGATCAGAACGCGCTGCGGTATCTTGCGATCGCGCCGGGGCTGCCATAGATCCACATCGGCTCGCCGCAGTCGCTGGGGCCGTGGTCCGTCATACAGGCGGCGCTCCAGGACGGCGCGGCAACCTCGCGGCCGACGATTCCATAGGCCTGGGGCGGAGCGCTGATCGGCCTCGTGTGCGCCTCGGCCGCGGCTGACATTGCGAGCGATAACGTGAGCGGCAGTGCCGCCAGAAAGCATTTTATCTTCATCGTTCGGCTCATTGTTTTGGGGGCATCCAGTGCCAGGATGTTCTCGTCAGTTACAGCGTAAGGGCCGGGTATCTCGTCCGCCATTAAATTGGATTTGAGAAACTTAAATTCGGATTTAGAAGAGGCCGCTGAGGCGGTTGTGCAGGGAGGCGGCGGTGCGGGAGGCCGCCATTCATTTGCATTCGGGCATCGGCTGGCCTTATGTACCGGTCGGAAAAGTGCCGCGGTCGTGCGTGGCGAAGGGAAAGTGAATGGCGGCAATTCGCATCAAGATCGGCACGCGCAAGAGCGTGATGGCGCTGGTCCAGACCGAAGAAATCGCAAGGCGGCTGACCGCGGCCGTTCCCGGCCTCGAGGTCGAGATTGTCAAGTTCGAGACCACGGGCGATTCCGATCAGACCAGCAAGCTCTTGCAGCACGGCGGCAAGGGCGGCGCGTTCGTCGCCGAAATCCGCCAGGCGGTCGTGTCCGGCGAGTTGCAGGCCGCGATGCACTCGCTCAAGGACATGCCGGGCAATGAAGACACCCCGGGGCTGGTGATCGGCGCGACATTGTCGCGCGATCCGCCCGGCGACGTTCTGGTGCTGCGCGCCGGCGTTTCGATCGACGATCTCAGGCGATCGCACGGCAAGGGCTTCAAGATCGGCACCAATGCGGTACGGCGCGCGGCCTATGCGCGGCGGCTGTTTCCGGAGGTCGAGGTGATTCATTATCGCGGCGCCGCCGACTCCCGCGTCCGCAAGCTCGATAATTGCGAGATGCAGCGGCTGCCCGGCGGCGGTGCGGTCGGCCCCGCGGACGCGCTGATCATGGCGCGCTCGGGGCTGCAGCGCGTCGGCTTCGCGAACCGCATCGCCTACGAATTTTCGCTTGCGGAAATGTTGCCGGCGGTTGGCCAGGGCATTGTTGCTGTCGAATGCGCCGCGCAGGATTGGCAGACGCGCCGCATCCTGTCGGCCATCGACGATGCCGCCGCGCATCAAAGCGCCGACGCCGAACGCGAGGTGCTGTGGGTGCTCAACGGCCATTGCAATTCGCCGATCGCTGGATTTTCCTCGATCGACGGTACGCAGATGTCGCTGACCGCCTCGGTGCTCGACGAAGCCGGCGGCCTGTTCATCGAGGTCTCGCGCTCCGGACCCGCCGACCGCCCGCGCGAGCTCGGCCGCGCCGTCGGGCTCGAACTCCTGGCCGGGGGGGCAGCCGGGATCATCGACCGTAGCCGGCCGGTGTGATGGCTCGAGGGTGCCCCAGCAAATACCCTCGTCATCATCCGCGAAGGCGGATGATCCAGTACGCCGCGGCCTTTCGGTTCTATCGCCGTCGCTGGCGATTACTGGATACCTTGGGTTCGCGGGTACGACATTCTTAGCTTGATGTTCATTCCTTAAACGCGCGCACCCGCGTCAGCATCTGCTCGACATGCGCGATCGGGGTTTCCGGCTGGATGCCGTGGCCGAGGTTGAAGATCAGCCGGCCTTTTGCGTAATTCGCCAGCACGTCATCGACCGCGGCATCGAGCGCAGCGCCTCCCGCGATCAGCACCAGCGGATCGAGATTGCCCTGCACCGCGACTTTGGTTTGCACGCACTCGCGGATCAGCGACGGCTCGGCGGCCCAGTCGATGCTGACGGCATCGACGCCGGTCGCCTCCACATATCCCGGCAGCAGCGCGCCGGCGCCTCGGGGAAAGCCGACGATCTTTGCGTCAGGCACTTTGGCGCGGACGCCTGCGACGATGCGCCTGGTCGGCTCGACCGACCAGCGCGCAAATTCGCGCGGCGGCAGCACGCCGGCCCAGGTGTCGAAGATCTGCAGCACGTCGGCGCCGGCTGCGAGTTGCCCGAGCAGGTATTGAACCGAATTCTCGACCAGCGCGTCGATGATTTTCGCAAATGCGGCGGGTTGCGAATAGGCCATCATCCGCGCCGGCGCCTGATCCGGCGTGCCGTGGCCTGCCACCATATAGGTCGCGACCGTCCAGGGCGCGCCGCAGAAGCCGATCAGCGCAATCTTCGGATCGAGTTCGCGGCGCACGCGGCGGAGCGCCTCATACACCGGCTCCAGCATGCCGAAGTCGGCCTTGGCCGCCAGCGTTTCGACCTTTTCCGGCGTGTCGAGTGGATCGAGCCGGGGGCCTTCGCCGACCTCGAAGCGCACCGAACGGCCGAGCGCGTAGGGAATGACCAGGATGTCGGAGAAAATGATCGCGGCGTCGAAATTGAAACGGCGGATCGGCTGCAGCGTGACTTCGGCGGCGAATTCCGGCGTGAAGCAAAGGTCGAGAAAGCCGCCCGCCTTGGCGCGCACTTCGCGGTATTCCGGCAGATAGCGGCCGGCCTGCCGCATCATCCAGATCGGCGGTACCGGCTGGCGATTGCCGGAAAGCACTTCGAGGAACGGTTTTCTGGGTTGAATTTGGGTCAAGCGCTTACTTCCGCAGGGAGTGATCGAGGAGCAGGATACGGCCTCCTGATACACTGTCGATGCGGACTTGGCCAAGCCAACGATCCGCTGCCGACCGGCGAGGGCACGGCCACGGGCGTCTGGATGCTTATCGCGCGCAAAACGTGCTTTTTGGGGGATGTCAGAGCAATGGGACCTCGAACGCACAGTCCTCCAGCCTGGCGTATAGGTCCAGCGGTCGCTCCAAATCGGAGATTCCAAACGGGCTGGGGTCGGAATTTGTCTTCGGAGCGCCCGGCGAGTTTACCTCGGCGATGAGGATGCAATCTCATCGCTGGCCCCAGTCGAGCCGAAGTCGCGGCGATTGTCTGTGCAATAGCGGTCATACGACACATAAATCCCCGGGGACGACTTGCTTGTGCCCGTTTCCGTGCATTTTGCGCGCGTGTCGCGCGGAACGTCCGGATTGCGGCCGCGTTATCCCCGATAGAGGAGGCCCAACATGGCTGAGAAATTCAATCCTGCGCCGCACGACAAGCATGCCGCCGATCCGCGCGAGGCTGCCGCGGCGGACCACGATATCCATGCCAGGCTGGAGGCCGGACTGATCGACAGCTTTCCGGCGTCCGATCCGGTCAGCGCGGCGCAACCCTCGCCCTCAAGGGTCGATCGGGACAACGTCACACTGCGGGACAAGGTCCGCTCGGTGTTTCGATAATCCGGCGAACGGGCCATCTTCAATCTTCAGTAATGCGGCGGCGGTTCGTTCGCGGCGCCCGGCGTGTTCGCCTCGGCCTCCTGCAGGCGGTCACTCAAAGACAATACCTGGCGCGTCAGCGCGTCGATCTTTAGCCATTGCTCGGTGATGGTCTTGTTCAGCGTCTCGATGGCTTCGTCCTGAAACATCAGCTTGGACTCGAGCGCATCGATGCGGTCGCTGAGCGTCTTATCGTCACTCATCGGATTGCTGTTCCTCTTGCCGCTCCCGCAGACCCTGGCCGAGCGAGACGCGCTCGTCGAACACAAAACATTCGCCGCGCCAGCGGCTGTCGGCCTCCGGCACGCCTTCCAGATATTTCAGGATGCCGCCCTTGAGGTGGTAGACCTCGGTGAAGCCGCGCGACAGCAGATAGCTCGATGCCTTTTCGCAGCGGATGCCGCCGGTGCAGAACATGGCGATCCGCCGGTGCTTTGCGGGATCGAGATGGCGTGCGGCGAATTCCTTGAATTGGCCGAAGCTCCTGATGCCGGGATCGACGGCACCGGCGAATGTCCCCAGCGCGACCTCGAAGGCGTTGCGGGTATCGATCAGAAGCGTATCGGGAGCTGCGATCAGCTCGTTCCAGTCGACGGGATCGACATAGATGCCGACCTGCCGGGTCGGGTCGGCCTCGGTTGTGCCGAGGGTGACGATCTCCTTTTTCAGGCGGATTTTCAGGCGCTGAAACGGCATCGCCTGGGCCTGAGAAAACTTCAGTTCGAGATTGTCGAGCCGGCCGCCGAACAGGGCGCCGTCGCGCAATTCGCCGGCCAACTCGCCGATGGCGCCGGCCTCGCCTGCCAGGGTGCCGTTGATCCCCTCATGCGCCAGCAGCACGCTGCCCTTCAACTTCAGGCCGGCGCAAAGCGCACGCAACGGCTCGCGCAGCTCCCGAAAATCGGGCAGCGGGGCGAATTGATAGAATGCGGCGACCCGGTACGTCATCGCGTCGGTTTATCAGGAGGGGCCGGATCGGGAAACCCGCAAAACGAAGCCGTTAATGGGGTGTTATGCAGTCCGGACCATTGCTCATGGCCGGATGAATATGCCATGTAAATCCGAGCCCGAACGATAAAGCTAAAACGGAAAAGTGAGCTATTTGGCATGAGGAATTTCCATCTCGCCGGCCGGTCGACGGTCCACGCCCAGAACGCGATGGTGGCGACGTCCCATCCTCTTGCAGCGCTGACGGCGATCGAGGTGATGCGGGCCGGCGGCACCGCCGCCGACGCCGCGGTGGCGGGCAGCGCGCTCTTGGCCGTGATCGAGCCCCAGTCCACCGGGATCGGCGGCGACTGCTTCGCGCTGCTGCAGCCGAGGGGCGAGGGCAAGATCGTTGCCTATAACGGCTCGGGCCGCGCGCCGAAGGCCGCGACAGCGGGATGGTATCTCGAGCGCAACATGCACTCGATCCCCCTGACCTCGGCACACGCGGTCTCCATTCCCGGCGCGGTCGACGCCTGGGCGACCATCCTGCGCGATCACGGCAAGCTCGGGTTCGACACCCTGTTGCAGCCGGCGATCAAGGCCGCGGAAGAGGGCTACGTCGTTGCCCCCCGCATCGCCTTCGACTGGAAGAACCAGTTCGAAAAACTGAAGACGGGCACCAACACCGAGCGCTATCTGCTGCCGCACGGCAAGCCCGCGGTCGCCGGCGACGTGATCCGGCAACCCGAGCTCGGCAAGACGCTGCGCGCCATCGCTAGGGATGGCCGCGACGCATTCTACAAGGGCGCCATCGCCGAGGACATGGTCGAGACCCTGCGCGGGATCGGCGGACTGCACACGCTGGACGATTTCGAAGGCCATACCACCGAGACCACTTCCCCGATCGGCACCATCTATAAGGGCCACGACGTCTGGCAGTGCCCGCCGAACGGCCCGGGCATCACCATGCTGGTGATGCTCAATATCCTGTCGCGCTTCGACCTGACCAGGTTCCCGGCGCTCAGCGTCGAGCGGTTCCATCTCGAGGCCGAGGCGGCGCGGGCCGCCTACATGATGCGCGAGCAGCACATCGGCGATCCCGCTTACGTCAATGTCGACGTGGCGAGGATCCTGACCCCCGAATTCGCCGAGGAACATGCCGGCAAGATCAGGATGGACGGCTTGCGCGATCTGCCGAACGTGGCGCCGCCGATGAATCCCTCGACGATCTACATCACCGTGGTCGACAAGGACCGCAACGTCTGTTCGTTCATCAATTCGATCGCGCATTCCTTCGGTTCCGCGATCGTCTCCGACAAGACCGGGGTGCTCCTGCAAAACCGCGGGGGCGGGTTCCGTATTCAGCCCGGCCATCCCAATTGCATCGCACCGGGCAAGCGGCCCTTGCACACGATCATTCCGAGCCTCGTCACCAAAAATGGTCGCGCGCAAATGCCATTCGGGGTGATGGGCGGGCAGTATCAGCCGGTCGGGCAGGTGCATGTGCTGACCAACATGCTCGACTATGGTTGCGACGTGCAGGAGGCCATCGATATGCCGCGCGGCCTGCATTACGAGGGCGTCTATCAGCTCGAGGACGGCGTGCCCGCCGCGATCGTCGAGGGGCTGAAGAAGCTTGGGCACCAGACCACCAACGTGGTCGGCCCGCTCGGCGGCGGCCAGGCGATCTGGATCGACTGGGACAAGGGCACGCTCACCGGCGGCTCCGATCCACGCAAGGACGGCTGCGCGCTGGGCTATTGAGCCCGGTTGCGCACGCGGCCCGATGGAACCGCCGCGCAATCGGCGATTTCCATCTCTAACAACGCGTTCATTCCGGAACGCACTTCCCCTCCGGGCATTGACCTTTCGGAGGATGAGAAAAATGCCGATTTTTCATTTTGATATTGCCGACCGAGTCCGGCTCGAAGATCCGGTCGGACTGGATTGCGACAGCGAGCATGACGCCAGGAGAACCGCCGACCTGATCGCCCGACAGATCGCCATCGACCTCGCTGGTGACAGCGAGCCTCGCGCGGTAGTGGTGGTCGATGAGGCCGGTTCGGAAATCTACCATGCGCCGGTGAGGGCCTGAGGGATCGTCACGGCATCGCGCGCGACGCAAGCGCTTGAACCAATCGGGTTCGCTGACGACCAAGTGAAGCGGCCCTGTATTGCCTGAAATTTCCGCATCAGGATCAGGCTTTTAGCGGGAACGAACGCTGCATTTCCGGCTTATTTCGCCGCAATTTAGTTTCTCATGGAGATACCACGTGCAAATCCGTGCCGGTTACGACATCGCCTTCCAGTGCTTCCAGGAAACCCCGATGGTCCTGATGCTCAGCATTGAGCCGGCGCGGCTGGGCGATCTCCTGAGCGAGCACCGGATCGAATTCTCGCCGGAGCTTGCCGCGCGAGACTATGTCGACATGTTCGGCAATACCTGCACTCGAATCGTCGCGCCGCCCGGCCTGGTCGAGATCCGCAATGATTTTCTGATCGGGGACAGCGGCCTGCCCGATGAGGTCGCGCCCGATGCGAGACAACTCGATGTCGGCGAACTTCCCGACGACGCGCTGATCTATCTGCTGGCAAGCCGTTATTGCGACACCGAGAAATTGTCCAGCCTGGCCTGGTCGTTGTTCGCGGGCATTGCGCCGGGCTGGCAGCGGGTACAGGCGATCTGCGATTATGCCCATGACCGGATCTGCTTCGGCTACCATCACGCGCGCAGCGATCGTACCGCGTCCGAGGGCCACGAGGAGCGTATCGGCGTGTGCCGCGACTTCGCGCATCTCGCCGTCACGCTGTGCCGCTGCATGAATATTCCAGCGCGTTACTGCACCGGCTATCTCGGCGATATCGGCGTGCCTGTCGATCCCGCGCCGATGGATTTCAGCGCCTGGTTCGAGGTCTATCTCGACGGACGCTGGTTCACTTTCGATGCACGCCACAACCATCCACGGATCGGCCGCATCGTCATGGCGCGCGGCCGCGATGCGGCTGACGTCGCGATCTCGACCAATTTCGGTCCGGCGCAGCTCGTGAAGTTTTCCGTCATCACCGGGGAAGTGGTTTCGGAAGCGGATCAGGTCTCCAGGGCGGCGTGACGCCTCATTCCGGCGACGGGCTTTCATCGCCGCTCTCATTGCGCTAGACACGCTTCCGATCCGTCAACGGAAGGTGCTCAAAGATGCGACGTTTCAAGCATGCAAGAATCCCAATGCTGGCCGCGATTGCGATGATGGTCGTGGCCGCGCCATTGGCCTGTGTACCGACCATAGCAGCGGCTCAGACCGCAGGAAAAACCATGACCACAGCTTCAGGCTTGCAGATTATCGATACCACCGTCGGCACCGGCGCCTCGCCAAAACCCGGCCAGACCTGCGTCATGCATTACACCGGCTGGCTTTACGAGGACGGCAAGAAGGGCAAGAAGTTCGATTCGTCGGTCGACCGCAACGAGCCGTTCGAATTCCCGATCGGGCAGCACCGCGTGATCGCGGGCTGGGACGAGGGCGTCGCCACCATGAAGGTCGGCGGCAAGCGCACTCTGATCATTCCGCCCGCGCTCGGCTACGGCGCCCGCGGCGCCGGCGGCGCGATCCCGCCGAATGCGACGCTGATCTTCGACGTCGAACTGCTGGCGGTGAAGTAGGTCGCTGACCATCAGATTTCGTCATGCCTGGCCATAGCAGTCTGTTTCTTCGCAGACTGCATAAACTCGTCTGCGGTGCCGGGCGTCCACTTCTTTGCTTTTGATCAGAGAAAGAGACGTGGATGGCCGGGACGAGCCCGACCATGACGGCGGATGCAAGTGCGGCGATGTTCATAAACAAACAAAAAGACCGGCCCGAAGGGCCGGTCTTTGCATTTCAGGGCAAGTCACGGCCGCGCGAGAAGTTCTCTTGACTATGGATTGCGCGCGCGGTTTTCGGTACCGTTCGCGGAACCATTTGTGCGAAAGCGAGACACGATGACGGGCTCTCACGATCACCCCGATGCCGGCCATTCCCACGCCGGTCATGACCACGGCGACGCCGAGCGCTGGAAGCATGATGGCGTCCGCGTTATTCCCGGCAACCAGCTCGATCCCAACGTGCCCTCGACGCCCGGCATGGACCGCAAGGCCGCGATCAATTTTGCTCGCGCCGGCGCGCAGAAATTGTGGGCCGGTACCGTGACCATCAAGCCCGACGCCAAGACCGGCGCGCATCATCACGGCCACCTCGAAAGCATCATCTATGTCGTGAAGGGCAAGGCGCGGATGCGCTGGGGCGAGCATCTGCAATTCACCGCGGAAGCGGGGCCCGGCGATTTCATCTTCGTTCCGCCGTACGTGCCGCACCAGGAGATCAACGCCAGCCGCGACGAGGTGCTGGAATGCGTGCTGGTGCGCAGCGACGGCCAGGCGGTTGCGATCAATCTCGACATCGAGCCGGTGGAAAGGCCGGAGACCGTGCTGTGGATCGATCCCGTGCACCGCGATCCGGCGGAGACGAAGTAGTCGTCGGGAGGAATGCAGCAACGTTCTGCACCTCGCAAGCGGTTCGGAGGAAACCATGAAACGTCTCGATCATCCGCTGCCGCGGCGCGCGGTCATCAAGAGCGCGGGGCTCGGTGTTGTCGCGGCAGGCCTCTCCAACGCGTTGCCCGCGCACGCCGCCGCTGCCGTTACCGTGGACGGCGCCGACATCTGGAGCAGCGAATACTGGGCCAGCAAGGGCGACGTGCCGCTGTGGATGTATCGCAAGCGGCTCGGGGCACCGAAACCCGGCGAACCGTCGCGGCCGGTGATCTTCTTCGTGCACGGCTCCTCGGTTTCCTCGCGGGTGTTCGATCTCGCCGTACCCGGCCACGGCGAATATTCGGTCATGAACGAGTTCGCCCGTTACGGCTTCGACTGCTGGACCATGGATCACGAGAACTACGGCAAGTCGGGGCGCACCAGCGGCAATGCCGACATCGCCAGCGGAGTCGAGGACCTGAAGGCGGCGGCCGAAATCGTCACCCGCGAAACCGGCCGGCAGAAATTCCATTTCCTCGGCGAGTCCTCCGGCGCGCTGCGCGCCGGCGCCTATGCGATGGCGCAGCCCGACCGTGCCGATCGGCTGGTGTTCGCCGCCTTCACCTACAAGGGCGAGGGATCGCCGACCCTGACAAAACGCGCCGAGCAGCTCGCTTATTATCGCTCGCACAACATGCGCAAGCGCGACCGCGACATGATCCGCTCGATTGCCACCCGCGACAAGCCGGGCACCAGTGAGGTGGCTGCGGTGGAGGCGCTGGCGGATGCGGAGATGCAGTTCGGCGACCAGGTGCCGACCGGCACTTATCTGGACATGACGGCCAATTTGCCGGTGGTGAAGCCCGAGAAGGTGCTGTCGCCGGTGCTGCTGGTGCGCGGCGAATATGACGGGATCGCCACCGTCGCCGATCTCGAGGAATTCTTCAATCTCTTGCCGAACGGCGACCGGCAGTTCGTGATCCTGCCGGGCACCGCGCATTCGGTCACGCTGGCGACCAACCGGCAATTGTTCTGGCACGTGACGCGCGCGTTCCTGAGTATGCCCGCCCCGATAGCGATGTGAGCCTTCGTCATTCCGGGGCGCGTCGAAGACGCGAACCCGGAATCTCGAGATTCCGGGTTCGACGCTCATGCGTCGCCCCGGAATGACGAACAAAAATCTGCATCGGTTGTCGGATCGGTGCCGCCCCGTTCGTCCTTCGCCCGAGCTCATCAATAGGGAACCCAACCATGTCCAAAATCTCCCCCTGCCTGTGGTTCGACGGCGAGGCCGAACAGGCCGCGAATTTCTATGTTTCGTTGCTGCCGGATTCGCGGATCGAAAAGGTACAGAGGAACAGTATCGACAGCCCCGGCGGTAAGGCCGGTTCGGTCCTGGTTGTGGAATTCACGCTGGCCGGGCAGCGCTTCATGGCGCTCAACGGCGGTACGCGGTTCGAATACACCCCTGCGGTCTCCTTCAAGATCGATTGTGTCGATCAGGCCGAAGTGGACCGGCTGTGGGACGCGCTACTGGCCGGTGGCGGCCACGCCTCGCGCTGCGGCTGGCTCCGCGATCGTTACGGCCTGTCCTGGCAGATTGCGCCGACCGCGCTTGTGCAATATCTCGGCGGCCCTGATCCTGCCGGCGCGCAGCGGGCGATGGCCGCCATGCTGCAGATGGTGAAGCTCGATGTCGCGGGCCTCAAGCGGGCCTATGAGGGCAAATCGGCGGCGTAGCGTCTCGCTGGAATGCGTTAATAATTGATGCGCAGTCCGTCGCCGCCATGGATGGTGTTGCCGACTGGCTGCGCGTTCGAGGCATGGACATAAGGGTTTTACCCGCCCATACTCGATTGATTGCAACGCCCATCCAGCAGTGAAAGTTCGTGCGCGAATCGCCGTCTGTTTCCAGCATTTCGGCGGCACGCAATGCCACAATCGCCATAATCGTATTTGTCGCCGCGCATTTCGCGCTTCTGATCGGCGTCACCACGCCGGAAAAATTCTATTTCGACGAAGTGCACTACGTGCCGGCCGCGCGCCAGATGCTCGAGCCGGTGATGCCGCAGCCGATGCTCAACCCGATGCATCCGCCACTGGCAAAACAGCTGATCGCGCTGTCGATCCGCGCCCTCGGGGATGAGCCGCTGGGCTGGCGCTATCCAGCGGTGTTGTTCGGCGCGCTTTCGATCGTGGCGATGTATCTCTGCGGCCTCGCGCTGTTCGCGGCGCAAGGGCCGGCCATCGCAGCCGCCTTGCTCGCTTTTTTCAACCAGATGCTGTTCGTGCAGTCGCGGATTGCGATGCTGGATATTTTCGCCCTGGCCTTCAGCCTGTTCGCGATTGCGGCGTTCATGCAGGGTTTCCGGCAGGTGCGCCCGCATCTCATGTTCGCGCTCGCAGGCTTGAACTTTGGCCTCTCGGCCGCGTGCAAATGGAGCGGCGTATTCGCGCTCGCCGTCTCGATCGTCATCGTCGCCGTGATCCGCCTGATGCAAAGCTGGCGCACGCGGTTCGCTGACGGTCACGCACTCGACTGGTACCGGCCGGACCTGTGGCCGGATTTCAAATCCTATCATTTCGCCGCCTGCTTCGTGCTCGTGCCGGCGGTCGTCTATCTCGCGAGCTTCGTGCCGCTCTATGGATTGTCGGTTCCCGATATCTGGGAAGCACAGCGCCGGATCTTCGGCGACAACACCACGACCGCGATCGCCGGCCACACCTATATGAGTTCGTGGCCGAGCTGGCCGCTGCTGATTCGGCCGGTCTGGTATCTCTTTGACAAGATCGGCGACGACCGGATCGCGGCGGTGGTGTTCCTCGGCAATCCGCTCGTGCTGTGGCCGGCGCTGGCTGCGCTTGGCGTCTGCCTGCGCGACTGGATCGTGACGCGCCGGCGCGATGCATTCCTGATCCTGGCGTTTTATTTCGGGACCTGGCTCGCCTGGGCGATGCTGCCGCGGACGCTGGGATTCATCTATTACTATCTGCCGGCCGCGACGATGGCTTCGCTCGCGGTGGTCTATGCATTGCGGCGCGGCAACAGCCCGCGCTGGCTGTTATGGGGCTTTGTCGCGTTCGCATTCGCCGGCTTTGCCGCGATGCTGCCGGTCTCGGCCGCCTTTGTCGGAACGTCGATGGCGACCTTCGGTCGGCTGATGCTGTTTCAGAGCTGGATATAAGCACGAAAGGGACTGCGGGCGGAAAGCAGCAGCCCGTCAGAAATGAAAAATCCAGGGAATCCGGCTCCAGTGGATCCGGTTGCGATAAAGGTGCGGCCAGTAGACCGGAAACGGCTCCCAATACACGGTGCGATAGGTGCCGTAGCCACGCCGGTGGCGATGGACGTAACGGCGAAGGCGCGGCGCGGGCTCGGCCGCGACGGGCGCTGACGCCGGCTCTGCGGTTTTAGGCACGATCGAAGGACGCGGCACGCTCGGCGGCGGTGCCTCGGTTTGGGCGGCAGCCGGCGCTGATGGTGCTGGCGCCGCGTCTTCTGCGTAGCCTGGGAGAGCGGTGCTGATCACAAGCAGAGCAGCGAAGGCGAAGCCGGCGAAATGCGTTTTCATGAAAATCATCCTGAAACTCGATCCGTCATTCCGGGATGGTCCGAAGGACCAGACCTCCGAAGCGCAACGGCTCACCGGGAAGTCTCGCGATTCTCCGATATGCGCGGCACATCGTAGTTCGATGCTTTCGCTGCGCACCGGAAATAACGATCATATTGCCAGGACCGGCAGCCGGGGAATCCCGGCAGCCATTACTTCGACGCCGTCTTGGTGTCCATGTTGACGACTTCGACGCGGCGGTTGACCGGGTCCATCGGCGCGTTCGGATCCTTCGGCTTGCTCTTGCCATAGCCGACGGTGACCAGATCGGTGCCGTTGTTGATGCCGTACTTGTCGGTGAGGTAGCGCTTGATGGTATCGGCGCGGCGCTCGGAAAGATCCTGGTTGAAGGCTTCGCCGCCGACCGCGTCGGTATGACCGGCGAGGACGAAGGTCGAACCCCTGAGACTTGCGTTCGACAGCGCTTTGCCGAGCTCCTGCACCGAAGGCAGCGAGGCCTTGCTGATTTCGGCGGAGTTGTAGTCGAACTGGATATCGAGATCGATCTTCGGCTTGGTCGACGCGATCTCCGCGATTTCCTCGCGCTCGCCGGTGGAGAGCGACCGGGTCTTGCGGTTCTGCAGCGTTGCAACAAAGCTCATTTCCTTGGCCTTGACGGCCGGATCGATCTGCGGCGCGCCGGAAAGGCTGCGGGTCAGCGGCTTCGGCTGCAGCGCATTGACGATCTGGTTCGCAGAGACGTTGTTATCGCCGGCGATCGCAAGGCTCGCCGTCATCGACAGCGCGGCAGTCAGCGCAATTGCCGCAGTTGCGGTAAGTCTGTGAGTGCGGGTCATTGTCGTATCCTCGTGGCTCACGCCTGATGGCGTTGGATGCGCAGACGATACGATCCGTTCGGCGCGGTGAATGTGATTTGGGTCACATGGCGGATTTGACCTCGTTTCATCAGTTGCCCGTTGCGCTGCAGGAGCCCCCCGTCGCTGCCCGCCGCCGGCGGGTTCGATCGCTCTCGCGCCCAAAGTGACCCAGGTCACAGTGCGCCTGCCCGAACCGGATCACATTGGGCACAACGGATCGGCCCATCCGGGCCGGCCAGTTGGATGATCGGATCAGGGGAGAATGAACATGCGCTTCTGGATCGCAGCACTTTCAGTCGCAGCACTGCTCGTCAGCGGCAACGCCGCGCTTGCCGACAAGCGCGTCGCCTTCGTGGTCGGCAATGGCGCCTACAAGAACGTGGCGCCGCTCCCGAACCCGGCGGTCGACGCCAGGTCGATGGCCGCGCTGTTGCGCAATGTCGGCTTCGACGTGGTGGAGGGCACTAACCTTACCCGCGACAAGATGACCGAGAAGCTCCTGGACTTCGGCAAGCGGGCCGAAGGCGCCGATGTCGCGCTGTTCTTCTATGCCGGCCACGGCATCGCCGTGAACGGCGCCAATTACCTGTTGCCGATCGACGCCGACCTCAAATCCGAGATGGACGTCAAGCTCGGCGCCGCCATCAATGTCGATCTCACGCTGGAGCAGACCATGGCCGATGCCAAGGTCAAGCTGGTGTTCCTCGACGCCTGCCGCGACAACCCGTTCGCGGCCAAAATCCGTTCGGCCAAGGCCACCCGCAGCCTGTCGGTGTCCTCCGGCCTTGCCGATATGAAATCCGGCGAAGGCATGCTGATCGCGTTCGCCACCGGCCCCGGCCAGACTGCGCTCGACGGCGAAGCCGGCACCAACAGCCCGTTCACCCGCGCGCTGCTGGCCAACATTGCCGCGCCCGGCGTCGAAATCCAGCAGGCGATGACCAAGGTTCGCGCCCAGGTCAATGAAGAGACCAACAGGAACCAATTGCCGTGGGGCCACACCGACCTGATCGGGTCGGTGTATCTCAATCCGGTTGCGGGTGCGGCGGATGCAAATGCCGCAGCGCCGAATACGCCGGCCGTTGCTTCCGGCCCGACTTCCGAAGTCGAGCTGGAGTTCTGGCGCTCAATCAAGGACTCCAACAAGCCGGAAGAGCTCAACGCCTATCTGACCAATTATCCGAACGGCCAGTTCAAGTCGCTGGCGCTGGCCCGCATTGCCCCGCTGCAGGATGGTCCCTCGACCACGACCCGCAACCTGACCACCGGTATCGACCCCGCGACCTTCACCCAGGAAGCCGACCAGACCGCCGAAGACGGGCTCGGCCTCGACAAGGGCCAGCGCCGCGACGTGCAGCGCCGGCTCACCGCGCTCGGCTTCGACACCAGGGCGAGCGGCAAGTTCGACGACTCCACCCGCGTCGTGATCACCCGCTGGCAGGCCGCGCGCGGCTATCCCAGGACCGGTTACCTGAACACGCTGCAGCTGAAGGCTTTGCAGTCCGAGGTCACCGCGACCAGGGTCGCTTCCGCAGATGACGGCGACGACCAGCCGTCGCATCACGCCGGCCGTCACGGCGGCGGAGGCGGCCGCCACTATCGCGGCGGCGGACCCGGCGCGTTCTTCGGCGGCATGATGGGTGGACTGTTCCGGAGGTAGAGTTCCATTCCGCACGCCCAATTCGCAGGAGGCGGCCCCCGCGGGCCGCCCCTTTCGTTCTGTTCAGTAGGCTTCGGTCCGGCGCGAAGTTTACTACACGTCTCCAAACAGTTGACATGTGATGCACATGTGTTAATGTTATCCACATGACCGCGATGATTCAAATTCGCAATGTGCCGGACGCGCTGCACCGCAGGCTCAAGTCGCGCGCGGCGCTGGCGGGCATGTCGCTATCTGACTACCTGCTCAGCGAGATTCGTCAGGTGGCCGAGCGACCGACGCTTGATGAGTTGCGCGCCCGTCTGGAGCGGCGGCCGGGCGTGACGCCTTCGGTGCCGCCGGCACAGGCGGTCCGGGCCGAACGCGATCGCCAATGATTGTCGTCGATGCTTCGGCCTTGCTGGAGGCGCTTCTTCGCACGCCGGCCGCGGGAGCGGTAGAAAAGCGGCTGTTCGAGCCGTCACAGACATTGCACGCCCCCCATTTGCTCGATGTCGAAGTTGCGCAAGTGGTTCGCCGGTATGCCGCAAACGGTGAAATCGATGCCGACCGGGGCCGTCTGGCCCTCGACGACCTCGCGGACCTTCCGTTACGCCGATACCCGCACAATTTTCTTTTGCCGCGCGTGTGGGATTTGCGGAACAATTTTACGGCCTATGACGCCATCTATGTCGCCCTCGCCGAAGTGCTCGACGCTCCGCTACTCACCCGCGACAAGCGTCTCGCCGCTTCGCCCGGCCATCATGCGCGCATTGAGTTGGTGTAAAACCAAGGCATAGGCCCGGTTCGAAAACGCTCCCCGTCGCAAAGCCGTCGCGCCAGCGCCGGGGTGCGAACAACAATTCGGCCAGATGCGTCATTAGGACGGCCGCTCGCGCAGAAAAACAAAAGTCAGCGAAGCAGGACCTTGTTTCAGTCACCGAAAAGATATGGCGAGTATCGCCCGGTCATGCCGGATCGCTCAGGAAGCTCGATACCGATATTGGTCGGCTCTGGCATGATCGCGGCGGCGATCCTGCTGTCCACGCTGATTACGGCCGTCGGCACCCGGTTCATCGGAATGGACACGCCGAACGACGACAATGTATGGCTGATCGACCGTCTCACCGGCAGCGTCTACAAGTGCCAGGCCGCCGATCGCGGCAAAGCTTCGTGCGAGCCCGAGACCGCGACAGGGAGCATCGGGCAGCCGCCGAAGCGGTAGGCTTAGTTCCCTCCTGCATCGCAGCACGCAAAACATTTCCGCTGCCGAAACGTCCGGGGGAGCCGAACCGTGCCTCGTTAGCCAGCAACCGGCTGGTTTTATTCTGAGCGAGGTTCCCATGAATAAGGTTTTGATCACGGCCGCGATGTTTTCCGCGCTGTCCCTGACGCCCGCTTCCGCGGCGATGATGGCCTGCACGGGCGAAAATATGGGAAAATCCGCCGCCATGATGAGCACGGGTCAAACGGCCGCCAACAAGGAAATGGCCATGGCCAACATGCACATGAGCAACAGCAGGATGCGCAGTGCCTGCATGCATTACATGAAGGCTCAGAAGATGAGCATGATGAAGTAATATCTCAAGCCGCCGCGCCGCCGTCTCCGGCGGTGCGGCTTTTTCTGGTAAGCCATTGCCGATATTACCTAAGGCTGACCAGGTCGGGGATCACTTGAAGTTCGAAATTTCCATGATGACGCGCCGCCTGCGGCAGGCGGTTCTGGCGACGGGCCTCACGCTGGCTGTTGCGATCCCGGCCCGCGCCGACGAGCACTGGACAAAACTGCCGACCGCACCCTACACGCTGAACAACAAGCAGGACGCGATCGCCTTCGCCGACGCCCTGACCGGCTGGTACGGCAACGGCACCGGCCGTATCTATCGCACCGACGACGGCGGCGAGGCCTGGACCGGGATCTGGACCAAGCAGGGCACCTATGTGCGGGCGCTGGAATTCGCCGACGCCCAGACCGGCTTCCTCGGCAATATCGGTCCCGGCTATTTTCCTGGTGTAACCGACCGGCAGCCGCTCTACGTCTCCCATGACGGCGGGGTGCACTGGGCCGCGATCAAGCCGGTCGCCGGCCGCCAAATTACCGGCGTCTGTGCGATCGATGTGCTCAAGGTCGACGGCAAGGTATTGGCGGTGCGCGCCGGCGGACGGGTCGGCGGCCCGGCCGGCATGCTGGAATCCTTCGATGAGGGCCGCAGCTTTCGTGCCCGCGACATGAGCGGCGTCACCGGCATGATTCTCGATATTCATTTTGTCGATGCCGATACCGGCTTCATCGCCGGGGCCAGCGAGGCTGAGGAAGACAAGGCCCATGCGCGGATCCTCAAGACCGCCGACGGCGGAAAATCCTGGCGCGCAGTGTTCGACAGCGACCGTGCCGGCGACAACAACTGGAAGCTGGCGTTTCCGAGTGCCCGGGTCGGCTATGCCACCATCATCAGCTATCAGGCGCCACAGGCCGAAGCCCGCGGCTATGTGGTGAAGACCGAGGATGGCGGCGAACATTGGCGGCGGCTGACCGTCAGCCATGATTCGGACTGGATCCCGTACGGCATCGCCTTCCTCGACGAGGAGCGGGGCTTTGTCGGCGGCTCGACCGGCGGCTACGCGACAAGCGATGGCGGCAAGACCTGGGCGAAAGAAGACATGGGGCTTTCCGTCAACAAGATCAGGTTCGTGCCCCGCGCCAACGGCGGCATCACTGCGTTTGCCATCGGCAAGGACATCTACAAGCTCGATCTTCCGGCCAAGGGACGCTGACGAACCTCAGCGAATCCCGCTAGATTGGCGCGCGATGTCCCGCTCCGATAAATCCCACCCCCTTACCAAAACCCAGGCCCGCCAGATCTGGCTGCACGCCCAGCGGCTCGACACGCGGGCACCGTTCGGCGACGGGCCGGCCGCGACGGGGGCGGCCGTCGAACATCTCGGTTACGTGCAGATCGACACCATCAACGTCGTCGAGCGCAGCCACCACCATATCCTCTGGAGCCGGATTCCCGGCTATCGCCGCGCCGACCTGCGCCAGGCCCAGAGCGTCGACAAAACCGTGTTCGAATACTGGACCCATGCGCTGTCCTACGTCCCCACAAAAGACCTCCGCTTCTTCATTCCCGCCATGAAGCGCCACAGGCGCGAGGGTCATAAATGGCTCGCTTCGGTCAAGCCCGCTGATCTGCGCAAGGTGATGCGGCTGATCCGGCAGGGCGGCGCGCTGACCATCCGCGACATCGACGACGACGTGCTAGTCGACAAGGAGCATCTGTGGGCGAGCCGCAAGCCGTCGAAGCGGGCGCTGCAGCTGGCATTCTACCAGGGCCAGCTGACGATCTCCGAGCGCAACGGCATGCTCAAGACCTATGAGCTGACGACGCGGCACTTTGGCTGGAACAAGCCGCCGAAGGGGGCGTCCGCGCGTGAGACGACCGCCTATCTGCTCGACCGCGCCTTGCGCGCGCAGGGCGTCGTCAGTCTCGATTCGATCTGCCATCTGGACGCACCGAGCAAAGCCCCGGTCCGCCGCCTGATCGAGGCAAGAGTCCGCCGCGGCGAACTGGTGCCGGTCGCGCTCGAGGGCGCGGGCAAGCAGGAGCATTGGGCGCAGCCTGCGACGCTGGAGGCCGGCACCGACGCGATTTCCGAACTGGTCCACATCCTGTCGCCATTCGACCCCCTCATCATCCAGCGCAAGCGCACGCATCTGTTCTTCGATTACGAACATCGCTTCGAGGCCTATGTGCCCCGGGAGAAGCGGGTGTTCGGCTATTTCGCGCTGCCGGTGCTGGTCGGCGATAGCATCGTCGCGGCCCTCGATCTGAAGACCGACCGCAAGGACCGTAAATTGCTGGTGCAGAAATGGAGCTGGGTCGGCGTGGGCGCCAAGAAAGGCGCCCGCAAGGAGCTGAAACGCCGGATCGAGGAGGAACTCCACCGTTTCGAGCGGTTTCAGCTCGGAGAATGAGGCGCGCACGCCGGAACAAGCCGGCTTCGGATGGGTTGATTCCCGAACCGGAGTTCGGAGGCGACATGAGCACCACCGACAAATCGATCCTGGAGAGGGTAGCAGCCCGGATGAAGGAAATCGTCGGGATTGCGGAAGCGGCTGCGAAGCATGCGATGGAGGCGGAAAAGCCGCCGCGGCCGAAGCGGCGCGTTCCCGATTTAATGGAAGGCTGACGCGCTTGCGGCGCCTGTTCAGCGCCCGTCGTTCTTCATCACCCGGAACTTCAGCTCGTCCACTTTGGACAGCAGGAATTTCAGCAGCGGCGAATTGTTCGCCTCGTTATAGCCGATGACGAGCTCGACGGTCGGCGAAGCTCCCTGGATCGGGCGGCTTGTGACCGTGTTCGGCAGCAGTTTTTGCACGTAGAGCGGAATCAGGGCGATGCCGCGCGTCGATGCCACCATCGAAATCGCCATCGCGATATTTTCGGCCTGATGCTCGGGCTTCAGACGGATGCGGGCACGTTTGGCGTAGTCGTCGATCGCGGCCTTGAGCGTCGGTGCGCGCGTCGCGGAGACGCCGATGAATTTTTCCTCGGCGATATCCTGCGGCCGAATCGAGCCGCGCGCCGCTAACGCGTGGTCTCGCGGCATCAGCACGATCAGCGGATCCCTTCGTAATGGCTTGAAGATCAGCCCCGGCGCCGATTTTTCCGGGCGCAGAAAGGCCAAATCAATTTTCCCGCGCATGAGACCGGCGGCTAGATCCGGCGAATCCTGGCTGTGGATGACGATCTCGGTCGAGGGCAGTGCGGACCGCAGGATGTCCATCACCGCCGGAAGCCAATCCATCTCGTAGCCGGTCAGAAAGCCGATCGCGAATGACGTTCGCGCCGGCTGCGCGGCGCGGCGCGCTGCCTCGCCTGCCGCCTCGACCTGCAGCAGCGCCGTGCGGGCGTGGTCGAGAAACACCCTTCCCGATGGCGTTAGCTCGACCCCGCGCGGTCCGCGGTTCAACAGGGCAACGCCGACCTCGAGCTCTAGATCGTGGATCTGCCGGCTCAGCGACGGCTGCGCCGTGTGCAGCCGCTTTTGCGCGGCCACTGTCAGGCTGCCTTCCTCGGCCACGGCGACGAAGTAGCGGAGATGTCGAAGCTCCATCAAGCTATTCCTCAAAAGTATGGCTTTGACCCTACAAAGTCTTTCTCCCGGACGCCAGCGCGATCTACATCACCGGCAACGGCGGGCAATAAGGCGCTAGCAGCCGAGTTGGGCCCAAGTCCGCCAAAAGACCTAGCAGGCATATCACGCCGAATTGAAGGAGAACTCAGATGAGCCAGCCCGTCGTTCTGATCACAGGCGCCCTGACTGGCATCGGCCGCGCCACCGCGCTCGCCTTCGCAGCGGAAGGCGCCAAGGTCGTCGTTTCCGGCCGCCGCGATGACGCCGGCGCAGCGCTGGCCGCGGAGCTTCGCGCGCGTGGCGCGGAAGCCGAGTTCATTCGTGCCGACGTCCGCCACGAGGACGACGTCCGCCATCTCATCGACGAGACCGTCGCCCGGTTCGGCCGCCTCGATGTCGCCGTCAACAATGCCGGCACCGAAGGCAAGCCCGGCCCGGTCACCGAGCAGACCGCGGAAAGCTATGCTTCGACCTTCGATACCAACGTGCTCGGCGTGCTCCTGAGCATGAAGCACGAACTGCGGGTGATGCAGGCGCAGGGAAGCGGCAGCATCGTCAATCTGTCGTCGACCATGGGCCAGCGCGGCGCGCCCGGCGCCTCGCTCTACACCGCCAGCAAACACGCGGTCGAAGGACTGACAAAGTCGGCGGCGCTCGAAGCGGCCGCGTTCGGCGTGCGCGTCAACGCGGTGGCGCCCGGCCCGATCGAGACCGCGATGCTGGATCGCTTCACCGGCAGTTCGGAACGGAAGGCCGGGCTCGTGGCCGGCGTGCCGCTGAAACGCACCGGCAAGCCCGAAGAGATTGCGGATGCGATCGTGTTCGCAAGCTCGGCCAAGGCCTCGTTCATCACCGGCCAGATCATCAACGTCAATGGCGGCAAGACCGCCGCGTAATCAGCCCAATCGGACAACTCGAACAAACCCTACGGAGAACCACCATGAGTGACCTCATCAGCAGAACCGCTTTGGTTACCGGCGCCTCGCGCGGCATCGGCCGCGCCGCCGCCCGAGCGCTCGCCGCGGCCGGCGCCCGCGTCATCGTTCACTACGGCAGCGCCGCCAAGGAAGCCGAATCTCTGGTTGCCGAAATCCGTGCCGCCGGCGGCAAAGCCGATGCGGTCGGCGCCGATCTCGGCGCTCCCGACGGCGCCCACAAGCTGGCCGCGGAAGTCAAAAAACTCGTCGGCGAGCGGCTCGATATCCTCGTCGCCAATGCCGGCGTCGCGACACCAGCCAGCATCGAGGACCAGACGGTGGCGGAGTTCGACCGCATGTTCGCCGTCAACGTCCGCGCGCCGTTCTTCCTGGTGCAGCAATTGCTGCCGCTGCTGGGCGAAGGATCCAGCATCGTGCTGCTGTCGTCGCTGGCGGCGCGCGCGTCGGTGGGCCTGTTGCCGGCCTATGCCGCCACCAAGGGTGCGATCGATACGCTGGTGAAACATTTCGCCGCGCTGTTGGGGCCGCGCGGCATTCGCGTCAACGCGGTCGCGCCGGGCGTGATCGATACCGACATGTCGAGCTTCGTGCGATCCGATGAGGGCCGCGACTACACGCTCTCGATCCAGGCGCTGCAGCGCATCGGCCACCCCGACGATATCGCCGATGTCATTGCGTTTCTGGCATCCGACGCGGCGCGCTGGGTGACCGGCGACACCCTTCAGGCCGGCGGCGGCTCCAAGATCTGAATGCGGGTGAGGGGAGACTTACAATGAAACTCTATCAGGCAAACTCGTCGCCGAACTCCCGCCGGGTGCGAATCTACCTGGCCGAGAAGGGGATTTCGATGCCGATCGTGCCGGTCGATCTCGCGGCGAAGGAACAGTTTTCCGAGCCTTATGCCGAGATCAATCCGCGCCGCGTGGTTCCTACCCTGCTGCTGGACGACGGCACCGCGATCGGCGAGGTGCCGGCCATCCTGCGCTATCTCGAGGAAATCCATCCCGCGCCGCCGCTGCTTGGGAGCACTGCAAAGGCCAAGGCGCTGGTCACGATGTGGGAGCGGCGGGTCGAGCAGGAGGGATTTGCCTCGGCGATGGAGGCGGTCCGCAACGCCGTTCCCGGTCTCAAGGGCCGGGCGATCGCCGGACCGCATGATTACGAGCAGATTCCGGCGCTGGTCGAACGCAGCAAGGCGCGCGTCGGGAATTTCTACGCCGACTTCAATGCCCGGCTCGCCGAGGTCTCCTTCATCGCCGGCGATGAATTCTCGGTCGCCGATATCACCGCCATCGTCACAGTCGATTTCGCGACCAGGGCAGTTGGGCTTGCAATGCCCGAGGAACTGACAGCGTTGAGGCGCTGGTACGATGACGTCTCGGCGCGCCCCAGCATGGCGGCATAAGGGCGAGGCATCCGGCCAGACAGGGCAGAAGGGCGGCGGCGCAAACCGCCGCCCTTTGTTGATGGACGAATGGTGGCCTGGCGACCGGCGGGGCTGCACGGCTTTTCCTCCATCGGTAGGCGGACGAAGCGATCAGGCATGGCGCGCTACCCCGGCAAATTCGCGACTCCTCAACCAGCCAAGCGTTTCACGAAATCATGATCACTGACGAATATTGACATTCGTCATTAAACAATCGACACTTCCTCACACGTTCACCGAGGGAAGCCGTCATGATCGTCCGTTCCATTTTGTCGAGCTATTCCAGGCTATTAGTGGGTGCGTCGCTGGCGCTGCTGGCGGTGTCGCTGGCCGGCTGCAACGACAAGGTCGCCGAAAAGGCCACCCCGTCGCGCCCGGTTTTGGTCGCCACGGTGCATTACGAGGCCGAATCGCCGGAGCGCAGTTTCGTCGGCACCATCAAGCCCCGGATCGAGACCGACATGGGCTTCCGGGTCCCCGGCAAGGTCGCAAAGCGCCTGGTCGAAGTCGGGCAGACCGTCGATGTCGGCCAGCCGCTCGCCACCCTCGACGAGGTCGATCTGAAGCTGCAGGCCGAGCAGGCCGAGGCCGAATTGCGCGCCGCCACCGGCGTGCAGGCGCAGGCGTCCGCCGCCGAAACCCGCGCCAGGGAATTGCGCGCCAAGGGTTGGGCCACCGACGCGCAGATGGATCAGGCCAGGGCCACCGCCGACGAAGCGCGCGCGCGGCTCAACCGCGCCCAGCGCTCGGTCGAACTCACCAACAACTCGCTGTCTTACGCAACAATCACCGCCGACAGCCGCGGTGTCGTCACCGCGACCTTGATCGACCCCGGCCAGGTCGTGTCGGCGGGGCAGACCGCCATTCGCGTCGCACGCTTTGCGGAAAAGGAAGCCGTCGTCGCCATCCCCGAGACCTTGCTGAATCGCGCCAAGGAGGGCGTCGCCAGCGTGTCCTTGTGGTCCGAGCCCAACAAGAAATACGCGGCAAAACTGCGCGAAATCGCACCCAATGCGGATCCTGCGACCCGCACCTATCTGGCGAAATTTTCTCTGCCCGATGCCGGCGACAGCGTCTCGCTCGGCATGACCGCGACGCTGACCCTGGCCGACCCCGCGACCATGCGGGTGGCGCGACTGCCGCTGTCGGCGCTGTTCAGCGAAGGCCGCGATCCCTCGTTCTATGTCGTCGACGACAAGGGCGAGATCTCGCTTAAAGCCGTCACCGTCAAATCCTATGAGAGTAACGACGTCGTCATATCCGGCGGCGTCGACGAGAGCGCCAAGGTGGTGGCGCTCGGCGTGCAGAAGCTCGATCCGGCCCAGAAGGTCCGGGTCGTCTCGTCACTGTCGTTTTAATCCCGGTTAATTCGAGGAGGGCGCGATGAAGCATTTCAATCTTTCGGCATGGGCGGTCAGCCATCCCGCACTGATCCTGTTTCTCGTCATAGCCCTCGGCGCCGCCGGCTTCTTCTCCTATGAGCGGCTCGGCCGCGCCGAAGATCCGTTCTTCACCGTCAAGGTGGTGAACGTCTCGGCGATCTGGCCGGGTGCTACCGCGGCCGAAATGCAGACGCAGGTCGCCGACCCCATCGAGAAGAAATTGCAGGAACTTCCCTATTTCGAAAAGGTGCAGACCTATTCGAAGCCGGCGTTCACGGCGATGCAGGTCACCTTCAAGGATTCGACGCCGCCGAAGGACGTGCCGTACCTGTTCTATCTGTTGCGCAAGAAGCTCGCCGACGTGCAACCGCAATTGCCGGCCAATCTGCTCGGTCCCGTCGTCAACGACGAATTCTCCGACGTCGATTCCATTCTCTATATGATGACCAGCGACGGCGCTGACTACGCGCAGCTGAAAAAGGCGGCCGAAGGCATGCGCCAGCGGTTGTTGAAAGTGCCTGGCGTGACTAAGGTCGATCTCTACGGCACCCAGGACGAGAAGATCTACGTCGAATTCTCCCACGCCAAGCTGGCGACGCTCGGGATCACCCCGCAGGCGCTGTTCGATTCGCTCGCCAAGCAGAACAACGTCGTGCCCGCCGGCACGGTCGAGACCTCCTCGCAGCGCGTGCCGCTGCGCGTCACCGGCGCGCTCGACGGCGTCAAGGCCGTCGCCGAAACTCCGGTCGAGAGCAACGGCCGGGTGTTCCGCCTGGGCGATATCGCCACCGTCACCCACGGCTATGCCGACCCGCCGAGTTTTGTGGTGCGTCAGGAAGGCAAGCCCGCGCTCGGCATTGGCGTGGTTACCGCCAAGGGCGCCAACATCCTGGAACTCGGCAAGGACGTCGCCGGTGCTACCGCCGACTTCATGAAGGCGGTGCCGCAGGGCATCAATGTCGAACTGATCGCCGATCAGCCTGCCGTGGTCGAGCGCGCCGTCAGCGAGTTCGTGCATTCCTTCGTCGAAGCCCTGGCGATCGTGCTGTTCGTCTCCTTCGTCGCCTTGGGCTGGCGCACCGGGATCGTGGTGGCGCTGTCGGTGCCGCTGGTGCTGGCGATCGTGTTCATCATCATGAATGCGATGTCGATCGATCTGCATCGTATCACGCTGGGCGCGCTGATCATCGCGCTCGGGCTATTGGTCGACGACGCCATCATCGCGGTCGAGATGATGGTGGTGAAGATGGAGCAGGGCTGGGACCGCGTCCGCGCTGCGTCCTTTGCCTGGGAATCCACCGCGTTCCCCATGCTGACGGGAACGCTGGTGACCGCTGCGGGCTTCCTGCCGATCGGTTTTGCCAATTCCGCGGTCGGCGAATATGCCGGCGGCATCTTCTGGATCGTGGCGATCGCGCTGGTGGCGTCCTGGTTCGTCGCGGTGATCTTCACGCCCTATATCGGCGTCAAGCTGCTGCCGAACATCACCGTCCACCACAATCACGATCCGCACGCGGTGTATGAAACCCGCGTCTACCGGATTCTCCGCAGCATGATCGCCTGGTGCGTCGAGCACCGCGTCAAGGTGGTGCTGGCGACGGTGGGCGTGTTCGCGCTCTCGATCGTGGGTTTCGGTCACGTCCAGCAGCAGTTCTTCCCGCTGTCGGAACGGCCGGAGCTGTTCGTGCAGCTGCGCCTGCCCGAGGGCACCGCGTTCGGGGTCACCGAAAAGTCGGTGAAGAAGGCGGAAGAGCTGCTGAAGGGCGACGAGGACATCGCGACCTACACGGCCTATGTCGGGCAGGGCTCGCCGCGCTTCTGGCTGGGCCTCAGCCCGCAGCTGCCGAACGAGGCTTTCGCCGAGATCGTCGTGGTCGCCAGGGACGTCGAGGCGCGCGAGCGGATCAAGGCGCGGATCGAGAAGGCCGTCGACGACGGCGCGCTGACCGAAGCCCGCGTGCGGGTAGACCGCTTCAATTTCGGCCCGCCGGTTGGCTTTCCCGTCCAGTTCCGCGTGATCGGCCCCGATCCCGCCGTGGTCCGCGACATCGCCTACAAGGTGCGCGACGTGGTCCGGCAGAACGACAAGGTCAAGGATCCGCAACTCGACTGGAACGAGCAGTCGCCATATCTCAAGCTCGTCGTCGACCAGGACCGTGCCCGCGCGCTCGGCCTCACCCCGCAGGACGTCTCGCAGGCGCTGAGCATGCTGATCTCGGGCGCGCCGGTGACCACGATTCGCGACGGCATCGAGAAGGTCGGCGTGGTCGCGCGCGCGGTGCCGTCCGAACGGCTCGATCTCGCCCATGTCGGCGACCTCACCATCACCTCGCGCAACGGCGTTGCGGTGCCGCTCTTGCAGATCGCCAAGATCGAGTATGACCACGAGGAGCCGATCATGTGGCGGCGCAACCGCGACATGGCGATCACCGTGCGCGGCGACGTCGTCGACGGCGTGCAGGCGCCCGACGTGACCAACCAGATCTGGCCGCGCTTGCAGGAAATCCGCGACAGCCTCGAGCCGGCCTACCGGATCGAAGCGGGCGGCGCGTTCGAGGAATCCGCCAAGGGCAACGCCTCGATCTTCGTGCTGTTTCCGCTGATGGTCGTCGTCATGCTGACGCTGCTGATGATCCAGCTGCAGAGTTTTTCGCGCCTGCTGCTGGTATTCCTGACGGCGCCGCTCGGCATCGTCGGGGCGTCGCTGGGCCTGAACGTCGCTCACCAGCCGTTCGGCTTCGTGGCGCTGCTCGGGCTGATCGCGCTGGCCGGCATGATCATGCGCAACGCGGTGATCTTGGTCGACCAGATCGAAACCGACGTCTCCCACGGCCTCAGCCGCAAGGAGGCCATCGTGGAAGCCACCGTCCGGCGCGCTCGTCCGGTGGTGCTCACCGCGCTGGCCGCGATCCTGGCGATGATCCCGCTGTCGCGCTCGGCGTTCTGGGGCCCGATGGCGATCACCATCATGGGCGGCTTGTTTGTTGCAACCTTCCTGACCCTGCTGTACCTGCCGGGCCTCTACGCCCTCTGGTTCCGCAACAGTCTTGAAGAAAGCGGCAAGAGCGAACACATTGCTCTTGCGCCGCAACATCAGGCCGGGGCCGAACCCGCAATTCCGCTTGCCGAGGCAGCGGAATAATTGAAGATTGTGCGCACTCAATCGTGCGCACGGAACTGAGTACCGACATGACGCTGGTTTCCGAACATATCGAACACGACACGAGGGAGCGGATTCTCGTGGTGGCGGAACGCCTGTTTCGCGAAATCGGCTATCAGAAGACCACCGTCGCCGACATCGCCAAGGTGCTGCGGATGAGCCCGGCGAACGTCTATCGCTTTTTCGATTCGAAAAAGGCGATCCACGAGGGTGTCGCGCGCACCCTGATGGGCGGGGTCGAGGACGCCGCCCAGGCGATCGCGGCCAAGCCGGGACCCGCGGCCGCCCGCCTGCGCGAACTCATCACCACCATCCATCGCATGAACTGCGAACGCTATATCGGCGATTCCAAGCTGCATGAGATGGTCGAGATCGCGATGGAGGAGAGCTGGGAGGTCTGCGTCGCCCACATGCAGCGGCTGACCGAGACCATCGCCCAGGTCATCGCCGAGGGCGCGGCCTCCGGCGAGTTCGACGCCCCGGATGTGCCGCTGGCGGCGATGTGCACCTGCACCGCGATGATGCGGTTTTTCCATCCGCAGATGATCGCGCAAGCCGCCAGCAAGCCAGGCCCGTCGCTGGACCAGATGGTCGATTTTGTCCTCGCCGGACTGACCGCGCGGAGCAAGACGGCCGGGAAATAATCCGATGCTGCGTAGCTCGGATGGAGCCAACGGGTCGGCGCGAAGCGCCGCCCGATGACAGGCTCCGTGTATCCGGGATAACTCGAGCGATTGCGCGACAGTCCCGGATTGCGCTTCGCTCCATCCGGGCTACGATTGCCCCTCGCAATGACCTGCACAGCAACAAGGAATACGACGTGGACGCATCGACCCCGAAAGACCTGCATTTCTACGAGCCGAAGAACGGCCACGGCCTCAAGCACGATCCGTTCAACGCCGTCATTGCCCCAAGGCCGATCGGCTGGATTTCGTCGCGCGATGCCAGGGGCAATATCAATCTGGCACCCTACAGTTTCTTCAACGGCTTTTGCTATACGCCGCCGATCATCGGCTTTTCCTCGACCTCCTGGAAGGACAGCGTCGCCAATATCCAGGAGACCGGCGAATTCGTCTGGAATCTCGCGACCATGGATCTGGCGAAGCAGATGAACGCGACCGCCGCACACGTCGACCACGAGGTCAGCGAGTTCAAGATCGCTGGATTGACCGCGGTGCCGGGCAAACTCGTCAACGTGCCCCGGGTCGGCGAAAGCCCGGTTTCGTTCGAATGCAAGCTGACCCAGATCATCCAGCTGCAGGGCGCCGACGGCAAGAAGGCGCAGGCCTGGCTCACCCTCGGCGAGGTCGTCGCCGTCCACATCGACAAGGCCATGATCAAGGACGGCGTCTACCAGACCGCGCTGGCCCGTCCCATCGTGCGCGCCGGCAGACGCGGCGACTACTTTGAAATTCGCCCCGAGGCGATGTTCGAGATGGTGCGGCCGGATTGAGCGCGCTGCTCTTCTCCCTCGCCCCGCTCTTGGCGGGGTCGAGACGAGCGAAGCTCGCTCTTAGAGGGTTGGGGTGAGGGGCTCTCTCGGCAAGCTGGACTCGTGGAGAGTCCCCCTCGCCCGGATCGCAAGGGCGATCCGACCTCTCCCCGGTAAGGGCAGGGCTATCGCATATGACTTTCCAAAGCCCAGTCTGCGCAACTTTAGAATCGCAGGGGCCTTCGCTAGGAAATTTTCGAATCCAATTCGGCCTCTTTGGACGGGAAAAGAATCGAAAAATTCCATATGCGATTCCCCTGCCGGTAAGGGGCCGCGTTTTCGGAACTGAAACGGCATTCTGTCGTTAACGCTTGCCCGCGCATTGGATCAATTTCGCTTTATTGGCAGTGCGAAGTGTTCACCGAATTCCCACGCTTTCCGCTAGATTGAGCTGTCTTTTGGCATAAGCGGGCTGCCCGAGCGCGCCGCACTCCCGACCATGAGGACATCGCCATGAGCTCCTTCTCCTTTCGCCGCGATATCATCACCAGGCCGATCTTCTCCTGGGCGCATGGCGTGCTGCCGGCGATGTCGGACACCGAGCGCGAGGCGCTGGAGGCCGGCGACGTCTGGTGGGACGCCGATCTCTTTACGGGCAATCCGGACTGGTCGAAGCTCCTCGCCACGGCGCCCGCGACGCTGACGCCGGAGGAGCAGGCCTTCCTCGCTGGTCCGGTCGACGAGCTCTGCGGCATGCTCGACGACTGGAAGATCAATTGGGAATGGCGCAACCTGCCGCCGGAGGTGTGGTCCTTCATCAAGGCCAAGAAATTCTTCGGCATGATCATACCGAAGGAATTTGGCGGACTCGGCTTCTCGCCCTATGCGCATTCGGAAGTGGTGCGCAAGATTTCGACGCGTTCGGTGACCGCCGCCGTCACCGTGATGGTGCCGAACTCGCTCGGCCCCGGCGAACTCCTGATGCGCTTCGGAACCAGGGAGCAGCAGCAGCAATGGCTGCCGCGGCTCGCCGATGGCCGCGAGATTCCCTGTTTTGGCCTGACCAGCCCGGAAGCAGGCTCCGACGCCGCCTCGATGATCGACAGCGGCATCATCTGCAAGGGCACCTTCGAAGGCCGCGAAATGCTCGGGCTGCGGCTGAACTGGTACAAGCGCTACATCACGCTCGGGCCCGTGGCGACGCTTTTGGGCTTGGCTTTCAAGGCCTACGACCCCGATCATCTCGTGGGTTCACAAGATGAGCTCGGCATCACCGTGGCGCTCATCCCGACGCATCTTGCGGGCGTCGAGATCGGCCGCAGGCATCTGCCGTCGATGCAGGTGTTCCAGAACGGCCCGAATTGGGGCCGCGATGTCTTCATCCCCATGGATTACATCATCGGCGGTGAGGCGCGCCTCGGCCAGGGCTGGAAGATGCTGATGACGGCGCTGGCCGCCGGCCGCGGCATCTCGCTGCCGTCGCTGTCGGCCGCGGGTGCGGCCTTTGCCGCGCGCACCACCGGCGCCTACGCCCGGATCCGCGAGCAGTTCAACGTGCCGATTGGCAAGTTCGAGGGCATCGAGGAGCCGCTGGCCCGGATCGCGGCGACCGCCTATCTGCTCGACGCGGCGCGGCGGCTGACCTGTGCGGCGCTCAACCAGGGCCACCATCCCGCTGTCATTTCCGGTATCATGAAGCTGCAGGCGACCGAGCGGATGCGGATCGCGATCGACGACGCCATGGACGTCCATGGCGGCAAGGCTGTGATCGACGGTCCGCAGAACTACATGGGCAGTCTGTATCGCTCGGTGCCGGTCGGCATCACCGTCGAGGGCGCCAATATCCTGACCCGCAACCTGATCGTATTCGGGCAGGGTGCGATCCGCGCGCATCCTTTTCTTTTGGATGAGATGAACGCATTGGGTGAGGAAGACCGCGCCAAGGGATTGGACGCATTCGACAAGGTGTTCTGGAAACATATCGGCCACAGCATCACCACGCTGTTCCGCGCCTGGGGCCGCAATTGGACCGGAGGCGCCTTTGCGTCGGCGCCCGATGCAGGAGATGCGACTGGATTCTACCGACAGCTCTCGCGCTACTCTTCGGCCTTTGCGCTGTGCGCCGACATGGCGCTGCTGACGCTTGGCGGCGCCCTGAAACGCAAAGAGATGTTGTCGGCTCGCTTCGGCGATATCTTGTCTGAACTCTATCTGCTGTCCGGCGCGCTGAAACGCTGGGAGGACGAAGGGCGCCAGCCGGCGGATTTCGCCGCGCTGGAATGGTGCATGGCGAGCGGCTTCAAGACCATCGAGAACCGTTTTGCTGAAATCCTGGCCAACCTGCCTAACCGCTTCGTCGCTTCTGTGCTCAAATTCGTGGTGCAGCCATTGGGCGCCCGCGTCCTCGGGCCTTCCGATCGCGTGATCCATCAATGCGCCCAGCTGGTGCTGGAGCCGTCGGCCGCGCGCGACCGGCTGACGCCGGATCTGTCGCATGTCGACGACGATGGCGGCGTGGCGCGGCTGGAAAAGGCGTTTCTTCTGGTCACCGCCGCCGAGGATATCGCCAAGCGATTGCGCGCCGCCCGCATCCACGACTTGAAGGAAGCCGTTAAGAAGGGCGTCATCACCCAAGCAGAGGCCGACCAGCTTGCGGCCGCGCGTGAAGCGGTTGCGAAAGTGATCGAGGTTGACGACTTCGCGCCGGAAGCACTGTCGCCGATTTACACGAAGCCGGCCGATGTGCATCAGTTCTTTCAGGAGCTCGGTGAGCAAAGGGCGGCAAGCTGATGGCGCGACCGGTTTTTATTATCGACGGCAGTCGGACGCCGTTCCTCAAAGCGCGCTCCGGTCCGGGCCCGTTCACCCCGGTCGATCTTGCCGTGCAATGCGGCCGGCCACTGCTGGCACGGCAATCTTTCGCGCCCACCGCCTTCGATCAGGTCATCCTCGGCTGCGTCAACGTCATCGCCGACGAGATGAACCCCGCGCGGGTCGCCGCCTTAAGGCTCGGCATGGGCGAAGCAATGGTCGCGTTCACCGTGCAGATCAATTGCGGCTCCGGCATGCAGTCGATCGACACCGGCTACCGCTACATCCGGGAGGGCGTCTCCGACCTGATCCTGGCCGGCGGCGCCGAGGCCCTGAGCTACGCGCCCCTGGTGTGGCCGCAAGCCGGTGTGCGCTGGTTTGCGGGGCTCGCCGGCGCCAAGGGCATCCTCGCCAGGCTGGCTGCACTGGCGAAGGCGCGGCCGGCCTACTTCAAGCCCATCATCGGGCTGGAGCGCGGGCTGACCGATCCCATCACCGAACTCAATATGGGCCAGACCGCCGAGGTGGTCGGTCATCTCTTCGGCATCACGCGTGCACAGTCGGATGCCTATGCGGCCGAAAGCCACAAGCGGCTCGCCCATGCGCAGGCCCAAGGTTTCCTCAAGGGCGAGGTCGAAACCGCCTTCGACCGCGACGGCAATTTCTACGATCACGACGACGGCGTGCGGCCGGACTCGACGCCGGAGACGCTGGCACGGCTGAAGCCGGTGTTCGAGCGGCCCTGGGGCCAGGTCACCGCCGGCAATTCCTCGCAGATCACCGACGGCGCCTGCTGGACCATCCTGGCGTCGGAAGAAGCGGTCAAGAAGCACGGCCTGGTGCCGAAAGCCGTGATCGTCGACAGCCAGTGGTCGGCGCTCGATCCCTCCATCATGGGCCTCGGTCCGGTGCTGTCGGCCACCGAGCTTTTAAAGCGCAACCAATTGTCGGTCGGCGACATCGAGACCTGGGAATTGAACGAGGCGTTTGCGACGCAAGTGCTGGGATGCCTCGCCGCCTGGAACGACGACAAATTCTGCCGCGAGATTTTGGGCCTCGACGGGGCTGCCGGGCCGATCGATCCGGCGAAGCTCAATGTCGACGGCGGCGCCATCAGCCTCGGCCATCCCGTCGGGTGCAGCGGTAACCGCATCGTGCTGCATCTGGTCAACGCCATGAAGCGGCTGGGTACCAAGCGCGGCATCGCCACCGAATGCATCGGCGGCGGGCAGGGCGGCGCGATGCTGATCGAGACGGTGTGACCATGGACTCACGCATCATGAACGTTCTCGGCGACCGCGTGCTGGAGCTCGGGCCGACGCCCGAGGAAGGCGGCCCGTACCGGAATTTCAAGCTGACGCGCGACGCCGACGGCATCGCGTGGCTATTGTTCGACCGCGCCAACGCCAGCGCCAACACGCTGTCGGCCGACGTCATCGAGGAACTCGACCAGGTGCTTGCGGCGCTGGAAAGCCAGCGCCCCGCGGGCCTTGTCATCCGCTCCGCCAAGAAATCCGGCTTCGTCGCCGGCGCCGACATCAATGAATTCCGCGGCGCGACCGATCCCCGCGCCGTCGAGACCGCGATCGGCCGCGCTCGCGCGGTGATCGACCGCCTCGAGGGTCTAAAGGTGCCGAGCGTCGCCGTGATCCACGGCTTCTGCCTCGGCGGCGGCCTCGAAGTAGCACTAGCCTGCCAGTCGCGGATTGCCGTCGATGGCGCCCGCTTTGGTTTTCCGGAAGTGATGCTCGGCCTGCATCCGGGCCTGGGCGGCACCGCGCGTTTCACGCGCCTGGTCAATCCGCTGCAGGCGATGACCTTGATGCTGACCGGCAAGACCATCGACGCGCGGCGGGCCAAGTCGCTCGGGCTGGTCGACGGCGTGGCGCAGGAGCGCCATGTCCGCAATGCCGTGAAGGACGCGCTGTTCGGCCATTTGAAACGCAGCCGGCCGGGTCTTGTCAACGCGGTCCTGAACTTTACGCCGGTGCGCGGCTTCCTCGCCTCGCGGATGCGTCGTGAAGCGGAAAAGGCAGCGCCCCACGAGCACTATCCCGCACCTTTTGCCCTGATCGATCTCTGGGAAAAGCACGGCGGCGACAAGGCGGCGATGCTGGCTGCCGAAAAGACCTCCTTCGCCGATCTGATGGTCACGCGGACGGCGCAGAACCTGATCCGGGTGTTTTTCCTGCGCGAGCAGATGAAGAAACTCGCCGGCAGCGGCAACAAGGTCGGGCATGTCCATGTCATCGGCGCCGGCGCGATGGGCGGCGACATCGCGGCCTGGTGCGCCAACCAGGGCATGCGGGTGACGCTGGCCGACATGAAGCTAGAGCCGATTGCGGGGGCAATGAAGCGGGCTTCGGATTTGTTCGGCAAGATCATGCGCAAGCGCACCGATGTGCGCGACGCGCTGGATCGCCTGGTGCCCGATATGGACGGCGAGGGCGTCCGCAACGCCGATCTCATCATCGAGGCCGTCCCGGAAAAGCTCGAGCTGAAGCAAAAGGTCTATGGCTCGCTGGAGCCGAAGATGAAGCCGGGCGCGATCCTGGCCACCAACACCTCTAGCATTCCGCTGCAGGATCTGCGCACCAGCTTGCAAAAGCCGGAGCGGCTGCTCGGGCTGCATTTCTTCAATCCGGTGTCGCGGCTGCAACTGGTCGAGGTCGTCAGCCATGACGGCAGCGATCCCGACCTGCTGAAGCAAGCGCTGGCCTTTGTCGGCGCCATCGACCGGCTGCCGCTCCCGGTCAGGAGTTCGCCGGGCTTCCTCGTCAACCGCGCGCTGACGCCCTATATGCTGGAGGCGATGGTGATGCTGGACGAGAAGATCGACAAGCTTGAGATCGATGCGGCCGCGGAACAATTCGGCATGCCGATGGGGCCGATCGAACTCGCCGACCAGGTCGGCCTCGATATCTGCCTCGACGTCGGCGACATGCTGCGTTCGAAATTCGGCGACTCTCTCCCGCCGACGCCGGCCTGGCTGCGCGAGAAGGTGGCAAGGGGCGAACTCGGGCGCAAAACGGGCAAGGGGTTTTATGTCTGGAAGGAGGGCAAGGCCGACAAGGCGGCTGCTTCGCCTTCCGCGGTGCGGCCGACGCCGGAAATGATCGACCGGCTGATCCTGCCGATGTCGAACGTCTGCGTCGCCTGTTTGCGCGAAGGCATTGTCGACAATGCCGACACCGTCGACGGCGCCATGATCTTCGGCACCGGCTACGCGCCGTTCCGCGGTGGCCCCCTGAATTACGCACGCACACGGGGAGCGGAGAATGTGGTTGAGGCGCTGCGCGCGCTCGCTGTGAAATTCGGCGGCCGGTTCACGCCGGATGCCGGCTGGGATAGTTTCAAATAGCCGTTTTTGATTCGACAGCCGGGACCACAGATATGACCGATACCCAAGCCGTTCGCGCTCCGCTCAATACCGGGGAGGAGCCGCAGGGCGATCTTTGCATCCGCACGCTGGCGATGCCCGCCGATACCAATGCGAACGGCGATATCTTCGGCGGCTGGCTGCTCAGCCAGATGGATATCGGCGGCGGAATCTTCGCGTCCAAGATTGCAAAATCACGCACCGTCACGGTGGCGATCGAAGCCATGAATTTCCGCAAGCCCGTCTATGTCGGCGATCTCGTTTCCGTGCACGCCAATCTGGTCAAGGTCGGCAGAACCTCGGTCACCGTGCATCTAGAAGCCTGGGTGCTTCGCCGCAAGGAATTGTGCGCGATCCTGGTGACCGACGGCAATTTTACCTACGTCTCGATCGACGACCAGGGCCACCCGCAGGCGGTTCAGCGCCAGGAGCCGCTGATCATCACCTGAAAGTCGTGTCGTCTTGGCAGGGCATAGCCGTCCGGGGGACGACGTCGCTTCCGTCCCAGCCATCCGCGTTCGCACGCAGGTCGCCCGATCGGTTTAAGATCCCTTAACGCGACCATTCAATTCCGATAGACGCTGCGGTCCGAATTTTAGAGCCTGACCTTTATTGTCGAAAGCCAAACGGGGCGTCGGCACTATGAACATCGCGCAGCGAAACACCGCAGATCAGTCGGGCTTCAAGGTGGTGTGCTGCGAGTGCGGCAGCCTGTCGATCAAGATCACGGACCTCGTGAATGCGCCCGAAGACACCGAGATCGAATGCGGCCGATGCAAGGCGGTCCGCGGCACGTTGGCGGACCTGCACGTCCTGGCGCGAACAGGCAATGACAGTTTCGAATTCTAAAGTTTGATTTCTTTCGACGCGTCTGCTTCACGCGAATCGGTATCGTCCGTCGCGGCGGCTGTTGAACCCTGGCGCCTTATTATTTCTGATTATTTCGGGAGCGCATGTTGAGGGCCTGACAGGCCGGCATCCGTGCGGGAACCTTTATCCGCATTCCCCGTTATCGGCGCGGACTGAGGAACAAGGACGCTCGAAAAAATGTCGGATACCTACATCATCGAAGTCTCTTCGCAGCCGGCGGGAATCGTCGTGCGCGATCCGGACGGCTATCGGTTCTTTGCCGCCACCCATCGGTTCAATCGGCTGGAGGGCCAGCTGTTTCGCAATGCACGGGAAGCCGAGCGCGCGGCGATTCGTCTCGCCAGTGGCGAATTCAAGCTGGTGGCGCAATGCGCCTTCTCGTCATGGCGTGCCGCGACTGGTGCCGCGTCAGAGCGAACGTAAAGGCCGAAGCGAAAAGAGCCTCCCGTCCGCGTGCTGTCAGGGTCCGTAGACAAAGTCTTTTTTGCGCGTCTGCCGGCTCGCGGACATCGTCCGACAAATTTTGAATTTAGAATGTCTCCAGCTTAGAGCAAGTCCTTTTGCTCGAGCGAGAGCGAGCAGCTATCGCCTCGATTGCGAGTTGTTTTCATGTAAATAATAGCTGGTCGCCGGGATCCAGCAATCGACTCTGCGGCTTTAATTGGTCGGGAGCCACTTGATCTCGCACCGGCCATTGCAGTGATTGCAGTGTGCCGGTTGGGCGAAGGTACTGGCCAATTCCCATTCCTGGGATTCGTTGCTCCACTGCACGGTGGCGTGGCCGATGATGTCGTCCGATTGACAGCTGGAGCAGACGGGTGTGGCGCGCGGGGCCGGCGCCGCCCGGCGGCTGAAGCTTTTCGCGGGCTCCTGGTGCTGGTGCGCGTTGAAGGGATTGAGAAGCGAAGGGTGTGTCATGTCATTCCCATTGCACTGCATGAGATCCGGGACGACCCGATGTCGAGAATCTCATGTCACACTGGAACCTAACGCAGAGCTGATCGATGTGTCTGCAACCGAACGGCCACTACGCTGTGAATTGTGTTGATATTTGCAGTTAACCGAAAATTTCGCCCGGTTCCTGATAAATGAAGCGCGACGCGCGACCGGCGCCGTGCTTTTGCCGGGGTACGCCGCCAAATCGTCACTTTGCCGGCGAATTGCAGTCAAAACGGCAGGCCTAACTGCCGGGGAAGCGTTTCGTATCGGGGAGTATGCAAGTTGGCCTATCAGATCGTCGCGATAAGAGAGAACGAGAAAGTTAGCTGCGAACGGATGAGCGTGCTGATCGCGATTGCCAAGGCACGTGTCTGGGCAAGCGAAGGATGGCAGGTCGTCGTCACCGATAGTGAGGGAAAGACCCTGGAGCCGGCTGATTTCGACAGGCTGCTGGCGGCGTAGACGGCTTCACTTGCGAGGAGCGAGTTGTCCGCCTTAGCTCAAGGAGTGGATGCGCAAGACGATGTAATCGGGATTCTGTCATTCCGGGGTGGTGCTCCAGCACCAGACCTCAGACGCGCAATTGCGCATCGGGGAATCCCGAGATCGGCGACCCTCCGGTCCTGACCTTTGACCGGGCGAACGACATTTGGCTGCGCTGGGCACGCAAGCGGGCGGGAGAGGCCGTAGGCCTGCCGCTCGGCCTTTCCCTGCACCGGCGGCGCCGCGATGAGCGCGCAGATTTAACCAGGATTCACCTTTCGACGCCGCACCGCCATGGCGGCCGATTCTGGCACGTTGACCGGATGGCCGAACCGCCGCACCATAGACGCGTCCTTGCCCGAGGTGCCGCCGTGACCGGACTGACCCATCGCCAATCCGAAATCCTCAACATCGCCCGCGCCTTCGGCCGGGTGATGGTGGACGATCTCGCCAAGCGTTTCGAGGTCTCGGCGCAGACCATCCGCAAGGATCTCAACGACCTCTGCGATCACCGCTCTCTCACCCGCATCCATGGCGGCGCCATCATCGCCTCCGGCGTCGAGAACCTCGCCTATGAGGCGCGCCGCTTCGTCGCCGCCGAGGAGAAAAAGGCGATCGGGACGGCCGCGGCGGAGCTGATCCCGAACGGCTGCTCGCTGTTCATCAACATCGGCACCACGACGGAAGAGGTCGCCAGCGCTCTGACATCGCATGAGGACCTGCTCGTCATCACCAACAACCTCAATGTCGCGATGCTGCTGTACCGGCACCCGCGCATCGAGGTGATCGTGGCCGGCGGCGCGGTGCGCCGGGCCGACGGTGCGGTGATCGGCTCGACCGCCATCAGCCTGATCGGCCAGTTCAAGGTCGATTACGCCATCATCGGTGCCTCCGCGATCGATGAGGAAGGGGCGCTGCTGGATTTCGACTACCGCGAGGTGCAGGCGGCGCAGGCCATCATCGCCAACGCGCGCAAGGTGATGCTGGTCGCCGACAGCACGAAACTGCGCCGCAGCGCCCCGGTCCGCATCGCCCATATCAGCCAGATCCAGACCTTTGTCACGGACGCCGCCCTTCCGGCCGGCCTCGCCAATATCTGCCACACCCGCGGCATCGAGGTGATCGAGGCGATGCCGAAGGCGTCAGCGGACATCGATGAAGCCGGACCCGAGCTGCCGTCGACGGTCACGCGGCTGCGGTAGAGTCCTCGTCGTGCCCGCGAAGACGGGCATCCAGTAATCACCGCCGCTAGCGATGGAATCGAGAAGCCGCGAAGTGCTGGATCGTCCGCCTGAGCCTGTCATCGGGCGGCCATTCGGCCGACCCGTTGGCGGACGATGACAGCATCGAACCCCCAGTTCCCCCTTTTCACTTGCTTTCGCATTTGGTTGTGATTTATTCCAAATCGAAAGCCAAATCGCCAAAGTGAATAGGCGAACGCCGGGGAAGCGTCTTTGGATCGAATTTTCGACCTCGCAATCATTGGAGGCGGCGTTAACGGCTGCGGTATCGCGCGCGACGCGGCCGGCCGCGGGAACTCCGTTTTTCTGTGTGAAATGAACGACTTGGCGAGCGGGACGTCGTCCTGGTCGACCAAGCTCGTGCATGGCGGGCTGCGTTATCTCGAATATTACGAATTTCGTTTGGTGCGCGAGGCGCTGATCGAGCGCGAAATCCTCTGGCAGATCGCGCCCCACATCATCCGGCCCCTGCGATTCGTGCTGCCGCACCATGCCGGCCTGCGCCCGGCCTGGCTGCTGCGGCTCGGCCTCTTCCTCTACGACCATATCGGCGGCCGCAAGCTGCTGCCGCCGACCCGCTCGGTCGATCTCACAAGCGACGAGGTCGGAAAGCCGCTGGTCCCCAACCGCTTCACCCGCGGTTTCGAATATTCCGACTGTTTCGTCGATGACGCCCGGCTCGTCATCCTCACCGCGCGGGACGCGGCCGACCGCGGCGCCGACATCCGCACCCGCTCGCGCGCGGTGGAAATTCGCCAGGCCGACGGCATCTGGCGCGTCACGGTCGAAAATATGCTGAGCCGCGAGCGTTCGACCATCCAGGCGCGCGCGCTGGTCAATGCCGGCGGTCCCTGGGTCGAACAGGTGCTGGCGTCGGGCGCCGGGGTCAACGCGCGGGCAAAAGTGCGGCTGGTGCAGGGCTCGCACATCGTGGTGCGCAAGCTCTACGCCCATGACCGCGCCTACATGTTCCAGAACTCCGACGGCCGGATCGTGTTTGCGATCCCCTATCAGGACGACTTTACGCTCATCGGCACCACCGACCGCGACTACGAGGGCGACCCCTCGAAGGTGAAGGCTTCGGACGAGGAGATCAAATACCTCTGCGATTCCGTCAGCGAATATCTGGCAAAGCCGGTCAAACCCGAGGACGTGGTCTGGACCTATTCCGGCGTGCGTCCGCTCTATGACGACGGCGCCAGCGAAGCCAAGGCCGCCACCCGCGATTACGTGTTCGAGCTCGACACGCCCGGCGGCGCGCCGCTGCTGTCGATCTATGGCGGCAAGATCACCACCTACCGCCGCCTCGCCGAAGAGGCGCTGGAACGGCTCTCGCCTTATTTGCGCAGCGCCACGCCCCGCGAGGACTTCACGCCCCGCGAGGACTTCAAGGCGCGCCAAGGCTGGACCGCGAAGGCGGCGCTGCCCGGCGGCGACATCGACGTCTCGGCGATCCCGGCGCTGACGGCGGAACTGGTGCGCCATTATCCGTTCCTCAACGCCGCCCATGCCAACCGGCTGGCGCACGCCTATGGCACCCGCGCCGCGAAATGGCTCGGCACGGCAAAATCTCCGGCCGATCTCGGCCAATCCTTCGGCGCCACCTTGACGGAGCGCGAAGTCAGGTACCTGATGGCGTCGGAGTGGGCGTTGACCGCCGAGGATATCGTATGGCGGCGATCCAAGCTTGGATTGCGGATGTCGCCTGCCGAGATCGCGGCCCTCGACGACTGGATATCAGCCCATCGTGCCTCCCTGGCCAATCCCTTGCGCGAAGCAGGAGCGCGGACGTGAGCGTTACGCTGGAACATGTGACGCGGTCGATCGATGGCATTCCCGCCATTCGCGATGTCTCGCTGACGCTCGAGCGCGGCACGCTGAGTGTGCTGCTCGGCCCGACACTGTCGGGCAAGACCTCGATCATGCGGCTGCTCGCCGGCCTCGACAAGCCGACTTCCGGCCGCGTGCTGGTCGACGGCAAGGACGTCACCGGCTTCGACGTGCGGAAGCGCTCGGTGGCGATGGTCTACCAGCAGTTCATCAATTACCCCTCGCTGACGGTCTATGAGAACATCGCCTCGCCCTTGCGGGTGCAGGGCAAGCCGCGCGCCGAGATCGACAAGCGCGTCCAGGAAGCCGCAAGTCTCTTGAGACTGGAGCCGTATCTCAAGCGTACGCCGCTGCAATTGTCCGGCGGCCAGCAGCAGCGCACCGCGATTGCGCGCGCGCTGGTGAAGGGCGCAGATCTGGTGCTGCTCGACGAGCCGCTCGCCAATCTCGACTACAAGCTGCGCGAGGAGTTGCGCACCGAGCTGCCGCGCATCTTCGAGGCCTCCGGCGCGATCTTCGTCTACGCCACCACCGAGCCGTCCGAGGCGCTGCTGCTTGGCGGCCGCACCGTCTGCATGTGGGAAGGCGAGGTGCTGCAGGCCGGCGACACCTCGAAGGTCTACCGCCATCCCGACACGCTGCGGGTCGCCCAGGTGTTTTCCGATCCGCCGCTCAACATCGTCGGGATCCAGAAGAAGAACGGCTCGGTGCAATATGCCGGCGGCGTGCAGGCGCCCGCGTCGGGACTTTATGCCGGCCTCGGCGACGGTTCCTACCGGGTCGGCTTCCGCGCCCACCAGCTGGAGGTCGCCCATGGCGCGGCCGGCCGCCACGCCTTCCACGCCACGGTGACGGTGACGGAAATCACCGGTTCCGAAAGCTTCGTGCATCTCAGCCGTGACGCCTCCAACTGGGTCGCGGTGCTGCACGGCGTGCACGAGTTTCCGCCCGGCCACGTGCTCGATGCAGCACTCGATCCGGACAATGTGTTCGTGTTCGACGCGGCCGGCCGTCTGGTCGCCTCGCCGGGCGCGATGTGAGGGGCATGCAGCATGGCCCGCATTGACCTCGTCGATCTCGCACACTCCTACGGCGGCAATGACGCTGCCCCGGAATCCTTTGCGCTGAAGCCGGTGACGATGACCTGGCGGCAGGGCGGCGCCTATGCGCTGCTCGGTCCGTCGGGCTGCGGCAAGACCACGCTGCTCAACCTGATCTCGGGCATCGTGACGCCGTCGCGCGGAAAAATCCTGTTCGACGGCACCGACATCACCCCGCTGTCAACCCAGCGGCGCAATATCGCGCAGGTGTTCCAGTTCCCGGTGATCTACGACACCATGACGGTGGGGCAGAATCTGGCGTTCCCCTTGAAAAATCGCGGCGTGCCCAAGACCGAGATCGACGCGCGGGTCGCGGAGATCGCAGGCCTGCTCGACCTCACGCCGTATCTTTCCCGCAAGGCGCAGCGGCTGACCGCCGACGCCAAGCAGAAGATCTCGCTCGGCCGCGGGCTGGTGCGCTCCGATGTCGCCGCCGTCTTGTTCGACGAGCCGCTGACGGTGATCGATCCCGAGTTGAAATGGCAGCTGCGCTCGAAGCTCAAGGCGCTGCACCGCGCGCTCGACCTCACCATGATCTATGTCACCCACGACCAGACTGAGGCGCTGACCTTCGCCGATACGGTCGTGGTGATGCATGACGGAAGGGTGGTGCAGAGCGGGACGCCGGCCGAACTGTTCGACAAGCCCGCCCACACCTTTGTCGGCTATTTCATCGGCTCGCCCGGCATGAACATCGTGCCCGCCGAAGTCCGCGGCCGCGAGGCGCGGATCGACGGCCACACCATCATGCTGAACCGCAATTATGACGGCCTGCCGGCGAGCGCCAAAATCGAGATCGGGGTGCGTCCCGAATTCGTCAACGTCGCGCCGCCGGGCTCCGGGCTGCTGGCGGCCAATATCGAGCGGATCGACGATTTGGGGCGCATCCGTTTCGCACGCGTGCGCGTCGGCGACGTTAAATTCGCTGCGAGAGTGCCGGCGGGATTTTCGGTTCCCGACAAAGCCGCCGGCCTCGTGTTCGATCCGTCGCACGTTCACGTCTACGCCGACAGCCTTCTGGTCGAGGGGAATTGATGGACAAGACGGTCAACCAGAAAGCCTGGTTCCTGGTGCTGCCGGTGTTCCTGGTAGTGGCGTTCTCGGCCGTGCTGCCGCTGATGACGGTGGTGAACTATTCGATGCAGGACACCTTCGGCAACAACCAGTTCTTCTGGAACGGCGTCGGCTGGTTCAAGGAATTGCTCGATCCCTCGACCGATCTCGGTGGACGGTTTTTTGCGTCGCTGTGGCGCAATCTGTTCTTCTCCGCGGTGATTCTCGCGATCGAAGTCCCGCTCGGCATCGTGGTCGCGCTGTCGATGCCGCGCGAGGGCTGGAGCGTCGCGGCCTGCCTCGTGATCCTGGCGCTGCCGCTGCTTATTCCGTGGAACGTGGTCGGCACCATCTGGCAGATCTTCGGACGGCCCGACATCGGCCTGCTCGGCTATGTCCTGAACAATATCGGCTTCAACTACAATTACGTATCCAACGAGTTCGACGCCTGGGCCACCGTCATCGTGATGGATGTCTGGCACTGGACCAGCCTGGTTGCGCTGTTGTGCTACGCCGGCCTGAAGTCGATACCCGACGCCTATTATCAGGCAGCCCAGATCGACGGCGCCTCGCGCTGGGCGGTGTTCACCGCGATCCAGCTGCCGAAGATGCATCGCGTGCTCCTGATCGCCGTGCTGCTGCGCTTCATGGACAGCTTTATGATCTACACCGAACCGTTCGTGGTCACCGGCGGCGGGCCGGGCAACTCGACCACGTTCATTTCCATCGAGCTCGTCAAGATCGCGCTCGGGCAATTCGACCTCGGCAAGGCCGCGGCCTTGTCGCTGGTCTACAACCTCATCATCATCATCGTGTGCTGGGTGTTCTACACCGTCATGACCAACGCCGGCGTCGAGCGCCGGGTCGTCGTCAAGAAAAAGGGAGTCGCGTGATGCATTCGATTCCCGGCCGCCGCTTCATTCTCGGGCTATTTCTGATCTTCCTGCTGCTGCCGATCTACTGGCTGGTCAATATGAGCTTCAAGACCAACGAGGAGATCGTGTCGACCATGACGCTGTGGCCGCACCTGCCGACAACAGCCAATTACATGCGGATCTTCACCGACGAGAGCTGGTATTCCGGCTACATCAACTCGCTGAAATATGTCGTCATCAACACGGTGATTTCGATTTCGGTGGCCTTGCCGGCCGCCTATGCGTTCTCGCGCTACCGCTTCCTCGGCGACAAGCATCTGTTCTTCTGGCTGCTGTCGAACCGGATGGCGCCGGCGGCGGTCTACGCGCTGCCGTTCTTCAATCTCTATTCGGCGATCAATTTGTTCGATACGCCGTGGGCCGTGGCGCTGGCGCACTGCATCTTCAACGTGCCGCTGGCGGTATGGATCCTGGAAGGGTTTGTGTCCGGCGTGCCACGCGAGATCGACGAGACGGCGTTCCTCGACGGCTATTCGTTCCCGCGCTTCTTCATCAAGATCCTGGTGCCCTTGATCGCCAGCGGCATCGGCGTCGCGGCGTTCTTCTGCTTCATGTTCTCCTGGGTCGAGCTGCTGCTGGCGCGGACGCTGACTTCGGTCAACGCCAAGCCGATCGCCGCCGTCATGACCCGCACCGTTTCGGCCGCTGGCATGGACTGGGGCCTGCTGGCCGCCGCCGGCGTCTTGACCATCATTCCGGGCGCGCTGGTGATCTGGTTCGTCCGCAATTACATCGCGCGCGGTTTCGCGCTCGGCAGGGTGTGATCAGATGATGACATCATCGAAACCATCGCGAGCCTTCACCTCGCCCCGCTTGCGGGGAGAGGTCGGATTGCGCGCCAGCGCAATGCGGGTGAGGGGAGCTCTCCGCGAGTCCGTCTCTGCGGAGAGCCCCCCTCACCCCAGCCCTCTCCCCGCACGCGGGGAGAGGGGGCGCACTGCTGCGTTGTGTGGTTGGAGGTAAGTCATGGAAAACATCGCATGGATGGCCTGGACGCTGCCGACCGCGATCTTCTTCGTGCTGCTGGCCTGCACGCTCGCGGTCATGACCTGGCTTGCGATTGCCTATCCGGAAGCCGAGCGCGTCGGGGTCCTGCGCATTCCGACCACGCGCGGCGACCGGCTGTTCATCTCGCTGATCATGGCCGCCGTCATTCACCTGGTGTGGATTGGTCTGGTCGGCACCGACACGATTTTGACGCTTCCGGTCGGGGAAGCGGGTATTGAATTGTCGAGCCTGTGGCTCGGCACCGTGATTTCGCTTGTTTCGGCCGTTGCGATTTTCCGCACCGTCTGACGCAGGTGAAAAAGAGCAGATCCGGGGTTTAACCCGGGCCTGGTTAGTTTGTCGCTGCAACGGAGGAACCAACATGCGACGCTTAGAGAAAAGCAAGGGGCCTGTGATCAGGACCCGCGTTCTGATGATGACAAGCGCTGTCGCGCTGATGGCAGCTTCGGCTGCGGTCACCGCACCTGCGTTTGCCGACGAAGCCGCAGCCAAGAAGTGGATCGATAGCGAATTCCAGCCTTCGACCCTGTCGAAGGACGACCAGATGAAGGAAATGCAGTGGTTCATCAAGGCCGCTGCCCCCTTCAAGGGCATGGAGATCAACGCGGTCTCCGAAACCCTGACGGTGCACGAGTATGAATCGAAGACGCTCACAAAGGCCTTCGAGGAAATCACCGGCATCAAGGTCAAGCACGACATCATCCAGGAAGGTGACGTCGTCGAAAAGATCCAGACCCAGATGCAGTCCGGCAAGAACGTCTATGACGGCTGGATCAACGATTCCGACTTCATCGGCACCCACTTCCGCTACGGCCAGGCGGTTGACCTGACCGAGTGGATGGCCGGCGAGGGCAAGGACGTCACCGATCCCCAGCTCGACGTCAACGACTTCATCGGCAAGTCCTTCACCACGGCGCCGAACGGGCATCTCTACCAGTTGCCCGACCAGCAGTTCGCGAACCTCTATTGGTTCCGCTACGACTGGTTCTCCAATCCCGACTACAAGGCCAAGTTCAAGGCCAAGTACGGCTACGACCTCGGTGTTCCCGTGAACTGGTCGGCCTATGAGGACATCGCCGACTTCTTCACCAACGACATCAAGGAAATCAACGGCACCCGTGTCTATGGCCACATGGACTACGGCAAGAAGGATCCCTCGCTGGGCTGGCGCTTCACCGACGCGTGGTTGTCGATGGCCGGCAACGGCGACAAGGGTCTTCCGAACGGACTCCCGGTCGACGAATGGGGCATCCGCATGGAAGGCTGCCGCCCCGTCGGCTCGAGCGTCGAACGTGGCGGCGACGTCAACGGGCCGGCGGCGGTCTATTCGATCGTCAAGTACCTCGACTGGATGAAGAAATATGCCCCGCCGCAGGCGCAAGGCATGACCTTCTCGGAATCCGGTCCGGTGCCGGCGCAAGGCAATATCGCCCAGCAGATCTTCTGGTACACCGCCTTCACCGCCGACATGGTGAAGCCCGGCCTGCCCGTGATGAATGCGGACGGTACGCCGAAGTGGCGCATGGCTCCGTCGCCGCACGGCTCCTACTGGAAGGAAGGCATGAAGCTCGGCTACCAGGACGTGGGTTCGGCCACGCTTCTGAAGTCGACCCCGCTCGACCGCCGCAAGGCGGCCTGGCTCTATCTGCAGTTCATCAACTCCAAGACGGTGACCCTGAAGAAGAGCCATGTCGGTCTGACGTTCACGCGTGAGTCCGACATCTGGGACAAGTCGTTCACCGAGCGCGCGCCGAAGCTCGGCGGGCTGATCGAGTTCTACCGCTCGCCGGCGCGCGTGCAGTGGACCCCGACCGGCAACAACGTGCCGGATTATCCGAAGCTCGCGCAATTGTGGTGGCAGAACATCGGCGATGCGTCGTCCGGTGCGAAGACGCCGCAGGCCGCGATGGACTCGCTCGCCTCCGCCCAGGATTCGGTGATGGAACGTCTGGAGAAATCCGGCGTCCAGGGCGCCTGCGGACCGAAGCTCAACAAGAAGGAAACCGCCGAGTACTGGTTCGCGAAGTCCGCCAAGGACGGCAACATCGCGCCCCAGCGCAAGCTGGCCAACGAGAAGCCGAAGGGCGAAACCATCGACTACGATACCCTGATCAAGTCGTGGCCGGCCTCGCCCCCGAAGCGCGCCTCGGCGAACTGAGGCCGCTGTCATCGTCCGGCTTGACCGGACGATCCAGTACGCCGCGCCTTCTCGATTTGGTCGCGGACGGCGCGGGTTATCGGATGCCCCGCCCTCGCGGGGCATGACGAAAGAGAAAAAGAAGGCCGGGAGCGATCCCGGCCTTTTTTCCGTCGTCATTGCGAGGAGCGAAAGCGACGAAGCAATCCAGCTTCCTTTGATCAGGCCATAAGCTGGATTGCTTCGCTTCGCTCGCAATGACAGTTATTATACTGCAGTCATCGTCCACGAAGGCGGACGATCCAGGACGCCGCGGCTTCTCGATTCCATCGCTGGCGGCGGCGATTACCGGATGCCCGCTTTCGCGGGCCTGACGAGTCAGGGAGCCTCGCCATGCGCATGATCTTTCGCTGCGATCCGGCCTTGTCGGAGCATCTGCCGCGACCGGTGCCGGCGCGCGGGGGCTTGCCGGACTGGCTGCGGGCGATGCCCGCGAAAGCGCATTCGGACCTCCACGGGCGCGAGATCCGTACCGTCAAGCAATGCCCGCCCTTTGTCGACGCCATGGCCTATGGCGTCTTGATCCCGTTGCCCTGCGACGTCATCGTCGAGCGCGGCGCGTTTTCATGGGAGTGGGGCATTCCGGAGCCGGCGACCCCGGGGCATCCGCGCGCGCCCCTGAGCTTCCATGTCCCGGCCCAGTTCGCGGAAGCACCGTTCGCGCGTGAAGGTCAGGCCGCGATCAAGTTCAACAGTTTCTGGACCATCGAGCTCGAGCCCGGCTGGTCGCTGTTCGCCACCCATCCGATCAATCGCGACGAACTGCCGTTTCGTCTGATTTCCGGACTGGTAGACGCCGATCGTTTCCACGACGGCGGCATCAATTTTCCGGCGCTGTGGACGAAGCCCGATTTTTCCGGCGTGCTGCCGAAAGGCACGCCGGTGGCGCAGTGTTTCGCGGTGCCGCGCACCGCGCCCGAACTGGTGTTTGAGAGTTTCGATGAGCCGCATCAGGCGGCCTATGCGAAGACCGTTTCCGAAGTGCTGGCCACCCCCGGCGTCTACCGCAAGCGCTTTCGCGCGCGAAGGGGACGAGCGTGACAGTGCGTTCACCTCGCCCCGCTTGCGGGGAGAGGTCGCCGCGCTCTTGCGCGGCGGGTGAGGGGGACTCTCCGCGAGTCGAGTTCGCCGAGAGAGCCCCTCACCCCAACCCTCTCAGAGCGAGCTTCGCTCGTCTCGACCCCGCGAAGAGCGAAGAGCGGGAGCCATGGCCAACCGCCGCTGCGCCTTAGCCCAAATTATCCGGACTAACCGCCGAGCGAGCGTCGCAGCGCGGCCTCGTCCAGCCACAACCGGCCGTGCGGCGCCGAGGTCAGCGCCATCGCGATGCTGCCGAACATCGCTGGGCGAAGCCGATAGGCCGCCGCATAGGCGGCCATCGCTCCGTCGAGATCGCTTTTTTCCTGCAGCACGGTGCCGAGATTGAGCGCAGCCTCGGCATGGTCGGGCTTCTTCTCCAGCGCCGTGCGGTAGGCCGCGGCGGCTCTGTTGTAGTCGTGCAAATCCTGCTGGACCAGTCCGAGATCGAACCATGCCGACGCGGGAGCATCACCCGCGACCGCGCGTTCGAGCAGCGATGCCGCGAGGGTGTGGTCGCCATCCTCCCACGCCAGCCGTCCCAATCGCGCCGCGGCCTCGGCATTCCGCGGCACCACTTTCAGAATCGCTTGCCATGCCTCGCGCGCCTGTGGCCGCAAGCTTGACTGGTGAAGACTTGCCTGATCCAGCGTGCGGGCCTTTTCGACAAACGCCTCCCGCTGCGGCGCCAGCGCGATCGCGCGATCGAGATGATCGAGCGCGCCGTTAAAATCGCCGGTGGCGCGGGCGATCCGCGCGGCGAGCAGATGGGCTGCGGCATTGCCGGGTCGGTTGGCGAGACTGGTCTCGACATGGCCGCGCGCGGCACCGATCTCGCCTTGCGAAAACAGCACGGCGGCCAGGAGATGGCTGAGCATGGGATCGCCGGGCGCGCGGCTCAATCCCTGTTCGCAGACCTTGCGCGCCTCGTCGCGCTGGCCGGCATTGAAGGCGGCAGTAGCGCGGCGAACGGTTTCTTCGGCGGTGTGCTGGCTCATGCCGGCACCTTAGAACAACCGGGGAGGCCCGCAACCTGCGTCATCGTCCGCCAACGGGTCGCGCGAATGCGCGCCCGATGACAGGCTCCGGCGGACGATCCAGTACGCCGCGGCTTCTCGCATCTATCTCTGGCGCTGGCGAATACTGGATGCCCCGCCTCCGCGGGGCATGACGAAAGAAAAAAGGCCGGGAGCAATCCCGGCCTTTGCAACGACGGCTAAGGATGAATCCTTACTCCGCCGGATCCAGCGCCGCGCTCAGCGTCGGATAATCCGTATATCCCTTGGCGCCGCCGCCATAGAACGTCGCCTTGTCGGGCGCGTTCAGCGGTGCGCCGTGCTTGAGGCGTTCGACCAAATCGGGATTCGAAATGAACAGTTTTCCGAACGCGATCAGGTCGGCTTCACCGGCCGCCAGCACCTTGTTGGCGAGTTCGAGGTCATAGCCGTTGTTGGCCATGTAGGCGCCCGCAAAACGCTTGCGCAAGGAAGCGTAGTCGAAAAGGGCGATGTCGCGCGGGCCGCCGGTGGCGCCCTCGATGACGTGGAGATAAACGAGCTTCAGCGCGCTGAGATGATCGACGATGTAGTCGAACAGCGGCTGCGGATTGGAATCGGAGATGTCGTTGGCCGGCGTCACCGGCGAGATGCGGATGCCGGTGCGCTCGGCGCCGGCTTCGGCGGCCACCGCCTTGGAGACTTCCAGCATCAGCTTGGCGCGGTTCTCGATCGATCCGCCATAGGCATCGGTGCGCTTGTTGGCGCCGTCCTTGGCGAACTGGTCGAGCAGATAGCCGTTGGCGCCATGGATTTCGACGCCGTCGAAACCCGCTTCCAGCGCGTTCGCGGCGCCGCGCCTAAAGCCCTCGATGATCCCCGGAATTTCCTCCAGCGTCAGCGCGCGCGGCGCCGATACATCGGCAAAGGTGCCATTGACGAAGGTCTTGCCCTTGGCGGGGATCGCCGATGGCGCCACCGGTGCACCGCCCTTCGCCTGCAGCGAAGTGTGGGAGATGCGGCCGACATGCCAGAGCTGGATGAAGATGCGGCCGCCGCGCTCGTGCACGCGGTTCGTCACCTTGCGCCAGCCGGCGACCTGTTCCCTGGAGTAGATGCCGGGCGTGTCCTGATAGCCCTGGCCTTGCTGCGAGATCTGGCTCGCTTCGGTGACCAGAAGTCCCGCGGACGCGCGCTGCCCGTAGTAGTCAACCGCCAGCGGGTTCGGCACCAGGCCTGCGACCGCGCGGTTGCGCGTCAGCGGCGCCATCACAATTCGGTTGGAAAGCGTGATCGGGCCAAGTTTGTAGGGCTCGAAGAGTTTGGACGACGTGCTCATTTTTTTGGCTCTCGGGGTTGGGGACGGCAGAGGAGGCGGGACAGGTCAGAGCGAAGGGGCAACGACAAGTCATAAAACAAGTGTGCACTGCAAACGGCCCCGGCAAGTCGCCAGCCATTCGAAAAGCGCAGTCTAGCCCCGCACGATCCCGGCCAGGGGACCAGCGTCGATAAGCGGTGTTCGCGTATTGACGCGGCAAGATTTATTCGAAATCAGGAACGCTGCAGCATCGGCGTCCTTCCGACCGGTGTTCTGGCGACTGAACGGCACTGTTGGCGTCCGTCGGCGGCTGTTCCTCGAAATCTTTCGGTCTCTCTCCTCATCCTGGGGAGCGGCGACGGAGTTTATCATCGGGCCGCGCTTTGCGCGGACCCGTTGGCCGCGTCTCGAAGGATGAGGTGAGGCCCGTGGCCTCATGGTTCGAGACGGCGCTAACGCGCCTCCTCACCATGAGGGTCGGCGATCTCAGCTCACCCCGAGAAAATCCCGTTTTCCCACTTCCACGCCGTTGTGACGCTGGATGCCGTGGGCGGTGGCGGCGTGGAAGTAGAAGTTGGGAAAGGCAAACGCGCTGGCGAATTGCTGGCCCTTCAGCGTCTGTTGGTCGGTCCCACCGGAAAGGGGGCGGCTGGAAACGGCCGTTCCTACTGTGACCATTCCATCCCAATGCTGGCCTGTGTATTCGTCATCTGAGCGAATTGGCCGAAATTGCATAGACAGCCTGAGGTCAAGAGGGCAGCGTAACGTGTGAACGGCGGAGGCGGCCAACGAAGCTCGGCCTCACGCACCGGCCATCTTTCGGAGTCATTGACCGAATCTGGTATCGGCCCCGAGCGTTTGGAGTGACGGACATGGCTTCACAGAATTTGCCGCTCTGGCTTCGCTTTGTCCTGCTTATAGGTGTGGCCGTTTTTGCCGCAGGCGCCGGTCTCCTTGCCTATCGGTACTACACACGCCCGGCAACGCTGACCGTGGCGGTCGGCTCCATTGACGGTGAGGCTGCCAAGGCAATGTCGGCGATAGCAAGCGAGCTCGTTTCGACGAACGCTTCTGTAAGGCTTAAGGTTATCGACAGCGGGACGGCTCTTGAGGCCGCTAATGCGTTTTCTGCCGGTAAAGTCGATCTCGCCGTGGTTCGCGGCGATGTCGGCGACTTGTCGCAGGCGCAAGCCGTTGTTGTCGTCAGCCATGTGGTCGTGCTGATCATTGCGCCGCCCGGATCCTCCATCGACAGCATCGACGGCCTGAAGGGACATGCGATCGGCGTGGTCGGCGGAGCAGCGAACGCCAAAATTGTCAATGTGTTGACCACGGAATATGATCTGGCGAACGCAAAGGTTGTATTCAAGAACCTTGCTTTGACGGATGTCCGGCAAGCCATTCAGTCAAAACAGGTCAGTGCCCTGCTTGTCGCGATCCCGCTGGCCGAAAAGTATCTATCGCTCGTTCGCGGATTTTTTCAGCTGGACCACAAAAAGGCGCCGGTACTGATCCCCATCGGGTCCGCCGGAGCAATTGCGGAGACCGAACGTGCCTTTGAAAGTTTCGACGTCCCGAAGGGCACGCTGCGGGGATCGCCGCCGGTTCCGGAGGATGACCTGACCACCTTGCGGACCTCACTATACCTGGTTGCGCAGAAGAAGCTCGGCACTGATCTGGTGACCCGCCTCACGCAGGCGATCATGAGGGTGCGCAGGGATCTTCTGCGCGAGCAGCCGATTTTCGCGCAGATCACCGCGCCCAGTACCGACCAGGATGCCTACCTTCCGCTGCACCCTGGAGCGGCAGCCGTTTACAACAGCACCACGCAGAGTTTTATGGATGAATACGGCAACTGGATCTATCTGACGCCGATGGTGCTGGGTGGCGTTGCCACCATGCTTGCCGCGGCGTGGAAGTTTCTGGGCATCGGCGGGCCCGCCATTCCGGAAGGCCCTTTGGATAGTCTCTATGCCTTGGCGCGCCGGATCCGGAACGTCGGCACAGACGCCGAGCTGTCGGCGATCGAAGAGGAGATCGATAACATTCTCAAAGCCGAACGTGCCAAATCTGCCCGCGGCGACGAGAACGCGGTGGATGCCGTTACATTGAACGTGGCAGCACACCGGTTGGAGAACCTGATTCACGATCGACGAGCGGCGCTTGCAAAAAAACCGGTCGTTGCTTCCGCGGCCTGAGCAACACAGCATTGAGCGCCAAACGACGCAGAAGCGCGATTGACGGAATGTTCGCTTTACCACCCAAGGAGAGCTGTCATGAAACATCTGATGATTCCTGTGTTGTTGGCCGGAAGCTTCCTCGCCTTGAGCACCATGGAGGCAAGCGCGGTCGTCTGCGCACGCGGCGTGGTTCGTGCAGGCTGCGTCGCCGCCGGCGGGGCCGCTGTCGTCGCACGGCCTGTTGTCCGTCCTGCTGTCGGTGTTGTTCGGGCGCCGCGGGGGGTGGCTGTTCGGCGCCGGGTGTACTGACAATCCCGTGACGCATCAGCTCAAAACATGCCGCGCCAATAATGCGCGGCAGAGCGTCTGCGGCCGCACTCCGTCGAACGTATACAGCGGTTTTGCGATAGCGGCTGACTGGAGAACGTCGGGTGGGAAACCGTCTCTTCAATAAGGTAGTGCGATGTGAAGTCCCCGTGGCCTCCCAAGAGTGACGAATCATGAGCGCAATCGCGTTATCTTGCATCACGTTTATATGCATCTCAGGCGGCGTCTTGCTCGGTATGTTCCTCCGCAACACCTTGGCAGAGCATCATCTGAGCACGGATGCGAAGGATGTGGTCAGGCTGGGCACGGGCCTCATCGGGACGATAGCCGCGCTTGTCCTCGGCCTGCTGATCGCATCCGCGAAGAGTTCGTACGACACGCAGAGCACTGAAATCAAGCAGATGACAGCCAATATTGTCCTGCTCGACAATCTCCTGGGGCAGTACGGACCAGAGACGGGCGCTACTCGCAAACTGTTGCGGCGTGGCACCGCTATTTTGGCCGATCGAATGTGGCGTGAGAACAGTTCCGATGCTGCCAAGGCGGCCCCGTTCCAGGCGAGCGACGCAAGTGAAGCATTCTATGCGAAACTTCAGGAACTTTCGCCACAGAACGATTCCCAACGCTCCCTGCAAGCCCGAGCGATACAGGTCAGTACCGACATTGCGCAAACGCGCCTGCTGCTGTTCGCGCAGACAGATAGTTCAATCCCCATGCCCTTCCTGGTGGTGCTGATTTTCTGGCTCACCATCATCTTTGCAAGCTTCAGCCTGTTTGCCCGACCCAACGCAATCGTTATCGGCTCTCTGCTCATCTTTGCGCTGTCGGCGGCAGGGGCGATTTATCTGATCCTGGAGCTGGGTCAGCCGTTTGCGGGGCTGATGCAAATCTCCAGTGCGCCACTGCGCAACGCGCTTGCGCCTCTCGGTTCCTGAGCAATTGCATGATCGGGGTTGCCGGCCAGAGCAAGCCCCGACTGCTATTGCGATCGTCGCGACCTCCTGGAGCGGTTCTTCGACTTGATCAAAACCCGCGTTGTGCCGAGATGTCCGAATTTACGGCCTAGCTCAGCCCGAGGAAATCCCGTTTGCCGACTTCCACGCCGTTGTGGCGCAGGAGGCCGTGGGCGATGGCGGCGTGGAAGTAGAAATTCGGGAAGGCAACGGCGCTGGCGAATTGCTGGCCCTTCAGCGTCATGTTGGTCGGTCCCACCGGAAAGGTCACGTCGCGCGCATCCGCGCCCTCGAACTGCGCCGGCTTGAACGTCTTGAGATAATCGATGGTCTTGGCGAGCCGCTGCTTCAGCTCATCGAAGGTCTTTTCGGTGTCGGCAGTGACCGGCACTTCGCTGTGCGTCAGCCGCGCGCAGCTTTTTCCCGCGAAATCGCAGGCGAGCTGGATCTGGCGGCTGAGCGGCAGCATGTCCGGATAGAGCCGCGCGGAGAGCAATATCTCGGGCTGGATGTTCTTGGCCTTGCAGTGCGCCTCGGCCTTGGTGAGAAGCCCGGTGAGGCTGCCGAGGATTTGCAGGAAGGCCGGCACGGTCGCGTCGTAGAAGGACATGGGAGGTTCTTTCTTTGTGGAAGATTTCGTTTCAGGCTCTGCATTACCCGTCATTGCGACCGAAGCGAAGCAATCCATAGAACAGCAAGAAAGAAAGCTGGATTGCTTCGTCGCTTCGCTCCCTTGCGCAAACGCTTCGCGTTTGTCGCAGGCAATGACGGAGGATAAAATCTACCGCACCGCCGCGGCTCCCGCCGCCACTGGGACCGGCGCGCGGAGACCGCGCATGCGTGCCAGCAATTCGGCGGTGGGCCAGGAATCCGCCGGCAGGCCGTATTTGATCTGCATCGCCTTGACCGCGCTGCGGCTCTGCTGGCCCATCACACCATCGACCTTGCCGACATTGAAACCCGCGCGCACCAACAATTGCTGCAGCTCGCGCAGCTCGTTGAACGGCAGCTGCGCGACGGGAGCTGCGGGACGATGCATCGGCGCAGCACCCGCGATGCGGGTGGCGAGATAGCCTGCGGTGGTCGAATAGATCAGCGAATTGTTCCATTCGGTGTAGGCGGCGAAATTCGCGTAAGCGAGAAACGCCGGCCCCATGCGGCCCATCGGCAACAGCAGCGAGGCCGGCAACTCATCGTTCGGCAGCGCCTTGCCGTCGGCGAAGGTGACGCCGAGCTGCGCCCATTTCGACCGCGGCAATTGAATGGTGAGATCGGCCTGGTCCCAGGGAAAACTAGGAGCGTTGGGCACGCGCACTTCCTGCAGCCAGGGTTCGCCGCGCCGCCATTTCAATCCGGTCGCGATGTAGTTCGCGGTCGAGCCGATCACGTCGGCCGGGCTGCGCAGGAGATCGCGGCGGCCGTCGCCGTCGTAATCGACGGCGTAGGTGAAATAATGCGTCGGCAGGAATTGCGTCTGGCCGAGTTCGCCCGCCCAGGAGCCGACCATCTCGTCCGGCGTGAGGTCGCCGCGGTCGATGATTTTGAGCGCGGCGATGGTCTCGCCCGCGAACCGCTCGGAGCGGCGGCAGTCATAGGCCAGCGACACCAGCGAGCGCAGTGTCGGCAGATTGCCCATGTTGGCACCGAAATCGCTTTCGAGCCCCCAGAACGCGGCGATCACCGCCGGCGGCACGCCATACTCCTTCTCGGCGCGCGCGAACGCTGCCGCGTACGCTTTGATCTTGGCCTGGCCCTGCTGCATCCGGTAGGTCGCGGCCATACGGCCGGCGAATTCGGTGAACACCTGGCCGAACACGCGCTGGCCGCGGTCGCGGTTGACGATGCCCTGGTCGTAGACGAGGTAGGGCGAGGCCTCGGCCAGCGTGCGTTGCGACACGCCGGCGGCGGCCGCCTGTTGTTTGAGCTCGCCGAGGAAGCGGTCGAACGACAGGCCGTTGTGGCAGGCCGCGGCGCGGGGCGAGGGGGCGGCGATGGGCCGGGCCGGCGCCGGCATGGGCTGCGCGGGTGCCGGTCGAGGGCCCCACACCAGCATCAGGGCCAGCAGCGCCAGAAGGGCCGCACCGAGAATCAATCGTGTCGTCGAAAATCTTCGCATGGGGTTACCGGGGATGGGCCAATTCGCCAGAGACGGGGCTGTCCTAGCATCATTCGACGCCCGGCGTCATGTCCTGCCAAGAATCCTGCCGAGGCGCGCCGGCGGGTCCGCTAGCTCATCACCCGGCGCACGAACGCGGTCTTGTTGGTCAGCACGCAGATGTAGGAATAAGTCTCCGCCGCGCCCGCCGCGACGATATCGACATCCACCATGATCGGCCGCGTCTGGCCCCGCCACGTCGCCATGATTTCCGCTGGAACGGGACGGGTCCGGGTCTTCGTGACGGCGAGGCCGGCGATGCGGGGCAGCGCTTCGGTGGCCTTCAGGATGCAGGCCCTGTTGTCCTCCGCCTGGCTGCTCGCGGTGGCAACAAGCACGAGCAGGGACGCGAGGGCTAAGGTGATGCGCATGAGGCCTCCCGACCGTTTCGCGAAAGCTGAAGCTTGATCCGCCCGTCACGTGCGATAAGAGGAAGCTTCCCTGACCGATTTGTGACGCATTTCGTGGCGTTGCTGCAACAACTGTCTTGTTCCGCACTGCGGAACAGCATTTTCGACTCCACAATTGCGGCATCTACCGGTTAGTTTCCTCCTAGACCGGGGCTGGAGCGCCGTTGCCATTCCCAATCAATTTTGAGCCCGGTGGGCCGTCGGAACATACTCCCGGCGGCCCTTTATTATTGTTCCGAAGCCTGTTGTTCGAGAGCTGCATCGCCCGCCTTCGGCGGCAGGCCAGACCGAGTGGGCCTGCTCACGAGTTGCAGGCCTTCGCCCGCATCGAGCGCGGGGCGCGGCGAGAACCGGTAGCGTGAAAGCCTATCGATGCCGGACTGCATCTCCCGGTCCGCGATGAAGAGCACCAGGAAGGCGAGCACGCCGATGAAGGCGAGAACGGTCAAGAAGGTCCGCTTCACGGATCCGCACTCCCTCGTTTCGCAAGGGAGCAAATGCGCAAGCCGGCCCAACGTTCCCTGTTAGCCGCGGACCTCTCGGCCAGGCGATCAGGTCGGCCAGGCGATCAGGAGTTTTTCTTCTTGGCAGCCTTCTTGACCGGCTTTTCGGCCGCCTTCTCGCTCGCCTGCCTGGCGGCGAGGTCGGCCGCGGCGTTTCGCATCGACCTGGCATAGCTGTCGGCGGCGTTGTCGGCGGAAATCTGCAGCCGCTTGGCGGCAAAGCTCGCCTGCTCCATGGTATTTCTGGCGATCTGCTTGTAGCGATCCTTCGCCTGCTTGTCCCTGGCCTTGGCGGCGAGGCCGGCAAAGCGATCGCGCCGGCTTTTCGCGGCGGCCATCAGGCCCTTGTGCTGTTGTTTGGCAAGCTGCCGAATAACGACGTCCAGATCGGCTTCCGCCATTTCTTAGGTCCTTAAAGTCAAGTCACATATTCGATGCGATCAAGTATGCAATCGCCGCACGGGCTTTGCAATGCGCGGCGGCGAATGCGTTGTTGATGCCGGCCGTCCGGCTCGCGGCCTCGTTCAAGCCACCGCCGGTTCGGCTTTCGCGGGCTCCATCGCCACGCCGGTGCCGTCGGCCTCCGCGGTCTCGACGAACAGAACCGGGACCTTCGCGGCCCGGTCGAGACCCCATGCGACCGCGATCATGATCAGGATGCCGCCGGCGCTGACGGCGAGCTGCTCCCAGACGCCGCGCGTATATTGCATCAGGATCCAGTGCGCCCCGAACGACAGGAAGACGCTGAGGCAGAAGATCGGCAGCGAATGCTGGCCGCACAGGATCAGCGGACGCAGCCATCTCGAATGGAGCGCCGCCCAGTTGCGCGGCAAATATCGCACGACGACGACCGCCAGCGCCAGGAAGTGCGTGAAGCGCAGCATGTCGAGATCGGTCTTGTCGATCGGATAGATCGCCTTGATCATCCATTTCGGGATCGACGCATCCAAAATCGGAATGTGCCAGGTCATCACGATCACGAACGCAAACGCGATCCACGCCAGCGCCAGTATCAGCGCCAGGCGCGACCTGATCACCCACTCGATCTTGGCGAAGCCGCCGACGCCGCACCATGCCGCGAACACGAACATCATTTGCCACGCGAACGGATTGAAGTACCAGGTCGTGCCGGGCGGATACGAGGCGAGATTGAGGTCGAACCAGCGCGCCGCGATATACAGCACCACCGAGGCGGCGAGCGTCAGGTTCGGACGGCGCATCAGGCACCACAGGATCAGCGGCGAGGCCAGCACCAGCGCGATATAGAGCGGCAGCACATCGAGGTTGACCGGCTTGTAGCGCAGCGTCAGCGCCTGTCCGATCAGCACGTCGGGATGCTGGAGAAAATTGGCGACGTTGAGTTCGTCCTTGTACATCGGGTTGTCGAATCGCCTGGCCGTGCGCGCGATCTGCGCCGTGAACACCAGGAACAGCAGGATGTGGGCGACGTACATCTGCCAGGCCCGCATCACCAGCCGCTTGGTGGCCGCGAGAAAATTGCCCGAGCCCACGATCGGGCCGTAGATATAGCCAGCGAGATAGCCCGAAATGAACACGAAGAACTCGGCGGCGTCGCTGAAGCCGTAGTTGCGCAGCGTCAGCCAGGCCACGACGTCATGCGGGATGTGATCGAGGAAGATCATGCACAGCCCGATCCCGCGGAACAGATCGAGCCTGAGGTCCCGTTCGATGGCGCGCGAGAGCGAACCCGCGTTCTGGTTGGCGACCATGGTCTCCCCCTGAATTCGCGCCAGCCCCCGCCGACGCGTTTTTCTCGGGCGCAAGCACATCGCAAGGAGGGTCGCCAGTCAATGCCGGCGTAATGGCGGAAATCGACCGGTGGGGTCGCTATCGGACCGGCCGGGGGAGGGGCGGTGCGGGGAGCTTCTAGGCGGGCTGATCCCCGCCGCCGAGCTCGGCGAGCGCGGCCGCGATGAACTCGTCCAGTTTCTGGTGGGACTCGTCCTGCCGGTCCTTCGCGGTCTGAAGGGCCTCGAGATCCGGCCTCGCCGCGTCGTCCTGAAACAACACGTTCTTGGGCAAGCGAATGCTGGCAGGTCTTCTCATGTCGTCCCCCGAATACGAGATACAAATTCTCGGGCGCTGGTGGCTGCGATGTAGTCCGCCGATCACGGCGGAAGTTTGCGGGAAAGAAGTCGACGCCGGTGTTTTGGCGCGGCAGGATGTGGCGTGCGGCTAGTCTGGCCCGATTTTGCCTTGCGGCGGGGCAAAGGCCCGTGGATGATCGCCAAAGGCGGGCGGGGAGGTGCATATGCGCAAGGGTTTTGCGTTGGCTTTGGTTGCTGGCGGCGCCGTTTGGATGGCGCTCGCCTCGGAGGCGATGGCCGACTCCTGCTCCGAGCACGAGGATAGCTGCAACAACGCCTGTTTCCACCGCACCGGAGACGCCGCGACCCAGTGTTTCTCCAGTTGCAAGAATGAAAAGCGCGCCTGCCTGCGAACCGGAATTTTCCGCACCACCGGCGGCGTTTATCCCGGCCTGGACAGATATTGAAACGGCTCCCATGAAACGATATCCATGAAACTAGGCATATGACCGATTCCGAGAAAGCGGTCGCCATCGTCGAAGCCCTGAAGGCCGCCGAACACGAGCCGGCAGCCGTCGCGTTGCCGATCCTGAACGGCCTCGTCGGCCTCGTTCAGGCCCACGCCGAAGCGCCGCTGGAAGTCGAGGAGGCGCGCTCCAGCGCCTTCATGGCGATTTGCGAGATCGGCAAGGCGCTGCATCGCGGCCAGCCCGCGGATGCGCTGTGGGCGCCGGCGATCAATGCTGCGGAACGGTGGAAGTCGCTGGTGCGATAAGGCCTTGCGAAAAGGCCTTGCGAAACGAGGCGAGCCGCCCAACCATGAGACGGAACGGACATGCAAGCCGGTCTTGTTCAGACGTTTCGCGCCTTCGCCCACAATAACGCCTGGGCGAACCACCGCCTGCTCACGGCTTGCGCCGAGCTGAGCCAGCAGGAATTCGAAGCCGCGCGGACCGGCTTCTTCCCCAGCCTGCAGAGGACGTTGAACCACATCTATTTCGTCGACCTGTTCTACGTCGACGCGCTGGAGGGCGGATCGCTCGGGCCGAAATCCTGGGCTAACGAAATCCCCTGCCCATCGCTGGCCGAACTCAAGCCCGCGCAGGCCGCTATCGACCGGCGCCTGATCGCGCTCTGCGATGCGCTGACGCCCGAACTGCTCGACGGCATCGTGCGGGTCCATCGCGAGACGCGGGTGCAGACCGAACGGCGCGACCGCCTGCTGATGCATCTGTTCCAGCACCAGATCCACCATCGCGGCCAGGCCCACGCCATGCTCTCCGCGACCTCAGTCAAGCCGCCGCAACTCGACGAGTTCTTTGCGGCCGAAGAAGCGCCGCTGCGAGGAAGCGAGTTCGACGAGCTTGGCTGGACCGAGGCAACCGTGTGGGGGAAGTGACGCGCCCCGCGCGCTTTGCCGGCCTATTGTTTCTCGAGCTTGGTGATGGTCTTGGTGCCGTCGGTCTCGGTGGCGGAATATTTGACCATCTCGCCGGCGTGGACATCGTCGAGCGAGACGCCCTTGACCTTGAACTCGGTGGCGGCACCAGCGGCATTGGCGCCGACCGTGCCGTTCTGGGCCGGTCGAATGGTGATCGTCCCGCTGAGCCGGTCGATGACCGTGATCGTTCCGGTTCCCGTCGTCGCCTGCTGGGCCCAACCCGCCGAACCAATCAGCGTGAGCGCCGCGCAACTCGCCAACACGATCTTCGCGATTTTCATGGAAGCCTCCGAGAGATGGCGCGTCCGGGTCAAACCGCGCCAACCTGATTTGTTCCCGCCCACCATCGCGGGTGCCCGCCAGAGCGTTTGCAAGCCAAAGACTGCCCCGCATTTGAGGCGGCGTGGCGGCCGGTTCGCGACAAGCAAACGCCTCAAATCAGGAATTCGCAGCCCCGGTTCGACGCAATCGAAACGGAAAAGGCGCTAATAGCACCGCATGATGTTGACGGTTCGGTCTTTGCCGTCGCGCCCGGGAACCGTGACGCTCTCCTCGGGGCAGCTCGGCACATAGGGCCGGTCGGAACGCGCGACCATCGGCGGAAAGCGATGCGCCCAATCCCAGGGAACGTCATAGGTGTAGGTGTAACGCTGCGTATCGCCGGATGGCGGCACGGCATTTACCAGGGGTTCATCACCCGTTGGCCCGTAATCGTATCCGTCCACACCCGGCCAGAAGATCGCGCCGTCGTTTCGCCTGTGATGGCGGAATGAACGGCTTGCCGGCGAATGGAAATTCCCATGCGGCGAAGCGAACGCTCCACGCTGCGTTCCTCCCGACCTGGCGAACGTCTCGTTCGCGGCCAGCATGAGCGCTACTGCACTGAGAGACGCGACCAGCGCCCCATACATTTTACTCGTCATGGCACGCACCAATGTGTTGGTTACTGAGCCCCACTGCTAGCAACGCTAGGCCCGGCCTTTCGGGCCCGCAAATGCATAATTAACAATTGGTTAAGGCGTAACAATAACAGCCCGCGCGGCGCGCGCGAGGGGCAGCCCGATCCGCCCTTCGATCCCGACAAAACCCGGCAAACCACCGATTTCCTTGAACAAAATCGGCGTCCAATCCGACCAAGGGATCTGGGGGGATTATTATGAAACGATTTGCCATATTCGCCATTGTTGGCCCGCCGCTGTCGGCGTCCGCCGAAAATCGGGTGAGGCGCCGAAGTGCGTAGGGTGGGTTAGCGAAGCGTAACCCACCTCCTTTTCATGCCTGAATGGCGGATTACGCTATCGCTAATCCGCCCTACGAGCTACGAGCTGTTCGTGGGTGACGGTGAAGCCGGACGCGGTGCCGAAAGTCCGTGGCGCGGATTAGCAAAGCCTAATCCGCCGCTCAGCGACAAGGAGATGGATTACGTTTCGCGGTGGCTGGCGCTTGATGAATTCTGATTGAACCCGTCCGTGCGCGTTCCGCTCACCTCTGGGAGAGGCGAGCGGAATCCGCGAATGAATGATCTAACTAAAATTCATCATTCCGGGTGCCGCTTACGTCCCCATCTCGCACTTCTTCATGAAGCTGGTCTTCGCGGCGCCCGAAAGCGGCTTGCCGTCCGCGCTTACCGCCTTGGTGGCGCAGGTGTCGGCCATGCATTTCTTCATGAACGAGGTTTTTGCCGCGCCGGCGAGCGGCTTGCCGTCCTTGCCGACCGCCTTGGTGTCGCAGGTCTCCTGCGCGAAGGCGGCGCCGCCGGCGAATGTCACGACCAGCGCTGCCAGCATGATTTTCCTGAGCATGGTTCTCTCCTTTTTGAATGGACGCTGAAATCATCATCCGATCGGGTTGAACCGGGCCATGATTTCATCTCGTTGTTTGAGCATGATCCCCGCACAAACGCTTCGCGCTTGTCGGGGTTCCCGCTTTTCCCTCGACAAACGCGGAGCGTTTGCTCGGTGATCATGCTCCAGCCATCGAATTTGATCCCAGCCACCGGTTTTGAGCAAGGGCGAAAACCGATGCCAGTCCATTGCGTTGCAATACCGGGAGCGGCCGAAAGCGCCGCGGTTCGGCGACAGGCCCGCCATGTTAATCGTAAATCGGGTTCGCGATTGTCACCGGCATCCGCCGCGATATCTTCGCCGCCACGGGATCGGCGATGTAGTTCCTCGAAGTGCCAAAGCCAGCGCGGCAATGTACTGGGGATCAAACTCCAATGATCAAACGATCGATGGACGGGCTGCTGTTCTTCCGCGGGGGGCGGGAACTGCACACATGTACGGCTTATGACGTGACGCAAACCAGCGCCCGAATCCATTGCGATGGCCTGGGGCCTCTACCCATCGATTTTTACGTAACGTTCGACAAATTTCGAACGATCGCGCGATGCCGGCTGGTCTGGCGGTATCAGAACCGGATTAGCGTCGCGTTCGAAAAATGGGTACATGTCCGGGGGCAGGCGGCGGGTTCGGAGTCGGATCCGGGGTGAGTCAAGCGCGTAGGGTGGGTTAGCGAAGCGTAACCCACCTCTTGTTCACCCGCTGAATGGCGGATTACGCTTCGCTAATCCGCCATACGAGCTGCATTGGTTGAACTTGGGCACACCCTGTTTCAAGCCCACGCCGTACCTCAAACTATGGTGTTGGACTATCGTGTGTCGGATGACTTTCTGCTGGCGACGGTAGCGCTGGCCTTAGAGGCACACGCCGAGCGACGTACGACCTGACATCGACCAGCGAGAACCGATTCACACCTTGAACGTTGCGGCTATCGCGATTAGTCTCTTCAGGTTGCCATTTGAGAGAACGACAATGTCAGATAGCTTGGTCAAAGTTTTCGCGATTTTTGGATTTGGAGTTCTTTTTGTCACCGTAATATTGATTTTGGTTTTCGTGTTTCCGAACCCGACAGCTATGCAGTACCTCGTAATGCGGATCATCCTCGCGCTAGCAACAGCATCTGTCGCAACGCTATTGACGGGATTTATCACCGTTGAAATCCCGAAGGTTGTTAAGGCTGGCGGAGCTTTTGCAGTCTTCGCAATTGTATTCTTTTACAATCCGGCTTCCTTGGTGGTAACTCCTCCAAGCGGCGCGCTTAGTGGAGTGATCACGCTCGGGAATCAAAAATGAAACGAGCAATGGCCTCCATTGCTTGTCTGGCTTTAATCCTAGCGGCAAAATTCGCCTTCGCTCAAAAGTCAGATTTGGCCACCTACATGGCCAAGCTAATTGAATTCTATCAAGCCAAGTACAGCAGCGAACAGCTTGGTGAGGTGCTGAAGGTTTCGTACGTGATTCCTTATCTTCAGGCCATTGATAGCGGTCAGACGATGAAGCAAATGAATGTTGTCTATATGGAAGAGGGATATACCGTCGAGTTTGATATTAAGCTCAACAACACAACCGCGATGTCAAAATTCGCTACATCTGTCGACTTTCATGTCAGTGAAAGCAAATTAGTTGACGTGGATATCCCGTACATCCAAGACTACGGATATCGCAGGTTACAGTTTGGAAATATTGGGTGGGCAGAGTTAGATGCTATTAAGGCTTCCTACTCCGTTCTGCCTCCAGAGGCTTGTGATGGTGACAGCCCAATTCCAAAACCGACAAAAACTGCTATTCCGCAAAAGCACACTCTCGTAAGCGGGCACGAAGGTTGGACGGTAGAGCTGACGAGTGGAGACATACCAAAAAGTTTCAGACTTGATTTGTCGAAGCCGCCGACTGCGCATGACCAATTCGGATGCGTGCTCGGATATTTGGAATACACGACCCACGGTCTGCCAAAGCGTAGACCATTCGCGGCTTTGACAAAACTTGATGGTGGCCAGGTTGCCGGTGTTTTTGACTCAACCGCCTCCTACAATCTCTTTCTCGAAGCGGGTAAAACGAACTATACGGAGACGTTGCCAATAAGCCAGTTTGTGGCCCCGAACTCGCCCGATCGGTTCGCGGTTCGATTTCGGTCCAACCGATCTGCTTCGTTTAAGTTCGACGCCACGCTCCGACTTACCGACGGGACCACGTTGAAGTTAGGCACAGTCGACCTGGACTATTTCCGACCTTTCAGTTGGTGATTCTAGTCAAGCATTGCGATTATCGCTTGGGGCAAATGCGGGAGTTGTCAAAGGCTCTCGGGAAGTCCGCTTAACCCTCTCAGGATACGGCCGTCATCGGACGGCAGACTAACTGCGTGAACGCATAGCGCGTAGGATGGGTTGAGCCCTTCGCGAAACCCATCAGATCGAAACGAAATTGATGGGTATCGCTTCGCTCCACCCATCCTACGCGCTAAAGACACTCACCGCGACAGTATGAATGAACCGCGAAGTGAAGAAACTCTCCCATGAGGCGAAGCCGTGCCAGTGATGCTGAATCCCCTGCCGGACAAATGACACGATCAACCCTGTAATGACAACAAGGCCGATGCTCTTCGTCTCCCCAGATTTCACCACTCAACCTCCCCGACTGTCCCTCTCAATTAAATTAATTACATCGCACAATCTGCCTAGATCGCCTGGATCATATCCTCGAAAAAATCCCGCTTTTGATAGCCGGTCACCATGCTCCAACCGGCGAACACTTCCCACATGAAATTTCCGAAGCTTTTCATTGAGTCATAGTCACCCGTCGTCTTCCGCATTCTTATGATCGTTGCCGAAAGCCGCTTCAAAAACTCGAGAACCCTCTTATCGTCGATTTCGAGAGCTGACATCGCAAACAGAATTTCGCCACGCAATATCTCTAAATGGGTGAGGAGTTCGTCGAGATAATAATCCGTCATCTTGTTGTGGAAGGAGTCCCACCGGTCTTCGCCCGGCGCAACCTCCTGTTTGAAGTAGTCTCGAAATTTCTTTTGATTGACCAACTCCCGGTGAAAGCCCCACTCGAAAGTGTCATCGGTCACCATCAACATGGTCGCGATTGCGTCTTCTTTAAACTCTCGGAAATGCTCCGCGAAGCTTTTTCTAATGCGTCGGCGCTTTGCATTTTCTGGGAGCCGCACGACCAGCCAATAAAAGAAGAGGCTGACGATGCTTCCGATGCCTAGATCGTACGCAATCTTTTCCCATGCGTGCGAGTGCGCCAATGCCGGGCACGGCACGCGCATACAAACCGATTCTCTTACGAATGGGTTCTCTTGGCCCAACAAGATTGCGGCAACGCTAGCCAGAGCAATGCAGAGCAAAAGCCAATTTAACGGGCGTTTTACGGAGCGCATGGTTGCTACTTATGGTCGTCCCTCTCGCATATCGATCACGCGCATGGCCAGCATTTCGAGCAACGACTCTTCGCTATCGAACAGCGTGAAGTCGTTGAGATTGAATTTATCCAAGTCGCTCAACACCTTCATTCGTTCTTTCGCAGGAATGATTACCTTCCAAAGGCGATCCTGGTCCAAGTTGTTGCTTAGCCCGAATACGCTTTCGTGCGACTCGAATAACCACGCGCCGTCTACGTACCTTGCGCATGCGGTGTACCGCGATTGCTGCCTGAAATGCCGTTTATGCGTCCTTACGTTGGGACCGAACGTTATGATCTGAGGCAAGTCGCTGTCGCCGATCTTGAAATTTACCGGCCGCTCCCGATACGCGTAAATGGCGACGTCGCCGTCGTGCTTGGCGTGTGCGAAAGCAAAGTACGCTGCTACGTACGGGGAGTGCGACCAGTCCAACATCGGAGAAGGGAAGCCGCAATGGCGTAAGTGCGCCAAATAGACAGCGCAGCTTCTCAATTGAAATTCGAAGCGGTCATACTCATAGCACATCTCCACGATTTCGTTCGGCTTCGGCATGCTGAATACCGCGCCGGTAAAAATTTCGATGGCCGGCTTAATCTCGCCGATCAAGTTCAGATATTTGCTCACAGAGCGGATATTCGGCGACCGACGCTCAAGCGTTGTGTGAAGTGGCCATTCCGCGTTTGCCTGCCCCCGAAACCACACTTCATCCCAAACTTTTCTGGTTAGGTCTTCAAGTGTTTTCACTACTCTCTCGAACTCCTCCCAATCAGACACGCGCACGACTGAGGTCCGCTGAGGCCTGTCAGTAGGATGAGCGCCTTTACGCATTGTCACGTCCTGTTAGCGTCTGCGGGATAAATTCCTGCAATGATGCCCTCATGGGGTGCTCCTCAGATCACTCACGCTCGCGATGCGCGGGACCTATCTTAGAGGTGTAAGGACGACGACCCAAGCTATGCAAAACGGAATCGCGGTGATTCCAGAACGTCACTACTCAAGGGCGAGCCTGCCTGTTACAAATTGATCTAACGTTCGCTTCTTCTATCCGTATATTCACCCCCGCTCACCCCTTCCTCCCCATCGCATACGGCTTCAGCATCGCGTAGATCATGCTGTGCGTCGGCGTCGGCACGCCGAGCTGGCGGCCGAGTTCGGCGACCTTGCCGCTCAGCCAGGGCAGCTCCAGCCGGTTGCCGCGGTCGAGGTCGAGCGCCATCGAGGCCTTCATGTCGGGCGGCATGTGCCCGACCAGTTCGAGAACTTTCTCGAGTGCATCGGCCGGCAGCGCGATGCCTTTGGCACGGCCGACATTGGTGGTTTCCTGGCAGGCCGAAACGAAGTAGGGGCGGATATCGGGATCGTCGCGCAACGCGCCCATCGGCTGGCGCGCCAGCGCTGTCATGCCGGCATTGGTGGCGAGCAGGATGAACTTCATCCAGAGCTCGGTGATGATCGCTTCGCTTAACGTGGCCTGGAAGCCGCCCCTGTGGCACAGCGCCAGAAAATCCTCGGCGCGCTGGCTGCGCTTGCCGTCGAGCTCGCCGAAGATCATGCGCATGAAGGTACCGACCTGCGTGATCACGCCCGGTGCCGTGATCGAGGCCGAGATCTGCGCCACGCCGCACATGACAGCACTTTTCCCGAGGATCGGGATCAGCCGCTCATGGGCATCGATGCCGTTCTGCAGCGGGATCACCGCGGTGCCGGGGGCCGATCAGCGGCTTGATCGCTTCGCCCGCGCTTTCGACATCCCACAGCTTGACGCAGAACAGCACGATATCGACCTTGCCGATCGTTGCGGGATCGTCGGTCGCCTGCGTCGGCACCAGATGGGTGTCGCCGAGCGGGCCGGTGACCTTCAGGCCGACGCCCTTCATGGCGGCGAGATGCGCGCCGCGCGCGACGAAGGTGACATCGGCGCCCGCCTTCGCCAGCGCCGCGCCAAATCCACCCCCGACCCCGCCGGCGCCGATAACCGCGATACGCATGAAGTTTCTCCCTGGATGAACGCCTTTGGGCTGGACCGTGAGCCAGCATGGCAATTTTGGTCCCGGTGTTCCAGCGTCAAAGCCGAGGAAAGGGTGATTCCCGCCGTCATTGCCTGCGACAAACGCGAAGCGTTTGCGCAAGGGAGCGAAGCGACGAAGCAACCATTTTCACGGTTCGCCGCACTATGGATTGCTTCGCGGAGCCTGTCATCGGGCGCGCGTTCGCGCGACCCGTTTCCCGACAAATTTTTCCCGTTCCCGCCCGAGCGAACCAATCTATACTCGCTCCCGGCCCATTCCGCTTAGGGGCGTATCGCAATGCTGGTGCTGATGCCAGTGCCTTCGGATCCGAAAGCACGATGGCGCGTTCGAATAGCCTTCCTGTGCTTGTTCGTGGTCTTTGTCGCGCTTTCCTTCGGGGCCTGGTACCTCGCCGATCTCGGCCGGCTTTTGGAACGCAACGCCGCCCGCGAAAGCCAGGTCGCCTTGCAGGGCATCACCGAGCCCGCCCAAATCGACGCGGCGCTGCGGCAGCATCCCTCCGACAAATTCCTGCAGCTGGTGGCGATGGCCGGCAGGGCAGCGACTGACACCAATGCGGCGGCCGACAAATTATCCGGTGAAGTCGAGCAGCCGCCGATTCCAGCCGGCATCAATCTCGCCGCGTTGAACAGACCCGATCTCGAGACGCTTCGCCGCGATTTGAAAACGGCGGAAGCCAATGCATCAGCCTTCATGCCGCGCTACACGGCGCTGCTCAAGACCGAACGCGACGCGATCGAGAAATACGCGCTCTCCCTGCACGCGGGGGAAGAGACGCTGACCAGGCTTCTGGATATCGTCGACAAGCGGCATGCGGAGAGGAGCGCCTTGTTCTCGAACATGATGGCGGCGCGCGCCGAGTTTTATCGCGCCTACGAAAGCCTGGTCGCCGTCATAGCCGGGGAGGCCGGCGCCTACAAGGTCGTCGACGGCCAGTTCGTGTTCCAGTTTCAGCGCACCGTGGACCGCTACAACATCGCGAACCATGCAACCGCCGTCGCCGCCAAGCGCGTCGGCGAACTCGCCGAAGAAAGAAAGACTCTCGACAAGGCGCAGCAGGCCGCCTGGCTGCAGTTCGTCACCGGCAAGTGACGCGGATCTGGACCTCGCCCCGCTCTTGTCCGCCGAAGCCCGCCTTCGGGCGAAGGCGGATGCGGGGAGAGGTCGCCCGGCGAAGCGCAGCGAAGCCGGGCGGGTGAGGGGGACTCTCAGCGAGTCGAGCTTGTGGAGGCAGCCCCTCACCCCAACCCTCTCAGAGCGAGCTTCGCTCGTCTCGACGCCGCGAAGAGCGGTGAGTGATCTTCCCCCGAAAAAATGGACAAGGTTAAGCTGCTTTTAGCTCCATCTCGATCGGGCTGATATATCCGATGGCCGAGTGACGCCGCGTTCGATTGTAGAAGCCTTCAATGTAAGCGAAGATATCACGTCTGGCTTGCTCCCGTGTTGCATACTGCCGGTGATGGACGAGCTCGGTCTTGAGGGTGTGAAAGAAGCTCTCCATCGGGGCGTTGTCATAGCAGTCGCCTTTACGGCTCATCGAAGCCTTGAAGCCGGCGGACTGCACCATTTTGCGATACTCCGCCGAGGCATATTGAACGCCCCGATCGGAATGGTGGATCAGGCCGGCACTAGGCCGCTGCGCTGAGATTGCCATCCGCAAAGCCGCCAATGGCAGGTCGGCGCGCAAATGATCCGCCATCGCCCAGCCGACGATCTTGCGGCTGTACAGGTCCATGACGGTGGCCAGATAGAGCCAGCCCTGAACAGTCTCGACATAAGTGATGTCGGCGAGCCAGATCTGGTTCAGCGCGGCGGCGCTGAAGTTCCGCTCGAGCAGGTTCGGGGCGATCGGGAAGTCGTGACGGCCGTCGGTGGTGCCCACCCGCCGTGGCCGCGCCATGATGGCCCTGATCCCGTGACGGCGCATCAGTCGCTCGATGCGACCGCGGCTCGCCCCGCGGCCCTGGGCCCTCAGCTCGGCATGGATGCGCGGGCTGCCATAGCGTCCGCACGCCTCGCGGTGGACCCGTTCGATGTCGTCGATGAGCGCACGATTGGCTATGGATCGCCGGCTCTCCGGGCGCGCGCGCCAGGCATAATAACCGGCCGGCGAGACTCCGAGTACCTCGCACAGGATCGTCACCGGGTAGTCAGCGCGGCGATCTTCGATGAAGCGGAATCTCATGTCCGCGTCCCAGCAAAGATCGCGATCGACTTTTTTAAAATGTCGCGCTCCATGCGCAGCCGCTCGTTCTCTCGCTGCAAACGAGCGATCTCCGCCGCGTGGTCCGCCGACGGCAGCGTCGCCTGCGTTGTGGGGCGCCGCGCCGCCGCCGTCGGCTCCAGCCCGGCCCCACGCTGCTCCACCCAGCGCCGGAGTACGGAATCGCGCAGGCCAAGCTCCTTGGCCACCGATCCGATCGAGCGGCCGCTCGACGCCACCAGATCGACCGCTTGCCGCTTGTAGTCGTCCGTAAACGACCGGCGTTGACGTGCTTCCATCCGACACCTCCTAGCTCCACGAGCCTACTACAGGTGTCCATCAATTCGGAGGAGGTTCAGAGAGAGACGCGGCCCGACGGGCAAATCACTTCGTGTTTTTCGACAGCCTCTGTCCAGCCCCTTTTGCAAAAATATTCTGATTTTCAGAACACCCAAATCACCTTTATAACTCCCGCCGTCCTGTCCTTCAGAGAGGGGCGTTGGCCATCGTCACGAACGTTGGGACGGGATGCGGTGGACGCGAGGAGCGCTTCTGACGAAAGCGCTTTTCTTGCGGACGGAGAAGTCGTGTGGTCCTGACGCCTCGACGCCGGCGTCAAGCTTTGCGGAGTTATCCGTGAAGTGACGGTGACAAAAAAGCCCGATCACCGGGGAGAGTACGAAGGAAGCCGTTAAAACCATTGCGTGCGGGAATGCCGGGTGTCTCGGCGCGACCGTGGTGACTAACGCGCGTGCTTACTACACTACACGCGCGGCTGCGGGTGCGCTGGCACCCGGCATTCCCCACGCCCTCTTTGGGGCGAGAGACAAATGCAAACCTCGGGCGCACCGCGCCGCGAGAGTTAAACGCACGTCTGGAGGCCGCGGGAAGAGCGCGCCACACTTTCAGCTGTCATCGCCCGCTATCCGGTCTGGCCCTTGGCCGGCCGGACGACAGGCTCCGGCGGGCGATGCAGTATTCCAGAGACGCCGATGATGGAATCGAGAGGCCGCGGCGTACTGGATACCCCGCATGCGCGGGGTACGACGACCATTGATGATGATGCATCCTCACAACCGCCTACTCTGCGACCGCCGCCGCGCTCACAACTCCCTTGCATTGGAAAACGAAAACGAGCTCACCCTTCTTGTGTTCTCGTCCAGGATCAGCGTGCGCGTGATCGGCGGTTCGGCGCGCTGGCTGCAGTTCTCGCGTTCGCAGAGCCGGCAGTTGACGCCGATCGGGGTGCCCTCGGCTTTCTCCAGATCCATTCCGGACGCATAGATCAGGCGCGAGGCATGGCGGATTTCGCAACCGAGCCCGATGGCAAACCGCGGCTGCGGCTGCGGGTGCGGCGCCACCGGGCGGCGCACCATCTGCGCGATGGAAAAAAACCTGACGCCGTCGGGCAGTTCGATCACCTGCTTGAGCAGCCGGTCCGGCGTGTCGAAGGTCGAATGCACGTTCCACAGCGGACAGGTGCCGCCGAATTTCGAAAACGGAAACGTGCCGGAGGAAAACCGTTTTGAAACATTGCCGGCATTGTCGACGCGCAGCAGGAAGAACGGCACGCCGCGCGCGTTCGGCCGCTGCAGCGTGGTGAGGCGGTGGCAGACCTGCTCGAAGCCGGCATTGAAACGTTGCGCCAGCACATGGACATCGTAGCTCAGGCTTTCCGCCGCCGTGTGGAACTGCTGGTAGGACATCATCGCGGCGGCGGCGAAATAATTGGCGAGCGTAATCCGGTAGAGCCGCCTCGGGGTGTCGTCGAGCGGGCCGGCGCGGTTGATGATGGTCTCGAAGCTGCTGCCGCATTCGGCCAGGCCAATCTGGAAGGCGAGCTGGAACGCCCGGCCGGGGCCGTCCACCAGTTCCGAGATTAAAAGTTGCCGGCGATGGCGATCGAAGCGGCGCAGCGTCTCGCGCATTACATCGACCGGCATGATGCGGGTGACGATGGAATGTTTTTCGCGCAGCCGCGTGGCGAGCGCGGCATACAGCCCTTCGGCCGGCGCGTTCAATTCGTCGCGCAGGCTTTCGGCGGCCTGTTCGAGCTCGGGGAAATAATTGCGGTTGGCCTCGATCAGATCGCGCACGCGCTCGATCGGGTTGGCCTCGAAGCGCGCGCCTTCCTCGCGGTCGGCGAATTGCGCGGCCGCCATGGTCTCGCCGCGGCGGGCCTCGGTATAGGCGGCGTACAATCTCTGCAGCGAGTGCGTCACGCCGGGGCAGAGCTCGGCGAGGTCGCGCAGTTCCTGTTTCGGCAGGTCGATCTGCCGGAACAGGGGATCGGAGAAAATCTCGTTGAGTTCGGCGAAGAAGCGGTCCTCGTCGGCGGTGGCGAGGTCGCGCAAATCGAGGTCATAGGTTTCCGCCAGCCGCAGCAGGATCTGCGCCGTCACCGGCCGCTGGTTGCGCTCGATCAGGTTGATATAGGAGGGCGAAATGCCGAGCCCCTCGGCGATCTGGGTCTGCGACAGGCCCAGTTGCTGGCGGATCCGCCGGAATCGGGGCCCCACGAACAGCTTCTTTCCGGAATCGGTGGCCATGGCAGCCTCGCTGATCATTGTGGTCGTTCCGGACGCCGCGGAGCGGCGATCCGGAACCTCGAGATTCCGGGTTCGTGCTTCGCACGCCCCGGAATGACTAGTCAGTTGTGACAATTATTACAATATGACTTCTATGACAAGTTTATATGTTACATGACATCATCATTAGAAAACAAGATGCCTAGCCGAATTGGGAGATTTAGCGTTTAGCTCCCATCACGTTTCGCAATGCACTGTCACGAATGTCGAGAGATAAGAGCGAAGGATCAACACATGAACTACCAGCCACGCGGGATCAGTGACCCGGCTATCCAGGGACCGGCTGCCTATCTGAGCGAAATTGGAGCTGCCGAGGCGCTCCTCAAGACGAAGCCGACCTGGGACGGCGTCACCGCCGAAGCCGTGGCGCGCATGCGTCTGCAGAACCGCTTCAAGACCGGCCTGGACGTCGCCCGGTACACCGCGGCGCTGATGCGCAACGACATGGCGGCCTATGATGGCGATCCCACCAAGTACACCCAGTCGCTCGGTTGCTGGCATGGCTTCATCGCGCAGCAGAAGCTGATTTCAGTCAAGAAGCATTTCGGTACGACCGATCGCCGCTATCTGTATCTCTCCGGCTGGATGATCGCAGCACTTCGCTCCGAGTTCGGACCGCTTCCTGATCAGTCGATGCACGAGAAGACCTCGGTGCCGGCCCTGATCGAAGAGCTCTACACCTTCCTGCGTCAGGCGGATTCCCGTGAGCTCAACGATGTCTTCCGCGCGCTCGACGCGGCCCGCAAGGAAGGCGACAAGGCGAAGGAAAAGGCGCTGATCGAAAAGATCGACAACTTCCAGACCCATGTCGTGCCCGTCATCGCCGACATCGACGCTGGTTTTGGTAACGCCGAGGCAACCTACCTGCTCGCCAAGAAGATGATCGAGGCAGGTGCGTGTGCCCTGCAGATCGAGAATCAGGTCTCCGACGAAAAGCAGTGCGGCCACCAGGACGGCAAGGTGACCGTGCCGCACGAGGTGTTCCTGGCGAAGATCCGGGCCTGCCGTCATGCTTTCCTCGAACTAGGTGTCGAGGACGGCATCGTCGTGACCCGCACCGACTCGCTCGGTGCCGGCCTCACGCAGCAGATCGCTGTGAGCCACAAGCCCGGCGACCTCGGCGATCAGTACAACAGCTTCCTGGATTGCGAGGAAGTGACAGCCGCCAACGCCAGGAATGGCGATGTCATCATCAACCGCAATGGCAAGATGATGCGTCCGAAGCGGCTTGCCAGCAACCTCTATCAGTTCCGTGCCGGCACTGGCGAAGATCGCTGCGTGCTCGACTGCATCACCTCGCTGCAGAACGGTGCCGACCTGCTGTGGATCGAGACCGAGAAGCCGAATATCGAGCAGATCGCCAGGATGGTTGACCGCATTCGCGAGGTGATTCCGAACGCGAAGCTGGCCTACAACAACTCGCCATCGTTCAACTGGACGCTCAACTTCCGTTGGCAGGTGTACGACGCGATGAAGGAAGCCGGCAAGGATGTCAGCAAGTACAATCGAGCCGACCTGATGAAGCCGGAATACGACGATACGCCGCTGGCCATTGAAGCCGACGAGCGCATCCGCACCTTCCAGGCCGATTCAGCAAAGCGTGCCGGCATCTTCCACCATCTGATCACGTTGCCGACCTATCACACGGCAGCTCTGTCGACTGATAATCTCGCGAGGGAGTATTTCGGCGAGCAGGGCATGCTGGGCTATGTGAAGAATGTTCAGCGCCAGGAGATCCGTCAGGGTATCGCCTGCGTCAAGCATCAGAACATGGCCGGCTCCGATATCGGCGACGTTCACAAGGAATATTTCGCCGGTGAAGCCGCTCTGAAGGCGGGCGGCGCTCACAACACGATGAACCAGTTCGGCTGACGCAGGAATTGATCAGTCTGGAGTCTGGTCGGATTCCAAGCTGATCACGCTACTCGGACAACAGGAGACTACGATGACCAAAGGCAGCAATTTCTGGGTGATTGGCGGCGAGTTCGGCTCGATGAACTTCCACAAGCTCGTGGAAGGCTCGGCTCAGGTGCAGGGTCCGTTCAAGACCCGCAAGGAAGCCGAGGATGCCTGGCGCGTCGTCTCCGAAGAGAACCGCCACAAGGCCGGCGTCCGCTTCTCCATCGTGGAAGAGCCCTCGCGCGCAGCCTGATCGGCCAAAAGGCCGGCATGAAAACATTCGGGGAAACGTCCAAAAAAAGCGGCCCCATCCGGTTCTCCGGATGGGGCCGACTGCGTCTTACTTCTCTTCTCCCTCTCCCCGTTCTTGCGGGGAGAGGGTTGGGGTGAGGGGCTCTCTCAACGGCTCGACTCGCGGAGGCTCCCCCTCACCCGACGCTTCGCGTCGACCTCTCCCCGCAAGCGGGGCGAGGTGAATCGGTAAGCCATTGGGAATAAACGGCCTTTGCGGAAGTTGTGGTTGCTGATAGGTTAAGGCCGGCTCAAGACCCATCAGGACAAGGCGGTCAGGCGTATGTCAGACGCGGCAAACATCGGAAGCAATGCTGCCAGCGAGAGCCGTCCCATCCGGCTACGCGACGCGCTCCGGCAGGCGCGGATCGAGGCCGCCGACCGCACCGGCGTCGTGGTCGACCTGCGCGATGCCGAAGTGGCGCGGCTGGAGATTCTCAACGAGGCGCTCGATCCGCTGTTCGCGCAAATCCCGGCCGAGATCGACCTGTTCGATCGCGGCATCAGCCAGGGCGATACGCCGCGGCTGTGGATCGACGTCGTAGCCCACGTGATGATGGGACGCGACAAGCGCATCTACCGCTTCGTGCAGGACACCCGCTTTGGCCGCACCGTGATCGCCGAATCGCACGAGGTCATCAAGATCGTCGAGGCCGTCACCGATTACGTGGCGCGCCGCATGATCGAGCGCGAGCACGCCCTGGTCGCAACGCCCGCGCCGGCGCCGGCCGTGACCCCGAAACCGCGCCGCGGCGGGTTCTGGATCTTCGTACTCGGCTTCATCGCCGGCGGGCTGGCGCTGTTCGCGCTGGCATTGTTCGAAACCTTGCGGAATATCTAGATCAGCCGCGTCTGCCGCAATTGCCGGATGCGCAGCGCATCGTCGGTCCCGCGCACGGTCAGCCCGACCCGCCACGCCGCGCCGTCGCGCTCGATCGAGAACAGGTTGTAGGCGGCGGCGGGATATCGCCCATGCGCGACCGCCGACGCCGACGGCACGCCGACCACCGGGATGGTGCCGTTCGGTCCCTCGACCCGGATCGTCGAATGCAAATGATCGTGCCCGTGCAGCACCAGGTCCACGCCATGCTGCTTCAACAGCGCCAGCAGCTCGGCCGAATCGGTCAACCGCTTGACGCGCGAATCCGAACGCAGGGGATGATGGATCAGCAGCACCCGAAACGCGTCTTCGCCGGCAAGCCCCGCCAGCATCCGCGCGAGCTCCTGCCGTTGAGCGCGTCCGAGCCATCCCGTCGCCATCAGCGGCGGCGTCGGCACCGCCGACGAGACGCTGATCAGCGCCAGCGGGCCGCGCCGGCGCAGCGACGGAAATGTGACGCCGCTGCCTGGCGCGGCGTCGCCGTCGAGATAGCTGCCCCAGGCCTCGGCAAAGCGATGTTTTGTCACGCGAACATAGGCATCGTGATTGCCGGGGATTACCGTGACCCTCTCGGGCCCGCCGACGCTCTCCAGCCACGCCCGCGACGGCGCGAATTCGGCTTCGAGCGCGAGGTTGACGAGATCGCCGGTGATGGCGATGTGATCGGGCGCCTGCGTCTGCATGTCCGATACCAGCGCATCCAGCACCTCACGCCGCTGGTACCTGTGCCGGTTGCGCGTCCAGTTGAGATAGCCGAGCGCGCGCTTGCCAAGGAGATCGCGCAGCCGCGCCTCCGGCAGCGGCGGCAGATGCGGGTCCGACAGATGGGCTAGCGTGAATGCCGCCATCACATCCGCCCGATCGGGGGAGCTGCGAGACTAGGCCGCGGCGCGATCATCTCGTGATATCCTGTGCGTTCCCTGAATGTAATGACAAGCGGGCCGGGACGTTGCAAGGATCAAACACGGTGGACGAATATCTGATGGTACGGTGGCAATGAACCCGCAGGGCCTGCGAAGGCGTTTTGAACCGGTGCTGCGGTGGTTTTTTCATCTCTATTGGCGTTTCGCCCGCGGCATGACGCTCGGGGTCCGCGGCGTGGTGCTGGACAGTCAGAACCGCGTGTTTCTCGTCAGGCACAGCTATGTCGCGGGCTGGCATTTGCCGGGCGGCGGCGTCGAGGTCGGCGAAACCTTCCGCGATGCGCTCACCCGCGAGCTTGCGGAAGAGGGCCGAATCGAGCTGCTCGGGGAGCCGGCGCTGCATGGAATCTTCCTCAACCGCCACGTTTCCCGCCGCGACCACGTCGCGGTCTATCTGATCCGGCAGTTCCGGCAGGACCGGCCGCCCGAGCCGAACCGCGAGATTGCAGCCACGGGCTTCTTCGAGGTTGCCGCGTTGCCGGCCGAGACAACCCAGGGTACCCGGCTGCGGATCTCTGAGGTGCTCGAAGGCCGCGCGCCGATCGCGACCTGGCGTTAGGCCTTGCGGGCCGCTTCGGATTTGGCGACAAGCCGGTGTCAGCACCACGTGTCCGGATAGAGTGATGCCATATTTGAAGGCTGCCTCTGGTTTCGTTTTCGTCCTGATACTGGCCAGCAATGTCTGGACCATATCGCGCTGGAACGAAAGCCGCGGGGTCTATGACGACATCTGCTATTTGCGGCAGGCGCATTTGTTCCAGAAATTCGGTCTGGACGGGCTCAATACCGATGTCGCGCGCGACGACGACCATTATCTCGTCGACAAGCTGAAGGAGATCCACTTTCCGGATTGGAATGATGCAACAAAAACTCCCTGCCACCCGTGGAAGGCGAAGATGAATAAATACGCCATTCAATATCCGCCGGGACCGGGTTTGTGCTGGCGCTGTTCCCCAGGGGATTTCAGGTCATACCGCTTTACCTGCTGGCGAATGTCACGATCTTCGGCTTTGCGCTGCTTGGGCTTTATCGGGCACGCGAGCCGGCCGCCCTGGCGGTGACCTCGGTGTTCGGCATCGTGGCGATATATCTGATGATCAACCCGGCCAAGGCGAGCTATTCTGTGGCTCCGACCATGATGGTTTGTGCACTCGCAGGCTTGTTGACCGCCAAGCTCTTTACAGATGCGCCGCGGCATCGGTTCGTTCTGACCATGCTGCTTGGCTTGCTGATCGGCCTCTGCGTCAATTTCCGGCTGCCGAACCTGTTCCTGTCGGCGGGGTATTTCGTCTACCTCGCCGGCACGTTCCTGCTGACGCGAAACAGAGAGAGCTTCCTGCAGGGTCTCTCGTTTGGGGTCGCATTCCTCATCGGCGTGGCTCCGACGCTGATGGCCAATGCGATCAATGCGGGCAGTCCCTTTGCCACGACCTACGGTCCCGACGGCGCCATACCGCCCGGGTTCGATGCGGGTGTCATTTGGCAATATTTCGTGGACGTGCAGTTTACACTTCTCGCGGTTGCCGCAGCATGGACCGCGTGGCTATGGCGTGTTGGTCGGGGGAGCGCGAGGCAGGTTGCCCTCCTGGTGGCTGCCAATCTCGCAGTGAACGTGATTTTCTTCATGACCTATCCGATCTTCACGCCCTACTACATCGTCCCGATCGACATGCTCTCGCTCTGGACCCTGTTATTTGCAACGCTTGACCTCCGTAGGCCGGCGGCGGCGGACAAGTCGACCTCCCGGCAATCGGCAATGGCCTGATTGCCGGAATATCCCGCCATCAACAAGAATCGAAACTGGTCGGTTCAGGCGGCGCCGGGACGATGGACCGCGCCTCTGCCAGATGCTATCCCGCGCCCATGAGCGACCTCTCTCTGACGATACTGGCCGAAACCGCCAACGACGCGCAGGCAATCGAACGGCTGCACGAACGCACCTTCGGGCCCGGCCGCTTCGTGCTGAGCGCCTACCGGCTGCGCGAGCACGTCGATCATTTGCTCGATCTGTCGTTCACCGCCTGGATCGGCACGCTGCTGGTCGGCTCGGTCCGTCAATGGCCGATCTGCGTCGGCGACACCAAGGCGTTGCTGCTGGGGCCGCTGACGGTCGAGCCGCCGTTCCGCGATCGCGGCGTCGGCCGCGTGCTGCTCGATCGGGCGCTGAAAGACGCCAAGGCAAAGGGCCATCGCCTGGTGCTGCTGGTCGGTGACGAAGCCTATTACAGCCGGGTCGGTTTCAAGTCTGTCCCGAAGGGACGGGCGATCATGCCGGGGCCGGTGGACTACAGCCGCCTGCTGGTGGCGGAACTGGTCGACGGGGCGTTTACCGGCGTGTCCGGCGCGATCCGCCCGGACTGGAGCCTGGCGCGATAGCGCGTGCCTATTGATTTGACGCGTTTTCTTGACGCGAACCGGTTTCCACTTCGCTTGAAAACGCTCTAGAAGCAGGTCACTCGCTCGGCGGCGATGTAGCCCAGCAGCAATCCCACACCAAACAGCAGCACCAGCCCGGCGGCTCCGAACTCGATGCCGCGCATGACCAATGCGCCGGCGCCGTCGCGGCCGGCGGTCATCCGCTGTGCCAGTCCCTTGGCGGAGACCGCAATCACGGCAATGGTTGCGACCGTGATCGCGGTGCCAAGCCCCATCACGAAGGTCGCAGCGACGCCGGCCCAGAACAGTCCCTGCGCCAGCGCGAACACCAGGACGAGAATGGCGCCGGAACATGGCCGGATGCCGACGGTTAAAACCGCGCCGAAACCCCGCCGCCAGCCGCCAGGACCGGAAAGCTGCGCGGGCTCCGGACCATGGGAATGTCCGCAATGTTCGTCGTGGACGTGGCCGGGGTCGTCATGCTCCGCATGCGCATGCCCTATGGCCCGTGCCGGGGCATGGTCGTGATGGTGATGTCCGTGATCACCATGATCGTGCGAGTGATGTCCATGACCATGGTGAAGCGCTGCCGCGTGCGCCAGCGCCGGCGCAAGCAGTGGTCCGGATCCGCTGTAAGTTGAGCGCAGCGCCCGGATGAAGCCGCCGCCCTTGCTCCAGACCAGCCGGACGCCGAATGCCGCGATCAGCGTGTAGCTGGCGATCTCGATGACACGCTCGGCGCCGCACATGGTTTTCGCGGTGACATTGAGCAGCCAGGCACCGATCCCGACGATCAACACCGCGATCAGCGATTGCATCAATGCCGACACGAACGACAGCACGATGCCCCGCCGCGCCGTCTCCTCATTGGCAACCAGGTAGGACGAGATGACGGCCTTGCCGTGGCCAGGGCCGGCCGCGTGGAAGATGCCGTAGGCAAACGAAATCGCGAGCAGGGTCCACACCGCGCTGCCGTCCGCTTTGGCGGCGCGAATGGTCGAGGACATTTCGCGATAGAATTCCGATTGTTTCGTCAGCAGCCAGCCGACGATCCCGCCGACCTGCGCGTCGGGCGCCGCAGGGGGACCGCCGAACGGATTTTGCGCCAGCGCGCTGTGCAGAACGCCATCGGCGACGATCGCGATCGCCATGATCGCAAGACAATTCAACGCGGTCCGTCGGCTTGATTTCATGCGCGTGATCCTCAAGGACAATCAATGGTAATCTTGTTCGCGAACATTGCGCCGTAATTACTGTTGTTTCCGTTCAGAAAATTGGCCTCACCCAATTTCTGGGCACCGGCAGATCCATCGTTCGGAAGTTCGATCGCCATCGTGCAAGCAGCCGGCGCCCCGACAAGGCGAATCGGGTTTTGCTTCTGCAGCGCAAAGTCCACGAAATAGCTCGGGTCGAATATCTCCACGACAAGCTCCCTGGTCTGGATCGGAGTCTTGAACGGGAGGGTGAAGTGGAGCACCAGAGCAGCATCCTTGTATTCGAGAAAGTAATCGGTCGGGGGCAAAAAAGGTTGTTTCTTGCCGTCGACCTTGGCGTACGTGAAGAAGCCGTATTCCTTCAGGGAGTCCACGTTGGTCTGCGCCAGCGGCGCCAGTTCTTCCCGCGTGTAGACTCCCTTCTTTTTGGTAACGATGCCCTGCAGCGCATAGGTCGAGAACATGTCATCGAATGTCCAGGCGTGCCGGATCGCCGTCACCGAGCCGTTAGGTCCATAGATCAGTTCGCTCGCGGCCGTGACCCATACGTGCGGATGGGCAATGGCCGGGCTTAGGCAAATAGCCAGCCCCACAACGGCGGCTAACACATCCGCCAGAAATCGTACTGACCGGGTCACGGAGGAAACTTGGCGTTCGGACGCGATCCATCATCACAGATATCTCGCTCGAAAAAGTGCCACGTTCGTACTTCGGCCAATTGGCCGGCCCGGTCGCGAGAGATACGCTCGGTATTCATATCTTCTTCGAGACGCCGAGGAAGAAGCCGCGGCGCGGGCCGAACTGTGACGCGAACACGCCGATGCCGCCTGCCTCCCTGATCTCGTAGATCTTGTCAAACACGTTGACGACGTCGAAACGAACCGTCATCGGCATGGGATCGTTGGGCAGAAAGAATTCGCGCTTGATGCCGGCATTTACCTGCGTATAGGCCGGCACAGTGCCGATGTTGGCGTCCCCATTGCGCAGGCCGCTGCCATAGATCATGTCGGCGCTGAGTTTTGTGCCGCACCACCATAGCCCGCCACTGCCGAACGTTTCGCTGACCGTCGCGGGCCGGCCGCAGAACTGGTAAACGGCACCCGCCGAGGCGGTAACGAACTGGTTGTGATCCGTATAGATGAAGTGCGTCTGGGCATACTGAAGCCGGGTCAAGCCGCCGAGATCGTCGAGCGGCACGGTGTTGTCGAACAGAAACTGGTTCGAAACAGGGTTGATCGCCCGCTGCTGCGCCACGGCGACGTTGCCGTAGGCCTGGAGGTAGGGACTATTGAATTTGGCATGGAATTCGATGCCTTCGTTCCAGCCTTTTTCGTAGTTGAAAGCACTTAGCACCAGGGCCTGTCCGAATTGGCCGTTGTCGATCAGGTCCTTTGCGGTCTTGTAATAGGCATCGACGCCGAGTTCGAGGCTGGAGCAGTCCTTCGGCGACGAAGAGGTGCATCCGAGCGGGATCTTTTGATCGACGCCCACATCGTAATAATTGGAGCGCTCAGGCAGGACCGGGTCGTTGGTCGCGCCGGCCGACGCCGCTCCGGTCGTATTGTTGAACAAGGCGATGTTGGCAGGAGCCGCCTCTACCAGCACCGGCGGCGTGAAGTAGCGCGCATAGCCGGCATGGAACGTGGTATTCTCGAAGGGCTTGTAGGTGGCGCTGAACCGCGGGCTGAGCTGGTTGGCACTGACAAACTGCTCCATCTGATCGAAGCGCAAGCCGGCATTGATCGTGAACTGATTGGTGAGCTTCCACTCGTCCTGCGCATAGACCCCCATCAGCACGCCCAGTTTCGAGACATTGTCAGTGATCGGGAACGGCTGCCCATTGTCGGTGCCGTCGCAGATCATGCAGGGCTCGACCAGCGACGTATTGCCGACGAATACCTGCTCGCCGCTGACCGAGAAGCCGGCGCGGATCGTGTTGGCCGAATTGACCTGATACGAGCCGTCGCCCTGAATGCCGTTCGTGTAGGAGGTGCGGGTCACGGTCGAGGCGATGCCGTTCAGCAACAGATCGCCGACCGGGTCCGGCAAGAAGTGCAAATTGTTGTAGCGCGTGAAATAGGACAACTGCCCGTCGAAGCCATCCACGGATTTCTGCACCGACAATACGCCGAAGTGAGTGAGCTCCCATTGGTTTTCGTTGAGGAGCGCTGAATCGAAACTGGTGACGCCGAATGCATTGGTGACAAAGCCGTTTTGTCCAATCGGCGCACCGGGAACATTGGGAATCTGAAAGTTGTTGTTCGAGGTGCCGGCGATCAGGCTGACCCGGGTGGTCGGGTCGATGAACGCGGACATGTAGGCAAAGCCCCGCTCCTGCTGGGAGAAATCGTGGATCGCATTGTACGCAGGCGTCGGATTTTCGATCCCCACTGTGTTCTGCAGATAGCGGCCGGTGAAGTAGTACTGGACGCCGGGGAAGCAATCCGCGGCAGCCGCCGGCGCCTTGACGTAGCCCGGCGTAGTCGCGGGCGTCGCGGCACAGTTGCCGCCGAAGGTGCCGCCATACTCGATGCTTGGCGTAATGGTTCCATGACTGCCGCCATACGTGCTGACGGTACCGCTGTTGTTGAAAAGATCGGTGCGAGTCGTGATGTCGACGAGACCGACCGTGCGCTGCCCGAATTCGGCAGGCAGGGCGCCGACGACCAGGGCCATGGTGCCGACAAAGCTGGTGTCGAAAATGCTGCCGAAGCCGCTGAGCCCGTCGGGCAGCATTACCCCGTTGATGCGGAACTGGACGTTGGCGTGGTCGTTGCGGACATGCAGCGAGCCGCTGGCGGCGGAATCCTGCGAGACGCCGGGAGCCTGCAGCAGCACTTTCTCGACTGATTGATTGTCGCCTTGGGGGAGATCCTGGATGGTCTGGTGGCTGATCGTGTCGGAGGTCGTGCCGATGGTTGTATAGAGATTGTTGCGCGCCTGATCGAAGACGCTGCTCTTTGCGGCAAGCTGTTCGGCTGGCGAAACGGGTGTCGGTGTCGGCTGCGCTGTTGGCCGGGACGCTGCGCGCCGGCTAGCCACATGCGGCTTCGGCCTCTGCTTCGGTGTGCCGGCTACTTGCTTTGGCGCTTCGACCACGATGTTGGGAAGCCTAGTATTGCTATCTCCCGGAGCAGCGGGCGTCTGCGATAGCGCCGGGCTGCCCAGCCCAAGCAGCAGTGACGCTGAACTGGAGAGGAGGAGTGTACTTCTTGTAAGGAGCGCCATTGTCCCGATCCTGATAAAGCCACAGTCGAATTCGTCGTAGTGGACGAATTCGGATGGTGCCTGCCGTCGTCATATAACGGGCCGATTCCAAGGAGCCCGTCGATCACTCGCGCACGGCGAAGCGATCGTCAGGCGTTCATCGAACGACGTCAGGAGACAGGGGGCGCGCGAGGCTGAAAGGCGACGCGGACCGAATTCAGATGGACAAATTCCGCGTCGGTGGTCTGGTACAGAAATTCGACCGCCTGCGGCAGCAGCAACAGCGGCGGCGTCGCGAACAGCAGATTGTTCGCCATCGCCATGACGGCGCAGATCGCGCAGGTATCGCTCGGCTGCTGGTCCGGGTCGTGATTGGACGCCGGCTGCGGCCGGGCGGACCGATCAACGGCGTCGGCGGCGGGCAGGCCGTCAGTGTCATAAGCGCCGGTCTGGGCAGCGACGGATATGACCGCGGCTGCGGCCTGCGCGGTGACGCCATGGAAATGTCCGAACGAAAATACGAACTGCACAGCAAGCGCAAACAGCGCGAGCCGCGAGCCATATTTGATCTTCGATCGGAACCACTTCATGCCTGCAGGCACCCCGCGTCGAAAGCCCGAGACGTCTCGGCCGATCCAACGTTACAATATAACATCGCAGGGATCGGCGGGTGTCAACCGTAGTCGTGAAAAATCGCAGGCTCCGTGTGATTCATGCAACGCGAGGCGCGATGAGATGTTCGCTCAGCGTCCCTCGCGCAGCCAGGTGGCCGCAAAACCGCCGAGCAGCAGCAATAGACCGATCAGCCCGGCGAACAGAGGCAGCACGCCGACGCCCTTGACGACGCTGGCATCGCGCATCCGCACGCCCATCCAGCCGTCGCCGCGGAACACGCTGCTGGATGCGCGCACCGGTACGATGCGCGGAAGATCGATGCTGGAGCCATCGACGACGCGCCGGGCGTCGCCGCCGGTGGCTTGCGCCAGCGGCTTGAGCATGTCGGTCGTGGAAGTGACTTCCGAAAACTCCTTCGGGTTGGTCGGCCCGACATTGATCAGCGCTTTCAGCGTACCGTCGGTTGCCTGCCACAGGCCGAGTTCGTTGGCGGGGAGCGTCGAGCGCCACGTTCCCGGCTCGCTTTCGCTCAGCGTCATCTGGCGCGTGGCTCCGGTGGGCGAGGTGACCGTCACCGGCGCGACGCTGTCGGCCATGGTCTGGCGCAGCACCACCAGATCGTGGCCCTGGACCTGCAGGCGCAGCGCTTCCTCGTCGAGATCCGGCTGCTTCATCAGCCAGTGCGACATCCGCCGCAACAAATCGAGATGCGGGCCGCCGCCTTCATAGCCGCGTGCCCATAGCCAGATATGGTCCGACAACAGCAAGGCGACACGGCCTTCGCCATAACGCGACAGCAACAATAACGGTTTGCCGTCGGCGCCGGTCATCAGCGGCGCTGTGGTTGCGTTGCGGGTATCGACGGTGCGGAAGAAGCGGCTCCAGTGCGGCGGCTCGGAGGCGGAGCCTTCGAGGCCGCGCGTTACCGGATGGCGCTTTCCGGCGTCGCTCAGATGCGCGTAATAGGGTTTCTCGGTGACGCCGACCGGCTCCGCCGGCAGCACCGAATCCAGCGGCGTGCGCCAGATGCTGGTGGTCGAGGCGTAGTCGGGACCCGCCGAGACCAGCACCGCGCCGCCGGCGCGAACGTAGCGCGCGATATTGTCGAAATAGGCGATCGGCAGCACGCCCTGGCGGGCGTAGCGGTCGAAGATGATCAGCTGGAATTCGTTGATCTTCTGCTGAAACAATTCGCGGGTCGGAAACGCGATCAGCGACAATTCGTTGATCGGCGTACCGTCCTGCTTTTCCGGCGGACGCAGAATCGTGAAATGCACGAGATCGACGCTGGCGTCGGATTTCAGCAGGTTGCGCCAGGTGCGTTCGCCGGAATGCGGTTCACCAGAGACCAAAAGCACCCGCAATTTATCGCGCACGCCGTCGATCGCGACCACCGCGCGGTTGTTGACCGGCGTCAGCTCGTTTTCGAGCGGCGACGCCTCGATCTCGACGATGTTCGGCCCGGCATGCTTGATGTCGACGTCGACGCTGACGGTCTGGCCACTCAGCACGGTGCGTTCGTTGATCACTTCGCCGTCGCGGCGCACCACCACCTTGGCGCGATCGCCGGTGACGCCCTGGTCGTCGAGCCGGTAGGTGATGGTCTGCGGCTGTCCGACGATGCCGAAACGGGGGGCTGCCGATATCGCGATGCGGCGGTCGCGTTCGTCCTTGCGCCCGGTGATCAGCGCATGCACTGGGGCCTGGAATCCGAGCGCGGTGGTGTTCGGCGGAATGTCGTGCACCCGCCCGTCGGTGATCAGGAAAGCGCCGGCGACGCGATCGATCGGAACGTCCGACAGCGCCGACGACAGCGCGCCGAACAGTTTGGTGCCGTCGGTTTCGCCGTCGGCCTGTCCCGCCTCGACCACCCGCACTTCAAGGCCTTTGATCTTCTTGAGGCTGTCGACCAGCGCAACCTTGGCCTGTTCGGTTTCCTCGGTGCGGTTGCCGAAATTCTGGCTGGGGCTCTTGTCGATCACCACGGCCGCCACCGACGACAGCGGTTCCCGGTCCTCGCGGGTGAACGACGGATTGGCCAGCGCCAGCAGGATCAGCGCCAGTGCGGCGACGCGGATCGCAGCACCGCGCGGCCGCCCGATCAGCAGCAGGGCGGCGATCACGGCAATGGCCGCGAGCGCCAGCCAAAGCACCAGCGTGGGAACGAGCGGGGTAAACGCGATACCGTATTGCATATGGCGGCCTTACTGCCCGAGCCGTTCGATCAGCGCGGGCGCGTGCACCTGGTCTGCCTTGTAGTTTCCGGTCAGCGTGTACATCACGATGTTGACGCCGGATCGGAAGGCGAATTCACGTTGCCGCGGTTCGCCCGGCGTCAGCGGCAGCATCGGCTGGCCGTCGGGACGGATCGCCCAGGCGCCGGCCAGATCGTTGGAAGTGATGATGATCGGCGACACGCCGTCGCCGCCGCGCGCCGGGCGCGAGGCATCCTCGTCGTCGTCGCCGCGCGGCAACGCCTCGACCCAGGTCTGGCCGGTGTTGAAGCGGCCGGGGAAGTCGCGCAGCAGATAGAATGTCTTGGTCAGCACATGTTCGCGCGGTACCGGCTCGAGTTCGGGCACGTCGAGCGAGGCGAGGATATTGCGCAGCGCAAGCATGCCCGGCGTCTGCGCAGCGCCATTCTCTCCCGGCGGCGCCTCGACGGCGTCGCGGGTGTCGAACAAGACGGTGCCGCCCTGCTTCATGTAGGCGTCGATCCGGTTGATGGCGTCCTGCGGCGGCTTCGCCGCGCCCGGCACGATGGGCCAGTAGATCAGCGGGAAGAACGCCAGCTCGTCATGCGCGGGATCGATGCCGACGGGGTCGCCGGCTTCCAGCGCCGTGCGCTGCGCGAGGAACAGGGTCAGCCCGGCCATGCCGGCCTTGACGATGGAATCGACGTCGGCATTGCCGGTGACGACATAAGCGAGCCGGGTTTGCGAAGTCGCCTTGATGGCGAAATCGTCGCTGGAGTCGGCGCGCGCCGGCCCGGGAACGATCAATGTCGCGGCCAGCATCGCCGCGCCCATGATCGCAACCGCCAATGCGGCCGGCGCCGCGCGCCGCCGCAGCAGCGCCGCGATCCCGGCGCCGAGCATGGCGACGATGACGGCGTCGATCAGGAACAACGCCAGCGCCGCCGACAGCAGCATGCCGCGCAGGTCGCGCGGTTCGGCGTTGGTGTAGCTGGCGTGGCGCGCGCGCAAGGACGATGTGTCGAGCGGCGCGATGCGGTCGGCGGCCGCCAGCGTATTCACCGCGAGCGGACCTTCGGCCGGGCCGTAGAAGCCCGGCGGGTGCTCGACCGTCGCGCGGTCGCGGTAGTCGGCGGACAGTGGCTTGGCGGTCGAGGGCGGCGGCCCGAACGCGCCGAAGCCGTCGAGGATGTGCAGCGGCGCCACTGTATCGGCGGCGGTCTCGCCGGCGACGCCCGCGCCCGGATTGGACGTATAGCCGGACATGTCGACGATCCGCCGCAGCATCTCGACGAAGGTGCCGGACATCGGCAGGTCGGACCAGCGCATGTCGGCGCTGACATGGAATAGGGTCACGACGCCCTTGCCGCGATGCTCGCCGGTCACCAGCGGAGTGCCGTCCTCCAGCGAGGCCCAGCTCTTCGTCGCCAGGATCGCATCCGGTTCGGCGAGCACCTGCCGGTTGACGGTGACGTCCTTCGGCACCGCGAGACCTGCGAACGGTTCGTCGGCGGTGAAGGCGGCGAGATGCTGCGGCTTTTCCCAGGTCAGGCTGCCGCCGAGGCTGCGGCCGCCGCGGCGCAGTTTGACCGGTACCAAATCGTCATCGGCCTGCGCTAGGCGAGGTCCCGCGAAGCGCACCAGCACGCCGCCTTGCTCGATCCACGCCGCAAGGCGCTCGCGGATTTCGGGCGACAGCGTTCCGACGTCGGCTAGGATGATCATCGGCAGCTTCTGGTCGAGGAATTGCGTGATCACCTGTTGCGGCGCCCCCTTGTCGCCGAGCCGGACATCGGCGAACGGCCCCAGCGCGCGGGTCAGGTAGAACGTCGATGCCAATAGCGGCTGCGCGGTATCGCTGGACGACCCGCTGACCACGCCGATGGCGCGCCGGCGCCAGCGCTTGTCCAACAGCTGCACCGCGCCGGCGGATCGTTCGCCGCCGATTTCAAGCCGCGCGATGTCATTGCGCAGCTCGACCGGAAGATCGAACGCGGCCTCGGTCTCGCGATCCTGCGGCGCAAAGGTGAAGCGCGTCTCGCCGATCGGCGAGCCCTTCTGGTCGAGCGCGCGCACCAGGCCCGCCTCGACGCCGCCGCGGGTGCGCAGCACCTTCACGGTCATCTTCGCAGCGGCGTTCTCGGCGGCGGCCAAAGCCAGCGGCGCTGGCGTGCCGCCTTCATAAATCGTCAACGCGCGATCCCCGATGGTCTTGCTCAAGCCTTCGAGAAACTCCGGCCCGCGCCCGGTATCTACACCATCCGACAGCCAGGCGATTTCGCAATCGCCGGTTGCTTTCAGGAAACGTTCGATGGCCGGGAGAGTTTCAACCCGTTCGATCGAATAGGGTTTGGGCGCAAGCTGGCGCAGCGCCACCCGCGCGGTGCCGCCGGGCATGATCGTGATGTCGCGGGCGGGCTCGGACAATGGCACCAGCGCCACGCCGCGGCGGTCGTTGTCGGCGTCCGCGATCAGTTCGTCGGCGGCCTTGATCCTGGCGTCCCAGCTCGAGGCAGCACTCCAGCCGTCATCGAGCAGGATCACAAGCGGTGCCCGGCTGCCGGCGGCAGCTCCATTGCGCGGATTCCAGATCGGGCCCGCGGCGGCCAGGATCACCAGCGCCGCCGCCAGCAGCCGCAAGGCGGTCAGCCACCACGGCGTCCGGGATGGGGTTTCCTCCTTCGGCGCGATGTCGAACAACAACCGCGTCGGCGGGAACTCGACGCGGCGCGGCCGCGGCGGCATCACCCGCAACAGCCACCACAGCATCGGCAGGCTCAGCAGGCCCAGCAAAAGGAACGGTTCGGCAAATGACAGCGGCAGGCCTGCGATCATGCGGTTCGCCCCGCTTTGACGGTTGCGGTGCGCACGCTGCCCTTGTTCACCATCATGCCAGAATGCAGGAACAATAAGAGCTCGGCCGCCGAGCGGCTGGTGGTATGGGTCGAGAACAGCCAATCGAGCTTGTTGGTGTCGTGGCGGATTTCATCGCGATGGGCCGCGACGCGGGCGACGTAATCGCCGACCCATTTTTCAGCGCGGCCCGCGGTGATCTCGCCGCCGCCTTCCGGCTCGACGAATTCGATCCGGCCCGAATAGGGAAAGCTTTCCTCGGCGGGGTCCACAACCTGCACCAGCGTGCCGTGCGCGCCGGAGGCCGACAGGCCGGTCAGCATGGCTCTGATCTCCGGCATCGGCGACCAGAAGTCCGACAGCACCACGATTTCGGCCAGCGCCGACGGCACGAAGGACGGCGGCAGGCTGAGGCGCGCCGCATCGTCGTGCAGCATCGCCTGCGCCATCTTGTCGATCACGGCGCGGCTCGCGGTCGGATTCATCAGGCCCGGGATGCCCACGCGTTCGCCGCCGGCGACCAGCAGCTCGGCGAGCGCAAAGGTCACGATCAGCGCGCGTTCCAGCTTGCTGTCGCGCGCCTGTCTGGACGCGAACGCCATCGAGGGCGAGCGGTCCGGCCACAGCCACACGGTGTGGGCGGCTTCCCATTCCTGTTCTCGGACATAGAGATGGTCGTCGCGCGCCGAGCGGCGCCAGTCGACATTCTGCGACGGCTCGCCGGACACGAAGCGGCGGTATTGCCAGAAACTTTCGCCGGCGCCGGCGCGGCGCCGTCCGTGCAGGCCGTGAATGACATTGGCGGCAATGCGGCGGGCTTCAAGCACCAGGCGCGGCAGCGTCGCGGCGAGCGTTCGGCTTTCGCCATCGGCACGTCGGATCGCCAGAATCTCCCCATCTGCTGCGTGCGTGGTCTCTGCGGCCATCAACCAATCCGCGTCTTCAATTGTTTGATCACGTCGGGAATGGTGCGGCCTTCGGCGCGCGCCGAGAATGTCAGCGCCATGCGGTGCTTGAGCACGGGCTCGGCGAGATCGAGCACGTCGTCGATCGACGGCGCGAGCCGGCCGTCGAGCAATGCGCGGGCGCGGACCGCGAGCATCAGGGACTGGCTGGCGCGCGGACCCGGTCCCCAGGCGATCAGCTTGCCGGCCTCGCCGCCCTCGGGACCCGGACGCGCCGAGCGCACCAGCGACAGGATCGCCTCGACCACGGAATCGCCGACCGGCAGCCGCCGCACCAGCCGTTGCGCGGTGATCAGGATCTCGGCGTTCATCGACACCTTGGCCAGCGTCTCTTCGGCGCCGGTGGTTTCGAACAGGATGCGCCGCTCGGCGTCGCGATCGGGATAATCGACGTCGATCTCCATCAGGAAGCGGTCGAGCTGCGCTTCCGGCAGCGGGTAGGTGCCTTCCTGTTCCAGCGGATTTTGCGTCGCCAGCACATGGAACGGCTTGGGCAGATCGTGGCGCGCGCCTGCAACCGTGATGTGCTGTTCCTGCATGGCCTGCAGCAGCGCCGACTGGGTGCGCGGGCTGGCGCGGTTGATTTCGTCGGCCATCAGGAGTTGCGCGAACACTGGACCCGCGATGAAGCGAAACGACCGCTTGCCGGTGTTGCTCTCGTCCAGCACCTCGGCGCCCAGAATATCCGAAGGCATCAGGTCGGGCGTGAACTGGATGCGCTTGGCGTCCAGCCCGAGTGTGGTGCCGAGCGTTTCGACCAGCTTGGTCTTGGCAAGGCCGGGCACGCCGATCAAGAGCGCATGACCGCCGGACAGGATCGTCACCAGGGTATTTTCGATCACCCGGTCCTGGCCGAAAATAACGGTGGAGATCGCATCTTTCGCGGCGCGGATTTGTTCGGCGACCTGCTCGGCCGAACGGACGATGACGTCCTCGAGTTTCTCGACACTGTCTGCGCCAGCCATCTGCTTCTCCTTCAAACGATGCTTGCAAACGATGCCTTGGCGCGACCGCCGCTTGCATCGTCATGCCATGAACCCCATGCTAAACTTATGCGAAGGCCATGTATTTGTTGAATTAAACTATCCCCACAATATCGGGTTTTCGGGGTATGAACGGCATCACGATATGGCGACCTGATCCGGGCTTTTACGGGCGGAACCCGTTGAGGGCGCACGTCGTCACGCTTGCACCAATCGTGCCAAATCCAAGCGATCAGACTCAGGTCAAACAATGGCGAAGCAAGGGCAGAGCACCAATCAAGGTCTTGAAGGGCTGACGGCTGCTGCAAAAGACGCTGCGACCACCGACTCAGCGGGAAAAGGCCTGCCGCCCGTGCATTTATGGAATCCGCCGTTCTGCGGCGATCTCGACATGCGAATCGCCGGTGATGGTACGTGGTTCTACATGGGGACGCCAATCGGGCGACTGGCGCTGGTCCGCCTGTTCTCGACCATCCTCAAGCGCGAGGACGGCAAGCACTTTCTCGTGACACCGGTGGAGAAGGTCGGCATCCGCGTCGACGACGCGCCGTTTCTCGCGGTCGAGATGGTCAGGGAGAGCGACGGAAGGGGACGGCTATTGCGTTTCCGCACCAATGTCGACGACTGGGTGGCTTGCGATTCCGCCCACCGGCTGCGCTTCGAGGCGGCCGCCGACGGCGGCCTGACGCCCTATCTTCACGTCCGTGCCGACCTTTGGGCCAAAGTCACCCGCGCACTCTACTACGATCTGGTTGACATGGGCGAGGAGCGGGTGGTCGATGGTCATCCGATGTTCGGCGTGGCATCCGGCGGCGAATTTTTCGCGATGGCGGATGCGGACGTGGTGAGGGGCGCGCTTTGAACGAGCCGATGCTGAAGACGGGTCCGGCTGCCGTCAGCTCAAGGGAGTTCTTCGAACGGAGCCGTGCGCGCCTCGGTTTCGAGGTGCCCCCCGGCCTGGTCGACCCCAATATCATCCCCAGGAGCGGCGATCACGGCACCGATCGCATGCTGGAGATCGTCGCCCGCGAACAGCCGGTTCGGCCGGCCGCGGTATTGATCCCGGTAGTGGACCACCCGCAGCCGACCGTGCTGTTGACGCAGCGCGCCGCCCACCTCAACGATCACGCCGGCCAGATTTCCTTTCCGGGCGGCAAGATCGATGCGACCGACGCCACGCCGCTCGACGCCGCGCTGCGCGAGGCCGAGGAAGAGATCGGGCTATCCCGCGACTTCGTCGATCCGATCGGCTATCTCGATCTCTACGGAACCGGTTTCGGATTTCGCATCCTGCCGACGGTGGCGCGGGTGCGGCCGGGCTTTACGCTGCAGATCAACAAGGCCGAGGTCGAGGATGCGTTCGAGGTGCCGCTCGCATTCCTGATGGACCCGGCCAACCACCAGGTCCACAGTAAGGAATTTCGCGGCATGGAGCGCTCCTATTACGCCATGCCGTTCGCCGAACGTTATATCTGGGGCGCGACCGCCGGAATTCTCCGCGTGCTGTACGAACGGATTTGCCTGACATGATCCGTCCGGCCGTCACCGAGATCCTGATCTTCCTGATCCCGTTCGCGGTGTATGTGCTGTTTCTGCTCGCGACCCGTTCCGGCCTGTTGCTGCCGGGCTCGTGGCCGCTGCACATCATCGCCAAGCTGGTGCTGGGTTCGCTGCTGCTGGTGATCGTCAGTCTCGTGCTGCTGGCGCAATTTTCCGGCGCATCGCCGCATTCGACCTACATTCCCGCGCATATCGACGAGAACGGCAAATTCGTTCCCGGAGCTGAAAAATGACCGATGCGCGGGGGCTAGACGACGCGCCCTGGCTCAGATCCGGTCCGGCCGCCCGCGTGCTCACGCTGTTGAACGGCCACGGCGAGGAAGCCCGCGTGATCGGCGGCGCGGTGCGCAATGCGCTGCTGCACGTCCCGATCGGCGACATCGATATCGCGACCACCGCGCTGCCGACGGAAGTGATCCGCCGCGCCAAGGCGGCCGGCATCAAGAGCGTGCCGACCGGCATCGACCACGGCACCGTGACGCTCGTCGTCGATTCGCACCCGTTCGAGATCACCACGCTGCGTGAGGATACCGAGACCTTCGGCCGCAAGGCCAAGGTCGCGTTCGGCCGCGACTGGATCGTCGATGCGCAGCGGCGCGACTTCACCATCAACGGCCTGTCGGTCGACGCCTCGGGTGTCGTTCATGACCACGTCGGGGGACTAGCCGATATTGCCGCCAAACGCGTGCGCTTCATCGGCGATCCCGACCAGCGTATCTCCGAGGACTACCTGCGCATCTTGCGGTTCTTCCGCATTCACGCCGCCTTCGGCGCCGGTGAACCCGATCGCGCCGGCTATCTCGCCTGCATCCGCGGGCGCGCGGGCCTTACCAGCCTTTCCGCCGAACGGGTGCGGATGGAAACGGTGAAGCTGGTGATCGCCGACGGGGCTGCCGGCGCGATCACGGCCATGTCGGACGGCGGCCTGCTGCTGCCGATTTTCGGCGGCGTCGCCTATACCGGGCCGTTTGCGGCCATGGTCGCGGCGGAGCGCGCGCTGGGATTGAAGCCGGATCCGGTGCGAAGGCTCGGCGCGCTCGCGGTTGCCGTCACCGAGGATGCAAGGCGGATCGCGACCAGGCTGCGGCTGTCCAACGCGGAAACCAAGGCGCTGGATTCCATGGGGCATCGCTGGTGGCGGCTCGCCGGCATGGACGAGGCGACCGCGCGGCGGCGCCTCTACCGGCTCGGCGCGGATCGCTACCGCGACCGGCTGATGCTGGCCTGGGCGCGGGCAGGGGAGAATTCCAGGCACACGCCGTGGCGAGAGCTTGCGCGCCTGCCGGAGCGCTGGAGCGCGCCGAAATTTCCGCTTCGGGCGGCCGACTTCCTTGCGCGCGGAATCGCCGAAGGCCCGGCGCTCGGACAGGTGCTGGCGCTGGCCGAAGACGCCTGGCTCGCGGCGAATTTCCCGCTGGATCAAGCCGCGCTCGACGCCATCGCCGACCAGACCGTCACCCGCTTCACCCGCGATAACCGGCTGTGAATATCGTCTCCGGTTTCGCCGACGTCTCGCTGCTGCAGCTTCTGCTGGTTGCCGGCGTCGCGCTGTTTGCGTCCATCGTCGGGGGGCTGGCCGGCTATGGCACCGGCGCGTTGATGCCGCTGGTGCTGGTGCCGCTGGTCGGCGCCGAACCGGTGGTGCCGATCATCGCGATCTCCTCGATCTTCACCAATCTCAGCCGCGCCGCCGCGTATTTGCGCCACGCCGACCGCCGCCGCGCGCTGATCGTGATCCTGGCTGCCGCACTGACGACCGCGCTCGGCGCATACGGCTATACCAGGCTCAGCAATGCCGGCGCGGCGCTGGTGATCGGCACCATGCTGATCGCGAGCGTGCCGCTGCGACGCCTGGCCCGCCGCCGCAACGTCCGGATCGCCGATACCGGGCTCGGTGTCGGCGCGGTGGGGTACGGCGCCCTGGTCGGCGGCACGTCAGGCTCGGGCGTCATCCTGCTGTCGCTGTTGATGGCGGCGGGGCTGGAGGGTGCCGCCGTGATCGCTACCGACGCCGTGATCTCGGTCGCGACCAGTATCATCAAGATTTCGGTGTTTGGGCTGGCCGGAGTCGTCACCGCGCAGGTGCTGGCCTTTGCGCTATTGATCGGCGCCATCGCGCTTCCGGGTGCGTTTCTGGCGCGGGCCTTTGTCGAGCGCATGCCGGTGCATTTTCACACCGCGATCCTCGATGTCGCCGTGATCGCGGGCGGCCTGGTGATGATTTCGTCGGCGCTGCGATCCTTCTTCGGGTAGAAATTCCATTCGCGGGGGCCACGAAAGAAGGACATTGATCCATCGATCCTACGGTCGCAGGCTTCGTTGAAGAAACCGCACCGTGTCAGTGATCGACTGGGCGCGAACCGCCGCATCAAATCCCATCGAATAGCCGGGCGCTGCGGCGGCGCAGGCAGCGAAGGCAGCCGGGTCGAACGGCTTCGCTTCGCTGTCGATGAGCAAGGCCGGCCCCTTCCGCCCGAGCAGGATCAGCGGACATTTTTTCGTGCTGACAAGGTCCGGGTAGAAGCGCGCGCTCGGGAGGTCGGGAGCTGTCCATGCGTGGTAGGCGCCTGGGTAGATCACGGTTTCGATCGGGGCCGGAGCCCCCGCGGCGCGCGCGTAGGCCAGATAATTCTCGATCTTCGTTACCGGCAAATTTTCGTCTTTCCCGGCAAGCAGCATCAACACCGGAGCGCCGGTATAGGCGCTCGCGTCGGCGAACACGCCAAAATTCCCGCCGGGATAGAACGCGACGTGCGCGGCAAACCGTCCAGATCCGGGATTGAGCGCCGATCGCAGCGGCTCGAATGCTGTAAGATGCGCCACTTCACCGCCGTAGGAGAAGCCGATGATGGCAATGCGGTCGGCGTCAATCCGGGGCTCGCCCGAAAGCAGCCGCAGCGCGGCGTAGGCGTCGGCAATGCCAGGCATCAGATAGCCTGATGAACCCTGCAAGGCCGCGCCCGTGGTACCACGCGCGGCGAAACTGTCATAGGTCAATGTGGCGAAGCCAACTTTCCGCAATTCGGCCGCGACATAGCCTTCGTGGGAGTCACGATAGCCGCCGAGACCGTGAACGACGATCACGGCGGGATAGCGATCCCTCGCCTGTTCGGGAAAGCCGAGATTGGCCTTGACCGTTACCGTTCCGGTCGGAGCCTCATGCGTCAAAAGCTGGCGCATGTCGTTGTAGGTGGAAGATTGAAAGGTGACCGTGGTTATGCCGGCCTGAGAATCTTGGCAGTGCCCCGTCGCTGTTCCATAGGCGATCGTCGCCAGCAGGACGCATAACATCTGGTACATGGGAAATCCCTTGCTTTGCCAATCGGTCAGACTTTCCTGCGTCGTCTGCGGCGCAACCATGGGGAAAGGCGAGGCCGGCCGAAGGGGACGAAGTTCGTCGCATGCCAAGCAGTTGGGAGGGGCTGCGACCATCCTCAGGCAGCGTTGCCCTTCTTGCGGCTCTTAGGGACGCTTTCGTCCTCACTCTTCGTCTTCCTCCTCTTCGCCTTCTTCCTCCTCTTCTTCATCCGAAACTTCGATCTCCGCCAGTTCCAGCACGGCAACCGGAAGCGTCTCGCGGAACAGGTCGCCTTCGCCGCCCATCCAGACGCACAGGATGGTATCGCCGTTGACTTCCCCCACCGTCATTGGATGACCGCCGGATTTCAGGATGACGACGTCGCCTGGTTTCAAGTCCATGATTTTTCTCTCCGCGTTGATTGACGCTACGCACAGCCACCAGTCTCTACAGCTACCAGTCTGTGATGACAGGCCGATCACGGCCGATCATTTTCGGCGGACGGAGCAAGCTCCGGGGACGGCCGCTATCCGCGCTCGAGAGGCAGCAATTCTGTCAGCGAGCGGATGATGCGATCGGGCTTGATGCTGGAATCCGCCGGCAGGCCTTCGCCGTGCACGTCGATCCAGATGGCGTAGATGCCGAGGCGCTGCGGCGCCTCGACCTCCCACTCCAGATTGTCGCCGACCATCCAGGTCTCGGGCGCGTTGACGCCGAGCGCCTGCATGGCGTGCAAATACGCGCGCTGTTCCGGTTTGCCGAAGCCATGCTCGCCTTCGATCTGGATATGATCGAAGCGATGCGTCAGCGCGAAGCGCTCGACCTTGGCGCGTTGCGGGCCGGCGGCGCCATTGGTCACCAGCGCCAGTTTCACCCCAAGCGCCCTCAAGGAATCGATCGCATCATGGGCGCCCGGGAACACGAACATTTCCTCTTCGCGATAGGCGTGAAAGCGATCGGCGAGCCGGACCGCAAGGTCCGATGACAGCGGCTTATGGCCCTGTTTGGCAAGGGCGGCAAATCCGCCCCGAACCACCACGTGCCGGGCCTCCTCGAGCTTGAGCCGCCACTCGGCGTCTGCCGTGGCCCAGAACCCTCGCGCATATTCCACGACCGCCGCGGCGACCTGTTTCGAGGGGATCGAGCCAAACTCGGCGGCAAACTCAGCCGCGACCTTGTTCCAGGCGATATTGGGCCGGCCATAGGCCGACAGGATGGTGTCGTCCATGTCGATCAGCATCGCGCGGGGCAGTTGCGTCATTGTCTTTACGGCCACTTCACTTCCGGGGGCATCGAGGACAGGATCGATTCGACATTCCCGCCGGTCTTTAAGCCAAAAATGGTGCCGCGGTCGTAGAGCAGATTGAATTCGACATAGCGCCCGCGCCGGATCAATTGTTCTTCGCGGTCATCCGCCGTCCATGGCGCCTCGAAATTGCGTAGGACCAGTTCGGGATAGACCTTGAGAAAGGCACGGCCGACGTCCTGGGTGAAGGCGAGGTCGGCGTCCCAGTCACCAGAGTCGTGCCAGTCGTAGAAGATGCCGCCGATGCCGCGCGGCTCTTTGCGGTGCGGCAGATAGAAATATTCGTCGCACCATTTCTTGTATTTCGGGTAGCTCGCGACCGCGGGGTGCGCGTCGCAGGCGGACTGCATCGCGGCGTGGAAGGCGACCGTGTCGGGATCGTCCTGGGTCCGCCGCCGGTCGAGTACCGGCGTCAGGTCGGCGCCGCCGCCGAACCAGGCCTTGGTGGTGACGACGAAGCGGGTGTTCATATGCACCGCCGGGATGTTCGGATTGCGCAGATGCGCGATCAGCGAGATGCCCGAGGCCCAGAAGCGCGGATCCTCGGCCGCACCGGGAATTTGCGCGCGGAATTCCGGGGCGAATTCGCCGTACACGGTCGAGCAGTGCACGCCGACCTTCTCGAACAGCCGTCCGCGCATCACGCTCATCACCCCGCCGCCGCCGGGCGCGCCGGTATGGTCGGTGCGGTCCCAGCGCGTGCGCACGAAGCGGCCGGCGTCGCCCGGACAGAGCGATGCCGGCGCCTCGTCCTCGAGCCTCTCGAGGGCCGCGCAGATGTCGTCGCGCAGGCGCTCGAACCAGTTTCGCGCGCGCGCCTTGTGGCCCTCGATCACGGACATGTCCATCGGGAATTCCTAGCGTTTATTCTCCGTCATGGCGAGGAGCCCAAGCGACGAAGCGATCCATTCGTTGTTGCAGCTATGGATTGCTTCGTCGCTAACGCTCCTCGCCATGACGACAGGTACCAACTTAGCCCTGCGGGCCGTAATAGGTGCAGCTTTCGTCGCAGCTGTCGCGGTGGATGCTGACCCGCGTGATCCGCCCCGCGTGCTGGACCCGTTCCCAGACGAAGCGCGACAGGTTCTCCAGGGTCGGGGCCCCGAGCGCCTCGATCTTGTTGAGCAGCTTGTGGTCCAGCATCTTTTGCACCTCCGCGATGTTGCGCTGGAGCAGGCCGAGATCGAGCACCATCCCCGTCGCGGGATCGGGCGTGCCGCGCACGGTAACCTCGGCGCGAAACGAGTGGCCGTGGATCTCCTCGCTTGCCGCGCCCAATGTCGTTCCCGGCAACGCATGGGCCGCCTCGAACCGGAACGATTTCGTCAGTTCCCACATTCCAAAAATCCAACCTTTATCTGATACCAAGGGTCTTGTGCGTCTGCACGCTGAGCCGCCATTGCGGATGGCGCATGCAATAATTGACGGCGCGCTCGGTGTTGGCGGCGACGTCCGGCCCATCCATCGGCTGCAGCGAGAAGCGCTCGAAGGCGAGATCGGCGAAGGCCGGCGGCATGGCGCCGGCCTGTGGATAGACCAGTTTGAGCTCGTCGCCCCGCCGTACCCGCAATTCCGCGCCGGCTTTGGGACTGACGCAGACCCAGTCGACGCCGTCGGGCAGTTCGATCGTGCCGTTGGTTTCGAGGCCGATCGCAAAGCCGCGCGCGCGCAGCGCATCGATCAGCTCGGCGTCGACCTGCAGCAGTGGCTCGCCGCCGGTCAGAACCACGTAGCGGTAGCGGCGCTCTCCCGCCCATTGGCTGGCGACGGCGTCGGCCAGATCGTCCGACGTCGCATAGCGCCCGCCGAGCGTGCCGTCGGTTCCAACAAAATCCGTGTCGCAGAATTTGCAGGTCGCGCCGGCGCGGTCCTGCTCGCGGCCGCTCCAGAGGTTGCAGCCCGAGAACCGGCAAAACACCGCCGCGCGGCCGGCATGCGCGCCTTCGCCCTGCAAGGTGAGAAATATTTCCTTGACCGCGTAGCTCACCGCGCCGCCTCCTTGGGTGCGGAACCGGTTTGCCGCAGCGCCTCGCCCAACGCCATCGCCGATGCGACGGCGATATTCAGCGAGCGCAGGCCGGGCTTGATCGGGATTACCAGCCGGGCGTCGGCGACGCCAGCGACCTCGTCGGGAACGCCTGCGGATTCGCGTCCGAATAGGAGGATGTCGGACGCGCTGTAGCGATAATCAAGATAGGAACAGTCGCCCTTGGTCGTGAACAGGACCAGCCGGTATCCCCCGTCCTTGCGCCATTGCTCGAATTTTGGCCAGGAATCGTGGCGCATGATGGTCACCTGGTCGAGATAGTCCATGCCGGCCCGGCGGAAATGGCGGTCAGACACCGGAAAGCCGGCGGGCTCGATAATGTGGGCGGCCACGTCGAGGCAGGCGCAGAGACGCAGAATCGTCCCGGCGTTCTGGGGAATATCGGGCTGGAAAAGCGCAATCTGCATTGTCGTGGCGGCCCTTCCGGTCTCCCCATGAAATGTCTGAATAAACAGCGGCTCTGCGCGGAATGAGTGCATTGCACGCTGGCCAGCCGATAGCGGGCTTGCGCTCTTCCGGCAAGGGTGCCAATAGAACGATTCTGGACTGCTTCTCACTGGCGGACTGCCGGCGAAAAATGGTCTTTCTGCCGCCGCGGGGGTCGCGGGCGCCGGCAGCCTCCCTTGGGTGTCGTTGATGCGTGCCTGGGGCGGTTCCACCGGCTGCAGCTTGGGAAAGGGTTTGGAATCGTGACGACAGCGTCTTCGGCGGATCATCCAACACGCCGTGATTTCCTCTTTGTTGCAACGGGAGCGGCTGCCGCCGTCGGCGCCGCGGCCACGGTCTGGCCGCTGGTTTCCCAAATGAATCCGGATGCCTCGACGATTGCGGCGGGTGCGCCGATCGAGGTCGATCTGACGCCGATTGCCGAAGGGCAGGACATCAAGGTGTTCTGGCGGGGCAAGCCGATCTACATCAGCCACCGCACCAAGAAGCAGATCGACGAGGCCCGCAGCGTGCCCGTCTCGAGCCTGCCCGATCCGCAATCCGACCAGGCTCGGGTCAAGGAAGGCCATGACCAGTGGCTGGTCGTGATTGGCATCTGTACCCATCTCGGCTGCATCCCGATCGCCCACGAGGGCAATTACGACGGCTTCTTCTGCCCCTGTCACGGTTCGCAATACGACTCCTCCGGTCGCATTCGCCAGGGACCCGCACCCCTCAATCTGGCGGTGCCGCCCTATCAGTTCGTTTCCGATGGCAAAATCCAGATCGGCTGAGTCTCGGAGCTGCTTCCGAGACTTTGAGCCCGTCGCGTCGTCTTATTTCCTCAGGATCGCATCATGAGCGGACCATCCGACTACCAGCCGACCAATCCTGCCTTGAAGTGGATTGAGCGGCGCCTGCCGATTATGGGTCTCGTCCATTCCTCGTTCGTGGCCTATCCGACGCCGCGCAACCTGAACTACTGGTGGACCTTCGGCGCCATCCTCTCGCTGATGCTCGGCGTGCAGATCCTGACCGGCGTTATCCTGGCGATGCACTACACGCCGGAGGCCACCATGGCCTTCAAGTCGGTCGAAGGCATCGTGCGCGACGTCAATTACGGCTGGCTGTTGCGCAACACGCACGCGGCCGGCGCATCGATGTTCTTCTTCGCGGTCTACATCCACATGTTCCGCGGGCTCTATTACGGTTCGTACAAGGAGCCGCGCGAAATCCTCTGGATCCTCGGCGTCATCATCTACCTCTTGATGATGGCCACCGGCTTCATGGGCTACGTGCTGCCGTGGGGCCAGATGAGCTTCTGGGGCGCCACCGTCATCACCAATCTGTTCTCCGCCGTGCCCTATTTCGGCGAGAGCATCGTGACGCTGTTGTGGGGCGGCTATTCGGTCGGCAATCCGACGCTGAACCGCTTCTTCTCGCTGCATTATCTGCTGCCGTTCGTGATCGCCGGCGTGGTGGTGCTGCACATCTGGGCGCTGCATGTCGCGGGGCAGAACAATCCGGCCGGCGTGGAAGCGAAGACCGAAAAGGACACCTTGCCGTTCACGCCCTATGCGACCATCAAGGATTTGTTCGGCACCTGCTGCTTCCTGATCTTCTTTGCCTGGTTCATCTTCTACATGCCGAACTATCTCGGCGACGCCGACAACTACATTCCCGCCAATCCCGGCGTGACGCCGCAGCACATCGTTCCGGAGTGGTACTACCTGCCGTTCTACGCGATCTTGCGCTCGATCCCGAACAAGCTCGCGGGCGTGATCGCGATGTTCTCGGCGATCCTCGTGCTGGCGTTCCTGCCCTGGCTCGATACCGCCAAGACCAGGTCGTCGAAGTATCGTCCGCTGGCGAAGCAGTTCTTCTGGGTCTTCGTTATCGTCTGCGTGCTGCTCGGCTATCTCGGCGCGCAGCCGCCGGAAGGCATCTACGTGATCGCCGGCCGCATCCTGACCTTCTGCTACTTCGCCTATTTCCTAATCCTGCTGCCGCTGCTCAGCCGGATCGAGACGCCGCGGCCGGTGCCGAATTCGATCGCCGACGACGTGCTGGCCAAGACCGGCAGCAAGACCGCGCCGATGGTTTCCACGGTGATCGCGCTCGTGGTTGCCGGCGGGCTACTCGCCGGAAGCGTGCAAAACGCCCGCGCCGAGGAGCAGGAAGTCCCGCCATCGCAGAAATGGTCGTTCGCCGGTCCGTTCGGCAAGTTCGATGTCGGGTCGATGCAGCGGGGCCTGAAGGTCTACAAGGAAGTCTGCTCGGCCTGTCACTCGCTGTCCTATATCGCGTTCCGCAACCTCGCCGATCCCGGCGGTCCCGGCTATACGACGGCGCAGGTGGCGGCGTTCGCGTCCGAATACAAGATCAAGGACGGCCCCAACGATCAGGGCGAAATGTTCGAGCGGCCGGGCCGGCCGGCCGACTACTTCCCGTCGCCGTTCCCCAACGACCAGGCCGCGCGCGTGGCCAATGGCGGGGCATTGCCGCCCGATCTGTCGCTGATCACCAAGGCGCGTTCCTATGAACGTGGCTTCCCCTGGTTCATCTTCGACTTCTTCACCCAGTTCCAGGAGCAGGGCCCGAACTACGTCGACGCCATCCTGCAGGGGTTTGAGGAAAAACCGCCGGCCGGCGTGACCATCCCCGACGGCTCCTACTACAACAAATATTTCCCCGGCCATTCCATCAAGATGCCGAAGCCGCTCAGCGACGGCCAGGTTACCTTCGACGACGGCTCGCCGGCGACGGTGGCGCAATACTCCAAGGACGTCACCACCTTCCTGATGTGGGCCGCCGAGCCGCACATGGAGGCGCGCAAGCGGATCGGCATGCAGGTGTTCGTTTTCCTGATCCTGCTCACGGGCCTGCTTTACTTCACCAAGAAGAAGGTCTGGGCCGACGCGCACTGATGATGCGGCTGTGACGACATGAATTTGAAAAAGCCCCTGCGGGGGCTTTTTTGTTGGGCTGTGGTTGATGTCATTCCGGGATGGTGCGCCAGCACCAGACCTCAGATGCGCAATTGCGCACCTGAGGTTCGATGCTTTCGCATCGCCCCGGAATGACGGACTGTGATTTGCGTTGTGGCCGCACAGCAGCCAAAATAGCGGCCGATCGGCCCGCAAAAAGATTACCGGAGGAACCCATGGGTACCAGCATCTCGTTCAAGCGCCCGGACGGCAAGGACGCCGGCGGCTATCTCGCCAACGCCGCGCGCGGCAACGCGCCGGGCGTGGTCGTGATCCAGGAATGGTGGGGACTTCAGGACCAGATCAAGGGCATGTGCGACCGCTTCGCGCTGGCCGGTTTCGACGCGCTGGCGCCCGATCTCTACAAGGGCAAGGTAGTCCCGTATCACGACACCGATGCGGCCGGCAAAGAGATGAACTCGCTGGATTTCATGGACGCCACCACGCAGACGGTGCGCGGCGCCGCGCAATATCTCGGCCGCAACGGCGCCAAGGTCGGTCTGACCGGCTTCTGCCTCGGCGGGGCGGTCACCATCATCGGCGCCACCAAGATTCCTGAACTGACCGCGGGCGTGGTGTTTTATGGCATCCCGCCGGAACAGGCGGCCAAGCCCGCCGACGTCAAGGTTCCGCTGCAGGCGCATTTCGCCAACAAGGACGACTGGTGCACGCCGCAATTGGTTGACGGCTTCGAAAAGGCGATGAAGGCCGCCGGCAAGTCGCTCGAGCTGTTCCGCTATGACGCCGAACACGGCTTCGGCAACGAGCAGCGGCTGTCGGTGCACGATCGGCAGTCCGCCGAACTCGCCTGGGGCAGGGCGACGGAGTTTTTCAGGAAGCATCTGGGGTGAGTTCGCCGGGACGACGAGTGTTAGCGTTCGGCTCTTGCTCACCCCATCCCACCACGGGAACGTTCCCGGCATCACCCGGCAAGCGGGGGAGAGGGCTGACCGTCCCGGCGGCACCGGCGTACCCTTGACGTCGCAGCCCGGCCATGGTGTTTTGCAGGCCATGAACACCGTCGTCCGCAACCCCCGTCTGTGGTGGCGCACCTCCTGAAGAGGTGGCCGGTGCGATTTCATCTTTCCCGATCGTTCGAGGCCGTCATCGCAGCGCGACGGCCTTTTCGTTTGTCCTGTGTGGCGTTCCCTCGGCAAGTTTCGTAAGAGGATCACATGAACAGGACAGCCTTTTCCCTGCCGGCCCGGTCCGAATATCGCACCCGCGGCGGGCTCGCGGTGACGCGGTCGGTGGAGCAGTTTTCCGGCGGCGCCAACCGGCTCGATGACCTGATCGACCTGCTTGATCGCCGGCCGGGCGTGGTGCTGTCGTCGGGCACCACGGTACCGGGCCGCTACGAGAGCTTCGATCTCGGCTTTTCCGATCCGCCGCTGCGGCTGGTCACCAGGGGGGCCGATTTCGAGCTCGAAGCGCTGAACGCGCGCGGCGAGGTGCTGATCGCCTTCCTCGCCGAAATCATCAGCGAACCCTGCGTCGTCATCACGGAGAAAAATGCGTCCCGGCTCAAAGGTCATATCCTGCGCGGCGCGGCACCGGTGGATGAGGACCAGCGCACCCGTCGCGCCAGCGTGATGTCGCTGGTACGCGATCTCGTGGCCGCGTTCGGCGCCAATGACGATCCGATGCTCGGCCTGTTCGGCGCCTTCGCCTACGATCTGGTGTTCCAGATCGAGGACCTCGTGCAGAAGCGCCCGCGCGAGAGCGACCAGCGCGACATCGTGCTCTACGTGCCGGATCGCCTTCTGGCCTATGACCGCGCCACCGGCCGCGGCGTGGTGCTGAGCTACGAGTTCTCCTGGAAGGGAAAGTCGTCCGAAGGTCTGCCGCGCGACACCGCAGAAAGCGTCTACGCCAAGACGCGGCGGCAGGGATTTGCCGATCACGCGCCCGGCGAATATCAGGCGACGGTGGAGACCGCGCGCGCCGCCTTTGCGCGCGGCGATCTGTTCGAGGCGGTGCCGGGGCAGTTATTCGCCGAGCCTTGCGAGCGCTCGCCGGCCGAAGTGTTCCAGCGGTTGTGCCGGATCAACCCGTCGCCCTATGGCGCGCTGATGAATCTCGGCGAGGGCGAGTTCCTGGTCTCGGCATCGCCCGAGATGTTCGTGCGCTCCGACGGCAGGCGGGTCGAGACCTGTCCGATCTCCGGCACCATCGCGCGCGGCGTCGATGCGATCGGCGACGCCGAGCAGATCCGGCAGCTCCTGAATTCCGAAAAAGACGAATTCGAACTCAACATGTGCACCGACGTCGACCGCAACGACAAGGCGCGGGTCTGCGTGCCCGGCACGATCAAGGTGCTGGCGCGGCGCCAGATCGAGACCTACTCAAAGCTGTTTCACACCGTCGATCACGTCGAGGGCATGCTGCGGCCGGGCTTCGACTCGCTCGACGCGTTCCTCACCCATGCATGGGCGGTCACGGTGACCGGCGCGCCGAAATTATGGGCGATGCAGTTCGTCGAGGACCACGAGCGCTCGTCGCGGCGCTGGTATGCCGGCGCGATTGGTGCGGTGAATTTCGACGGCAGCATCAATACCGGGCTGACCATCCGCACCATAAGGATGAAGGACGGCCTTGCCGAGGTGCGGGTCGGCGCCACCTGTTTGTTCGATTCCGATCCCGCCGCCGAAGACAGGGAATGCCAAGTCAAGGCGGCGGCCCTGTTTCAGGCGCTGCGCGGCGATCCGCCAAAGCCGCTGTCGGCGTTCGCGCCGGATGCCACCGGCTCCGGCAAGCAGGTGCTGCTGATCGATCACGACGACAGTTTCGTGCACATGCTGGCGGATTATTTCCGGCAGGTCGGCGCCAGCGTCACCGTGGTCCGGCACGTTCATGCGCTCGACATGCTCAAGCAGAAGCCGTGGGATCTGCTGGTGCTGTCGCCGGGCCCGGGCCGGCCGGAGGATTTTGCGATTTCCAGGACCATCGATGCGGCGCTTGCGAAGAAGCTGCCGATCTTCGGCGTCTGTCTCGGCGTGCAGGCGATCGGGGAATATTTCGGCGGTCAGCTCGGCCAGCTCAGCCAGCCCGCGCATGGCCGCCCCTCCCAGGTCGAGGTCAGGGGCGGGCGGCTGATGCAGAACCTGCCCGATGAGATCGTGATCGGCCGTTATCATTCGCTCTATGTCGAGTGCGACAGCATGCCCGAGGTGCTCAGCGTGACCGCGAGCACCGAGGACGGCCTCGCGATGGCGATCGAACACAAGACCCTGCCGGTCGGCGGCGTGCAGTTTCATCCGGAATCGCTGATGTCGCTCGGCGGCGAAGTCGGCCTGCGCATCGTGGAAAACGCGTTCCGGCTGGGTGTGCCGGTCAACTATTGAAGCGACGTCATTGCGAGGAGCACGTGCGACGAAGCAATCCATCCTTGCCTGCCGCTTGCTTCGCAGAGTTTATCATCGGGCGGCGCTTCGCGCCGACACGTTGGCTCGCAATGACGAAAAGACAGAAAAGAGACATCGATGACGTTTGAATATGATTTGAAGGCTGCCGTCCGCACCATTCCGGACTATCCGAAGCCCGGTATCCTGTTTCGCGACATCACCACGCTGCTCGGCGACGCGCGCGCGTTCCGCCGCGCGGTCGACGAACTGGTGCAGCCCTGGGCGGGCAACAAGATCGACAAGGTCGCGGGCATCGAGGCACGCGGTTTTATTCTGGGCGGCGCAGTGGCGCATCAGGTCTCCGCTGGCTTCGTGCCGATCCGCAAACGGGGCAAGCTGCCGCACACCACGGTGCGGATCGCCTATTCGCTGGAATACGGCCTCGACGAGATGGAGATGCACGCCGACGCCATCCATCCCGGCGAGCGCGTGATCCTGGTCGACGATTTGATCGCGACCGGCGGCACCGCCGAGGGCGCCGTCAAGCTGATGCGCCAGATCGGCGCCAATGTGGTGGCAGCCTGCTTCATCATCGACCTGCCGGATCTCGGCGGCGCGGCGAAATTGCGGGCGATGGACGTGCCGGTGCGAACGCTGATGTCGTTCGAGGGGCATTAGTTTTCTTCAAGGCGAGAACCCATGCGCGCGTCGTCCTTGCGAAAGCAGGGACCCATGACCACCGGCCTCTGGTGTTGAATGAAGGTGGCTGCGACCTGTGCCTAACGAGAAGCCGCGGCGTACGGGTCCCGGTTCGCGCTTCACTTTGGCCGGGACGACGATAAATAGTTTATCGTCTCATGACTGCTGCAGGATCAGCCTCAGCTCCAGTTCGCGGAAGCTGAGATAATTGCGGCGGATCCATTGATGCAGCTCGGTCGATGAATCCCGCTCGCTGCGCAAATAGCCGGTGAACGTGAAGGTCAGCCGGTCGACATAGGTTTTGAGGAAAGTCGGCAGAGCGGCGATGCGCAGGATGCGGCCCTGCGTCATGGCTTCGGGCAGTTCGCCGCGCACCACGAATTCGTTGTCGACGACGATCAGCGCGTTCCTGGGGATCTGCTCGGCCAGCGTGGCATAGCCGCGCGCCGAGACCCGGTCGGTATCGGCAACGAACAGGATGACGGGCGTGACGCCGCGCCGCGCCGCCTCCTTCATGAACCCGATTTCGTCGGACATCTTGAAGAACTCGTCGAAGGCGTGAAAGCCGAGATCGATCACCTTGGCGATCCCGTCATTGACGATGATGCGGTCCATCAGCGTCATCTTGCCGTAGGTATCCTCGACCTCGGCGGTCTCGGTCAGGTCCGGCAGGTATTCGAGCAGCGACGGCTCTTTCAGGTTGATGTCGAAAGCCGCCACGTCGCCGTTCTTGAGCTTTAGAAACTCGCTCAGCTGCCGCGCGATCAGCGTCTTGCCGACCAGCGGGCGGGGTGAACAGACGATGTAGACGGGCGTGGTTTGCATCCCACGCTATATCAGGCGAAATCGGCGCCCGATCCAGCCAATTAGCGCCGGACCGGCGAAATTATTTTTCGCCGCTGCGCGCCAGCGGTTTGCCGGAGCCGACCAGGTCGGTCAGCTTGATGCGGTCGAATTCGCTCCAGACATTGGCCAGCCAGTGGCGCACATAGCCGCGCAGCACGAAAGAATAGTTCGCGGCCTCGTCGTGGGCGCCCTTGTTGGCGACGAATTTCAGGAACGGCACCGAGGCAACCTCGACCTGCTCATAGGCCATCTCGTTGAGCTTGGGGATGGTGAGCTCGGTGGCGTCCTTGATGCGGTGGAAATAGGAATTGTAGGTCGCCTGGTCCCATTCGAAGAAGCTGGTGTTGTTGATGAAATTCTTCACCAGGAAATATTTCGCGCCGACCATGAAATTCGCGGTCTCGGCGATCTCGTCCAGCGAGGCGATCGAGGGGCCCAGGATATGGAACACGGCAAAGGTGATCTGGCCGGACTTGGCAGCGTCGAGAAAGCCGATGTCGCGCAAGGAGGCGAGCGCCGGCGACAACAGGCCGGCGCGGACGTCGATCACGGTGACGGAGGGGCCGGCGCTGAGCGTATCGAAGATCTTCATCTGGTCCACCGTCGTCGTCATGTCGACGATCTCGGTGATGTCGGGGTGAAAACGCATCAGCGTGCCGCGCGGGGATTCGGTATCGAAGGCGCGGGTGGGCACATTATTGGCGCTGAAATAGTCAAGCAGGGTACGCGAGACGGTGGTTTTGCCGACCCCGCCCTTGTCAGCACCCACCACAATCACAACTGGCTTCGCCATGAACTTCCCTTACCCGCCCATTTGTCAGACGCATGATCCTAGAACAAACTAGGCCGTTTGTTTGCGAGAAAACCGGCCATTGCTGTGGATCACGCGCTGCTTCAATCCCCCGGCCGATCGCGATAGTTCCCGATCGGTGCGACTCTGTCCCTGCTTTGGGGGCGAACATGGCAGAAACAAGGGAGAATTCAAATCATTCGGCAGGCGTCGCGGACTATTCCGCGGATTTTCTTAAGCCGGAGAGATAGTCGAAGCCGGCCAACGTTCCCGGAGCCCTAGCGGCGGACCGACGGACCGGGGGGAGGATCGCCCCAAGGACCATGTGAAGGCGCGTGGGAGGCGTCCTGCGATGCGCCGGCGTCGCTCCACGGGCCGGATGGCAGGGGCGGCGCGGTTCTGCCGTCCGCCGGCTGGTCCTGATCGTCTGGCGCATCCGGCACGTCCGACGGCAGCGCCAGCGGTCCGGGATCGTGACCGCCGGCGTATTTCACCAGCGCCTGAACCCGGGATTCCACGGAAGGATGGGTAGCGAACAGGTCGGAAAAGCCCTCGCGCGGGTTGTCGACGCATAATTCCATCACCGCCGAGGTGGCGCCGGGAAGTTCGCCGCGGTTCTCGATCTTGCGCAGCGCCGAGATCATGGCGTCCGGGTTCTTGGTCAGTTCGACCGATCCGGCGTCGGCCAAGAGCTCGCGCGAGCGCGACAACGCCAGTTTCACGAGCTGGGACAACAGCCAGGCCAGCGCGATCAGCGCGACCGCGAGGATGATCACAACGACGGCGCCGCCGCCGGAACTCTTGCGGTTGCCATCGGATGAGGAGGACGAGGAAGACGACGACGATGAAGACGACCACGAGCCGCCGCCGTAATAGCCAAAATTGGTAAAACTCCGAAAGAACAACTCGCCGAAGAAGCCGACCACGCCGGCGATGATCACCGCGACCACCATCATCTGCACGTCGCCGTTGCGGATGTGGGTGAGTTCGTGGCCGAGCACCGCCTCGATCTCCTGGTCGTTCAGTGCCCGCAACAGTCCCGTGGTGACGGTGACGGCATATTGCCGCTGGTTGAGCCCGGTCGCAAACGCATTGAGCGCGTCGCTCTCCATGACCTTGAGCTTCGGCATCGGGATGCCGCGCGAGATGCACAGGTTTTCCAGCAGATTGTACAGCCGCGGCTGCTGCTGTCTCGTCACGTCCTCGCCGCCGGTAACGGCGTCGATGATCGATTGATGGAAGAAATAGGCGATCACGATCCACAGCGCGGCGGCGCCCGTGGCGTAAGGAAAGGCCGTGACCAGGTCGCGCGCCGCCGCCATCAGGTAATAGTTGACCGTCTGGTCGCTATCGAGCACGACCTCCGCGATCAGCGCACCGGCATAGACGACGACATAGAACAGCATGAACAGGCCGGCGAGCAGCACCATCGAACGAAACTTGTTCGATGCGATGTGCGTGTAGAGACCGTACGCGGCCATGATGGGCTATTCCACTAGAGGCAGTCATTCCGGGGCGCGCTAACAGCGCGAACCCGGAATCCAGAGATTTGTGGCTCGGGCGAGATTCCCGGATATGCAATTGCACATCCGGGTTCGATGCTTCGCATCGCCCCGGAATGACGGCAGGACAAAATCATCGGCTCAGAACTTCACCTGCGGCGCCGCCTCGACTTCGGTCCTGGAGGCACCGAGGTCGAAGAAATCCTTGTGGGTGAAGCCGAATATGCCGGCGAACAGGGCGGCCGGCATCTGCTGGATGCCGGTGTTGTATTCCTGGACCGCGTTGTTGAAGAAGCGGCGGCTGGCGGCGATCTTGTTCTCGAGGTCGGACAATTCGCTCGCCAGCTGCTGGAAGTTGGCGTTGGCCTTGAGGTCCGGATAGGCCTCCGACAGCGCGATCAGCCGGCCGAGCGCGCCGCTCAACTGGTTCTCGGCCGCCGACACCTGCGCCGGCCCCTGCGCCGATATCGCGGAGTTGCGGGCCTTGACCACCTCGTCGAGCGTGCCGCGCTCGTGCGCGGCATAGCCCTTCACGGTCTCGACCAGGTTCGGAATAAGGTCGTGGCGCTGCTTGAGCTGCACGTCGATGTCGGCGAAGGCCTGGCCGACCCGCTGGCTGAGCGCGACCAGCCGGTTGTAGGCGCCGAGCGCGAAGAGAACGAGAATGACGAGGATGCCGAGAATGATCCAGCCCGTTGACATGACCACTTAACTCCTGATGAGACGAGGCGGCGCAGCCTAGAGGAAAGATAAGCGCGCGTCTGCGGCCCCGCTATGGGGACGGTCCGGGTTGGTCGCCAGGGGAGGTCAGGAAGTTCAATGGGGTAGGTGGGTGTACCTCGGCTAGTGGGTCATGCTTGCCATGCTTTTTGAAGCTCCGCTGGTTAGTGCGGTCGCGAACACCTGAGCTTTTGTGGTTCCAGAATTAACCCGCAGGCGGACATAAAGCTTAACTAACAAGCTTAACCAACGAATCCCCTTGCCTCCGAAGTATGCGCGAATAACCAGTAGTAAAGCGCGTTTCTAAGGATTTCATCGACAATACGTCACATTGAACGCAAGGACTATTCGCCATGGCGCAATCAACCAAACACCCCCTTTTTAGCACGATCAATCTTGAGCGCGAGATCGAAGAAGAATTCCGAAACCGGCCGCCGGTTCGCGAAGCGCAGCCGACGGATATCGCACCGCCTGCCGTGCGTGCGCCGGCCCTTTCGATGCCGGACTATGTCGAGCACCGGGAGGGGGCCACGGAGATAGGCAAGCTGTCAGCAGAAGCGGTGGTCCGCGAATACGAATCTGCTGCGAAAGAAATCGAGACCATGGGGCTTGAACTCATCGAGCGCGTCAAACAATGCGAGAATATGACCCGCGATGCGCTTGCCGTGATTGATGAGATGAAGGAAACCGCGGCGCGCTACCGAACGGAAGCCAAGCGCATTTTCCTTGAGATTGAGGACTGTTCGCTGGTGACGGCGGAGGTTCGAAAGATCTGCAACGAAATGATCGAAAAGATTGCGGGTCCGACAACGGCGCAGAAGCCAAAAAAGGTGAAATCCGCGCCGCCGTCCGACAGCGCATCCTAATTGCCGGTCCTGCCTATTCGCCCTTGAAAAAAACGGCTCGATGAAAATGTCAGAGCGTGCCATCAATGCACCGCAGGGCGTTAACGCTCGCCGCGTCGAGGCTACCATCATGGAGAAAATGCCGGCCGACACGTGGCTGACCGTGACGCAGACTTCCCGGCTAATCCGCGCCGAGGAGAGCCGGACCCGCGCCCGACTTAACCGCTTGGTGCGCGAAGGCAAGATCGAGCGTAAACGCGACAGAGGCAATCAGCGCGAGGTATATCTGTTCAGGAAACCCTCGTGAGAAACGGCATGAGCAGCCTCTTACGCTCTGAGCTTGGCTGCGATTTCCTCGCTATATCCCTTCATGCAAAAACGAACCAATCGGACTGGCCTGACGATGTCCGTTGTTCGGAAAGCGGCTGGCAGAGGGTCAAGCCGGCACTTTTGACCTTGGCTGCGTGAAAACGCGGTGCCGCTGGTCGCAAAGTTCTTTAGCCGGCATGCTCCCAACCAGCGAATGCCGTTGGCGTTGATCCATATCAATTCATGGGCCGATAGGTCGCCGTCGAGGCATGGCGGACATCGCGAAAGCCGTACCAGCAGGCCCGATTTGTGACGGCCTAGTCTTCCGCCATCACGGCGTCGCCCCACCGCCAGCGCCGGGCGCGGGCGTAATCCGCCTTGGCGCGGCGGGGTACTTTTGCCATGACGAGGCCGTCAGGCGTGCAGAGTTTGGCCGTCACCTCGACCTTGCCGACAATTGGCTGCGCCAGTACGCGGGTGGGACGTGAAGCGACCGGGGCACGGGTCAGCGCCACATAGCTGAATTTCTCGTCCTCGAACGGAAGCTCGGCGTCCTTGATCTGCTTGTGGGCGCGCGAGCGCGGCAGCCGCTGGGTGAAGTGGCACCAGTCGGGCGTAGAAAGCGGACATTGGCCGTCGTGCGGGCAGGGGGCCGCGACATGCGCGCCGGCTGCGATCAGCTGCTGCCTCGCCGCGATGATCCGGGCATAGCCCGCGGGCGTGCCGGGTTCGACGATCAGCAGCGTGTCGCGGGTCTTCGCCCACATCAGCTCGATCAGCGCGCTGCGCTCGGGCTCGCCAACCTCGCCGATCATGTAGCTCGCGATCACGAGGTCGGCCGGATCGGCGGCGGCGAGCGTGGCGCGGGCTTCGCCGCGGCGGTAGTCGAGTTCGCGCAGCCGTGTGCTGTTCCCGGCGAGATCGAGCGCCAGCGCGCGCAAGGCGCTGTTGGCGTCGAGCAGCGCAAAACCTTGCAGCGACGAAAACGTTTCCGCCGCGGCCCAGGTCGCCGTTCCCGGCCCGGCGCCGACGTCGAGCAGGTTTTGCGGCGCGAAACCGGGATTGATTTCGCGGAGTGCGTTCAGGCTTGCGGTCACCGCGGCATAGGTCGCCGGCATCCGCGCCAGCGCATAGGCCAATGCGTCGGTCTCGGAGCGGATGGCGGTCGAACCGCCGCCGTCGCGATAGGTCCGGGAGATCGACGCGGCGGCATCCGCGGCCTCGTTGCGCGAAAAGCCCTGCAGCCGGGCGTCGAGCGCGACCTTGAGTTCGGCGGGAAGATCGGGAGCGGTCATCTGTCTGTCGTCATGCCCTGCTCCGGCCGTGCATCCAGTATTCCGTGAAGGCGGAGAGTCACACGAAGGGCGCGGCGTACTGGATCATTCCGCTGGAGCCTGTCATCGGGCGGCGCCGCTGCGCCGACCCGTTGGCGGATGATGACGTCAATCCTTGCGGCGACGACCGCGTAACCTCACGCCACGTCCTGATCAAGGATTTTCACGGCTTCCTCGAGCGCGACCGAAACCAGTTGCGAGACGCCGCGCTCGGCCATGGTGACGCCGAACAGCCGGTTCATCCGCGCCATCGTGATCGGGTTGTGCGTGATGATGATGAAGCGTGTATCGGTGGTCGAGGTCATCTCGTGCAGCAGGTTGCAGAACCGCTCGACATTGTGGTCGTCGAGCGGCGCGTCGACTTCGTCCAGCACGCAGATCGGCGAGGGGTTGGTGAGGAACACCGCGAAGATCAGCGCCAGTGCGGTCAGCGCCTGCTCGCCGCCGGACAGCAGCGACAAGGTCTGCGGCTTCTTGCCGGGCGGTTTTGCAATGATTTCGAGGCCGGCCTCGAGCGGATCGTCGCTTTCGATCAGATGCAGCCCAGCCTCGCCGCCGCCGAACAATTCCACGAACAGCCGCTTGAAATGCGCGTTGACGGTTTCGAACGAAGTCAACAGCCGCTCGCGCGCCTCGCGATTGAGGCTCTGGATGCCCTGGCGCAGCCGCTTGATGGCTTCCACCAGATCGTCGCGCTCGGTGGTGAGCGCGGTGTGCTGGGCCTCGACCTCGCGCAGCTCTTCCTCGGCGCGCAGGTTGACGGCGCCCAGCCGCTCGCGGTCGCGGCGGAGTTTTTCCAGGTTTTCCTCGATCTCCGCAAGCGGCGGCAGTTCCGCGCCCGGCTCGATTTCGGCCAGGCCCGCCACGGCCTGCGGTTCGACTTCCAGCATGTCGTGGATTTCGCGCTCGACGTCGGCGATGCGGCGCCGGGCGCCTTCCATGCGTTCCTCGGCGCGCGCGGTGGCCTCGCGCGCGGCCGACAGCGCTTCCAAGGAAATCTTGGCGGCGCGGTCGGTTTCCGCCATCAAACTTTCGGCGGCGGCCAACGCGTCGGCGGCGATGCGGCGGGCAGTTTCGGCCGATTCTATCTCGCTGATCAGCGCGCGGCGCTTTTCCGCGAAAATGGCCGGGGCATTGTCGAGTTCGGCGCGCTCGGCCGTGACCTCGGTGACGCGGGCAACGATGGTTTCGATCTGCGAGGCCGCGCTTTGCTTGCGGTTCTGCCATTCGTTGCGTTCGCCGGTGATCGCCTGCAGGCGGCGATCGGCGAGTTCCGCCTCGCGCGCCAGCGCCTGCGCTTCCGCGCGCACCTGTGCGGCGAGCCTTCGGTGGCCGTCGATCTCGGTGCGCACGTCGGCGAGCCTGGTTTCGGTCTCGAGGCTCGGCGGCAGTTCGTCCAGCGCCGCATTGGCGCTCTCATGGGCGCCTTGCACCTCGAGGCGGTCGGCGGCAATTCGGCTGTGCGCCTCGGTGAGCGCCGACTTCCGTGCCGCGTGACGGTTGATCTCGCGTTCGGTCGCGGCATGGCGTTCGCGGGCGGAGTCGGCCTCGCGCTGGGCGGCGCGCCAGGCATCGCGCGCCGAGGTCTCGGCCGAGGACGCGGCCTTTAGCGCGGCCTCGGCGGTCTCCAGGGCCTGCCGCTTGGTGCCGGCGTCGATGCGGGCCTGCTCCAGTTCGTTCTCGATGTCGACGAGGCGCGCGCGCTCGGCGAGCCGCCGCGCCGCGCCGGTCGGCGCATGGGCGGCCGCGACGAATCCGTCCCAGCGCCAGACGTCGCCTTCGAGCGACACCAGCCGCTGGCCGGTCTTGAGCTGCGACACCAGCTCCGCGCCGCGGTCGCGCGCAACAACGCCGATCTGCGCCAGCCGGCGCGCCAGCTCGATCGGGGCATCGACATGGGACGCCAGCGCGTCCACGCCTTCCGGCAGCGCGGGGTCGCCCTCGCTGACGCCGGCATTGGTCCAGCGCATCGGCGCGGAGGGGTCGACCGGGGCATCGAGATCGTCGCCCAGCGCAGCACCGAGCGCCTTCTCAAAACCCTTGGCGACGGTGACGCCGTCGATGATCGGCGGCCACAGATTCTTGGTCTCGCCGTTGACGAGTTTTGAAATCGTGCGCGCTTCGGTCTCCAGCCGCTGCACGCGCTTGTCGGCCTCGGCCAGCGGCGAGCGGGCGGCTTCCAGCTTCGCGCGCGCGGCGACGTGAGCGGCTTCGTTTTCCTGCGATGCGCTTTCGGATTCCGCAAGACTCTGCTGCGCCGTCTCCATCGCGGCCGCAAGGGCTTCGAGGTCGCCGAGACCGCTGGTCTCCTCGGCGAGCTTCTGCTCGTCGCGCTCGACATTGGCGAATTCCTGGTCGAGCCGCGCCAGCCGGTCGCGATGGGTACGGACGTTGCCCTCGAGCTGGTTGCGCTTGGCGGTCAGGTCGGCGAGTGCGGTGGTCAGTTCGGAGAACAGGCGCTCGGCGGCGGCCAATGTCGCCTCCGCTTCGGAGACGCGTTCATCGACGCCGCTGCGCTTCTCGACGCGGGTCTTGATCTCGTCCTTCAATTCGGTGTCTTCGGCATCGAGCCGCTGCAGCGCCACCTCGGCGTCGGAGGCCTGCTGCTGCTCGCGCCCGATATCGGCGGAAAACTGCGTCAGCCGGCGGTCGAGCTCGGCGACGCGCTCCTTGGCGCGCTCTTCCTCGCGATCGAGCATCTCGCGGGCGCTGGTGAGCCGCTGCAGCCCGGCCGCGGCGCGGGCTTCGCCCTCGCGCAGCGCCGGCAGTTCGGAAGCACGGATGGCCTGAATACGGGCCGCCTCGGCCTGTTCGCGGGTGCGTTCGGCCATCTCGCGGACGCTGAGGTCGTGAGCCGTGGTGGTTTCCGCCACGCCCGCATGGGCATCGAGCCAGCGCAGATGAAACAGCAGCGCCTCGGCCTTGCGCACCTTGGCCGCGACTTCGCGGTAGCGGATCGCCTGCCGGGCCTGTTTCTTCAGGCCTTCCATCTGTCCGGCCAATTGCCCGATCACGTCCTCGACGCGGGTCAAATTAGTTTCGGCGGCCTTGAGGCGCAATTCGGCCTCATGGCGGCGGGCGTGAAGCCCGGCGACGCCGGCGGCGTCTTCCAGCACGCGGCGGCGTTGTTCGGGTTTCGCCTGGATGATCTCGCCAATCTTGCCCTGGTGAACCAGAGCCGGCGAACGGGCGCCGGTGGCGGCATCCGCGAACAGGATCTGCACGTCGCGGGCGCGCACGTCGCGGCCATTGATGCGATAGACCGAGCCTGCCTCGCGCTCGATCCGACGCGAGATTTCCAGGATCTCGCGGTCGTTGACGGCGGCTGGCGCGGTGCGATCGGCGTTATCGATCGTCATCACGACTTCGGCGTGGTTACGCGCCGGACGGTTGCCAGAGCCGGCGAAGATCACCGCGTCCATGTCGGCGGCGCGCAGCGATTTGTGCGAGGTCTCGCCCATCGCCCAGCGCAGCGCCTCGACCAGATTGGACTTGCCGCAGCCGTTCGGGCCGACCACGCCGGTGAGGCCGGGTTCGATCATGAAATCAGTGGGTTCAACGAACGACTTGAAACCGTGGAGGCGAAGGCGCGTGAGTTTCATGAATCACGATTCTCTTTTGGCAGGGCGCGAATCTTCCTGCCGTGACAATACCATAGAAGGCAATGTCGGTGTTGTGGGCGAGTCGCGTTCCGCGGCTCTCATGGGCCGACAATGGCGAGGCCGGCGGCTCAGGGCAACCGCCGCGGGGGGCTTTTCCCAAGGCTTTTCTTAAGCTTTTTCTCAAGGCTTTTGCGGGGCTTATCCGGGGCAGGTAAGCCCCGGCCGGTGCTCGCGCCAAGCCTCAGCCTTTCGGCCGCAATTTGATCCGTTTGTCGAATTCCTCGAACGGCGTCTCGCCAGATTCGCGCGAAAACGGCCCGTGCGGATGAAATCGCTCAGCTTTTCAGCAGCGACTTGATCTTCTTGTCGAACTCGTCGAACGAGGTCTCGCCCTTGATCTTCTCGCCATTGATGAAGAAGGTCGGGGTTGAATCCACCTTCAGCACCTCGGAGGCGTATTTCTGGTCGGCGGCGATCTTGTCGAGCAGCGACTGGTCTTTCAGGCAATCGTCGACCTGCTGCTGGCTGAGACCGGCCTGCTTGCCGATCCGGCTCAGCGATGCGGCGGTGTCCTTCATCACCCAGTCGTTCTGCTGCCGGAACAGCATGTCGGTGACCGCGAAATATTTCGCGGCGTCGTCCTTGGCGATGCAGCGCGACAGCATCGAGCCGGCAGCTGCCTTGATGTCGAGCGGGAATTCCCGGAAGATATAACGGATCTTGCCGGTGTCGATATATTCGGACTTGATCTTCGGAAACACGGTTTCGTTGAAGGCCGCGCAATGCGGGCAGGTCATCGAGGCGAATTCGGTGATCGTCACCGAAGCGTTGGCGGGCCCGAGCGCCATATCCGGCAGCGACACCGGTTTTGCCACATCGGATGCGCTCTGGGCCATCGCGCTCGAGATAAGCCGGAGCGGCGAAAGCCCGGCAAGCAGGCTAAGCCCGGTCAGCGACAGGGCGGCGGTGAAGGCGCGGCGCGTGATGATCAAAGCTAAACTCCCAAATTGGCGCGTTCACGCCTAAAGAGCCCAAATGAAGAGGTTGTGTTCGCTAGCTTGAAACGACAAGTGTGGCAATGGCATGCCGCAATTCCAGCCGGTTTTGGCCGGCTCAATTTCGCTTGATGAGGGCGCCCAGCCGCGCCAGCGCCGCCCGCAGGTCGTCGTCCTCGACCGAGGACAGGGTTTCGGCGACCTTGGCGACCGCCTTCGGGTCCGGCGCGCGGGAGGGAGCCGGCCGGTTGCGGCGAGACAGCGGCGCCTGCCGCAGCGCCAGCTTTCCCACCGCACTCCAGCCGAAGAAGCGGTTGACCCGCTGCAGGATGACGTCGGAGGCGTGCTGGATTTCCAGCGCCATCGGACCCTCCACCCGCAAGACGAGCGTCGCCGGTTCCTGCGGCTGCCCCTCCACCGGCCGCGGCCACTGGATTTTCAAGGGCTCCGAATGGGCCGCGACTTCGGGGCCGGCGATATCAGCCCAGCGCGTCACCAACTCCCGCGCGGCGAATCCCTGCTTGGCATAGGCGTCGGAAAACACGTCGCTGAGCAGGACGGAAAGCGGTTTTGCACTGATGTAGCCGGGCTTTGCCATAGGTTCTTATAGCACCGCCATTCTGCGGCGGCAGTCCCGATCATGCCGCGCGCGGGCGGATGGTCTTGAGATCGCGGTCGATTTCCCGACGCCGTTGCATCAAATCGTAGTCCATCTGAAGCCCGAGGAAGAACCCTTCCGACAGGCCGAAATAGCGGGCGAGCCGCAGGTCGGTGTCGGCGGTGATATTTCGCTTGCCCAGCACGATCTCGTTGATGCGGCGCGGAGCTACATGAACCGCACGTGCCAGCGCGTTCTGGCTGAGTTCCATCGGCTTGAGAAACTCTTCAAGAAGGATTTCGCCGGGGTGGGGATTGGGAAGCAGCCCGCCTTTAGCCGTGGTAGTCGACGATTTCGACATGGGTCGGTCCTCCTTCATCCCAAACAAAGCATATGCGCCACTGGTCGTTGATCCGGATCGAATATTGCCCTTGCCGATCTGCCTTCAGCGCCTCAAGCCGATTGCCGGGCGGCAAGCGAAGATCGCCCAGCACGCGCGCCTGATTCAGCAGGCGCAGTTTTCTTAGAGCGATATTCTGGATGTCCGGCGGTAATTTTCGGCTCCTGCGTCCGGACCAGATCAATTCTGCTTCGGAATCGGCAAAGCCCTGAATCATGCCAAACCATAACGCGTCGCGTCATAGTCTGCAATCCCGTGCCGCTGGCCTTGCCTCGAATCTGGTCATAAAATGAGATGTGGTCCCATCCTCGGCAATCGTGAGAAAGAAGCAGCCCGTCACAGCGGACGAGTCCTGCCGCCCCGCGCTGCTGCTCGAATGGTACGACCGGCATCGCCGGGCGTTGCCGTGGCGGCCGCTGCCGGGCGAGCGCGCCGATCCGTACCGGGTCTGGCTGTCGGAAATCATGCTGCAGCAGACCGGCGTCAAGACGGTGGGGCCGTATTTCCAAAAATTCGTCGCGCGCTGGCCGGACGTCGGGACGCTCGGCCGCGCCTCGCTCGACGACGTGCTGAGGATGTGGGCCGGGCTCGGCTATTATTCCCGCGCGCGCAACCTGCACGCCTGCGCGGTGGCCGTGCTGCGCGACCATGCCGGGGTGTTTCCGGACACCGAAGCAGGCTTGCGCTCGCTGCCGGGGATCGGGCCCTATACGGCGGCCGCGATCGCGGCGATCGCCTTCGACCGCCGCACCATGCCGGTCGACGGCAATATCGAGCGGGTGGTGTCGCGGCTGTTCGCCATGGAGGAGCCGCTGCCGCAGGCGAAGCCGCTGATCCAGCAATTGGCGGCAACCCTGTTAGGCGCTTCTCGCGCCGGCGACAGCGCGCAGGCGCTGATGGATCTGGGCTCCTCGATCTGCACCCCGAAAAAACCGGCCTGCGCGCTGTGCCCGCTGAACGACGACTGTGTTGCGCGGGGGCGCGGCGACCAGGAGATTTTTCCGCGCAAGGCGCCGAAGAAGGCTGGCGCGCTGCGCCGGGGCGCGGCCTTCGTCATCACCCGCGGCGACCAGCTCTTGGTTCGTACCCGCCCCGAAAAAGGCTTGCTCGGCGGCATGACCGAAGTGCCGACCTCGCTTTGGCTTGCCGCGCAGGACGACAAGGCCGCGCTAGAAGCGGCGCCCGAGCTGAAGGGCATCTCCCGCTGGCACCGCAAGGCGGGCGTGGTCACCCACGTGTTCACGCATTTTCCGCTGGAGCTCGTCGTCTACACCTCGAGCGTCTCCGCCCGTTCCCGCGCACCGGAGGGTATGCGCTTCGTGCCGATCGCGACCTTGCAGGACGAGGCGCTGCCGAATCTCATGCGCAAGGTGATCGCGCACGGGCTGGGTCTTTAGAGCGTTTTCGAGCGAAGTGGATACCGGTTCGCGTGAAGAAAACGCGTCAAAACAAAAACCTAGAGCCCGGTTCTAATTCAATCAGAACCGATCAGCTCTAGAATCTTCGATCCGAGCTGCCGCCTGCTGACATCATGCTGGCAGCAGGGCTGCGCTAGGGCTTGAGCGGAACGGAGAACCGCCATGCTCGCCACCGCCCTCGATCGTCTCGAAGCCCCGCCGTCGTCGAAATTGCTCGGCTGGCATTTGCTCGATGCGCGGCCGGAGCAGGGCTGGATAAGGATCGGTTTCGACGGCAGACGAGAGTTCTGCAATCCGGCCGGCTTCATCCAGGGTGGCATTCTCGGCGCCATGCTCGACGACACCATGGGTCCAGCCGTGTTCGTCATGACCGAGGGACGGCTATACACCGCGACCATCACCATGACCGTGAATTTCCTGGCGCCTGCGAAGGTCGGCCGGATCGTCGGCGAGGCGACGGTGACGCAACTCGGCAAGACCGTGGCGTTCGTCGAGGGCCGGCTGACGGCCGAGGACGGCACCGTGCTCGCGACGGCGACAACCAGTGCGCGACTGGTCGAGACGGCGAAGGCGATCCGGTAGTTGCGCTTGTACCTCAGTCGTCATGCCCGCCAACGGGTCGGCCGAATGGCCGCCCGATGACAGGCTCCGTCGGGCATCCAGTACGCCGCGGCCTCGAATTGAATCGAGAAGCCTCGGAGTACTGGATCATCCGCTTTTGGGTGATGACGACTGTCATTTCACACGCGCCGCAAGGTTTTCCCGGCGCCGGCAGGCCGATCGCCGGCCGGGATGGACGGCGGACGGGGCTGCCGTTAAGCTCCGGCTTTCCCATGAGGGTCGACATGCTGAAACTCTATTACGCTCCCGGCAGCTGTGCGCTGGCGTCCCATATCGCCTTGCAGGAGGCTGGCGCCTCCTTCAGCGCCGAGCGGCTGGATTTCAAGTCCAACCAGCAGAACAGCCCGGAATATCTCGCCATCAATCCGAAGGGCCGCGTGCCCTCGCTGGTGACGGACCGCGGCGTTTTGACCGAGACGCCGGCGATGCTGGCCTTCATCGCGCAGAGTTTTCCGTTAGCGAAACTGGCGCCGCTCGACGACGCTTTCGCTTTCGCGCAAGTGCAGGCCTTCAACAGCTATTTGTGCTCCACGGTGCATGTGGCGCACGCCCACAAGGGGCGCGGCTATCGCTGGGCGGCGGAGGAGAATTCGTTCGCCGACATGAAGCGCAAGGTGCCGGAAACGATGGGCGCCTGTTTCGCGCTGATCGAGCGCAACATGCTGAAGGGGCCGTGGGTGATGGGCGACACCTACACGGTCTGCGATCCCTATCTGTTTACGCTTTCGGGCTGGCTGGAAGGCGACAGCGTCGACATCTCGACCCTGCCGAAGGTGGCGGATCACCGCAAGCGCATGTCCGAACGGCCGGCCGTGCGCAAGGTGGTGGAAGAACAGAGCTGAGCGCAAATCCACACCGCTTGCTCATTGGCGCGCGCCAAATTCGAAGCATCGATCGTCTGCATCGCCGCGTGACGGCCTTATCCAGAAATTGCGGCCAACGCTGCCTTTTGCTGATTCCGCCGGTCTCGCAGAACGAGGGAGACTTGAACGAAAATAACCGCACACGCTGTGGCCACGGCGGAAAAGATGTGTTTGCCAAGGCCTTCGTGCCAGAATTCGTACATGGGCGCACTGAAACAAACGAATGTCAGGCGCCAGATATTGAATCCAAATTGAATAAGCACCGCGACCAGGCCGGTGTAGATATCGGTTTTCACCCAGTACGGTCTGTGCAGCATCGTCAGCGTTACCCAGCACAGTGACGCAAGCGAGAGATTATGAAACGACGCGCATGCTGCCGTTATTACGACGTCGTGTCCGCTCGGCGTGGTGACGACTGTCCCGCTCCAGGATGCGCCGGGGATTATCAGGCTGATCAACCATCCGACGACCCCGGCGTCGACTTCCAAAAAGATGAACGAAAGTTTTGAAAAGATCATTGGCGCCCAAAGCGCCTGGACTGCTACGGCCGCGGCCACTGTGCCAGCGGCTTTGACGTCGAGGTCGTCGTCGGCTCTGAAGACCAAATACAGAGCGAACAAGGTAATTGAAAAGCCCGCGAAACCGAAGCTTGCGATCAATATGGCGGAAGCGCAGGCAATCCAGTCAAGCGCCGACACGCTACCGGTCCGACTCCTGGAAAGGAGGTATAATGACGCAACGGCGCCAAATAACTCGAATGTCTGCAGCGCGGCAGGGCCGCCAATATCAACCCTGTCGGCAAGACCGAAAAAAGTACTTAGGAAGAAAATCGCGAAAATAATCGTTCCCGATGCAAGGAGCAGCTTCGTCGCCCGCATGACGCACCTGGACAATCAGCATTGAAAACCCACCGGGTGGCGCCCGGTGAGCGGTCTCAACATTCTTCCGGTTATTGCGAACGCTTCAGGCGCGGAAACAGCACCACCGCCGCCAAAGCTACGAGGGCGACGATCGCACCCACCATTCCGTCTCCAATTTCGGGGCCGGGTGCCGCAACCGGAACGGCCATGGCAGAGAAGGAGGTGGTGCTCGCGATGATGCTCAGGGACAGTGTTCGGATAAATGACTGCAAAACAACCTCCATTGATTGAAGATGAAACTACAACCGATTAATTTGCAGGTCAATCCTGATATTCGGGATTTGCCTTTAATTAATTCTAAAATGGCCAAAGTTCCATCCTTCCGCACCAAACCCCTGCGAAATGGCAGGAAAGCGCGTCAAAAAGTGTGAATAAAGTGCGACAAAAGGGTGATTGACAGACGGCTATTTATTTGGAAAAATTAGAACAGGATTCGAATCAAATCGAGCCCGTAATATAAAATACTGGTAATTAAATCGAGGTTCATCAAATGTTACGTAAAATCGGCGCTGTGGCGGCCATCGCGGCAATAATCGCGTCCGGAGCTCCCGCAAAGGCTGCTACCTACGATTTCACCTTCACGGGCGGCGCCAACGACCAGGGCGTTAGCGCGTCTGGGACGTTCACGACCAATGACGCCAATAATTCGCTTGTTTTCGGGAGCGGCATCTTTTCGATAAGCCCCGTATCGAACCAGCCGGCCACGCTGTTTCAGGCGACTGCCGACACCGCCGGATTGAGTTCCGACAATGTGTTTCCAATCGATAATAGCGCTGGCATTTTGTTTCAGGGCACCGGCAACACCAGCTTCTACGCCAACATTTTTGCACCTACCGGACAAAGCTTGGGTGTGGGGACTTCGGATGCCTGGTTTTCGGCCGTTATCAACGGCGCGGGATATCTCGTTGGCAGTTTAGGTTTCGATGGCATCTGCTCCAACTGCGTCGCCGATGGAACTTTGTCCATCACTGCTGCTGCCACCCCCTTGCCTGCGACAGGGGGAATGATGCTTCTCGGCCTCGGTGTCCTCGGCTTTATGGGGTATCGACGCAGACAAAATGGCAGCGTTCTGGCCGCCGCCTGATCGGTTTGTAGTCTTGGTGTGAGAAGCCGCCGAAAGGCGGCTTTTCGTTTTTGAAGGTTGCCTTTGGCTGATTTCGCATGTTGGCACATCGCGTCATTTCGCAGTGATGATGATTTTGGTCGCTATCGGGGCACAGCGGACATCGGTCAGGCCGTACCAATCATGTCCGATCTTTGAGCAGGCGTCTGACACCGGCGGCTATGGGGTCCGGCCTTCCGCCGGCTCGACCCGGGCCCGAATAACCCAACCAGACATGCCGACGATAGAGCGATCAAGCAGGTGCAGGCTTGCCGCGCAGGATGTCCGAAAGGGCCGACAACAGCCGGTCGATTTGCCCGTCGGTGCCCACGGTTATCCGCAGATAGTCGGAAATGCGCGGCGCGGGAAAATGGCGGACGACCACCGCGCGTTGGCGCAATGCTGCGGCCAGCGCCGCGCCCCCATGCGCCGGATGACGCGCGAAGACGAAGTTGGCGGAGGACGGCAGCACGTCGAAGCCGAGCCGGACCAGTCCGCGGTTCAGCCGCTCCCGGCCTTCGATCACACGGGCCCGGCTCTGCTGGAACCAGGCTTCATCCTCCAGCGCGGCGATGGCGCCGGCCTGGGCGGGCCGGCCAAGCGGGTAGGAGTTGAAGCTGTCCTTCACCCGGGTGAGAGCCTCGATCAGGTCGGCGTCGCCGATCGCATAGCCGACCCGCAGTCCGGCCAGGGCCCGGGACTTCGACATGGTCTGCACGACCAGAAGATTCGCGTGGGAGGCGACCAGCGGTATAGCGGTCTCGGCGCCAAAATCGACATAGGCCTCGTCGATCACCACGGGAGCGTCGGGATGCTGCTCCAGCAGGGTCGCGATCTCGGCCCGTGACAGCGCAACCCCCGTCGGCGCATTCGGATTGGGCAGGATCAGCGCGCCGGCCGGCCGGCGGTAGTCGGTGACGCGGATCTGCATGGCGTGATCGAGCGGCACGGCCTCGTAGGCGATGCCGAACAGGCGGCAATAGACCGGGTAGAAACTGTAGGTGATATCAGGGAACAGCAACGGCGCATCGTGCTTCAGCAGGGCGGCGAAGGTGTGCGCCAATACCTCGTCCGAGCCGTTGCCGACGAACACCTGTTCGGACCCCACGTGGTGATAGGTGGCCAAGGCAGCCCGCAGCGCCGTGGCCTGTGGGTCCGGATAGAGACGCAGCGTCTCGGTAGCCTCGCCGCGGATCGCCTCCAGCGCGCGCGGGGAAGGACCAAGCGGACTTTCATTGGTGTTGAGCTTGACCAGCTCGGCCATGTGGGGCTGTTCACCCGGTACATAGGGCCGCAGCTCGTGCGTCAAGCTGCTCCAGAAATGGCTCATTTCCTGTCCTCATCGCAGCAGCGCCGCGGCGGGCGCCTGGTTCAGGTTCGACGATTTCTTTACCGCCGGCGAAGCCCTGCAGAAACATCCAAAGACAGACGTGACAGACTTTTTTGCGGTTCGGCGGTGCCGTGCTCTAAGCGGCCTTGCGCTTCGGCCGGTCCAGCTCCCGCCCGGTTTGCAGCATCAGGTTGCGCAGCCAGATCGAGCCGGGGTCGAACTGGGCCCGCGTCGGGTGGAACATGAACTGTTCGTCGATGCCGGGGTCGAGCGGCGGCGCGATTGCGGCAAGCGACAACGGCTTTGCCAATGCCGCGATCAGCCGGCGGGGAACGAAGGCGACGAGGTCGGTGCGCGCAACGATGTGTAGCGCTTCGATATAGCCGGGCACCACCAGCGCGATGCGCCGCTCGATCCCCTTGGCGCGCAGCCAGCCGTCGATCAGATCCTCGTTCTGGCCGCGGATGATGACGGCGACGTGCCGCGCTTTGAGAAAGACTTCGCGCCGGGCGAGTTTTGTGCCGGCGGGATGGCCGCGGCGCGCCGCGAGCGCGTCGCGGTCGGTGTAGAGAAGCTGGCGATGAAATCCCTTGAAGGCGTCGCCGATCGAGATCACGAGGTCGATGGTGCGGGCGAACTCGGCGGTGAAGATTGCAGGGCCCCGCCATGGCACGACGTCTAGCCGCACGTTCGGAGCCAAACGCGCGATCTTTGCCATCAGCGGCGGCACCAGAAGCTCCACCGCGAGATCGGGCATCATCAGGCGAAACTGCCGCTCGCTGCTCAAGGCATCGAAATCGTCGGGAATGAACAACCCACGGACCTGATCGAGCGCCTGCGCCAGCGGTCCGCGCAGCACCTGAGCCCGCGGCGTCAACTCCATCCGCGCGCCGGTGCGAACCAGCAGCGGGTCGCCGAGCACCTCGCGCAGCCGCTGCAGCGCATGGCTCGCCGCCGGCTGCGACAGCCCGATCCGCATCGCGGCCCGGCTGACATTGGCTTCCCGCAGCAGCGCGTCGAGCGCCACCAGCAGATTGAGGTCGAGCGCGGCCAAATTCATAAGATGAATATATATCATATAGACTATCGATTGGAAGAATGATGGCCGCGCGGCGATATTTGTTGATCACTCGAACGGAGATGTGCCATGAGCGCAGCAGCAGCCAACAAAAAACTCGTGCAACAGATTTATGCGGATTCCGCTGATCGCAGCGGCACCACCTTCGCCGACAATCTCGCCGATGATGCGAGCTGGATCGTCACCGGCCAGTATTCATGGTCGCACGAATTCAGGGGACGCGACGCGATCCAGAACGGCCTGATGGGCCATTTCCGCTCGTTCTTTGCGGTGCGGCCGCGGACCGTGGCTTTCAACTTCATCGCGGAAGGCGACTATGTCGTCGTCGAGGCGAGAGGTGACAACGTCACCAAAGCGGGCCTGCGCTACGACAATCAATATTGCATGGTGTGGCGGATCGAGAACGGCAGGATCAAGGAGTATTGCGACTCCGCACTGGTCGAGCGCGTGCTGGGGCCGTTTCCGGAAGCGCGGAAGCTTGCCGCGGGTTGAGACTCTTTACCATCATTCCGGCGTCCTTCTCCCCTCCCTCCGCGAAGCGGCGGGGAGGGGTTGGGGGTCTTTTCCACGCGCTCCGCTGCTTGCGAGTCTGCGGAGACGCCCCCCACCCCCGACCCCTCCCCGCCACGCGCTGCGCGCGGGGGGAGGGGAGAAGGTACTATCCCGGAATGACGACTGTGGCTGGAATCACGCCGCCTTGGTTTTGAGATGGCGGAACATGATGTTGCGCGCCTCGTCGTCCATCTCGGTCTTGAAGGTGAACTTGTCCTTCAGTGCGATCGCCCGCGCCGCCGCCGGCCGCGCCGAGACCTCGTCGAGCAGGCGCTTCACGTTCGGATACTTTGTTAGCGCATCGTCGCCGAGCACGAACGGCACCATCCGCGCCCAGCCCCAGAACGCCATGTCGACAATAGTATAGGTGTCGCCGACCATGTATTTGCTGCCCGCGAGATGATCGTTGAGGATGCCGTAATGGCGATGCGCCTCGAACTGGTAGCGGTCGTGCGCATACTCCAGGTCCTTTGGCGCGAAGTGCTTGAAATGCACGGCCTGGCCCGAATACGGCCCGATGCCGCTGGCGACGAACATCAGCCATGACAGCATCTGCGCGCGGTTCTTCGGCGTGGCGGGCGGCAGGAACTTGCCGGTCTTTTCCGCCAGGTAAAGCAGGATCGCGTTGGAGTCGAACACGAACACGCCGTCATCGTCGATCGCCGGCACCTTGCCGTTCGGATTCACTTTGAGGAATTCCGGCTTGAACTGGTCGCCCTTGCGGGTGTCGACCGGCACCGGCTCGAAGGGCAGGCCGGACTCCTCGAGAAACAGCGCGACCTTGTTTGGGTTCGGGGCGCCATTGAAGTAGAATTTGAGCATTCAGATCTCCCTTTTGCCTAAAAATTGTTACCGAGAAAAAAGCGGGACGTGGCCACTATGCCATGGACATCTGTCCATGCTCAAATTTTGCGCGGATGCGCAACCGACGAGTTCGTGAGGGGAGCGCAGGCCCTCAGCGTCGATCAACCGAAGTAGAAAAGGCCGCAAAGTCCCGCGGCGATCAGTCCCACGCCAGTGACGTTCATGACGGTCGCGAAACGAACGGTCCAGCGCAGATTCGATGCATCGACGGCTCGCTCCGATCGGCGCGCATAACCGTGGACGATGACCTGTCGATTGAAATCACTGTTGGCGTGCAGCCCGTCGCCCAGGCCAACGCAAATCAGGAGAATGCCAAGGATGCCGAGGCCGGCAAAACCCATGAAACAAAATAGCAAAATCGGAAACATGCCGAGAACAAAGATCGGCAATAGCGGCAGTAACAGCAATCTCTCAGATCGTTTTCGCATTGGGCGATCAATCCGGACAGCAAGTCTCGGCTGGCAGCGGATTCTAGTCCCTGCCTTCACAAGGAACAAGCCGAAAGCGCGGTATTGGCGGCAGATGTCAGCTCGTTTAGCTCGATCCGCCCTACAGGCTACTGGCAGATGCAACCGCCTTCGCCCTCTGGGATTTGCGCAAGAGCGCCAGTTCGTTTGAGCGAAACGCAAATCAATTCTGGGGCGCACTTCGATCGATGAAGTAGCGACCGGCAGTGGCTCGCCTGTGCTCCAGACCCAACCGTCTGCAGGGCTGGCGGGTCATATCACGCCTGTTACGCCTTCACCGTAGCGTGATGTGGCCCGGTCACGGAACGGGTCTAGTTTCAGCGCGCTGCGCGGGCTTTTTATTCCAAGGAGGGAGGACTGAAAAGTGAAGACAACGATCATCGCACTTTCTGCCGCCGCTCTCGTCGCCGCCGCACCGGCTGTGCTTGCGCAGGGAGTACCAGGCAAAACACCGGCTCTGCAGCATAAGGTCTCTCGGAAACATCACCCGGGCGTCTTCGGCTACGCTCCGCTGCGCGAGACGCAAGCCAGGGGCTCGAAGAAGGGCTATCGGGGAGCTTTCGGTTACGCGCCTGAACCTCGTGGTTTAGACAGAGATATCGACGCGTCCAGACAAGCTGGTGGCGGCGGGGGTGGCGGAGGCGGTGGCATGTGAGCCCTCGCGCTGCACGATCAGGCGGTTTCCGTCATGCTTGATCTCGTGCAGCCCGTCGGGGCCGGTCGGGACCTTGGCGGCACGGGTTAGGATGCATAAGCGCAGCAAGATGCATCAGCGCAGCAAGATGCCACCGCCGCTGCTGGCAAAACAACCGCACCATCTCCCAGCTTTCCGTGCAGTGTCGGAATTTGCCTTGGCGAGCCGGGAAGTAATGTGGTGCTGAAAGTCACATCGGCCGAACATCAGTGCCAGCGCGGACTGTTCCCGCCCGCTCGACACCCTTACCGAGCGGGTACGCACCGGCCGTGGCGGTCATTGTAGTAGTAACCGTATTTTGGGCACCACACCCTCGGCCAGACCGGTCCTTCATTGGGGGTCACGACCAAGCGGGTCGGCTCACCGTTGCGTACGCACGCGCCATAAGGGTCACGGTGAAAGCCTTGTCCGCAAAAGCTCCGTGCTTGGGCACTGAACGAAAAGACTGAGGCGACGAGGCTGCAAGCCAGGATCGCAGCTATCTTTGGCATATTGAATTTCCTCCGATGGCCGTCAATTGAGCTATTTATATCGTTTGCTGGCGAAGCGATACGCATCAGGTCCTCCGCCGCGGAGCACTTCCGGCAAACCGCGTTCTGACGCGCTGTCTCGAGAAGGTGATAGTGATATCATCGTTTGTCTTTATGTGCCTACGGGCTGCCGCGTACAGGGTCGCTTTGCCTGCCCGACGCGCAAACATGCGGCGAGATCGCGAAGTTGCGTTTTGTCGTCATTGCGAGCGAAGCGAAGCAATCCAGCTTTCTTTTTGTGGCCCGATGGATTGCTTCGCTTCGCTCGCAATGACGGTTTCAACGCAGTTACGTTCCGGCTGTTTGAATTGTGAAGCCGTTGCACACCCCTGATGTCATCATCCGCGAAAGCGGATGATCGAGTATTCCAGAGACGTCAGTGATTGAGCGGAAAGGCCGCGGCGTACTGGATACCCCGCCTTCGCGGGGTATGACGGTTGTTTGTGGGGCGGCGCTGTCATTCAGTCCGTAGGGTGGTCAAAGCGAAGCGTGCCCACCGATTAGCGAGGTATGACGAGTGCCAGGTTAGACGGTGGGCACGGCGCAAGAGCGCCTTTGCCCACCCGATTTCTTTGAAATTCAGCCCGCCGCCATCCCCGAGCGGATCTCGGCGCGCAATTCGTCGATCAGCTTGAGGCCCTTGTTGGTCTCGATGTGCCAGAAGGTCCAGCCGTTGCAGGCGCCGGCGCCTTGTGCCACCGCGCCGATGCGGTGGATCGAGCCGACCTTGTCGCCGAGCATGATGGCGCCGTCGGCGCGCACCAAAGCGCCGTGGCGCTTCTTGGAATCGACCAGCCTGGTGCCGGGCGAAATCATGCCGCGCTCGATCAGTTCGGAGAAGGCGACGCGCGGCGCGTCGCGCGCGGTCATGAACGGCGCCAGGGTGGCTTCCGGCAGCGGTTCGATCGCGGCGATGCGCGCTTCGGCTGCCACAGCATAGGTCTTGTCGCGCTCGAAGCCGATGTAGCGGCGGCCGAGACGTTTTGCCACGGCACCCGTGGTGCCGGTGCCGTTGAACGGATCGATCACGAGGTCGCCGGGTTTCGACGACGACAGCAGCACGCGCGCCAGCAGGCCTTCTGGTTTTTGCGTCGGGTGGACCTTCTTGCCATCCTCGCCCTTGAGCCGTTCCTCACCGGTACACAAAGGGATCAGCCAGTCGGAGCGCGCCTGGACGTCCTCGTTGGCGGCCTTCAGCGCTTCGTAGTTGAAGGTATAGCCTTTCGCCTTTTCGTCGCGCGCGGCCCAGATCATGGTCTCGTGGGCGTTGGTAAAACGGCGGCCGCGGAAATTCGGCATCGGATTGGTCTTGCGCCAGACGATGTCGTTGAGAACCCAGAAGCCGAGGTCCTGCATGATCGCGCCGACGCGGAAAATGTTGTGGTAGGAGCCGATCACCCACAGCGTCGCCGACGGTTTCATGATGCGGCGGCACGCCAAGAGCCAGGCGCGGGTGAAATCGTCATAGGCGGCGAAGGATGAAAACTTGTCCCAGTCGTCGTTGACGGCGTCGACATGGGATTCGTCGGGGCGCTTGAGATCGCCCTTGAGCTGCAGATTGTAGGGTGGGTCCGCGAATACCAGGTCGACCGAACCGGCCGGCAGTTTCGACATCTCGGCGACGCAATCGCCTATGACGATACGGATATTCTCCTGGGACTCGAATTTAGTGCGGGGCGCCCTTGCAGACGCCCCGCGACGCGACACAACCATGACTCAAATACTCTGACTCAGGCGACGCTGTCGGCGACGCGGGACTAAACAACCGACTGGCCGTACATTGACGAGGCAAAGTAAAAATCGACTTAACCCGGTAATTCTTTCTTGCTAGGCAATTTTTGCCGGGCGGGTTATTGATTAACGCGATGGAATTTTTACGTGACTGTCGCGTTGGATATCGGTGATGCGTTGCCGCCGAATTGGAAATGAGGAAAATACGCCATGCGTTACGATGACTTCCGTCGCAGCGACGATATCGAGGACCGTCGCGATGACAGCGGCGGCGGAATGGGTGGCGGCGGCCTCGGTCTTCCCATGGGCGGCGGCGGACTCGGCATTGGCACCATCATCGTGCTCGGCCTGATCGGCTATGCGTTCGGCATCGACCCGCGCATCCTGATTGGCGGCGCGGAAATTCTGGGCGGCGGCAGCCAGGCGCCGAGCTATCAGACCGATCGCAGGTCGGGAACCGTCAAGACCGGCGCGCCGACCGACGAGATGGGCAGCATGATCGCCGGCATCCTCGGTGAGATCGACGATCGCTGGAGCGAGATCTTCCAGGCCTCGGGGCAATCCTACACGGGCCCGAAAATCGTGCTGTTCCGCAACGCCACCAATGGCGGGCGCTGCGGCATGGCGCAGTCGGCGATGGGGCCGTTCTACTGTCCGCCGGAGCGCCGGATATTTCTCGACACCGGATTTTTCCGCGAGGTCGAGACCAGGTTCCACGGCTGCTCCGGCAATGCCTGCAAATTCACCGCGGCCTATATCATCGCCCACGAGGCCGGGCATCACATCCAGAACCTGCTCGGCATCCTGCCGCGCGTGACGCGGCTGCAGCAGCAGGCCGGCAGCAAGGCGGAGAGCAACGCGCTGCAGGTCAAGGTCGAGCTGCAGGCGGATTGCCTGTCCGGCGTCTGGGTCAATCGCGAGTCGAAGAAGCGACCGGGCTTCCTCGAGGCCGGCGATATCGACGCGGCGCTGACGACGGCGTCCGCGATCGGCGACGATACGCTGCAGCGGCAGGCGACCGGGCGGGTGGTGCCGGATTCCTTCACCCACGGCTCCGCCGCGCAGCGCAAGCAATGGTTCATGACCGGCTATCAGCAGGGCACGGTGCAGGCCTGCAACACGTTCGGCGCGGGCAATTTGTGAGGATCGCGATGCATTGATCGTCATGGCCGGGCAGAAGCGCGAAGCGCGTCTTCGCGCTAGATGTCCCGGCCATCCACGTCTTTGCTTGCTGAGAAAAACTTAAGGCGTGGATGCCTGGCACAAGGCCGGGCATGACGAGGAGAGACGCATGATGTCTTCCATCGACGAATCGAAAAAATTCGTTCCGCTCAACATCGCGGTGCTGACGATTTCGGATACGCGCACGCTGGCGGATGACAAATCCGGAAACACGCTGGCGGAGCGGCTTACCGCCGCCGGTCATCACCTCGCGGCGCGCGAGATCACAACCGACGACGTCGAGGCGATCCGCGGTATCGTCAGGAAATGGATTGCGGAGCCGGGCGTCGATGTCATCATCACCACCGGCGGCACCGGCTTTACCGGCCGCGATGTGACGCCGGAGGCGGTCGAGCCGTTGTTCGAGAAGCGGATGGATGGTTTTTCGATCGCGTTCCACATGCTGAGCCATGCCAAGATCGGTACCTCGACGATCCAGAGCCGGGCCACCGCCGGGACAGCCGGCGCCACCTTCATCTTCTGCCTGCCGGGATCGCCCGGCGCCTGCCGCGACGCCTGGGATGGCATTCTCATGGCCCAGCTCGACTACCGCACCCGGCCGTGCAATTTCGTCGAGATCATGCCGCGGCTGGACGAACATCTGCGCCGCCCGAAAGCGCAGGGCGCGACGGCCTAGAGCGTTTTCAAGCGAAGTGGAGACCAATTCGCGTTAAGAAGACGCGTCAAATAAGAATCTAGAGCCCCGTTTCGATAGAATCGAAACGGGGCTCTAGGCGATGATCCTCTTCAGCGCGGCCCACAATCCCGTCCACATGTCGCGCCAGGCTTGTTCGCGCAGCCGATGCGCGCGCTTTTTGTAGAAGGCCATGAGTTCCGGCGTGACGCGCCGCGACGAAGCGCGACGCGTCGGCGTCACAGCTCGAGCTCCCAGGTCTCGCCGATCAGGCTCTGGCCGAAACCGCGGTGCGGCTCGCTGGCGACCCGTACAAAGCCCGCTTCCTGATAGATTTTCCGCGCGGCCAGCAGAATGCTCTGGGTCCACAGCGTGATCTTGCGGTAGCCGCAAGCCCTGGCAAACGAAATGCATTCGCCGACCAGCCGCCGTCCCAATCCCTGTCCGCGTCCGGCCGGATCGACCAGCAGCAATCGCAGCTTGGCGACGTCGTCGGTTTGCCTGACCAGGAATACCGAGCCGACTTGGGCGCCGTCGATGTCGGCGATCCAGCAGCGTTCGCGCGAGGCGTCGAACGAGGCGAGGAATTTTGCCAATATCTCCGCCACCAGCGCTTCGAACGACGAGTCAAAACCGTATTCGCGCGCGTACAATTCGCCATGGCTTTGCACCACCCATCCCATGTCGCCCGGCCGGGGATCGCGCAGGATCGCAGGTCGCGGCGTGTGCGGCGCGCCGAGCAGACGCTCGATCGCGCCCATCGCCGCGGTCAGACGCGCCACGCCACCGGGCGGCAGGGCGGTGAGCATGGCGGCGACGTCGTCCTGCGAGCTGCGCTCGAGTCTTGCAAAAGCCTGGCGGCCCTTGGCGGTCAGGCCGAGCTGGAATTGGCGCCGGTCGGAAGGCAACGCCTTGCGGGTGATCAGCCCATCCTCGTCGAATTTCTGGACGATGCGGCTGAGGTAGCCCGGATCGAGGCCGAGCTCGATCCCGACCTCTTTCGCCGCCACATTGTCCCGCTGCGCCAACTCGTACAGCACCCGTGCCTCGCTCAGCGAGAACGGACTTTTCAGGAGTTGCTGGTCGAGCACGCCGAGCTTGCGGGTGTAGAAGCGGTTGAAGGCGCGTACCGCCGATATCTGGGCATTCGAATCCGGTTGCGACATGGCTCACCTCGATAGTTGCCATTGTCAAACAATTATTTGACTTTGGCAAGTATCTTGGGGCAAGAATCTCGGCGCGCCTCATGCCACCATGATGATCCGGCTCCGCAACAGCGTCCGTGAGGAGCGGCCTAGCTGCCGCAGCAGTCGGGCCTCGGAGCGGCGGGCGTCCGGCGCGTGGCCGCCGAGCCGCTCGTAATGGTCGCGCGCGATCAAAAGCCCCTGGTCCGCCGACGGCCCGGTGATCATGCGGGCGATGAATTTGAAACCGTCGCGCAGGCTTGGGTCGTCATAGGGCGAGCGGGCGTAGCGGAAGATGCCGGCGCGCGGGCGTCCGCTGTCCGAGACGCGCTGGATGAATTGCGTGGTCTCCTCGATCCAGCTCGAGTCCAGCACCGCGCCGGCATGCAGGAACATCAGCCAGGGCGAACGGGCCTGGCGCGCGCCAGCCGCCAGCGCCGCCGCCCGCGTGCCCTGGCAAGGCAGGAAGCGGCAGCCCGCGACGTCGGCGACCCGCTCGATCACCCCGGTACCGGCCCGGTCAACCAGAAGAACTTCCTTGATCACGCCGGCTGCGGCTCCCGGCACCAGGGCGGCGAGGGTGGCGACGGCAGACTGTTCGACGCCTTCGGTGGGGATAATCACGCTCAGCATGAATGAAGCTTCGTTCTCCCAGACGGTAAAAACGTCGCACAGTTACCACCTTGTCACAATCAAAGCAGCCCGCTCGCTGCAGCTTTTTGCGGCAGCGGAGCGGACGGAACGGGGGGCCGGGGCTATCCCACAGCGGATCGGGGTAGGGGCGGCTAGAGCATGATCCGGAAAAGTGGGAACCGGTTTTCCCTCGACAAACGCGAAGCGTTTGCTCGGAGATCACGCTCAAACAGAAAGCTAGAGTGGGATGACTATTCGAAGAAAAGTCATCCCACTCTAGGCGCCGGCCAATCCCTGCCGGGCCTGACGACGTGCGGGTTTCGGCTTGTGGCCATCATGTCCGCGGTACCGCTGACATCAGTCACGGGCGTCCACGTTATTGCCGTATGGCCAAACCCAGTCGCGGATTTGCGGCATGTCTTCGCCATGCTCGCGGACGTAGCGCGTGTGCTCGATCAGGGCATCGCGGAACTGCTGCTTGATGTGGGCCGCGGCGATGTTGAGGCCCGGCACGCGATCGATGACTTCGATCGCCAGATGAAAGCGGTCGAGCTCGTTCAACACCACCATGTCGAACGGCGTCGTCGTCGTGCCTTCCTCGGCAAAGCCGCGAACGTGCATCCCGGCGTGGTTGGTGCGGTTATAGGTCAGGCGATGGATCAGATAGGGATAGCCGTGATAGGCGAAGATCACCGGCTTGTCGCGCGTGAACATGCCGTCGAAATCGCGATCGCTGACGCCGTGCGGATGCTGGTCTTTCGGCTGCAGCGTCATCAGGTCGACCACATTGACGACCCGGATTTTCAGGTCGGGCAGGGCCTTCCGCAGCAAGTCGACCGCGGCCAGCGTCTCCAGTGTCGGGACGTCGCCGGCGCAGGCCATCACCACATCGGGTTCGGAGCCCGCCGCCTCGGTGCCGGCCCATGGCCAGATTCCGATGCCGGCATCGCAATGCGTCGCGGCCTCCCGCATGGTCAGCCATTGCGGCGCGGGCTGCTTGCCGGCGACGATCACGTTGATGCGGTCATAGGTCCGCAGACAATGGTCGGCGATCCAGAGCAGCGTGTTGGCATCGGGCGGAAAATACACCCGGACGATGTCGGCCTTCTTGTTGGTGACGAGATCGACGAAGCCGGGGTCCTGATGGCTGAAGCCGTTGTGGTCCTGACGCCAGACATGCGAGGTCAGGAGATAATTGAGCGAGGCGATCGGCCGTCGCCACGGCAGCGCGCGTGAAACCTTCAGCCATTTGGCGTGCTGGTTGAACATGGAATCGACGATGTGGATGAAGGCCTCGTAGCAGGAGAAGAAGCCGTGCCGTCCGGTGAGCAGATAGCCTTCCAGCCAGCCCTGGCAGAGGTGCTCGCTCAACACCTCCATCACCCGGCCGTCCCTCGCCAGATGAACGTCGTACGGCTCGATGCCCTCCATCCAGACCCGCTCCGTCACCTCGAACACCGCATCGAGGCGGTTCGAGGCGGTCTCGTCGGGCCCCACGATCCGGAAATTCCGCGCCTCGGCGTTGTCGCGCACGACGTCGCGCAGGAATTGTCCGAGCACGCGCGTGGCTTCGGCCTCGGCGCCGCCGGGGCAGGGGACGTCGACGGCATAGCCATGAAAGTCCGGCAGCTTGAGCTCGCGCTTCAAGAGCCCGCCATTGGCGTGCGGATTGGCGCCCATGCGACGCTCGCCTTCGGGAGCAAGCGCCTGCAATTCAGGGAGCAGCCGGCCGGATTCGTCGAACAGCTTGTCCGGCTGATAGCTGCGCATCCATTGCTCGAGCAGTTTCAGATGCTCGGGATTTCCACGCGGATTGGCGATCGGCACCTGATGCGCGCGCCAAAAGCCCTCGACCTTCAGGCCGTCAACCTCTTTCGGTCCGGTCCAGCCCTTGGGACTGCGCAGCACGATCATGGGCCATTGCGGACGCCCGCTTGTCGTGCGCCCGTCGCGCGCGGCCGTCTGAATTTTGCGGATGCTTTCCAGTGCCCGCTCCAGCGTGTCGGCCATCAGCCGATGCATCGTTGCGGGGTCGCTGCCTTCCACGAATAACGGCTCATGGCCGTAGCCCATGAAGAGATGGCGAATCTCTTCGTTGCTCATCCGGCCGAGCACGGTGGGATTGGCGATCTTGTAGCCGTTGAGATGAAGGATGGGCAGCACCGCGCCGTCATGCGCGGCATTGAGGAAATTGTTGGAATGCCAGGACGCGGCGAGCGGCCCGGTCTCGGCTTCGCCGTCGCCGACCACGCAGGCGACGATGAGATCGGGATTGTCGAGTGCCGCGCCATAGGCGTGCAGCAGCGCGTAGCCGAGTTCGCCGCCCTCGTGGATCGATCCCGGTGTTTCCGGCGCCGCGTGGCTCGGAATGCCGCCGGGAAACGAGAACTGGCGGAACAATTTGCGCAAGCCCTCGGCGTCGCGGCCGATGTCCGGATAGATCTCGCTGTAGCTGCCTTCGAGATAGGTGTTGGCGACCATGCCCGGGCCGCCGTGACCGGGCCCGCAGACATAGAGGACGTTGAGGTCGGATGCGCGAATGACCCGGTTGAGATGGGCGTAGACGAAATTGAGTCCCGGTGTGGTGCCCCAATGTCCCAATAGCCGCGGCTTGATGTGCTCCGGCAGCAAGGGTTCGCGAAGCAGGGGGTTGGCGAGCAGATAGATTTGGCCGACCGAGAGGTAGTTGGCGGCGCGCCAGTAGCGGTCCAGCAGGTCCAGATCACGGGCTGTTGAAGACGTGTCGTTGGCGCCTGGTGTCTGCATGGCAACGTCTCAACGATGGCTTAAAGCAACACACTTGCCAGCCGATCGATCCTTCGTGGTGCGAACAAGGTAAAGAGAGGCAAAATATAGAGAGGGAATGTGTAGCGACGGCGTCAGCCGGCGCCGGCGCACTCACGATCCCACCACCTTCCGCCATGCCCGATGTTGATCCGGCGCAATGAGACGGATTCGCTCATCCCCAGGCGACTGCAGTTATGTTCTTGCTTTGTTCTATCGGCGTGCTATGTTCTCGCCATGAGCCGAGCATCCTCTCATGCCCTCAAGCACCCGCCGGTCACGGCGCCCTCCGAACCGGCGGGTGCACCACCCCCTTTTCCGGAACTTGCAGTCGCGATCGAGCGCGAACGGCGGCGTGGCCGCGGTGCGCAGTCCAACGCCAGCGGCCGTTTTGAGGCCGAGGCGCGGGTCGCCTTCGACGACGGCTGGCAGAGCCTCGATGAACTGCCGCCGTTCAAGACCACCGTCGCGCTCGACACCGCGCGAAAAGTCATCACCCGCAACGATTCGCCCGATATCGGCTTCGACCGCTCGATCAATCCCTACCGGGGCTGCGAGCACGGCTGCGTCTACTGTTTTGCCAGGCCGACTCACGCCTATCTCGGGTTGTCGCCGGGACTGGACTTCGAATCGAAATTGTTTGCAAAACCTGACGCGCCGCAATTGCTGGAAAAGGAATTAGCGGCGCAGGACTACGAACCGCGCATGATCGCGATCGGCACCAACACCGATCCCTATCAGCCGATCGAGCGCGAGCGGAAGATCATGCGCGGCATTCTCGAGGTGCTGGAGCGCGCCTCGCATCCGGTCGGCATCGTGACCAAATCGGCACTGGTGACCCGCGACATCGATGTCCTGGCGCGGATGGCCAAGCGCAATCTCGCCAAGGTGGCGATTTCGGTGACGACGCTCGATGCCAAGCTGGCACGCACCATGGAGCCGCGGGCCTCGACGCCGGCGAAACGGCTGGAAGCGCTGCGGCAATTGTCGGAAGCGGGCATTCCGACCACGGTGATGGTCGCGCCCGTCATCCCCGCCCTGAACGATAGCGAGATCGAGCGCATCCTCGATGCGGCTTCGCATGCCGGCGTCAAGGAAGCGAGCTATGTGCTGCTGCGGCTGCCGCTGGAAGTGCGCGACCTGTTTCGCGAATGGCTGATGGCGAACTATCCCGACCGCTACCGCCACATCTTCACGCTGATCCGCGACATGCGCGGCGGCCGCGACTACGACTCGCAATGGGGAACGCGGATGAAGGGCACCGGGCCGATGGCCTGGATGATCGGCCGCCGGTTCGAGATCGCCTGCGAAAAACTCGGTCTCAACAAGCGGCGGTCGAAATTGACCACGGATCATTTCGCGCGGCCCAAGCGCAGCGGCCAGCAACTCAGCCTGTTTTAGAGCGGCGGAGAACATCCGGCATGAGTTCCATAAGCGACAAACCGGCAGCACCCGTCGCGCGGCTGACCATGATCACGCTCGGTGTCAGCAACATGCGTTCCAGCATCGCCTTTTACGAGGCGCTCGGCTTTGTCCGGAAATTCCAGGCCACCGGCGAGACCGTCGCGTTTTTCGAAACCGGCGGCACCGCCATCGGACTTTTTCCGTGGAATCAGCTTGCGCAGGATGTCACGCTGCCGGAACGTCCGCGGCCGCAGGCGTTTCGCGGGATGACATTGGCGTGGAACTGCCGCTCCCCGGAAGAGGTCGACACGGTGCTGGATTTCGCGGTCTCCAAGGGAGCGTCGCTGCTGAAACCCGCGCACAAGACGGATTACGGCGGTTATTCCGGCTATTTTGCCGATCCCGACAATCACCCCTGGGAGGTCGTGGTCGCGCCAGGAATCGAGGTCGGAGAGGACCGTCGGATTCATCTGCCGGACTAGACATCCTTTTGACGCGTTTTCTTCACGCGAACCGGTATCCACTTCGCTCGAAAACGCTATGGCCGGCGATAACGACCTTGAATAGCGGTAATTGCGCCGAGTTCCCGGTTGCGCCGCAGGCTCTCCTTGCGCACGATCCCGGCCATGATTCGGGAAAAATCCAAAGCGAAGTCCAAGGAAAATTCGAAGGAAAAATCCAAGGACGGTCCGGCCAGGCTGGCAAAGGGCGTGATCGCCGTGGCGCCGCCGGGTTTTCGCCGCGAGCGCGCGCTGATCAAGCGCGGCATCTGGCCGGTGGCCGGCTGCGACGAGGCCGGCCGTGGCCCGCTGGCGGGTCCGGTGGTGGCGGCCGCCGTGGTGCTGGACCCCAAGCGAATCCCTAGGGGTATCGACGATTCCAAGCGGCTGACGCCGGAGCGGCGCGAGGAATTGTTCGAGGAAATCTGCGCGACCGCCTCCTTCGCGGTGGCTTTCGGCCCGCCGGCACGAATCGATCGCGACAATATCCTGCGCGCCTCGCTGTGGGCATTGGCGCGCGCCGTGCACGCACTGCCGGAAATGCCGAGACACGTCTTCGTCGACGGCCGCGACAAGCTCGACATCGCCTGCGACTGCGAGGCCGTGATCGGCGGTGACGGGCTGGTGGTCTCGATCGCCGCGGCCTCGATCATCGCCAAGGTGACGCGCGACCGGCTGATGTGCGCCCTGGCGCAGGATTGCCCTGGCTACGGTTTTGAGTCCCACAAGGGCTACAGCGTGCCCGAGCATCTGGAAGCGCTCGATCGGCTCGGACCGTCAGCACATCATCGCAGTCTGTACGCGCCCGTCATCGCGGCACGGGAAAAGCATCAGCCGTGGACCATCAAGCGCGAACCCGACCTGTTTGCCGAAGCAGAGGCGGGCGGGGAAATTTCCGCGGCGATTTGATGAAGCGCTTGTTCTGATCGAATCAGAACCGGGCAAGGTTTTGGCTTTCACGCATTTTCGTCACGCGAACCGGAATCCACTTGCTCGAAAACGTCATGGTTGCCTCGGCGGCTGACGGGCTCTATCACATCCAGGGGATCGAATAGCGCCGGGGTTGCAGCGCTGGGGTTGGGTATTTCGGACGGTTCATGCGTTTCACCTCCCTGATTATCGAACTGATCCGCGCCCGTCCGCGGCTGGTGGTCTGGCTGGTGGTGCTCTGCCAGGCGGCGCTGTGGCTCCTCGTGGCGTTGCTGTTATATCGCAGCCCTCCCGGCAACCTCGCCACCGTGCTGGCCTATGGCCGGGAATACCAGGTCGGCACCGCCCTCGGCCCGCCGCTGGCGTTCTGGCTGGCCGACATCGCGTTTCGCGCCGCCGGCGGCCACATGATCGGCGTCTATTTGCTGTCGCAGCTTTGCTCGATCGCGATGTTCTGGGCGTTTTACCTGCTCTCGCGCGCCATCGTCGGCAGACAACAAGCGGTGCTCGCGGTGCTCCTGACCATGACGGTGACGGCCTTCAGTTCGCCCGGCCTCGAGTTCGGTCCCGAGGTGCTGGCGCGGCCGTTATGGGCGATGTTGCTGCTGCACACCTGGCAACTGATCGGTCAGAACCGGCGCAACGCGTGGTTCGCATGGTCGATCGAAGCCGGGCTGTTGCTGCTGACCACCTCTGCGGCGCCGTTCCTGTTGTTGTTGGTTGCAGGATTTGCACTTGCGACGGAGCGAGGACGGCGCATGCTGATGTCGTTCGATCCGCTGTTCGCGCTTCTCGTGATTCTTGTGCTGGCGCTCCCCTATCTCATCTGGCTGATCCGCGCCGACGCGCTGGTCTTGCCGCCTTTGCCAGGGACCGCGGATCTGGGCGCGCGAGGAATGCATTGGGCCGCGTTGCTCGGGGGCTTGCTGGCGGCGCTAGCCGGCATCGTGCTGCTGGTGGTACTCAATTCCGGCTGGTTCGCCCGCAATCCGGAAGACGCGCCGATCATCTATCGTCCCCAGGTCGCTTCGCTGGCGCGCGATTTCGTCTATTGCCTGGCCATCGGCCCCGCGTTGTTCGGGAGCCTGATTTCCGGCCTGTTCGATCTCGACCGGGTCGCGGGCGGCGCGGGCGTCGCGTTATTGATGTCGGGACTGGCCGTGATTGTCGCGACCGGCGATCTCGTCCAGCTCCGGCGCCACCGGCTGTTGCGCTCGGTCTGGGCGACGGCGATCGTTGCGCCCGCGCTGGCGGTGCTCGCGACCACCATCTTTTTGCCCTGGACCGGCGGCCGCGAGGTGACGACGTCGTTGCCGGCCCGCGCGATCGCGAATTTCTTCGGCGACAGCTTTGAGCGGCGCACCAACCGCCCGCTGCAGGCGGTCACCGGCGACGCGCAACTGGCGGCGCTGATCTCGCTCGACCCGGCGCGTCCCCATCTCTTTCTTGACGCCGCGCCGCAACGGACGCCGTGGATCTCGCTGAAAAAATTCTACGAAACCGGCGGCGTCGTGGTCTGGCGCGCGGCCGATACCGTCGGCACCCCGCCGCCCGATATTGCGCAGCGGTTTCCGGGCCTGGTGCCCGAAGTGCCGCGGGCGTTCGAATGGCTCGTCACCGGGCGGCAACCGCTGCTGCGGATCGGCTGGGCCATCGTGCGGCCGAAAACGCCTTAGCTCCTCATGGTGAGAGCTTGTGAAGTTTTTCGGTAGGTGCCAGTTTCTTTGAGTTATTGCGTTGTTTGGCAGACTGCATGCTGGGGTTGCGGTTGACCACCTCCTGCCTATGCGGCGGCGAGGCGATGGCCCTGCAAGATGTTGTTGGTGAGGGCGTAGCAGAGGACCACGGCTCGGACCTTTTGGAAGCCACGTACGGTCAATTGCCGCAGATCCCAATTGCGCCAGCGCGCATGGATGCATTCGCAGATCGAGCGGGGCTTGTACTGCGCCTTGCCCGCTTCACTCCCCATCCGTGCCCGCCAAGCCAACGCCTGGGCCATCGCCGCGCCGCGGCAAATAGGGGTCGGTGCCATGCTTGGACTGGACCGGTGGACAATAGATCTCGATCCCTTTGCCATGCGCCCACTCGATATCCTCGCCGCTGCAAAAGCCGCCATCGGCAAGATGCCATGCCGGGAAGCGTCCCAGCCGCGTGCGTAGCCGCTCCAGCATCGGCCGCATCAGGCTCCGATCGGAACCGCTATTACTGACGTCGACCGCGACTACGATCTGCTCACCGGCGACGCTTGCCACCTGCACATTATAGGCCGGGCGGAAGCCGCCATCGGCCATCTTCATCACCCGCGCCTGTGTGTCGGTGGTCGAGGCGCGCGGCTCCTTCGGCTTCTTGCCGTTGCCGCGCTTTTGTTCGCGTTCGTCACGCTGCCGCTTGATCTCGTCGAGCGCTTTCTGGGCCGCCTTGACCCGTTCGAGGCGTTCGCGCGCGGCCCGCTCCCTGGCGGCTTTGATCCGCTGGTTGCTGGCATCCGAGCGCGTATCGACCTCACGCTTGAGCTGATCCACGACCGCCTGCGCAGCCGAAAGATGCCGGTCAAGCGTCGCCGCGCGCCGGAACGAGGACGCCCCCGCACTCGCCCGTATCCGCACCCCGTCCTGTGCCAACCCGTCGAGGTCCACCAGGCCAGTCTTGATCAGCGCCGCCAAATGCTCGGCCAGCAGCCGGTCGAGCAGATCAGCGCAACCGACCCGGAAGTCCGCCAGCGTGTGATAGTTCACCGACACGCCGCCACACAGCCAGCGATAAACATCATGGCTGTTGCAAAGCCCCTCCAGGGCACGCGCACTGCCAACCCCCTCGCTGGTGGCATAGAGCCACAGCGCCAGCAGAAGCCGCGGCGAGGTCGCCGGATGACCGGGCCTGTCGCCCCGTGCCTTGATCCGATTCTCAAGCTCGCTCAGGTCGAGGCCTTCGACATACGACCAGATCACTCGTACCGGGTGATCTTCCCCAATCAGGCTCTCGATATCCACTGCACGCAGCTCGATCTGGTCTCGTTTGGGCTCACGCAGCCGCGGCGCTCCCGACGGCGCCCCGCCTACCTGCGGCCCCCTCTGCTCTGGCAGTTCCCCAAAAAGTTCGTCACCGCCCATCAGCGCCTCACCCGATTCGACGATCGCAGGGAATCACATGCATGCGACATCCGCCACACTCGCTTGCCAAGCAGCAAAAAATCACATCCTCTGAGGAGGCGCGTAAGCGCCGTCTCGAACCAAGAAGCCCCGATGCCGCCCATCCTTCGAGACGCACGCTAACGCTTGATCCTCAGGATGAGGATGAAGCTCCCGGCGCGAGCGCCTTGGCGATCGCGCGCAGATCCTGCCACGCCAGCCGCTTGTAGGATGGCGAGCGCAACAGATAGGCCGGGTGGAAGGTGGCGAGCGCGCGGATCACGCGGGTGCCGGTGTCGTAGTCGAGCCAGCGTCCGCGGGTTTTCATGATGCCCTCGCGGGTCGACAGCAGGGTCTGCGTGGAGGGATTGCCGAGCGTGACCAGCACGTCCGGATTCACCAGTTCGATCTGGCGCTGGATGAACGGCAGGCAGATCTGGGTTTCCTGCGGCGTCGGCGTACGGTTGCCGGGCGGCCGCCACGGAATGACATTGGCGATGTAGGCGCTGCCGCGGTCGAGCCCGATCGCCGCGATCATGCGGTCCAGCAATTTTCCGGAGCGGCCGACGAAGGGCAGACCCTCGAGGTCCTCCTCCCGCCCCGGCGCCTCGCCGACGAACATGATGCGCGCCTGCGGGTTGCCGTCGGAAAACACCAGCCGCGTGGCGGTCGATCTTAGCGCGCAGCCGTCGAAATCCTCCAGCAGCGCGCGAAGCGCCTCCAGCGTCGGCGCGGTCCGCGCCGCTTCGCGCGCCGACAGGATCGCGGCTTCCGGTGCTTGCGCCGGTTCGGCGCGCGCGGCGGGAGGCGGGGCAGCAGTCCTGACCGGTCTGGGCGGCGCGGCCTCGCTTGCGACGGGTGTGAGGTCGGGATCGGCCAGCCGGTTGACCGGCGCATCCGCCAGCGCGCAGTCAACCCCGGCCTCCAGGTAAAAGGCCAGCAATTGCGAAACGGTGGGCGCGCGCTCAGGCGTCATGGCGGAGTGTCTGTGGCATCGCACCATTCTAGAGTGGATCGGGTCGCAACGAAACGCCCGAGCCTTGCATTTCCATGGTTGTTCTCAGGCGAAAAAAGTGGAAACAAACCACCTGCAGAACAGAACCTTTTCCACCCTGGCCGGGACCAGATCATGAGCACTGAAGAACTGCCGCCGCGCGAATCCATGGAATTCGATGTTGTCATCGTCGGCGCCGGGCCGTCCGGCCTTGCCGCCGCGATCCGGCTGAAGCAGCTCAACGCCGATCTCAGCATTGTCGTCGTTGAGAAGGGTTCCGAAGTCGGCGCGCACATCCTGTCCGGCGCGGTGATTGATCCGGTGTCGCTTGACAAGCTCGTCCCGGACTGGCGCGAGGACGCTGACTGCCCGCTGAAGACCCAGGTCAAGACCGACAAATTCTACTGGATGACCGAGGGAACCGCGATCCCGCTGCCGGGCATCGCAATGCCGCCGCTGATGAACAATCATCATTGCTATATCGGCTCGCTCGGTAATGTCTGCCGCTGGCTTTCGCGCAAGGCCGAGGCGCTCGGGGTCGAGATCTACCCGGGCTTCGCGGCCGTCGAAGTGCTTTACGACGACAACGGCGCGGTGCGCGGCATCGCCACCGGCGACATGGGCATCGCCAAGGATGGCACACACAAGGACTCGTTCACCCGCGGCATGGAATTGCTCGGCAAATACACGCTGTTCGCCGAAGGCGCGCGGGGCAGCCTGACCAAGCAGCTGATCGCAAAATTTTCCCTCGATGCGAAGAGCGAACCGCCGAAATTCGGCATCGGTCTCAAGGAAGTCTGGCAGATCGATCCCGCGAAACACCAGAAGGGGCTGATCCAGCATTCGTTCGGTTGGCCGCTTAACAATTCAACCGGCGGCGGCTCGTTCCTCTACCACTATGACGACAACATGGTGGCGGTCGGTTTCGTCGTGCATCTCAACTACAATGACCCCTATCTGTCGCCGTTTGACGAATTCCAGCGCTTCAAGACCCATCCCGCGATCCGCACGCTGTTCGAAGGCGGCAAGCGGCTGGCCTATGGCGCGCGGGCCATCACCGAGGGCGGCTATCAGTCGGTGCCGCGGCTGACCTTCGCCGGCGGCGCGCTGATCGGCTGCGCGGCCGGGTTTGTCAACGTGCCGCGCATCAAGGGCGTGCACAACGCCATCGGCAGCGGCATGCTCGCCGCCGAGCACGTCAATGCCGCGCTCGGCGCCGGCCGCGCCAACGACGAACTGGTCGAATATGAGAACGGCTGGCGCGATTCAGAGGTCGGCAAGGATCTCTATCCGGTCCGCAACGTCAAACCGCTGTGGTCGAAGTTCGGCACCGTGATCGGCGTGATGCTCGGCGGTATCGACATGTGGTGCAACACGCTCGGCTTCTCGCTGTTCGGCACCCAGTCCCATGCCAAGCCCGACCGCAAGACGCTCGATCCGGCCAAAACGCATGCGCCGATCGCCTCGCCGAAGCCGGACGGCAAGCTCACCTTCGACCGGCTGTCGTCGGTATTCCTGTCCAACACCAATCACGAGGAGGACCAGCCGGTCCACCTCAGGGTCGCCGACCTCAATTTGCAGAGGACCTCGGAGCACGATGTCTTTGCCGGCCCGTCCAACCGCTATTGCCCGGCCGGCGTCTATGAATGGGTCGAGGAGGCTTCCGGCCCGCGCTTCCAGATCAACGCCCAGAACTGCGTTCACTGCAAAACCTGCGACGTGAAGGACCCCAACGGTAACATCACCTGGGTTCCGCCGGAGGGTGGCGGCGGACCGAACTACGAGGCGATGTGACCACGATTGTGTGAGACAGAGCGTTTTCCAGCGAAGTGGACACCGGTTCGCGTCAAGAAAACGCGTCAAAACAAATAACTTGAGCCCGTTCCGATTTAATCGGAACGGGCTCAAGCCGCCGGCCCGGCGGAAAGGACGGCCACGATACGGCCACACTGGAAGCGTTTTCAGGCGGAGGGCGACTGGCGGGGTGGTCCTGCCGATCAATTCGCCGTCCCGTATCCTTGCGGTGGAACGCCAAACACGGCATTGTCAGCGGGCTTGATGCCGCCAGTTGGGTTCGCATTCGAGAATGATCGCAAGATCTTGCCGTATCCATCTTGGCGTAAATGCATCTTCCGCAAATCCCTGGAGCTAAGGCGAACCGTGATGATTTCCATTCGTTTCAATCGCTGGGCCATTGCCGCTGTCGCCTTCACCGCGCTCGCCGTGCCGGGCTCGCTGTCGGCCCAGACGCCCGATCATCCCTCGGACAACTCGGCGCAGTTTCCCAATTCCCATGACATGAAATCGCTGACGATGTCCGGCAGCTATCTGGCGGCCCGGCATGCCAGTGTGGAGCGCGACTCGGCGGCCGCGGCGGCGTTCTACCGCTCGGCGCTTCGCATCGATCCGAAGAACAACGAGCTCTTGGACCGCGCCTTCATCTCGTCGCTGGCGGACGGCGACATCGACGAGGCCGTCAAGCTCGCCGAACGGATCCTGACCATCGACAAGACCAATCGCGTTGCTCGCCTGGTGGTCGGCGTGCGCGACCTGAAGCAGAAGAAATACGCCTCCGCGCAATCGAACATCAATCAGTCGATCCGCGGGCCGATCACGGATCTGGTCGCGACGCTGCTGTCGGGCTGGGCCAGCTACGGCGCCGGCGACGCCAAGACGGCGGTCGCCAATATCGACAAGCTGACCGGTCCGGAATGGTATCCGATCTTCAAGGACCTGCATTCCGGCATGATTCTCGAACTCGCGGGCAAGGACAAGGACGCCGGCGTGCGGCTCGAGCGGGCCTACAAGCTCGACGACGGCATGCTGCGGGTGGCCGACGACTATGCGCGCTGGCTGACGCGCAACAAGGACAATGCCGCGGCGACGGCGGTCTATGAGGCTTTCGAAAAGAAGCTGCCGCGGCATCCGCTGGTGCAGGAAGATCTGCGCGAAACCAGGGCCGGGAAGAAGCTGCAGCCGCTGGTCGATTCGCCGCAGACCGGCGCTGCCGAAGCGCTGTACGGCATCGGCGCGACGCTGACCCGCCGCGGCGGCGAGGATCTCGCGCTGGTCTATCTGCAGCTTTCGCTGTACCTCGCGCCCAACCATCCGCTGGCGCTGTTGTCGCTGGCCGATCTCTACGAGTCGGTGAAGAAGCCGCAGATGGCGATCAAGGTCTATGAGCGCATGCCGGCGAGTTCGGTGCTCAAGCGCAATGCGCAGATCCAGCTCGCGACCGATCTCGACGCCGCCGACCGCAGCGACGAGGCGATCAAGATCCTCAAGGGCGTCACGGCGGAGGATAAGAAGGATATCGAGGCCATCATGGCGCTCGGCAACATCGAGCGCGGCCGCAAGAAGTTCGCCGATTGCGCCGAGACCTATTCGCAGGGCATCGCGGCGATGCCCGATCCCAACGACAAGAACAACTGGGTCTATTATTACTATCGCGGCATCTGCGAGGAGCGCTCCAAGGCGTGGAACAAGGCCGAAGCCGACATGCGCAAGGCGCTCGAGCTGCAGCCCGAGCAGCCGCACGTGCTGAACTATCTCGGCTATTCGTGGATCGATCAGGGCATCAATCTCGACGACGGCATGAAGATGATCAAGCGCGCCGTCGAGCAGCGCCCGGATGACGGCTACATCGTGGACTCGCTGGGCTGGGCCTATTACCGCATCGGCAATTACGACGACGCGGTGAAGAATCTCGAGCGCGCGATCGATCTCAAGCCCGAGGACCCGACCATCAACGACCATCTCGGCGACGCCTATTGGCGCGTCGGCCGCACGCTGGAGGCGAAATTCCAGTGGGCCCATGCCCGCGACCTCAAGCCCGAGCCGGAAGACCTGCCCAAGATCGAGGCCAAGATCGAGAACGGCCTCCCCGACGACACTTCCTCGGTGACCTCCGCGGACAAGAAAAAAGAAGACGGCAAGGGCGGCTGATCTTGAAGGCCTGATCGAGGGACTGATCGCCAATGGGGGCGCTGATCGAGCATGCGCGTGCCAAAGTCAACCTGACCCTGCGGGTGGTTGGACGGCGGGTCGACGGCTATCACGACCTCGAAAGCATGGTGGCGTTCGCCGACTGCGCCGACCGCCTGAGCCTGACGGTTGGATCCGAACTGCATCTCGTGACCACGGGGCCGCTGGCGCAGGCCTGCGGCGAAACCGCCGATAACCTCGTGTTCAAGGCCGCGCAGCTGCTCCGCGAGCGGGTGGCCAACCTGAAGGTCGGCAGTTTCACACTCGACAAGGTGCTGCCGGTCGCGGCCGGAATTGGCGGCGGTTCGGCCGATGCCGCCGCGGCGCTGCGACTGCTGGCGCGGGCGAACAATCTCGCCATCGACGATTCCCGCCTGATCGAGGTCGCGCGGCTGACGGGCGCCGACGTGCCGGTTTGCCTGGAATCGCGCGCCTGCGTCATGACCGGCGTCGGCGAAACGCTGCTGCCGCTCGCTCTGCCGATCATGCCTTGCGTGATGGTCAATCCGCGCATTCCCGTCGCGACCAGGGACGTGTTCCAGGCGCTCGGCCTGCGCAGCGGCGAACTGCTGGTCGGCTTTGCCGACGTGATCGATGCGGCCAGCTGGCCGGAAACCGGTGCATCGCTTGAAGACTGGGTCGAGGCGCTCGCCGCCGGCACCAACGATCTCGAAGCCCCGGCCACGCGCATTCAGCCCGTGATCGGCGGGGTCATCGCCGCGCTCAATGCGACCAATGGGGCGTGGCTGGCGCGGATGTCGGGCTCAGGCGCGACCTGCTTTGCGGTCTATGAGAATACCGCCGAGGCGCAGCGCGCGGCGCAGCAGATCCAGCTCGATCACCCCGGCTGGTGGGTGCACGCGGGAACGCTGAGCTAGCTCCAGGCGGTGACCGGCCGCCGCGCGAGCGCGAGCGAAATTCCGAGCCCGGCGATGAAAAGCCCCGAGCCCTGTCTCAAGCGCTGAATGAAGCGTGGTCTGCTCACCAGAGTTGCGCGGGCCCTCGCGGCCAACATCACCACGACGATGTCGGCGCAGGTGTTCAGCGCCACCGAGGTCAGGCCGAAGGCGATGAACTGGAGCGCGGGGTAGCCGGCCGCCGGGTTCAGGAATTGCGGAATGAACGCCAGAAAGAAAGCCGCGGTCTTGGGATTCAGCGCCTCGACCAGCACGCCTTCCCGAAATGCGTGCGCCGCTCCGGTCGGGCCGATCGGTTCAGGCGACCGATTGCCTGCTTCGCGAAAGGTCTTGATGCCGAGCCAGACCAGATAAAGGGCGCCGATCAGCTTGAGCGCCGTAAATAGCTGCGCGCTTGCCAGGATGATCGCGGAGACACCGAGGCTGCCTGCGACAACGTGCACAAGCCCGCCCAGCGCCGTCCCGAACGTCGATGCAATACCGGCCTGTCTGCCGCCCGAGAGCGTACGTGACGCCACGTAGAAAATGCCGGGACCGGGGATGACGGCAATGACCAGCGCGGCCAGCAGGAACAGCGAAAGTTGCGCGTCACCCACCGCTAATACGACCTCGCCAGGCAGAACGCCACCACCTGCTCGAGCGCGGTTTTCATCGCAGAGGCCGGAAACAGCGCCAGCGCGTCGACCGCCATCGCGCCGTAATGCTGGGCGCGGTTGATGGTGTCTTCCAGCGCGCGGTGCTTGGTCATCAGGCCGATGGCGTGATCGAGATCGGCGTCGCCGATCTCGCCGCGTTCCAGCGCCTTGACCCAGAACGCGCGCTCGCTGTCGTTGCCGCGGCGGAACGCCAGCACCACCGGCAGCGTGATCTTGCCCTCGCGGAAATCGTCGCCGATGTTCTTGCCGAGCTTTGCGGCCTTGCCGCCGTAGTCCAGCACGTCGTCGACGAGCTGGAACGCGATGCCGAGATTCATGCCGACCGAGCGGCACGCGGTCTGTTCGGCCTTCGGACGGTTGGCGATCACGGGGCCGACCTCGCAGGCCGCGGCAAACAGCTCGGCGGTCTTGCCGCGGATCACCGCGAGATATTCGTCCTCGGTGGTCGCGGTGTTCTTGGCCGCGGCGAGTTGCATCACTTCGCCTTCCGCGATCGTCGCCGCGGCCGATGATAAAATGTCGAGCGCGCGCAGCGAGCCGACCTCGACCATCATCCGGAAGGCCTGGCCGAGCAGGAAGTCGCCGACGAGAACGCTGGCCTCGTTGCCCCACAGCATGCGCGCCGACAGCTTGCCGCGCCGCAATTCGCTTTCGTCGACCACGTCGTCATGCAGAAGCGTGGCGGTATGCATGAATTCGACCGAGGCGGCGAGCTTGATATGGCCGTCGCCGCTGTAACCGGAGAGACCGGCCATCGCCAGCGTCAGCATCGGGCGCAGCCGCTTTCCCCCTGAGGAGATCAGGTGGTTGGCGACCTCGGGGATCATGGTGACTTCCGAGCCGGTCCGCGACAGGATCGTGGCGTTGACGCGCGCCATATCGGGAGCGACAAGCGCGACCAGTTCGTCGATCGAAGCGCTTGCCGGGCTCTCGAAGGGTACAATAACCGCCACGCTGGTCTCCACTTTTGCCCAAATAGCACTATCCTGCACTACAATAGAAAGTGCCGGGGAACGCGGCAAGGGCACGGTGCGGTCGAAAAGCCGCATGCGGCCGCAAGATCGTGCGAAACAGGAGTGCCACAATTGCGGGAATTGGTTCGAACCAACGATATCGTGCTGGTTTCGGCGGTCGGAGCGCTGCTCGACGGCGCCAATATCCATCATCTGGTGCTGGATCAGAACATGAGCATCATCGAAGGCTCGCTCGGCGTGCTGCCGCGCCGGATCCTGGTCCATGAGGACGACAACCGGCAGGCGCGCCAGCTTCTGAGCGATGCGGGCCTAGCCCACGAATTGCGGGCCGATGACTGATTCCGCAGGCTTCACCGAGGATGCATTTCTCGGCGGCCAATTGCGTCTGCGGCAACCGAAATCGGGCCACCGCGCCGGCCATGATGCGATGCTGCTGGCGGCGGCGACGGCGGTGCGTCCCGGCGACCGCGTCGTCGAATTCGGTGCCGGCGTCGGCGCCGCCGGTCTCGCGCTCGCCAAACGGGTCTCTGAAATCAGGCTCGCTCTGGTCGAGATCGACGTTGGTCTCGCAGAGCTCGCGCGAGTCAATGCGGCTGCCAACGCCATTGCCGCCGATGTGATCGTGCTGGACGTGACATCGGAGGCGAGCGCCTTTGCGGATGCGGGTCTTGCTCCCGACAGCGCCGATGTCGTGCTGATGAATCCGCCGTTCAATGATCCGGCGCGGCACCCCGCCTCGCCGGACAAGGCACGCGTATCGGCGCATGTGGCGAGGCCGACGACGCTAACGAGCTGGGTTCATGCGAGCCGGCGGATCCTGAAATCCGGCGGCGTGCTAACATTGATCTGGCGCGCCGACGGCATTGCCGAGGTGCTGGCGTCACTCGATCGCGGCTTCGGAAGTTTCAAGATTCTGCCGGTCCATGGTGACCCGGCGATACCAGCCAATCGCGTGCTGATTCGCGCCATCAAGAGCGGCCGGGCGCCGACGGAAATCTACCCTGCGTTGATGCTTAATGAGAGGGCAACTGTGCCCAATAAATGGGTTCAGGAGATCCTGGCCGGGAAGGGGATATTGCCGCTGGCTAAGCCTTGAAACCGGCCGATCGCTCAGGCCGTCAATGGAACCGGCTATTGCGGAAGGCTGTTGGAGTCCTGTTTTGGCGCGGAAGTGAAGTGAATTGCGGCCAAGAGGGTACCGATCAGCATCACCAGCAGATAGATTTTCATGACTTTCTCCGCTGCGCCATTGCAGCACAACGGCTGCGATGCAAATGGCGTTCCATTCCGGTTAACCGGCACACATGGAATGTCAGTATGAGAATAAGAAATGGTTAAATTTGAGGTGAGCGCATGACAGAACAAAGTGGCGACCGCGGAGGAGGGGCTGGCCTGCTCGACTGGCTGATGGGCTTCCTTCCGGCTCGCCTGCGGCCGGGGACCACGGTCGTGCCCGTGGTCCGGCTGTCCGGCCTGATCGGAGCGGTAACGCCGCTGCGGCCGGGCATGTCGCTGGCGGGCGTCGCCAGGACGCTGGAGCGCGCGTTTGCCATCAGGCATGCCAAGGCCGTGGCGCTGGTGATCAATTCCCCCGGCGGTTCGCCGGTACAGTCGCGCCAGATCTATCTGCGGATCAGGCAGCTTGCGGCGGAAAAGCAATTGCCCGTGCTGGTTTTCGTGGAAGATGTCGCGGCCTCTGGCGGCTACATGATCGCCTGCGCCGGCGATGAAATCTTCTGCGATCCGTCGTCGATCCTGGGCTCGATCGGCGTGGTCGGCGGCTCCTTCGGATTCCAGGAGCTGATCGGGAAGATCGGCGTCGAACGCAGGCTCTATACGGCGGGCGCGCACAAGGCGATGCTCGATCCGTTCCTTCCCGAAAACCCCGACGATGTCGCGCGCCTCAAGGCGCTTCAACGCGAGATCCATGCGATCTTCATCGCGCTGGTCAAACAGAGCCGGGGCTCTCGCCTCAAGGGCGCCGACGATGTCCTCTTCACCGGCGAATATTGGGCGGGAGAAACCGCGGTGTCGCTGGGCCTGGCGGATCAGATCGGCGATCTGCGCGCGACGCTGCGCGCCCGCTTTGGCGAGAAGGTGCTGACGCCACTGATCGCGCCTTCGGGCGGCTTGCTGTCCGGCCTGCTCGGCCGCAGATCCGCCGGCGCGGGCACGCTCGCTTCGCTGGAAGGTATCGCGGGCCTGCCGGACGAATTGATCTCGGCGCTGGAAAGCCGGGCAATTTGGGCCAAATTCGGATTCTAACAGCGAATTTAGCGCGCCATTTAGTCTCGGGCAGGGCGATTGCAGGCGGGGCCAGCTTGCGCGACAATGCAGGCGTGGGGCGTGACGTATGAACGACAAGGATCGACCGATGCCGCCGCTGATCGCATTTGCGGGCGCCCTGGGTGGGCTGGCCGTGGTCCGCTGGGCCTACCGCACCGCCGTGCGGGTAAACAGAGAACTGGAAGAGGCGCGCCGTGCGCGGGTCGCCGAAGCTGCACGATCGGGTGATATTCCGACGCTGCGGCGGGATCCCACCACCGGCGCCTACCGGCCGGGCTGATCGGGTCTGCGAATTCAGGCTGAAAATATCTGCGCCGGCCTCGGGGTGGGGCATCACCCCTGAGAACCGGCGTGCAAGCTTGGAGCTGGTTCGTCTTATCGGACGCCCCGGCTTTCGTGCCTCACAAAGCAATCGAGAGAGATCACGAACCTGAGAGCCGATCTTCGAGGGGCCAAGTACGAAGAGTGGAGTATCCCGGCCTCTCGAAGTTCCGCCTTGATAGGCCTCAATTGCTAACGAGCCGCCTGGCGCGGGCCGCCGTCGCGCGGGGCTGGTCAGCGGCGCCTATCCCCAATCCCGGCAATTGTTGCGACCGGCGGCAGTTTGGCGGCAAATCCCGCCCCCCATTGCCTTGATTCCCGGTCCCCCCGCCGATACGGTCCCGCGCGCTTTCCCCTCAGCAAAGACTGATTTGACGATGGATTCCCTGCCTCCGCACATGCGCCCGGAACGCTCGTTCCAGGGGTTTATTCTGGCCCTGCAGCGGTTCTGGGCGGATCAGGGCTGCGTGATCCTGCAGCCCTACGACATGGAAATGGGCGCCGGCACGTTTCATCCGGCCACCACCTTGCGCGCGCTCGGGCCGAAACCCTGGAAGGCGGCCTATGTGCAGCCGTCGCGCCGGCCGAAGGATGGCCGCTATGGCGAAAATCCCAACCGGCTGCAGCACTATTACCAGTTCCAGGTGATCATCAAGCCGTCGCCGCCGGACCTGCAGGAGCTTTACCTGAAGTCGCTCGCCGCGATCGGCATCGATTCGCATCTGCACGACATCCGCTTCGTCGAGGACGACTGGGAAAGCCCGACACTGGGCGCCTGGGGCCTGGGCTGGGAATGCTGGTGCGACGGCATGGAAGTCTCGCAGTTCACCTACTTCCAGCAGGTTGCCGGCGTCGAATGCGCTCCCGTGGCGGGCGAGCTCACCTACGGGCTCGAGCGGCTCGCGATGTATGTGCAGGGCGTCGACCGCGTCTACGACCTCAATTTCAACGGCCGCGACGGCGCCGACAAGGTCTCCTACGGCGACGTGTTCCTGCAGGCCGAGCAGGAATATTCGCGGCACAACTTTGAACACTCCGACGCCGACATGCTGTTCAAGCAGTTTTCGATGGCCGAAGAAGCCTGCCGAAAATATCTGGACGCGGGCTGGAAAGACGGCAAGCGCGAGGCGCATCTGATGGCGCTGCCGGCCTATGACCAGTGCATCAAGGCAAGCCACGTCTTCAATCTGCTCGACGCCCGCGGCGTGATCTCGGTGACGGAGCGGCAGAGCTACATCATGCGCGTGCGCGAACTGGCGAAGGCCTGCGGCGAAGCCTGGGTGCACACCGAGGCGGGCGGGCCGGTTACGGGCGTTCCGTCGTGATTGCGATTTTGGAATTGAACATCTCAGCGAGCACGTATCTGCTCCCCTCCCCCCGCGAGCGCAGCGAGTGGCGGGGAGGGGTCGGGGGTGGGGGGTGGATGACACAGACACCACAGCGTCCGGCCGACCCCCGCGTGCCACGCGCTCGAGCTTTGCGTCGCGACGCGACCGAAGCTGAAAAGAAGCTTTGGCAACATTTGCGACAACCTCCATTCAAGCCACATCACTTTCGGCGCCAGGCGACCATCGGTCCGTACTTTGCGGACTTCGCCAGCCATCAGCTGAAGCTTGTCATCGAACTCGATGGCGGTCAGCATTCGCTCAGTAGCTCCGACGAGGCACGCACTCGATATCTCGAGGCCAATGGCTACCGCGCGTTGCGGTTCTGGAACAACGAGCTCGGCGAAAACATGTCCGGCGTTCTCGCAAGCATCGATGCAGTGGCGAACGCCGATAGACCCCCCACCCCCGACCCCTCCCCGCCGCAAGCGGGGGGAGGGGAGTCGCGCCAGCGAGCGCCGCGACGTCTTCGCAAAAGGCGGTGCTGATGCCCGATCTTCTCTTTGAACTGTTCTCCGAAGAAATTCCCGCGCGCATGCAGGCGAAGGCGGCGGACGATCTGCGCCGCATGGTCACCGACAAGCTCGTCGCCGAGGGTCTGGTCTATGAAGGCGCCAAGGCGTTCGCGACGCCGCGGCGGCTGACGCTGACGGTGCACGGCGTGCCGGCGCGGCAATCCGATCTGAGGGAAGAGCGCAAGGGACCGCGCGTCGGCGGGCCGGATGCGGCGATCGCGGGCTTTCTGAAAGCCACCGGCCTGGCCTCGATCGACGAGGCGACGATCCAGCGCGATCCGAAGAAGGGCGACTTCTACGTCGCGCTGATCGAAAAACCCGGCCGCGCCACGCTCGACGTGCTCGCCGACATGCTGCCGGTGATCATCCGCACCTTCCCGTGGCCGAAATCGATGCGCTGGGGTGAACGCTCGGCGCGGCCAAGCGCGCTGCAATGGGTGCGGCCGCTGCATGCCATCGTCGCCACCTTTGGGCTCGAAACCGAAGAACCCGATGTCGTGAAATTCGCCGTCGACGGCATCGAGGCCGGCCAGACCACGTTCGGCCACCGCTTCATGGCGCCGGCGCCGATCAAGGTGCGCCGCTTCGAGGATTACGAGGCAAAGCTGCTCGATGCCAAGGTCGTGCTCGATCCCGAGCGCCGCAAGGACAGTATCGTCACCGACGCCAGGCAGCTCGCGTTCGCGCAGGGCTTCGAGCTGGTCGAGGATCAGGGACTGCTCGACGAAGTCGCGGGCCTGGTCGAATGGCCGGTCGCGCTGATGGGATCGTTCGACCCGGAGTTTCTGTCGATTCCGGGCGAAGTGATCCGCGCCACCATCCGCAATAACCAGAAGTGCTTTGTGGTGAGGCAGGCGTCTCCCTCCCCCCACGATAGTGCCCGACCCCTCCCCGCCGCAAGCGGGGGGAGGGGGGAAGTCCTCACCAACAAGTTCATCCTCACCGCCAACATCGAGGCCTCCGACGGTGGCAAGGCGATCGTCGCCGGCAACGAGCGCGTGATCCGCGCGCGGTTGAGCGATGCGAAGTTTTTTTATGAGACCGATCTCAAGACTAAACTCGAAGACCGGCTGCCGAAACTGGAAAATATTCTATTTCACGAGAAACTTGGCACGCAGGGTGAGCGCGTTCGGCGAATCGAACAGCTTGCGCATGACCTCACTCAACTGGTCAATTTCAGATCCAGCGAAACAGCGGCGCGAGGCCCTCGAGAGGTCGACGCAAGTGATAAATTTCTCGGCGACTTAGTCCGTGACGTGAGACGCGCGGCCGAATTGGCCAAGGCTGACCTTGTTACCGAAATGGTCGGTGAGTTTCCTGAACTGCAGGGCCGGATAGGCAAATACTACGCCCTCGCGCAAGGTGAGGACGCGGCAGTCGCAGACGCAATCGAAGAACACTACAAGCCGCAAGGCCCCGGCGATCGCGTTCCCGCCTCGCCCGTTTCCATCTGCGTCGCGATTGCCGACAAGGTTGATGTGCTTGTCGGCTTCTGGGGGATTGGCGAGAAGCCAACGGGTTCCAAAGATCCTTATGCCCTGCGCCGTGCAGCGCTCGGCGTCATTCGAATTATCCTCGAAAATTCGCTGAGACTTGGGCTGCACACTCTTCTCACTGCTCATATTAAGCATTATTTGGGGCCGCGGATTCGTAACGACCCGCGTTATGTAGCCGCCCTTGAAGAGTGGGCCAAATCCGATGGTGGAGCAGTGACAAGCGGACAGAGCACCGTCGCTGCGGCGGCTGAATCCGATCTTTCCGATCGCCCTCTCTTTTTTGCGATCCCAGAAATTACAATCGATAGGCCAAGCAAATCGATCAGTGCAGGCATGCCACCTTCATTGGTGGAATCGATGATTGGCGATCTCATTTCCTTCTTCGCCGACCGCCTAAAAGTCCAGCTCCGCGAACAGGGCGCGCGGCACGATCTCGTCGATGCCGTGTTCGCGCTAGGAGGTCAGGACGACCTCCTGATGGTGGTTCGCCGCGTCGAGGCGCTCGGCAAATTCCTCGATACCGACGACGGCAAGAATCTGCTCGCCGGCACCAAGCGCGCCGCGAACATCCTGCGCATCGAGGAGAAGAAGGACGGCAAGGACTATGATGGCGCGCCCGATGCCGCGCTCTACAGCCTTCCCGAGGAGAAGACGCTCGCCAAGGCCATCGATCAGGTGAGGGCTGAAGCAAGTGCCGCCGTCGCCAAGGAAGATTTTGCCGCCGCGATGAGCGCGATGGCAAAACTGCGTCCTGCGGTGGATGCGTTCTTCGACAAGGTGAAAGTCAACGACGACGACCCGAAGGTGCGGGAAAATCGTCTGAAGCTCCTGAACGAAATTCGCGCCGCGACGCGCGCGGTGGCGGATTTTTCCAAGATCCAGGATTGACTAACGGCCGTCATTGCGAGCCAACGGGTCGCGCGAATGCGCGCCCGATGACAGGCTCCACGAAGCAATCCATCGTGAAGCAAGATGGATTGTTTCGTCGCTGCGCTCCTCGCAATGACGAACACGTCTGTGATCGCCGGGACAGGCCCGGCCATGACGAGCATTTGTCGGTAGCGCTTGCCGCACACTGGCGCACAAGAACTGCGTCCCGCGATGGGAGGCCGTGAGGTCATTGCGGTTTAATCTGACGCCCCTCCAGAAATATCCAGCAACATCCGGAAATCTTCACACCTCGTTAACCATGCTTTGAAATGGTCGGCTTTGGTAACGGTTCCTTAACCGTCACCCAAAAGCTCGCAGGGACGCACATGACCTCGGTCAACACCGGCCTCAATGCCTACGCCATGATCGGCTCGGCCTATGCCCGCGCGGCGGCGCCCCCGCCGACGCTGGCCAGTTACCTCGGCTCTGCCGATTCCGGCACGTCGCCCGACAGCAATGCGGCAACCAATCTGACGCTGTCGGACGCCGCCAAGGCGCAGCTTGCCAACGCCTCCACCGCGAAGAGTTTTGCCGACGTGACCGCCGACGCGCGCAGCGCGCTCGACGGTCTCTACGCCGCCGCCAAGGTCAAGGGACCGATTGGCGACGACGGCACGGCGACGATCGATCTTTCTTCGTTCGATCGACGCTCGCTGTTTGCGATCGTCACCAACAATGCCGGCAAGTTCACGCCCGATGAACAGAACGTCGCCGGTGCCGAGCTTGCCAATCGCTTCAGCGCCGCGCTGGCGCCGGCCGCGGCGACGTCGAAGCTGACGGGCGACGTCTCCTCGCTCTACAAGGCGGCGCTCGATTTTCTCGATGGCGCGAGTCCGGAGGAGAAGGCAACCGCCACATGGTCGGCACAGCGTGCCGCGGTCGCCAAGGGCGTTCAGGCCACTCAGCAGAACCCCACCACCGCGCCGAGCGGCATTGCCAACGATCCGGTCGCGGCCTATCTCGCGCAGAGCGCCAGTGCCCCGAGCACCACTACCCCTGATATCTCGACGGTCGCCAAGAATATGCGCGCCGCCCTCGACGCCCAGGAGAAGGCCGCCGCGGCCGCGGGAAAGTCCAGCCAGCAGGCCGACCTCAGCGCGGTCGACAATCGATCGCTGGCGGCGATATCGCTCAATCAGGACAATCTGTTCTCGGCGCGGGAGAGCTACGCCGCCAAGCAGGCGCTGGATTCGCGCAACCGCGCCAGCATTCTTGCCGCGTTGAAGCAGAGCCAGAGCAGCGGTGATCCAACCCAGCTCAGCCTCGGCATCCTCAATACCTATTCGTCGATGAGCGCGGAAGAACGTCAGGCGGTCAACTGGACGCCATCGTTTCGCGACAACGCGGTGGCAAACTACCAGTCCGCCAGCCGGATCATGTCGATGCTCAAGGGTGCGTAGCGCTCCAGATAGTGCGCGAGAATCCATCATGCCCTGCCATGGCAGCCTGCGTAAACTTGCCTGCGACTGCCGGGCATCCACGTCTTTCTTCGCCTGCTGTGAGGGAGACGCGGCTGGCCGGGTCAAGCTAGGGCCGGACTCGTTAACGCGTAGCCATAGCCGGATCGACGCAAGCTGGACGAAGGCGGAGGCACGCGGTTGAGCATATTGACTCTGGATGAAGGCGCTGGCTCATTCGTATTTCGCGATGATGGTGCCGTCCCTTCGCGACGAACGATGCGAGTCTTCTCTTTTTGCCCCCGATCGAGCAGTCGGGATGCACGCATCATCCTGGCGATGCATGGTCTTGATCGCGCTGCTGCAGAGTTTCGCGATCTTCTCGCACCGCAGGCTGAACGCAATGGGCAAATCGTGTTGGTACCGGAGTTCGATTCGGATCAATTCCCTGGCATCCATGCGTACAATTTTGGCGGAGTGCGACTGCCGCCGCCAGACAACACGGTTTTGCCGCGCGATCAGTGGAATTTTGGGGTCATCGACCGGTTGTTTCATTATGTTCGACATGCAATCGGGTCCAGCCGGGACACTTTCGGCCTATTTGGCAACTCCGCAGGTGCCCAATATGTCCTGCGCTATCTTGCGCTCACCGAGGCCGCTTCCGTTGATCTGGCCGTTGCCGCCAACTGCGGAGTCTACATGCTGCCGAACTTCACTGCGGAGTATCCAATCGGTATGGGAGGAATTGATCTCAACGCAAGTCATCTGCGCAGGTACCTAGGGCGCTCCCTTGTCATATTACTTGGCGACGCCGACCGAGACCCTGACGCCTTCGATCTGCCCCGGATGGACTACGCTATGGCTCAGGGGCCTCATCGCCTTGCGCGCGGTCTCTGGCATTTCGAACACTGTACGGAGTTAGCTAAAAACCTCGGCGTGAGGTTGGGCTGGAGACTCGAAATCGCCCATGGTGCCGGGCACGTCGATCCAAAGATTTACGACCGTGGCGCTGACATCTTGGAAAGCTGAGTAGAAGGTTTTGTGTGTGCAGATTTCTGGTTCTGGCCCTTCGCCACAGATTGCGCCGCCGCGTGACTTCGGCCCTGACGAGGCAAAGCGGATACGGCATCGTTGCGTCACGCCTCTAGTTTATGGGTACATGGCCTAGGTCAGGCTCGGCCATGACGAGCGTTTGTTCATGCGGATCCGACCCGACGGGCAAATCACCTGCGCAATTTACGGACCCTCTGTCCAGCCCTCTTTGCAAAAATATTCTGATTTTCCGAAGACCCAAATCACCCTTATAACGCTTGTCGTCCCGCTCCTCAGAGGGGCGTTGCGCAACGTCACGAAACGCGGAGCGGGATGCGGTGGACGCTGGGTGCGCGCTTGACGGGCGATGCGGCTGGCGGACGGAGAAGTCGTGTGGTTCTGACGCCCCGATGCTGGCGTCAAGTTCCTGAGGTGCAAATTTCTCAGGGGCGACGGTGGCAAGAAAGCCCGGTCACCGGGAAGAGCGCGAAGGAAGCCGTTAAAACCATTGCGCGGGGAATGCCGGGTGATGCCGGTGTGTCCTGACTAACGCGTGTGCTCTTTGCTCTCTACCATTGCACACGCGGCTATCGGGCGCATCGGGCGCCCGGCATTCCCTGCGCCCTCGGATGGGAGGGCAAGGAAATTTGGTAGCAAAGCTCGGGCAAATGGCGCCGCGAGATCGCGAAGCTGTGTCTGTAGATGATACTCTTGTGAAATTCGCATGCACGGGTTCGAAGGCAAACACCAAAAAAGCCCCGCCCGGCGGGGGGACCGGACGGGGCCTGATGTCCGGAAAAGCGCCGCTGCGGGCTTTTCGGACAGATCGTTCAGGCGACTTACTCAACCACCTGAACGATGCGACGCGAGCGCGGTTCGACCAGCACGGTCCGGCCGTTCACCACGGTGTAGCGATAGGGCGTGACGCCGAACGATTGCGGCACGTCGTAATAGGTGACGCCGGTCTCCGGCAGCACGCCGCCGACGACCACGCGATCGGGAATGGTGTAGTTCGGCACGCGCTCGCGCACGATGTATTCGCGGAACGCCGGCCGCTGGTCGACGGCGATGCCATCGGCGTCGTCAGTGACGATCACCGGGCCGCGCGCGACGCCGGTCGTGACCACGCCTTGCGCCTGCGCCGCGATCGGTGCGGCCAAGCCGCCGGCCGCAGCCGTGGCGCCGGCAATCGCCGCGATGGCAAGTAATTTGTACCGCATGCTGAAACTCCTTCACGTTGACTGCGCGCCGGCCCTTGGCCCGACACGCAATGCCCTGCCAATTCATCGCGCGCGGCATCGTTCCCCGGAAAGCGTGGCCTCACACGCGGCATTTTTCGGCATTTTCTGTGAGCGCCGGAACCGGACAAAGGCGGGCGCGTCTCCTATCGGGGAACCGCGCCGACGGATAAAATGCCGGCCTCGATTCGGCTTTCCCACCAATTTCCTCCCGCAAACCTCGTTCCGGAGAGTTCTATGACCATTACGGCTACCCACATTCCGGCCATCGTGGCGCTGATCGCAGGCATTCTCATTCTGATCATGCCGCGGTTTCTCAATTTCGTGGTCGCGATCTACCTGATCTTCGTCGGGCTGGTCGGCCTCGGGCTGCTCCGATGGCTGCATATGTAGCGGTTAAAACCGGCCGCGCGCCTTGCGCGGAACCCCTCAAAGTGGTGTAAGGCGCGCAACTTTCCCTCTTCTCGCGGATTATTTGCAGTCATGGCCAAAGCCGTCACGAAGACCAAGAAAACCGCAGTGAAATCAAAGCCCTCCGTGGCGGTCCGGGCCAAGCCCGCGCCGACGGCCTCGGCCCGCACGGCGCTCAAGAAGAGCCCGCCCAAGCCGGCGCCAAAGCCCGCGAGCAAGCCAGCCGGGAAAGTTGTCGCAGCCAAGCCCGCGGCAGGCGCGCCCAAAGCCGGCAAATGGGTGTTCACATTTGGTGACGGCAAGGCCGAGGGCAAAGCGGAGATGCGCGATCTGCTCGGCGGCAAGGGCGCCAATCTCGCCGAGATGGCCAATCTCGGCCTGCCGGTGCCTCCCGGCTTCACCATTCCGACCTCGGTCTGCACTTACTTCTACGCGCACGAAAAGACCTATCCTGGGGCATTGAAGGCGCAGGTGGAAAAGGCGCTCGATCACGTCGGCAAGATCACCGGCAAGGCGTTCGGCGACTCCAAAAATCCGCTGCTGGTGTCGGTGCGCTCCGGCGGCCGCGCCTCGATGCCGGGCATGATGGATACCGTGCTCAATCTCGGGCTCAACGATGCGACCGTCGAAGCACTGGCGGAAATGTCCGGCGACCGCCGCTTCGCCTATGACAGCTACCGCCGCTTCATCACCATGTATTCCGACGTGGTGCTCGGCTTCGAACATTCGCACTTCGAGGATATCCTCGACACCTTCAAGGACAGCCAGGGCTATACGCTTGACACCGACCTCACCGGCGACGACTGGATCGAACTGGTCGGCCGCTACAAGGACGCGGTGGCACGCGAAACCGGCAAGGATTTCCCGCAGGATCCGCACGACCAGTTGTGGGGCGCGATCGGTGCTGTGTTCTCATCCTGGATGAACGCACGCGCGGTGACCTACCGGCGGCTGCACGACATTCCGGAATCCTGGGGCACCGCGGTCAACGTGCAGGCGATGGTGTTCGGCAACATGGGCGAGACGTCGGCGACCGGCGTTGCGTTCACACGCAATCCCTCGACCGGCGAGAGCAAGCTGTACGGCGAATTCCTGATCAACGCGCAGGGCGAGGACGTGGTGGCGGGCATTCGCACGCCGCAGGACATCACCGAATATGCGCGGACGGAATCCGGCTCCGACAAGGCGTCGATGGAAACCGCGATGCCCGAGGCGTTCAAGGAACTGACGCGGATCTACACCCTGCTCGAGAAGCATTACCGCGACATGCAGGACATGGAGTTCACGGTCGAGCAGGGCAAGCTGTGGATGCTGCAGACCCGCGGCGGCAAGCGCACCGCGAAGGCCGCGCTGCGCATCGCCGTCGAGCTCGCCAATGAAGGGCTGATTTCCAAGAAGGACGCGGTGACGCGGATCGATCCGGCTTCGCTCGATCAGCTGCTGCACCCGACCATCGATCCTTCGGCCAAGCGCGACGTGATCGCCACCGGCCTACCGGCCTCGCCCGGCGCCGCCTCGGGCGAAATCGTATTCTCTTCCGACGAGGCTGCAAAACTGCAGGCCGACGGACGCAAGGTGATCCTGGTGCGGATCGAGACCAGCCCGGAAGACATCCACGGCATGCACGCGGCCGAAGGCATCCTGACCACGCGCGGCGGCATGACCTCGCACGCCGCGGTGGTCGCCCGCGGCATGGGCAAGCCCTGCGTCTCCGGCTGCGGCACCATCCGCGTCGATTACGGCCGCGGCACCATGAGCATCGGCGCGCGCACCTTCAAGACCGGCGACGTCATCACCATCGACGGATCGCTGGGTCAGGTGCTGGCCGGGCGGATGCCGATGATCGAGCCGGCCTTGTCGGGCGAGTTCGGCACCCTGATGGGCTGGGCCGATTCCGTCCGCAAGCTCGGCGTTCGCGTCAATGCCGACACGCCGGACGACGCCCGCACCGCCATCAAGTTCGGCGCCGAGGGCATCGGGCTGTGCCGCACCGAGCACATGTTCTTCGAGGAGACGCGGATCCGCACCGTGCGCGAGATGATCCTCGCCGAGGACGAGCAGACCCGTCGCGCCGCATTGGCGAAGCTGTTGCCGATGCAGCGCGCCGACTTCGTCGAACTGTTCGAAATCATGAAGGGCCTGCCGGTGACGATCCGGCTGCTCGATCCGCCGCTGCACGAGTTCCTGCCGCACACCCAGGCCGAGATCGAGGAAGTGGCGCGGGCGATGAACACCGATCCGCGCAAGCTCGCCGATCGCGCCCGCGATCTCGCCGAATTCAATCCGATGCTCGGCTTCCGCGGCTGTCGGCTGGCTATCTCCTATCCGGAGATCGCCGAAATGCAGGCGCGCGCGATCTTCGAGGCCGCGGTCGAAGCGGAGAAGCGCACCGGCAAGGCCGTCGGCCTCGAGGTCATGGTGCCGCTGATCGCGACCAAGATGGAATTCGATCTGGTCAAGGCGCGGATCGACGCCACCGCGCAGTCGGTGATGAAGGAGACGGGCAAGAAGCTCGTCTACCAGGTCGGCACCATGATCGAGCTGCCGCGCGCCTGCCTGCTAGCCGGCGATATCGCCAAGACCGCGGAGTTCTTCTCGTTCGGTACCAACGACCTGACCCAGACCACCTACGGCATCAGCCGCGACGACGCGGCGAGCTTCCTCGGCACCTACATCGCCAAGGGCATCCTGGAGATCGACCCGTTCATCTCGGTCGATCGCGACGGCGTCGGCGAGCTGGTGAAGATCGGCGTGGCGCGCGGGCGCAAGACCCGTCCCAGTCTCAAGGTCGGGATCTGCGGCGAGCATGGCGGCGATCCCGCTTCCGTCGCGTTCTGCCACGAGATCGGACTGGATTACGTCTCCTGTTCGCCCTACCGCGTGCCGATCGCGCGGCTCGCTGCGGCGCAGGCCGCACTCGGCAAGACCGTCGCCAGCCAGGCGTGAGGTCTTCGCAGCGCAGCGATTTGGAACGGCGTCATGTCGGGACATGACTGACTAGCCGTCATTGCGAGGAGCGCAGCGACGAAGCAATCCAGCTTTCTTTTTGCCGCGCGATGGATTGCTTCGCGGAGCCTGTCATCGGGCGCGCAGTCGCGCGACCCGTTGGCTCGCAATGACGGCCATTGGCAAATGGAACCCGGACCAACGAATCCGCATGGCGCGGAGAAATTCCTTCACCATTTTCGTTGACCGGATATTTACCAATTCGATCGAGCCGCTGTTTACCAACATTTTCGATGTGGTCGCGCCCATCGCAGCAATCGCTTGCCTGTATCGCGCGGGCAACGCCGGTTAACTCCCCGGCAACCTAAATTCGATACCAACAAAAAAGATCGAATTGCACGGATGTACTGAAGTTCGATCAGTGTAAGCGTTGCGTGAGCGTATCGATGTCAGTGTTGCGTAACCGGCCGAAGGGCGCGCGGTTCGCGTCCTTCGGAATCGGCCTCTGCGTCTTCGCATTGCTGCCGAACGAGATTGGATATCAGGACATAGCCTCGCTGCTGGCTCGCCAGCCGGGCGTCGCAGAACGCTGGCAGACGCGGGTGTTCTCCGCCGCCAGCAATATCCAGCTCGCCACCTACTCTTTCGGCCGTCCGATCGGAACCTCGATTCCGCATCCGGCGAGCTTTGTGCTGGCCAGCCTCAACAACCAGGGCATCGACATCACCGGCTCAGTGACGCGCAACCCGATCGTGGTGACGCCGCCGCGCTATCAGGCTGCGGATTTCCCCAAGGTCGATCGCACGCTGAAGGGCGATCGCCTGGTCATCGCTCCGCTGCAGGCGCCGGCGCCGGCCGATGCCGCACCCTCGCTGGAGAATCCCGCGACCTCGAACGCTTCGGTCAGAGGCGCGAAAACCGCCGACGCCGCGCCGCCTGTCGCAAAGGCGCCGCTCGATCCCGAACTCCAGGAAGCGCTGAGCGCGCCGCCGCTCGCGCAATACGATGTTTCGATGTCGCTGGAGTCCCAGCCGCTCGACGATCTGAAGGCCGCACCCGATGCCTCGCCGCTTGCGCTGGAAGCGGCACCCTCGCGCGACGGTTTTTCGGTGAAAACCGCAAGCCTGTTCTTCGGAAGCGCCTCGCTCGGCGCTCCGGCAGAAAACATCGAGCGCTGGCGGCCCGGCGAGGAACCGTCGATCGTGACGAGACTGCCCGATCCCGACATGAAGGTGATGACGTCGCTGCCGCCCGTCGCGGACGAAGCCGCCAAGCTCGGCGAGAGCGGCGAGAGCGTCGCCCCCAAGGGCGAGGTCAATTCCGACAATCAGCAGGCCAAGACGCCGGCCGAACGTCTCGGCCTGCTGGACGAGAAATCACGCGCCAAGTCCGAGAAGTGCCTCGCCGAAGCCGTCTATTTCGAGGCCCGCGGCGAAGCCGTGCGCGGTCAGATCGCGGTGGCCCAGGTGGTGATGAACCGCACCTTCTCCGGCTTCTATCCGAACACGGTGTGCGGCGTGGTCTACCAGAACAAGCACAGGCACTACGCCTGCCAGTTCACCTTCGCCTGCGACAACGTCGCCGACGTCGTGCGCGAACCCGACATGTGGGACCGCGCCAAAAAGATCGCCAAGGCGATGCTCGACGGCCAGCTCTGGTTGCCGGAAGTGGCGAAATCGACCCACTACCACGCCTATTGGGTGCACCCGTCCTGGGTCAGCGAAATGAAGAAGATGTACAAGTTCGGCGTGCACACCTTCTACCGCCCGCGCGCCTGGGGCGACGGCAGCGATGCGCCGAGCTGGGGAACACCGAAGCAGACCGCGGCAATTTCCGCAGAGCTCGCGGAAGAGGCGAAGAGCTCGGCGGAAATATCCGAGACGACGGTGCGAAGGTAGCTCACCGCCGTCATCACCCGCCTGCGGGTGATCCAGTATTCCAGAGACGTCAGTGATGAAGCCGTGAAGCCGCGGCGTACTGGATACCCCGCACGCGCGGGGTATGACGACCATTGTGGATCCGCATCCAAGAGCAGGTCACGCATCGATGTCCAGCGCGACGTCGAAATTTGGCGCCGAATGCGTCAGCGCGCCGGCCGAGGCATAATCGACGCCGGTGGCGGCGATCCCGGCGATCGAATCCTGGGTGACGCCGCCGGAAGCCTCCAGCACCACGCGCCCTCTCGTCAGCTTCACCGCTTCGGTCAATTCGGCGATATCCATATTGTCGAGCAGCACCACGTCGGCGAGGCCGCTGTCGAGCACTTCGCGCAGCTGCTTCAAAGTGTCGACCTCGATCTCGACCTTGACCAGATGGCCGATATGGGCGCGGGCGCGTTCCAGTACCGGGCGGATGCCGCCGGCAACCGCGATATGGTTGTCCTTGATCAGAATGGCATCGTCTAGTCCGAAACGGTGATTGAAGCCGCCGCCGCAGCGCACCGCGTATTTTTCGAGCGCGCGCAGGCCCGGGGTGGTTTTGCGGGTGCAGCAGATGCGCATCCCGGTGCCGGCGGTGTGACGCACATAATCCGACGTGAGGGTGGCGACGCCGGACAGCCGGCCGATGAAATTCAGCGCGGTGCGCTCGCCGCCCAGCACGGCGCGCGCGGGGCCCGAAATCGTCAGCACCTGCACCCCGGCGGCGACGGTCGCGCCGTCGCGGTAATGCGCCTCTATATGAAGATGCGGCGACAGCTTTTGAAACGTCGCGACCCCCAGCGGCAATCCGGCGATGACGCCGGCCTGCCGCGCTACCAGGACGGCGCGGGCAGGGGCCGTCTCGGGAATGGTGGCCATCGACGTAATGTCTCCGGCGCGGCCCAGATCCTCCTCGAGCGCGCGCTGCACGGCCTCGTCGATGGCGAGCGGCGACAGAAACGCATCCGGGTGCAACAGCGAGGCGGGTGTGGTCACGATGGGAGTCTCCATTTCAGGCGGTCATCGGTTGCGGTGCGCGAAGCTCGGCGCGGGCGGAAAGCGAGGCCGCGATCTCGCGTGCCGCTGTTAGCGTGGTCCGGGTGCGATGCTTGAGCTGCGGCCGCTCGGCCGGATAATCGATGCGGTATTGCGCGCCACGGCTTTCGCGCCGCGCCCAAGCCGAGGCCGCGACCAGCAGCGCGGTCGTGGCCATGTTGCGCAGCGCGACATTGTCGGCATCCCGTTCGATGGCCGCAAACGTCCGCACGGCTTCGGCGAGACGTTCGCCATCGCGGATCACGCCGACATGCGAGGTCATCATCGCGCGCAGCCCGGCTTCCGACGCCGCAGAGAACGCGCAATTTCGCAGCTCTATCGGCGTCGCCAAGCGGCCAAGCGAGGCAATGCTGCTGCCGTCGATGTCTTCGGCGATGCGCGCGGCATAGACCACGGCTTCGAGCAGCGAGTTCGACGCCAGCCGGTTGGCGCCATGCGCGCCGGTCGACGACACTTCGCCGCCAGCCCACAATCCCCTGAGCGAGCTGCGGCCATGCGCATCGACCGCGATGCCGCCCATGTGATAATGCGCGGCGGGCGCCACCGGGATCGGCTGTCTGGCCGGATCGATGCCGGCGGCGATGCAGCTCGCATAAACGGTCGGAAATTTTTTGGCAAAGCGCGGGCCCAGCGCTGCGCGCGCGTCGAGGAATGCGCTGCGGCCGGCGGCGATTTCGGCGAACACGCCGCGCGCCACGACATCGCGCGGCGCCAGTTCAGCGAACTCATGCCGTGCCAGCATGAAGCGTTCGCCCTTGTCGTTGATCAGCGTCGCGCCTTCGCCGCGCAAGGCTTCGGTGGCCAGCGGCGCCGGATCGCGGCCGGCCATGATCGCGGTCGGATGAAACTGCACGAATTCCGGATCGGCGATGACCGCGCCGGCACGCGCGGCGATCGCAAGCCCCGATCCACTGGCCTCGGCCGGATTGGTGGTCACGGCATAGAGGTGCCCGATGCCGCCGGTTGCCAGCACCACCGTGCGCGATGCGATGATTACGGGTCTTGCGCCGGCGTCGCCGACCTTCCGCAGTTGCAGCCCGGTGACCGCGTTGTCCTCGGTCAACAGCGCTTCGGCGGCGTAGCCTTCGATCACGCGGATCGAGGGCGTGCCGCGTACCGCGTCCGCCAGCGCCGATATGATCGCCTGGCCCGCCATGTCGCCGCGCACATGGACGATGCGCCGCGCGGAATGCGCGGCTTCGCGTCCGACCGCGAGCCTGCCTTCGAGGTCGCGATCGAAGGGCACGCCGTAGCGCAGGAGGTCGTGGATACGGGCGCCGGCTTCGCGGGCGATTCCAAGTGCGATCGTCTCGTCAACCAGGCCCGCGCCGGCTGCGACCGTGTCGGCTGCGTGCGCCTCCGCGCTGTCGCCCTCGGCGACCGCGGCGGCGATGCCGCCTTGTGCCCACGCTGTCGAGGCGCCCTGGCCCAGAGGTGCTGCGGAAATGACGGTGACCAGGCGCGGCGCGAGTTTCAACGCGCAGAACAATCCGGCGAGGCCGCCGCCGACGATGACGACGTGATCGGTTTTGCGGGTGAGGTCGTGAGGTTGGTTATTCATATCGGATCCTCGCTCTTCGTCGTCCCCGCCTAGTGCGCGATTGCGCACGGGAGCGGGGACCCATAGTCACAGATGCGCTGCTGTTTATTCGATCTTTCCCAAAACGAAGGCCGCGGAATATGGTCTCGGCTCACGCCGCGCCTGGCGGGGACGACAGTCCCTCAATTCTTCAGGTTGATCATGCGCTCCACCGAACGCCGCGCTTTCTCGGCGATCAGGGGATCGATACTGACTTCCTCACGGAGCGTGAGCAGGCTGTCCAAAATCTTCGGCAGCGTGATGCGCTTCATGTGCGGGCACAGATTGCACGGCTGCACCATCTCGATGTCGGGCAGTTCGGCCCGCACATTGTCGGCCATCGAGCACTCGGTGATCATCACTAGGCGCTTCGGACGCCTGTTGCGGACCCAGTCGATCATGTGCGCGGTCGAGCCGGTGAAATCGGCCTCCGCCAACACGTCGGGCGGGCATTCCGGATGCGCGATGATCTGCACCGTCGGATCGGCCTCGCGATACGCGCGCAGCTCGTCGCCCGTAAAACGTTCGTGCACCTCGCAGGCGCCCTTCCAGGCGATGATCTTCACGTCGGTTTTCGACGCGACATATCTCGCCAGGTACTGATCCGGCAGGAAGATCACCGTCGGCGCGTTGAGGCTCTCGACCACCTGCACGGCGTTGGACGAGGTGCAGCAGATGTCGACCTCCGCCTTCACCTCGGCCGAGGTGTTGACATAGGCCACCACGGGCACGCCCGGAAAACGTTCGCGCAACAGCCGCACATCGGCGCCGGTGATGCTCGAGGCCAGCGAGCAGCCGGCGCGGGAATCAGGGATCAGCACCGTCTTGTGCGGATTCAGGATCTTCGAGGTCTCCGCCATGAAGTGCACGCCGCATTGCACAATGATGTCGGACTTCACCCTGGTCGCTTCGATCGCGAGCTGCAGCGAGTCGCCCCTGATATCGGCGACGCAATGGAAGATCTCCGGGGTCTGGTAATTATGCGCCAGGATGACCGCGTCGCGGGTTTTCTTCAGCTCATTGATGGCCTTGATGGTGGGCGCCATCAGCGGCCACTCGATCGGCGAGATCACGTTCTTGACCCGCTCATAGAGATGCGCGGTCGAGCGCTCGACCTCGGGCGTCCATTCCAGCGACGGCATCGGCAGCGCACCGGCGCGCTGGGCTGGGCTGACGCGGCTGCGCGGCACAGCGGCGGAATGCCCTGGAGCGGGCTGGCCGAAATCTTCAGGACCGTAGATTGCAGCGATCGGCATGGCAGGCCTCCCTTGGCGCGCTTAATATACTCAATATGAGCATATTAAGCGTTTGAGTAATCCGGCCTGATGGCCGGCGGTTTCCTTTAGCTGCGTGGTCTGGATCCCAACCAACCCGCGGCTTTGCAGCGAGTTTGGCGGATCACACCCACTTTACTTATACTCACAACGAGCAAATCAGATGTAGCATGCAGCCCCGGGGTTTGCCAGACTCAGGGGCGATCAAATCGGCGGCACTACCTGCGCAGGTTTGCAACGCTGCAATGCGGATTGAGCCGGGGCCAATATCGCGGTTGGGGTTTCCATGCGAATGCATTAACTTCCCCGCAGCGCCGATTTGCCGGCGGGCTTCGCACTTCGCGCAGCCGTCGACCCTCGTCCGGGATCCGTCCAAACGCAAAGGGAATCTGCATGGCCACCACCGAGGGCGATCTCCGTTTGTCTGCCGCGGCGAGGAGCTGGCGCACGGCGCTGGTGATCATCGTCTGCGGCTGCGCGATCGCCCTGCTGAGCTTCGGACCCCGATCGAGCGTTGGCTTTTTTGTCCAGCCGATGAGCCGGGAATTTTCGTGGGGTCGTGATGTCTTCGGCCTTGCGATTGCCGTGCAGAATTTATTGTGGGGGCTGGGCCAGCCCGTCGCCGGCGCGATCGCCGACCGGTTCGGCGTGTTGCGCGTGATGTGCGTCGGCGCGGTGCTCTACGCCGGCGGCCTTGTGATGATGCGCTACGCCGCGACGCCTTTGTCGCTCAATATCGGCGCCGGCGTCCTGATCGGCTTTGGCCTGTCCGGCTGCTCGTTCAATCTGGTGCTGTCCGCATTCAGCAAGCTGTTGCCGCTCGAGCGGCGGGGCCTGGCGCTTGGCGCCGGCACCGCTGCCGGATCGTTCGGGCAGTTCCTGTTCGCGCCCTTCGGCGTGGCGATGATCGGCAATTTTGGCTGGCAGACGGCGTTGATGGTTTTCGCTGGCCTGATGCTGTTGATCGTGCCGCTGTCGCTCGCGCTGGCTACGCCGCCCGCGACTTCGGGCCACGTGACTGCTGTGGCCCAGCAGTCGTTCAAGACCGCGCTGGCGGAAGCGTTCGGCCACAGGTCTTATGTGCTGCTGATACTCGGTTTCTTCACCTGCGGCTTTCAGCTCGCCTTCATCACCGTGCATTTGCCGGCCTATCTGGTCGACCGCGGTATCCCGGCGCAAACCGGCGGCTGGGTGATCGCCGCGATCGGGCTGTTCAATATCATCGGCTCGCTCAGCGTCGGCTGGCTGCAGAACCGGCTGCCGAAGCGTTACATCCTGTCGGTGATCTATTTCACACGCGCGCTGTCGATCCTCGCCTTCGTCTCGTTCCCGATAACTACCTTCTCCGCGATCATGTTCGGCGCCATCACCGGCCTGACCTGGCTGTCGACGGTGCCGCCGACCTCGGCGCTGGTGGCCATCATGTTCGGCACCCGCTGGTTTGCGACGCTGTACGGTTTTGCCTTCGTCAGCCATCAGGTCGGCGGCTTCCTCGGTGTGCTGCTCGGTGGGATGGTGTTCGAGAAGTTCGGATCGTACACGCCGATCTGGTGGCTGTCGGTGCTGTTCGGCGTGCTGTCGGCGCTGATCAACCTGCCGATCGTCGAGGCGCCGGTGGCGCGCCCGGTTGCGCAACCGGCCTAGACCGTTCAAAGTCCGGCAAATTCAAATCAGAAATTTCAGGAGAGTTTGCGGTGGGAACGTTCAAGGCCATCAGGATCGACAAGGCGGACAAAGGCACGGTCGCCACGCTCACTCAGTTCGATGAAGCGGAGTTGATGGAGGGCGACGTCACGGTGCGGGTCGAATGGTCGACGGTGAACTACAAGGACGGGCTTGCCGTGACCGGCAAGGCGCCGGTCGTACGTCGCTTTCCGATGATCGCGGGCATCGATCTCGCGGGCACCGTGGAGCAGTCGTCGCATCCGCAATGGAAGCCCGGCGACATGGTGATCTGCGACGGCTGGGGCATGGGCGAAACCCATCTCGGCGCCTACGCCGAGAAGGCGCGCGTCAAGGGCGACTGGCTGGTGCGGCTGCCGGAGGGCATGTCGCCGCGCGACGCGATGGCGATCGGCACCGCCGGCTACACCGCGATGCTCTCGGTACTGGCGCTGGAGAAGCAGGGCCTCACCCCGAAGCACGGTCCCGTTGTCGTCACCGGTGCTGCCGGCGGCGTCGGCTCGGTTGCGATCGCGGTGCTCTCGAAGCTCGGGTATTCCGTGATCGCCTCCACCGGCCGGATGTCGGAGGCGCCCTATCTGAAGGCGCTTGGTGCTGCCGAGGTGATCGACCGCAATGAACTGTCGGGACCGGCCAAGCCGCTGGCCAGGGAACGCTGGGCCGGCGGCATCGACAGTGTCGGCTCGACCACGCTGGCCAACCTGCTCTCGATGACGAAATATGGCGGCGCCATCGCCGCCTGCGGCCTGGCCGCCGGTATGGACCTGCCGACCTCGGTGGCCCCGTTTATTTTACGCGGGGTGTGCCTTCTCGGCATCGATTCCGTGATGTGCCCGATCGAGCAGCGAAAAACCGCCTGGAGCCGTCTCGCCAGCGACCTGGACCGGACGAAACTTGCTGAAATCACTCATGAAATTGGTCTAGACGGAGTTATCGACGCCGGCGCCAGGATCCTTGCCGGGCAGGTGCGCGGTCGAATCGTGGTAAAAATTCTATAACGGCGTTCAGACTTTACCAACCAAGCTGCTCCAATGTTGCCACGGTTGGTATGGTAAGCAGCGGGTAAAGACTACTATCAGGCGTTGCCCGCGCTCTAGTACAGTCGGAGTTACAGCATGCTTGCGCGTTTCGTGTTGGGGGCCGTCACGGCCAGTGCGGTAATTGCGCCGGCCATGGCCGGAATGATGAATGCCGATGAGGCCCGCAGGTTCGTCAGCGGCAAGGTTTTCGCATTTACCTGTTTCGACGGTACCCGCGGCGCAGGCCGGATCCTCGATGATATGGGCGCGGCCGGCGCGGTGCAATTCGCCGGCTCCGGTCCTATTCGTCGCATGCGGCTGCCCGGCAACACGTTGCAGATTCGCGGCCAGGCTGTCTGCGCCTCGATCAAGGGCATTCCGTTCGAGCCGTGCTTCAATCTCGAGAAGAAGGACGACCGCAGCTTCCGCGGATCGGTTTCGGGCATGGGCTTCGCCTATTGCGATTTCCAGCACCAGGGCGCGGCGCAAATGCTGATGGCGCGCGCCGTGGTCCACCCGCGTTCGCTGCATGCGCAGGAGCGAACCGGCTCGGTGGGCGTGTCGCGTGCCGAAGTGACGGTCCGGGTCGAGACCCCGCATGTCGAGGCTACCCGGATCGAACCGGTCAAGTCTGAGGCGAAGCCCGAGTCTCCGAAAGCAGAAAGCGCTCCGGAACTGCGCCGTTCTACCGATTGACCGGGCGCGTCGCGTCGCATCCCCCACACATAAGTTCAATCGCTGACAGCGGCGAGTGGCGCGTCGCGACGCCGTAGTCGTACGGTCCGGCACTTTTATGTGTTGGTAGCGATTTCCGTTCCAATTTGCCGAAAATCGACAGGCTGTGGGGGCGGCCCAAAAACATGGGTCCAAAAATGTCGCTGTATTTTTTCCGAATTAGCCATGGTCGCTATTCCGGGGCTTCCGAGCACGGATCGGAATTCGAAAGCCGCGAGGCAGCATGGTCCGAGATGACCAAGGTCTGCGCCGACCTGCTTGGCGGAATTTCGCGCAGCCTGAAGCCAAATGCCGAATGGCATATGGAGCTCCTGGACGAGTCCAGGCAGCCCGTGTTCAGAATCCGCCTCGTCTCCGAAGCGCTGGGCTGAACAATTCGATTGCGCCAGCGGATCTGGCGTTCGTCGCTGCAATCCTTGGCGGCAATCCGACGGGTGGGCCGCTCACGCGGTTCGCCGTCGAGAGACGTGCCGCTTCATTGGGCAGACGCGAGGCGTCCCGCCGCCGGCGAATTTTCCGTTCATTCACCGTATTTTTACGCGGTGTCAGTTAACGGTAACGTGCAACCGCAACGCTATCAGTCGAAAGCGCTTGCGGGGCAGTGTGTGTGCGCAAAACGCACATCCAACTCGGGGCCGAGTTTCGACGCCTTCAACACATCGCACGTGCAAGGACTGGTTCATGTCGCTTCTTAGTCTCCGAATTAGCGGCCGGCTCTATGCCGGATTCGGTGCACTCGTGCTGTTCTGCGCGGGGCTGGCGGGTTTCGCGGTGTGGCAGTTGGGAGAAATTCGCGCGCAAGTCGTCACCATGACGCTGCAGTCCAACAACACCATCCGGGCCGGCGAAATCGCCACGGAACTTGAGGCCGTCCGCCGCGCTATCCTGCGCTACGCCTTCGATCAGGACGAGGAGTCCTATACGGAAGCCGGGACGCTGCTGAACAAATCGGCAGACATGGTCGAAGCGGTCATAAAGACAACAGTCGCAGAAGAGCGCCGCGCCGCCTACCGGCGAATCGCCAAGGACATCGAGGATTTGAAGGCCAAACGTAACGCCCTCGGCGATGCCATCAAACAAATGGTCGCGGGGCGCGCCAGGCTGTCTTCCGACGGCGACAAGCTCGCGGCCGACGTGCAGAAATTCGTCGAGGTCGCGGAGAAAACCGAATTCTCGCAGGAAGCGGCGCCGCTCGAAACCAAGGTGCTGCTGCTCGAGGTCGCCAACTGGCGGATGCTGACGACCCGCGATCCCAACGGCATCGCGACCTTCAAGACCAAGCTCGGAAAGGCGCTGGAGCATGTCGAGGCGCTCGAGAGCGCGGAACTACCGCCGAATCTTGCGACGCCCATCAGGGACATCAAGGCGAGCCTCGTCAAATATGGCGAGGCATTCGAGCAAACCGGATCCAGCCTGCTGCTCAGCGACAGTCTTTACTACAAGGACGTCTCGCCCTTGACCCTCAGCGCGATCGGAAAACTCGACGGCATCATCGAATCGATCGGAAACGCCTTCAAGAAAACCACCGCCGAAACCCAAGAACGCATCAACAGCACCGAGACCATGCAGGAAATCGTGGCCGGCGCCGCCGTACTGCTCGGCCTGTTGATTGCGTTCCTGATCGCGCGCGGAATCATCAAGCCGCTGTCTGGCCTGACCTCCGGCATGAAGGAACTCGCCGGCGGCAATTTCGGCGTTGTGCTCCCGGGTCTCGACCGCAAGGACGAGGTCGGCGACATGGCGCAGGCGGTCGAGACCTTCAAGGTCAAGGCCGCAGAGAGGGCCCGCGAGGAAGCCGAAGCCAAGGCCACGCAGGACCAGATCGCCGCCAAGCAGCGCAAGGCCGACATGATCAAGCTCGCCGACAGCTTCGAATCCGCGGTCGGCGAGATCGTCGAGACCGTGTCGTCGGCCTCGACCGAACTGGAAGCCTCCGCAGGCACGCTGACTTCGACCGCGGCGCGGGCGCAGGAACTCACCACCATGGTTGCGGCTGCCTCCGAGGAAGCTTCCACCAACGTGCAGTCGGTGGCCTCGGCGACCGAGGAGATGGCGTCGTCCGTCAACGAGATCGGCCGCCAGGTGCAGGAATCGGCGCGGATGGCAGGCGAGGCGGTCGATCAGGCGCGCAAGACCAACGACCGCGTCAGCGAATTGTCGAAGGCCGCTGCGCGAATCGGCGACGTCGTCGAACTGATCAATACGATCGCGGGGCAGACCAATCTGCTGGCGTTGAATGCGACGATCGAGGCCGCGCGAGCCGGTGAGGCCGGCCGGGGCTTTGCGGTCGTCGCCTCGGAAGTCAAAGCCTTGGCCGAACAGACCGCCAAGGCGACCGGCGAGATCGGCCAGCAGATCTCGGGCATCCAGGCCGCGACCCAGGAGTCGGTCGGCGCGATCAAGGAGATTAGCGGCACCATCGAAAGACTGTCGGAGATCTCCTCGACCATTGCGGCTGCGGTGGAAGAGCAGGGCGCGGCGACGCAGGAAATTTCCCGCAACGTGCAGCAGGCCGCGCACGGCACCCAGCAGGTCTCGTCTCACATCGTCGATGTGCAGCGCGGCGCCGGCGAGACCGGCTCGGCCTCCTCGCAGGTGCTGTCCTCGGCGCAGTCGCTGTCGCGCGAAAGCAACCGCCTCAAGCTCGAAGTGGACAGGTTTCTCAATACGGTGAGGGCGGCGTGATGCCCGTCGGCGTCGGCTTGCCCGTCTTATCTGCAATCGATCGCCTCACACGAGGCCAATAATCTCGAAAACCGGGGACTTCTCTGTCATGCTTGCAAGGCTCTCCATTCGCGCCAAGATCACGGCTGTCGTTGCTCTGATGCTCGTTGCCATGTCGGCGATGGGAGCGCTGAACATCAGGCAGATGTATGTCATCAACTCCTCCACCGTCGACATCGTCAGCAACTGGCTGCCGAGCGTTCAGACGCTTGGCGAAGTGCGGGCCGCGACCATTACCTACAGAGCGATCGTCCGCTCCCATCTGCTGGCCACCAACGAGGCGGGAAAGCAGGCGCAGGAAGAGCTTCTGGCAAAGTGGACCGACATCCTGAACAAGGTCCGCAAGGCCTACGAACCGATGATCACCACGGCGGAGGAGCGCGCCCTCTACGACGAGTTTAGCGCCTCCTGGGCCGAATATATCGACGGCGCTAAGCAGGTTCTGGTGCTGTCCCGCAAGAACGAGGACAACGAGGCCAGGGCGCTCCATGCCAAGGCGTCGCTCGCCGGCGTCAAGGCCGACGAGACGCTGCAGAAGGATGTTTTGCTGAACAGCAAGGGCGCGGATGCGGCCGGCACGCGGGCAGCGGAAAGTTTCGATGCCGCCATCAAGATGGTACTGGCTTCGCTCGTACTGGCAATGATCGTCGGAATTGGCGCTGCGATCTTGCTGGTTCGCGACGTGTCCGCCGGAATCAAGTCGATCGTTGCCCCGATGCAGGCGCTGGGCGCGGGCGATCTGGCCGCCCAAGTCCCGCATCAGGGCGAGAAAACCGAAATCGGGATCATGGCGAACGCCCTGCAGGTCTTCAAGGATGCGCTGATCGCCAAGAAGACCTCCGACGAGGCGGTGGCGCTCGATGCAGACGCCAAGATCCAGCGGGGCCAGCGTGTGGACAGCATCACGCGTGAGTTCGAATCGCTGATTGGCGAGGTGGTTGGCTCGCTGTCGTCGGCCTCGACCGAACTGGAGGCCTCTGCAGGCACGCTGACTTCGACCGCGGCGCGGGCGCAGGAACTCACCACCATGGTTGCGGCTGCCTCCGAGGAAGCTTCCACCAACGTGCAGTCGGTGGCCTCCGCCACCGAGGAGATGGCGTCCTCCGTCGACGAGATCGGCCGCCAGGTGCAGGAATCGGCGCGGATGGCAGGCGAGGCGGTGGATCAGGCGCGCAAGACCAACGACCGCGTCAGCGAATTGTCGAAGGCCGCTGCGCGAATCGGCGACGTCGTCGAACTGATCAATACGATCGCGGGGCAGACCAATCTGCTGGCGTTGAATGCGACGATCGAGGCCGCGCGAGCCGGTGAGGCCGGCCGGGGCTTTGCGGTCGTCGCCTCGGAAGTCAAAGCCTTGGCCGAACAGACCGCCAAGGCGACCGGCGAGATCGGCCAGCAGATCTCGGGGATCCAGGCCGCGACCCAGGAGTCGGTCGGCGCGATCAAGGAGATCAGCGGCACCATCGAAAGACTGTCGGAGATCTCCTCGACCATTGCGGCTGCGGTGGAAGAGCAGGGCGCGGCGACGCAGGAGATTTCCCGCAACGTGCAGCAGGCCGCGCACGGCACCCAGCAGGTCTCGTCCCACATCGTCGATGTGCAGCGCGGCGCCGGCGAGACCGGCTCGGCCTCCTCGCAGGTGCTGTCCTCGGCGCAGTCGCTGTCGCGCGAAAGCAACCGCCTCAAGCTCGAAGTGGACAGGTTCCTCAATACGGTGAGGGCGGCCTGATAGGCCGCATCAACCCGCTTTCATCGTGCCGCCTGAATCGGTCCGCCAAAGCCAGACCGACAGTGCGCCCGAGCGCCCACGGATTTGCGTTTCCCTGGGTCCTGTGAGGATTCCAAACTCGAACAATGCGCATTGTGGGCCCGCCTTGCGAAGCAGATCGTCGCTCACCGCCAGCTCCGTGCCGTGCTTCGCGGCGACTTCCATCAGGCGGCTGGCCACGTTGACGCTGTCACCGGTCGCGGTGATGTGTTGATAGCTGCCGCCGCCGAGCCGGGATGCGATGATCGGTCCGAAATGGGCACCCACCTTGAAGCCGATTTGCGACGCGATCGATGGCGGCAGCGTTTCGATCCATCGTTCGATGCATTTGCAGAGTTCGACGCAGCAAAGCGCCGCGTTGCGGGCGTCGTCCTCGGTGCTCTCCGGCAGGCCGAACAGGATCATGGCGCCATCGCCCAGAAAATTGGTGATGACCCCGCCATGGGCCACCACTTCGCGGTCGACGAGGGTGTGGAAATCCTTCAGCACCTCCAGCATCGCGTCCATGCCATGGGTTTCGCTGAGTGAGGTAAAGCCGGACAGGTCGACGAACACGATCGCGGCATCCTGATGGACCGGCACCAGCAGGAATTGCGGATTCACCGTCAGCCATTTGCGAAGCGCGGGTGCCTGGAATTGCTGCAGCAACTCGTTCTTCCCAGCGAAATACTGCGCCTGCCGGCGGTTCAGCCAAAGCTGGATTGCGCCGAACAGGATTGCCGGCGGAGCGGCCGCCGCGACCGGCAACGCGGCACTCAGCCAGACATTGTGTGAAAATGCGACGTAGTTGGCGATCATCCAGATCACGAGCACGGCCCCGATCGAGAGCAGACCGACGGCGCTGCGCCGCCACGCCAGCAAGCCCGTCAGCAGCAGCGTCAACACGATGGCAAGAACCGCGTCGATGGCGCGTGTCGAGCGGTCACGCAGGATCCCGTCGCCGGTCGTCAAATGGGCGATGGCCGTGGCGATGACCTCCACCCCCGGCATCACCGGGTCGAATGGCGTCGGGAATACGTCGCCGCCGCCGGTGACGGTAGCCCCGATCACGACGATCCGATCCCGGACCGCCTCCTGATCAATGTTGCCGTTCAATACCGAAGCCGCGCTGATGGTCCGGACCGTGCCACGGCGGCCATAGAACGACAGTGGCAAAGCATGGCCGATGTCCATGGCGATGCGTCGTCCCGCCAGGGTGAGGCTGTCCGCCTCCAGCGTCGGCTCGGCGCCATCAGCCAACGCGGCGACGCGCAGCGGAAACGACAATTCAACCTGTTCGGCGGTTCGAAACAGCATCGGAGCGGCCCTGGGCGTGCCGGCCTTGTCCGTGGTCAAGTTGACCACGCCGACGGCGGCATGATCGGCGAAGGCCTGGCGCGGAAGCAGGAACTTCTCAGCCAGCGGCAAGCGCGCGAGGAGTTCGTTCTCGCCCGCCTCCATCAACTGGGTCGCTTCGGGGAAGACCGCTGCCGAGGCGATCACCGTCGGGCGCCTGTCGAAGGCCCGTGCCAAAGCTGCGTCGCCCTGGTCGCTGCCGCGATCGATCAGCAGCACGTCGACCGCGATGACGCGGGGTTCGAAGCGCGCGATCTGTTCGACGATGGCGGCGAGATCGGCGCGCGGCAACGGGTAGCCGCCTCTCTTCGCCGCGGTGTCATCGTCGATGGCCACGATGGTGACCGAATCCGGCGCGGCTCTCTCGCCGCGTGCGAGCAGGCGCAGATCGGTCAGCGCGCCTTCGGCACGATCAAGAAACTGAGTGTCGCCGCGCCAGTGCCCGATTCCCAGCGCCAGCGCCCAAAGCGCCGCCAACACCAGCGCAGTCAGTGTCTGGAAGGTTCTGCCGGTCACCGACGATCATTGTCCAAAATCATTGCCCAGGAATACTGCAAGTTACTGTCCGAGCCGCGCAAGCAATGCATCGACGCGCGGTTGCGGCCAGCGCTTCACGATCAGGGGACCAGCCCCCGGGTCGACGTCGACACCCTGGCCGGGTCCCAAAACGACCTGACCGTTGCCGGCGGGCCTTCGCACCGCGACCTGGCCTCTGAGAACCAGAACCGACGTCCTGGTGTCCTGGGCGTCTACCGCCCATTTCGTGCCGCGTACGGCGGCGATGGCCTGCGGTGTCGTCACCTCAAACCGATTTCTGCCTTGATGCTTTGGAGCATCGACGAGCAAGGCCTTGCCCTTCAGATCGACGGCATCGACTTCGCCATTCCTGTTGCGGCTCTGCAGGGTGTATATCGCGCCGCTTTCGGCGACGATGGTCACGCCGCCGCGGCAACGCAAAATCTGCGCCGCATTCGGCAGTTGCCCTGAAGTGCACCCCATCGCGGTTGGTTGCGCCGATGCCACGCCAGCGCCAAGAGCTCCACAGACAAGACTTCCACAGATAACAGCCGCGCACATCATCCGAGCGAGCGCTCTCATAATTGTGTCTCCCTCTATACGCATCACAATATGCTTTAGTCGAAATATGGTCGCGGCAACATCGTTTTGAATTTCTAACTGTGTTCAGAAAATGTCTGTGCCGATGCAGGCCCAAGAACACGGTTTTACAACTTTATTCACGTTGGAGAAACGTTGCGCAGACCGGCCCGCGGCAATACCGGGAGTGTGCCTATGCTCCCGACGGGGCCACGGGCGCGGCTTGCGGCGGCGTCTGCTTTCGAAACAGGATGCGCTGGTACAGCCAGCCGATCGCCACCAGCACCAGGCCCAGGCACATGAACGACAATGCGCGGTAGACGCCTGTCAGTGTCGACATGTCGATCAGGAACGCCTTCACGATGGTGAGCGCGATCACCACGGCGGAAGCAAGCCGCGCGCGCCGCGAATTGACTGATATGCCGATTCCGAGCAGTGCTACGCCGAAGGCGAGCCAGGCGATCGAATAGGTGTATTGCTCGGCGCCGCTGGTGAGCGCGGAGGTGAGCAGCGGACCGTGATAGAGCCTGCGGATTTCGAGCGTCACATAGCTCAGCGCCATCACCAGCGCGCCGGCCGCGATGGCATTGGCATAAGCCGCGGGCCGCCGTCCCGCCACCGCATAGGACAACAGCAGCATCAGCACGGCCGGCATCGCATAAGCCAGCACAAGGCGGTTGACGAAGACGCCGCCGACATTGATCGGCCACAGCAGGGGATTTTCCAGGAGCAACAGCCCGAAGACGCTGGCGAGGCCCGCAAAGGCAGTCAGCAGGATTGCGCTGATGTTGTGAACGATGCTGGCGCTGCGGATACGCAACCGCTCCAGGCCGATCGCCATCGCCAGCGCGACGCAAACTTCAAGCCCAAACTCGACCAGCGAGGAATTGACGCTGTAGACATCGCCGCCGTTGACCGCGTGGCGGATTTCCATGAACGCCAGCAGCACGGTGAACAGCACCGCGGCCGCTTCGACCGCGCGCAGCGGCGCATCGTCGCCCCGGCGGCGCAGGAAGAAACCGCCGACCCAGAACGACAGCGCCGGAATGCCGTAGCCCCAGAGCAGCCAGTTGAACACCAGGGTGGCCCCGACCGTGTCGCCGACGATGCGCGGCTCGTAGCCGATGCGCAGCACCACGATCCCGGCGAGAATGGCGGCGAGCGAGCGCAGGAACGGGATCGGGCGCTGCATCGAAATCCACGCCGTGCCCATCGACATCAGCGAAAGCGCAATAGTGAGCCAGCCCTTTTCCAGCGCAAAGGTCAGCGCCAGCGCCAGGGCGCCGAGCGTACCCGTGGCGAACAGTGCGATCGAAATTGGCAGGCCCGGGCGGTTGTCGCGCCGGATGAGAATCTCGGACGCCGCGCCATAGGCGGCCGCGAGAAGCACGGCCAGAATCGCAAACGGGATCGAGCGATCGAGATGGGCGATGCGGGCATAGAGCGCGATCAGCAGCGCCAAGGGCGTGAACACGGCGGAAGCCGACCACACCACCGGGATGATGGCGCTGGCGAAGCGGCCCTGCGCCAGAAATCCGGCGGCGCCGAAGATAGTTGCGAAGACCGCCGCGGTGACCAGATGCAGCGTGACGGAGGCATCGGTCGCGACCGGGCCGATGCCGCGCAGCGGGCCGCCCGGCAACACCAGCATGTCCGGATTGCCGCGGACCGCCCATTCGGCGAACACGACAAAGACGAACGCGGCAGCGGCTGCGACCGCGCCGGTGGCGGAAGGCGCGCGCCATGCGACGATCAACGTGCCCGCCACCAGGACCGCGAAGACGATGATCGCGGTATCGGCATGCAAGCTCGCCAACACGATCAACGTCGCGCCCAACAGGTAAGCCGCGAGCGAACCGGACGAAATCGGCTCGATCCGCCCCGCGTCGGCCGGCGGGCCGAACAGGAAGCCGCACACCACGAGCAGCGCAGCGAGCACGAATCCCGACATGGCGTGAAAGCCGTGCGGAGCGACCATTGACGGCCCGCATTCCAGGCAGGGGAAGGTCCACAGCAGAGAGGCTGCGATGGTGGTGATCGCGAGCCAGCGCCACAGCCTGATCCGCGCCAGCGCGAAGGCGGCTGCGGTGACGATGGCGAGGTAGATATACAGCGCCCAGAAGTCCGGCTGCTCCGACGATACCAGGATCGGCGTGACAAAGGCTGCAGCGACGCCGAGACCGGCAAGCGCCGGGCCGTGCAGCAGCGCCGCGGCAAGCGTGCCGAGCGCCACCAGTCCGAGCAGGACGAAGGCGGTGGCGGGCGCGAGAAATCCGTACAGCGCATAGGCGGCAAAGACGGTTGCGAAGGCGACTGCGGTGCCGGCGGCGGTGAGGATCGCCGGGATATTGGCGATCGGCAGCGTTTCGATGGTCGAAATGCTCTCCTGGCGGCGCGTCCATTCGCCGGCGGCCAGCAGCGCCAGCGCAAACGCACCGCCGAGCAGGGTTCGCGCGCCGGGCCCGAGCAGGCCGGCCTCGATCGAATAGCGGACCATAAAGAAGCCGCCGAGCGCCAGCGTCAGGCCGCCGATCCAGACCACCCAGCGGGTGCCGATGCGTTCTTCGAAGCCGGGTTCGGCTGGCGGCAGCGGCGGCGGCATCGCGGGTGGCCCGCCGGCAGCGACGTCCGGCGCGGCGGTTTTGTCATCTGCGACCGGCGGGGCGGATTCGGTTGTGTCAATCGTTGCCGGCGGCTCGGCCGCAATGCCGGGCGACGGGGCGGCCAGCGTCTGTTCAGGCTCCTGGAGCGGCGTCAGCGGCGGCCTTGCCAGCCTTGCTTCCCACGCTGCTTCCATCGCATCCAGCCGCGCGCACAACATGGCTGCCTGATTGATCGCCTTGCGCGCGAAAATGAACGCGGCGATCGCTATCAGCAGCGCAAAAAAATCGTACGGCGAGTCGAACATCAAGCCTCCAGGCGATCGGCCCGGCGTTGAGGGCTTAACCGCTTTCGAAAAATCCTCAGCGCCTACCGCGAACGCGCAGGCCCGGCGCGGGCCGCTCCTGCAACACCTCGCGGCGGAAGCGGAACAGCGCGGCGGGACGTCCGCCGGTCTGTGTCGACATCACGCCGGTCGGTTCGACCAGGGCGCCGGCTTCCACCAACCGGCGGAAATTCTGCTTGTGCAGATGCCGCCCCGAGATCGCCTCCACGGTGCGCTGCAACTCAGTGAGTGTGAACTCGCCCGGCAAAAGTTCAAAGACCACGGGCCGGTATTTCAATTTGGCGCGCAGTCGCCCCATTGCCGTGGCCAGAATCCGCCGGTGGTCGAAGCGCATGGATACGCCGAGGCGCGGGATCGACTTGCGCGCCAATGCCGCAGGGCGGCCGTCCCGCTGCGCCTCTTCGATCAACCCGGCTTCATAGAGCAGCTCGTAGCGGTCGAGCACGCGCTCTTCGTCCCAGTGCGCACCCTCGGTGCCGAAATAAAGCCTGACGCGATCCTTGCGGCCGAGCGCGCGGGCGGTCTCCGGCCGCTCGCTTTCGTCGGCCCAGCGCGTGAGTTCGGCGAGGATGTCGCGCTCGATCATTTCGGGCCGCGCCTCCCGCCAGTCTTCCCACGGGAAGAAGCGATACCAGGGCTCGAAGGTCGCGCCCGGCGCGCGTGCGGTGTTGTCGGCGGGGCGGGTCAGCGCGAGATAGCCGATCGAGGCGACGTGGACGTCGGTATCGCCGGGCTGGGTGTGGCGGCCACGATCGCCGAAGGTGTAGAGCTGTTCGACATAGCCCAGCCGCAACCCCGCCTGTTCTTCCACCCAGGCGCGCAAACCGATCTCGAAGGTGCGGTGCCGTACCGCGTCGAAGGGCCCGAACGGAAGTCCGGCGAGCTTGCCGCCGCCGCCGGCGGATGCGGTGAGGATCACCGGCTCGTTGCCCTCGATCGCGACGATCGCCGCGGTGAGGCCGATCTCGATCGGCGTCAGAAGCTTTTCGCTCATCTGGCGCTGTGTGCGGGCATCAGTCGAGATCGATGCGGAACGGGTGGCTCTCGACCATCATTGTGCCCGGACCCATTTCATCGAGCGCACGCAGCATCCGTCCTTCCCGCCCCAGCGCCTTGTCGGCCAGGCCCACGATCAGCCGGTTCGGCGAGGCGATCGCGGAGGCCGCGCGAATTTGCCGGGCGATCGAGATTTCATCGCGGTGCGGATTGAGCAGGCAGGCGGCGGCAAAGGCGCTCGCGGTCGATCGGCTGATGCCGGCATAGCAGTGCACGACGAGCGGCGCGCTGCGGTCCCAGCCGCGCACGAAATTCAGCACCTGCTCGATATGCAAATCCGAGGGCGCGACAAAGCCGTCGATCTGTTCGGTGATGTCGTCCATCTGCACTTTCAGGTGGTTGGCGGGCAGTACCGATTCCGGCCGCTGCACCTGATCGACATTGGCCATCACCGTCAGCACGTGGCTGGCCCCGGTGGTTTTGACGGTGTGGGGCAGGGCGGCAAGTGAGCAGACGTGGATCATGGCGTTCCTTTTGCGTCGATTATAGGCCCGCGCGCGGAGGCGTGAAAGGTCGTTCGGAGACCTGCACTTATGAGCACACCGTCTTGAACCGTGCCAAAAACCGCTTCTCGGCCCTGGCCGCGGTCCAGGGCGTCAGATAATCCTGCCGCACCGGGACCGGCAGGCCGGGGTCGCGCCCAAACAGGCGTTTGGCCTCGGCTTCGGCAAAGCCCGCAAGCTCGGTCGCCTCGAGATAGGCGGCGCCGCGGTCGGCGGCCTTGATCTGCTGGGTGATTTCGTCGGCCAGCACCGGCGGCAACCCGAAGCGGATGTGGATCGCAGCCAGCAGCCGCTTCTCCACCACCTTGTAGTCGCCGCCGAGCACCGCCTTGAACGGCGAGATCATGTCGCCGATAACATATTCCGGCGCGTCATGCAGCAGCGCCGCCAGCCGCACTCTGGCATCGATGCGCGGCGACTGCTCGCGCATCACCGCTTCGACCAATAGTGTGTGCTGCGCCACCGAGAAGATATGCGCGCCGCTGGTCTGGCCGTTCCAGCGCGCGACCCGCGCCAGGCCATGGGCGATGTCGGCGATTTCGATGTCGAGCGGTGACGGATCCAAAAGATCGAGCCGCCGGCCCGACAGCATCCGCTGCCAGACGCGGCTGGAGATTTCCGGCAAGGACGGTTTTTTGGCCGTCATTTGACTTTGAGGCGCGGGCCGCGATGCTGGCCGCCGCAGGTGTCGTGGCAGAAGCAGGTGACCAGGTGGTCGTTGACCATGCCGGTGGCCTGCATGAAGGCATAGACGATGGTCGGACCGACGAATTTGAATCCGCGCGAAGCCAGTTCCTTGGAAATCTTGATCGAAAGCGGCGTCGATGCCGGCACGCTGGCAGTGGTCTTGAAATTGTTGACCTTCGGCTTGCCGTCGACGAAGTCCCAGAGGAATTTCGAAAAGCCCGGACCGTCTTCCATGATCTTCAGATAGGATTTTGCGCTTGCAACCGTACCTTCGATCTTGGCGCGGTTGCGGACGATGCCGGCATCGTTCATCAGCGCGTGGGTTTTTTTGGCGTCGTAGCGGGCGATCTTCTCGGGGCGGAAGTCGTCGAAGGCTTTGCGGAAATTCTCGCGCTTGCGCAGGATCGTGATCCAGGACAGCCCGGCCTGGAAACCGTCGAGAATGAGTTTCTCGTACAGCGCGCGGTCGTCATATTCCGGCACGCCCCATTCGGTGTCGTGATAGGCCATGTAGAACGGATCTTCGCCCGGCCACGGGCACCGCGTCAGGCCGTCGGAATGCAGGCGCGCCGAGCGGCTCATGCAACGGTCTTTTTCGGCGCGGTCAAGAGGTCGTCCGGCTCGACAAGGCGAATGGCAAGGCCGCCCGCCGTGAGCGGCAATCCGGCCGCAAGCGCGTCGGCGACGCGATCTATCCTGATCAGCGCGAGACCGATTTTGCCCGCGGTGGCTCCCATGGTGCCGACCGCCTTGTCGCCGGCAAGAATCGTTGTGCCCGGTTCCGGCGAAAAGTCCTCCAGAACGACGCGAACCGTCCGCGTCCGCGCAGTGCCGCGATGCTGCATCCGCGACACCACCTCCTGGCCGACGTAACAGCCCTTGTCGAAATCGACGCCGTGGAGACGGTCCATGTTGGTTTCGTGCGGAAAGGCGTCGCCATAGATGAAGTCAAGGCCGCCGCGCGGCACGCCGGCGGCGATCCGATGCGCCTCGTAGGACGTGCTGTCGGTGAGTTCCGCGCCGATCAGGTCGGCGACTTTTTGCTTGAGCCCCTCGGGAACCAGGATCCGCCAGCCGAGCTCGGCACTGCGGGGATCGGCGAATGCCAGATCGGGCATCACGGCCAAATCTCCATCCCAGGCTGCCAGCACGCCGAGACTGTCGGTGAGATTCTCGATCGCGACCTTGGCGCGCAATTTGTAGATACTGAGCTTGTCGGCGAGCCCCTGCGCCAGCGCGCGCGGACAATCGATCAGGAAGCCGCCACCATGGCCGGCGGGCGTTTCGGTGATCAGAAAATCGGCAATGATCTTGCCCTGCGGGGTCAGCAGCGCTCCGAAACGGCCGAGTCCGGGCCGAAGCAGCTTCATATCCGTGGTGAGGAGGCCGTTGAGGAAGTCGCGCGCGCCTTCGCCGCTGACCTTGACCACGCCCCGGTCGGGGAGAAAGGCTGCTTTCATGCAAAAATCTCTTGCGACACGTTGCCCCGGAACGTAAGCCGCCAGGGCATAAACGACAAGACCCGGCGCACGGGCCCTCCTGGGCCTTCTCGGCACGAGAAGGCAACCGAACACGAGGAATGATGAGCCAAAGCTACGACGTGATTCTAAAGTCCGGCACCGTGGTCAATCAGGACGGTGAGGGCGTGCGCGACGTCGCCATCGCCAACGGGCGGATCGCCGCGATCGGCCCGCTCGGACAGGCGTCCGCCGCGGAGGTGATCGATTGCAAGGGCCTGCATATCCTGCCGGGGGTGATGGATACGCAGGTGCATTTCCGCGAGCCGGGCCTGACCCACAAGGAAGACCTTGAGACCGGTTCGCGCAGTGCGGTGATGGGCGGCGTCACCGCGGTGTTCGAAATGCCGAACACCGATCCCCTGACCGTCACCGAACAGGCTTTCACCACCAAGCTGAAGGCCGGCCGTCACCGCATGCATTGCGACTTTGCGTTCTTCATCGGCGGCACCCGCGACAATGTCGCCGACTTGCCGGAGCTCGAACGCGCGCCCGGCTGCGCCGGCGTCAAGGTGTTCATCGGCTCGTCCACCGGGGCGCTCCTGGTCGAGGACGACGAAAGCCTGCGGCGGATTTTTCAGGTGATCAGGCGCCGCGCCGCCTTTCATGCCGAGGACGAGTACCGCCTCAACGACCGCAAGCATTTGCGCGTCGAGGGTGATCCACGCTCGCATCCGGTGTGGCGCGACGAGACCGCGGCGCTGATGGCGACGCAACGCCTGGTCAAGCTCGCCCATGAAACCGGAAAACGCATCCATGTCCTGCATATCTCGACCAAGCAGGAGATCGCGTTCCTGCGCGACCACAAGGATGTCGCCAGCTGCGAAGCGACGCCGCACCACCTCACGCTGGCCGCGCCCGAATGCTACGAGCGGCTCGGCACCCGCGCGCAGATGAATCCGCCGGTGCGCTCGGCCGACCACCGCGAGGGCATCTGGTACGGCATCGAGCAGGGCATCGTCGACGTGCTCGGCTCCGATCACGCGCCGCATACGCTGGAGGAGAAGGACAAAACCTATCCGGCCTCGCCGTCGGGCATGACCGGGGTGCAGACGCTGGTGCCGTTGATGCTCGATCACGTCAACGCCGGGCGCTTGTCGTTGGCGCGCTTCGTCGATCTGACCAGCGCAGGCCCGGCGCGGCTGTTCAACATCGCCTGCAAGGGACGCATTGCGGCAGGCTACGATGCCGATTTGACCGTGGTCGATCTCAAGCGCAGTGAAACCATCACCGACGAGTGGGTGGCCTCGCGCGCGGGCTGGACGCCCTATCACGGCGTGCGCGTCACCGGCTGGCCGGTCGGCACGTTCGTCCGCGGCCGCCGGGTGATGTGGCAGGGCGAGCTGGTGACGCCCTCGGGCGGCGAGCCGGTGCGGTTTCTGGAGACGCTGAAGGCGTGATTTTTTCGCGCGCTCAGGGCGAAACGCCGCGCCAATTGCAAGTCGTCGTCACCCGCGAAAGCGGGTGATCCAGTACGCCGCGGCTTCTCGCTTCTATCGCTGACGCCTCTGGAATACTGGATCGCCCGGTCACCTAGCGCGAATACGCTCCGCGCTTTTGCCGGGTGACGACGATCTGAGTTACTGCTTCGCCAGCCGGGTCGAAAACTCGCCGTTGCGCACGCGCGACGGGAGACCTTCGACGAACTTCGCCACCGCGTCCTCGCCATAAGTGGCAACCAGCTCGGCGAACGCCGCGAACAGGCTGGCCTGTGCGAGGCAGTCGCCGTCGACGCCATCGTGCCGCGCTTCCGCCCAGGCCTCGTTAAGATAACTGAGCGCCGCCTGCTTCTGTTCGTGATCGGGCAGGGGGTCGCGGGCGGTGAAGGACGCTGGATGGCTCATGAAACTCGACAGTCTGTAGGCGATCCCGGGCGGAACGCTCGAATGCCTAACTGTTTAGCATGAGCCAACGGGCCGCCTAGACCAGTTCTTTAGGAAAGGTTAACGGCCGTAAACAATGCGGTAGGTTCCGGAACTGAAGCTCTACCTGAAGCGCATCCGCGCGCGCGAACCGCTTCAATTGGCGTAGCGGGCGGTGAGGTCGCGCGAGATCTTCGAGCCTTCCTCGATGTAGCGGCGGATTGCGACCGACGCAGCCGGCGTGCAGGTCCGGTAGGTCTGCTGGAAGCCGTTATAGCCGCGGTTGAAGCCGGCGATCATGCGGGCGCGGCGGTCGCCGGAGGGCGTCTCGGCGTCGATCAGCGCCTGCATCTGGTTGCGCCACTTGCTGCCTTCATTGCTGCCGCAGATACCACGCAGGTAATGCAGGGTGCCGAGGATTTCGGCCAGCCGCTGCAGGTCGTTATCGAACGGCGCGGCCGCGTCCTGGGCCCGTACGGGTCCGGAAAGGCATGCCGAAACAAGGATGAGGGCGGCTAGAAATTGCTTGAACATGAGCCGGAACGATATGCCTTCTCAATGGGCTGGAAGCAAGGCATGCTGGCTTTGAAGAGGTGCCCCTATCAGGCCCGGAGCAGGTCCCGGGCCGCCCGGATGACCTCCTGCAGGCCGCCGGTGACCTTGAGATCGCCAATTGCGTCCGGCGCAAGCCACCTGAAATCGTCGAGCTCGTCGTTCAGGACCGGTTCGCCGGCGCGCCAGCGCGCCGCGAACGACATGATCAGATAGTGCCCGCCGCCTGCGGTTCCCGGCACCACCTCGCGCCAGCCGGCGAGGCCCACGATATCGATTTTGAGCGCGGTTTCCTCGTCGACCTCGCGATGCAGCGCGGCGTGCAGCGTTTCGCCGAATTCGACCCGTCCGCCCGGCAGCGAATAAAACCCCTTGGCCGGCGAGCGCGCGCGGCGCACCAGCAGGATCCTGTCGTCGCGGAAGATCGCCGCGCTGACGGCGAGCTGCGGGTGGGAGGGCTGGAGGGGAGACGCCGCCGGCATCAGACCATGGCCCGGACCTGGAGGGGCGCGTTAGCACGACGTGGAAGCCGGTTTTCGCTTCCACACACGCGTAGCGTGTGCTCGGAAATCGCGTTCAAACAAGGACATGAGATCATGATCTGATGCTGACGATTAGGATCAGGAGTTAGTGGGTCATGATGTAGTCGACATCGGCCTCGGAGCCGCCGTTGATGACGCCGCCGGCCAGCATCACCAGCGGCTTGACCCAGACGATGGCCTGCTCGGCGAGGCGGGCCCGGGTCTTGTCCTGCTTGGCTTCGCGCATCGCCGTCGAGACAGCGGTGAGAATCGAAGTCATTGCGCTGGTGATATTGTCGAATTCGGTGCGGATGACGGTATCGGCCGATTCATAGGCCTCGATCGCCAAATCGCGCGCCTTGAAATTGGAGGCGTGGAAATGCTCGCCATAGGACAGCGGGCGCCAGTCCAGGAAATCATCCGCGCATTCCGGCATGTCAGGAACCATCTCGAGCAGCATGACCGCTTCATTGAAATGATTCAGGTAGTCGGTGGCAAGCCCGGTGCGGGGATTGATGTTGGCGGCGCGCAGCTGCGCGGCCCGCGCCTCGTTGATGGGAGCCTTCTGGCGAGGGGGCTGGGCAGCAGATCGGGCGGGGTTGGCAGCCGTGGATGTCATCGGTCCCAGTCTTGACGGTGTGGGGTTAAAAGGTACTGAACAGATACCTATCTGGGCCACAGAATGTGCGGACGCTTTGTAATCACTTCGCCACCGGCGGCTTTGCGGCAGATTTTCGGCTATATCGAGCAGCCCAATTTCCCGCCCAGGCACAATATTGCGCCGACCCAACCGATACCGGTGGTGATCATCGAGAACGGCATCCGGCATTTCCGGCTGATGCGCTGGGGCCTGCTGCCGGCCTGGGTCAAGGATCCCCGTAATTTTACGTTGTTGATTAATGCCCGGGCGGAAACGATCAGGGAAAAACCGGCGTTCAAGAACGCGATCCGGCGGCGGCGCTGCCTGATTCCGGCGGACGGCTATTATGAATGGCGGGCCGAGGGGGCACGCAAGCGGCCTTACTTCATTCAGCGCCGCGACGGAACCCCGATCGGCCTGGCGGGCCTGACGGAAACCTGGATGGGCCCGAACGGCGAGGAACTCGACACCGTGGCGATCGTCACGGCGCCGGCAAGCGCCGATCTCGCCGTGTTGCATCACCGGGTGCCGGTGACGATCGCCGCGGATGATTTCGAGCGCTGGCTCGATTGCAGCGACGATACCGCGGAGACCGTGATGCTGCTGCTGGCGGCGCCGCGCGAGGGCGAATTCGCCTGGTATGAGGTCTCCACACGGGTCAACCGCGTCTCCAATGACGACGCCCAACTGACCCTGCCGATCACGGCGGAGGAGCGCGAGGCCGAGGAGCCGAGGCTCGCGAAAAAGTCGGGCCCGCGCAAACCTGCGCCGGTGGCGCCCGATGACGGGCAGGGATCGCTGTTCTGAGATTTCTCCCGTTTGTCGTTCATGATCGAGCAACGAGCAAACCTTTCAGTTTTAGCACGGCGCTGTCCGGCGTGGTCAGCACTGGCCGGCCGGAGGCCTCCGCAACCAGCGAGGCCGCTGGCGCCATGCTGTATTGCGCGAGCGCGATCAGGTCGCAGTCGCGCAAATCGCGGGAGGCTGCCGCGACCAGCCGGTCATGTTCGGCGCGGTCGCCGCGATCGAGGGCGGCAAGCGCGCCTTCGGCCAGTTTCGGCACGACCGTGACGGCGCGGGGAAATTCCGCCGGCATCGACACCAGCGTCGGTGGAAACGTCGAGAGCAGGCCGATCCTGTCGCCGCGCGCGGCGGCCTGCTCGACCATGGCTTCGCTGGGCTTGAGCACCGGCATCGGCGCGTGCTCGCGCGCCACCGCCTCGATGCAGGGCCCGAAAGCCGAGCAGGTGAAGAGGATGGCGTCGGCGCCGGTCGAGGCCGCGTAACGTCCGAGCGCCAGGAACCGGTCGGTCATCCCGGAGGTGAGGTGGCCGTCACGCGCAAGATCGGCCGACAGGCTGTCGTCGACCAGGTTCATCAAGGTCGCGTCCGGCCAAAGCCGGGCGAACGAGGCCTCGATCGGAACAATTGAGTGTTTCAAGGCGTGGATGAGAGTGATGCGCATCCTGGGCGATCTCGCTTTGGGCTGGCTGGGTGTCAATGTTTCAAGCCGCACCCTCGCGTCAGCGAAAGATGTTCAGCGCGGCGTATTGCAACAGCATGATGGTCTTGGCGTCGACGATACGGCCGTCGCCGATCATGGCGAGCGCCTGATCGATCGGCAGTTCCAGCACCTCGATATCCTCGCCCTCGTCGGCAAGGCCGCCGCCATTGCCGATCTTCATCTTCGGTTCGTATTCGCCGACAAAGAAATGAAGTTTTTCGGTGACCGAGCCCGGGCTCATGAAGGCTTCGAATATTTTCCTGATTTCGCCGAGCCGGTAGCCGGTTTCCTCCTCCACTTCGGCGCGAATCCGAACTTCCGGAGTTTCATTGTCGAGCAAGCCAGCCGCAGCCTCGATCAGCAGATCGTCATAACCGTTGACATAGGCGGGATAGCGAAACTGTCGCACCAGCACCACCGTGCGCTGCGCCAGATTGTACGGCAACAGCGTGGCGGCATTGCCGCGGTCGTAGCTCTCGCGGTGCTGGGTCTGCCACTCGCCATTGGCGCGACGCCATTCGAAGGTGGCCGCCTTCAAGATGTAATGGTTGTCGGAGAGCAGGCGGAGGTCCTTGACGCGAATGCGGTCGGAAATGGTCATGAAGTCCCCTGCGGATATCCGTTACGGCGTCGGCTCGCGCCCGTCGAGCCATTTGGCGAAGGTCACGGTTTGTTGATTGTAGTAGCCGATCGACTGGTAGAAGGCGTGGACTTTTGTGTTGTCGTTGCGAACCATGAGTTGGAGTTTCATGATGCCGCACGCGCGCAGCCAGTCTTCCGCGGCGCTCATGATGGCGCGACCGTAGCCCTTGAAGCGATGTTCGGGGTCGGCAGTCACGTAGTAGACCCAGCCGCGATGGCCGTCATGGCCGACCAGCACTGAAGCGACGAGAACGCCGTCGTTCCGGCCCAACAGCACCGTCGAGTTGGTTTCCTTGCGCGCCAGCGCAATATCGGCGGCGGGATCGTTCCAGGGCCGCGTCGACCCGCAGCGCTGCCAGAGCGCGATGACGTCGGGGATGTCATTGTCTTCGATCGGTGCGATGGCGAGCGCCGGAGTAGAGGCTGTCAAAGTCACGCTTACAGTACCTTTCCCGGGTTCATGATGCCGAGCGGATCGAGCATCGCCTTGATGCCGCGCATCAGCTCGATCGCGACCTTGTCCTTGACCCCGGGCAGTTCGTCGCGCTTGAGCACGCCGATGCCGTGCTCGGCGGAGATCGATCCGCCCATTTTCAGCACGATCTCGAACACTACTGCATTGACCTCGTGCCAGCGGCTCATGAAATCGGCGGTGTCGCCGCCGACCGGCTGGCTGACATTGTAATGGATATTGCCGTCGCCGAGATGGCCGAACGGCACCGCCCGCGCGCCCGGGATGAGTTTCACCACCGCGGCGTTGGCCTGCTCGATGAAATCGGGCACGGCTACCACGGGCACGGAAATGTCGTGCTTGATCGAGCCGCCTTCCGGCTTCTGCGCCGCCGACATCTCGTCGCGCAGCTTCCAGAATGCCGAGCGCTGGCTCAAATTCGCCGCGATCACGGCGTCGTCGACGATTTCCTTCTCCATTCCCTGCGCCAGGATCGCCTCCAGCGTGGAGCGGGCGTCGTCGCGCGGCGACGACAATTCCATCAGTACGTACCAGGGATGCTTGGCCGCAAGGGGATCGCGGATGTCGATGCCGTGATGCACGCTGAAATCCACGGCGATGTCGGACAGCAATTCAAAACTGGTCAGCGTGCCCGCCGCCTCGGTCTGCGAGATCGCGAGCAGTTTTAGCGCCGCGGCGGGCGATTGGAGGCCGACATAGGCGGTTTCCACCGCGCGCGGCTTCGGAAACAACTTTAGCGTCGCAGCGGTAATGATGCCGAGCGTGCCTTCGGCGCCGATGAAGAGGTTGCGCAGATCGTAGCCGGTATTGTCCTTCTTCAGCTTCGACAGCGCGTTGAGAATGCGGCCGTCAGCCAGCACCACTTCCAGCCCGATCGCCATCTCGCGCGCGACCCCATAGGCCAGCGCGGTAGTGCCGCCGGCATTGGTGGAGAGGTTGCCGCCGATGGTGCAGCTGCCCTCCGCCCCGAGCGACAGCGGAAACAGCCGGTCGACGTCGGCCGCGCGCTGCTGGGCGATCTGCAGGACCACCCCGGCCTCGCAGGTCATGGTGTTGGAAGCCGTGTCGATGTCGCGAATCTTGTCCATCCGCCGCGTCGAGATGACCACTTCGCCATTATGCGGGGTCTGGCCGCCGACCAGGCCCGTATTGCCGCCCTGCGGCACCAGCGCGATGCGGTGCTGGCTGGCGAGCTTGCAGATCGCGGAAACTTCCGCGGTTGAGCCCGGACGCAGCACCAGCGCCGAGCGGCCGTGGAACAAATTGCGCTCCTCGGTGAGATAAGGCGCGATATCGGCTGCATCCGTCACCGCATATTTGTCGCCGACGATGGCGCGGAACCGCACGATCAAATCGGGCGAGAGTGGCGGGGCGGCGGGCTGGACGATATTCATCTTGTTCTCTTGTCTTCTCTTGCTCTTCTTTCGCGCTTCCTCATTCCCGCTCCACCGCGGCGCGGCGCAGCCGGTCGTTGATGGCCTCGCCGAGCCCGTGATGCGGCACCGCCATGACGGCGATGGTGCGCGCGCCTTTGGCATCGAGGGCGCGAAGATAGCCGAAAAGGTTGGCGGCGGCCTCATCGAGATCGCCGCGCAAGGACAAATTCATCACCGCCGTGCCTGCGTCAACTCCCGGCAACGCATCCGGGCCAAACGCCAGCAGCGCCTCTCCGGCCTCAACTCGCCTGGCATCGAGCCGCACCCTGGTGTGTGGCGCGTAATGCGATGCGAGCATGCCCGGCGCCAGCGGCTGGCTGGTGTCGCCCTTGGCATCCTCGGGCAGCTGCGCCAGCGCGCGGCCGAGCAAGCGCTCGATGTCCGCGCGCGGCAGCCCACCGGGGCGCAGCAGCATGGGCTGCTCGAAGCAGCCGACGATGGTGGATTCGACGCCGACCTCGACCGGCCCGCCGTCGACGATCAGGTCGATCCGCCCTGCAAGATCGGCTTGCACATGCGCCGCCGTGGTTGGCGAGACATGGCCGGACAGGTTGGCCGAAGGCGCCACCACCGGCCCGCCGAACGCGCGCAGGATGTCGCGCGCGATCGCGTGCGCGGGAATGCGGATCGCGATCGTCTCGAGCCCCGCGGTGGCGAGATCGGCGACCGGGCAATCGCTTGTTTTCGGCAGCACCAGCGTCAGCGGCCCCGGCCAGAACGCCGCGGCAAGCGCGGCCGCGCTGGCGTCGAAGCGGGCAATCGCCTGGGCGGCCTCGATATCCCCGACATGGGCGATCAGCGGATTGAACGCCGGCCGGCCCTTGGCTTGATAGAGCCGGGCGATCGCTGCCGGATTGGTGGCGTCGGCGCCGAGGCCATAGACGGTCTCGGTCGGGAACGCGACCAGCCCGCCCGCCCTCAGAATGCGCGCGGCCGCAGCCACGGCGGCCTCGCCGGCAGGCAAGATCTGCGTTTTCAGGCCCACATTCACAGGCGTCATGTCCTTCAATACGGCTGCTTGCGGTGGGCGAAACCCAAGGCTATAAGCCGCGTTCTTGTCGGAGTGTGGCTCAGCCCGGTAGAGCACTGCGTTCGGGACGCAGGGGTCGCAGGTTCGAATCCTGCCACTCCGACCATTATTTCAAATACTTATACTTTCGATGTTTTTCGCGCGCAACGAAATACGCAACGAAATAGGGTAGTCCGCGTGGCCTTGATCGTCGAAAAGCGCATTCTGACGACCGATCGCGGCGAGACGATTTTGCTGTGTCCGCGTTGTGGCGGCGAGTCTCTTCATCATCAGGGGGTAACCTCCTATGACCGGGGCGAGGATGCCGAGTTGGTCATTCGCTCGGTGGTAGAGGGCGGCTCGGCAAAAATCGACGCGGTTCCCTCGGACGGGAGCGGCAATCCGAGCAGCAGGCGGGATGGCCTGTCGATCAAGTTTTGGTGCGAGGGGTGTAAGGGCGTCGACGAGGACATCCTCGAATTCGCCATCTCTCAGCACAAGGGATCAACGCTTTTAGGTTGACGCTACTCCGCGAAGGCACCGCCAGATTAGCGCCGGCCGCCAAATGCCTGCGCGGCTTCGTTCTGGAAGTCGGGGTGGTGGTGGCCGTAGTTTTCCTCAAGTTGTTCGACCGTCATGCCGAGCCAGCCCGCGGCCTCCCACAGGTCGGTACCCTGCTGCATTAGCCAGGTCGCCGCCGTGTGACGCAGGGTGTGGCGGACGACATCCTCGTCAAGCCCTGCATCCTCCAGGATGCCTTCCCACGCCGAGCGTATCTTGCCGGCCAGCGGCTGGCCGTCATGCGTGCGGTGGACGATAAAGCGAATTTGCTCGCCGTCCGCCATCAGGCCAGTCTTGCGCAGTTCAGCCGAGCGCTTCACGTCCAGTCCGCGCCAACGCAGGAGGTGCGGCCGCAGCCGCATGGCGATCTTCGCCGGCGGCCGCCGCTTTTTGGTGCGCGCCTCCGCGGCGCCGCGGCCGAGATAGACCATTCCGCCCAGGTTCATCCACGGATGCGTGGTCGTCGCCACCCATTGCGTCCGGCGGATAGTTTCCTCGCGCCTGGCGCTGTAGAGGCCGATCAGGATGAAGCGCGCCGTCGGTTGTCGCCGTCTGATGATCCAGCGTTCGCGCCGCAACAGCGTGCCGTCCTCGCGCCGCTTCCAGGTGCGTCGTTCAGGGGCCCCGTCCCAAACATAGCCGAGTGCCGCGCCAAGCAGTCGTGCGGCCTCGTTACGAGTCAGCCAACGGTGCCGCCCCTCGCTTTTCGTCGGCAGCGTAATCTTCGGTACGACCGACAGGACATATTCGGCATGATAGGCGTTGATGGCGGCACGCAAATCTTCGAGCCGACGGCGCGCCGTCTGGTCGGACACGGTACTTGCGCGAGCCGGGATGCCTTTTCTCTTATTGTTTTCGTTCGGCGTGCCGGTGGACCAGTCAACAAAGTCGCGGCAGAGCTGCGCCTTGATGTCAGCCACCATCGAGCTGCCGAAAAACGCATTGAGGTCCAGGAGCCGGATGAGCAGCAGGTCATGTTGCGCCAGCGCGCGAGGATCGTTGGATTTCGGCCGCTTCAATTCCTCATAGAAAGTGAGGACGTCGGCCACGGCGAGGGAACGAGGGTCGGTCGCCCCGATAGTGGTTGTGTGCAGTGACCCGATGTACTTTTCGAGCGCTTTCGCTGCGCCGTCAATATCGTCGCGGCCGCAGCCTGTGCGGATCTGCCGTCGCTTTCCGCCCGCCCGATCGAGGATGACCCAGCATCCTTCGTCCTCTCGGAACCAGAGTCGTGGCGGCTTGGCTTTGCGGCCAGGCATGATGGCGTTACCAATTTGCGGATTGCTCGAGGCGTTGTCAGATTTTTGCCCGCAACTTTGGCGATTTCAAGAGTCCCGGCAGCCACAGCCGTCCTCAGCGACGACAACGTCAGCGGACCGTCGGGGAAAAAAACTTCAACAGCCTCGATGAGCGTCATCACTTCATCCTCGCCCCACTGCGCCGGATCGGGACGAGCTTTCGCGCGGCTGAGTTTGTCGACGTGACGCCTGGGCATACATTACCAATTGACGTTGGCGAGGCAGGAACTTCTCGGCTTGACCCGGCCCTCTTTGCAGCATCACGACCAGACTTCCTTTTCGGAAGGGGAACCTCTGCTGGGTACGACAATCGGCTAGTGTGGAGTAGGCTTCGGACAGCCGAACCCCAATCTTGATACCGGCCACCATGGCTCGCTCCGGTTAAACGGCTACGCGACACGTTGTTGTCCGAGATAACGCCGTTTCAGGTTCGACGATCACAAGGTGATTGAGCGAATCTCTTCACAGTGGTCACGATCGCGCGAACTTTATGAGCGATTCAAGATCGTGATTGTCGGCGGCCTTGAGTGCGGCAATGTAGGCATCGCGAGCCGAGCCCGCAGTTCGAAGATCGGCGCCACCCCACGTGAAGCGCTCGCCGCCAAGCTGCGTAATCAGAACGTCGGCCGCCACACGGGACCAGCGGCCGTTTCCGTTTGGAAAGGGATGTACCGACACGAGCCGGTGGTGGAAGCGGACAGCGAGTTCGTCAGGCGGATAGGATTTATGCTCGATCCAGTACCGAGCGTCATCGAGCACTTGGCGAAGCGAAACCTCGATCAAGTGGGGGGTGACCCCTAGATTGCGTTCGGTCGTGCGATACTTTCCTGCCCATCGCCAGACGCGTTCGAACATGCGACGATGTAAGCTCTTGTGGAAGCTCTCGCGGGTCACCACGTGGCGCCGGCCGAACGCCCACCGGTCTCCAGTCGCGATATTCTGCTGCTCGAGCTCGTTCAGTTCGGTGCGCAGCGTGATATGGGTCGGGATGAGATCTTCCTTTTCCGCCGGCGTCAGGGGTGTTGCATGATCGTCGGCGGCGTGCAGATCAGTCATTCTTCATCCCAGAGGCGCGCGGGGCGCTTCAGCAAATCCTCGATCGCTTGCTCGCGGAGCGCGCGTGCGGCCTTCTTGTCTCGTACGGCCTGGTCCTCCAGCCGCATCGTGTGCTCGATGGCCTTCGACTGTCTTTCGGCGATCAGCTCCGCTCGCTCGTTGACAACCTCCGCCAGGGGCCGTTCGGGCACGAGCACGTAGACCAGCCGACAGCCGAGGGCCTCGGCCGCGCGTTGCAGGGTGTTGAGAGTCACACTGCCGTTCTGTTCGGATTTTTCAAGTTCCACGATGCGCGGCTGCGATACGCCCAGCCGCTTCCCATATTGGGCTGTAGTCATGCCGAGGGCATCACGGATCGCACGAAGCCAACCCCTCGGCGGGCGCTGGAGCGTCGTGAACTTGCGCAAGCCTGAAAATCGCTTGTCGAGATGGCGAATGGCGTCCTTCATGGGATAAGGTATAGCCTATTTTCGTCGCAAGATAAATAAGATATATCTTATAGTTACTGTAGATGAAAATAATATATATCTTATTGATTTTGCTAGCGCTGGTGCGAGCGGAAAGTGTTGACAGCGCTCCTTATTCGTTGCGTCCGTTCTTGCAATGTTCTAGATAGGCTGTCCCGAACCGCCCCTTGGGCCCGGACGGCATCGGCCGCGGCTTCATCAGTGGAGACGCCTGCTGGCGGGTCTCGACGGGCGATATCGAAGGCTCGCTCCCGCGCATGCGAATCGGCGCGGTCCTGCATCCAACCGCGTTCCCCGCACTCGCGAATTGCGCCCGCTTCCTGGAGCACGTGGATCGCCCATCCGCGCAGCGTCCGTATCGCCGGCCTTCGTTCACTCGTCATCAGCATTGAGATAGCTCCTCATACGAGGAATCTCTGTATCCCCTCGTTTGTTCCGGCTGCTAGCACAAGGCTGGGATTCGCAAACAGGACAACTCAATCCTTTTCCCCTTTGTCCTGAGAACACTGTGAAGAATGCCCAGCCGGCTGGCGCGGGATATCCTTGGGGTGCCGCGCGACGATTTCGCAGCGCCTTGGCGTCATCTTGGAGAGGTGGAGCCTTGGAAATCGCAGGACGTCAGCATCGTGTTCGCTTAAGGCTTACACTGCCTAGCCGTGCGCGTGCGGCAAGTGCCGCACCGGGCTCTCGTGAACCGAGCCGCGTCGGCGTCTCGGCCATGCGGGTTCGATCCCTCGCGCTAGAACAACGGAGCTCCTCGCCGGGGGCACTCGGGACAGGGTTCCGCCGTCATTGAACATGCCGGCGTTGCTATCACTGCCCCTGTCCCGGGTGCCCTCTTAACCGGTCTCGTCGCTGCACTCGGTCCCGCGTGCCGCCTTCGGCGTCGCTATGCTCACGCTCCTGCGGGTGCCATTTCACCAAGGCGATGCGCCCCTGGCGCACGCCTGATCGGGACCTGCGGCGCTAGGCACATCGGAAGAAGCTGAGAGTAAGAGTGCCGGCCGGGTTTTGCCGTGACGGGTTACAAGCTGCGAGAGAGGCTCGCGGCGCCCGTCGCGGAGACCCGCGATGTCAAACCCTACTGCTCGCGCGCGCGCCGGCCAGGACCGGGCGACCCTCTATGACGAAATCACCGACAAAATCATCGCCGAACTTGAGGCTGGCCGGGTGCCCTGGGTCCAGCCCTGGGGTACGGCTGCGGCAAAAGCGCCGCTGGCGATGCCGAAAAACGCGTTGACCAACCGGCAATACAGTGGCGTCAACATCCTCATCCTCTGGGGAGCGGTGATCGAACGCGGATTTTCCGGTCAAAGTTGGCTCACCTTCCGTCAGGCGCTCTCACTGGGCGGCCATGTTCGTAAGGGAGAGCGCGGCACGCCCGTCGTCTACGCGGATCGTTTCGTGCCGAATGACGAAAAGCAACGCGCCGCCGAGACCGGCGAAGAAGCGCAGGCCGTTCCATTCCTGAAACGTTTCACGGTCTTCAACACTGACCAGTGCGATGAACTTCCCGAGGTGATCGCCACCGCTGCGCCGCCACCGCCGCCGGGGTTAATCGAACCCACGGTCGAAGCCCTGATCAAAGCCAGCGGAATCCCGTTTTGCATCGGTGGAAGTCGCGCATTCTATGCACCAGCCGAAGACTATGTGCAGGTCCCGCCTCCGCAGGCCTATTTTGAGCCGATCAACTGGCACCGCACGGCGCTGCACGAACTAGGTCATGCGACCGGGCATCGCTCGCGTCTCAATCGTGACCAGGGCGGAACCTATGGCTCCAAGAAATACGCCTTTGAAGAACTTGTGGCTGAGTTAAGTGCCGCGTTCAGCTGCGCCTCGCTTGGAATCGTGCCGACCGTCCGCCATGCCGATTACATCGGCTCCTGGCTTGAAGTCCTGCGCGAAGACAATCGCGCCATCGTGCGCGCTGCCTCGCAGGCGAGCAAGGCCGCGGACTATTTGCTCGGCTTCGTTCCCGAATCCATTGTGCCCGCTTCGCCGAATTTGATTGTCGGCGGTCGCGAGGCCGCGTGATGCTTAAGCGGCGTGATGCTTAATCTCCCGCGGCCGCGCGAGAGTGAGAGGAGGGGACGGGGTTCGCGACGGGTTGGAAGCCGAGAGAGAGTCTCACGGCTGCCCGTTGTGGAGACGAAAAAATGACGAAAGCCGTACAAAAGATCACCCTGTCGCCTTCCCGGGACATTCCCTTCAACAAGCTCGTGCTCAGCCAGTCGAACGTTCGCCGTGTGAAAGCTGGTGTCTCGATCGAGCAGCTAGCCGAAAGCATCGCGCAGCGTACCCTGCTGCAGAGCCTGAGCGTCCGGGCTGTCGTCGATGCAGATGGCAATGAGACCGGCATGTTCGAGGTGCCGGCGGGCGGCAGACGTTATCGTGCTCTCGAGCTCCTGGTGAAGCAGAAGCGCATGGCGAAGACGCAACCCGTCCCCTGCGTCGTACGCGAGGGCGGCATCGCGGAGGATGATTCGCTAGCCGAGAATGACGAGCGGGTCGGGCTGCATCCGCTCGATCAGTTCCGCGCCTTCCAGACGCTCCGCGATCTCGAAATGAGTGAGGAGGATATTGCGGCCCGTCACTTCGTGACGCCTGCAATTGTGAAGCAGCGGCTGCGGCTAGCGTCGGTGTCGCCGAAGCTGCATGAGATCTATGCCGAAGATGGCATGACCCTGGAGCAGCTTATGGCGTTCTCGGTCACGGCCGATCACGCCCGCCAGGAGCAAGTATGGGAGAACGCCAGCCGCTCCGGCTATGGCGAGCCATACCAGATCCGCCGCATGCTCACCGAGAACACGGTACGTGGCTCCGATCGGCGTGCGCAGTATGTCGGGATCGACGCATACGAGCAGGCCGGAGGCTCCGTTTTGCGCGACCTGTTCGAGCATGACGATGGCGGCTGGCTGCAGGACGTCGCACTACTCGAGCGTCTCGTCACCGAGAAGCTGAAGGCTGAGGCCGAGACAATTGCAGCAGAAGGCTGGAAGTGGATTTCGGTGGCGGTCGATTTCCCATTTGGTCACACCAGTGGCTTGCGAGAATTGGAGGGGAGGCCTGTCGATCTCACGATCGAGGAGCAGACGACCATCGATGCACTCAACGCCGAGCATGACAGGCTCGAAGCCGAATATCAGGATGCGGACGAGTTGCCAGACGCCGTCGACCAGCGTCTCGGCGAGATTGAAGCGGCGCTGCTGGCCTTCGAAGACCGATCCGTGGTCTACGATCCCGCCGACGTCTTCCGTGCCGGCGTCTTCGTCAGCATCGATTCCGAGGGCCGGCTCTCGGTAGATCGGGGTTATATCCGACCGGAGGACGAGGCGCCTGCACCCGCTCCAGAAATCGGGCAGGGCGCCGATACGTCATCGACGGGAGGCCAAGAGGTTACGGCCTCGATGCCTGGCACGGTCATTTCGGTCGCGGTTAGCCCGACTGAGGCTGAAGAGGACGACGAGGACGTCACAAAGCCTTTGCCGGATCGACTCATCATCGAGCTGACGGCACATCGCACACTTGCGTTGCGGGATGCTTTGGCAGAAAATCCGGCGATTACATTCCAGGCGGTGCTGCACAACTTTGTGCTGACGGCCTTTTACCGGTTCGCATCGTCCGGGAGCTGTCTTGAGATCGGGCTTCGGACACCGACGTTTCCCACTCAAGCTCCCGGGCTGAGGGAGAGCGAGTCTGCGAAGGCCGTTGAGGCGCGGCACGAGTCCTGGAAAACGCGGCTGCCGAAGAGCGAGAACGATCTGTGGGATGCGCTCACAGCTCTCGATGGCGGCGCACAAGCCTCCCTGTTCGCTCACTGCGCATCATTTGCGGTGAACGCACTTTACGAGCCGGCTAACCGCTATAATCAAGGCCGTGTCTCCGCCCACGGCGTTCGCACCCGGCTTGACCACGCGGATGTCCTGGCGCGGGCGGTCGGGCTCGACATGGCCCAAGTGGGATGGAGACCAACGGTCGACAACTATCTCGACCGTGTCACAAAACCCCGCATCCTCGAGGCAGTTCTCGAAGCGAAAGGCGAGTCCTCGGCTCAGCTGATCGACCATCTGAAGAAGGCGGACATGGCCAAAGAGGCCGAGCGTCTTCTCGACGGCTCCGGCTGGCTGCCGGAGCCGCTACGTCTCGTCGACGTCGCTTCAGTGCCGGCCGAGCAGGAGAGTGAAGTAGCAGCGCTGCCAGAATTCCTCTCCGAGGATGAGAACCGTGATGGCGGGGCCGACGATGATCGGCCACAACTCGCCGCCGCCGAATGAGAGTATATCGCGGGACAACTCCGCGGTCCCGCGCTGACGGTGGCTGGGGGCCGGCGTGCAGCGCCGCTCCCCATTTTTGTTGGACGGCTTAGAGGGAGAGGCCGGCCGGGAAGGGTTTTGAGCCGCGGCGGTCAGGAGAGCGCCGGGCGGTTCGACCCATCCCAGTTCTCCCGAGAAATCTTGCCATGACCGAATCTCTTGCGGGCGGCGCCGCTATGCCGCTGCCGATCCGTGCCACCGCGGTTGTCGCCTCCGCCATCATCAAGGCTGCGCGACAGCTTTTGAGCGATCTCGAACGCGGCCGTCGCATCGATTCCGCTGTTCTGCGCAGCGCCATGGAGGCCGCCTTCGGCGCCTCTGATGCCACCGGCGCATGGAACTGGAAGACGGCCTATGACGCCTGCGAGGCGGCGACCGTCCTGTTCCTGCGACGGTATGGCGCTGCCATGCGCGCCAAGGCGGCGTCGCCGGCCGCCATGCTGCCGATGTTGCTGAGGATTGCGAGCCTCGTTCCGACACAGACACGGCGGTCCGAGGAAAGCGAATCCCTCCAGCAGTTCTCCACTCCCATCGGGCTGGCGTTTGTCGCCAGCGTGGCGGCCGCGATCACACCTGCCGACGTCGTCTTGGAACCGTCGGCTGGCACCGGCCTTCTTGCCATCCTTGCTGAACTCGCCGGCGCCTCGCTCGTTCTCAACGAATTTGCCGAGAGCCGTGCCGGCATCCTTAGCGACCTTTTTCCCGCCGTCTCCACGACCCGGTTTGACGCCGCGCACATCAACGACCACCTCGATGCCGGCATCGTGCCGAGTGTCGTGCTGATGAACCCACCGTTCTCGTCCGCGATTCATGTCGATCGCCAGGTGGCAGATGCCGCGCTCCGACACGTTGCCTCCGCGCTGGCGCGTCTTCCCGAAGGTGGACGGCTCGTCACCATCACAGGAGCGAACGTCGCGCCCGACAATCCCACGTGGACCGGCGCCTTCAGGCGGCTGCAGGAACAGGGCCGTGTCGTATTCTCGGCGGTGATCGACGGCGCTGTCTATGCCAAGCACGGCACCACCATCGACACCCGCCTCACCGTGATCGATCGCGTGCCGGCTGACGACAGCGCCCCCTTCCCGGCATCGCCCGGCATTGCGTCGGACCTGCCGACCTTGCTCGGCTGGGTCTTCAAGGACGTTCCGCCACGTCGCCCAATCGTCGCCACCGCGACAAAAGCTTACAGCGAAAGCCCCGTCCGGCGAACCGGACGGGGCAGCTTGGGACTGAGCCCTACAAAACCGCAAGGTGCGGACGGTCGGTTGCGTGAGGAACAGCGCCAAATTTAGACTTGTTCCACACATTGCGAAGGTCTCTCGCAACCTGGACCATTCGACAACGGGTTATCGGCGCTCAACTATCGACACCCTGCGGAGGGATCGATGAGCGGGAACGACGATTTCCGCGTCCGCCCAGGCAGAATTCGCTCGACGCGCGGGCCGCGAACAAAGCCGTTCCTGGCGCAGGCGCTGCAGGCTGCGCAGAAGGCCGGCGGTCTCTCACGTGGCTCTAGTAGTCGTAGCAGCAGATTTGGACGAGGGCGCGCAGCGAGCCTTGCCGCCTCGCGAATGCTGCAAGCGCGCGGCCGTGGCGCCATGGTCAAGGCGCGCGTCGTCCGCCAGATGCGTTCGCCCGGCGCGTTGCGAGCCCATATCGGGTATCTTAAGCGCGATGGCGTTACCCGCGATGGATCGCCCGGGAAACTGTTCGATGCCGCCGGAGACGATGCGGACGGCCGGGCTTTTGCCGAGCGCAGCGAAGGGGATCGGCATCATTTCCGGTTCATCGTCTCGCCGGACGATGCCGGTGAGCTTTCGAGTTTGCGCGGCTTTACTCGGGAGCTGATGGACCAGGCCTCGCGTGATCTCGGGACGCGGCTCGATTGGGTCGCCGTCGACCACTGGAACACCGACCATCCTCATATTCATATCCTTGTACGCGGCCGCACTGACGACGGGACCGACCTCGTGATCAGCCGCGACTATATCGGATCCGGGCTGCGCGCCCGCGCCGGTGAACTCGTCACGCAGGAGCTTGGTCAGCGATCCGAGATCGAGGTTCGACGCGGGCTTGATGCGGACGTCACGGCAGAACGCTGGACACGACTCGATCGGGCGCTGACCCGGGAAGCGGGAAGGGCGGAAGGGGTGATCGATCTTCGTCCTGAACGCGATGCTGCGGGTGACCCATTGCGCGAGATTCGGATTGGACGGATGCGGACGCTTGAACGGCTGGGCCTCGCCGAGTCCGCCGGTCCCGCGCGCTGGGTTCTGGCCCCGGACACCGAGCAGCGCTTGCGTGCGCTTGGGGAGCGCGGCGACATCATCAAGCGGCTGCATAAGGCGCTCGCAAAAGACGGCGCATCTCGCGCGCCATCATCCTGGGCGCTTGAGGGCGAAGCCCATGGCGAACCAATCATCGGGCGTCTCATAACCCGCGGCCTGGATGATGAGCTGCAGGGCACGGCATTTGCCGTCGTTGACGGGATCGATGGGCGCGTGCACCACCTCAAGCTTCCCGATATCGACATGGCCGGCGACGGTCCGATTGGCGGCATTGTGGAATTGCGCCGGTTTGAGGATGCGAGGGGTCGTCAGCGGATCGCGCTAGCGGTCCGCTCGGATCTCAACCTCGACCAGCAGGTGACGGCCGAAGGAGCGACCTGGCTCGACTGGCGATTGGTCGCGCGAGAACCTGTCGGGCTTTCGCGCGCCGGTTTCGGCGCTGAGGTTCGCTCCGCCCTCGACCGGCGGATCGATGCCTTGGCAGAGCTGGGACTTGCCCGACGTGACGGAGATAAGGTCACAATTGGGCGTAACCTGATCGCTACGCTGCGTGACCGGGAGCTCGATGCAGTCGGACGCCGTCTCGCCTCGGAAACCGGGCAGGCGCATCTGCCTGCTGAAACAGGGGACCACGTCTCAGGCGTTTATCGCCGGAGACTGTCGCTTGCCTCTGGCCGCTTCGCGATGATCGACAACGGCTTGGGGTTCCAGCTTGTGCCCTGGATACCTTCTCTGGAACGCGAGCTTGGCAGGCAAGTGAACGGCATTGCCGGTCCCGGTGGCGTTGAATGGAATTTTGGACGCAAGCGCGACCTCTCGCTCTAACCAGCCGATATCTACGCCACGGTGCGCATCATCACGACGGCGAGCGGATTGTCGTTGAATGTTGCTTCGGACGCGCATCAGCTTTGCGCATGTCTGCAACCAAAATCCTCTGGGGCCAGTTGCTCTTCGTGTCGTTGGTCGTGGTCGCGTTTCTCTGGGCGGCGACCGAATGGACCGCCTGGCGCCTAGCTTTCCAGCCGCAGCTCGGGCCTGCCTGGTTCGTGATCGGGCACTGGCCGGTCTATCAGCCGCTCGCCTTCTTCATCTGGTGGTTCAAGTTCGACGCCTACGCACAGGAGATTTTTATCCAGGGCGGAGGTATCGCCGCAAGTGGTGGGATCGCAGCCATGGGTGTTGCCATCATCCTCTCGGTCTGGCGCGCGAAAGAAGCCCAACACGTCACGACGTATGGCTCGGCGCGCTGGGCCGACATAAGGGAGGTTCGGCGCGCGGGACTTCTTGGGCCGGACGGGGTCGTGCTCGGTCGTCTTGGTGGCAACTATCTCCGGCACGATGGTCCGGAACATGTCCTATGTTTTGCGCCGACGCGGTCCGGGAAGGGCGTCGGTCTGGTCATCCCAACCCTCCTGACATGGCCGCATTCCACGATCGTCCACGACATCAAGGGCGAAAATTTCCAGTTGACCTCCGGCTGGCGTGCGCGGTTTGGGTCCGTGCTCCTATTCGATCCGACCAATCCCGCGAGCGCGGCCTATAATCCGCTGCTTGAGATCCGCAAAGGCGACTGCGAGGTACGTGACGCGCAAAATATCGCCGACATTCTCGTTGATCCGGAAGGGGCGCTCGAGCGACGCAATCATTGGGAAAAGACAAATCATTCGCTCCTGGTCGGCGCCATCCAGCATGTCCTTTACGCAGATGCCGACAAAACGCTCGCCGGCGTTGCGAACTTTCTCTCGGACCCCTCGCGACCGATCGAAGCGACGCTGAACGCGATGCTCGCGACACCGCACCTCGGAGAGCGCCCTCATCCAGTGGTGGCCTCGTCGGCACGCGAACTGCTCAACAAGAGCGAAAATGAGCGTTCGGGCGTGTTGTCGACGACCATGAGCTTCCTTGGGCTTTATCGGGACCCCGTGGTTGCCAAGGTCACGGGCCGGAGCGATTGGCGCATCCGTGACTTGGTCGATGGAGCTCAACCTATTTCTCTGTACTTGGTGGTCCCGCCATCCGACATCGCTCGCACAAAGCCCCTGATGCGCCTCGTTCTCAATCAGATTGGACGGCGGCTGACCGAGAGCCTGGATACCGACCGGCGGCGGCAAAGGCTCCTGCTGATGCTCGATGAGTTCGCGGCGCTTGGCCGCCTCGACTTCTTCGAGAGCCAGCTTGCGTTCATGGCAGGCTACGGCATCCGCAGTTTCCTGATCACGCAAAGCTTGAACCAGCTCGAACGTGCCTATGGGCCGAACCACGCGATCCTCGACAATTGCCATATCCGCATCGCTTTCTCGACGAATGACGAGCGCACCGCCAAGCGGGTGTCGGATGCACTCGGCACAGCGACCGAGATGCGCGCCATGAAGAACTATGCTGGACATCGCCTCTCACCATGGCTTGGTCATCTCATGGTCAGCCGCCAGGAGACATCGCGTCCACTGTTGACCCCCGGGGAAGTGATGCAACTCTCCCCAAACGAGGCGATCGTGATGATCTCGGGCGTTCATCCGGTACGCGCCCGTAAAGTCCGATACTACGAAGACCCGCAGTTCCAGCGCCGGACATTAAAGCCGTCGCGTGCTGTACCCATCGACCTGGTCATGCAACCAGACGAATGGTCCGGGCATGCGCCCATCCGTCCTTCTGTCAAACTGCTTGCTGCGCTCACAAACAAGAGACGCGATCAGAATGGCGGCATTCGTCGAGAGCCGGAATTGCCGCAAAATGAGGAGGTCGTTCTCAACGCACCACTAGCCGACAACGAATTTGATACCGCGCCAGACGAGGGCGATGCCGATGCCGTGCAAGCGGCAAGCTTGAACCGATCGATGCAGGGGCTCGCGCGCGCTGTCAGCCTCGACCCCCACGACAAGATGGGCCTATGAGCGGGCGAGATGAAAAAGGTCCAGCTCAGCATCTACCTTGATCCAGAGATATTCGCCAGCCTGGAGGCCCATGCTCAGCGTCAGGGCAAGCCCAAGTCGCTGGTTGCCGAGGCCGCGATTGGGTCATTTCTTTCTCCTGACGATTCCGATCGGCGGGAGGCTGCGATCGCCAAGCGGCTCGATCGCATCGTGCGGGTGCTCGAGCGGCTTGAACGCAATGACGGGGTTACGCTCGAGACGATAGCGCTATTCATTCGTTTCTGGCTGACGTCGACGCCGGCGCTCCCAGAGCAATCGGGCCCTACAGCGCGGGCGAAGGGCGCCGAGCGCTATGATCGATTCGTCGAAGCGCTTGGCCGGCGCCTGTCCAGCGGATCGACAGTTCTCAAAGAAGTTAGCGTCGAATTGCCTGAGGCTGGTAATGCGGAGCAAGACAAAGGTCAGGCCGGCGCTCGGTGAGGATGAGATCCGGATGCCCCGAAGGCCTCATTCGTGAAGGCGACCGTTCATCTACTGTGAGATATCTGGTTCTCCCGTTCGAGTTGTGGTGATCGTCGAGTTGGCCATCCGCCAAACAGACCCTCGCTTCGCCGATACTGAGCTGGCGGCTGGATTCCGCACCCTCTTTCTTTTTCTACGACAGAGCACTGTCGGCGCTTGTTCTCTGTTGAAGCAAAGCTTGGCCTGACCTTTCTGTAACTCCCGTCAGATTGTTCGCCTCATCAGTCGTACCGCAAAGCGGCGGTCTCGATCATGGCGGCTTGGGGGAATGTCAGGAAATGCAACAGCTCGCCGAACTGGATGCGCAAGCCGATCGCGTTGACGTTAGACCCTCGCGCAAGCGCAAAGCCTCGGCGCGTCGCAAAGTGACGGTTCGGTTGAGTGAAGGTGTTTGCGGGCGGCTTGACGTCGCAACGGACCGACCGGGCGTCGGCAAGAGCATGTTCGTTGAAGCTGCTCTTGAGCATTTTATGAACCCCGTCCCGTCGGTCGAAGCTCTCCTGCGCGAGCGGCTAGACGATATGCACTCCAGGTTCGATCGCCTCGAGCGCGACATGCGCATAATCGCCGAGACCGTCGCGCTGCACGCGCGTTATCATCTGACCGTTGTCCCACCGCTCCCGGAATCGCGCCAACGCGAGGCGATTGTTCTCGGCGACGAGCGCTTCAAGGTCCTGGCCGAGCAGGTGGATCGCCGCCTTCGTGAGGGCCGGCCGCTTATACAGGAGACCATCGACCGTCTGAGCTCCACTGAGCGCGAAGAATTCGAACCGGCAACAGGCGGGGGTCCGAATCTCGAGCTCGCCCCCGAGGATCCGGGTGACGTCCCTGAACGCGTTGACCTCGAGCAGAGGCCGCCTGTATCGGCCATGACGGGACGCAGCAATCCAAGCTTTGCCCAACATACTAAGCCTACTGCCGATGGGACCAAAGCTGCTTCGGATGGAGAGCTTAACCTTCGAGTTACGCCAAATTCCGATCCAGAACCATTAACAGCGAAGTTGGAGGCTGCTCGCGAGAAGCCGCTGTCAAAATGGCGGCTCATCCTCTCTGTTTTCCTTCCGTTTGCCGCGGGCTACTATCTCTCTTTTCTGTTTCGAACGATCAATGCCTCGATCTCGCCGGTGCCGCTCACGCCGTGAAGCGGCGCCGGAATTCTTGGCTTTGGCGCCGAGGCGATTTCTCCGAAGGGGGAAGTGGATCGGTGGATCCGGCAGAAATATCCGCCGCAAGCGCTGAACCTCGGCCGGTTCCCGATGACCCACCTATGCGGGCATAGCGTTGCCGGCATCCTCCGATCGGAGGATGCTGGCCGCATCGTTTCCGGCGCGACTTGTCCCATAGCAGAGATCAAGTTCCATGGCCCGAACCAGCAGGCTTCCCGATCTCATCGAGGAGATCTACGACGCGGCGCTCGAACCTGCGCGATGGAATGACGTCGTGGTCGGGATCAACGATTTCGTCGGCAGCCAGGCCTGTGACCTGATTTCGAAGGATGCGAAGAGCCAGTTCGGCGAGACGCATTATTACTGCGGTGTCGATCCGCATTACATCAGGCTTTATTCCGAATCCTATTCCAGGTTCGATCCGCTCACGACCCTGCCGCCCTCCGGGCAAGTCGTGGGCATTCCTGATCTGCTGGAGTACGACGAATATCGTCGCGGCCCGTTCTATCAGGAATGGCTGCGCCCGCAGCGCGCTGTATCGACGTCGCGAACGTCGTGCTGCACAAATCGGGTCCGGATTGCGCCGATCTCCTGACGTTCCTCCCGGGTGCTCGCATGGCCGATGCGGACATGCGTCGCCTCATCGCGGCGGTGGCGCCGCATGCGCGCCGGGCCCTGCTCGTCAACAAGTCGATCGATGCCACGGTGTCCCAGGCCGCGACCTTCGCGGACATTCTGAACGGCCTCAGCGCCGCGATATTCCTGATCGATGCTTCCTGCCGGATCGTTCATGCCAATAGTGCCGGCCACGACATCGTCGGCGCGGGCGATGTTCTGCGCTCGGTCAACGGGCAGCTTGTCGCCCGCGATGCGCAGGTCAACCAGACCTTCCGCAAGGCGTTCGCCGGCCATGGCAAGATTGCGACCGACGCCGCGTGCATCGCCCTGCCGATGATCGGGGTCGATGGCGAGCGTTATGTCGCGCATTTGTTGCCGCTCACCGCGGCGGCCCGCAGCGCGACCGCCACGGCCTACAAGTCGGTCGCCGCCTTGTTCGTTCGAAAGGCCGCGATGCAAATTGCGGGTAGCGAAATCATCGCGCGCAGCTTCGACCTGACGCCGGCCGAGTTGCGCGTGATGTCGGCCGTCGTCGAGATAGGGGGCGTGCCGGAGACGGCGACGGCTCTCGGTATCGCAGAATCGACCGTGAAGACCCATCTGCACCGCGTTTTTGCCAAGACCGGCTCCAGCCGGCAGGCGGATCTCGTCAAGATCGCTGCCGGGTTTTCGAACCCACCGGTGCACTGAGCCAGCCGCATCGGCGGTGCCGCTCGTCGCGATGCCGACGTTCAAGCCGAAGGATCCAATCGGGCGCGCGAAAACCGGATTGCGAGTTCAGTGCACGCCCAGGCTGCTCCAGACCAGGCCGACGCCGGACAGAAATAGCAGCCCAAGCACGACATCGCTGAAATTCTGATCGCTCAACGCGTGATAGGTTCGCGCGCCAATCCAGGCGCCGAACAGCGTGGCCGGAAAGGCGAGAGCGGCGAGCCAAAGCACTTCGATGCCGACGAAGCCGGTGCCCGCCTGCAGGCACAGCGATGCGGTGAGGATGGTCCAGTTGAAGGTCTGGAAAATGCCGCGCCGTTCCTCCTTGCCCCAGCCGCGCAGATTGGCCCATAGGATCGGCAGCGGGCCGGACAGACCGGCGAGCCCGCCGAGAATCCCGCCGGCAAATCCGACCATGCCGTCGGCCGCCCTGCCGCCCAAACGCGGCACCAGCGGGGTGCGGTTGAAATACAGCGCCACCGGAAACACCAGCAGCAGCACGCCGATGCTCACCTTGAAGACCCGGGGATCGGCATGCGCGATCATCAGCGTGCCCAGCGGCACGCCGAAGAGCCCGCCGATCAGGAACGGCCACGCCAGGCGGAAGTCGATCGTCCGCCAGATCGAGGGCAGCGTCGAAGTCTGCGCCACGATCGAAGAGATCAGCACCAGCGGCACCGCGACCGCGGGCGTCAGCGCGTAGAGCCAGATCCCCAGCGCCATCAGCGCGGTTCCGAAGCCGGCAAGGCCCGACACGAAGCCGCCGGCGAGCGCGCCGGTAAGCAAAAGCACATAGGCTGTCGCAGTCATTTCCGCAGTCATTCCGGGGCGCGAGTGCAACGAGCGAACCCGGAATCCCGAGATTCCTGGTTCGATGCTTCGCATCGCCCCGGAATGACTGCTTCAGAGTTGGCGCGCAACGTTTACATCACCCAACGGGCCGGTAGTATCGCCAATTGCATGTGGTGCACGGTCCAAAAGGGAAAACATCATGGGAGCAACCTTTCTGGTCTGCCACGGCGCGTGGTCGGCAGGGTGGGCGTGGAAGAAGATGCATCCGCTGATGACGGCTGCCGGGCATCGCCTGGTGACGCCGAGTTACACGGGATTGGGCGAGCGCGCGCATCTGGCGAACCCCTCGATCGATCTCGAAACCCATATCCAGGACATCCTCAACGTCATCAAATATGAGGACCTGCGCGACATCGTGCTGATCGGCCACAGCTATGGCGGCATGGTCGCGACCGGCGTCGCCGACCGCGCGCGGGATCAGGTCAATCAACTGATCTATCTCGACGCGTTCGTGCCGGAGGAAGGGCAGTGCCTGCTGGATTTCCTGAACGCGTTCGAACGGCAGCGCATGCTGCAGCTTGCCAAATCCGGCGATGGCTGGCGGGTGCCGCCGAACCCGACGCCGCCGGATACGCCGCCGGCCGATGTCGAGTGGCTCGCGCCGCGCCGCGTCGACATGCCCCTCAAATGTTTCGAACGCCCGCTGAAGCTTCACGGCGGCGAGCTGACACTGCCGCGCAGCTACATCTACGCCACGCGGGTGTCACCCGTCGATGCCTTCGGGCCATTCGCCGCGCGCGCCCGGAGCGATTCGAACTGGCGCTACTTTGAGATCGACGCCAGTCATTCGCCGCACGTCACCGCGCCGGAAGCGCTGATGGCGTTGCTGGAGAAGGTCGTTGCAGAGCGGGGCTAGAGGTTCAACGTGATGCCGGAGCGGACCCGTTACCGGTATTTCTGCGCGATCAGATGATCGAGCGATAGCCAGCCGGGCCCGCGCGCGATCACCAAGAGGAAGCACGTCGCCCACACGCCATGGGTCGGCCAGGCGCTCGGGTAGACGAAAATCTCGATCACAGCCGTCATGGACAGCAGCGCCAATGCGGAAAAGCGCGATGCGAGCCCGATCACCAGCAGGATCGGGAAACAATGCTCGGAAAAGGCCGATACGTAAGCGGCGATCGTGGGATCGATCAGGGGAAGTTGATACTCATTCGCGAACAGCGAGACGGCGCTGGGCTTGAGGTGCCAGCCCACCACCTTAGTCTGACCGGACTGCCAGAATACCGCGGCCGGAAAAATGCGAGCCGCCAGCGCCACGAACCAATAGGGGATGCAATCCAGCGCAGCGATCCCCGCGTGAACGATACGTACCACGGCCGGTTCGGGGCGCGCTGCGACCGGCAATACGTTGGTCATGATGGCCTGGACTCTTTCCGCTCCGGAAGAACGATCTCCCGCACGAGGCCCGAGCTGATGAGCCCGGCGAGGTTGCCGGTGAGGTCGAAATCCGGATCGTCCGCGAGCGCCGCTTCGGCTGCAGCGCCAAGCGGCTGGCCTGCGCCAAGCGCCAGCAGGAATGCCGCGCCGCCTGGTGGTAGCGCGCGGACCTGCACTTCCAGATGCGGGCGGCAGACCAGCGCATCCTCGCTGCACCAGTTCCCGATGGGTGCAAGCTCCTGCTCGCCGCCGTTCATCGCCCAGACCGTCACGATCGGGTATGGCGAGCGAACTACCCCGGTCGAGGGATGCACATCGATGCGGATATCGCCAATTGCGGTGCTATCGAGCTTCGCAAAGCGGTCCGCGCCGATGGATGCAGCGTCGGCCGCGTGATAGGCGTATGTTCGCGCGGCCTCGAGCCGCGCTACGTCGGCAAGATAGGGAAGTTCGCGCGCTGGTTCGAACGCAGCGATGAAAGACGGAAAATGATCGCCATAGGTTGCCAGCAGAGGCGAGTGCGGCGGCTTTTCCCTCACGAAGGCCAGCGCCATCGCGGCGAAGTACTCTTTGCCTACGAGTTTCTCGACAACCGGAAAGCGGCTGGCAAGCGCTTTCCTCAAGCCCGTCACCACGTTGTTGCGATAAACCGCGAACCGCCGCCTCGGAGCTGCCGCATCATCGGCGGCGATGTTGTGCGGAACCGGCGCGTTGGCGTCCAGCAGTGCGTCTGCGAACGATGTTTCGAATGGTGCGAGCATGGCCCCTCTCATGCTGCCGACGCGCAGGCTTGATCGGAAAGAACACCCTGCGCCCTGACTGCTTCAGCCAGCAACCCCGGCCAATCGGGAACATCGTTGTCCCACTCGATCAAGGTTGGAAGCGCGCCAGCGCGGGCGACGACGTGCGCATAGAGCATCCATACGTCTTCCACGATTGGCGATCCGTGGCTGTCGATCAGCAGCGGGACGCCGGCATCGTCGACGTCCACGTCATGCCCGCCAAGATGGATTTCCTTCACCCGCTCCAGGGGGAACGAGTCGAGATATGCCAGTGGCTCGGTAGCGTGATTTCTTGCCGACACGAAGACGTTGTTGACGTCGAGCAGCAACCCGCATCCGGTTCGCTTCGACAGTTCGGCGATAAAGTCCACCTCCGGGATATTGCTTTCGGAAAAGCGAACATAGGTCGACGGATTTTCAAGGAGCATTTGGCGTCCCAGCGCCGACTGCACCTCGTCGACATGTTCGGCAACCCGCGCCAGCGTTCGACGTGTATAAGGCAACGGAAGGAGGTCGTTCAGGTAGATGCCGTCGTGGGACGACCAGGCAAGATGCTCCGAGAAACTTTCCGGAGCATAGCGGTCGCACAGCGTCTTGAGCCGCGCGAGATGGTCCCTGTCGAGCGGCCGCGTCGAGCCGATCGACAGCCCGACGCCATGCACCGATAACGCATAGCGCTCCCGCAGCGCGCCAAGTTGCGCGTGCGGTGGTCCGCCGGCGCCCATGTAGTTCTCCGCGTGCACCTCGAAGAACCCGAGCGGCTGTGGGGCTGCGAGAATGTCGTAAAAGTGCGCGGGTTTGAAGCCGACCCCGGTCCGCGCAGGCAGATGAGAGGCTCTGAGCATAGGCAGGTTCCGGCCTTGCGTGTTGCCCGTGGAATGTGAGGCGCGGGGGGAACGCGCGCCTCAATCCGGCTCAGGACTTGATCGGCTCCAGCGAACCCATGCCCTTGGGTGTCTTGATGGTGTCGCAGGTCCCCTTCGCCACATACTTCCAGGCATTACCCTGGTAGTCGGCGCTCGCGGTGCCGGCGCAGGTTGTCCCGGCGCCCGCTGCGCAGTCGTTATCGCCCTTCAGCGCGATACCGTAGCATTTGTCCATGGTGGGTTGCGGCGGTTTCGGCGCGGCAGATGCCGGCGCAGCGATCATGGCGAGGGCCGCGGCGAGGGAGCCCGCGATCGTGGCGTTGGCGAAGATGTTTCTGGAGTTCATTGGAATGATCCTTTCCCGGGCGTGTCAGACGTAGGGTCCGATGGCGTAACAACAGCTCGCCATCGGCTTGCCGGATAATCCGGCGACGGCAGGCTGCGCGGCAGACCGGCTATGCGTGTTACGTGCAGACCGTCATTCGAATTACCAGACAGCTTATCACTAAACTGTGATCGTGGATCGTTTTCGTCGACCTACTTTGCCTTCATCGCGTTGGTCGCTTCCCAATCGTCCCCCGGTGGCGAAACAAGATAATGACGGCATCGTTCGAGCATCATGCGCGCGGGCTGGTCCGATGTCCTGGCATCCAGAACCTGTTGAAAGAAACTCGCGGCATCTGAAAAATCGCGGCTGCGATAAGCCGCAAGGCCGCCATCATAGAGCACCGCCCAGTGTGGGAGCGTGGCGCCGTCTTCGGCGACGCCGAGTAGTTCATAGATGGCAATTCCACCCGCCCGCCCATAGACCATCAGCCGGTCGAGTTCACGGACATGAATACGGTCGCCGGCGAGGCGTCGCGTTTGTTCGCCAATGATGATCTCGGTGCCATATTCCTTGTTGGCGCCTTCAAGCCGGCTCGCGATATTCACCGCGTCGCCGATCACGGTGTAGTTGAGCCTAAGTTCCGACCCGATATTTCCGACCAGCATGTCGCCGGAATTAACGCCGACGCGTACTGTCAGCGGCCGGCCGCCATCATCGGTCAATCCCGACGACCGCAGGGCGCGCTGGCAGGCGAGCGCAGCCCGGCAGGCGTCGAGCGCGTGGTCGGCATTGGCCGCAGGCGCGCCCCAGAACGCCATCACCGCGTCGCCGATAAACTTGTCGATCGTGCCGCCGTGACTGTTGACCTCGCGCGACATGGTGTCGAGATAGCTTGAAAGCAGCGGAATGATCTGATCGCCCAGCCGCTCGGACAGCCCGGTGAAGCCGGCAATATCCGCGAACAGGACCGTCAGGTTACGAATCGAGCCGCCGGGGCTGGGTTCAATGCCCTCGCTTACCAGCGCCTTCACCAGATCCGACGGTATATATTTTCGAAATGCGGCAAGTCCGCCCGCCATGTCGGCGATGGCATTCGACAGATTTTCGATTTCGATCACCCGAGAGGTGTGCCTGCGCACCTGCTCCAGATCGAAGCGAGCCACGTGCTTGAGCTCATCGACAACCAGGATCAGCGGCGTGGCGATGACGTGCCGGGCAATCCACGCCGAAACAACGCCGGCGGCGAGGATCAGGATCGCCAGCCCGATCAGGAGTTGTCGTATCGTCCTCTCGATCGGACCGAGAAACTCCGCTTCCGGAATCACCGTTGCGAGCGTCCATCCTGGAAATGTCAGCGGCGTCAAACTCACCGAATAGGCATTTCCGGCGGCGACCAGCCTGATTTGGCTCGCTCCCTTCTTGTCGACGTCGTAGGAGCTGCCGGCCTGTTTCATCGCGCCCTGTGCGACGGGCAACAGCGCCTGGTCCGACCGCTGCATTTTGACTTCGTCGGCACCCGGATCCGGTGCGGCGATGACGCTTCCGTCGCGTCCCAGAATGAACGCCGCGCCGGACTTTCCGACCGAGAGGTTGGAGAGAAACTGGGCGAAGCGCGTATATTCGATGATGATGGCGAGGACGCCTTGACGCTTCTCATAGACGTCGACCGGCCCGGCATAAGCGATCGAGGGACGCAACCCCACCGGATGATGCGTCACGTTGAACCAGTGCGGTTCGTCTGCTTGCATTCCGCTCCGGTACCATTCCTGATCGGTGACGACGTAATTGGTATCTTCGAAACGGCGTTTTTCGAATTCGATGTCCCCGACCACCACGCCATACTGGTCAACACGCCGCTTGATCGCGCCGTTGACGGGCGCGATTTCCATCATTTCCAGTCCGAGATCGCCGAGCTTGTGCGCGGCGAAGAAATTTCCGTCCGGCCAGCCGAAGGCGACCCACGAGATGTCCTGCTGCGACTGCAACTGCGATAAAAAAACGAACTCGCGCTTGTCCGCTTCGCGGGTATCTAGGACATGCTGTACAAATAGCGTCCTGATCGCAGTATGCGCCGCGCGCGCTTCGCTGGTAATGGTGGTGAGCTCCTTTTCGACCGTAGCGACGATCTGTCGATTGATCGTGTCCGCCAGCGCATGGCTGTTCGCTTCGGCCGTCCGCCACCACAGGATATGAACGCCGATCGCGCTCACCAGAATCGAAGCGAGGACGAGACTGGTGATAGTCAGGCGAATCCCGATTCGCATGATGGGGGAGGCCTCCTGCTGCCTCTACTGATAATGCGCAGCCGATGCAAAGCAAATGCTCTCCGGCTATGGTCAGGCCAGCCGCGCAGCCTGGTCGGGCTAATTTCGTTCCCCAGGAAAGCAAAAGCGGAAGTCGATGGTGCATATCCGCCGGACATGGCGAGGGGTCCGGCGTGTTGCGCCGAACCCCTCATTCTCTTCAAGACGCGTTTTCTTCGAAAACGCTTTTGGTCGAAAGCATCAGCCAGCCTGTAAGCCGGGTTTTGTAGGGCACCGCCTGCTTGCGGCAGGCGATACGTGACGGCCATTCCTCTGGGACAATGTTTGCACATTGCCTCGAGCAACCTACCCGGACGGCGAGCCTGACATCGCCCCGCGGCGTTATCGCCATGCAGCGAACATTCCGCCTTGCCGTCCCTATTCGGTCTTGCTCCCGGTGTGGTTTGCCATGCCGGTTCCGTTGCCGGACCCGCGGTGCGCTCTTACCGCACCTTTTCACCCTTACCCTCCGAAGCCCCGTAAGGGGCGAAGGCGGGCGGTTCGTTCTCTGTGGCACTGTCCCTGGGGTCGCCCCCGCCGGATGTTATCCGGCACCGTATGTCGATGGAGCCCGGACTTTCCTCTCCAGCCACCTTTCGGCGCTTGCCGGAGCGGCCGTCCGGCCGACTGACGCCCTTGTGATGGGGGCTCCCGGCAGCCCCGTCAAGGAGATAACGGCCCACGCGGCCGCCCAAAATAAATTATCCTGAAGATGTCGTTTTGCGGTCGGGCGGTTCGACTGGATGCCGGCGATGACGCCGATCAAAGGGAGTAACGAAGATGCAGTATCTGCTGATGATCTATCAAAACGAGGCCGAGTACGGCAAAATCGACGCCGCGACGGGCAAGAAGATGCTGGAGGAATACGGTGCCTTCACGCAGAGCATCATCCAGAGCGGCAATTTCAAGGCCGGCGACCGCCTGCAGCCGACCACGACCGCGACCACCGTGCGGGTGCGCGACGGCAAGACGCTCACCACCGACGGCCCGTTCGCGGAAACCCGCGAACAGCTCGGTGGCTATTATCTGGTCGAGGCCAAGGATCTGGATGCCGCGCTGGCCATCGCCGCGCGGATTCCGGGCGCGAGGTTCGGCTCGATCGAGGTCAGGCCGATCTGGGTTTATAATTGATGGTGTCGTCATTCCGGGGCGGCGCGCGAGCGCCGAACCCGGAATCTCGAGATTCCGGGTCTGGTCCTCCGGACCATCCCGGAACGACGATGAGTGAGCAGAGGCCCCCCATGACCCCTCTCGAGATCGAAAAAATATTCCGCGACGAGGCGGGACGGGTGCTGGCCACGCTGATCCGCCTCGTCGGCGATTTCGATCTCGCCGAGGACGCGATGCAGGATGCCTTCGCCGTGGCGCTGCAGCGCTGGCCCGAGGCAGATCCGCCGTCCAATCCGCGAGCGTGGCTGGTCAATGTCGGGCGCAACAAGGCGATCGACAGGGTTCGCCGGCAAATCGCCTTTCGCGGCAAGCAAAGCGAGCTGACCCATGAGATGCTGCTTCACGCGCCGGTCCCCGACGAGGCCAATGACGCCGCGCTCGACGATGACATGCTGCGGCTGATCTTCATTTGCTGCCACCCGTCCTTCGCCGCTGAAGTTCGGGTCGCACTCACGCTGCGCACGGTATGCGGGCTGACCACCGCCCAGGTCGCGCGCGCCTTCCTGCTCGGTGAAGACGCCATGGCGCAGCGTCTGGTCCGTGCCAAGCAGAAAATCCGGCTCGCCGGCATTCCCTATGAAGTGCCCGAACGCGATGCGCTCGAACCGCGGCTGCGCGGCGTGCTCGCGGTGATCTATCTCGTCTTCACCGAAGGCTATGTCGCAACCTCCGGCGAGGATCTGATGCGGCCGGATCTGGCGCGCGAAGCGATCAGGTTATGTCGGCTGCTCGACGCGCTGATGCCGCGGCGGGGCGAAATCAGGGGATTGCTGGCCTTGATGCTGCTGCACGATGCGCGCCGCGCCGGCCGCCAGACCGCGGGCGGCGATATCGTGCTGCTGGAGGAGCAGGATCGCGCGCTGTGGGACCGTTGCCAGATCGCCGAAGGATTGCGGCTGGTGGAAGAGGCGCTGCGGATGCCGGGCCGGCCCGAGGCTTACGCGGTACAGGCCGCGATCGCCGCTCTTCACGCGCGGGCGCCGAATTACGGGGACACCGACTGGCCGCAGATCGCCGGCCTCTATGAGGTGCTGTTGCGAATCAGCCCGTCGCCGGTGATCGAGCTCAATCACGCCGCGGCGATTTCGATGGTCGACGGGCCGGCGCGCGCGCTCGACCTGATCGATACGCTGGAGGCCCGCGGCCGACTTAGAGGCTACGAATTGATGCCCGCGGTCCGCGCCGATCTGTTGCGCCGGCTCGGGCGCCGCGATGATGCGCGCGAGGCCTATCTCGCGGCCTCGGCCGCGACACAACTCGAGCCGCTGCGCCGGCTTTACGCGCGGCGATTGAAGGAGCTGGAGCGGTAGGATGGGTGGAGCGAAGCGATACCCATCATCTTGATGTTGACGGCAGCCGTCGATGGGTTTCGCTTCGCTCTACCCATCCTACAAGATCCGATTACTTCGCCGCCGCCATCGTCTCGTTCGGAAGGCTCGCGAGCAGGGCCTGCAAGGTGGTCAGCGTCGAATGATCGGTGATGCCGTCGACGCGGGCGGGGCGGAAATGGCGCTGGAAGGCGGTGACCACTTCCATGGTGGCGGCGTCGTATTTGCCGTTGATCGGGATGGCGTAGCCGTATCTCGCCAGCGCCTGCTGCAGGTCGCGGACGTCGTCGCTGATGATGCCGAGCTTGAGGGGCTCGCCGCGCACGATCGGCGCCGGCTGTACCCAGTGGCCGACCCCGGAATTGGCCAGCGAGTGCCAGGGAAATTTCTCGCCGGGGTCCTTCTTGCGCGCCGGGGCGACGTCGGAATGCCCGAGCACCCGATGCGATGGAATCTTGCGGCGGAGCATGATGCCACGGCACAGCGCGATCACGGCGGCGGTCTGGCGCAGCGGAAAGTCCGGATAGCCCCAGTCATGGCCGCGATTGACGATCTCGATGCCGATCGAGCACGAATTGATGTCTTCCTCGCCGGCCCAGGAGGCCACGCCGGCGTGCCAGGCGCGCTTGGCTTCCGGGACGCACTGCACGATGCGTCCATCCTCCAGCACGATGTAATGGGCGGAAACGTCGGTTCCCGCCGTGCACAGCCGCGCGATCGCGCCTTCCACGTCCGGCATGCCGGTGTAGTGCAGCACGATCATGTCGGGCAGGCGGCCCTTGGCGCGGTCGCCATAGTTCGCCGACGGGATCACGTCGGAGGCAATCGACGAATCCGGGGTGAATGTCTTCATGCTCGCACTGGCCGGTGGAATCGGGAGGGCGCGTTGACGCTTCGAATCATCGGATGCGAACGAACCAAGCGACATAGGACAGCTCAAACCGGGCAGGAGAACGGCAATGGTGTAGTGATCCTTTACTATTCCTTTACGATGCAGCGAGCGCAACGCACGAGCCAGCTACCGCATCGTATTTTAGCCAGGTGTGTGCGGGAAGCCTCACCATTTTGAAGCCCGGTCACGATCCCCGGAGCTAGTTAATTCTAGCAATCCCCTCAACGCTTTCTTAACGCTAACTGCCGTTACTAAGTGGTGAAGAGCCGAACCGGTTCGGTGGACGGCCGAGGCCCCATTTGACGCTCGAAATCCCATGGCAGCCCTTAACATTCCATCGGGAAATCAGGGTTTGCGATCTGGACCGCACGGCATCGGCAATCGCGCGCCTGCGCGGTTTTTCGGGGCGAAGAACCGGGCTGAGCCAATAGATTTGAGGCGCAATGGACCCGTTCGCGTCCAGTTCCCGCAATTTTACCCGGACCGCGCCCGGAGCCGGCGCATGACTCCGGCTGACTCGCGCCATATTCCCGTCCTCGGCCGCCAGGCGGTCGAGATGCTCAATCCGCACGCCGGTGGCATCTACCTCGACGCCACTTTCGGGGCCGGCGGTTACAGCCGGGCGATCCTCGACATCGCGGGAACCCGGGTCATCGGCATCGACCGCGACCGGTCGGCGATCGCGGGCGGCTTCGATCTTGTTGATAAGTCAGATGGCCGACTCACGCTGGTCGAGGACCGGTTCTCAAATCTGGCGGAGGTCTGCGCCGGGCAGGGCGTCAACGCGGTCGACGGCGCCGTGATGGATGTCGGGGTGTCCTCGATGCAACTCGACCAGGCCGAGCGCGGCTTCTCGTTTCGCCTGGGCGGGCCGCTCGACATGCGGATGGGTCATGACGGCCCGACCGCGGCGGACGTGATCGCGAAAGCCTCCGAGGCCGATCTCGCCAACATCATCTATATTTTCGGCGAAGAGCGTCATTCCCGTGCCGTGGCCCGCGCCATCGTCGCCGCGCGCAAGGAAGCGCCGGTCACGACCACCCGCGCGCTGGCGGATATCGTTTCGAGAGTGGTGCGCTCGAAACCCGGCGAGATTCATCCGGCGACGCGGACGTTCCAGGGCTTGCGGATCTTCGTCAACCAGGAACTCGACGAACTGCATCTGGCGCTGGCCGCGGCGGAGCGGGTGCTGAAGCCCGGCGGCCGGCTGGTCGTGGTGTCCTTTCACTCGCTGGAAGACCGCATCGTCAAGAATTTTCTGGTCGAACGCGGCAAGGCCGGCGGCGGATCGCGGCATCTGCCCGAACTCGCCCACGCCGCGCCGAGTTTTGTCATCCTGACCAAGCGTCCCATCGTCGCCGATGACGCGGAGATTTCGGCCAATCCGCGCGCGCGCTCGGCAAAGCTGCGCGCCGCCGAGCGCACCGATGCGCGCGCGCATGAAGCCGCTTCCCTGCCGGCATGGCCCACCCTCGACGACGTGATGAGGGGAGGCTGACCGATGCGGATCATCCATGTCCTCGTCATCGCCGCTTTGGTGTTCGCCGCCGCTTACGTCTACCGGATCAAGATGGATTCAACCGCGCGCACCGAGCGGGTGCTGCGACTCCATGCCGAAATCCGCGAGCAGCGCGACGCCATCGCGGTGCTGCGCTCGGAATGGGCCAGGCTCGACGCGCCGCTGCGGCTGCAGGGTCTCGCCGAACGTCATCTGCCGCTGAAGCCGCTCAACGCCAACCAATATGATTCCCTGAAGAACCTGCCCGAGCGGCCGCCGACCCTCGTCAGGCCCGGTGACCCCGATCCGATCGGCGCGATGATCCAGACCATCGATGCCGCCGCGGACGCTTCCTCGGTGACGGGTTTGGTGCCGGCGGCGGAGGATCGTCAATGAGCGATTCGGTGCCCGCAAAGGTCAGGCCGGCGGAACCTTGGCGGCAGCGGCTGATCCGCAGCCTGCTGTATGGGCGCAATGTCGACCGCTCGGTGAAAGCCCGCGTCCGCGTCGGCTTTGCGATCGTCGCCTTCGCGGTGATCTACGCCATCATCGGCGGACGGCTGATCATGTTCGCCACCATCGGCGACAGCCATGGCGCGCGCCGCACCGCGGCGCAGGACGCGATCGCGACCGCGCGGCCGGATATCGTCGACCGCAACGGCGAAATCCTCGCCACCGACGTCAAGGCGCCGAGCCTGTTCGCCGAGCCGCGCCGCATCATCGACAAGGACGAGGCGATCGAGCTTCTCACCGCGACCTTGCCCGATCTCGACACCGGCGAAGTGCGCGACCGGCTGTCCGGCAAGAAGGGCTTCGTCTGGCTGAAGCGCGAAATCACGCCGCAGCAGCAGCTGGAAATTCACCGGCTCGGCATTCCCGGCATCGGCTTCCTGCGCGAGAACAAGCGCGTCTATCCCACCGGCAACGAAGTCGCGCATCTGATCGGCCTGGTCAATATCGACAACCAGGGCATCGCCGGGATGGAGAAATGGCTCGACACCAACGGCCTCGCCGACCTGCACCGCGCCGGTTTTGCCACCGACCGACTACAGCGGCCGGTGGAGTTGTCGGTCGACCTGCGCGTCGAGCATGCGCTGCGCGACGAACTGCTCAAGGCCAAGGAAAAATTCCACGCCAAGGCGGCTTCCGGCCTCGTCTCCAACGTCAGGACCGGCGAGATCGTGGCGATGGTGTCGGTGCCCGACTTCGATCCCAACAGCCCGAAAGAGGCGCATGATCCCGATCGCATCAACCGCCTGACCACCGGCGTCTACGAACTGGGATCGACCTTCAAGGCCTTCACCCTGGCGATGGCGCTGGATTCCGGAAAATACGATCTCAACTCGCTGTGGGATGCGCGGGGTCCGTTGCACTACGGCAAGTTTGCGATTCACGACGACGAGCCGAAAGGCCGCTTTCTCAACATGAAAGAGGTTTTCTACTTCTCGTCCAACGTCGGCGCGGCGCGCATCGCGCTGTCGCAGGGGGTCGAGGCGCACAAGGCGTTCCTGCGCAAGATGGGGCAGACCGAGCGGCTGCGCACCGAACTGCCCGAGAGCGCCTCGCCGATTCTGCCGCGGCACTGGAGCGAACTGAACACGGTGACGATCGCATTCGGGCACGGTATCGCCGTGGCGCCGCTGCAGGCAGTAATGGGCATCGACGCGCTGGTGAACGGCGGCTATCTGATTCCGCCGACCTTCCTCAAGCGCACCGAGCAGGAAGCCATGGCCATCGCCAAGCGGGTGATCAAGCCGGAGACCTCCGAGAAGATGCGATACCTGATGCGGCTGAATGCCGAAATCGGCACCGCCAGAAAGGCCGATGTGAAGGGTTATTATATCGGCGGCAAGACCGGTACCGCCGAAAAGGTCATCAACGGCCGCTACGCCAAGAAGCGTGTGCTCACCGCCTTCACCGCGATCCTGCCGGCTGACAATCCCAAATACCAGCTGCTGGTCATGCTGGACGAGCCCCAGTCGCTGAAGGAAACCTATGGTTTCATCACTTCCGGCTGGAACGCGGTGCCGACCGGGGGCAATGTGATCGCCCGAATCGCGCCGCTTCTGGGCATCGAGCCGCGTTTCGATCTGCCGCCGTCCGACCGCCTTATTCTTGCGGCATCGAGGGCAACCCAGTAAGGCGTAGCATCGGACGCGCGCCGGACGGACTGGAAGATGATGAGACTTCGCGACCTGTTCAGCGATGACGCCACCATCGACCCGCGGGCGGACGCCGCCGAGGTCACGGGTCTTGCCGTGGATAGCCGCGCGGTCAAGCCGGGCGAGGTGTTCTTCGCGCTCGCCGGCGCCAAAACCGATGGTGTGCGCTTCATCGATGCCGCGATTGCCTCCGGCGCGGTGGCGGTGGCGGGCGAGCATCCGCCGCAAGGCGCATTGCGCGTGCCGTTCGTCGCCACGCCCAATCCGCGCCGGGCGCTGGCGCTGGCAGCGGCGAAATTTTATCCAAGGCAGCCCGGAACGATTGCGGCCGTCACCGGCACCAGCGGCAAGACTTCGGTCGCGGCCTTCACACGGCAGATCTGGCAGCGGCTCGATGATGAATCCGCCAGCATCGGCACCATCGGGCTGGTGTCGCCGAAGCGCACCATCTACGGCTCGCTGACGACGCCGGATCCGATCGCGCTGCACCGGCAGCTCGACGAGATCGCGTGCGAAGGTGTGACGCATCTCGCGCTCGAGGCCTCCTCGCATGGGCTCGATCAGTACCGGCTCGACGGCGTGCGCATTGCCGCCGGCGGCTTTACCAACCTGTCGCGCGATCACATGGATTATCATCCCGACATCGCGCATTACCTGGCCGCCAAGCTGCGGCTGTTCCGCGATCTGGTCGTGGCAAATGGTGCGGCGGTGATCTCGGCCGATCATGATTGCTCGGCAACCGTGATCGAGGCCGCGCGTGCAAAGAAATTGCGCATCCTCGCCGTCGGCCGCAACGGCGATGGCGCAGGCGAGGGCATCCGGCTGGCCGGGGCCGACGTCGACGGCTTTGCGCAGAAACTCACGCTTGAACATCGCGGCAAAAGATATTCCGTCCGGCTGCCGCTGGTCGGCCAATTCCAGATCGAGAACGCGCTGGTCTCGGCAGGCCTTGCGATCGGCACCGGCAGCGAACCCAAGGCCGTGTTCGCCGAGCTCGAACTGCTCGAAGGCGCAAGGGGCCGGCTGGAGCGGGTCGCCGAGCGCAACGGCGCGCCGATCTTCGTCGATTATGCGCACAAGCCGGATGCGCTCGCCAAGGCGCTGCAGGCGCTTAGGCCTTACGCCAGCCGCAAGCTCGTCGTGGTGTTCGGCGCCGGCGGCGACCGCGATGCCGGCAAGCGTCCGCTGATGGGCGCGATCGCGTCGGAAAATGCCGACAGCGTCATCGTCACCGACGACAATCCGCGCAGCGAAAATCCGGAAACCATTCGCGCCGCGATTCTTGGCGCCGCGAAGGGTGCCCGGGAGATCGGCGACCGCGCCGAGGCGATCAGGACGGCGATAGCCGCGCTGCAGCCGGGCGATGCGCTCTTGATCGCCGGCAAGGGCCACGAGACCGGACAGATCGTTGGCGACCGCACGCTGCCGTTCAGCGATCACGACGCGGTTGCCGCAGCGCTTGCCCCGAGGGTCGCATGAGCGCGGCCCCGCTGTGGACTTCAGCGGCGATGGCGCGGGCGATGCGCGCCGCGACCAGCGGCGCGCTGCCCGAAGCCGTCACGGGCCTTTCCATCGACAGCCGCAGCATCGCACCGGGCGAGGCTTACTTCGCCATCAAGGGCGACGTCCATGACGGACACAATTTTGTCGCGCCCGCCTTGAGGGCGGGCGCAGCAGTTGCGGTGGTCGAGGCCGCCCAGCGTCATAAATTTCCTGATGACGCGCCGCTGCTGGTGGTCGACGAGGTCCTCGCCGGTCTGCGCGATCTTGCCGTTGCCGCGCGCGCGCGCCTGACCGCGCAAGTGATCGCGGTCACCGGATCGGTCGGCAAGACCTCGACCAAGGAGGCGCTGCGCTGCGTGCTCTCGGCGCAAGGCGAGACCCACGCTTCGGCGGCATCGTTCAATAATCACTGGGGCGTGCCGCTGTCGCTGGCGCGCTGCCCGGCCAATGCGCGCTTTGCGATCTTCGAGATCGGCATGAATCACGCCGGCGAAGTCCGGCCGCTGGTTGCGATGGTGCGGCCGCAGATCGCCATCGTCACCACGGTGGAACCGGTGCATCTGGAATTCTTTTCCGGCGTCGAGGCGATAGCCGACGCGAAAGCGGAAATTTTCGAAGGCGTCGAGCCCGGCGGGGCGGTGGTGCTGAACCGCGACAATTCACAGTTCGCCCGGCTGCAGGCGCGCGCGAGGGAGCTCGGCATTTCCCGCATCGTCTCGTTCGGCACGGGCGAAAAATCCGACGCGCGGCTGCTCGACGTGGCGCTGCAGGCCGCCTGTTCGGCGGTGCATGCCAATATTCTCGGCCATGACGTCACCTACAGACTCGGCATGCCCGGCCGGCACATGGCGATGAACTCGCTGGCGGTGCTGGCGGCGAGCTCGCTCGCGGGCGCGGACCTCGCGCTCGCGGCGCTGGCGCTGTCGCAGCTTCAGCCGCCGGAGGGCCGTGGCGTGCGGCGCGTGCTCGAACTCGCGCACGGCGAGGCGACACTGATCGATGAGAGCTACAACGCCAATCCGGCCTCGATGGCGGCGGCGCTGAACGTGCTGGGCCAGGCCGTGATCGGCCCTCAGGGTCGGCGCATCGCGGTGCTCGGCGACATGCTCGAACTCGGCCCCACTGGGCCTGCGCTGCATCGTGGCCTCAATGAGGCCGTCAAGGCCAACCGGATCGATCTGGTTTATTGTTGCGGGCCATTGATGCGCAACTTGTGGGACGCGCTTTCCGCGGGTAAACGGGGCGGCTATGCCGACAGCTCGGCCGGCCTCGAAGCACAGCTGGTTGCAGCGCTTCGCGCCGGCGACGCGATCATGATCAAGGGATCGCTTGGCTCGAAAATGAAAACGATTGTGAATGCGCTCGAAAAGCGCTTTCCCGGAACGACCGCGCTCGATGAAGCCGCGGTACAGGGCGGATGAATGTTTTACTGGCTGATTGATCTTTCCAACACGGTTCCCGGCATGGGCGTGTTCCGGACGTTCCTGAACGTGTTCCGCTACATCACCTTTCGCACCGGCGGCGCGATGGTGACCGGCGCCTTGTTCGTGTTTCTGTTCGGTCCCTGGATCATCGATCACTTACGGCTGCGCCAGGGCAAGGGCCAGCCGATCCGCACCGACGGCCCGCAATCGCATCTGCTCACCAAGAAGGGCACGCCGACCATGGGCGGGCTGATGATCCTGTCCGGACTGGTGGTCTCGACCTTGTTGTGGGCTAATCCGCTCAACCCCTACGTCTGGATTGTGCTCGCGGTGACGCTCGGCTTCGGCTTCGTCGGCTTCTACGACGATTACCTGAAAGTGACCCAGCAGTCCCACGGCGGATTTTCCGGAAAATTCCGGCTCGCGATCGAAGCGGTGATCGCTCTGGCGGCGTGCTACGCGCTGGTTCGGCTGGGACGGGAGCAACTCTCCAGCGCGCTCGTGATCCCGTTCTTCAAGGAAGTGGTGCTCAATCTCGGCTGGTTCTTCGTGATGTTCGGCGCGTTCATCATCGTCGGCGCCGGCAACGCGGTCAATCTCACCGACGGTCTCGACGGTCTCGCCATCGTGCCGGTCATGATCGCGGCGGCGAGTTTCGGCCTGATCGCTTATCTCGCCGGCAACGCGGTGTTCTCCGACTATCTGCAGATCAACTACGTCGCCGGCACCGGCGAACTCGCGGTGCTGTGCGGTGCGGTGCTCGGCGCGGGACTCGGCTTCCTGTGGTTCAACGCGCCGCCGGCGTCGATCTTCATGGGCGACACCGGCTCGCTGGCGCTCGGCGGCATGATCGGTTCGATCGCGGTCGCGGTCAAACACGAGATCGTGCTGGCGGTGATCGGCGGATTGTTCGTGCTGGAAGCGGTCTCGGTGATCGTGCAGGTCGTTTCCTTCAAGCTCACCGGCAAGCGCGTGTTCCGGATGGCGCCGCTGCATCATCATTTCGAGCAGAAGGGCTGGACCGAACCGCAGATCGTGATCCGGTTCTGGATCATCTCGGTGATGCTGGCGCTCGCCGGCCTCTCCACGCTGAAACTGCGGTGATCGCCTTGCATCGGTCTCTCTTCAGTCATTCCGGGGCGTGCCAACGGGTCGGCGCTCTGCGCCGCCCGATGACAGGCTCCGCACGAACCACGATGTGCAATTGCACATCGGGGAATCTCGAGATTCCGGATAACCGCTACGCGGTTTCCGGAATGACCGATGTCAAGTCATGATCCCCGTTACCTCCTTCGCGGGCAAGACGGTTGCGGTGTTCGGCCTCGGCGGCTCGGGGCTCGCGAGCTGCCACGCCCTGAAAGCAGGCGGCGCGCAGGTCATCGCCGGCGACGACAATGTTGGCAACCTCGCCCAAGCAGCCCAGGCCGGCTTCGTCACGGCGGATTTGCGCAACGTGTCATGGGCGAATTTCGCGGCGCTGGTGCTGACACCCGGCGCGCCGCTCACCCATCCGGCGCCGCACTGGACCGTGCTGGCGGCCCGAGAGGCCGGCGTCGAGGTGATCGGCGACATCGAACTGTTCTGCAGGGAACGACGGCGTCATGCCCCGGATGCGCCGTTCGTCGCCATCACCGGCACCAATGGCAAATCGACCACCACGGCGCTGATCGCGCATCTGATGCGCTTTGCCGGCTACGATGCCCAGATGGGCGGCAATATCGGCACCGCGATCCTGTCGCTGGAACCACCGCGCATGGGGCGCGTCCACGTCATCGAGATGTCGTCCTACCAGATCGACCTGGCACCTTCGCTCGACCCTGGCGTCGGCATCCTGCTCAATATCAGCGAGGACCACATCGATCGCCACGGCACGCTGGAGCATTACGCCGCGGTGAAGGAGCGCCTGATCGCGGGCGTGCAGACACAGGGCACCGCGATCGTCGGCGTCGACGACGGCTTCAGTCGCAGTATCGCCGATCGCATCGAGCAGGCCGGTCGGCGCGTGGTCCGGATTTCGGTGAAGAATCCGCTGCCCGACGGCCTCTATGTCGAGCACGAGATCATCTGGCGCGCCTCCGGCGGCGCCCGCAGCGAGATTGCGCGGATCGGCGGCATCGGCTCGCTTCGCGGTCTGCACAACGCGCAGAATGCGGCGTGTGCGGCGGCCTGCGCGCTTGCGCTCGGCGTCAACCCCGAAATCCTGCAGAACGGCCTGCGCAGCTTTCCCGGTCTCGCCCACCGCATGGAACAGGTCGGCCGCCGCGGCCACGTGCTGTTCGTCAACGATTCCAAGGGCACCAATGCGGACGCGGCGGCGCATGCGCTGTCGTCCTTCGCCGATATTTTCTGGATCGCGGGCGGCAAACCAAAACTCGGCGGCATCACCAGCCTGACCGAATATTTTCCGCGCATCCGCAAGGCCTATCTGATCGGGGAGGCGTCGCAGGAATTTTCGGGCACGCTGGGGGACAGCGTGCCGCATGAGATCAGCGAAACCCTCGATGTCGCAGTCGCCAATGCCGCGCGCGACGCCGAAGCCTCCGGCTTGCCCGATCCGGTGGTGCTGCTGTCGCCGGCCTGCGCCTCGTTCGACCAGTACCGCAATTTCGAAATCCGCGGCGCCGCCTTCCGCGACCTCGTCACCGCGCTGCCGGGCGTGCAGCCGGTGGTGTGAGCTGAGCCGTCGTCACCCGCGCAGGCGGGTGACCCAGTATTCCACTGCTGCTGCGGTTCAATCGCCCGGGCCGCGGCGTACTGGATACTCGCTTTCGCGGGTATGACGATTTTTTTTGGTTCGGTGCCGCATGATCCTCGAAACATAACGAATTCGTTAACCTTTCGGAAACCACCATCAGCGACCAATGGGCAAACCCGTCTGCCTTTGGGAAAACCCATGATCTCCCGTGAAGAACGCAATCCCCTGAGCGAGTGGTGGTGGACGGTGGACCGCCTGCAGCTTGGGGCGATCATCGTGCTGATTCTGGGCGGCATAATTTTGTCGCTGGCGGCGAGTCCGCCGGTAGCGACGCGGATCGGGCTCGATCCCTTCCATTTCTTCAACCGCCACATCCTGTTCCTGCTGCCGTCCTTTATCGTGATGATCGGGGTGTCGTTCCTGTCGCCGCGGCAGATCCGCCGCACCGCGCTGATCGTGTTCGCGGTCTCGATCGTGCTGATCGTGGCGACGCTGCTGATCGGGCCGGAGGTCAAGGGTTCGCGGCGCTGGATCACGCTGATCGGCGTCAATATCCAGGCATCCGAATCCGCCAAGCCGGCCTTCGTGGTGCTGGCGGCGTGGCTGTTTGCGGAATCGACACGGAAGCCGGAAATGCCGGCGACCTCGATGGCGATAGTGCTGCTCTTGATGCTGGTGTCGCTATTGGTGATGGAACCCGATTTCGGCCAGACCATGCTGATCCTGATGGTGTGGGGCGCGCTGTTCTTCATCGCGGGCATGCGGATGATCTGGGTGCTGGGGCTCGGGGGTGCCGCGAGCGCCGGGCTGTTCGCGGCCTATCTTCTGGTCCCCCACGTGGCGGGCCGCATCAAGCGCTTCATGAATCCGGCGTCGGGCGACACCTTCCAGGTCGATACCGCGATGGAAGCCTTCTACAATGGCGGCTGGTTCGGGCTCGGCCCCGGCGAAGGCATCGCCAAGCGCAACCTGCCGGACAGCCACACCGATTTCGTGTTCGCGGTGGCGGCGGAGGAGTTCGGCATCATCCTTTGCCTGGCGCTGCTGGCGCTGTTCGCCTTCATCGTGATCCGCGCGCTGTCGCGCGCCTATGCAACCGAGGACATGTTCGCCCGCTTCGCGGCCTCAGGCCTTGCGATCCTGTTCGGCGTCCAGGCAGCGATCAACATGTCGGTCAATCTGCAGCTGATCCCCGCCAAAGGCATGACGCTGCCGTTCATCTCCTATGGCGGCTCGTCGATGGTTTCGCTGGCCTACGGCATCGGCATGATGCTGGCGCTGACCCGGCAGCGGCCGCGCACCGAGATGGAATCGATCAGCGACGCCAACGCGGTCCAAAGTTACGCCTAGGACCCAGGTTCTGATTGAATCAGAACCTAGGTCCGATCTTCTTATTCTGACGCGTTTCTTGACGCGAACCGGTATCCACTTCGCTTGAAAACGCTCTGATGACTCGCGTCGCGGCGTCGGCTAATTGAAGTCATGACCACTTCCCCCCTTATCCTGCTGGCTGCGGGCGGCACCGGCGGCCATCTGTTTCCGGCCGAGGCGCTCGGCGTCGAGCTGATCCGGCGCGGCCTGCGTGTGCGGCTCGCTACTGACTCCCGCGCGCTGCGCTACAGCGGATTGTTCTCCAAGGACACCATCGACGTGGTGCCGAGCGAGACCGTGCGCAGCCGCACGCCGTGGTCGCTGGCCCGCACCGGACTGATGCTCGCCGCCGGCACTGCCGTCTCGCTCAATCTGATGCGGCGGCTGAAGCCATCAGCCGTGGTCGGCTTCGGCGGTTATCCGACGCTGCCGCCGCTGCTGGCGGCAGAGCTGTTCGGCGTGCCCGGCATCATTCACGACGCCAATGCCGTGCTCGGCCGCGCCAACCGTTTTCTCTCTCGCCATGTCAGCGCGATCGCGACCTCGCTGCCCGGCGTGCTCGACCGCGATCCGCAGCTTTCGGGCAAGACGACGACCGTTGGCACGCCGATGCGTCCCGCCATCCTGGCGGCAGCCGCGGTGAAATATGCCGCGCCCGAACCGACCGGGCCGTTGCGGTTGCTGGTGGTCGGCGGCAGCCAGGGCGCGCGCGTGATGGCCGATATCGTGCCCGGCGCGATCGAGCGGCTGGAGCCTGCGCTGTGGAACCGGCTGGTCCTGACCCAACAGGTGCGCGAAGAAGACATGGCGCGGGTCGGCGCGGTCTATGACCGGCTCAAGATCAACGCCGAACTGGCGCCGTTTTTCACCGATCTTCCGGCGCGGCTGGCATCGAACCATCTCATCGTCTCGCGGTCGGGCGCCGGCACGGTAGCCGAACTCGCCGCAATCGGGCGGCCGTCGATCCTGGTTCCGCTGCCCGGCTCGATCGACCAGGACCAATTCGCCAATGCCGGCGTGCTGGCGCAGGTGGGCGGCGCGGTTCGGATCCCGCAGGCCGATTTCACTCCCGACCGGCTGGCGGCCGAAATCTCCGCACTCGCCGCCGAGCCGGCCCGGCTCGCCGCGTTGGCCGCCAGCGCCCGCACCGTCGGCCGGCTGGATGCGGCCCAGCGGATGGCCGATCTGGTGATGAAAGTGGCCGGAATCTAGGCCAAACGACCCGAATTCGGATAATTTTGCGTCATGGCCGGGCTTGTCCCGGCCATCCGCGTCTTGCATGAAGTGATGGAGATTCGTGGATGCCCGGGACGCCAGGCGCAAAGACGCGCTTTAACGCTTACGCCGGGCATAACGAGAACAAACGGATGCAACCATGAGACTGCCGCGCGAGATCGGACCCATCCACTTCGTCGGGATCGGCGGCATCGGTATGAGCGGCATCGCCGAGGTCTTGTGCAATCTCGGCTACACCGTGCAGGGCTCCGACGCCTCCGAGAGCGCCAATGTCGTCCGGCTGCGCGACAAGGGCGTCAAGATCAATGTCGGCCACAAGGCCGAGAACGTTGCCGGGGCCGATGTGCTCGTGGTGTCGACCGCGATCAAGCGCGACAATCCCGAACTGATGGCGGCGCGCGCCCAGCGCATTCCCGTGGTGCGCCGCGCCGAAATGCTGGCCGAGCTGATGCGGCTGAAAAGCTGCGTCGCGATCGCCGGCACCCACGGCAAGACCACCACGACCTCGATGGTCGCAGCGCTGCTCGACGCCGGCGATCTCGATCCGACCGTGATCAATGGCGGCATCATCAACGCCTACGGGACCAATGCCCGGCTGGGCGCCGGCGACTGGATGGTGGTCGAAGCCGACGAGAGCGACGGCACATTCTTAAAACTGCCGGCCGATGTCGCCATCGTCACCAATGTCGATCCCGAGCATCTCGACCATTTCGAGACCTTCGAGGCCGTGCAGGAGGCGTTCCGCAATTTCGTCGAGAACGTGCCATTCTACGGTTTCGCCGTGATGTGCATCGACCATCCGGTGGTGCAGACGCTGGTCGGCAAGATCGAGGATCGCCGCATCATCACCTATGGCGAAAATCCGCAGGCCGATGCGCGGCTGGTCGATCTCACCCCAATGGGCGGCGGATCGAAATTCAAGGTCGCGTTCCGCGACCGCAAGACCGATGCGGCGCATGAGATCGCCGACCTGCAGCTGCCGATGCCGGGCCGGCACAACGCGCTCAACGCCACCGCCGCGATCGCGGTGGCCCGTGAACTGGGGCTGGCCGACGACACCATCCGCAAGGCGATCGCCGGCTTCGGCGGCGTCAAGCGGCGCTTCACCCGGACAGGCGAGTGGAACGGCGTCACCGTCATCGACGATTACGGCCATCACCCCGTCGAGATCGCGGCGGTCTTGAGGGCGGCGCGGGAATCCACCAACGGCAAGATCATCGCCGTGGTGCAGCCGCATCGCTTCACGCGCCTGCAATCGCTGTTCGAGGAATTTTGTACCTGCTTCAACGACGCCGACACCGTCGTCGTCGCCGAGGTCTATCCGGCCGGCGAAGCCCCGATCCCCGGCATCGACCGCGATCATTTCGTGCTGGGCCTGCGCGCGCACGGCCACCGCGAAGTCATTCCGCTGCAGAACTCGGCCGACCTCGCCGGCGTGGTTCATGGCATCGCCAGCCGCGGCGATCTCGTCGTCTGCCTCGGCGCCGGCAACATCACGCAATGGGCCTACGCGCTGCCGGGCGAATTGAAGGCGCTGGGATGAGGGTTGAAATTCATTTGGGGTCGTCATGGCTGAGACAAGCCCGGCTATGACGAATTGAGAGTTTGCATGAACTTTGCCGACATCACGCCCGATCTCAAAGCCGCGATGCCGCAACTGCGCGGACGGCTGCTGGCGAACCAGTCGCTCGCCGAGCTGACCTGGTTCCGGGTCGGCGGTCCGGCCCAGGTGCTGTTCACACCATCGGATGCAGATGACCTCGCCTATTTCCTCGAGCGTCTGCCGGGCGAATGGCCGGTCTATGTGGTCGGCGTCGGCTCCAATGTGATCGTGCGCGACGGCGGCCTTCCCGGCGTGGTGATCAGACTGAGCCCGCGCGGCTTCGGCGAGACCAGCGCCCAAGGCGACATCGTCAGCGCCGGCGCCGCCGCACTCGACAAGCGCGTGGCCGAAACGGCGGCGGCGGCCAATATCAGCGGGCTGGAATTCTTCTTCGGCATCCCCGGCACCATCGGTGGCGCGCTGCGCATGAACGCCGGCGCCAACGGCGCCGAGACCAAGGATGTTCTGATCGAGGCGTCAGGCATCAGCCGCGACGGCAAGGAGCAGAGCTTCACCAATGCGGAGATGAAATTCGTCTACCGCAACAGCGGCGTCGATCCCTCGATCATCTTCACCGCCGCGCGTTTTCGCGGGACGACGGCCGTGCTGGACAAGATCCGCGCGCGGATGAACGAGGTGCAGATCCACCGCGAGACCGCGCAGCCGATCCGCGAAAAGACCGGCGGTTCGACCTTCCAGAATCCGCCCGGCCAGAGCGCCTGGAAGCTGATCGATGCCGCGGGCTGCCGGGGTTTGCGCGTCGGCGGCGCGCAGGTGTCGGAAATGCACTGCAATTTCCTGATCAATATTGGTAACGCGACCGGGCATGATATTGAAACGCTGGGCGAAACTGTGCGCTCGCGGGTTAAAGAGAATTCTGGAATCGAGTTACACTGGGAAATCAAGCGGATCGGGATCGAGTCAAACTGATGCGGATCACCATTCTTTTCGGCGGCACCAACAAGGAGCGGCTGGTCTCGGTGGCCTCGGCCCAGGCGCTGCATGCGGCGTTGCCCGAGGCCGATCTGTGGTTCTGGGATGTCGACGACACCGTGCATGAAGCTTCCTCGGAGGCGCTGCTGAAGCATTCGCGGCCGTTCGAGCATCCGTTCAGATCCGGCACGCCCAGCCTCGGCAAGATCGAACAGGCGCTCGACAGAGCAAGGGGCGAGGACCGCGTGCTGGTGCTTGGGCTGCACGGCGGCACGGCGGAGAATGGCGAGCTGCAGGCGATGTGCGAGCTGCGCGGGATTCCCTTCACCGGCTCCGGCTCGGCCTCATCGCATCTCGCCTTCGACAAGGTCGCCGCCAAGCGCTTTGCCGCGATCGCCGGAATCATGGCGCCCGCCGGGGTTGCGCTGGAAGATTTGGACACGGCATTTGCCGAGTACGGTAGGCTGATCGCAAAGCCGGTGCGCGACGGCTCCAGCTACGGGCTGATCTTCGTCAACGCAAAGCAGGATCTCGTCGCTGTGCGCCGCGCCGCCAAGACCGAAGAATATGTCATCGAACCGTTCATCGCAGGGCAGGAGGCGACCTGCGGCGTTCTGGAACGACTCGATGGCTCGCTGATCGCGCTTCCCCCGGTGGAGATCATCCCCGCCGAGGGCGCGTTCGACTACGAGGCCAAATATATCGCCAAGGCGACGCAGGAAATCTGTCCCGCCCGGTTCGCCGCCGACGTCAACGCGCGAATCATGGATCTTGCCCTGCGCGCGCACAAAGCGCTGTCGTGCGGAGGCTATTCCCGCACCGATTTTGTCGTTTCGGACAAGGGGCCGATCTATCTCGAAACCAACACTTTGCCGGGTCTCACCAAGGCCTCGCTTTATCCGAAGGCGCTCAAGGCGCAGGGAATAGAATTCGCGGACTTCCTGCACCACCAGATCGCATTAGCTAACAAACGCATGCATAAGTAGTATTTTGACCCTATCCGGGCAAAACCGGGGTCACCGGCCTCGTCGATTGGTAAAACTTTACGAATTACCGGCAAACTACTCAGAAGGCGGATCAAATCGCGCCGTGCCTCCCCCTGATTTACACTTTGTTTACCAGGAAGTCCGAAGGTTAACGCTGGCGGCGCATGTGGCGCTTGGCTGCCGGGGCGTGAGCTGTTGCGGATTTCCGCATCGAGGGAACAGGTGGCATCTGCCGTCTGGCCCAAACCCGGAAGCCCGGCATGACCGAGACGTCACTTGTGCCAGAACTCGCAAGCGTTTGCGGGCCTAACTTTGACGAGCTCGTGCAATGGATGGTGCAGGACGCCTCGCTCGATCGCGGAGATCGCCGAGGCCCCAAACTGATCTGAAGGCCGCCGCCATCGGCGCGGTCATATTGTTGCGCGAGTATCTCGGCCGCCATCGCGCCGCTGCCAAGCCCGTCGCCAAGCCCGCCACCAAGCCAATGATCGAGCGCGAGCCGCCGCACCGGCTGATCGCGACTGTCGAGCAGTACCTGCCGAACCGCGCCGGCGTGGCCGCCACCGTACTGCTGCTGCTGGCCAGCGCCGCCTTCGGCATCGTCAAGGGCGGCCATGTCGAGGAGCTGAGCTCGGCGCTGAGCGACACCCGCAACGCGCTCGCCAATTCGGCCGGATTTCGCATCACCACGGTAGCCATCAACGGCCGCAAGCAATTGTCCCAGGACGAGGTGCTCGCGACCGGCGGCGTCAACGGCCGCTCCTCGCTGTTGTTCCTTGATGCCGCCGCCGTGCGCGACAAGCTGAAGGCCAATCCCTGGATCGCCGACGCCACCGTGCTGAAGCTTTATCCCGGCCAGCTCCAGATCGACATTGTCGAGCGCTCGGCCTTCGCGCTCTGGCAGCAGGACGGAAGGCTTTCGGTGATCGCCGATGACGGCGCGGTGCTGGAACCCTATCTGTCGCGCCACTTCCTCTCGCTGCCGCTGGTGGTCGGCAAGGGCGCCGAGACCCACGCCAAGGAATTCCTGGCGCTGCTGGCGCGTTATCCGCAGGTGCGCTCGGTGACCAAGGCTGCGATTTTCGTCGGCGAGCGGCGCTGGAACCTGCGGCTCAAGGACGGTCTCGATATCAGGCTGCCGGAAAACGACGTCGGCAACGCGCTGACGAGCCTGAGCAGGCTCGACAAGGACGAGCGGCTGTTCTCGCGCGATATCGTCGCCGTCGACATGCGGCTGCCGGACCGCCTGACGGTGCAACTGTCCGATGACGCGGCCAAAGCCCGTGAGGATCTGTTCAAGAAGCAGCAGCCGAAAAAGAAAGCCGGTGACGCATGACCGGCCTTGATCGCAGCCAGACGCCGAAGACGCGCCCGATGCCGCAGAAGCGCACCGCGCTGGTGGCATGCCTCGATATCGGCACCAGCAAGATCGCCTGCATGATCGCGCGGCTCAAGCCCTGCCCGCCGAGCGAGGCGCTGCGCGGACGGACCCATGCCGTCGAGCTGATCGGATACAGCCAGATCCAGTCGCGCGGCATGAAGGCTGGCGCGGTGGTCGATCTCGCCGAATGCGAACAATCGGTGCGCCAGGCGGTGGCACTGGCCGAACGCATGGCCAAGGTTCGCGTCGAGTCGGTTCTGCTGTCGGTCTCGGGCGGCAGGCTGCAGGGCCAGCTGGTCGAGGCCGCGGCCGACATCAAGGGCGGCGCGGTGACCGACGCCGACGTCTCCCGCATTACCTCCGCCGGCATGCGCCACGCCACCGGACCGGGCCGCACCGTGCTGCACGCGCTGCCGGTCGGCTATGCGCTGGACGGCGTCAAGGGCGTCCGCGACCCCCGCGGCATGGTGGCCCGGCAGTTCGGCGTCGACATGAACGTGGTGACCTCGGACGCCACCGTCGCCAAGAACCTGATGCTGGTGGTCGAGCGCTGCCATCTCAATGTCGAGGCCATGGCGGCGAGTCCTTATGTCGCAGGCCTGTCGGTCCTGACCGACGACGAGGCCGATCTGGGCGCCGCCGTGGTCGAGATGGGGGCCGGAACCACCACGATCGCGACCTATTCCGGCGGGCGCTTCGTGCATGCCTCCGGATTTGCGGTCGGCGGGCAACACATAACGATGGATCTTGCTCGCGGTTTAAGCGCATGCATTGCGGATGCCGAGCGAATCAAGACGTTATATGGCACCGTGCTGACCGGCGGGTCGGACACGCGCGAGTTGATGTCGGTGCCGACCGCCGGCGACAGCGAGCAGGATGTTCCGCAGATCGTGTCGCGCGCCACGATCGCGAACATCGTTCGGCACCGCGCCGAGGAGATATTTGAAATGGTCAGGGACCGCCTGGCGGATTCCCCCTTCGCCGCAGAGCCAAAGGCGCGAGTAGTCTTGAGCGGCGGCGCCTCGCAGCTCACCGGCTTTCCCGAACTCGCAACCCGGATTCTCGGCCGGCCGGTCCGGATCGGCCGCCCGCTCGGCTTTGGCCGCCTGCCCAGCGAGGCCAAGAGCGCGTCGTTCGCGGTCCCCTCGGGCCTGCTCGTCTATCCGCAATACGCTCATCTCGAACATGTCGAACCGCGGCATACGCGGCAGCTCAGGACAGGGACTGACGGCTATTTCGGAAAGGTCGGACGATGGCTTCGCGAGGGCTTCTGATGAATCTGTTCCGCATCCTTCGACTTTCACCAACCCCCGCGGCCGCCGGCCGGGGCGAATCAACGCGCGCGTCGTAATCGAGAGGCAACCATGGCACTCAATCTCACTCCCCCCGACATTAGCGAACTCAAGCCGCGTATCACCGTGTTTGGCGTTGGTGGAGCCGGCGGCAACGCCGTCAACAACATGATCACCGCCGGTTTGCAGGGGGTCGATTTCGTCGTCGCCAATACCGACGCGCAGGCGCTCACCATGTCGAAGGCGCAGCGCATCATCCAGATGGGAACCCAGGTCACCCAGGGCCTCGGCGCCGGCTCGCAGCCCGACGTCGGCGCGGCGGCGGCCCAGGAAGTCTTCGATGAGATCCGCGACCATCTCTCCGGTGCCAACATGGTGTTCGTCACCGCCGGCATGGGCGGCGGCACCGGCACCGGGGCGGCGCCAGTGATCGCCAAGACCGCCCGCGACATGGGGATCCTCACCGTCGGCGTGGTGACGAAGCCGTTCCACTTCGAGGGCCAACGCCGCATGCGCACCGCGGAAGCCGGCATCGCCGAGCTGCACAAGGTGGTCGATACGCTGCTGATCATCCCGAACCAGAACCTGTTCCGGGTCGCCAACGAAAAGACCACCTTTGCCGACGCCTTCGCGATGGCCGACCAGGTGCTCTATTCGGGCGTTGCCTGCATCACCGACCTGATGGTCAAGGAAGGCCTGATCAATCTCGACTTTGCCGACGTCCGCGCCGTGATGCGCGAGATGGGCAAGGCGATGATGGGCACCGGCGAAGCCTCCGGCGACAAGCGCGCTTTGACCGCGGCCGAGGCCGCGATCGCCAATCCGCTGATCGACGACAGTTCGATGAAGGGCGCACGCGGCCTTCTGATTTCGATCACCGGCGGCAAGGACCTGACGCTGTTCGAAGTCGACGAAGCCGCCACCCGCATTCGCGAGGAAGTCGATCAGGACGCCAATATCATCGTCGGCGCTACCTTCGACGAGAGCCTCGACGGCATCATCCGCGTCTCGGTCGTTGCCACCGGCATCGAACAGGCGCTGATCCGCAACAACGCGACGCCGGGTGCGACGCTCCCGGCCGCAGCGGTGGCTCCCGCCGCCTCGCCGGAAAACCGCCTGGCCGAACTGACCGCCCGCCTGCGCGCCGACAATGCCCGCCTTGCCGAGCGTGCGGCCCAGAAGATGGACGCGCAGGCCCCGGTGCAGGCGGCTCCCGTTGCGGCGCCGCCGCAGCGCACCTCGAACAGCCACGAACGCGCTGCGCTCGCAGCCATTGCGGCGGCGGTTGCTCCCGAGACCCGGCAACAGCCGGCGGCGTCCGGGCCGCTGCATTCGGCTTCCTATGGCGATGTTACCGTTCGCCCGATCGCCGCGCAGAAGCCGACCCTGTTCCCCGACCACGACGTCACCCGCGTCGAGGTCCAGGAGGCGGCCACGCCCGAAACCTTCATCCCGCAGGCGGCGGAACGCCCGCCGGCGCGGGCGCCACGGATGCCGAAATTCGAGGATCTGCCGATGCCCGCCCAGAACGAAATCCGGCAGGCCCACGGTGATTCGGAGGAAGAGCACCCGCAGAAGACCCGGATGTCGCTGTTGCAGCGCCTCGCCAATGTCGGCCTCGGCCGCCGCGACGAGGAGACCGAGCCGCCAATCGTGGCCCGTGCCTCGGGTCCGGCCATGACGCCGATGCCGCCGATGCCGGAGCGCAAGCCGCAACGCCCGGTCGCCCAGCAGATCGCTTCCAACGATCCGGTATCCGAATACGCTCGCCGGCCAGCGCCGCAGGGCCTGGACGCCCATGGCCGCCCCGCACCTGTTGCCGCCCCGCCACAGGGCGACGATCATTTGGATATCCCCGCCTTCCTGCGCCGGCAGTCCAGCTGAGATTGTTACAATTCGGATGACACCAAAGGTCCCGGCTCCAGCCAGCCGGGACCTTAATTTTTGTGGCGCGCGGCTCGCCGAGCCTGCGTGCCAAGCAACTGATTATAAATGATTAATTTTGCATTTCGTGCTGAGATGGCGCGGCCGAAATCGTCCCCAAACGTTCCGTAATTTGGTCAAGCTTTGGCGCGAATACGGCAGAGATAGGGTAACAATCGGTAAAAAAGCGTGAGTTGGTGCTCTTTAGGGCAGTGGTATTGTCTGCGCGTGACTTGGGGAAACTTAGAGACGAATCACTTGGAACCGCTCGCGTTCTGATCGTGGTTTTGATCTCTTGGTAAGTCGGTAGTGGGCAGCTTTCGCATGAAATTTAGCCGGCAGACAACGCTTCGGTCGCAAGCTACCGTGACGGGCGTCGGGGTACATTCCGGTCTTCCCGTCAATCTGACCGTCGGACCTGCTCCCGTCGATGCAGGTTTTATTTTTGTCCGCAGTGGCCTGGAAGGTCGCGACCGCGAAGTTCAGGCGACAGCGGAATCGGTGATCGCCACTGAATTCGCGACCGTGTTGGGCGACCGCGAAGGTCCGCTGGTTTCCACCGCCGAACACGTGCTTGCTGCATTGCGCGGGATGGGCGTCGATAACGCCACGATCGAAATCGACGGCCCTGAAGTTCCGATCATGGACGGTAGCGCGGCTGCCTTCGTCGCGGCAATCGACCAGGCCGGCATACTGACCCAGTTCGGGTCGCGCCGCTTCCTCCAGATCTTGAAGCCGGTACAGGTCGTCATGGGCGACTCCTTTGGCGAGTTACGGCCTTATGCGGCCGGTTTCCGCGCCGAGATCGAAATCGACTTCACCAATCCCGTGATCGGCCGCCAGAACTATTCGCTCGATCTCACCCCGGAACGGTTCCGCCGCGAGATCTGCCGCGCCCGCACCTTCGGCTGCATGAACGATGTCGCGCGGCTCTGGAGCGCCGGTTTTGCGCTCGGCTCCTCGTTCGAGAATACGGTGGTGTTCGACGAAACCCGCCTGCTCAACGCCGAAGGCCTGCGCTACAACGACGAATGCGTCCGCCACAAGGTGCTGGATGTGATCGGCGATCTCGCGCTGGCCGGCCTGCCGCTGCTCGGTGCCTATCGCTCGGTGCGCGGCGGTCACAAGCTCAATCACGCCGTGCTCACGGCCCTTTTGGCCGACCGCAGCGCCTGGCGGGTGATCGAAGCCGAAACCGCCCGTCGCTCGCGCGTCTATGCCGAAGCCGGCAGTGGCATGGTCGGCGGCATGATCGCCCCGGCCTACGGCCCCGACGTTTCCTGAGTGTCCTCTGGGACATCTCCTGACTTTTGTCCTTCTTCGCGGGGGCCTGCCGCTTCGGAAGGTCCCGACTTGCCCTGAACTCGTGCCGGGACGCATCCCGAGCGCCGCCGCGCACCGTATCCTGCTCAATTCACGGAAGTAACCATGTTCGGCGGCGATCGCCCCAAGCCGCCTTAATCCGGGCGAAATGCCTGCGTATCCGGTTGGTTAATAAACTTTTTTCGGTTAAATGGCCCCGGTTGCATGGCAGGCGCCACGGGCACGGCAATCATGGCGTCCATGAGCAGGCTCAGGGGGCGCGCGCGGGCACTGTAGCACAGGCATCAGGTCTAAAATTCATGTCGGCACGGCGTATGACGCTCGAACTGCGCAGGATATCGGCTGGCGCCCGATTCGGCCGGCAGCTGCGCCTGGCCGCGGGTCTGATCGCGCTCGCGACCTCCTTGAGCGGCTGCGGCACCGGCGCGCTGTGGGACAAGTTCATGGCGAAGGACGATACCTTCGTCGAGGAGCCGGCGGACAAGCTCTACAATGAGGGCTTGTTCCTGATGAACCAGAAAAGCGATCCAAAGGCGGCGTCGAAGAAATTCGAGGAAGTGGACCGCCAGCATCCCTATTCCGACTGGGCGCGCAAATCGCTTCTGATGTCGGCCTATGCCTTCTACAACGCCGGCGACTATGACAGCTGCATTGGTGCTGCGACCCGTTACGTCACCCTGCATCCGGGAAGCCCGGATGCGGCCTACGCGCAATATCTGATCGCGGCCTCGCATTACGACCAGATCCCGGATGTTTCGCGCGACCAGGCCCGCACTGAGAAGGCGATCGCCGCGCTGGAAGAGGTGATCCGCAAATATCCGACCTCGGAATATGCCGTCAGCGCCAAGGCCAAGCTCGAGGGCGCGCGCGACCAACTCGCCGGCAAGGAGATGGACGTCGGCCGTTACTACATGGAAAAGCGCGACTACACCGCCGCCATCAACCGGTTCAAGACCGTGGTCACGCGCTATCAGACCACGCGGCATGTTGAGGAAGCGCTGGCCCGGCTCACCGAGGCCTATATGGCGATCGGCATCGTCGGCGAGGCGCAGACCGCCGCCGCCGTGCTCGGGCACAATTTTCCTGATAGCCCCTGGTACAAAGACGCCTATAATCTTGTAAAGTCGGGCGGAGTCGAGCCGAGCGAGAACACGAGCTCCTACATCTCCAAAGCCTTCAAGAAACTGGGTCTCGGTTAGGGTCTTACCTTCCATGCTGGCGCGTCTTTCGATCCGTGACATCGTCCTGATCGAACGGCTCGATATCGAGTTTTCCCGTGGGCTCGCGGTGCTGACCGGCGAAACCGGCGCGGGCAAATCCATTCTCCTCGATGCCTTCGCGCTGGCGCTCGGCGGCCGCGGCGATGCCGGGCTCGTGCGGCACGGCGCGGAGCAGGGCCAGGTCACCGCGGTGTTCGACGTGCCGAAGGGGCATCCGGCCTCGAAGATCCTCAGCGACAACGGGCTCGACGACACGAGTTCCGAGGATTCGTGCGAGATAATCCTGCGCCGCGTCCAGCTGGCCGACGGCCGCACCCGCGCCTTCATCAACGATCAGGCGATCAGCGTGCAGACCCTCAAAGCGGTCGGCTCCGCGCTGGTCGAGATTCACGGCCAGCATGACGAGCGGGCGCTGGTCGATGCATCCACCCACCGCCGCCTGCTCGACGCCTTTGCCGGGCTCGAGAAGGACGTCACGGCACTGGAAGAGCTGTGGGAGGCCAGGCGCGCCGCCAACGGCGTGCTGGAGGCGCATCGCGCCGACATGGAGCGCGCCGCGCGCGAGGCGGACTATCTGCGCCATTCCTCCGACGAACTGAAAAGACTTGCACCCAAAGACGGCGAGGAGACCGCGCTCGCCGAACGCCGCACCACGATGATGCAGGGCGAGAAGATCGCCGCCGACCTGCGCGAGGCGCAGGACGCGGTCGGCGGCCCGCATTCGCCGGTGTCCGCGCTGTCGGCGGCGGTGCGCCGGCTGGAACGCCGCGCCGGAAATCTGCCGGCGCTGGTCGAACCCGCGGTGAAGGCGATCGACGCGGCGATCAACGCGCTCGAGGAGGCCGACCAGCACCTCCACGCGGCGCTGATCGCGGCGGATTTCGACCCTGCCGAGCTCGAGCGCATCGAGGAGCGGCTGTTCGCGCTGCGCGCCGCCTCGCGCAAATATTCCACGCCGGTCGATGGTCTTGCGGAGCTTGCCAAGAAATACGCCGCCGACGTCGCGCTGATCGATGCCGGCGCCGACCGCCTGAAGAAGCTGGAGGCGGCCGCGGCGGAAGCGGACGGCCGCTATAGCGCCGCTGCCACCAAGCTCTCTGCGGCGCGCACAAAATCGGCGGAGAAACTCAACAAGGCCGTCAACGCCGAACTGGCGCCGCTGAAGCTCGAACGCGCCAGGTTCATGACGCAGATCGATTCCGATCCGAAGTCGCCGGGTCCGCAGGGTTTCGATCGCGTCGAGTTCTGGGTGCAGACCAATCCCGGCACCAAGGCGGGACCGCTGATGAAGGTCGCTTCCGGCGGCGAGCTGTCGCGGTTTTTGCTGGCGCTCAAGGTGGTGCTGTCCGATCGCGGCTCGGCGCCCACTCTGGTGTTCGACGAAATCGATACCGGCGTCGGCGGCGCGGTGGCGGACGCGATCGGTGCGCGGCTGGCGCGGCTCGCGGGCCAGGTGCAGGTGATGGCGGTAACGCACGCGCCGCAGGTCGCGGCACGCGCCAACCAGCATCTGTTGATTTCGAAGGATGCGCTCGACAAGGGCAAGCGCGTCGCCACCCGCGTCAACGCGCTCGCCGCCGATCACCGCCGCGAGGAGATCGCCCGCATGCTGGCCGGCGCCGAAATCACCGCCGAGGCGAGAGCCGCGGCGGAACGGTTGCTGAAGGCGGCGAGTTAGGCGTCGTACCGCCTGCGTGCAGCACCCGGGGAACGCCGCTGATGCCGGCTTTTCTCGCGGCGCACTTCGTCGTATTCAAGCGCCATGGCCAAGACAGCACAACCGAAATCCCCTCCCGATGTCGCCGACCTCACCAAGGCCCAGGCCAAGGTCGAGCACAAACGGCTGACGCTCGAGATCGAGCGCCATGACAGGGCCTATTACCAGGAAGATGCGCCGAAGATTTCGGACGCCGAATATGACGGGCTGCGCAGGCGCTTCAACGCGATCGAGGCGAGGTTTCCGGAATTCGTCTCCAGTGACTCGCCGTCGCAGAAGATCGGCGCGGCGCCGTCGGGCAAATTCAAGAAGGTCCGCCACGCGGTGCCGATGCTGTCGCTCGACAACGCGTTTGCCGAGGACGACGTGCTCGATTTCGTCGGCCGCATCCGCCGCTTCCTCAAGCTCGGCGAAGACGACAGCATCGACTTCAGCGCCGAGCCGAAGATCGACGGCCTCTCGATGTCGCTGCGCTACGAGGAAGGCGAACTCGTCACCGCTGCCACCCGCGGCGACGGCGCCGAGGGCGAGGACGTCACCTCCAACATCCGCACGCTCGAAGATGTGCCGAAAAAACTGAAGGGCCGCAACGTGCCCGACATCTGCGAGGTGCGCGGCGAGGTCTACATGACCAAGAAGGCCTTTCTCGCGCTCAACGAGCGCCAGAAGGCGGCTGGCGACACCATCTTCGCCAATCCGCGCAATTCAGCGGCGGGCTCGCTGCGCCAGAAGGACCCCTCGATCACCGCGTCGCGCCCGCTCGGGTTCTTCGCCTATGCCTGGGGGCAGATGAGCGCGATGCCGGAGGACACCCAGTCCGGCATGATCGGCTGGTTCGAGCGCTGCGGCTTCAAGACCAACCCGCTGACGAAGATATGCCACTCGGTCGAGCAGCTGATCGCGTTCCATCGCAAGATCGAGGAACAGCGCGCCCGGCTCGATTACGATATCGACGGCGTCGTCTACAAGGTCGACCGCCTTGACTGGCAGGAGCGTCTGGGCTTCGTATCACGCACCCCGCGCTGGGCGATCGCGCATAAATTCCCTGCCGAGCGCGCCATGACCGTGCTGCGCGATATCGAAATCCAGGTCGGCCGCACCGGCTCGTTCACGCCCGTCGGCAAGCTCGAGCCGATCGGCGTCGGCGGCGTGATCGTGCAGAACGTCACGCTGCACAACGAGGACTACATCAAGGGCATCGGCGGCGACGGCGAGCAATTGCGCGAGGGCCGCGATATCCGGATCGGCGACACCGTCGTGATCCAGCGCGCCGGCGACGTCATCCCGCAGGTGGTCGATGTCGTGATCGACAAGCGCCCGGACAACGCAAAACCCTATCATTTTCCGAAGAAGTGCCCGTGCCCGCTGCATACAAACGTGGTGCGCGAGGAGACCGCGACCGGCGAGGAGGGCGCGCGCGCCCGCTGCACCGGCGAGTTCGCCTGTCCCTACCAGAAGATCGAGCACCTCAAACTGTTCGCCTCGCGCCGTGCCTTCGATATCGAGGGCCTCGGCGAGAAGCAGATCGCATACTTCTTCGAGCAAGGCTGGGTGAAGGAACCCGCCGATATCTTTACGCTGGAAAAGCGCAACGCAAAACTCAAGCTGGAGGACATCGAGGGCTACGGCCAGACCTCGGTGCGCAATCTGTTCGGGGCTATCGAGGAGCGGCGGCGCATTGCGCTGGAGCGTTTTATCTTTGGGCTCGGCATGCGCCATGTCGGCGAGACCACAGCGCTGGCGCTGGCGCGCGGCTACGGGTCCTGGCAGGCCTTCCACGACGCCTGCCTCAAGGTGGCCAGGGACGACGAGGAGGCGATCGCCGAGATGGACGCGCTCGACCAGATCGGCGACACCGTGATTGCCAGCATCAAGGCCTATTTCGGCGAGAGCCATAACCGCGGCATCGTCGAGCGGCTGACAAAGGAAGTCACCATTCTCGATGCCGAAAAGCCGAAGAGCAATTCGAAGATCGCCGGCAAGACCGTTGTCTTCACAGGCTCACTGGAAAAGATGACGCGCGACGAAGCCAAGGCGATGGCCGAACGGCTGGGCGCCAAGGCGGCGGGTTCGGTGTCGAAGAAGACCGATTACGTGGTCGCCGGCCCCGGCGCCGGCTCGAAGCTCGCCGAAGCCAAGAAGCACGGCGTCGAGGTGCTCACCGAGGACGAGTGGCTGAAGATGATCGAGGGGTGAGGGGGCGGGCGCAGAACGCATGATGCCTCGCCCACACTCCCGTGTCATCATCCGCGAATGCGGATGATCCAGTATTCCAGAGACGGTCGTAATTCGACCGAGAAGCCGTTGCGTACTTGAGTCGCCCGGTCGAACGGGGCGATGAACCATCATTGTGAGGCGACATAAACAACTCCCGCCACCCGACGGGCAAATCACCTGGGCTGTTTTCCGACCCCTCTGTCCAGCCCCTTTTGAAAAAATATTCTGATTTTCAGAAATGCCAAATCAGTTCATATTGCCGTCGTCCCGTCCCACACAGAGGGGCGTTTCGCGATCGTCACGGACGTTGGAGCGGGATGCGGTGGACGCTGACGGTGCTGAAGACGAGAGCACCTGAGGCGGACGGCGAAGTCGTGTGGTTCTGACGCCTCGACGCTGGTGTCAAGTCGGCGAAAACAAGTTTTCGCTGGTGACGGTGACAAAAAAGCCCGATCGCCGGGAAGAGCACGAAGTAAGCCGTAAACCATTGCGCGGGGAATGCCGGGTGTTTTGCCGGTGTGACCTGACTAACGCGTGTGCGCACTACCCACTATCCCTGCACACGCGGCTATCGGGCGCATCGGACGCCCGGCATTCCCTGCGCCCTCTAAATGAGGAGGGCCGAACGAAATGGCAAAACCTCGCGCAAACCCTGCGGCGAGGGTGCGAAACCGTGTCTTGCGAGAATGCGCTGTTCGAAATGCAAGAGTGCGAGAATGAATCGTCAGAGAGTGCATCCGGCGAGTTGCCGTCCTGGCGAAAGTTTGCATGGGCAAAGAGATCGAGGGTGTTGCGTGCCGCTACATCATCCCCGACTCTTCCTCCTCCGCCTGCTCGATCAGTTCCTCGCTCACCACGACGTCGCGACGAGGAACGAGGAAAATCATGGTCGAGGCACAGGCGATCGACAGGATGACGATGGCGGCGTTGAGCGGCATCGGGCTTGCAAAATGGCCGCCGAGCCAGGCGCCGAATTGCGAGAACAGCGAGCCGATGCCCATCTGCAGGAACCCCATCGCGCCGGAAGCGGTGCCGGCGGCTTCGGGGCGAACGCTGATGGCGCCGGCCGCCGAGTTCGACATCACGAAGGCGTTGGCGAACATCACCAGCATCTGGGTGCCGAACAGCCAGGACGGCATCATATTGAGCCCGGCGACGCCCCAGACCAGGTTCAGGAAGGCGCCCGTCAATTGCAGCGCCAGCCCGAACCAGATCAGTTTCTCCAGGGAATGCCGGGGCGCGAAGCGCACGCAGAACAAATTGCCGATCAGATAGGCGAACCCGGTGGCGGCGAACCAGGCGCCATATTCGGCGCTGGACCGGCCCATCTGCGTCACCACGATATAGGGCCCGCCGCCGGCGAAGGTGAAGATGATCTGCGAGGCCAGCACCTGGCACAGCATGTAGCCGATGAAGGGGCGGCTGGTGACGAGATAGCCGACATCGCCGCGGAAATTGCCGCCCCCGGCGCGGACGCGGCGCGTTTCCGGCAGCGTCAGCGCGATCGCCACGGCGATGATCAGCGACGCGGCGGTAATGACATAGAAGATCGAGCGCCAGCCGAACGCGGTTTCGAGCAGGCCGCCGGTCAGCGGGCTCAGCATCTGCGCGATCATCATCACCGCGATGACCAGCGAGATCATCGAACCGATGCGCTCGCGGCTGTAGAGATCGCGAATGATGGCGCGGCTCACCACCATGCCGGTGGCGCCGCCCAGCGCCTGCAGGAAGCGCGCGGCGATCAGTTGCGGCAGGGTCTCGGCGAAGATGCAGGCCGCACTCGCCAGCACCATCAGGCCGAGGCCTGCGAGCAGCACCGGGCGGCGTCCGAAACGATCCGACAGCGGCCCCATGATGATCTGCGAGCAGGCGATGCCGACCATGTACAGCGACACCGTCATCTGCGCGACGGAGATGTCGCGGCCGAACGTGGAAGCCAGCAACGGCAGCGCCGGCACCAGCATATAGAGCGAAATCGGCGCCACCCCGGTCATCGCAACCAGCAACAGCAGCATGATCCGGGACGCCGCGACGCCGTTATTGTCCGTTGCCGCGCCGGGCGGCTTGCCCATCACTCCGTGCATCGAGGTCCGATTCCAGCTGGTGAACCGGACTGTAGCGGTATCGCTCCCCGGGAATACCGACGTTTCGGAATGCGGCTATTCCGTTTCCGGGAGGCGGTTCCTCGGAGCAAGAGAGGGCAAGAGAGGGCAAGAGAGGGATGGTCGCAGCTGCTCATACCGCTGTCATCATCCGCGAAGGCGGATGATCCAGCATTCCGCCGAGCGGAGTTTTAAACCGAGAGGGCGCGGCGTACTGGATACCCGCCTTCGCGGGTATGACAGCCGTTTGCTAATCGCGGAGCATGACAGCTGCGCGCTGGTCGCACAGCTGCAAGCGCTCCTACAGCGACAACGGCTCCGTCGCGGCGTCGAGCCACACCTTGGTGGCCTCGTCGACATGCGGGCGGACCGCGTGGCGGACGCGTTCGTGATAGTCGTTGAGCCAGCTCAGTTCATCCCCGCTCAGCATGTTCAGGTCGATCAAGCGGCGGTCGATCGGCGCCAGTGTCAGGGTCTCGAAGGCGTTGACCGGCTTCTCCGCGCCCGCGATGTCGGTTCCGATCACCAGCTCCAGGTTCTCGATCCGGATTCCGAACGCATCGGTCTTGTAGTAGCCGGGTTCGTTGGACAGGATCATGCCGCGCTTCAACGGCGTGGTGCCGAGTTTCGAGATGCGCGCCGGGCCCTCATGCACCGAGAGATAGCTGCCGACGCCGTGGCCGGTGCCGTGTTCGAAATCGATGCCGGCCTGCCAAAGATATTGCCGCGCCAGCGAGTCGATCTGCGCGCCGGTGGTGCCGTCGGGAAACACCGCGCGCGCGATCGCGATGTGGCCGCGCAGCACGCGGGTGAAGCGGTCCTGCATTTCCAGCGTCGGTGTGCCGATCGCGATGGTGCGGGTGACGTCGGTGGTGCCGTCCTCGTATTGCGCGCCGGAATCGATCAGCAGGAGATCGCCCGGCACGATCCGTCGGTTGCTCTTGCGGGTGACGCGGTAATGCACGATGGCGCCGTTGGGGCCGGTGCCGGCGATGGTCGGGAACGACACATCCTTCAGCGCGCCGGTCTCGCGGCGGAAGGTTTCCAGCGCTTCGACGGTGTCGATCTCGGTCAGCGAGCCGGTCGGCGCTTCGCGGTCGATCCAGGCCAGGAACCGCGCCAGCGCGATCGCGTCGCGCCGGTGCGCATTCCTTGTGCCTTCGATCTCGGTGACGTTCTTCACCGCCTTGAGCAGGCTGACGGGATCGCTGCCGCGCAGGGGCTTGCCGCCGGCGACCGATATCAGCCGGCTCAGCGCGTCGGCGGCGGTCGCACTGTCGAGCGCGATCGTGGCGCCGTGCTGCGCGAGTTCGGTAAGGCTGGGCGCCAGTGCGTCCGGTTCCCTGACATCGGCCGACCGCTCGAGATGGTCGCGGGCGCTGTTCGAGAGCTTGCGGTGGTCGATGAACACCGTGGGTCGGCCGTCCTTCGGCACCAGGGCATAGGACAAAGGCAGCGGCGTATGCGAGACGTCGGCGCCGCGGATATTGAACGTCCACGCCACCGCGTGCGAATCCGACAACACCAGCGCCTCGGCGCCGAGTTTCGCGATCTCCAGTTGTATCCGCTTGAGCTTTTCGGTTTCCGCCTCGCCCGAAAATTGCGTGCCGTGAACCGCGACCGGCCCGAGCGGAGGCTGGGGACGCTCGGTCCATACCGAATCCAAGGGGTTGCTGTCGACGGCGACCAATTCCGCGCCGGCCCTGGCACAGGCCGCCGCCAGCCGTTCGGCCGCCGCCGAGGTATGCAGCCAGGGATCAAATCCAAGCCGGTCGCCGGCCTTGAGGTGGCTGGCCAGCCAGTTTTCCGGCGGCGGATCGACCAGCGGCTCGATGCTCCAGGCCTTGCGGTCGACCTGTTTTGCCGCCTGCAGCGTATATCGGCCGTCGACGAACACCGCGGCCTCTTGGGCCAGCACGATCGCCTGTCCGGCCGAGCCGGTGAAGCCGGTAAGCCAGGCCAGCCGCTCTTCCGAGGGCGGGACATATTCGTTCTGTTGCTGATCGGCGCGGGGTATCACGAAACCGGTCAGGTTCCGCCGCGCCAGTTCTTCGCGGAAGGCGGACAGCCGCGCCGCCAGCGCAACGCCGCTTTCGGGTTCTTCGAACGTCTGGAACAGGGCTTCGAACATCAGGCAAATATCCTGGGCAAATATCCTCGCAAATACCCTAGGCAGAAATCCTAGGATTGAGTGGAAAATTCCGCAATGCGTCACAAATCCTTTCAATCTTGCCAGAGATATGCTTGGATTATTGCACCTGCGTTAGACGGGCTGGAATGAATTGCTGTCACAGGCAGTCGATCCAACGATATCAGGGGGAAAACCCAGGGGTGTTTCAACTCAACGACGAGGGGACACACGATGCCTGCATTTTCGTTTGAGAAGATCTCGCCGCCGGTTCGCCGCGGCCCGATTGCTTCGATCGCCAAGAAACAGCGCGGTGTTATCGTTCAAATCCTGAACCGGTTCGTCGAGGCGCGCGTGAAGCGGACGTTGCGCGAGGAAAAGGCGTCATCGCCCGTGGCCGGCAAAGGCCGAAAGAATAGATCTCGTTGACGCGTTTTCCTCACGCAAACCGGTAACCAGCCCGGATCCAGTCCGGGCCGGGCTTTCGCCCGAAAGTTCCATATTTTCATCCCGTCTTGCGCAGCAAGAGGCTGCTCCAGCCTTCGATCTGAATGCGCCGTTCCAGATTTAGCCCGCGCGCGCGGTAAGCGGCGATCACGCTTTGCGCCTGATGCGGCAGCAAGCCCGACAGAATGACCAGCGCCGATGACGCCAGATGCCGCGCCATCGGCGTTGCCATTTGCCGCAGCGGATTGGCGAGGATGTTCGCCAGCACCAGATCGAAGGGTCCACGTCGCGCGAACTCCGGTGCGGAGAAGCCGGTGGCGTGGACGGTCTGCACCAGATCGCCCGTGCCGTTGAGTCGGGCATTGTCGCGCGCCACCTTCACCGAAAGCGGATCGATGTCGCTCGCCAGCACTTTGATCTGCAGCGCCTTCGCCGCCGATATCGCCAACACGCCGGTGCCGGTGCCGAGATCGAGCACGCGCCGGGGGCGATACGCCTTCAGCACCTGATCGAGCAGCAACAGGCAGCCGCGCGTGGTACCGTGGTGGCCGGTGCCGAACGCCAGCGCCGCCTCGATCTCGATGCCGAGTTTGTTGGGCGGCACTTTGGCGCGGTCATGCTGGCCGTGCACGATGAAGCGCCCGGCCCGCACCGGGACCAGTTCTTCCAGCGTCGCCTTGACCCAGTCCCTGGCCTCGACGATGTCGAAGGCGATGTCCCCGGCGATTTCGCCAGCGGCGGCGAGGCCGACCAGCTCGCGGACCGAGGTCTGGTCGGGCGCCTCGGCAAAATGCACGGTGATGTTCCAGCGCCCGCCGGGCCCCTCGAACGCGGCGATCGCGGCCTGGCCCTCGAAAAAACTCTCGTTCAGGAGATCGACCACGCGCTTGGCGACGTGTTCGTTACCGATCGCAAAACTCGCGCGGTGGGTAGACGGGGTGAGAGCGGAGGTCATCGAGGGTCCGGGCAATGCAAAGCAGCCCGATAAACCTTATCCCTTGCGACATCAATGACCCGGCACGGGGTCGTGGCGGCGCCAATCCATTCGGCAGGATTTTTCGCGCTCAGGCGTCGGCGGGGACCCGAAACAGGCGGTCGATCAGCGCCGTTTGCGCGCCGCCGGTCTGTTCCAGGAATTCGCTGACGTCCAGATCGTCGAAGCCGGCATGCCCGGAAGCCTGCCATTCGTGACGCACCAGCAACCGCCTGGTTTCGGGATCGAAGACCAGAGACCACCAATCTTCGTCGGCCGCGCCGGGGCCCCGAAAGCTTCGGTAGAATTCATCCTGGATCGCAGCCATGTCCGCTCCTTTGCGTGCCTGCTGCCCGGCATTATAGCGGCGGCAGGGGCCGGGGGCGATAGGTGGGGCACCGCGCATCTCGAACCCGGACGCCATCCGCGCGTTTGACACTGCAGCAAGCAAGGGTTGTTCACAGCCTTGTCCAGGGAAATATACAGGGGCTATCCACAGCCCCGGCGCTGACGTCGCACGCCCCCGCGTTGCTCGACGTTCGCGTATGCAGGTTGTATCGTTCTGGTCCGAGGCGGCGGCGTCACCAATGAAGAACGGGCTCTATTCGGTCCACATCCATATGCTCGACGGGGTGAGGGGCCGCGACAGCGGGATTCTCATCCTCCGGGACGGCGTTTTCCTCGGCGGTGGCCCCTATTTCTGGTCGGTCGGGACCTACACGCTCGGGGACGGCACCTGGAAAGGGCAGCTCTCGACCAACCAGCACACGCCCTTTGCCGACCCCTTCGTTCGCCCGCTGTTCGGCGGGCAGGAGGTCACCAGCGGGTTTTCGGGAACCTTTGGCGACGATCAGGCCGAGGTGTTTGGCACGACGCTGGTGGGAACCCGCAGCCTGAGTTTTCGGGCGACCTTGAAGAAGCTCGCGGACGGCTGACGCGGCGGATTTTCCACGCCGTCATCAACAGGTTTTCCACAGTTTTTCCACAGCCCTGTCAGCCAATTTTTCCCGTCATTGCCGCGACTTCCGCTGACGGGCGCCCGCGCTCGCCACTCACTTGAACAGTGCGCGATGGTCCCGCAGGATCACCCGCGCGGCGTTGTGGCCGGGCGCGCCGGTGACGCCGCCGCCGGGATGCGCGCCGCTGCCGCAATGGTAGAGGCCCTTCAGCGGACCGCGATAATCGGCGTGACCGAGCATCGGCCGCGCCGAGAACAACTGGTTCAGCGTCAGCGCGCCATGGAAGATGTCGCCGCCGAGCAGGCCGAACTGCCGCTCCAGATCAAGCGGCGACAGGATCTGCCGGCCGATCACGCTGGCCGAAAAACCCGGCGCGTATTGGTCCACGGTCGCGATCATGAGATCGGCGACCTCCTCGCGATGGTCGTCCCAGGATTTGCCATCGGGCAATTGCGGCGCAACGTGCTGGCAGAACAGGCTCGCGACATGCTGGCCTGGAGGACAGAGCGTGTCGTCGAGCGTCGAGGGGATCAGAACTTCGATAACCGGCGCACGGCTCCAGCCATGCGCGCGGGCGTCCTGCCAGGCGCGATCCATATAACCGAGAGTGGGAGCGATGATGATGCCGGCGGAGAGATGATCGCCCGCGCCGGGCAGCGCCGTGAAGGAGGGCAGGGCGCTCAACGCCACGTTCATCCGGAAGGTGCCGGAGCCGTTGCGCCAGTTCCTGATGCGCGCGAGGAATTCGCCCGGCAGCGCGTCCGCCGGCACCAGCCGCGTGTACAATAGTTTCGGATTGACGCCGGAGACGACGTATTTCGCCCGAACGGTCTCGCCATTGTCCAGAACGATTCCGGCGGCGCGGCCGCGCTCGACGATCACCTCGCGCACGCCGGCGTCGAGTTCGATCTCGACACCGTGTCCGCCCGCCGCGCGCGCCATCGCCTGTGTGATCGCGCCCATGCCGCCGATGGCATGTCCCCAGACGCCCTTCTTGCCGTTCACCTCGCCGAACGCATGGTGCAGCATCACATAGGCGGACCCTGCGGCGTAAGGGCTAGCATAATTGCCGACGATGGCATCGAATCCGAACAGGGCCTTGACCAGGTCGCTCTCGAAGACGTCGTCGAGTATTTCGCCGGCGGAGCGCGTGAACAGGTCGAGCAGCGAGCGTTGCTGTTCGAGGGAAAGTTGTCGAAGAATGCCGGCGGTGCCGACGGCGTTGAGGGCTTCGCGGATCGCTCCGATGCCAAAACCCTCGACCAGGTTCGGCGGCGCGCGCAGCACAAAGGCGCGCAGCACGTCGGCGATCTCTTCCAACTCGCGGTTGAACGCATCGATCCTGTCCGCATCCCGCTCGCTGAGTTTTGCGATGGATTGTCTGGTGCGCCCTTCGCCGGTCAGCAGATAGCCGCCATCGGGGGCGGGGAGAAAATTCTGGGCGCGGCGCTCGACGATTTTCAGGCCATGGTCGTGCAGCCTTAGATCAGCAATGATCCGCGGGTTGAGCAGGCTGACGGTATAGGCAGCGACCGAATTGCGAAAGCCGGGATGGAATTCCTCGGTCACCGCCGCACCGCCGACCACCTTGCGGCGCTCGACCACCTTCACCCGCAGGCTCGCCATGGCGAGGTAAGCGGCGCAGGTGAGGCCGTTATGCCCGGCGCCGATGATGACAACGTCCGTCTCTGTCATGTCCGCTTCAAGAAGGTTTGATGATGTCAGTCATTCCGAGGCATCGCGCAGCGATGCACCCGGAATCTCGAAAGTGAAGATCGCAAAACACGTCGGGAATCCTGGTTCCTGCCTTCGGCCGGTCCCGGAATGATGTTTCAATGTTTCCGGAGTCTTCCTTAGCGAAGATGATTGCATCAGCCCAGCGCCAAGTGACGATCCCGGTTCCGCGGAGCGCATTGCCCGCCGCGCTGCCATATGCTCCATTGCCCGCGCCGGCGCGCGCCTCGCCGGAATCCCGGCGCCTGCCGGGTTGATGCCGGAGTTTTCATGAATTCCCCTGATCCGTCCGTCGTCACGGACCGACCTTCCGCGAGCCGAAACCGGCTGGTGCTGATCGTCTACACGGCTGCGATCTTCGTCAGCGCGCTGCTGCTGTTTTCGGTGCAGCCGCTGTTCACCAAGATGGTGCTGCCGCGGCTCGGCGGCTCGCCGGCGGTGTGGTCGGTGGCGATGGTGTTCTTTCAGTCGCTGCTGCTCGCGGGCTATGCCTATGCGCATTATCTGACGCTGCTGCGCAATCGCCTGCTGCCTGTCGTCATCCATCTGGCGCTGCTTGTGGTCGCGCTGCTGTCGCTGCCGCTGTCGATCGCGAGCGGCTGGGGTGAGCCGCCGACGTCGGGCTACGCGTTCTGGCTGCTCGGCCTGTTCGCGGTCTCGATCGGGCTGCCGTTCTTTGCGTTGGCGGCCAACAATCCGCTGCTGCAGGCCTGGTTCTTTCGGTCAGGCCATCCCAGCGGTCCCGATCCCTATTTCCTCTATGCCTCCTCGAATATCGGCAGCTTCCTGGCTTTGCTGTCCTATCCGGTGCTGCTGGAGCCGATGTACACCTTGCGCACGCAGAACCTGATCTGGACCGGCGGCTACGGCCTCCTGATCGTCCTGATCGCCGCCTGCGGCGTGCTGCTGCTGCGCTCGCCGGTCATGGTGATCGCCGATATCGCTGCCGAAGATACCGACGCGCCGGCGCCGCCGTGGACGCTGCGCGCGCGCTGGGTCTTTCTCGCCGCGGTGCCGTCGGGACTCCTGATCGCGGTCACCGCGCATATCTCCACCGACGTCGCGGCGGCGCCGCTGTTGTGGGTGCTGCCGCTGTCGATCTATCTCCTGACCTGGGTGCTGGTGTTCCAGTCGCGCCCGCTGCTGCCGCACAAATGGATGCTGATGGCCCAGCCGCTGGCGATCACGGGCGTGATCGTGCTGCTCGCGGTTGGCGGCGAACAGAACCTGCTGCTGACGCTCGGCGGCCACCAGCTGTGTTTCTTCGTCATTGCGATGGCCTGCCATGGCGAACTGGCGCGCACCCGCCCGGCGGCGAAATATCTCACCGGCTTCTATGTCGCGCTGTCGTTCGGCGGCATGGTCGGCGGCTTGTTCGCAGGGCTGATCGCGCCATTCGCGTTTTCATGGGTCGCCGAATACCCGATCCTGCTGGCTTTGGCGGCACTGTGCCGGCCGCCCGGCGGCGCGGAGCGGTTCTCGCGCTGGAGTGCCTGGTACTGGCCGTTTCTCGCGGTGCTGGCGGTGGCGCTGATCGCGCCGTCCTGGTCCGACGGCAGGATCATGCATTGGCTCGACGACAACAGGGTCTGGATGATTGGCGGGGTCGGCCTGCTCTCGGCGCTGCTGGCGCTCGGGCTGAACGCCGACCGCTGGAAGATCTTTGCCACGGTCGCGGTGGCGCTGGTCTTGATCCGGGCCTATCCGGCCGACGACGGGCGGGTGGAAACGGTGCGCAGCTTTTTCGGCGTCCACAAGATCGTGGTGACGGCGCACGGCCAGTATCACGTACTGATGCACGGCACGACCATTCACGGCGCGCAAAAATTCCAGAACGACGACGGCACGCCGGTCACCGGCCGGCCCGAGCCGATCACCTATTACCAAAAGGACGGCGGCATCGGGCAGGCGATCACGGCGGTGCGCGAGCGCAAAGGCGCGCCGCTGCGCGTCGCGGTGATTGGACTCGGGTCGGGAACGCTGGCTTGTGCCTCGCAGCCCGGCGAAACCTGGAAGTTCTTCGAAATCGACCAGACCATGGTCGACACCGCGCGCGACCCGAAATATTTTACCTATATCAGGGATTGCGAACCGGATTTGAAGCCGGTGATCGGCGACGCGCGGCTGACTTTTACGAAAGAGCCTGACGGCGTCTATGACCTGATCATCGTCGATGCCTATTCGTCGGACGCGATCCCGATCCACCTCGCCACCGAGGAGGCAATGGCGATCTACAAGGCAAAGCTTTCGCCGCAGGGCGCGGTGGTGATGCACGTCTCCAACCGGCATCTGGAACTGGCCAGCGTCATCGTCGGCATCGCCGAGGCCAACGATCTCAAGAGCTGGGTCTACAGCGAGGATTCCAACCGCGACAACGAATACATTTTCGCGACCTCGGTGGTGGTCTGCGCGCGCGAGGAAGCCGATGTCGGCAAGCTGGCGTCCTCGGACGAGTGGGCGCTGACGGAGGCCGACGAGAACCAACGGGTCTGGACCGACGATTATTCCAACGTGCTCGGCGCGGTCTACCGCCGGCTGCGCGACGGGGAGCAATAACGCTTGGATATTGGGGGGAGTTCGATGCACGATAAAGTCGACGTCCTGATTATCGGATCGGGCGCGTCGGGCGCCGCGGTGGCGTGGAGCCTCGCCGACACCAGGATGCGGATTCTCTGCCTGGAGCAGGGCGACTGGGTGAAGCCGACGGATTATCCGAGCAACGGCCGCGACTGGGAGGCGCGGCTGTTCAGCGATTTCGCCATCAATCCCAACCGCCGCGCCCGGCCGACCGATTATCCGATCAACGACGCCAATTCGCCGATCAAGGTGGTGAACTTCAACGGCGTCGGCGGCAGCACCATCATGTACACGGCGCATTTCCCGCGCCTGCACCCTTCCGACTTCAAGGTGCGCACGCTCGACGGCGTCGCCGACGACTGGCCGATCGACTACGCGACGCTGGAGCCGTACTTCGCCGAGAACGATCGCATGATGGGCGTCTCCGGCCTTGCCGGCGACCCTGCCTATCCGCCGAAGCAGCCGCCGATGCCGCCATTGCCGCTCGGCAAATCCGGCGATCGTTTCGGCAAGGCGATGAACCAGCTCGGCTGGCACTGGTGGCCGTCCGACACCACCATCGCCACCACCGATTATGAGGGCCGCGCGCGCTGCATCAATCTCGGCCATTGCACGCCGGGCTGCGCGCAAGGCGCCAAGGCCTCCACCGACATCACCTATTGGCCGGTGGCGATCCGCGCCGGCGTCGAACTCCGCACCCGTTGCCGGGTCCGCGAGGTCACCGTCGACGAACACGGCATGGCCTCCGGCGTGATCTATTACGACGCCGAGGGCAAGGAGCACTTTCAGCCCGCCGAAGTCGTGATCCTCGCCTGCAACGGCGTCGGCACGCCCCGCCTGATGCTCAATTCTGTGTCGGCGAAATTCCCCGACGGCATCGCCAATTCCTCGGGACTGGTCGGCAAGAACCTGATGTTTCATCCCTATGCGCTGACTTACGGCTATGTCGACGAGCCGCTCGACGGCAATCACGGCCCGCCGCTGTGCCTGTGGAGCCAGGAATTCTACGAGACCGACCCCAGCCGCGATTTCGTGCGTGGCTATACCTTTCAGTTCGGCCGCGGTGTCGGCGCGATCCTGGAAGCGATCGTCAGCGCCAATGCGGGACGGCTGCCCTGGGGCGAAGACCATCACACGGCCTACCGGAAGCTGGTAAACCGCCGCATCGGGCTGTCGGCGATCTGCGAGGACCTGCCCGAGGAGCACAACCGGGTGACGCTCGATCCGGTGCTGAAGGACTCCAGCGGCATCCCCGCGCCCAAACTCGACTACACCATCAGCGCCAACAGCCACAAGATGATGAACCACGGCATCGCACGGGCGAAGGAAATCCTGACCGCCGCCGGCGCCGGCAATATCTGCGTCGAGAGCCCGATCCTGAACGGCGGCTGGCACCTGCTCGGCACTGCGCGGATGGGCACCGATCCCGAACGCTCGGTGGTGAACGAATGGGGCCGCTGCCATGACGTGAAAAACCTGTTCATCGTCGACGGCAGCATCTGGGTGACGTCGGGCGGCGTCAATCCGACCTCGACCATCCAGGCGCTGGCGCTCTACATCGCCGACAGCATCAAGCAGCGCCTCGCCAATCTGTTCGACTGAGGGCCATCGCGATGCCGACTCCCGACCTTACCGCCGAACAGGTCCGCGACTTCCGCGCGCTGGCCGGCACGATCATCCCGCCGAGCACGACCTATGGTGTGCCGGGTGCCGACGACGAGCGCATCTTCGGCGACATACTGAAGAGCCTCGAACGCGACCATGACGATATCTGCCGGGCGCTGGCGCATCTCGTCCGGCTGGCCGGCGGCGCCTTCGTTCACCTCGACCCGGCCCGCCGCTCCGAAGTTGCCTCGACGTTTCGCGAGGCCGGCGGTGCGCCGCTCGCCGCGCTCGTCCGCGTGGTGCTGCTCTGCTACTACCGGGACGACCGGGTGATGCACTCGCTCGGCCTGGAGCCGCGCCCGCCTTTCCCCAAAGGCCACGTCGTAGAGCAGGGCGACTGGTCGTTGCTCGATCCCGTCCGCCAACGGCCGCCGATGTACAGGCTGGCCGACCAGGCGAAATCTCGTTAATTTCAGGGATGGATTGACGCGCGTTTGCGCGCGTCAATCCTGATAGGTGAATAGCCCGCGCGGCTGGTAATTCGGCCGCGGCGCATAGACCTGCGGGGCGCCATACTGCGGAGCGTAGCCGCGGTTGTCGTAATATTGGGATTGCGGCTGCGGCGGCGGATAGGCCTGCGCGTCGTAGAGTCGCCGGCTGGAGCGCGGCGCCGGATAGCGCGCCACATCCTGGCTGCCATCGGCCGGATAGATGTAGCCGTCATCGGGCCGCTCTTGCGGATACTGGGCCTGCGCCGGCTGCTGCGGTGTCAGCACGACGGGATCGCCGGCCGCATTATATTGCTGTGCGTAGGGGTCGGCGGAGTCGCGGCGGGCGACTGCGGTGTTGCCGCGGAGCCGCGGATTGCGCGCCAGCGCGATCTGCGACGAACCGGTGAGCGTCACGGTGGTGTTGAGCACGCCATCCTGTTCCACCAGCGCATACAGCGTCGAGGCGTTGGCGCGCGACAGCCGCACGCAGCCATGGGAAACTGGAGAGCCAAGCTGGCCCTCGGACCCCGTGCCGTGAATCGCGTGACCTTCCCTGGTGAAGAAGATCGAATGCGGCATCGGCGCATCGTCGAATTCCTTGGAGAAATGGTCCGGCTCCATCCGGAAAGTGCGGAAGGATCCGTTCGGCGTCTCGTGCGACGGGTTGCCGGTCGAGACCGGCCAGTGGTAGCGCTCGACGCCGTCGACCGCGACGGTCATCATCTGATTGTTCTTGTCGACGGTGATGGCGATTTTGGCCTGGGCGGAGCCGCTGGCCGCAAACAACATGAGGCCCGCGAGGGCAACGAGGTAGGAACGCATGTTAACTCTGGCCTCCGGCCTTTGACTGTAGCGCCACCCTCACCGTCCCAGCTTCTATATGCCAGAAATTCGGCTTTTGTTCCAGCGGTCTGAGGGGCCATCGTTAATGTGGGGTGGGGCGCAAACAAGGCGGCAGCGCGATTTCAGGGAGCAGGCCGGCACTAACTTTTCGTGCCGTCACTAACTTTTCGTGATGGGCTGGGCCGAGGTCTCGAGTTGACCATGGCGCAGCAACCTTTTCGTCACACCGGCGTTACATAGTCCCGCCCGACGGCGCGATCGCGGCCGAGCATTGAGGAATCCGATGAATACGAAGACCAGGGTCAAGACAGCAGTGTTGCCGGCCGGCTCGTGGCTGAGGTTTTATTTTGCTGCAGCGGCGGTCGCGCTGGCGCTGCTCGCGATCCCCCATCTCGGGCACGCGCAAGGCATCGTCGGCGGCGCGCAGGAAGGTGCGCGCGAGGGCGGCCGCGCGGCGGGTCCGGTGGGTGCGGTGGTCGGCGGTGCGGTCGGTGCCGGCGTCGGCGGCGCGGTCGGTGCCGTCAACGGTGTGCTCGGCATTCCCAATCACCGCTATTATCGTCATGGCTACCGCTGCCGCGGCTATTACAATCGCTACGGCCATTTCCGCTGCTATCGGTAAATTCTCGCCAGCCGTCATTCCGTGCGCAAGCGCTTGCGCGCGGAATAACGCGCTTTCGCGCGTCAGTTCTTCAGCCGGTACCCGGTCTTGAAGATCCACCACACCACGATCATGCACAGGGCGAGGAACGAAAGCGTCATGCTGATGCTAAGGCCGACACTGACATCGGCGATCTCATAGAAGCTCCAGCGGAAACCCGAGATCAGATAGACCACCGGGTTGAGCAAAGTGATGGTGCGCCAGCCCGACGGCAGCATGTTGACCGAATAAAAGCTGCCGCCGAGGAAGGTCAGCGGCGTGACCACCAGCATCGGGATCATCTGCAGCTTTTCGAAACCGTCGGCCCAGATGCCGATGATGAAGCCGAACAGGCTGAAGGTCACCGCGGTCAGCACCAGAAACGCCAGCATCCACACGGGATGATGGATGTGCAGCGGAACGAACAGTCCGGCGGTCAAGAGGATGATCAGGCCGAGGATGATCGATTTGGTCGCGGCCGCGCCGACATAGCCGAGCACGATCTCGAAATAGGAGATCGGCGCCGACAGCAATTCGTAGATGGTGCCGACGAATTTCGGAAAGTAGATGCCGAACGAGGCGTTGGCGATGCTCTGGGTCAGTACCGACAGCATCACCAGTCCCGGCACGATGAAGGTGCCGTAGCTGACGCCTTCGACCGAGGTGATGCGCGAGCCGATCGCGGCACCGAACACCACGAAATACAGCGAGGTCGACACGACAGGCGAAACGATGCTTTGCAACAGCGTGCGCCAGGTGCGCGCCATTTCGAACAGATAGATCGCGCGGACCGCCCGGAAATTCATGGCGCCCTCACCAGGCTGACGAAGATGTCTTCCAGCGAACTCTGCGTGGTATCGAGGTCGGAGAAGCGGATGCCGGCGCCTCGGAGATCGCTGAGCAGGCTGGTAATGCCGGTGCGTTCGCCCTTGGTGTCGTAATGGTAGGTGAGTTCGCAGCCGCCCTCCGAAAGCTCGAGCTCATAGGGCGCCAGCTCGGTCGGGATCGCCTCGATCTTGCTCTGCAGATGCAGCTTCAGGTGCTTCTTGCCGAGCTTCTGCATCAGGCCGGCCTTGTCCTCGACCAGGATGATCTCGCCTTTGTTGATGACGCCGATGCGGTCGGCCATCTCCTCGGCCTCTTCGATGTAATGAGTCGTGAGGATGATGGTGACGCCGGAGGCCTGAAGCCGCCGCACCACTTCCCACATGCCCTTGCGCAGCTCTACATCGACGCCCGCGGTCGGCTCGTCGAGGAACAACACCTGCGGCTCATGGGAAAGCGCCTTCGCAATCATGACCCGGCGCTTCATACCGCCGGAAAGGGTGACGATCTTGGCGTCCTTCTTGTCCCACAGCGACAGATCCTTCAGCACCTTCTCGATATGGGCGGGGTTCTTCGGCTTGCCGAACAGGCCGCGGCTGAAGCTGACCGTCGCCCATACCGATTCGAAGGCGTCGGTGTGCAGTTCCTGCGGCACCAGCCCGATCAACGAGCGCGCGGCGCGATAATCGGCGTTGATGTCATGGCCGTCGACGGTGACCTTGCCACCGCTGAGATTGGCGATTCCGCAGATGATGCTGATCAGCGTGGTCTTGCCGGCGCCGTTCGGCCCGAGCAGCGCGAAGATCTCGCCGCGCCGGATCTCGAGATTGATGTTGTTCAGCGCCCTGAAGCCGGTGCTATAGGTCTTGGACAGGTTTGCAATGGATATGATGGGAGTCATGCCAGGCTTGAAAGTCTGAATCAGGAATGTGGGAAAGGAGGATAAAGAGATGACGTGGCGCTTCGGCCCTCTTGAGGGCGGGCATCCAGAGATAGGGACGCCGAAGGCGGCGCGCAAGCGCTGGCGCGCCCCGGCCGTATAGCCGGGTCAAGGAACGGCAGCGCCCCTCAGCGGGGCCGGCGGAAATCATCTGAAATATCAAATCACCTGAAATATTCGGTGATGACGTGCATATCGAAGGGGGAGGCGGACGCTCCGTTCAGACTGGCGTCGATCACGCGCCGGCAGATTTCGACGGTGTCATGGTCGCCGAGATCGTTGGCAGCTTCGAGCACGATCCAGGCCGCATTCAGCGGGTTTTCCGGCTTCTGCTCGTCGGAGCCGATGCCAGGGCGGTTGCGTATGCCGAGCGAAATTGCATTCATGGCCGATATTTTCCCATCTGTTTCATCGGTCGTCTCACTACATGGCCAGCGCCGGCCGGCGCTTGGTGTCGGCATCGGAGGTTCCGGGATGCTTGCGCGACTGATAGAGTTTCAGAACGCTGCGGGATGTCTCGATGTTGACCCGGCCATAATCGCGTTCCAGGTCCCGCAACTCCTGCGCGGTGATGCGGTGATCCTTGGCGCCGAGAAAGAGCAACGCCATGGTCGTCGCCCACGAAAATTCCAGCGACTTGGCCAGCAGCAGCAGCGTTTCTCTGTTCCTGTCCAGCAGCGCGCGCTCGATCACGTCGCCCGGCAAGGAGCACAGCAGGGACAGTCCGATCGTGACCTCTTCGATCTTATGGGAGCGGGCGTAGATCGATATGCTGTCTTCGTTCAGATTGCCCTGCCGATGTTGCGTCGTCACCACCCGTTTTGCGACGTAGTAGCTTCGCGACACCGGACCGAACTTTGACTGCAGCTCGCCCGCGACATCGGTCACCGAGGACTGAATCTGCTCAAGCATATTGGGGCGTTCGCGTTCCAGCCGCTTGCGCACGTCGTCCGACGCCTTGGCGATGAGCTGCTGGAAGACGTGCCTGGGGATATCGCTACGCAGGCCGAGCTGCTCGGCCAGGATGGAATCGCCTTCGGCCCGCGTGATCATGTGCAGGAAGCCGAAGTCGGAGAGGCGCGCGCCGTTGTTGCGGACGACGGAGTTGACGACCTCCTGATTGCCGCGCGTCACCAGCACATCGGTGACGCTCTCCTCGATCGATTTACGCTCCGAAATCGCCAGCATGTGGGTCTGGCCCTTGGTGCAGACGTTGGCGACCAGGGCGTAGGGCTCGAGCCGTTGCGACTCCCGCAGCACGGGACCGGCGACCTCGATCTCGTCGTCGAAGGCGAGCTTGTGGATGATATTGACCGGAGCCTGGTCGAAGCGGGCGAGCCGCTTGGCAAGCTGCACCCGGCTCGCGACCTCGATCTCGTCCGCGAGCCGCCCGATCACTTCGCCAAAGGTCCAGATCTCGTCGTCACTGTAACGGCCGGCGATCATCAGATCGGTGGTATGCCACAGCGCTCGCTTGCGGCTCTCCGGCGTACCTCGCGAGACCGCCTCATCGAGATCCCGGAGAAACGAACTGACATCACTCATTTCGGTAGACCTTAAATCGCAGCACACACGCACAAGCGTTATCCAGGTTCCAAATTACCCGCCGACAGGCGATTTTTCGGTAAAGAAGCGGAATAAGTATTGCCTCTAAGGATTCGTTCAAATGCGACGGAGTTGGTTAGCTGGTGCGGTATTTCGGGCTTCGGGCGCTGGATATATCCGGTCAAATACCGGAGAGATCGCCCGGATCCCTGGCGGCCTCGAAACGGGGGATCAGGTCAGCGGGCAGGACCACCAATTTCGTCGAACGGTTGACGGATGCGCCAAAAATGGCGGCCTCGGCGACCGTCTTTGCGAGCCGCGTGTATTCGGACCAGACCAGATAGAGCATCAGGGGCGGTTGCTCCTCGCCCGACAGCAGTTGCGCGCAGCGGTCGCCGGCGCCTTCCGTCAGCCACCATTGCTGTGCCAGTGTGACGAGCTTCCTGAAATGGCGGATGGTGCCGGATTGCCGGGTCGGATCGACGCCGGCCAGCTGCGCACAATGGGTCAGCCAGTTGAGCCCGGCCACGATGGCGGTGGAGAAATCGGCGGTCGCGGTCCCCGTGAAGTCGATCACGGTATCCGCGTGGGGGCGGTGAAAAAGATAGGCGTCGATCATTTCAAGCTGGCGGGCAGCTTCGCAGAGCAGCCCGAATTCGCGCCCGGGCACCGCCACCACGTACCGCATCGCCTCCAGCCTTGTGTCATCCCAGACCGCGGCCACGTCGCCGCCTCCGTCCGACAGCGTGCGCTTGCAGGCCGGATAAATCAGTTTGCCCTGATCGGTATCGTCGAGATATTTTGGAATGCGCTTGGTGAGATATTCCAGCAGGAGATCAGGCGTGATGAAACCTCGCAGCGGCGCTGTCGCCACGGGCTTCCTTGAAAATTGCTTCTTTGAAATCAACCACTCGAACAAGTCGGCTGTCCCAATAACGGGCTCATGCCGACCTTACACCCGCTCTACGAAACTATCGACCACCTTCTTCTCGCCGGCCTTCTCGAAGGCGATGGTGAGCTTGTTGCCGTCGATTTTCACCACTTGGCCGTAGCCGAATTTCTGGTGAAACACCCGATCGTCCAGACTGAATTCCGAAGTAGTGCCGGTGGATTTGGCGATCAGCTCGCCTTCGATCGTCAGGGGGGCGCGCTTGCCGCGGGAGAAGTCGCCGCCCCTTGAAGCGGTATCGCCGCGCGAACCCGAAAATGGCGACTGGTTCTCGTTAAAGCCGCCGCCGGCCTGGCCTTGGCCGTTTCCTTGGCGGCCGCCCTGGCCGCGGGCCCGGTTGGCCTGGGCGCGCTGCCAGCCCGGCGTCGTGTAGCTCGAGCCGAAGGACTCCACGTTATCGAAGCGCGAGGGGCCGTAGCCGCCGGAGCCGCCCCAGCCGGAGCCGCCCTTGGACTCCGTGATTTCGACATTGTACGCCGGCAGTTCGTCGAGAAAGCGCGACGGGATCGTGGTCGACCAGGTGCCGTGGATCCGCCGGTTGGTGGCGAAATAGATCTTGGCGCGGCGGCGCGCGCGCGTGAGACCGACATGGGCGAGACGGCGCTCTTCTTCGAGTCCGGCGCGGCCCTGTTCGTCCAGCGTACGCTGGCTCGGAAACAGGCCTTCCTCCCAGCCCGGCAGGAACACATTGTCGAACTCGAGGCCCTTGGCCGAATGCAGGGTCATCACCGACACCGCGTCGTCATCCGCGCCGCCGTCGCGGTCCATCACCAGCGAGATGTGCTCGAGGAAGCCTTGCAGGTTCTCGAATTCCTCCATCGAGCGCACCAGCTCCTTGAGGTTATCGAGCCGGCCGGCGGCATCGGCGGAACGGTCCTTCTGCCACATCTCGGTATATCCGCTCTGGTCGAGAACGATCTCGGCCATTTCCGTATGCGATGTCACCTCGCGCTGCACGCGCCAGCGATCGAAGCTGGCGATGAGGTCGCGCAAGGAGCCGCGCGCTTTCGGTTTCAGCTCATCGGTCTCGACCACGGCGCGGGCGGCCTCGAACAGCGGAATGCGGCGCTTGCGGGCGTGATCGTGCAGCATCTGCACGGTGGCGTCGCCGAGGCCGCGCTTCGGCACGTTGACGATACGCTCGAAGGCGAGGTCATCGGCCGGCGAATTGATCACGCGCAGATAGGCCAGCGCGTCGCGGATTTCAGCGCGCTCGTAGAACCTCGGACCGCCGATCACGCGATAGGGCAGGCCGAGCGTGACAAAGCGGTCTTCGAACTCGCGCATCTGGAACGAGGCCCGCACCAGAATGGCGATATCGTTGAGCCTGTGGCCGGCGCGCTGCAGCTCCTCGATCTCCTCGCCGATGCCGCGGGCTTCCTCTTCGGAGTCCCAGGAGCCGGTGACGGTGACCTTCTCGCCGTCGACGTCCTCGGTGCGCAGCGTCTTGCCGAGCCGGCCTTCGTTATGCGCGATCAGATGCGAGGCGGCGGCGAGAATGTGCCCGGTGGAGCGGTAATTGCGCTCGAGCCGGACCACCTTGGCGCCGGGGAAGTCGTGGTCGAAGCGCAGGATGTTGTCGACCTCGGCGCCGCGCCAGCCATAGATCGACTGGTCGTCGTCGCCGACGCAGCAGATGTTCTTGGAGGGCGGTATGGCTGCCGATTGCGCGACGCCATCCTCGCCGTCATTCCGGGGCGCACCGGCAGGTGCGAACCCGGAATCTCGAAGTGGCTGCTCACCATCAGGAGATTCCCCGATGTGTGATTGCACATCGTGGTTCGGGCCTTCGGCCCGCCCCGGAATGACGGGACGCCCCGGAATGACGGCGGAAAGCGGCACGCCGGGCTTTGACGGCGCCTGCGCCAGCAGCCGCAGCCAGAGATACTGTGCGACGTTGGTGTCCTGATATTCGTCGACCAGGATGAACTTGAAACGGTTCTGGTATTGCCGGAGCACGTCGGGATGCTCGCGGAACAGCCGGATGTTCTCCAGCAGGAGATCGCCGAAATCGGCGGCGTTGAGGATCTTCAGCCGCTCCTGATAGGCCGCATAGAGCTTGCCGCCCTTGCCGTTGCCGAATACGGCGGCTTCGCCGGGCGGCACCTGCGACGGCGTCAAGCCGCGGTTCTTCCAGCCGTCGATCAGCCCGGCCAGCATCCGTGCCGGCCAGCGCTTGTCGTCGATGTTCTCGGCCTGCAGCAGCTGCTTCAACAGCCGGATCTGGTCGTCGACATCGAGCACGGTGAAATTGGACTTCAGCTGCACCAGCTCGGCATGAAAGCGCAGGATGCGGCCGCCGATGGAATGGAACGTGCCGAGCCACGGCATGCCTTCGACCGCCTGGCCGAGCATCTGGCCGAGCCGCAGCTTCATCTCGCGCGCCGCCTTGTTGGTGAAGGTGACCGAGAGGATTTCGCCCGGCCGCGCGCGGCCCGTGCTGAGGATATGGGCAATGCGGCAGGTCAGCACCCGGGTCTTGCCGGTGCCGGCGCCGGCCAGCACCAGGACGGGCCCGTCCAGTGTCTCGACCGCCTCGCGCTGCTCGGGATTGAGGCCCGAGAGATATTGCGGGCTCGCCGCCGCCCGCGCACGCGCGGCGATGCCCCCAGCGGCGGGCTGGTGGTCGGGGACCTCGTGATGGATCAGCTTGTTCGGCTCGGTCATATGCGAATCGTCTTCCGCCCACGATGACACCGTGGGGCCGTGAAGGGGAGCCTTCATAGCAGGATTGAACCGCATATAGGGCTTTGCCGAGGCTTTTGACAGGTTTTATCCCGCCTTGGCTGCGGGCCGGATTGCCGCCTTGACCCCGGATTTTGTTCCCCTTGCGCGACGAAATTTTCCCGGTTTCCAGGGCCGGAACCCCCGGGAACATTCGTTCCGAAGCCCGATTATTCCAGCAGCCGATGCGCGGCGCCGTCCGCCGCGCTGAGTTCAAACCGAGAGGACAAGAGGGCGTGTCATGCTGAGCTGGGTCGTTACGTTTTTGATTATCGCGCTGATCGCGGGCGTGCTGGGCTTCGGCGGGGTCGCCGGTGCCTCGATCGAGATCGCCAAGATCATCTTCTTTATCGCGGTCGTGCTGTTTCTGGTCTCGGCCGTGGTCGGCCTGGCGCGGGGCCGCACCCGCGTCTAGCCGGAAGCCTCGGTTGTCTCCGGCAACCTAAGAGCCCGGCGGCCGCAAAAATCAAAGGGCCGCCGGTTTGTCGCTCGGGTCCGTCTTTTTGTCGCGCGAGACCGGTTGCGGCGTCACTGGCAAAGCTCGGCCGCTGAAGGATGTTCGCTGCGCGCCACGTGTTGCGCGATCAAGACGGAGATCTCGCGGGCGTGGGTCGCAATCATGAAATGGGCCGCTCCGGCGATTTCGGCGATGGCGGCATTCGGGATGCAATGGGCCAGAAGCTCGTTGGCGCGTTTGACGGCCGGGTGACTGGCTTCGCCCCATAGAACGAGCGTGGGTGTTTTGACGCTCGCAATCAACGCGGGCTTCAATTCGAAATCGTAGCCGCTTGCCCAATCGAGCAGGTTGACCGGCGTGGTCTCAACAGCGTAATCGCGCACGCGTTGCGGCCAGCCGGCGAAGGTGCCCGCGCCGCCATAGAAATCGATCATTTGTTCGATCGCGGTCTTGTCGCCGCCATAATGCGCCTGGAAATAGCTGTCGGTCATATTCCGGAAGGCGAGATAGTGCCGGTATTCGCCCATCGGCCGCAAGATCTCGGCCGCGGGCGCTTCCGCAATGGTCAGGCTCAGCAGCGGCACGCGCCGTCGCAGCGCGACCACGAGTGCAGTCAACCCGCCAAAGGAATGGCCGACCAGGTGGACGGGGCAGGCCGCGCGTCGAATCACCGTTTCGATGGCCTCGGCCTCGTGGGAAATATCGGTATCTCCCGCGGTGCGCCGCTCGGCGGTGCCACCATAGCCCAGCAGGCTGGTCGTCACGCAGCGGAAGCCACACGGCCAATGCGCGAGCATCGGCCGCCAGGCCGCGCCGGTGCTGCACGATCCCGGCACCAGCACGACCGTCGAACCGGCTCCGGTCTCGTCGTAATCCACGCGCCCGCGCAAATCTTCGATCATGATGTCGATGCTCCCTGCGATCGGACAAGGCTAGCGAGAGCGGCGTCAAGCCGCGTCCTCCGAATGGAGGATCGATGGCTTGGCGCCGCGCCAACTGAACCCGTTGGCCGCGAGATCAGCGCTTTGTGATCACCACTTCGAGATATTCGCTGGGAACGACCATGGTGCCGTCATCGGCGCGGTTGAGCTTGCCGACCAGCGCCAGCAGATCGCTTCGCAACCCTTGCTGACTGGCGGCGTCGAGCGCCGCGAAAGCCTTGAGCATCGGGCCGTAATAGCTTTTGAAGATGTCGAGGAAATGCTCCGGCGAACGATAGCGAAAGTTGAAATCGCGCCGCTCGGCCCTGATGGAGGCAGCCGAAGCTCCGAACATCTCCTTGAGACGCGCCTCGGTGCCCCACAGCGCCGGCGATTTCGCACCCGGCGGCGGCGGCAGGTACTTGCCGAGCGTCTTGAAGAGCTGGCCGATGAAGCCTTCCGGCGTCCAGTTGGCGAGCCCGATCTTGCCGCCGGGCTTGCAAACCCGTGTCAGCTCGGCCGCCGCTTTGTCCTGGTCGGGCGTAAACATGACGCCGAAGGTCGAGACCACCACGTCGAAACTGGCGTCGGCGAAATCCAATGCTTCCGCGTCGGCCTCCTTGAATTCGATCGGCAGGCCTTCGGCGCCGGCGCGGAGCCGGCCGCGCTCCAGCAGGCTCGGCACATAATCGGTGGAGACGACGTCGCACCAGCGCCGCGCCGCGGCGAGGGTAGCGTTGCCGTTGCCCGCGGCGACGTCGAGTACCTTTTGTCCCGAGCGAAGGTCGAGGGCTTCGCAAAGCTGTTCGCCGACGATCTGCAGGGTGGTGCCGACAATGGCGTAGTCGCCGGAGGACCAGGCGCCGTGCTGACGCAGCTTTAGCGCTCCGAGATCGGGCTGCACGGGCTTTTGACTGATGGCGGCGGAGGAGGCGGTCATGATGATGGTTCCCTTACGGTTGTCGGGTTGCACGACCACTGGCTTAGCCCTTAGGGCGGCAGACGCTTATCCAGTTCGCGCCACAACTATCCGGATGATGAACTTTTTCGCGCAAGGCGAGACACATCAACGGGGGTTTCGGAGTTTTTGAAATGATCGCGAGCCAAAAACCAGGATCGACGTCATCGCCGCTGCCGCGCAGCGTTCGGCGTACCCTCGAGGCGATGCATGCCAATGCCGGGCACGGCTGGAACCTGAGGGAACTTGCCGCCGTGGCCGGCGTTTCCGGCCGGACGCTGCAGCGGCAATTTCTGTCCTTTGTCGGCAAGGCGCCGCGCACCGTGCTTCGCGATATCAACTTCGACCAGGCGCGGCGCGAGCTGCTGCAGGGGTCCGCCGGCACCAAGGTCGTGGACGTCGCGATGCGTTGCGGATTTCCCCACCCCGGCCGGTTTTCCGTCGAGTATCGCGGCCGCTACGGCGAGACACCGTCGCAAACGTTGAAGCGGCAGGAGCTGTTCGCGGCCGCTCTCGCCTCAATGCCTCCGGTTTTCGTGCCGCCGCGCGACCGGCCGACGGTCGCCTTTGGCGCGATCGAGGCGGCTGCGGAACATATCGGGGTCGCCGGTGCTATCGCCGATGATCTGGCCACCGCGCTCGCCCGCGCCGGGGTTTCCGTCGCCAGCCAACCGGGTTCGGCGCGCTACCGTCTGGCCGGTGCGATCCGGGGCGAGGGCGCGCAGATGCGCCTGATCTTCCGGCTGATCGACAACGAGACCGGTCGCCAGCTCTGGGCCCATCGTGCCGACGGCGTGCTGCGTGACGACGATGCCGGCGAGGAACTCCTCGCCACGCGGATTGCAGCGGCACTTCAGCCCTGCCTGCGCTCAGCCGAAATCGAGCACGCGTTGCGCAAGCCCGGCAACGATCTCAGCGCTCATGACCTTGCCCTGCGGGCGATGCCGGGGGTGCTTTCGCTCGATGCCGAGGGAAATGCGCGGGCTCTCGATTTGCTCGAGCGCGCCATGGACCAGGATCCTACCCACGCGCTGGCGACGGCGCTGGCGGCCTGGGCTCATGTTCAGCGTGTGGTCTATCACTTCACCGCCGACCCGCAAGCCGAGCGGGCTCGCAGCATCGAGCTGGCGCATAAGGCGCGCGCGCTTTCCGGCGACGCCAGCGTGCTCGCCGTGCTCGGCAACGCCCTGACATTACTCGACGAGCTCGACACTGCGCAGCTGGTGATACGCAAGGCGCTGGCTGTCGACGGTGGCTCGGCCTGGGCCTGGAGCCGCAGCGGATGGCTCGACGTCTATCACGGCGATCCCGACTCCGGGATCGAACGGTTCAAGATCGCGCTCGACCTCGCGCCGCACGATTCGCTGGCCTTCAACAGCCTGGTCGGAATCGGCTGCGCGCATTTCAAGGCCGGCCATTATGCCGAGGCGGCAAGCTGGCAGGAGCGCGCGCTGATCGAGCATCCGTCGGCGATCTGGGTGCATCGAACCCTGTGCCCGGCCTACGTGCTCGCCGGAGCAAAGCCGGAAGCCCGCCGGAGCTTGGCCGCGCTGCGGGAGCAATACCCGCAGCTCACGCTGTCGGAAGTGCGGCGAGGCCTGCCGCCGCTGCCGGAAACCTACAGCAATCTCGTTTTCGACGCCCTGCATGACGTCGGGCTTCCGGCTTAGGGAATATTTCCGCAGCTGTGGTGAAGCACGCGAAACGGCGTCGTTTCGGCGAACTGGCCACTTCGCGCCACGATGATCTGGTCGGGCGGCCGGGTGCCTTGGAAATGCCATCGAGTCGTTATGGCTGTGCGGCGAAACCGGGCTGCCATTTTCCTTCCGCATCATTTTCCTTTCCGTATCATTGCTTTTGAGGCGATTAGCCATGAACGATAACGAGCGGTTGGCGGTGCTGATTGGCGATATCTACGACGCCGCCCTCGACCCCGCGCAGCGAGCCGACGTGCTCGAGAAGATCGCGAGCTTCACCGGCGGCCATTCGGGCGGGCTGCTTTCGAAGCGCTCGCTGAGCCGTTCCGAAAATCTCTATTGCTATATCGGGGCCGATCCCGAAGGCCTGCGGGCCTATTCGGAAAGCTATCCGAAACTCGATCCGATGGCGGGCTCGCGTTCCTTCGGCGTCGCGCAGGTGGTGAGCGTCGCGGATCTCGTGCCTTACGACGAGTTTCGCCGGGGTCGCTTTTACCGGGAGTGGGCGCGGCCGCATGGCTGGGTCGACGTCGCCAACGTGGTGATCGAAAAATCGACGACCAGTTGCACGTTTCTCAGCGTTGCGCGCGATGCGGCGAGCGGCATGGTCGACGACGAAATGCGCCGGCGCCTGACGCTCATCATCCCGCATGTCCGGCGCGCCTGGCTCATCGGCAAGACCATCCATCTCGGGCAGGCCGAGGCGGCATGCTTTTCCGATATTCTCGACGGCCTGAATGCCGGCTTGATCCTTGTCGACGGCATCGGCCACGTCGTCCATGCCAACGCGGCGGGTAATGCCATTCTCGGCGCCGCCGACTTCCTGCACACGGTCCATGGGAGGCTTGTCGCCGGCGATGCGGCGACCAACGCGGCCTTTCGCGAAATACTCGCTGCCGCGGAGGGGGGAGATACCGTCGTCGGCGTCAAGGGCATCGCGTTGCCGCTGACCGCGCATGACGGCGAACGCTGGCTCGCTCACGTGTTGCCGCTGACCTCGGGCGCGCGCCGGCACACCGGACTTGCCTATAATGCGGTTGCCGCCTTGTTCGTCCGCTAGACGACACTGGAGGCCTTCGCGTCTCCCGAGGTTATTGGCAGGATGTACAAGCTGACCCCGGCCGAACTGCGCGTGCTGTTGGCAATCGTCGATATCGGCGGAGTGCCGGAGGTGGCGGCGGCGCTTGGTGTCGCTGCGACCACGATCAAGACCCACCTCAACCGGCTGTTTGACAAGACGGGTGCCTGCCGTCAGGCCGATCTGGTCAAGCTTGTCGCCGGGTTTTCGACGCCGCTGGCGGGGTGACGGTATCCTCACGGCATCCCTCATCGAGGGAAAAAGGGCCCGCGCGGCTGTGATGGTCCGGCACCCCGTCGCTATTTCGAGGGCATCGCGATCTTGCGGCCGATGCCCTCGGGGCGCGCAACGCCTGCGTGGGCGTTCGCAACGGCCTCGATCCGGGCGCGAATGTCGGGCGGAAACGGCGCGGTCCTGCGCGCGGCCATATCGATGTGGACGCTCATGTTTTCGGAGGTGGCGGACAGCCAGCCCTCGCTGGCGTGGCGCAATTGCTCGAACGTATGCAGCCGTTTCTCGTCGGCGCCGACCAGCAGGATCGAAACCTGCACGGGATCGCCCAAATGGATCTCCCGCAGGTAGCGCACATGGCATTCGGCGGTGAAGGTCGATCCCTGCCGCTCCTTCATGTAGCCGGGTCCGATCCCGAGCCTGAGCCATAATTCGTCGATGGCGCGGTCGAACATCACATTATAATAGGCCATGTTGAGGTGGCCGTTGTAGTCGATCCATTGTGGCTCGATCTGCATCACCGACGACAGGAATGGCGCGGGCCGGAGCAGCACCTCGTCGCCTGCGGCAGCATTGGTCATCGTCGATCCCCTTTGGTTCCACCCATGGTCTCTTGACCGCCCGCACCATCCTTTGCAAGGGTCGGCCGCACGCCGGGAGGATTTAGCTTGGGCATAACCATTACCAGCAATTTGAAGCGTCCGGAGCCGCAGGCGCTGGTGAGCACGCTGGAAGCGCTCGCCGCCCGGTTCGGCAACCGGTTGATCACCTCGCAGGCGGTCCGCGACCAGCACGCCCATACCACGACCTGGCTGGCGCCGCAGCCGCCCGACGCCGTGGTGATGGCGCAGGAAACCGCCGATATCCAGGACGTGGTGCGGATTTGCGCCAAGCACGGCGTCCCCGTGATCGCGTTCGGCACCGGCACCTCGCTGGAGGGGCAGGTCAACGCACCGGCCGGCGGCGTCTGTATCGACCTGCGCGACATGGACAGGGTGCTGGAAGTCCACCCCGACGACCTCGACTGCGTGATCCAGCCCGGCGTCACCCGCAAGGCGCTCAACGAGCATCTGCGCGACCAGGGCGTGTTTTTCCCGATCGATCCGGGCGCCGACGCCTCGCTGGGCGGCATGGCCTCGACCCGGGCCTCCGGCACCAATGCGGTGCGCTACGGCACCATGCGCGACAACGTGCTGGCGCTCAAGGTCGTGCGCGGCGACGGCGAGATCATTACCACCGGCACGCGGGCGAAAAAATCCTCGGCCGGCTACGACCTGACCCATCTTTTCGTCGGCGCCGAAGGCACGCTCGGGATCATCTGCGAACTGACGATCAAGCTGCGCGGCATTCCCGAAACCATCGCGGCCGCGGCTTGCTCGTTCGAAACCGTGCGTGGCGCCTGCCAGGCGACGATCATGGCGATCCAGACCGGCATTCCCGTGGCGCGGATCGAACTGCTCAACGCCGAGCAGGTGCAGGCCTGCAATTCCTATTCGAAGCTGTCATTGCCCGAGACTCCGCTCTTGCTGCTCGAATTTCACGGCAGCGACAACGAGGTCGCGGAGCAATCGAAGAATTTCCACGAGATTGCCAAGGAGTGCGGCGGCGGCGAATTCACCTGGACCACCCGGCCCGAGGACCGCACCAAATTGTGGCAGGCGCGGCACGACGCCTATTGGGCAGTCAAGGCGCTGCGCCCCGGCGCCGGCGTGGTGGCGACCGACGTCTGCGTGCCGATTTCCCGGCTGGCCGACTGCGTCACCGAGACCGAGGCCGATCTGAAGCGGCTGAAGCTGCAGTCGCCGATCGTCGGCCATGTCGGCGACGGCAATTTCCACTGCTCGCTGCTATGCGATGTCGAGGACCGCGACGAGATGGCGCGCGGCGAGGATTTCATGCATCGCCTGGTCGAGCGCGCCCAGGCGATGGGCGGCACCTGCACCGGCGAGCACGGCATCGGGCAGGGCAAGCAGAAATATCTCAAGGCCGAACTCGGCTCCGAGGCGATCGATGCGATGCGCGCGGTCAAGCAGGCGCTCGATCCGCAGAACATCTTCAATCCTGGAAAGATATTGCCGGCGGTCTAGGGTCTGTCGCGGCGACATATTGCGACCCGCCAGCGGCGGCCAGGCTATATTCAGGGCATGGGCGATGTGGTGGTTCGGTAGGGGTGAGCGCAAGGAGATCTGGGACGAGGAAATCCGATGGCCGATCGGCGATATCGAAGCGGCGCACCGGATACGTGAAATCTGCCGGTCCGCCGCCGACAGCGCCGCCAAGATAGCCGGCGCCGCCGACCGCTCCGACAACAAGAAAAAATCCGAAACCGAACGCTATGAACGCGCCGCCAAGGTCGCGATGGAAATCGCCATCAAGATTTCCGACGACCTGCTGCGCGATTCCGCGGTGCGCCAGATCGTAAACCTCTGTGTGACGGGCAACGATTTGAAGAGGGCGCGGATTTTGTTTCGCGCGATCGGTGCCGGGTCGATCCGGGAAGACGTGCTCAACGAGCATCCAGTGCTACGGGAATGATCCACGAGCACGGCCGCTTCGGCAGAAGTGCGTCCGGCCGTTTCGGCCGCTCTACGCCGATCGGGTAAAGTCGGCCCAAAGCCCGATCAGTACATGCAGCATGATGATGACACCTGCGAGCACGAGGCAGACAAAGGCTGCGTCGAGCAGATAGTCCGCTCCCGTGAGAGTGCCCAGCATGACCGATATGATCACGCCAAACGCGCCTGCTATCGCGAGCAGGGTCGCAATCTTGGGCGCCGACATGACAATCCCTCCTGGTGCTCCGTTCGTCTTCACTCCGTTTTTCGTTTCTTGCATCCAACAGCAATGATTGCTGAATGGTTCCAAGCGACGGCCGTGCGGAGCAAATGTCATTGATGTATGTCAACCGGGTCGCCAATTTGGGACATCCCGGTCACCTTCGGGTAACTCCTGCCCGAGCCAGTCGCCTCGTGTCCGATGCGGCACCGGGTGCAGTTCCCGACGCGCCGGATACCGCGTACAACAGCAAACGAAGTTCCGGGGGATTTGTTCAATGGACGAGGATATTCTGGCCGCCCTGGAGCAGCGCCTCGGACGGTTGCATGCGAGGCAGCGCCTGGGCATCGAGACCGACCACGAAGCCCAGATCTTCGGCCAGGGCCTCACCTTCTTCCATCTGGAAAACTGGTATCCCGGCCAGTCGCTCATTCGAACTGCGCTGAAGCTGACCGGTCTCTACTGGCGCGCGCGCCGCAATGCCGGCCGCGTTGTCGTCAGATCCAACGACGTCGCCTTCAAGGATCTGCCGGCGCGTTTCGATGGCTTCACCATCCTGCACCTCAGCGATCTGCACGTCGACATGAGCGAGGCCGCGATGCAGCGGGTCTGCGAGCTCGTCGGCGAACTGAGTTACGACCTCTGTGTCCTGACCGGCGATTATCGTGGCAAGACCTTTGGGTCGTTCGAGGCCGCTTTGGACGGCGTCGCGCGGGTCCGAAGCCATCTCAAGGGGCCGATCTATGGCGTGCTGGGCAACCACGATACCATTCGAATGGTGCCGGCACTGGAAGCCATGGACATACGGATGCTGCTCAACGAATGCGAATTGATCGCGCGCGACGACCAGTGCATCTTTCTGGCCGGCGTCGACGATGCGCATTTCTACCGGATGGACAACATCGAGAAAGCCGCGATGCGGATCCCGGACGGCGCGTTCTCCATCCTGCTGTCGCACACGCCCGAGATCTACCGCCAGGCGGCGCACGCGCATTTCAACCTGATGCTGAGCGGACATACCCACGGCGGCCAGATCTGCCTGCCCGGATCGATTCCGATCACGCTGGAGTCGGCGCTGCCGAGACGGATGGGGGCGGGGGCATGGCGGTACAACAATATGACCGGCTACACGTCGGTGGGGGCGGGGTCGAGCGTGGTTGCGGTGCGCCTCAACTGTCCACCGGAAATCACCCTGCATTGCCTGCGCCGCGGCGGATAGCGGATTAATACGGTTGATCGCGCAGGTGGGCGCGGCACAGCAGGCGGGACAGCACGAGTTCGCCGGCAAAAAAGGACCCCGAACCCCAGCACGATGTCGACCCCCGTCAACGACAGCGCGGCGCGGCAGGTCAGAATCGGCAGCAGGGATTCGGGAATCTGGTCGAGGCAGCACCATCAATTGCAGGATTGTCAGAACATGCATTGGCGCGGCCTATTGCGGTCTCCTTCGCCGGCCTCCTCTAGCTGCGCAGGCCCGGTGCCTCGTGGCCGGTGCGGGCCACATATTCGGTATAGCCGCCGCCGAATTGGTGAATACCTTCGGGCGTCAGCTCCAGTACCCGGTTGGACAGGGCGGCCAGGAAATGCCGGTCGTGCGAGACGAACAGCATCGTGCCTTCATACTGCGATAGCGCTCCGATCAGCATCTCCTTGGTCGCCATGTCCAGATGGTTGGTCGGCTCGTCCAGTACCAGGAAGTTCGGCGGGTCGTAGAGCATCTTCGCCATCACCAGCCGCGCCTTCTCGCCGCCCGACAGCACCCGGCATTTCTTCTCGACGTCGTCGCCGGAAAACCCGAAGCAGCCGGCCAGCGCGCGCAGCGAACCCTGTCCGGCCTGCGGGAAGGAGTCCTCCAGCGACTGGAACACCGTGCGCTCGCCGTCGAGCAGATCCATGGCGTGTTGCGCGAAGTAACCCATCTTGACGCTGCCGCCGACCGCCACCGTGCCGTCGTCCGGCGGTGTCGAGCCCGCCACCAGCTTCAACAGCGTGGATTTTCCCGCGCCGTTGATACCCATGACGCACCAGCGTTCCTTCCGCCGCACCATGAAGTCGAGCCCGTCATAGATGCTCCGGTTGCCGTAGGCCTTCTGCACCTTCTTCAGGCTCACCACGTCCTCGCCCGAGCGCGGCGCCGGCGGGAAATCGAACGACACGGTCTGGCGGCGCTTCGGCGGCTCGACGCGCTCGATCTTCTCCAGCTTCTTCACCCGGCTCTGCACTTGGGCAGCGTGCGACGCGCGCGCCTTGAAGCGCTCGATGAATTTGATTTCCTTGGCGAGCATCGCCTGCTGACGCTCGAACTGGGCCTGCTGCTGCTTTTCGATCAGCGCGCGCTGCGCTTCATAGAATTCGTAATTGCCCGAATAGGTCGTCAGCTGGCCGCCGTCGATCTCGACCACCTTGTCGATGATGCGGTTCATGAACTCGCGGTCGTGCGAGGTCATCAGCAGCGCGCCGTCATAGCCCCTGAGAAACTGCTCGAGCCAGATCAGGCTCTCGAGATCGAGATGGTTGCTCGGCTCGTCCAGCAGCATGGCGTCGGGACGCATCAGCAGAATACGCGCCAGCGCGACGCGCATCTTCCAGCCGCCCGACAGCGCGCCGACGTCGCCGTCCATCATCTCCTGGCTGAAGGAGAGGCCGGCGAGCACTTCGCGCGCCCGGCCTTCCAGCGCATAACCGTCCAGCTCCTCGAAGCGCGCCTGCACCTCGCCATAGCGCGAGATGATGTCGTCCATGTCGTCCGCGCGCGCCGGATCCGCCATCGCGGCTTCCAGTTCCTTCAGCTCGCCGGCCACGGCGCTGACCGGACCGGCGCCGTCCATCACCTCGGATACGGCGCTGCGGCCGGACATCTCGCCGACGTCCTGGCTGAAATAGCCTGTCGTGACGCCGCGATCGACCGCCACCTGGCCCTCGTCGGGAAGTTCCTGGCCGGTGATCATCCGGAACAGCGTGGTCTTGCCGGCCCCGTTGGGACCGACGAGTCCGACCTTCTCGCCTTTCTGGAGCGCTGCGGAGGCCTCGATAAAGAGAATCTGGTGACCGATTTGCTTGCTGACGTTGTCGAGACGAATCATATCCACACGGGTTCTGAGGGAGCGTTTGCGCCGCTCTTAAGCCATATGCTGCGCCTGCGAAAGGGTGTTCCGGGACCGGCAGATCTGCGTCAAGGCTAGGCTTTTACCGGGATCAGGGGATGGGCAAGGTTGCAGGCATTGCGGGCAAAGATCAGCCCGCCTTGCGTCCATGATGACTATGAAGCTGCGATGACAGCAGGCGCCGCCATTCGTTGAATTCGGAGCTTGCGATGTCGCGCGGCCTCGGCAGGTCGATGGTGTATTCGCGGTCGATTCGGCCGGGTCCGGGCGACATCACCACGACCCGGTCGGCGAGGAAAATGGCTTCCTCGATGGCGTGGGTGACGAACAGGACCGTGAGGCCTGTTCGCGACCAGATCTCGACCAGTTCGTCCTGCAGCCGTTCGCGGGTCATCGCATCGAGCGCGCCGAACGGCTCATCCATCAGCACGATTTCGGCGTCGTTGGCGAGCACGCGCGCGATGGCGACACGCTGCTTCATGCCGCCGGAAAGCTGGTGCGGGTAGACGTCGGCAAAGTTTTGCAGCCCAACGAGATCGACGAAATGATTGACGGTTTCACGGATCTCGGCCTTGGTACACCCGCGCGATTTCGGACCGAAACCGATATTGTCGCGGACGTTGAGCCAGGAAAACAGTCCGTAATCCTGAAACACCATGCCGCGGCTCGGGCCCGGTCCCGATATCGGGACGCCCCACATCAGAGTGTCGCCCTGCGTCGGGGCCTCGAAGCCGGCGGCCATGCGCAGAAGAGTGGATTTGCCGCAACCGGATGCGCCGATCAGGCAGATGAATTCGCCTTTCTTGACCCGCAGATTGGCGCCGCGCAATGCCTCGATCGCCCTGCCGTTCTGCGAATAGGTCTTGCCGACGTTCTTCATCTCCAGGATCGGGATCGTGGCCTCAGCCATGGGATGGACTCCAGGCCAAAAGCCGGCGCCCGATCAACATCACCAGCTGGTCGGACAGGAAGCCGACGGTGCCGATCACGATCATCCCGGAAATCACGATTTCGGTGCGCGAGAGCTGCCGCGCTTCCATGATGATAGCGCCCAGCCCCGTCTGTACACCGGTCATCTCTCCGACGACGATGACGACCCACGCAAACCCCAGTCCGAGCCGCATGCCGGTGAAGATCGATGGCAGGGCGGCGGGCAGCACGACGCGGAAAAACTGAGCCGGGCCGACGCAGCCGAGCATGGCGGCCGCCTCGAACAGTCGCGGTTCGACCGAGCGCACGCCGAAGATGGTGTTTACCAGGATGGGATAGAACGCGCCGAGAAATACCAGAAAGAAAGCGGAGCGTGGCCCAAGTCCGAAAATGATCATCGCCAGCGGCAGCCAGGCCGTAACCGGGACGGGGCGGAGGATCTGGATGGTCGGGTCGATCAGCTGGCGGATCAGCGGCATACGCCCGATCAGCATTCCCAACGGCAACGCCACGATCAGGGCCAGCGCGAAGCCGCCATAGACCCGGCTCACGGAAGCGAACAGATGGATGTGCAGGGTCTGGCTGTAGGCATCGTCATTGACGCCGCCGACCGCCAAATCCTTCAACTCCAGCCAGACGTCGTAAGGCGGCGGGATCAGGCTCGCCGGCCGGCCCACCGTCGAAAAATGCCAGATCGCCAAAAGGACCGCGGGAAACGTGACGGCGAGCAGCAAAGGCCGCAGGTGCAGCCACCATGCGCTCGCCCGTGAGGTCTCGCGCGCGGAGGAAACCTCGTCCTTGGTGTCGGACGCGAGCGTCGACACGATCAAGTCGGTTTCACCGCATCGACGAAACTGGTGTCGATGAAGGTTGCAAAATCGGGCAGCCGCTTGATCTGTTTCAGCGCCAGCATGTGATCGGCGTAGATTTTCGATTGCTCGATTTCCTTCGGTCCAAGCCGCCAGGTCAGTTCGACATTGGGGACCGAAGCCTCGATCGCTTCCTTTTTCTGCCCGAGCTTGCCGGATGCCATCGCGACCATGGCGTCCTTGTGGGTCGAGGCGAAATCGGTCGCGCGCTGGTGGATGCCCAGCATCACCCGGACGAGGTCCGGCTTCTCAGTAATCACGTCGCGATGGGTGCCGAACACCATGTTGAGCGAGCCCATCGCGGTCGAATACGGATATTCAACCAGCGTGCCGACGCCGCTGGACAGCGAGACGCCGGGGCCGGGTTCGGCACCGACATAGGCGTCGATATCGCCGCGCGACAACGCGATATGCATTTCGCTGAAGGAGACGCGAACCGGTTCGACGTCCTTGATCGTCATGCCCTCCATGCGCAGCCGCTCCAGGAAAAACACTTCCTGGGTGGTTCCCGGAAACACGGCGACGCGCTTGCCTTTGAGATCCTTGATCGAGGTGATGCCTTCGCCGGCCTTCGCGATGATAGCCATGCCGCGATTGCAGGTCGATGCAATCACCACGACCGGCTCTCCCGCGGCGGCGCCGAGCAGGGCTGCCGCGATACCGAACGCGCCGAAATCGACCGATTTGGTCACCACGGCGTTCTTGCATTCGGTCGGCGTTTCGAACGGCAGCACTTCGATCTTGTAGCCTTCCGGCACGAACTGATCATAGAAATACGGCGCGATGGAATGGATCAGTTTCAGCGCGCCGGCACGAATGACGATGGGCTGGGCTTCGGCACGTACGATCGCGGGGGCCGCGATTAGCCCGGCTCCGATTGTAAGCAGAAATTCACGACGGCGGATCCCGGATGTCATCGACTCAACCCCTCTGCTACCGGCAAAAATGCAACAAACATGCCGATTGACGGAGTTTGGAAGGCGCGAGGGTTCGGAGCCGCCTTGACGCGTGTAGAGGTGTCCTGGCCTGACGCGTTCGGGCACGGCGCGCCACAAGCGCATTTTCCCGCGGGCCTTGCTTTAAAAATGGGCGCGTGGAGGCGTCAACTGATCAAGAAACAGCCGGTTTTACGCGGCTTCGGCCGCCGGTTGGCGTGTGTGGGCCATCACGGTTTTGTGTCACAGCCACGCGCGGAAGCAGACGCGGACGCGCCCGGCATTTCCGCGTAGGGGCCGGGCAGACGAACCTGAATGGTTCAGATCGTCAGCGCTTGAACCGGTAGTTGAACCTGTCGCCATCGGACGTGATCAGCCCGACCGTCGGGGACGGAAAATGGATCGGCAGAATCAGCGTATCGGTCTCGGCAAAGGAGGCGAAAAACCTCCGGCGCGAGACCGCCGATTGTCTCGCGTCCCAGTCCGGCTTGGCCGACCAGTCGGGCTCGCGGCACTGGATCACGTGATGCATGAGATCGCCGGTTACCACCGCGCGCTGGCCGCGGGAGAAGATGTTGACGCAGCAATGGCAGGGCGAATGCCCCGGCGTCGGCGTCAGCGTGATGGTGTCGTCCAGTGCGTAATCGTCGTCGACCAGCAGCGCCTGCCCTGCTTCCACGATCGGCAGGCAATTGTCCCGAAAAACCGTCCCGGGCGGATTGGCTCCCTTGGCGTTCTGCTCTTCCCACGCCTCATATTCCTTTTTGTGAAAGACGTATTTCGCGTTCGGGAATGTCGGCACCCAGCGGCCATCCCGCAGCGTCGTGTTCCAGCCGGTATGGTCGATGTGGAGATGCGTGCAGAACACGTAGTCGATCTCATCGTAACTGATGCCGAGCGCGAACAGTTCATTGCGCCAGCGCTCCTTGCCGGGAAAGTCGAACGGAGGCGGATGACCCTTGTCCTCGCCGGTGCAGGTGTCGACCAGGATAGTGTAGCGCGGCGTTCGCACCACGAAGGTCTGGTAGGTGATCACGATCATCCCCCGTGAGGCGTCGAATACCTCGGGTTCCATCGAGGGCAGGTGATGTCTGAAGACAGCCTCGTCATAAGCCGGGAAGAAATCCTGCGGACGCCGCCACGGGCCTTCGCGTTCGATCACCGCGTCGATGGTGATGTCGCCGATCCTGATCTGCCGCATCCCTGGCTCCCCCCTTTTTGATTGTTGCGGCGAAGCGTAGCGGGCGCTTTGCCGCTGTTCAAGCGAGGGCAAGGGCCGGTCCGATCGGCCATGCTTCCGCAGACGGCCGCAATTGCCGGCCGGGAGGATTTTTGCAAGGACGAGCATCGTTCGTGTATATTTTTAAACCGGTGATAGCGAAATGACGGCCGTGACCCCGCAAGAACTCAAACTGAACGTCGATGGCTCCGACGCGGTCTCCGCGCTGCTGCTGCGGCCGCCAGGCGCGCGGGCATGTTATGTCTTTGCCCATGGCGCGGGCGCGGGCATGGCCCACGAATTCATGGAGCGGGTCGCGGCCGGCCTTTGCGATCGCGCCATCGCGACGTTGCGCTACCAGTTTCCCTATATGGAAAAAGGCAGCAAGCGGCCGGATGCGCCGCCGCTCGCGCATGCCGCGGTGCGGGCCGCTGTGGTCGAGGCCGCGCGAAGCTGCCCGGGGCTTGCGCTGTTTGCCGGCGGTAAATCGTTCGGCGGCCGCATGACGTCGCAGGCGCAGGCCATCGCGCCGCTGGCCGGCGTCCGCGGACTTGCTTTTCTCGGCTTCCCGTTGCACCCCGCAGGCAAGCCCTCCGACACGCGCGCCAGGCACCTCGGCGATGTGCATGTTCCCATGCTCTTCATCCAGGGCACCCGCGACAAGCTCGCCGAACTGGCGCTGCTCGAGCCGGTCGTGAAGCGGCTCGGGGCGCAGGCATCGCTGCATCAGGTCGCCGAGGCTGATCATACCTTCCACGTGCTGGCGCGCTCTGGGCGGAACGACCGCGAGGTCATGAGTGAAATTGTCGATAAATTGTCGGCCTGGATCGGCGCGACGGGGGGTTGAAGGGCGCATCCGCGCCACGCCGCACCCGCGCAAAAGGTTAGGCGGCACTGGTCGAAATTGATCACCGTTCGCCGCCGATTCAAAGCTATCGTGATCACGTGACACGCCGGCATCGACTGAACGTGATGCGGCGTTCCTCCTGGCATCGAAAGAAAGACAACTTGCCGGCGTACTCCCCGCCACGGCGCAACAGCGCCGTAGTCAAATCAGCCCGGCGTATGATACCGCCATCGACAGAGGCAGGCACGTGGACGCAAAAACACCGGCGGCGGCCGATCAACGCTTCAAGGAGGTGATCCGGACCGAGCAGGATCTGAGGCAAATCGTGGGGCCTGCCAACAAGTGGTTCACCGCGAAGATTCTGACAAGGCTCGATCGCCGTTGTCGGCAATTCATCGCAGCATCTCCCTTCGTCGTGGTCGGCTCGAGCGATCCGCTCGGCATGGTTGATCTGTCGCCCAAGGGAGACCACGCCGGATTCGTCAGGTGCCTCGACACTTCGACGCTTGCCATTCCGGACCGCCGCGGCAACGGGCGGGTGGATACGTTCCATAATCTGCTGCAGAACCCGGGTGTCGGCCTGATCTTCTTCGTGCCCGGCAGCCGCGAAACGCTGCGCGTCGCCGGCCGCGCCATGATCGTGCGGGACCACGACATCCGGAGCGCCATGATCGAAGGCGGCCGCATTCCCGAACTCGCCTTGATCGTCGTCGTCGAAAAAGCCTTCTTCCATTGCGGCAAGTGCATCACCCGCTCGAAGCTCTGGGATCATGAAGTTCATCGCGAGCAGGCCGGCGAATGGCCTGACGACGGGCCTGCTCTATGAATTCGCCAGCCCGCGGCAAGCCCGTTCCTGCTGATCAGGGTTCGATGACCGCTGATGCCGGGACCGTTTGCGGATGAGCATCGGCAGCCCGCTGGCCGGCCGCAGGGTGACGCGCAGGCTCGGCCACACCGCGTGACCCGGTCTAAGCTGGAGATTAAAATGCTTGACGATGGCGGCAAGCACCAGTGTCGCCTCCTGCAGTGCGAAGGTGGACCCGATGCATTTGCGCGGCCCGGCCCCGAACGGAAGATAGGCAAAGCGGTCGACTGCTGAAGCGACGCTGCCGAGGAAGCGGCCGGGATCGAACGCGTCGGGGTGATCCCACAACAGGCGATGCCGGTGCAGCACATAGGGCGAGATCACGATCAGCGATCCCGGCCGGACCGCCTCGCCATTCAACGCGTCGTCGCCGAGTGCAACGCGGCTGATCGCCGATATCGGCGGATACAGACGGATGGTTTCCTCGATCACCGCGCGGGTCTGGACCAGGTGATCGGCAATGCCGGCGCTCGCCGGTTCGGTCAGCTCGCGGTCCACCTCGGTCTCGACCCGCTCGCACCACTCCCGCGATTGCGAAAGCAGGAACACCGCCCAGCTCAGGGTGTTGGCGGTGGTTTCGTGACCGGCGGCGATGAAGGTCAGGATGTTCGAGCGCACCTCCGCTTCGGTGAGACCGTCTCCGCCGCTGGTATCGAGCGCTTCCAAAAGATGGGTCAGGAGGTCATTGGGCGCCCGGTCCGGCTGCTCCGCCAGAATCCGGCGGCGGGCGGCGATGACGCGGTCGACTTCGGCCTCGAAGAATTTGAGCGTCGAGCGCACCCGGAGCCGGCCGAGCCGCGGAACGAAGTCGGGCACGCCGAGGATGTCGAGCGGGCTGATTTTCCCGATCGTGTTGAAATAGGTCGCCATCGCCATGCGGATATCTTCGGCGTCGGACCCAAAGCCGTCGGAGAAGATGGTGCGTTCGACGACGTCGAGCGTCACCCTGGCCATTTCGGCCGCCACGTCGATGGTGGCGCGCTCGTCAAGAGAGGACCACCTGTCGATCAGGGTCTCGGCGGCAGCCGTCATCGCCGGCGCAAAATCCATCACCCGCCTGCGCGCAAACATCGGTGCGAGCACCCGCCGTTGCACGCGCCATTGCTCACCCTCGGCGCTCAACAGGCCGTCATTCAGTCCCGCCGAGAGCACCCGGCGCTGCAGGCGGTCCTTGCGGTAGTTGGCGGCGTTGTCCAGGAGAACGCGACGGATAGCGCCGGGCTCGTGGACCAGCAGCACATGGCCGATCGGCAATCCGCCGGAAACGATGGGCTGTTCGAAATGCGCCACCGCCCAGCATTCGAGCGGATTGCGTTTCAGGGTGCGGATCAGGGCCAGCGGCTTGAGCGGACGGGCTTGCGGCTTCGGCGCCGGCGGACAGTACGCGCTTCCCGGGGTTGGCCGGTCGCTGTGTTCTGATGCCCGAAGCATACGGACGTTCCCGCCTGTCGCACAATTAGTTAAAGACCAAATCCATCCGAAAACAACGATCAAACGCCTTTGGTATCGCGCGGGTTCCTGTACGGTATCCGACCAAAATCGCCCCTGACCCCGCGCGAGGGTACTGACAAACGTCAGTGCCTCTGTTAGGCATGGACAAGGCGCAAAAAGTTCACGAGATATTTTTTCAATCCTTAAAAATTCGTGCCGGCGCAGCCCCCGATGTGCCCGGCCCAAGCGCCGCTTGATCGGGGTAGCGCATTTTGCTGGAATGACCGCGGGCGGAGGTGTGCGATGAGTTGGACCAGGGAGCGCGATCTTTTAATCGCGCAAACCATGACATTCGTTCAATCGATAACCGGCAAGAAGCCTGAGGCTCGGACCGAAACCAGGATCGAGTTCGCGCCGGTGGACCAGATCGAAAACGCCACGCGGCCCATCGAGATGAGATCGTACGAGAGGTCGTGCCTGCGCCGCGGCCGTCGCCGGCGCCCCGGTCCGAACTTCGCGAGGAAATCCAGGGCAGGGTGGCGGCATTCCGCGCCCACCAGCAGCTTTTCAACCGCGAGCGCGATGCCTATTGTGACAAGGTGCTGACGAGAGTCCGCGCCTCGATCGGGAATCGGCCGAAGCCGCCGGACGCCTGACGGACCAGGCGTCGATTCAACTCCCGACGCGGCATTTCGCGCCGATCGAGCCTGTTGCTGCAATATAGCGGGTGCGCGCAGAATCTCTGGACAAGGCGTCCGCATCAGGATCAAATTTGACCGGCCGACCAAAGTTCGGCTGCGACGAGCGCCCGCGGCAACGACGGGGCCGGAAAAGTAAATATTGGGAGGAATCCATGGCCATTTCGCGTCGTGACGTCTTGTTGGCTGGCGCTGGCGCCGTGGGCGCCGCAACATTCTCTTTTCCGAAGCCTGCCATTGCCCAGTCGGAACCGATCAAGATCGGCTGGCTTGCCGCGATGACCGGCCCGAGCTCGGCGCCAACCATCGGGTTCAATCGCGGCGTGCTTTTCGCGGCGGACGCGATCAATTCGGCGGGCGGCGTCAAGGGTCGCAAGATCGAAATCACCACCCGCGATACCCAGGGCGATCCCACCAAGGCCGTAAACGCCACGCAGGAACTGATCAGCCAGGCCAAGGTCCACGCGATCTGGGGCCCGGTCAATTCGGGCGAGGCGCTGGCGACCACGCCGATCATGGCGCGCGCCAAGATGCCGGACATCCATCCGTGCGTCGTCGAAAGCCTGATCGACACCACCAAGTTTCCCAATGCGTTCCGCATGGCCCCTTCAAACAGCCAGTGGGACGACGCCGTCCGCAACTACTGCCTCAATGTCCTGAAGGTGAAGAAGATCGCCGTGATTGGCGACACCACGGGGTATGGCGTGACCGCCGTCGGCGCATCGGTGGCGGCGTTCAAGAAGGATGGCGCCGACGTGGTCTATCAGGCCAAAATCGATGCAACGCAGCCCGATATGACGCCCGACATGCTGCGCGCCAGGAATGCCGGTGCCGAAGTCATCGTGGTCTGGAGCGTCACCACGGGCATGGAAGCGCGGATGTTCAATACCCGCGCCGCCATGAACTGGGATGTTTCCTTTGCCGGTCATCCCTCGCTTGCCTCGGGCGAAATCGCCGGCCTGGTCGAGAAGCCCGACAACTGGAAGAAGGTCTACGCCATCGGCTACAAAAGCGTGAGCTATGATGCCGCCGGCAAGCTGCCCGCCAAGACGCAGGATCTGGTCGACCGGCTCGCCAAAGCCAATATCGCGATGAACGATACGCTGATGTGGTGGATCGCAGGCGGCATCGATGCGGTTGAATTGATCGCCAAGGCGGTCGCGGAAAGCGGATCCACCGAAAGCGAAGGCATCGTCAAATACTGGAATACGCTGTCGAAATATCCCGGTTATTTCGGTGATTACACCTTCACGCCGACCCAGCACAACGGCTATCCGACCGACGAGATCGTGATGTCGGAGGCCTCTACGGCCAAGAATGGAACCTTCGCGCTGGCGCCCGGATACACCTAGCGGTCACGGAGCGCGCGCGAGATGCTCGGCTCTATCCTCGCATCCGGTCTGGCGGCGGGCGCGATTTACGCGCTCGTGGGCGTCACCTACAACACCATGTTCTCGACCTCGCGGGTGATGAGTTTCACCGCCGGACAGCTCGCGATGCTCGGCGGCGTGTTCGGGTCGATGTTCACGTTGAAAATGGGCATGCCGCTGATCGCCGGATTTCTGCTGACGCTGCTCGGATGCGCGGTTGTCGGCATCATCACCGAATTCGTTGCCGTGCGGCCAGTACTCAAGAGTCTCGATCAGCATCTCTACGTCCTCTCCACGCTGGCGCTGGCGCTGATGATCCAGCAGGTGGCCGCGATCAAATGGGGCACCGAGCCGCAGCCGTTTCCGCGGCTGATCGGGTGGGGCAGCGGCGTATTGGACGAGAAATTCTGGCTGCCGGTCGTCGCCTGTGGGCTGACCATCGGCGGTCTCGAATATCTCTATCGCCGCACGCTCGTGGGGCGCGCGTTCCTGGCGATCGCGGAGGATAATTTTGCGGCGCGCGCGCTCGGTCTGCCCGAGCGCAATCTGCGCGTCGCCAGCTACGCGCTGGCCGGAGTGATCGGCGGTATCGCCGGATTTTCCGGCGGCGAGTTGCTGCTGGCGTTCTTCGCCAATGGTGCGCTGTTGAATTTCTACGGCTTCGTGCCGGTGGCGCTGGGCGGTCTCGGCAACAACCGCGGCGCCATCATCGGAGGCCTCGCGCTCGGCCTGTTCCAGCAGGCTGCGAATTTCCTGGTCGGCGGCATCTTTTCCTCGGTGGCCGTCTTCACGCTGTTCATCGTCGTTCTGCTGGCGGCGCCACAAGGCATCTTCGGCTCGGCCACGGCACGGAGGGTGTGATGACCGCATTGACCGCGGCCACCGCGCCCGGCGAGACCAGTGCCTTTCGCGCATTGCTGCCGCAGCTCGCGCCGTTTCTGGGCATTCTGGCGGTGGCGATGATCCTGCCGTTCGTCAGCAACGACTACTGGGCGCTGATCGGTACACGGGCGGCCATCTATTGGGTCTTGGTCTCCGGCCTCAACCTCGTCGTCGGCTTCGCAGGGCATCTGGCCATCGGCTATGTCGCACTGTTGACGCTCGGCGCCTATACCACCAGCGTGCTGGTGGCCGGCAATGTGGCGCCACCGATGCCGGTATTCGCGGCATTGCCGATCGCGGGCTGCGTCGGCGCGTTGTTTGGCGTCATCGTCGGCTTGCCGGCGTTGCGGTTGCGCACGTTCTATTTCGCGATGTCGACACTCGGCTTCGCCACCATCGTGACGCAGATCGCGCTGGCCTGGCAGAGCGTCACCGGCGGCGGCATCGGTATTGCCGGCCCGGAGTTTCCCCCGCCGTTCAACACCGCATGGGGCTATTACTATCTCTGCATCGCTTTTGCGGGCCTCACGACCTGGATGAGCGCGAATGTGGCTCACAGCCGCTTCGGCCGTGCCCTGATCGCGGTCCGCGATGCCGAGGTGGCGGCGGAAGCCACCGGCATTTCCAAACCGCGCATGCTGATCGCGATCTTCCTGTTCGCTGGCGCGCTGGCGGCCATCGCCGGCGGATTGTTCGCGAGCCTGCAGACCTATATCACGCCGGATGCCTTTACCTTCGATCTCTCGGTCCTGTTCTTCATCGCGATCCTGATCGGCGGACGCGGCTCGATCCTGGGCCCGATGCTCGGCACCATCATCCTGACCATCCTGCCGGAGATCGCAGCCCCGCTGGCGGCGTGGTCGACGTTCCTTTACGCCGTGCTGCTGCTGGTGATCGTGCTGGCGATGCCAGGCGGCATCGCCGCGCTGCTGGATTTTCGCAACCGCCGTCCGCTCGCCGCCAATCGCGCCATCATGCCGCGCCCCGCGGCGCTCGGCGATGTCTTTGGCAAGATCGCGAGCGACAAGTCGCTCTGCCTGCGCGGCGTTGCGCTCAGTTTCGGCAATGTGCGCGCCATCGACGGCCTCGATCTCGACGTCAAGCCCGGCCAGACTCACGGCTTGATCGGCCCCAATGGCAGCGGCAAGACCACGACCTTGAACGTGATCTCGGGTTACTACGCAGCCAAGGCCGGAACGATGAAGCTGGGCGAAGACGTGCTGCCGCCGGGCATGCCGCTGCTGCGCGCCAACAGCGGTATTGCCCGCACTTTCCAGACCCCGCGCGTGATCGGCGAGGCCTCCGTGCTGCAGAATGTCATGATCGGCGGCACCATCGATGGACAGGCGACCTTCGTCGAAGCGCTGCTGGCGTTGCCGCGGAACCGGCGGGACGAACGGATGCTCGCGGCCAAAGCCCACACGCTGCTTGGCGTCGTTGGACTCGAGATGCTGGCTGGTGTCCGGGCCGATCGCCTGCAGCACAGCGAATTGCGGTTCATCGAAATCGCGCGGGCGCTGATGCTGGAGCCGGATTTCCTGCTGCTCGACGAGCCTGCCGCCGGGCTCTCCAATGACGAAATCGAGCGCCTGGCCGCGCTGATCAGGGCGATCGCCCGGCGCGGCACCGGCGTGTTGCTGGTGGAGCACCACGCCGACCTGATTTTCGAGATTTGCGATCACGTCACGGTGCTCAATCTTGGCCGAACGCTGGCCGCCGGAACGCCCGCCGAAATTCGCGTCCACAAGGAGGTGGTCAGTGCTTACCTCGGCGGCTGAACCTCTGCTCTCGGTCGACGCGCTGGAGTCCGGCTACGGCAAGATCCGCGTGCTGCATGGCATCGATTTTGCGATGGCGGCCGGCGAGGTCGTGGCGCTGTTGGGCCCAAACGGCGCCGGCAAGACCACTATGCTGCGCGCGCTGTCGGGATTGCTGCCGGTCAACGCCGGACATGTGCGCTTCGACGGCCGCGACATGACCAACGCCACGCCACGCGAGGCGGCGCGCGCCGGCCTCGTGCACGTCATCGAGGGGCATCGCGTGTTCACGCAGATTTCCGTCACCGACAATCTTTTGCTGGCGGCCTACGACCTGCCGCGCGGCGAGCGCGCGGCGCGGGTCGACCAAGCCCTGTCGTTCTTTCCGGAGATCGCCGAGAAGCGTCACGAGCGCGGCGGCGCTCTTTCCGGCGGGCAGCAGCAAATGCTGACGGTCGCGCAGGGACTGGTGCGGCGCCCACGACTGTTGATGCTCGATGAACCGTCGGCCGGCCTGTCGCCGGTGCTGGTCGATCGCGTGCTCAACGTCATCGCCACGCTGCGCGGTCAGGGCACGGCCGTGCTGCTGGTCGAGCAGCTCCTGGAAAAGGCGCTGGCTGCCGCCGACCGCGTCTACGCGCTGGTGCAGGGGCATATCGTGCTCGAAGCGTCCACCGGCGAAGCAAACTTGCCGCAGCGGTTGGAACGCGCCTATTTCGGCCACGAAAGCCACCTGACGGCTGTCGGGTGAAGATATTCCGCCCCTTGCACGCGACTTCCGATTGGTTCAACATTTATCGACAAGGGCAAGTGCAGCAGCCGCAAATACGGCGCAAGAAAAATCACGCCCGGGAGGAAATACCATGAAGACCGTCCGCGTCAGCCGTCGCGCGTTCCTGAACTCGACGAAGGCCACCGCCGCCTGGCTCGCCCTGGCGCCCGCCATCATCGGCCGTGCCGAGGCTGCCACGACCAAATTGAAATTGTCGTCTTCGCTTCCCAACGACGCGAAATTTGCCAACGGGCGGGTCTATTACGACAACCTGGTGAAGAATCTGAAGGCCAACGGGCTCGGGGAGCAGGTCGAAGTCACGTTCTTTCCGGACAACCAGCTCGGCCAGGAAATCGACGTCATCAATTCGGTCAAGCTGGGAGTGATCGACCTGATGGTGTCGGGCTCGTCGATCTCGGCCAATCTGGTCCCGCTCGTCGGTACCTTCGACCTCGGCTATCTGTTTTCGAGTTTTCCGCAACAGACCAAGGCCTTTGATGCCGGCGCCGCCAAGCCGATCGAGGACGCGCTGCTCAAGGGAGCGAATATCCGGGTCATCTCGTGGGCCTATAATTTCGGTTCGCGCAGCGTGCTGGCGAAGAAGCCGGTCAAGGGTCCCGAAGATCTCGCCGGCCTCAAGATCAGGACGCTACCCAATCCCGTCATCACCGAGTGTCTGCGTCTGATGGGCGCCGCCGCGACCCCGCTGGCGTTCGGTGAAATCTATACCGCCTTGCAGGCGGGCGTGCTCGACGGGCTCGAACACGATCCTCCCACCATCCTCGCCGCCAAATTCTTCGAGAGCGCCAAGCATTATGCGCTGACGCAGCATAATTTCTCGCCGCTGGCGACATATTTCAGCGATGCGACATTCAATCGCATGGATCTCAAACAGCGTGAGGGCTTCCTCGATGCCGCGCAGAAGGCGGCAGCCGATACCCGTGCGCACGGCCTGGAAATGGAGAAGGAGGCCCTCAAGAACCTCGCGGACAAGGGCGTTACGATCGTGGAATGCGACAAGGAAGCCTTCCGCAAACGCGTCGCCGTGCAAACCGACAATTTCATAAAGGCTCGCCCCGAAGCGAAGCCGGTGGTGGACATGATCCGCGCGACTCAGGCGTGAGGGGACCGTCCATGCTAGGCGCCGCGCCTACACAACGCGGCGGCGACCGGATCATAGCCGCCCTGCTGCTGTTGAGCGACGCAACGGCGGCGATCCTGCTCGCGGCTGACCTCCTGGTCGTCTGCGGTTCGGTGCTGCTGCGCTTCCTGTTCAACGCCCCGGTCGAGTGGGCCGACGACGTGGCCCGCGGCCTCATGGTCGGATCGAGCTTCTTCGGCGCCGCCAGCGCGCTGGCGCGTAGCGAGAATCTCGGCGTGGCATTTTTCGTCGACATGCTGCCGGCTGGCATCCGGCGCACGGTCGATGCCGTCGGTGCGCTGCTGACATCCATCATCGCGGGCTATGTGGCGTTCAACGCCATCAAGCTCGGCTGGCTGACGACCGGGCAAACCTCGGGCTCCGGATTGCCGCTGGAACTGACGTTCTATCCGATGGGTGTCGGCGCGCTGTTCATGACGGTCTTTGCGGGCCATCTTCTTCTGAGGCGTTCCTTCCGCGACACACTCGCCGGCGCGGTTGCGACGGGCCTCGTCGTCGGCGCTTATCTGGCGTGGGACGGTCTGGCTCCAGCCTCGGTACCGTCGTCGGGCACGCTGATGCTGGCGGGCTTCTTCGTCACCCTGTTCGGCGGATTGCCGATCGGCTTTGCGCTGGCGCTGGCGGCGCTGACCTTCATCTGGGTCGAGGGCACGCTGCCCGGCGTCATCTTCGCGCAGCAGATGGCGCGCGGCATCGACAATTTCGTGCTGCTTGCGATCCCGTTCTTCATTCTGGTCGGCTATCTGATGGAAGCGAACGGCATGTCGGTTCGCCTCATCGAGCTGCTGCAGCGCGCCGTGGGGCACATGCGCGGTGGCCTCAACGTCGTGATGGTGACGTCGATGGTGCTGTTTTCGGGCATCTCCGGTTCCAAGATGGCCGATGTCGCGGCGGTCGGCTCGGTGCTGATCCCGGCGGCGCGCCGGTCACGGCAGAATCCGGGCAGCGCGGTGGCGTTGCTCGCGGCCTCCGCGGTCATGGCGGAAACCATTCCGCCCTGCATCAATCTGATCATCCTGGGATTCGTCGCCAACCTGTCGATCGGCGGCCTGTTCGTCGCGGGCCTGCTGCCGGCAGGGCTGATGGCATTGGCCCTGATCGCGGTGTCGGTGATCTTCGGAAAGAGCCGGGTGTCGCGTGTCGAGGCCGAACCGCGGCCTCCGATGTCGGGTCTGTGGAGCGGAGCGATCGCGTCGTTCGGATTGATCTTCATGATCTTCGCGGGCTTCAAGAGCGGGTTCGCCACCGCCACCGAGATCTCGGCGTTCGCGGTGCTCTATGCGATCGTCATCGGCAGCCTCGTTTTCCGCGAGCTCAGTCCGAGGACGGCGGCGCACAGCTTCGTGCAGGCGGCAACGCGTTCCGGATTGGTGTTGTTCATCGTCGCAGCCGCGCAGTCGGTCGCCTTCATCCTCACGCTGCAGCAGGTGCCGCATGCGGTCGGCGAGACGATGCTCTCGCTGTCTGGCACGCACGGCACTTGGATGTTCATGCTGCTGTCGATCGCCGTGCTGATCGTGATGGGTTCGGTGCTTGAGGGCGCCGCGGCGCTCATTATCTTCGGGCCGCTCTTGTTGCCAGTTGCGGTCAGGCTCGGCGTCGACCCCCTGCATTTCGGCGTCGTGCTGGTGATTGCGATGGGAATCGGCCTGTTCGCTCCGCCGCTCGGGTTAGGCCTCTACGGGGCCTGCCTGATCGGCAACGTGCCGATCGAACAGACGGTCAAGCCCATCATCGGTTATCTCGGACTTCTGTTACTGTGTCTGCTGGTGATCGCCTTTGTTCCCGCCATCAGTACCGCGTTGCCGCGCGCCTTCGGGTACTGACTCCCTTGGGAGAACTCGGTTGAAAGTGTTGCTGACCCATACGCCCCAGTTTCGTCGCCAGTATTACGGCGAGCGTAGCCTGAAGGGCCTGCAGGTGGCCGCGCATGTGGTCTTGAACGAAGCCGACGACGCGCTTGACGCCGCTGCGCTGATCGAAGCCGCGCGCGATGTCGACATCATCGTGGCCGACCGGTTGACGGAGGGGCCAGGCGAGATCTTTCCGCGGCTGCCAAAGCTGCGCGCTTTCGTTCGCTGCGCGGTCGATATCCGCAACATCGATGTCAAGGCCGCAAGCGCGGCCGGCGTGCTGGTCACGAGGGCAGGGCCCGGCTTCGTGGCTTCCGTCGCGGAACTCGCGCTCGGCTTTCTGGTCGATCTGTCGCGCGGAATTTCGCGGGCGACGGCGGACTACCATTCCGGACGGATGCCGGAGGTCGCGATGGGCCGTCAACTGTCCGGCAGCACCGTTGGCATTATCGGCTACGGCTGCATCGGTCGCTATCTCGCGCCTGTTCTGAAATCACTGGGCATGACGGTCTTGATCGCCGATCCCTTCCTGACGGTCGATCGCGCGGATGGCGAGCATGTTTCGCTCGAGGAGTTGCTCGGGAAGGCGGATTACGTGGTCTGCCTCGCGGTCGCGAATGAACAGACCGAAAAGCTGATCGGGCCGGCCGCGCTGGCGCGGATGCGACCCGACGCGTTCTTCATCAATTTGTCTCGCGGCAATCTCATCGATGAGGCTGCGTTGAGCGTCGCGTTGCGCGAGAACCGCATCGCGGGGGCGGCGATGGATGTCGGCCGCGCCCGGGATCAGATGCCAACGCCGGAGTTGGCAAACCTCGAGAATGTCATCGCGACCCCGCATATCGGCGGGTTGACCCAGCCGGCGATCGAAAGCCAGTCATCCGAAACGGTTCGCCAGGTTGAAGCGATCATCAATGGCAGGGTTCCTCACGGAGCCGTCAATGCCGATCATTGGGCACGCCGTTCATGAGCGCTGATGAAGATGACGTGCGTCATGCAGGTCCGGAAAAGGCAATCGCAAAGGACGTTGCGCCGGCCCGGCTTCCCTTCTTTTACGGCTGGATCATCGTCGGCGTGACTTTCGTTACCATGGCGATCGGGGTCAACGCCCGCACCGCCTTTTCGCTGTTCTTTCCGCCGATCATCGATGAGTTCGGCTGGGAGCGCGGGGTCACCGCGGGCGCCTTCTCGTTCGGCTTTGTGGTGTCCGCCGCGGTCAGCCCGCTGATCGGCCGCCTGATGGACCGCGCCGGCCCGCGCGCCATGATGGAGCTCGGCGTCGCCTTGATGGCGGGCGGCATGCTGCTGGCGCCGCTGACGACGCAGCCCTGGCATCTCTATGTGACCATCGGCGTCATGGTCGGCGCGGGCAGCATCTGCCTCGGCTATTCCGGCCAATCGCTGTTTCTGCCCCACTGGTTCAACCGCAGGCGCGGGCTGGCGATCGGTCTGGCGTTCGCCGGCGTCGGCATCGGCTCGATGACGCTGTTGCCATGGGTGCAGCACATGATCGAGCAGACGGGATGGCGCACCGCCTGCACGGCAATGGGAATCCTGATCCTGGTGGTGCTGGCGCCGATCAATCTGTTGCTGCACAAGCGCCCCGAGGATATCGGGCTTCGGCCGGACGGCGACGCAGCCCCCTCGGCCGCGATCAAGCCGGTATCCTATGTCGTCGATCACGACTGGGCCGGCATCGACTGGACCCTGGGCCGCGCGGTGCGCACCGCGCGGTTCTGGTGGATATCGCTCGGTTATTTCGGCGGCCTGTACATCTGGTACGCGGTGCAGGTTCACCAGACCAAATATCTGCTCGACATCGGCTTCAGCCCGAACGTCGCGGTGTGGTCCCTGGGCGCCGTCAGCCTGCTCGGCATTCCCGGCCAGATCTGGCTCGGCCATCTCTCCGACCGGGTTGGGCGGGAATGGATCTGGACCGCCGGGTGCTCTGGCTTTGCGATCTGCTTTGCGGCCTTGATCGCGCTGAAATCCTTTCCAGTCCTGACGCTGGTCTACCTCATGGTACTGGCGCAGGGCGCGCTCGGTTATGGCCTGACCTCCATCATGGGGGCGGTGGTGCTGGAAATATTTCAGGGCAGGCATTTCGGCAGCATCTTCGGCACCGTGATGCTCGCAGCACTTGCTGGTGGCGCCGCCGGTCCCTGGGTCACCGGCGCGCTGCACGACCTTACTGGCAGTTACGGCTTCGCCTTCGCCATCGGCTTCGCCGTCAGCGCATTGTCCGCCTTCGCGATCTGGATGGCGTCGCCCCGCAAGGTGAGGGCGGTCGCGGGACAATTGCACAAGGCCCGGGCCGGCGCCCACACCGCTTGAGAATGGAGCGAACACCGCGTCGCCGTCGTGACGTTCGTCAGGCCGGCGTGGTTCGGACAGCTCGCTGCAGATCGCCGATCGCTCGCAGGAAGCTGTCGGCCGGCGTGGTCTCCGGATCGATCAGGCGGTGCAGACGGAAACCGTCCTCCAGCGCGAGCAGTATCGCGCCCGTCCATGCCGGGTTCAGCGAACCGCTCCTGCCCGCGTTCTTCAACGCCGTCTCGACGATATCGGTGATCAGTTGCCGCCTCGCGCGCAGGCGCTTGGCCAATTCCGGTCTGCGCTTTTCGGCGCGCGCCACGAACAGGATCATTTCCATATGCAACAGCGGAGAGCGGCCGAGCGGATCCTGCAGGCTGCGGTCCATCGTTCGCAGAGCTTCGATGAAGTCCGCAATGTTCTTGTGCCGGGCGAGAAGATCGAGATTGCGTTGAACGGTTTGCTCGACGTGATCCTCGAGCATGGCGATGATCAACTCGTCCTTGCCGGTAAAGTTCGAATAAAACGCCCCGCGCGTAAAGCCGGCCGCGGCCGCGATGGCCTCGATGCTGGCGCCACCGATGCCCTGTTCCTCGAACATTCGCGCCGCCGCCTCGAACAGCTTTTCACGGGTATCGTCCCGGGTCGGTCTGGTCCGAACTCTTGACATCCCGCAATTTTACGGCAAAATGCAACTCAATACAAGAGTGTATCGATATTGGACTGTCACCTGATTGAGGTCACCATGAACGAACAGCTTCAGACCACCGCGCCCGAGCCGCTGTTCAACCCGCTGTCGCCCGACTTCATTCGCGATCCCTACCCGCATTACGAGCGGCTGCGCACCACCGACCCGATGCACCTCACGGCGTACGGGGCGTACGTCGCCAGCCGCCATGCCGAGGTCAGTCTGGTGATGCGCGACAAGCGCTTCGGCAAGGATTTCGTCGAGCGGACCAAGCGGCGCTACGGACCCGATATCATGAAGGAGCCGGTGTTCCGCAGCATGAGCCACTGGATGCTGCAGCAGGACCCGCCCGACCATACCCGCCTGCGCGGGCTGGTGGTGAAAGCGTTCACCGCGCGCCGGGTCGAGGACATGCGTCCACGCATTCAAGAGATCGTCGATCAGACGCTGGATCGCATCGGGCCGCAGGGGCATATGGACCTGATCGAGGATTTCGCATTCCGGCTGCCGGTCACCATCATCTGCGACATGCTCGGAATTCCCGAGGAGCATCGTGAGGTGTTTTATGCCAGCTCGCGCGACGGCGGGCGCCTGCTCGATCCGGTGCCGCTCTCGAAAGCCGAAATCGAGCAGGCCAATGCCGGCAACCTGATGGCGCAGATGTACTTCCAGCAGCTGTTCGAGCTGCGCCGCAAGGACCCCGGCGACGATCTGACGACGCAACTGGTGCAGGCCGAGGAAGACGGCAGCAAGCTTTCCAATGAGGAACTGACCGCCAATATCATCCTGTTGTTCGGCGCCGGCCACGAGACCACGGTCAATCTGATCGGAAACGGGCTGCTGGCGCTCCACCGCAATCCCGACCAACTCGCACTGCTCAAGGCCAATCCTCAACTCATCAGCAACGCCATCGAGGAGTTCCTGCGCTACGATTCCTCGGTGCAATTGACCGGCCGAGTGGCGCTGGAGGACATCGAAGAACTCGGCGGCCGGAAAATCCCGAAGGGCGAAAGCGTGCTGTGCCTATTGGGTTCGGCCAACCGGGATCCGGCGGTTTATCCCGACCGGCCGGACCGGCTCGACATCACGCGTCCCAAAATCCGCCCGCAGTCCTTTGGCGGCGGCATCCACCTCTGTCTCGGCGCCCAACTGGCCCGGATCGAGGCCGAGGTCGCGATTTCGACTCTGCTGCGCCGCCTGCCGGGCTTGCGGCTCGACAACGCCGAAAATCCGGAATGGCGGCCGACCTTCGTGCTGCGCGGCCTGAAAAACCTGCCCGCAAGCTGGTAAGGAGGTCTGCGCGCGAGACGCTGTGACTTCGCCACAGTTGCCTCTATATATAGCGGTGTTCCGGGGGTGATTTCGGGCGGCGACGGGCGCGAGGCGCCGGCAGATGGGCTGGGTCACGCCGCCCCGCCGGAGCGCGCTCAGAGGGAGACACCGTGCAGACGACGCTGCTCGGATTGGCGATTGCTTTTATCCTCGCGCTGATGGCCGCGCTGATCGGGCCGTACTTCATCGACTGGAATCAGTTCCGGCCGCAATTCGAGGCCGAGGCGACGCGGGTAATCGGCGCGCCGGTGCGCGTCGCCGGCGAACTGGACGCGCGGCTGTTGCCGACGCCGTCGTTGCGGCTGCGATCGGTGGTGGTGGGATCCGCCAACGATCTCGGCAAGATCCGCGCCGACAAGCTCGACGTCGATTTCAGCCTGGGCTCGCTGATGCGCGGCGAATGGCGCGCGGACGTCCTGACCATCAACGGCATGTCGGTCGATCTCGGCCTTGATCGGCAGGGTCGGGTCGAACTGCCGGCGTCGACCGGGAAATTCAATCTGGGATCGCTCTCGATCGGCCGCCTGAACCTGACCGGCCGCATCGCCCTGCATGATGCGGCCAGCCGCGGCACCCTGGAACTGAACGATATCGCCTTCTCCGGCGACGTGCGCTCGCTGGCGGGCGCGGTGCGGGGCGACGGCAATTTCACGCTGTCGGGGCTGCGCTACCCGTTTCGGGTCTCATCCGGTCCGAGCAGCGATGGTAGCGCGACCCGCGTCCATCTCAACATCGATCCCGGGGCCCGCGCGCTCGCCGTCGACCTCGATGGCGTGCTGTCATTCGAGACCCGCGCCCCGCGCTTCGATGGCGCGCTGGTGCTGGCGGTTCCCCCCGGCCTCAAGGCCAAGAACGACGTGCCGATCACGCCCTGGAAAATATCGGCCAAGGTCAAGGCCGATCCGGCCTCGGCAAAGCTCGACCAGCTCGACGTCAGCTACGGCGCCGAAGAGCGCGCGCTGAGATTTTCGGGTCTCGGCGATATCAGCTTCGGCGCCTCGCCGCTGCTGCACGCCGCGCTCTCGGCGCGGCAGCTCGATGCCGGCAGGTTTGCCGCGAGGGATACCAAGGACTACGAGCCGCTGCGCGTGGTGCCCGCCTTGCGGGCGCTGATGGCCGGCATCCCGCAACCGCCGATCCCGACAAAGATCGAATTCAGCGCCGAGCAGATCATGCTCGGCGGCCGCCCGGTGCAGAATTTGACCGCCGGCCTCGGCAGCGACACCGGATCCTGGGCCATCGAGCGGCTGGATCTTCGCGCGCCCGGTGCGACGCTTCTGTCCCTGACCGGCGCCAATGCCCCAGCCGGTCCGTCCGATTTCAAAGGCGCGCTCAGCGTCGAATCATCCGATCCGGATACGCTGATGACGTGGCTGCAGGGCCGCAGCGAAGTCAGCTATCGCAACCAGAAGCCGCTGCGTCTGCGCGGCAATGTCAGCCTGGCCGCGGGCGGATTCACCATCGAAGCCATGAAGGCGGAGATCGACGGCGGCGCCGTCGAAGGCCGCGTGGCGCTGTCCAATCTGCCGGCCGGCGGCGGTTCCCGCTTCGATGCCGAGCTGAAGGGAGAACGTCTCGATCTCGATGCCGCAGCCGCCTTCGCGCGCTCGCTGGCGGGCCCGCCGGGCGAATGGCCCGAGGAAGCGCAAGTGTCGCTCGACATCGGCCGCGCCATTTCGGCCGGTCAGGAGTTGCGGCCGTTCGCGGCGAAATTAGGCTACGGTCCGAAGTTTTTCCTGCTCGACCGGTTGAAGATCGGCCAGCCCGATGGCGTCACGCTGGAGGGTGGTGGCAATTTCGATCGCGTCAGCTTGATCGGAAGGCTGGCGCTTGATTCAACCGCGGCATCGATGGGCCAGCTCACCGGGCTGATTACGCCGTTTGCACCGTCGCTCGCCGCGCGGCTCAGTGCGTTGGGACTAGCTCCGGGCCCCGTGCGCACGAAACTCGTGCTCGATCTCAACAAGAATAAGGCACGCGCCGATGGTCCGATTGCCAGGGCCGAGCTCGGTATCGACGCGCCGCAGCTCAAGGGACAGGTCGTGCTCACAACAACGCCAGATGCGGCGGCGCTGCTTGGGGTCGATCTCGATGCGCTCCGGCGCAGCGAATTCAGCCTTGAATCGAAACTGTCGTCGGATCAGGGCCGCATCCTGCTGGCGTTGTTCGGGCTCGATCGCGTGATCGCGGCCGGTGACGGCCCGGCGCGATTCGAGGGATCGGTGGCGGGCGTCTGGCGCGCGCCGTTGCGGTTGAAAGCAAAATTGTCGGGAACCGGGCTGGATGCGGAAGCGCAGGGTACAGCCGAGCCGTGGACGCAGGAGCCCAAGGCCAGCGTCAATTTGAACATTCGCGGCGCCAGCCTCGCGCCACTGCTCGACCTCAAGCCGGCGGACCGGCTTGCGCAGAACATCAACCTGTCCTCGCGCGTGTCGCTGGCCGGCAACAGACTGACTTTCGACGATCTCGACAGCACGATATCGGGCTCGCGGCTGCGCGGGCGCGTCGCGGTCGCGCTCGATGGCGAAAGGAATGTCGACGGCGAAGTCGGTCTCGACACGATCGATCTCGCGCCGGCCTTCGCGCTCGCCATCGGAGCGGCGGGGCACGACGCCGCGGAACCGCTCGGAGCCGGACTGTCGAGGGGATGGCGCGGTCGAATCGCCTTTCAGGCGTTGCGCGGCGCGCTGCCGGGCGGCGGCGAGTTGCGCCCCGTCAGTGGAACGATCAGGAGCGACGGCCAGTCGCAGACCTTCGACGGCATCAAGGGCGGGATCGGCGGCGGGGAAACGGCCGCGACCATCGACACCAGGCCGAGTCCGAACGGGATCGCGCTGAATGCCCGCGTCCAGCTTACGGGCGTCGATGGCGCCGCGTTGCGCTATCGTAATCTCGCGATGCCCGCGGGGCGGATGTCGATGCAGCTGACGCTGACGAGCCAGGGCCGCAGCGCCTCGGCGATGACGGGCGCGCTGTCCGGCAGCGGCACCGTGACATTGGAATCCGCCCGCATCGCGGGGCTCGATCCGCGCGCCTTCGACGTCGCGATCCGCGCCAGCGACATTGGCCAGGCGACCGACGATGCCAAGCTGCGGCAGATTGTCGATCTCGTGCTTTCGGCCGGCGCGTTGACGGTGAAGTCGGCGCAAATTCCATTCAGCATCGGCGACGGCCGGCTGCGCGTCGGCGCCACCACGCTCGAGTCCGACGCCGCACGCGCCATCGTCTCGGGCGGCTACGACATTCCCGCCGATCAGGCCGACATTCGCGTCACGCTGACGTCGACAGCAACCGGTCTGGCCACGAGCCCTCCCGAAATCCAGTTGTTTGCGGCCGGTTCGCCCGATGCGCTCAATCGCACCGTCGACGTGGCGTCGTTGTCGTCCTGGCTGGCGGTGCGCGCGATCGACCGCGAGACGAGAAGGCTGGATTCGATCGAGCGCGGCGAACCGCCGCCATCGCTCACCGTGCCGGCGTCGATTCCGTCGTCTTCCGGCGCAGCCCCGGACGCGGAGCCCTCGGATCAACCAACTTCCGACCTGCCACGCCGGCCTCTGCCCAAGCCGAGAGCCAACGCACCGCGTCCGCCCGCTGCGGTGGCGCCGCCAAGTTCCAGTGCGAATCCCGGCGCGCCCATCGTCAGCCAGCAGCTGGCACCCCTGCCGCCGCCGATCGAGGTCCGCCCACCGCCCGGGCCGCCGCCCCTCGCACGGCCGCCGAGGCCGAAGCCGCCGCTGGTGCTGACGCCGCCGGCCGCCAATCCGCAGCGGCCAGCGTTCTAGCCAAGCCGCGCTGGAACCAAAGGCGCGCCGGCGCATTCAACGCAGTTGATGTTGGGGGCATTCCGAGGGGGAAAAGGTGCCTGACGAAGGAGTGTCCACAGGATCTGGTAGAGCGTTTCCGACCGCCGCCGGCGAGCTCGCCGCGCTGATCCGACGATTCGACTGGGCGAAAGCCGGCCTCGGGCCGCTTGCCACGTGGCCGCAGAGCCTGAAAACCGTCACCGAGACCCTGCTGCGTTCGCCGGTCCCCATCGTGCTGTTGTGGGGCGAAGACGGCATCATGATCTATAACGATGCCTATTCGGGTTTTGCCGGTGGCCGCCACCCGCATTTGTTGGGATCGAAAGTGCGCGAGGGATGGCCGGAAGTTGCCGATTTCAACGATAACGTCATGAAGGTGGGGCTGGGTGGCGGAACGCTGGCCTACAAGGATCAGGTGCTCACGCTCTACCGGCATGGACGCCCCGAACAGGTCCGGATGAACCTGGACTATTCGCCCGTTCTGAACGAGGCGGGCCAGCCGGCGGGCGTGATCGCCATCGTGGTCGAAACCACGCAGCGGGTCGTCACCGAAGGATTGCTCAGGGATCGCGAGAACGATCTGGCCCGCGTCCAGAAAATCGCCCGCGTCGGAGGGGTCACGGTCGATCTTCGCAATGGCTTCGACAGCGGACCCCGCTCGCCTGAATATCTCGAAATACACGGCTTGACCCCGGACGCGATCGATACGCACGAGGACTGGATCAAGCGCCTTCATCCCGAGGACCGCGAGCGGGCCTTTCAGCATTTTATCGCGACCATCAATGGTCCGGAACTGCGCTATTCGTCGGAATACAGGATCGTCAGGCCCAGCGATGGACAGGTCCGGTGGATCGCATGCGAGGCGCAGATCGAACGGGATGAAACGGGCAAGCCGTTGCGGCTGGTCGGCGCCCATATCGACATCACCGAACGCACGCTGGCGAAGGAACTGCTCAGGGAGAGCGAAGAGCGTTTCAGGTTAATCGCCAACAGCGCGCCGGTGCCGATGTGGGTCAGCAAGCTGGATCGCACGCGCAGCTTCGCCAATCAGGCCTATCTGGATTTCCTTGGCCTTGCCTATCAGGAAGCCATTGTCTTCGACTGGCGCGGGATTCTCCATCCCGACGATCAGGCGCGGATCGTGAAGGAAAGTCTCGCGGGTGAGGCCTCGCTCAAGCCGTTTGTGCTGGAAGCGCGATATCGCCGGGCCGACGGCGCGTGGCGGTGGATGCGATCGGAATCGCAGCCGCGCTGGGATCCCGCCGGCAACCATATCGGCTTCATCGGCGTGGCTCACGACATTACCGCGGCCAAGGAGGCCGAAGGCGAACTGCGCCGTCTCAACGAGACGCTCGAACAGCGCATCGGGGAACGGACCGCGCAGCTTGAATCCAACGAGGCGCAACTGCGCGCGATGTTCGAAACCAGCAACCAGTACCAGGGACTTCTGGACCTTAAGGGCAACGTCATCTACGCCAACAAGACGGCGCTAACCGGAATCATGGCGGGTGCGGCCGACGTCGTTGGCAAGCCGTTCTGGGATACGCCCTGGTTTTCCGCCACCCCTGCGGTCCGTGAGGCCGTCGCCAATGCCTTTGCGGCGGTCAAGTGCGGCGAAAGCATGCGGACCGAGATGCTGCTGCATTTGCCGATCGGCGACCGCTATTTCGATTTTGCGATGCGCCCGGTGTTCGATCAGTATGGCGGCGTTACCGCCGTGTTGCCGGAAGCGGTCGACATCACCGAGCGGCGGCAGGCCGAGGAGGCGCTACGTCAATCGCAGAAGATGGAGGCGGTCGGCCAGCTCACCGGCGGCGTCGCACATGATTTCAACAATCTGCTGACGATCATCCGCTCCGCCACCGACTTCCTCCGCCGGCGCGAACTGCCCGACGAGCGCCGCCGCCGCTACATCGATGCGATTTCCGACACGGTGGACCGGGCTTCCAAACTGACCGGACAGCTTCTGGCGTTCGCGCGCAGGCAGCCGCTGGCGCCGCAGGTATTCGATGTCGGCCTGCAGGTCGAAGCGATAGCGCAGCTGATCCGCCCGCTGGTCGGAAACAGAATCCAGATCGGTATCGAGGTTCGCGACCCCGACTGCTTTGCGATGGCCGATATCGCGCAATTCGAGACCACCCTGATCAACCTTGCCGTCAACAGCCGCGATGCCATGGACGGCGAGGGGCTCATTTCGATCAGCATCGAAAAGGCAAATGCGATCCCGGCTTCGGGCACCAGCGAGAAACGCGACGGAAAATTCATCGCCATCTCGATCACGGATACCGGCACCGGCATCCCGTATGACAAACTCACCTCCATCTTCGAGCCGTTCTACACGACCAAAGAGGTCGGCAAAGGTACGGGCCTCGGCCTCAGCCAGGCGCTCGGATTTGCCAAGCAGTCCGGCGGCGAAATCGTCGTCGGAAGCCGCGTGGGGGAAGGCTCGACATTCACTATCTATTTGCCGCAGGCGGCGGCGCCCGCGATTTACGCGGACATCAATGCGGGCGCTCTCGAAGCAGCCATCGGCGGTCGCGGCCACCGCATCCTCGTGGTGGAAGACAACGAGGATGTCGGACGGTTTTCGACCGAATTGCTGCAGGATCTCGGCTATGCGACCCGTCGGGCCGACAATGCCAAGCAGGCGCTGGCGCTGATCGCCGCGGATCAATCGGCTTTCGACCTGGTGTTTTCCGATGTCATCATGCCCGGCATGAACGGCGTGGAACTGGCTGCGATCATCCGCGAGCGCCATCCCCATCTTCCGGTGGTGTTGACCAGCGGCTACAGCAGCGTGCTGGCCGAACACGCCCATCAGGGCTTCGAACTGATTCAGAAGCCCTATTCGGTCGAAGTTTTGTCGCGGACGCTACGCAGGGCGATTTTGGAACGGTCGTCGACCAATTCGTAGTGTCGTATTGCGCCGAACCGCTCGCGAAGCCTAGTCGGAGCGGGTGCGCAATTGGTTGCGCTCCTTGCCGACCGCCTCGGGAGAAACCACCGGCCCCGCCGTTTGCCAGGCATTTCGAATGTAGGTCAGTACCGCCGCTACCTGATCGTCATTCAGCTGCCAGGCGAATGACGGCATCCCCGGTGCGGTCGGCTCTTGTTTGGTCGCCACGCTGCGGCCGCCGCGCAGCACGAGGTGAATGGCGCTGGTGGAATCGCCGGCACGGACCAGTGCCGATTGCGCCAGCGACGGAAACAGCATCGCCACGCCGCGACCGTCGATGCCGTGACAGGCGGAGCATTGATCCCTGTAGATCGCCTGGCCCGCGATCATCACCGGCGAGTTCGCCGGCACCGGCGCCGGGTTGTCCTGCCGTTGCGGCTGGGATTTCAGGTAGGTCGCGATCGCGGCCAGATCGCTGTCGCTATATTGCGAGGTGGCGTTGACGATCTCCTCCGTCATCGGCCCGATCGCGGCGGTGAACCGGTTATGCCCGGTCTTGAGATATTCCGTGATATCCGCCTCGCTCCATTGGCCGAGGCCCTGGTTGTTATCACCGGTGATATCGGGCGCAAACCAGCCTTGAAGATTGAAGCCGCGCAGATTGTCGGTGGTCTTGTCGCCGCCGAGGACGGTCTTCGGCGTATGACACGCCGTGCAATGGCCGGGGCCCTGCACCAGATAGGCGCCACGATTCCAGGCCGCGGATTGGCGGCTGTCGGGCTGGAATTCGCCTTCGGTGAAATACAGCCCATCCCAGACCCGCATCGCGGTGCGAATATTGAACGGAAACGGCAGCGTGTTGGCTTTGACCGGTTGATGCACCGGCTCGACCGTCTTCAGGTAGGCGCGGATCGCCAGCACGTCGTCGCGCGACATCTTGGTGTAGTCCGGAAACGGCATCGCGGGATAGAGCCGGCTGCCATCCGGCCGCACACCCTTGCGCACGGCGTTGTCGAACTGCTCGTCGGTCCAGGCGCCGATGCCGGTGTCGTCGTCGGGCGTGATGTTCGACGAGGTGATCACGCCGAACGGTGTCTCGATCGGACGCGCCCCGGCAAAGGGTTTGCCGACCTCCGGCACGGTGTGGCAGGCAAAGCAGTCCGCAACGGTCGCGAGGTAGCGGCCCTTCTCGATCTGGTCGAATGCCTGGCTGTCCGGGTCGGCGCCGCTCAAGCCGATGCCGCCGAGCCATGCCGCGGCCGCGCCGATCGCGATCGAAAGTTTTGCTGCGTTACGCATGGACCAGCGGCCCCGGATTTTTCAGATACTGGCCGCGGATTGCCGCCGCCGCCCAGAACGCCAGCGCGGCCACCGTGCCGGTGGGGTTATAGCCGGCGTTTTGCGGGAAGGCGCTGGCCCCCGTCACGAACAAATTCGACACGTCCCAGCTCTGCAGATAGCGGTTGATCGCGCTGGTTGCGGGATCGGTGCCCATGATTGCGCCGCCGTTGAGATGGGTGGTCTGGTAGTCGGTCGCGTCATACGGACCCTTGCGGTACTGCTTGTCGAGCGTATGGGCGCCCATCGCGCGGATGATCTCGGCGAATTTGTCGGTCAGGAAGGCATTCTGCTTCAACTCGTTGTCGTGGAAATCGATCGTCATCCGCATCAGCGGACGGCCGAAGCGATCCTTGTAGGTGGGATCGAGATCGAGATAGACATCGCGATAGCTGTAGAAGCTGCCGTGCACGCCGGTGCCCGGCCTGACGGTCGAGAGATAATTGTCGCGCGCCGCGCTTTTCCAGGCAGCGCCCCATTTCGGCGTACCCGGCGGCACCGACGCCGACTGGATCGGCCGGCCGTTGGTCTGCACCTGTCCCATATAGCCGCCGCCGACGAAGCCGTGCGGGCCGTGATCGAAATTGTCGCCGTTGAATTCGTCGATGCACATGCCGATCGAGCCCGAGGCAATGAACGGATTGAAGTTGAATTTCTTGTTGTCGAAGAAGCCATTGACGGTGGAGATCGTCTGGTGGGTGAAGTTGCGGCCGATTACGCCTTTATTGGCAATGGGATCGTAGGGAGTTCCGATCTTCGAGTTTAGCAGCATTTGCACATTGAAAAGTGTGTAGGCCGACAGGATCACGAGGTCGGCGGGCTGCTCCCATTCAACGCCGCCGGTATCGACGAAGGTAACGCCGGTGGCATGCTTGCCCGAGCCGTCGAGGTTGATGTGCAGCACTTCCGAATTGTCGCGCGCGGTGAAGTTCGATTTGCGGACCAGCAGCGGCAGGATGGTGGTCTGCGGGCTCGCCTTGGAATAATTGCCGCAACCGAACCATTCGCAGAACCCGCAATAGGTGCACGGGCCCATCCGCAAGCCCAGCGGATTGGTATAGGCCTGGGACAAATTGCCCGAGGGCTGCGGAAACGGCTTGTAGCCGAGTTCGCGCGCGGCCTTGGCGAACAGCGTGTGGCTGAAGGGCTGCTTCTGCGCGGGCGTCGGGTAGGGCCGCGAACGCGATCCCTCGAAGGGATTGCCGCCCTCCTGGATCTGGCCGCGCAAATTGCCCGCCGTGCCCGAGGTGCCGCAGAGATATTCGAACGCATCGTAATGCGGCTCGAGGTCGTCATAGGTCACGCCAAAATCCTGGATCGTCATGTCCTCGGGCAGGAAGGCCGCGCCGTAACGTTCGGTCAGATGCGTCCTCGCGACGAAATCCGACGGCAGAAATCGAAAGGTTTCCGCGTTCCAGTGCACGCCGCCGCCGCCGACGCCGTTGGGCGGCATGAATGAGCCCCAGTCGCGGATCGGCAGCGCGGTCTGGTTCATCTTGTTGCGGAAGGTGAAGGTGTTCTGCTCGGGCCGCAGGAACAGTTCGTGACGTATGCGATAGCGCAACTCGTCCTGGACAAAATTGGGCGGAAATTCGGTCGGCGCGTCACGCCAGGGGCCGCGCTCGATCGCAATCACGTCGAGGCCTTCGTCGGTCAGCTCGTTGGCGAGGATCGATCCGGTCCAGCCCAGCCCGATGATGACGACGTCCTTCTTCGGCAATTTCTTCGGCATCGCCGTTCGCCCCTTCAGTTCTTCGGAGACCAGTCGGCGCGGCCCATGAGGCTCACGGGCGGCAGCGGAAAGCGTTCATTGTGGCGATCGACCCAGTCCAGATAATTGTAGCGCGCGCCGGGGTAGCCGATCATTTTCCACGCCACCATGTCGACGTTGCCGCCGTAGATCGGGTCCGCGAAGAAGCCGGTCTGCACGTCCTTGATCAGCAGCGCGAAGAAGGACTTACCGTCGACGCCTTCGAGTTTTGCCTTCTCATCCTCGAGGTTCTTGAGAAGTTCGTCCTTTTGTTCATCGGACAGATCGGCAAAGCGTTTGCCCTCATAGGTCGACTGGCAGTAGCGATCGAGCGCGGCCAGCGCTTCGCGATAGATCGCTGCCGGCCCCTTCTGGGATTGCGAGCCCTGCTGTTTGGTGCCGGGCATGAAGGGCGGCTGGTTGTAATGGCCCTCGGAGCGGCCATAGGGCCCGGCGAGCTGTCGGTCGACGAAGACGGCGCAGCCTGAATCCTTGCCGCCCGGCGTTTGTGGATCCGGCGGAATGATGCGGTCGGCCAGTGCCTCGATGGCACGGCCCTCTTCGGAGGTGAAATAATGCCAGGGGCCCGGCCGAACCGGGATAGGGGGACTGCCGGCATCCGGCGCCCAGGGCAGGCCGCCGGAAATGATGGTGGCCCGGCTCTTGATGGTGCTGAGCACCAGGATCGCCGTCCCGGCCAAAAATTCGCGCCGCCTCATGGTCATGATCGGTCATTCCTGCCAGCCGACCAGAAAATGCGCATGTGGCGCTCGGGTTCCAGACCCGCGCCGGACAAGGCCGTGCCAATTAAGAAAGCGTGCGATTATGGAAATTTGCAAACAAGGTGATGAAAACAAAAAGTAAATCCGGTTACGCCGACAGTGTCGTCGTAACCGGATTCCTACCATCGGCAAGCAGCGAGGGAGATCAGTTCGCTGCGAACCGCGGCGAGGTGCAGCCGCCGCAGACCCAGGGCCATGACCAATCGGCGACCTTGCCCTTGTTGGCCTCGACATAGGGGCTCCACGCCCTGGGCGGCAACGCCTTACTCTTGTAGACGATGCTGAACTGGCCGTCGGCCTGGACCTCACCGATCATCACCGGCTTCGCCATGTGGTGATTGCTGCCCATCACGACCTCGAAGCCCGATGGCGACTTGACCTTCTGGCCGATCATCGCCTGGCGAACCGCCTCGACATCCGTGGTGCCGGCCTGCTGCACCGCCTGCACCCACATGTGGAACAGGATGTAGGCCGACTCCATCGGATCGTTGGTGACGCGCTTGGGATTCTTGGTGTAGGCGCGCCATTTGGCGATGAACGCCTTGTTCTCCGGCGTGTTGACGGACTGGAAGTAGCTCCAAGCCGCGAGATGGCCGACCAGCGGCTTGGTATCGATGCCCGCGAGTTCTTCCTCGCCGACCGAGAATGCGATCACCGGGATGTCGGTGGCTTTCACGCCCTGATTGCCGAGCTCCTTGTAGAACGGCACGTTGGCGTCGCCGTTGATGGTCGAGATCACCGCCGTCTTCTTGCCGGAAGAGCCGAACTTCTTGATCGCCGCCACTTCCGTCTGCCAGTCGGAGAAGCCGAACGGCGTGTAATTCTCCCGGATATCCTCGTCCGCGACCCCCTTGGTCTTGAGGAAGGCGCGGATGATCTTGTTGCTGGTGCGGGGATAGACATAGTCGGTGCCTTCGAGCACGAAGCGTTTCGCTTCGCCGCCGTCCTTGCTCATGAGGTATTCGACCGCCGGAACCGCCTTGTTGTCGGGTACCGAACTGCCGTAGAAGATGTTGTACGAGGCCTCTTCTCCTTCATATTCGAGCGGATAGAACAACAGGCCGTTCAGCTCCTCGAACACCGGCAGCACCGACTTGCGGGACACCGACGTCCAGCAGCCGAATACGGCGGCCACCTTGTCCTTGGTGAGAAGCTCGCGGGCCTTTTCGGCGAACAGCGGCCAGTTCGACGCGGGGTCGACGACCACGGGCTCGATCTTCTTGCCGAGCAGTCCGCCCTTGGCGTTGACGTCGGCGACCTCCATCAGGATCAGGTCTTTCAGGATGGTCTCGCTGATCGCCATGGTGCCGGACAGCGAGTGAAGCACGCCGATCTTGATGGTGTCTTCGGCGTGTGCGCTGGTTGCGCCTAATCCGAAGATGACGAGGATGGCAGCCGCGGCGGACAGCCAGCGGGACAGTGCGGTGCTCATGGGTTCTCCTTGTGGTTCGATGACCGGGAGCTTCGCATTGCTGCTCCCGCTAAGTTCGTCAGTGATCCAACGCTCGCATGGAGCAGCCGGCGGCCATGAGAGCCGCCGGTGAAAAATGCGATGGCTCCATCGGCTGGCTTGGCGATGGGCGCCAATTTCCCAAGTTGCTCAGGAGATAGACGGCAAGGAAAGGTTTCGGGCAGAACCTGCATCGGCCCTGGGCAGTCGCGGACGCCGGCGATCCGCGATGGGTCCAGTTGCTGGCAAAGCGAGGGAGCCAGTTCGAAAACCGCGAAAAATCAGCTGACTTTGGCGGGAATCCCGACAAAATTGATGTGCTGGACCCACAACTGGCCCAGCCCTTGCTCCGGCGCTGGATCAGGGAAGTCTTGAACCGGCGCGGCCCACATGCAGATTTCCGTTCTCCTGGATCGATCGCGGCCGGAGTCGCTCACGACGCAGATGGTCGACCAGATCCGTGAAGCCATCCGCTGCGCCCGCATCGGACCCGGGACGCGCCTGCCGTCGTCGCGGCGGCTGTCCGAGCAACTGGCGATATCGCGAAACACGGTCGTGCGCGCCTACGATCTCTTGCTGATGGAGGGGATCGTCGAGTCGCGGCCGGCGTCCGGGATCTATGTCGCCGAACAGGTGCCGCGCGATGCCGCACACCTTCATCCAGCCTCCGAATTTCGCGAGTCGCCGCCGCGCACGCGGATGCCGATGCCGTTGCGTCACGCCCGCGCGCTCCGCGCGCCCCAGTCCACCGGCAATCGCCTGCTTTACGATTTCTTTCCGGGACGCCCGAGCGCGGATATGTTTCCGCTGAAGACCTGGCGCCGCCTGCTGCAGAACAATCTGTCTCACGGCGGCGGCGCCGGCCTCACCCAGTATGGCGAGCCGGCGGGGCTCCCGGCGCTGCGCACGGCGATTGCCAATCATCTGGCCGCGGCGCGCGGCATCGTCGCCGATCCAAGCCGCATCGTCATCGTTTCGGGAATCCAGGAGGGCCTTGCGCTAGCGGCGCGGCTGTACCTCGCACGCGGCGCACTCGGCGTCGTCGAGGATCCCTGCTATCAGGGTGCGGCGCTGGCGTTCGAAGCTGCCGGTGCTGAAGTTGCCAGCGTCGCCGTCGATCGCGACGGATTGATCCCGGACGATTTGCCGCGGCGCACGGCATCGCTGCTCTATACCACGCCCACGCATCAATATCCGTCCGGCGCGACGTTGTCGGCGGAGCGGCGCACCGAGGTGATCGCGTGGGCGCGGCGCTATGGCTGCTATATCATCGAGGACGATTACGACTGCGATATCCGCTACCAAGGATCGCATCTTCCGCCGCTGGCGGCGCTGGCGCCCGACTGTACGATCTACATCGGGACCTTCTCCAAATCGCTCGGCGCCGGATTGCGGCTCGGTTACATGGTGGTGCCCGAGCATATCGCCGAAGCCGTCTGTGCTGAGAAATCGCTGCTCAACAACGGCAATCCCTGGCTGGAGCAGGCGACGCTGGCCGACTTCATGCACAGCGGCAGCTATGCATCTCACCTGCTTCGCGTCCGTTCGCATTACAGGGATAGCCGCGATTGCCTCGTGGCCGCGCTGCACCGCAATTTCGGCGACGTCCGGGTTGACGGCGACGCGGGGGGCCTGCACGTGCTCTGGCACCTGCCGCCGGGAATTCCGGATGCCGTGACGGTGGAAGCCCTCGCCCAGCGCGCGCGGGTCGGTGTCTATTCGCTGGCCTCGGCGCGGGTCCATTTCCAGCAACGCACCGCCCTGACCGGCCGCGCCCTGATTCTCGGCTATGCCGCGTTGTCGCCCAAGCAGATCGAAAAGGGCATCGCGCGGCTGTCGGACGCGATCGACGACGCGATCGATGATCCCGCGACCGACATGGCCGCGCTGTTCTCGGATCAGTTCGCGCCGCCTGCAGTGCCGGTTTCCGCCAGGCGCGATCTGGCTCCACGACTTCGGCAACGACCGGCTCTACGCAGATCGCCGTCCCATCGTGCATTTTCAAGCATGATCGTCGTACGACAGGGTGGCGCGCCGATGCCGATTTTGAGGAATATCTATCGCTATCCGATCAAGGGATTGAGCGCGCAGCCGCTACCGAGCGTCGAGCTGGAGGCCAAAATGCCTTTCCCGCACGATCGCATCTTCGCGCTGGTGCGGCCCGGGGCCCCCTTCGATGTCAGTCAGCCGCGATGGGGCAAGAAGGGGCTATTCGTGATGCTGATGCTGGAGGAGGCATTGGCGCGGGTCAGGACCACGCTGGACGTCGAGACGCGGAAGCTGACGATCACGCAAGGCAATCGCCAGCTCATCGTGGCCGACCTCGACGACGAAGCCGCGCGCGCCAAGGTGGAGGAGATCGTCTGGCAGCTCGTCCCCGCGCTGCGCAGCGCGCCGACGCTGGTCCGCTCGAGGGACGGCCATTTCATGGACAAGCCGGACAATGTCATTTCGCTGATCAATCTGGCGACGGTGCGCAGCCTCGAGGCGCAATGGGGCATCAAGATCGATCCGCTGCGTTTCCGCGCCAACCTCTACATCGACGAGGCAAATCCATGGGAGGAATTCGACTGGGTCGGCAGCGACATCAGGATTGGGGACGCGCTGTTTCGGGTCGACCGTCGCAACGGCCGCTGCGGCGCCACCAATGTCGACCCCGAAACCGGCCGCCGCGACCTCGACATTCCCGGCTCGCTGCGCGCGGCCTTCGGCCACAAGGAACTTGGAATCTATTTGATCGCAAGGGAAGGCGGCCGCGTCAGCGTCGGCGATTCCGTCCTCACACCGGCCGACGCCGCGACCAGGAGCGTGGCGCGGGCCCCCGCCGCTCCGCGGCAGCCGGACCGCCAGATGTTCATGTGCGGCGGGTGCTATTACATCTACGAACCATTCGCCGGAATCCCCGATCAGCTGGTCGCGCCCGGGACACCGTTCGCTGCCATACCGGCGCATTGGCGATGCCCCGATTGCGGAACCGACAAATCGACGTTCCGTCCCTACGTCGAGGCGCCACGCTCCCATCCCGCCATTTGAGACGCGCCGGACGCGGCTGTGCGGTGAACCCTGTCACAGCCTGATCTCCCGTTCGACGCCGATCGCCCTCAGGAAGGTCTCATCGTGGCTCACCGCGATCAGTGCGCCGTCGAAGCCTGACAGCGCGGCTTCCAGCACTTCGATCGATGACAAATCAAGGTGGTTGGTCGGCTCGTCCAGCAGCAGCAGGAGCGGCGGCTCCGGCCTTGCGAACACGCAAGCGAGCCCCGCGCGCAGCCGCTCGCCGCCGCTCAGCGTGCCAGCGATCTGCAGCGCCGCCTGGTTGCGGAACGCGAAGCGAGCCAGCGCGGCGCGCGCCTCATTATCGGACAAATCCGGATTGAGCCGGCGCAGATTGTCGAGGACGCTGACGGACGCATCGAGCAGGCCGACATGCTGGTCGAGCATGGCGACGCGACCGGTCAGGCGGCTGATGTTTCCTGCGGTTGGCCGAAGCTGTCCGGTGATCAGGCCGAGCAGCGTGGTCTTGCCGGAGCCGTTGGCGCCGTGGATGGCGATGCGTTCGGGGCCGCGCACCTCGAACGACAGCGGGCCGAACAGGCGGCGGGCGCCATACGCCATCACCACGTCGCTGAGCGCCAGCAGTTCGCGGCCGCGGGCCAGGCCGGCTTTCGGCAGGTCGATCGAGAGCGGCGTCAGAATCTCGACCCGGGCGCGGGCCTGTTCGAGGGCATCGGCGCGCTCGCCGATCAGCCGCTCGGCAATATGGCCCTCGCGCGCGGCGCTGTTCTCGGCGCGCTGCTTTTCGCGGTCCATGAACATCTTGTCCTCGACGCTCTTGGCGCGCCAGGCGCGGCCGGCCTTGTCGCGCCGGGCCTTTCTCTCTCTTGCCTGCTGAACCGCGCGCTCGGCGTTGCGGAGCGCGTCGGCGGCGCGGGTGAGGTCGGCCCCGGCACGGGCCCGCGCGGCCTCGCGCGCATGTGCAAATTCCGGCCACGCACCGCCGAAGATGGTGACGCCGATCGCGGCAAGCTCGAGGATGCGGTCGACATGCGCCAGCAGCGCACGGTCGTGGCTCGCGACGACCACGCCGCCGCGCCAGCGTGCGAGCAATTCGGCGACCGCCGCGCGGCCATCGGCATCGAGATTGTTGGTGGGCTCGTCCAGCAGCAATACGTTCGGCGCCTCGATCAACAGCCGCGCCAGCGCGACGCGCGTTCGCTCGCCGCCGCTCAGCGAGGCGAGAAGGCGATCCAGCGGCAGAGCGGGCAGGCCGGTTTCGATCAGCGCTGACGCCAGCCGGGTTTCCAGGGTCCAGTCGGCGTCGCCGGCATCTTGCAGCGAGCCTTCGCCGCGTTCGAGGCGCCGCAGGCGGACGAGAGCGCTGTCAACGCCCAGCGCCTGCGCCACCGTCAGGCGGTCGTCCGCCAGTTGGGCAAGGGTGCCGATCGAGCCCGAGCGCTGAATCGATCCGGCGGCGGGTTCGACCCCGCCGGCAATCGCACGCAGCAGCGTGGATTTGCCGCAGCCGTTGCGGCCGACAAGACCGGTCCGCTCGCACCCGATGGCGAGCGTCAATCCGTCAAACAGAGGCCGGCCGTCAGGCGTCGTGAGGCAGAGGGAGTCCAGCGTGATAAACGCGGTCATGGAGAGCTTCCGAAATGGACAAAGAGCGCGGCGCGATCTGCGTTGCGATGTCCATTTCAGCCTCCATGAGGGGTTTTTCGGCCCGAGCGAATATCCTTAGAAACTTGGCGGCTGCCGCGCAAGAGTGTGGCCAGCCGGACCCGGGCGATCGATCAGCCCGCCCCGAGCGCGAGGGCGATGCTGTAGGTGGCAAAGCTCGCCGCATAGGCCAGCGCGAACATGTAGGCGAAGGTGACCGCCATCCATTTCCAGCTTCCGGTCTCTCGGCGGATCACCGCCAGCGTGGAAGCGCATTGCGGGGCGAAGATGTACCAGGCGAGCAGCGACAGCGCGGTCGCGAGACTCCATTTGGTCGCTAGCACCTGGCCGATCTGGTCGGCGGCCTCCTTGCCGCCCTCGATCGCGTAGACGGTGCCGAGTGCTGCGACCGCGACCTCGCGTGCGGCCATGCCCGGAATCAGCGCCACCGCGATCTGCCAGTTGAAGCCGAGCGGTGCCAGCAGCGGCTCCAGCGCCTTGCCGATCATCGCGGCCAGGCTGTAATTGATGGCGGGGCCCGCAGCGCCCGCGGGGGGCGTCGGAAACGACGCCAGAAACCAGATCAGCACCATCATCGAGAAGATCGTGGTGCCGGCCCGCTGCAGGAACATCTTGGCCCGCGTATAGATTCCGATCGCAATGCTCTTCAGCCGCGGCATCTTGTAGTCCGGCAGTTCCAGCATGAACGGCGCCGGCGCGTAGTCGCGCAGCATGAAGAATTTGATCAGGAACGAGACGGCCAATGCGCTGAGGATGCCGGCCGCGTAGAGGCCGAACATCACCAGCCCGCGCAGATTGGCCCAGCCCCAGACCTGGGTGTCCGGGATGAAGGCGGAGATGATCAGGGTGTAGACCGGGATCCGCGCCGAGCAGGTCATCAGCGGCGCGATCAGGATGGTGGTCAGCCGGTCGCGGCGGTTGTCGATCACCCGCGTTGCCATGATGCCGGGGATGGCACAGGCGAAGCTCGACAGCAGCGGAATGAAGGCGCGGCCGTGCAGGCCGGCGCCGCCCATGATGCGGTCCATCAGGAACGCCGCGCGTGCCATGTACCCGAAATCTTCCAGGAGCAGGATGAACAGGAAGATGATAATGATCTGCGGCAGGAACACGATGACGCTGCCGACGCCGGATATCACGCCGTTCTCGAGGAAGCTCTGCAACAGCCCGGCCGGCAAGGTGTCGTGCACCAGTTGCCCGAGCGCGCTGAAGGCCGCCGACAGCAACTCCATCAAGGGCTGCGCCCAGGCGAACACCGCCTGAAACATCACGAACAAAATGAGCGCCAGGATCGCGAGTCCCGCAACCGGATGCAGCACCACGGCATCGATCCGCGCGGTCCAGGAATCCGGCCGCGACGGCAGGCTCACGGTCGACGCGATGATGCGGTCGGCCTCGCGTTGGGTGGCGCGCAGTTGCGCGACCGTCAGCGGCTCCCAGAGATTTTCTTTCACGTGCGGCTGCGCCTGCGCCGCGATCTCGTCGGTCCGGCGCAGCAATTCGGCGGTGCCGCCCTTGCGCACCGCGATCGAGGTGACCACGGGCACGCCGAGCGCCTCCGACAGCCGCGGCACGTCCACGGTGACGCCGCGGCGGGTCGCGATATCGAACATGTTGAGCACCAGCATCAGCGGCCGGCCGGTGTTCTTGAGCTCGAGCAAGAGGCGGATCGTCAGCCGCAGATTGGTCGAATCCGCGACGCACAGCACGAGGTCGGGCACCGCCTCGCCGGGGGTGCGGCCGAGCACCATGTCGCGGGTGATCTCCTCGTCGGGGCTGCGGCCGCGCAGCGAGTAGGTGCCGGGAAGATCGACCAGCGACACCTGCCGACCGGAGGGCGTGACGAACCCGCCTTCCTTCCGCTCCACGGTAACGCCGGGATAGTTCGCGACTTTCTGGCGGCTGCCGGTGAGCGCATTGAACAGCGAGGTCTTGCCGCTGTTCGGCGTGCCGACCAGAGCCAGATGCAGCAACGGAGCTTCCATAGTTTAGGGTCCGTTCGCCTCAGGCGACAATGATGGCCATGGCCTCGCGCCGGCGCACCGCGATCGTGACGTTCTCGACGCGGACGGCGATCGGATCGCGGCCGACAATGCCCTCATGCAGCACCTCGACCCGCGCGCCTTCGACGAAGCCCAATTCGATCAGCCGGCTTTCGAGTTCGTTGGCGGACAACGCCGAGCCGGCGTCGCCGGCGGCGAGGTGCTGGATGACGCCTGAATAGCCCCGCCTGGCTAACCCCAGTGGCTGATGCGGGCGAGTGCCGTTACGTTTGGTCATGATGTGTATTTCCAATCGCGGACCGGCCGGTCAAGTCTCGCGATCAAAATGCTCCGGCACCTTAGAGCGATTATAAACAAGCGCGCGCACCTTCCGGCCAATGTGGGCTGTGGAACACACTCGGCCCAACTCGTCTCAACATTCTTAAGCGCTCCGGCGAGGCGGGTACCCAGCGCAATTATTTTTCGGCAACGGAAGCGGGGCGGGAATGTCGCCGTCGATGCGGTGTTTACGGCAGTGGCTGGAGGAATCGTCAAAACAGGGAAGCAGGAGGCGTGCATGACCCACTCTGTGATCCGGCTTGCGACACTGGCCGTGTTTCTGGCTGGGCTGACCTCGGCCCCGATCGTTCCAGCGCTGGCCGCCGGAGGCGGCGGAGGGGGCGGTGGCGGCGGCGGCGGAGATCCCTATGGTTCGGCTTACACCACGACACCGCCGCCGAATAGCAACGCCACCCGTACCACCCACAGGGTCAAGAAGAAGCCCGACAAGCAGTCCCTGTTCGAGGATCCCGCTTTTGCCAAAGGCTACCGCGCGGCCTATGCGACGATCTACGATCGCAACGATTATGCGGACGCGATCGAGCAGCTGAAGGCGCTCGGCCATGACGACCACCCCAATGTCGCCAATCTGATCGGCTATTCCTATCGCAAACTCGGCGACTACAAGCTCTCGCAAGTCTGGTACGAGCGCGCGCTGAAATCGGATCCGAACCACGTGCTGACCTGGAATTACTACGGTCTGTGGCAGATCGAACAGGGCAACCGCGACCAGGCATTATACCATCTGACCCGGATCGCCGCGATTTGCGGAACCGACTGCGCCGAGTATCGCTCGTTGGCGGAGGCACTGGAAAAGCCGCCCGGCACCGGTCTCGTCTACTGAATTTCCTTGCGTGGGGCGGCCGCAAGTGCGGCCGCCTTGACGGCCGTGCGGGAAGTTCCAACGCCGCGCGGCTTCCCGGCCCGCGGCACCGCAATTAGCTCTGCGCCTTCGGATCCGGCGACGCGGCCAAGGCGCGGGCGCGGAAATAATCCAGCACGAAGAGCCGGATCGCGGACGACAGATTGCCCTGCTGGCGATTGCTGTCGATTTCTCCCACCAGCTCCGAGAGTGTCATATCGCGCAGTCCGGATATCTCCTTCATGCCGTTCCAGAACGCCTCTTCGAGGCTGACGCTGGTCTTGTGACCGGCGACGACGATCGAACGTTTCACGACCGGCGATTTCATGATGCATCCTCGCCATCGATCCGGTGCTGATCGAGCACGTCGTTGGCGCGTTTGCCGCGCCGTTCTTCCAGAATGCGTTCGGACTTGGTCCGGCCGAACCGCTTCCGGTTGGCGTCGGCCTGTTTCGCCGACTGCTCTTTCTCAGCGCGTTTCCTAAATCGCTTCAGGTTGACTAAATCCCCCATGCCAGCCTCCCTCATTTAATAACCAATTTGGGGCATGAGAAATTTTCACGAAGGCGTGAGCGTGCGCGCTTTGCGTTCGCCTGCTCGATCGTCATCCGAAAATTCCCGTCGACCCCCATAACCTCAAAAAATATCTTCCGCTCTGCGGCAACGAAATAATTCGTGCTTCAACACACCCGCCATCACGACGATAGATGACCCGCCACGACGACGATAGATAAGACGATAGATAGTCGGTCTCATTCTTTAGGTGTTATCGTCCATAACTATTTTCCAGGACCGTAATCTCACGGGGTCCACCGTGCCCGCGATCAGCCCGGGTGTATCATCTTGACCGGCTGCACCAGCCGGTCGAATTCCGTCTCTGAAACGAAGCCCAACCGCACCGCTTCTTCCTTCAGCGTGGTTCCACGAGCGTGCGCCGACTTGGCGACCTTCGCAGCGTTGTCGTAGCCGATCTTCGGCGCCAAGGCAGTCACCAGCATCAGCGAACGCTCCATCAAATCCCGGATGCGTTTTTCGTCAGCACGGATCCCTTCGATGCAGTGCACCGTGAAGGAGCGTGCGGCGTCGGCCAGCAGTTGGATGGAATGTATCATGCAATGTGCCAATAAAGGCTTATAAACATTGAGTTCGAAATGTCCCTGACTGCCGCCAACCGTCATCGCCGTGTGGTTCCCGAACACCTGGCAGCACACCATGGTCATCGCTTCGCACTGCGTCGGATTGACCTTGCCCGGCATGATCGAGGAGCCCGGCTCGTTCTCCGGCAGGATCAGTTCGCCGAGGCCCGAACGCGGGCCCGAGCCGAGCAGGCGGATATCGTTGGCGATCTTGAACAGTCCGGTCGCGACCGAATTGATGGCGCCATGCGCGAACACGTAAGCGTCGTTGGAGGCCAGCGCCTCGAATTTGTTGGCGGCGCTCGTGAAGGGCAGCTCTGTGATCCTGGCCGCGTATCTTGCGAACAGGCGAGCGAATTTCGGTTTCGAATTGAGCCCGGTCCCGACGGCGGTGCCGCCTTGCGCCAGCGGGTACAGATCATTTACCGCCAGCTTTAGTCGTTTGATGCCACTCTCGACCTGCGCGGCGTAACCGGAAAATTCCTGGCCGAGCGTCAGCGGCGTCGCGTCCTGGGTGTGGGTGCGGCCGATCTTGACGATATGGGCGAACGCCTTCTCCTTTTTGTGCAGTGCGTGATGGAGTCCGTTCAGCGCCGGAACCAGATCCGCGGTGATCCCGATCGCCGCGGCGATGTGCATGGCGGTCGGGAATGAGTCGTTCGACGACTGACTCATGTTGACGTGATCGTTGGGATGAACCGGGGCTTTGGCGCCGAGCGTGCCGCCGAGCATTTCGTTGGCGCGATTGGCGATCACCTCGTTGAGGTTCATGTTGGTCTGGGTGCCGGAGCCGGTCTGCCAGACCACGAGCGGGAAATGATCGTCGAGCTTGCCGTCGATCACCTCGCGCCCGGCGCGGATGATGGCGCGGGCGCGGCGCTGGTCGATGAGGCCGAGTTCGAGATTGGTCTGTGCCGCCGCCAGCTTGACGATGCCGAGCGCACGAACGATCGGCATCGGCATCCGGTCTTGGCCGATGCGGAAATTCTGCCGCGACCGCTCGGTCTGCGCGCCCCAGTAACGATCGGCGGGAACCTCGATCGGACCGAAGCTGTCGCTCTCGGTGCGCGTGGAACCGGATCGCAAGGTTGGGGTCGATCGATCCATAGATAAGGTCCGTTGGACGAGAGATGACGTCCGCTGCACGAGTCGATCCCGCACGAACCGGCTCACGCCGGCCTCGGGCGGTTCATTCATCCTACACGATTGCGCGGCTTTTCCTGCGCGCGTTTTATTTTTTGCGGAAGCGGTCCAGTCTTACGACTTCGGCCCCCTCGCCGGGCTTGGTGGGCTCGTCCTGATTTTCCGCGGCGGGCGCGGCAACGGGCAGGGCAGCGGGGGTAGGGACCGCCGGAAGGTTCGTCGCCGGCGTTTCGGGGACGGCGTCGGCGGGCTCGAACTGCAGGCCGAACTGCACCGACGGATCGAAGAAACTCTTGATGGCGTTGAACGGGACCACCACCCGCTCCGGGATGCCGCCGAACGACAGGCCGACTTCGAACCGCTCATCGGTCACCACCAGGTCCCAGAACTGGTGCTGCAGGATCACCGTCATCTCTTCCGGATATTGCGCGAGCAGCCGCGGCGACAGCTTCACGCCCTCGGCGGTGGAGACAAAAGTGATGAAGAAATGGTGGTCTCCGGGCAGGCCGTGTTCGGCGGCGTCGGCCAGTACCCGCCGCAGCACCCCGCGCAGCGCGTCGCGCGCCAGCACGTCGTATCGGATATGATCGGTCGCCATTATCGGTCCTGTCGTGTTCGATATCGCTGGTCAAAGCCGGCGGCGATGCCGGTGGTCCGACTCGCCCGTTTCCCCATGCTACCCCGGCGGAGGCCTGAGGTCAGCAGGCTTCCGGTGGCCGAAATTCCGGCAAACGACCCGGCCGGAGGCAAATCCATCAGGCAAATGAGAAGTGGAGGCTTCTGTTGCCAGGTGCCTCCGGACCCCGCCCAGCGGAGCTTAACCCACTAGGACTTCAGACTTGGTTTTTCAAACCGCTTACGCGGCCTGAGCAACCGGAGCATAGTTGTCGTTTGCAACTATTGCATAGCCCGATAACGGCGGAACCATACCGGGAAAAAACACGCCCTTTACGCCCTCGTCGATCCTGGTTCGCCCCCGCCGAAACCCGCCTTTTGCGAGGGGCTTTGGTGGAGGCGCCGGGTACTGCCCCCGGGTCCGAATGGTTTATTGCGACGGCAATTTATTTCCATAGCCGGCGAGCCGGCCCGCTCAATATAGGGGCCAAAAGTCGAGAAAAACAGAGCCGGTTTGGGGGTATTGGGCCGTGGAACACGCCGAATTGGGTTGGCCTTGCCGCGGCGCCCGTTCTACATCTTGCGCCATGCCCCCGGATTCGCCGCCGGCCGCCATGGCGGCGCCGGAACTTGCCATATCAGCCCCGCCCGGCCTGCTCGCGCTGTTCGCAGCGTTCGCCAAGATGTCGCTGTCTGGCTTCGGCGGCGTGCTGGCCTTCGCGCGGCGCGGCATCGTCGAGCAGCACCGGTGGATGACGGCCGAGGAGTTCAACGAAACCTTTGCGCTCTGCCACTTCCTTCCGGGTCCGAATATCGTCAACCTCAGCGTGGTGTTCGGATCGCGCTTTCGCGGCTTTCCCGGCAGCATCGCGGCCTTTGCCGGGCTGGTCGGTCCTCCCGTGGTCATCGTCACGATCCTGGCCGGGCTCTATGGGCGTTACGGCGAAATCGACGCGCTTCGGCGCATCCTGGGCGGCGTGTCCTGCGCGGCGGTCGGCCTGCTGATATCGGTGGTGTTTCGGATGATGATGCCGCTGATCAGGAAGCGCGACATCGTCGGCGTCGCGGTCATGGCTGCCGTGTTCACCGCGATCGGCGTGCTGCGGCTGCCGCTGCCCGCGGTGTTGCTGGTGGCGATCCCGCTCAGCATCGCCATCACCATTGCCATGCGCCGGCGGGTCAAGGCATGAACTTCAACCAGAGCCCGATCTGGACGCTGATCTCGACCTTCGGGCTGATGTCGCTGTTCGCGGTCGGCGGCGCCAATGCGGCAATCCCCGAGATGCACCGGATCGCGGTCGACGTTCAGCACTGGCTGACCGACAAGCAATTCGCCGACGTCTACGCGATCTCGCAGCTCTCGCCGGGGCCGAACGTGCTGATCGTGACCCTGATCGGCTATGCCGTCGCAGGCGTCGCCGGCGCGCTCGCCGCGACGCTGTCGATGTGCGTCCCGACCGCCGTTCTGGCCTATTGGGTGAGCCGCCTGCTGACCCGGTCGAGCCATGCGCGCTGGCCTGCCATTATCCAGGCGGCGCTGGTGCCGCTTTCGATCGGGCTGATGGGCGCCAGCGGCCTTGTCCTGGCGCTGACCTCCGACCGGACCTGGACGGCCGGCTTGGTCACGGCCGCGGTCGCGGTGCTGGCCTTTGCCACCCGGCTCAATCCGCTCTGGCTGCTGCTGGCCGGCGGCGTCCTGGGATTTGCCGGCTTCACTGGATGAGAAGGGTACCTTGCCGTTTGGGGACCGGATGCTCATTTTTCGGGGTATAATGGACCGGTTCCGCCGAATCGCTCCTGTCGGAGAACCGGTCCGGCCGCTAGAACTGCCTTCCGGAATTCGCCTTCGCTAGGGGCTCATAACGCAACGCCATGAATCAGTATCACGACCTGCTCGAACGAATTCTGTCAGACGGCGCGGAAAAGGGTGACCGCACCGGCACCGGCACGCTGTCGATCTTCGGCCACCAGATGCGCTTCAATCTGGCCGCCGGATTTCCGATGCTGACCACCAAGAAGCTGCCGCTGAAGGCGATCGTGCATGAGCTGATGTGGTTCCTCAAGGGCGATACCAACATCAAATATCTCAGGGATAACGGCGTTTCGATCTGGGACGAATGGGCCGACGCCAATGGCGATCTCGGCCCGGTCTATGGATCGCAATGGCGATCCTGGCCGGCGCCGGACGGCCGTCACATCGACCAGATCTCGGACGTCATCGATATGATCCGGCGCAATCCGGACTCGCGGCGCCTTATCGTCAGCGCGTGGAATCCGGCCGACGTCGACAAGATGGCGCTGCCACCCTGCCATTGCCTGTTTCAGTTCTACGTCGCCGGCGGCAGGCTTTCGTGCCAGCTCTACCAGCGTTCGGCCGACGTCTTTCTTGGCGTTCCCTTCAACATTGCGTCCTATGCGCTGTTGACGATGATGGTGGCGCAGGTGACCGGGCTGAAGCCGGGGGACTTCGTGCACTCCTTCGGCGACGTGCATCTCTATTCCAACCATATCGAGCAGGCCCGGCTGCAACTGACGCGCCCGACGCGGCCGTTGCCGACGATGAAGATCAACCCGGATGTGAAGGACATCTTCGCGTTCCGCTACGAAGACTTCGTGCTTGAAGGTTACGACCCGCACCCGCATATCAAGGCGGCGGTCGCGGTGTGAGCGATTGAATGGCCCTCACGATCCGCCGCGCCCGTCCCGATGAGGCGGGACTTGTCCTTTCTTTGGTGCGCGAACTCGCCGAATACGAAAAGCTGCTCCACGAGGTCGAAGCCACCGAAGCCGATATCGACGCCGCGCTGTTCGGCAGCCATCCGCGGCTGTTTTGCGAGATCGCGGAGTGGGACGGCGAGCCCGTCGGCTTCGCGGTCTGGTTCGTCAATTTTTCGACCTTCAGCGGCCGCTCCGGAATCTATCTGGAAGACCTGTTCGTCCGCACCGAGCAGCGCGGCAATGGCATCGGCAAGGCGCTGCTGGCGCATCTGGCCAGGCAGTGCGTCGAGAACGGCTGGTCGCGGTTGCAGTGGTCGGTGCTGGACTGGAACACGTCGTCGATCGAATTCTACAAATCGCTCGGCGCGGTCCTGATGGAAGAGTGGACGATTTGCCGGATCGGCGGTCCAGCGCTGACGGCGCTGGCGAAGGGAGCGCGTTGATGGAAATCGTCCTCATCGTCGCGGTCGCCGACAACGGCGTGATCGGCGCGCACGGCGCCCTTCCGTGGCGGCTGAAATCCGACCTGAAGCGCTTGAAGGCGATGACGATCGCGCGGCCGGTGGTGATGGGGCGCAAAACCTTCGTATCGATCGGCCGGCCGCTTCCCGGCCGTACCAATATCGTCGTTACGCGCGACGCCGGCTTTCGCGCCAAAGGCGCGGTGGTCACGAATTCGTTCGCGGATGCCCGCGCGCTCGCGCGAGGCGACGCGCTGCGACGTTTCGCCACTGAAATTGCCGTGATCGGAGGCGCCGAAATCTACGCGCAATGGATGAATTGCGCCGACCGTCTGGAGATCACCGAAGTGCACGCCCGGCCCGAGGGCGACACTCGTTTTGCCGCAATCGATGCTTCTATCTGGGAGGAAGTCGCCCGCGAGCGGCATCCCGCCGGTAAAGACGACAGCGCCGACTTCTCCTATGTGACGTACCGCCGACGAAAGTCGCATTAACCCCGTCGGGCAATGTTTACATTGACAATTTGCGGCTCAGGCATAGCTGCTTCGAGCCATAAGCTTGCGTTGTAAGGGCCCGGGCGGTCCCCTATAAGGCGTCCTTGTGTTGCGAGGCTGGGCATCCGCCCATGGGCCCCGCGAAGGAGACCAGTCGATGCCGTGGAAGAATCAAGGCGGAGGTCCGTGGGGCTCGGGTCCGAAGGGACCATGGGGCTCCGGCCCGCAACCGGTCGGGCCGAGGCCGCCCGATCTGGAAGACCTTCTGCGCCGCGCCCAGGACCGGCTGCAGCAATTGCTGCCCGGCGGGTATTTCAGCGGTATCGGCATCGCGCTGGTGCTGCTGGTCGCGGTCGCGATCTGGGGCTTGTCCGGCTTCTATCGCGTGCAATCCGAAGAACTCGGCATCGTGCTGCGCTTCGGCAAGTATGTGCGCGACGCGCAGCCCGGCCTGAACTATCACTTGCCGTACCCGATCGAGACCGTGCTGCTGCCGAAGGCGCTGCGCGTCTCCACCATCTCGATCGGCATGACGCTGATCGACGATCCCGCCCGCCGCGGCAGGACCATGCGCGACGTGCCGGAAGAAAGCCTGATGCTGACCGGCGACGAGAACATCGTCGATGTGGATTTCACCGTGCTGTGGCGCATCAAGCCGAAAGGTGCGGCTGAATATCTGTTCAACATCCAGAATCCCGAAGGCACCGTGAAGGCGGTCGCCGAAAGCGCGATGCGCGAGGCGGTCGGCAAATCTAACATCCAGCCGATCCTGACCGGCGCGCGCACCACCACCGAGGCCAAAGTCCAGGAATTGATGCAGAAGACGCTCGACAGCTACGGTTCGGGCATCCTGGTGCAGCAGGTGCAGATGCAGAAGGTTGATCCGCCGGCGCAGGTGATCGATTCCTTCCGCGACGTGCAGGCGGCGCGCGCCGACCTCGAGCGTCTGCAGAACGAGGCGCAGACCTATGCCAACCGCGTCGTGCCCGACGCCAAGGGCCGCGCGGCGCAGATCATCCAGATCGCCGAAGGCTACAAGCAGCAGGCGGTCGCCGAGGCCAAGGGCCAGAGCTCGCGCTTCCTCAAGGTCTACGACGAATACAAAAAGGCGCCTGACGTGACCCGGGAACGCATCTATCTGGAGACGATGGAGCGCATCCTCGGCGGCTCCGAGAAGCTGATCTATGACGGCGGCGGGGCCTCCTCGCAGGGCGGCGTCGTGCCGTATCTGCCGCTGAACGAACTGACGCCGCGGCGTCCGGCGGCGACGACGGGCACGACAAGCCAGCCGCAACAGCCGGGTGGCGTTACGCTGCAGGGGAGCACACGATGAGGTCCCCCGTCGCAGGTATTGTTGCGTTGTTTGCGCTGCTGGTCGTTGTGATCGTCGGCTACAGTTCGGTGTTCACCGTGGACATGACCGAGCAGGCGCTGGTGGTGCGGCTCGGCGATCCCGTCCGCGTCGTCACGGAGCCGGGCCTGAACTTCAAGGCGCCGTTCATCGACACCGTGATCCCGATCGACAAGCGGATCCTCGATCTGGAAAATCCGTCGCAGGAAGTGATCGCCTCGGACCAGAAGCGGCTGGTGGTCGACGCCTTCGCCCGCTACCGCATCAAGGATGCGCTGCGGTTCTACCAGAGCGTCGGCTCGATCCAGGCCGCCAACATCCAGCTCACGACGCTGTTGAACGCATCGCTGCGCCGGGTGCTCGGCGAAGTCACCTTCATCCAGGTGGTGCGCGACGAGCGCGAAGCCCTGATGGCGCGGATCCGCGACCAGCTCGACCATGAAGCTGGCGGCTACGGCATCCAGGTGGTCGATGTGCGGATCAGGCGGGCCGACCTGCCGGAACAGAACAGCCAGGCGGTCTACCAGCGCATGCAGACCGAGCGGCAGCGCGAAGCCGCCGAGTTCCGCGCCCAAGGCGGGCAGAAGGCGCAGGAGATCCGCTCCAACGCCGACCGCGAGGCCACCGTCATCGTTGCCGAAGCCAATTCGACCGCCGAACAGGTGCGCGGCGAGGGCGATGGCGAGCGCAACCGGCTGTTCGCCGAAGCCTACGGCAAGGACCCGGATTTCTTCGCCTTCTACCGCTCGATGACGGCCTATGAAAACGGGCTAAAGAGCAGCGATACCCGTTTCCTGCTGCGGCCGGATTCCGATTTCTTCAAATATTTCGGTGGCTCCGGCAAGAAAAGTGCGGGCATGCCCGCTGCCGCGCCACCATCGGCGCCGGCGGCTGCGCCCGACCAACCGGCTGCAGCCAAGCCGTAATGCCGGACCAAAAGGGGGCATGGCGGAAGCCACGCCCCCCACTAAAAGCAAAAACAACTTAAAAGCGGGAGGTTCCAGTCCGATGAGGTCCATAGCGTTCGCCGACTTCCTCATCGGTGTGGGCATTCTGTTCGTGCTTGAAGGTCTGATGTTCGCGGCAAGCCCCGCCTGGATGCGCCGGGCGATGAAGAGCGCGCTGGCGACGCCGGACAACATCTTGCGCGCCGTCGGCATCGGATCGGCGGTCGTCGGCCTGATCCTGATCTGGGTGGTCCGGCGCTAGCTGACCGCCGATTTCGGCCTCTGGCAAAAAATCCAGCGGGATCAACGCCCTCGTGAGTGGCGGCGTCCCGCTTTTTGCCGTATTCAATGGTGCCTATGGGTAGCGAATGTCCGGCTCAAATGCTTGCGCCGAAACCCTGTTCGGGCGCACTGTGGACGTCAAATTCCGCCCCGATTTGCGAGGAGAGAGAGCTGATATGACCGGTGCGATTCCAGCCCTGAGCCATCGCCTGCGTCCCGTGCTGGCCGCGATCTGCCTTGGTGTCGCAAGCCTTGGCGCCACCAGCGTCCTGATGCCCGCGCCGGCGCTGGCGCGCGGGCCCGACGGCATCGCCGACGTGGCCGAGAAGGTGATCGATGCGGTGGTCAACATCTCGACCTCGCAGACCGTCGAAGCCAAGGGTGGTGGGGCTGAGGGCAGGGGCGCGATGCCGCAACTGCCGCCGGGTTCGCCGTTCGAGGAATTCTTTGACGATTTCTTCAAGAACCGCCGTGGCGGTCCGGGCGGTCCGGGCGGCCAGAAGGGCGGCGACCTGCAGCCGCGCAAGACAAACTCGCTCGGCTCCGGCTTCATCGTCGATACCTCCGGCATCGTCGTGACCAACAATCACGTCATCGCGGATGCCGACGAGATCAGCATCATCATGAACGACGGCAGCAAGTTCAAGGCCGAACTCGTCGGCGTCGACAAGAAGACCGATCTCGCGGTGCTGAAATTCACGCCGACCAAGCCTTTGATCGCGGTGAAGTTCGGCGATTCCGACAAGCTGCGCCTTGGCGAATGGGTGATCGCGATCGGCAACCCGTTCAGCCTCGGCGGCACGGTGACCGCCGGCATCGTCTCGGCGCGCAACCGCGATATTTCCTCGGGCCCCTACGACAATTACATCCAGACCGACGCCGCCATCAACCGCGGCAACTCTGGCGGCCCGCTGTTCAACCTCGACGGCGAAGTGATCGGCGTCAACACCCTGATCATCTCGCCCTCCGGCGGCTCGATCGGCATCGGCTTCGCGGTGCCCTCGAAGACGGTGGCCGGCGTGGTCGATCAGCTCCGGCAGTTCGGCGAGCTGCGCCGCGGCTGGCTCGGCGTCCGCATCCAGACCGTGACCGACGAGATCGCCGAGAGCCTCAGCATCAAGCCCGCGCGCGGCGCCCTGATCGCCGGCGTCGAGGACAAGGGCCCGGCCAAGCCCGCGGGGATCGAGCCCGGCGACGTCGTCATCAAGTTCGACGGCAAGGAAATCAAGGAGCCGAAGGACCTGTCGCGCGTGGTAGCCGACACCGCCGTCGGCAAGGAAGTCGACGTCGTCATCATCCGCAAGGGCGCGGAAGAAACCCGGAAGGTCACGCTCGGTCGCCTCGAGGATACCGACAAGGCGGTGCCGGCCGCGGTCAAGAAGGATGAGCCCGCCCCGGAAAAGCCGGTGACGCAGAAGGCGCTCGGCCTCGATCTCGCAACCCTCTCAAAGGACCTGCGTGGCCGCTACAAGATCAAGGACAGCGTCAAGGGCGTGATCATCACCAATGTCGACAGCGCCTCCGACGCCGCCGACAAGCGCCTGAGCGCCGGCGAGGTAATCGTCGAGGTGGCGCAGGAAGCCGTGAGCAACGCCGCCGACGTCAAGAAGCGCGTCGACCAGCTGAAGAAGGACGGCAAGAAATCGGTGCTGCTGCTGGTCTCGAACGCGGACGGCGAACTGCGCTTCGTGGCGCTGAGCGTGCAGTAGCCGCGTACGCCACGTTCATTTGTTATTGCCGGGCTTGACCCGGCAATCCATCGGCTTCGCGTGACTCTTATGAAGATTGATAGATGCCCGGATCAAGTCCGGGCATGGCGGTCAAGCCTGTCCACTGCGTTGATGCCACATGCATCGCGAATGAGTTCAACCTCGATCGCGGCTTGCAAAGGCGGCAAGGCTCGCATCACCGTTTCCCAGACAAACTCAGCTGCGACATCTTCATAGTCGTGGCGATATATGTTTCCAGCCCCTGCCATTTGCTTCCAGCCGATTGTTGGATGCCGAGCCTTCACATCATCCGGCAGGCCGCGCGAAGATTCGGAAATGATTTCCAGCATCGCGTCACGGCATACACGGTCTTGAGGTCGTGGCCGAAGGTAGTGCGGTCAAATCCGGCCGAGAAACTGGTGGCGAGTTCGATGTGATGAAGGATATCGCGAAGCGCGGTATCGGCCGGCTTAGAAGGCATAGATCGCGTCGGCCGTGGCGGCGGGGCGGACATAGGATTTGAGGCTGTCGCGGTTCACGACGTCCACGGGGCCGTCAAACAGGCCCGCGATGTATTCCTTGAGGCCGGCGTAGTCGAATACGGTGAGATGCGCCTCCGGATCGATTTCGACCATGATGTCGATATCGCTGTCAGGACGGCTGTCGCCGCGCGCCACCGAGCCGAATACAGCCGCCCGCCGCACGCCGCGCGCGCGCAGATCGGGTTCGGATCGACGCAAGGTTTCGAGGGCTTCGCTGCTGTTCATGAGGCAGAACATATCACGAAATCCCGGTCAGCGGGAGATCCGCGCTGACGGTGACGTCCCTGCCGCGCTGGGCGTCGGCGCTCCTCGCCGCGCCTCAACCCCCAGGCCGGCATCCGGCAAAAGCAAGGTCGGCGAGGCCTCTAATCGACTTAATCCTCAAACTCGTCCCTTCGATACCCCTGCGCATACAACAGCGCCGTGAGGTCGCCGTAATCGATCCGCGCGGCGGCTGCTGCCGATACCGCGGGCTTGGCGTGATAGGCGACCCCTAAGCCCGCTTGCTGGATCATGCCGAGATCGTTGGCGCCGTCACCGACAACCAGCGTATCGATCTCGTCGAGATCGAAGGATTCGGCGAGTTCGATCAGGGTCGCGAGTTTTGCGGCGCGGCCCAGGATCGGTTCCCTGACCTCGCCGGTGAACTTGCCGTCGCTCACCACGAGTTCGTTGGCGCGGTTCTCCTGAAAGCCGATCCTGGCGGCGACCGTGTTGGTGAACAAGGTAAAACCGCCCGAGATCAGGCAGGTCCAGGCTCCATTGGCGCGCATGGTCGCGACCAGCTCGCGGCCGCCCGGTGTCAGCGTGATGCGCTTCTCCAGCACCTCATCGACCACGCCGACCGGCAAATCCTTGAGCAGCGCGACGCGCTCGCGCAGCGCCGGCTCGAACGCGATCTCGCCGCGCATCGCGCGCTCGGTGATGGCCGAAACATGCGCCTTCAATCCGGCGAAGTCGGCGAGTTCGTCGATACATTCCTGGCCGATCATGGTGGAATCCATGTCGGCGAGAAAAAGCTTCTTGCGCCGCGCCGCCTCGGGCTGCACGACAATATCGATCGGCAGGTCGCCGCGCGCTTGGCGCAGGCGTGCTTCGATGGCGTGAACGTCGCCCTCGGCGACGAAGGGGATATCGACCGCCACTTCGTCGAACAGCCACCGCGCCGGGCCTGCCGAGGGCAAAATGGCGCGCGCGCCGTCTACCACCGTGCTATCGAGCGCGGGGTTGGCGGGATTGCAGATCAGCGTGGCGACGAGAGACATCCGAGTGAATTCACCTGATGACAGCAGCAAGGCGGTGCTTATCGCAGGGCCGACCGCCAGCGGCAAGTCGGCGCTGGCGCTTGCCCTTGCGCAAAAGAACGGCGGCGTCGTCATCAATACCGATTCCATGCAGGTCTACCGCGATCTCCGCATCATCACGGCGCGCCCGACGCCGGAAGAGGAGGCGCAGGTCCCGCACCGGCTCTACGGCCATGTCGACGCGGCGGTGAATTTTTCCGCCGGCAGCTGGGTGAGCGATGCCGCCCGCATGCTGGCGGAAGCGTGCGCGCAAAGAGCCTTGCCGATTTTCGTCGGCGGCTCCGGCCTCTATTTCAAGGCGCTGACGCGCGGGCTGTCGGCCGTGCCGCCGATCCCGCCGGCGATCCGCGAAGCCGTGCGCGCGCGGCTGGAGCGCGACGGCGTCGAGGCGCTGCATGCGCAGCTTGGGCAGCGCGACCCGGTTTCGGCCGAGCGCCTGAAACCGCGCGACCGCACCCGCATCGCCCGCGCGCTGGAGGTGGTCGAGGCCACCGGGCGCTCGCTGACCGACTGGCATCGCGACGGCCTGCCGCCGCTGTTGCCGCCGGGCACGTTCCGCGCGCTGTTTCTCGAGCCCGATCGCGACGCGCTTTACGCGCGGATCGATGCGCGGTTCGACGCGATGCTCAAAGCCGGCGCGCTGGAGGAAGTCGCGGCCCTGGCGGCGCGGCGCCTCGATCCCTTGCTCCCGGCGATGAAAGCTCATGGCGTGCCGGCGCTGATCCGGCATCTGAACGGCGAGATCACGCTGGAGGAGGCGGCCATCATCGGCCGCGCCGATACCCGCCACTACGCCAAGCGCCAGTTCACCTGGTTCCGGCACCAGCTGCCGGAATTCGAATGGGTGAGGCCGGAGGCGGCGGAGGGCTCGCCTCAGACCGTCCTTCCGGGGCGTTCGTGAAACGAGCGAACCCGGGATCTCAAGATTCCCCGACGTGCAATGGCACATCTGAGGTCCGCGCACAGTCGCGTGTCCCGGAATGACCGCGGGGCGTCCGCGCGCATGGCTGAAACCAGCAAATTCGCTCTCGCCGAACGCCCGGAACCGGGCTAACCTCCTCAAGTCGCGCCCAGCAACGCGTTCCCTTGACTTTTTGGGGTTCGCCGCTATGTTCGCGCAACCTTTGGGAAGTCTGAGCGGCCATATGCGTAATAAAATTACCAAACTGCTTATCGTCGTCGTACCCAGGCGCACCGCCGGGGATGGCTGAGGCCATCCACATTCGGGCGGTGTGCATGGGGCCTCTTGGGCCCCTTTTTATTTTCCCAGCTACGAAACCTCTACCTCCAAACCAAAAAGCCGCGTGAGAACAGCGCATCCGGAGCCAGCCATGAGTGAGAAAAGCCACGATCCCAACCAGATAACCGGCGCAGCGATGATCGTCCGCGCCCTGATCGATCATGGCGTCAAGCACCTCTTCGGCTATCCCGGCGGTGCGGTGCTTCCGATCTATGACGAGATTTTCCAGCAGAGCGAGGTCGAGCACATCCTGGTCCGGCACGAGCAGGGCGCCGGCCACGCCGCCGAGGGCTATGCGCGCTCCACCGGCAAGCCGGGCGTGGTGCTGGTGACCTCGGGCCCCGGCGCCACCAACATGGTGACGCCACTGACCGATGCGCTGATGGATTCGATCCCGCTGGTGTGCATCACCGGGCAGGTGCCGACGCATCTGATCGGCAACGACGCGTTCCAGGAATGCGACACCGTCGGCATCACCCGGCCCTCCACCAAGCACAATTGGCTGGTGCGCGACGTCAATGATCTGGCCAAGGTGCTGCACGAGGCGTTCTATGTCGCCAGTACCGGCCGTCCCGGCCCGGTCCTGGTCGACGTGCCCAAGGACGTGCAGTTCGCGGTCGGCACCTATCATCCGCCGCGCAAGGCCGACGTGCACGTGTCCTACGCGCCGCGCGTCAAGGGCGACGCCGCGCAGATCCGCAAAGCGGTGGCGCTGCTCGCCTCCGCCCAGCGGCCGGTGATCTATAGCGGTGGCGGCGTCATCAATTCCGGACCCGAAGCCTCGCGGCTGCTGCGCGAACTGGTCGAAGCCACCGGCTTTCCGATCACTTCCACCCTGATGGGGCTGGGCGCCTATCCGGCGTCCGGCAAGAACTGGTTGGGCATGCTCGGCATGCACGGCACCTACGAAGCCAACATGGCGATGCATGGCTGCGACGTCATGCTGTGCGTCGGCGCGCGCTTCGACGACCGCATCACCGGCCGCGTCGATGCGTTTTCGCCGGGTTCCAAGAAGATCCACATCGACATCGATCCCTCTTCGATCAACAAGAATATCCGCGTCGACGTGCCGATCATCGGCGACGCCGGCAACGTGCTGGGCGACCTGCTGCAGGTGTTCAAGGCCGAGACGAAGAAGCCCGACATCAAGCCATGGTGGCACGAAATCGCGAAATGGCGCGCGCGCAATTCGCTGTCCTACAAGAAGAACAACGATATCATCCTGCCGCAATTCGCGATCGAGCGGCTGTTCGCGGCGACGCGCGGCCGCGACGTCTACATCACCACCGAAGTCGGCCAGCACCAGATGTGGGCGGCGCAGTTCTTCGGCTTCGAGGAGCCGCACCGCTGGATGACCTCGGGAGGGCTCGGCACCATGGGCTACGGCCTGCCGGCGGCGCTGGGCGTGCAGGTTGCCCATCGCGACAGCCTCGTGATCGACATTGCCGGCGACGCCTCGGTGCAGATGACGATGCAGGAGATGTCGACCGCCGTTCAATTTGAACTGCCGATCAAGATCTTTATCCTGAACAACCAGTATATGGGCATGGTGCGGCAGTGGCAGCAGCTGCTGCACGGCAACCGGCTGTCGCATTCCTATTCGGAAGCGCTGCCGGATTTCGTCAAGCTCGCGGATGCGTTCGGCTGCGTCGGCATCCGGGCTGTCAAGCCCGGCGATCTCGACGGCGCGATCAAGGAGATGATCAACGTCAAACGTCCGGTGCTGTTCGATTGCCGGGTGGCGGCGCTGGAAAACTGCTTCCCGATGATTCCGTCCGGCAAGGCCCACAATGAAATGCTGCTGCCGGCGGAAGCCACCGACGAAGCCACCGCCACGGCCTTCGCCGGCGGCAAGGCGCTGGTGTGACGATGACCGAGGTGATCGCAAGCTGCCGGCCGCAAAATCGGCTGTCATCGTCCGGCTTGACCGGACGATCCAGTACGCCGCGGCGTCTCGATCGTGCTCTGGCATCTCTGGAATACTGGATCCCCGCTTTCGCGGGGATGACGAGCGCGCTGCAAGCGGGGAGAGGGATCTCATCGCGTTGGAGGAGGCGCGCCGATGTTTGATCTCCGGCAATTGGAACAGGCTCACGCCATCGTCGGCGCGGCGATGCCGCCGACGCCGGCCTACGCGTGGCCGCTGTTGTCGGAACGGCTCGGCGCGACCGCCATCGTCAAGCACGAGAACCACACGCCGATCGGCGCCTTCAAGGTGCGCGGCGGGCTTGTCTATGTCGATCGCCTCAAGCGCGAACGGTCCGACACCGCGGGGCTTATCTCGGCGACCCGCGGCAATCACGGCCAGAGCCTGGCTTTTGCGGCGAGCCGCTACGGTGTGGCGGTGACGATCTATGTGCCGCATGGCAATTCGGCCGAGAAGAACCGCGCGATGCGCGCGTTCGGCGCCGATCTGGTCGAGCACGGCGAGGATTTCCAGGCCGCCCGCGAGGAGGCCGAGCGCCACGCCCGGCGCGACGGGCTCGAATTCGTGCCGTCGTTCCATCCCGATCTGGTGATGGGGGTTGCCACCTACGCGCTCGAACTGCTGCGCAAGTTCGGGGATATCGACGTCCTCTATGTTCCGATCGGACAGGGATCGGGGATCTGCGGCTGCATCCTGGCGCGGGACCTGCTCGGGCTCGCCACCGAAATCGTCGGCGTGCAGTCGACGGAAGCACCATCCTATGCGCTGTCGTTTGCGGCCGGCATGGTCGTGAGCACGAACAGCAGCAACACGCTCGCCGACGGCATGGCCACGCGCGTCCCCGACCCGGACGCCCTTGCCATCATCCGCAAGGGCGCCTCGCGCATCGTGCAGGTCAGCGACGATGAAGTGGCCGCCGCCATCCGCGCCTACTGGACCGATACGCATAATCTCAGCGAGGGCGCGGGCGCCGCGGCGCTTGCCGCCGCCATGCAGGAAAAGCCAAAGCTCCGGGGCAAGCGGGTCGGCCTGATCCTGAGCGGCGGCAATATCGATCTCGAGCTGTTTCACAGATGGGTCGGGTCGGACATCGCCGTGCCCCAAAGCGTGGCGGTATGAGAATGGCAATCGCTGCGTCACACGTATTGTCATCATCGTCCGGCTTGACCGGACGATCCAGTACGCCGTGGCCGGTGTACTCATCACAGGCACCTGCGACTGCTGGATGCCCGCCAGCGCGGGCATGACGATGAAAGAACGACAAAGGGGACGACGACAATGAACCAGCCCACATCCGCGAACCAGCCTGCATCCGCCTATTTCATGGAAGAGCGCCATCAGCCGACCGAGTCGCATACGCTTTCGGTGCTCGTGCAGAACGAGCCGGGCGTGCTCGCCCGCGTGATCGGGCTGTTTTCGGGGCGCGGCTACAACATCGAGAGCCTGACCGTCTCCGAGACCGAGAACCAGAAGCACGTCTCCCGCATCACCATCGTCACCACGGGTACGCCGATGGTGATCGAGCAGATCAAGCACCAGCTCGACCGCATGGTCCCGGTCTACCGCGTGGTCGACATGACCTTGACCGGCCGCTCGATCGAACGGGAGCTCGCGATGGTGAAACTGCGCGGCACCGGCGAGCACCGGGTCGAGTCGCTGCGGCTCGCCGAGGCGTTCCGCGCCCGGGTGATCGACGCCACCATCGAGAGCTTCGTGTTCGAGATCACCGGCAACTCCGCCAAGATCAACCAGTTCATCGACCTGATGCGCCCGCTCGGCCTGATCGAGGTGTCGCGCACCGGCGTCGCCGCCATCGGGCGTGGGGCCGAGGGGATGTGAATCATGCTGGCGCGCGACTGGTATTACAACGAACGGCGGCGGCTCGGTCTCGATTCCGCGGTGGCCTCGATCTACGACCGCCATGACGACAGCGACCTCCGCGCCCGCGCGGCGCTGACCATGCTCGGCGTGCAGCCGGGCTGGCGGCTGGCCGATATCGGCTGCGGCAACGGTGTGCTCGCCTGCGAGGCGGCGCTGTTGGGCGCCGAGGTCGACGCCATCGATATTTCGCCGGCGATGCTGGCGCTGGCTGACATCCAGGCCAGGGATCGAAAGGTGGCGATCCGCACCCAGCCTGCGGGCCTCCTGAGCTTCGCCTACAAGCCGAATTCCTATGACCTGATCGTCAGCGAATTCACGCTGCATCATCTGCCGGACTTCTGGAAGGCGGTGGCGCTGTCGCGGATCCATGACGCGCTGAAGCCCGGCGCGAATTTCTATCTGCGCGACATCGTGTTTGTCTCTACGCCCGACGGCGTGGAGCGCGATGTCGAACAATGGGCCGATTTCAGCATCAAGAACCACGATTTCAACCGCGGCAGCGTGATGACCCATATGCGCGACGAATATTCGACCTTCGGCTGGGTGATCGAGCGGATGCTGACCGACGCCGGCTTCACGCTGGTCTCGGTCGATTATCACGCGCCGCTGCACGGCACGTACCTTCTGCAGAAACCGAAAACCGGCGGACAGGGCTAGGGACGTCGTCGATGAAGCCTTCCGACGTCGGCGTGGCCGTCATGGTGGCGGTGATCTGGGGGCTCGCCTTTGTGGCGAGCCGGCTGGCGCTCGACGAATTTTCGCCGGCGCTGATGACGGCGCTGCGCTTTGCCATCGCCGCGGTTCCGTGCCTGTTCGTGCGCAAGCCCGACGTCTCCTGGCCGCTTCTGATCGCGATCAGCGGCACGCTGTTTCTCGGACAGTTTTTGGCACAAGCCTACGGTCTTGCTCACGGCGTTCCCGTCGGCCTCACCAGCGTGATCGTGCAGAGCCAGGCGCTGTTCACCATCGCCTTCGCGGTGATCGCATTTGGCGAAATGCCGACGCCGGTGCAGACCCTCGGCATCGGCATCGCCGCAACCGGCCTTCTGATGATCTGCGGCACCGTCGGTTACGACTTCAGCGCCGGTGCCTTTGCGGTCCTGATGATCTCGCCGGTCAGCTTTGCGATCGGCAATCTCCTGCTGCGGCGGGCGCGCGACGTGCCGATGTTCGATCTGTTCGCCTGGCTCTGCCTGGTGCCGCCGCTGCCGTTGCTGGCGCTGGCGCTGGTCGCCGACGGGCCGCGGCCGACCCTGGACTCGCTGATCCATATGTCGCTGACCGGCCTTGCCTGCATGCTGGCGCTGGGCGCGATTTCCACCAGCATCGCCTATTGGCTATGGGGGCGGCTGCTGCGGGATTACACCGCCGCACAGGTGGTGCCGTTCGCGCTTCTGGTTCCGTTTGTCGGCGCCGCCGCCTCGACGCTGGTGTTCGGCGAGCGGTTCGGGCCGTTGCGGCTGGCCGGAATGCTCATCGTGGTATGTGGGATCGCGGTCATGCTGCTGTCGAAGCGGCCGCAGGTCCTGCCCGAGATCGCGTGAGGGGCTGATGTCGCCGTCGCTTTTGGCCTCACCCTATCCGGTCGTCGTGGACGCATGATGATGCCGCACCGCGCCATGCGAGATGAGGGTTTCCCCTGGCGGGAAAAAGCTCTAGACAACGCCGGAAATTCGCGGGCGACCGGCGGTCCCCCCAGCTCAAATGCCTGATTAACCAGCCAATTCTGGCCACCGATGAGGAAACGACCATGCGTGTTTATTACGATCGCGACGCCGACCTGAACCTGATCAAGGGCAAGAAGGTGGTCATCGTCGGCTATGGCAGCCAGGGCCACGCCCACGCGCTGAACCTGAAGGATTCCGGCGTCAAGGACGTCGCCATCGCGCTGCGCAAGGGATCGGGTTCCGCCAAGAAGGCCGAGGCCGCCGGCTTCAAGGTGATGGAAGTCGCCGAAGCCGCGAAATGGGCCGACCTCGTGATGATGCTGACCCCCGACGAATTGCAGGGCGATATCTACCGCGAGCACCTTCGCGACAACATGAAGAAGGGCGCCGCTTTGGTGTTCGCCCACGGCCTCAACGTGCACTTCAACCTGCTCGACCCCCGCGCCGATCTCGACGTGCTGATGATCGCGCCCAAGGGCCCCGGCCACACGGTGCGCTCGGAATACCAGCGCGGCGGCGGCGTGCCCTGCTTGATCGCGATCGCCAAGGACGTTTCGGGCAATGCCCACGACCTCGGCCTCTCCTACGCCTCGGCGATCGGCGGCGGCCGCGCCGGCATCATCGAGACCTCGTTCAAGGAGGAATGCGAGACCGACCTGTTCGGCGAGCAGGTGGTGTTGTGCGGCGGCCTGGTCGAGTTGATCAAGGGTGGCTTCGAGACGCTGGTGGAAGCCGGCTACGCGCCGGAGATGGCCTATTTCGAATGCCTGCACGAGGTGAAGCTGATCGTCGACCTGATCTATGAAGGCGGCATCGCCAACATGAACTACTCGATCTCCAACACCGCCGAATACGGCGAATACGTTTCCGGCCCGCGCATCGTCAACGCCGAGACCAAAAAGGAAATGAAGCGTGTGCTCGATGACATCCAGTCCGGCCGGTTCGCCCGCGACTGGATGCTGGAGAACAAGGTCAACCAGACCTCGTTCAAGGCGACCCGTGCCAAGCTCGCCCAGCACCCGATCGAGGAGGTCGGCGCCAAACTCCGCGACATGATGCCGTGGATCAAGAAGGGTGCGCTGGTCGACAAGACCAAGAACTAGGCTTGATCTCCGGTTGGGGTGCGCGGAAGCGCGCCTTTCGCCGGAACGAAAAATTAAGCGTTGATGGGCATATTCAGGGGCGAGGGCGCGAAACGCGTTCTCGCCTTTCTTATCCGGGCCCAAGAACTGACGCTTCAATCACATTCTTGGTATGAAGCGCCTCATGTGACTTGTTCGAGCCCAAAAATCCTGCAGCTTCAGACTCAAGGCGCGGTTACTTAATCCTCATCCTCGCCCCCTGCATGCGGGTAGCAAGCGCTGCAGCGAGAAGAATTGACGGTTCATGCATATTGTTGCGCGACGCCATTGAGCGCGTGGTCCGGCAGGACGGAAGCCGATCACTCTCCCGCTCCAGACGGTGGAAGGCGGAAGACCTCGCCCCGCTGAAGTCCGGCCTCGGCGCGGTCATCACCGCGCGGCGGTTGTAGCACGGGTGGACGAAAGTGGCGATTACCCCGTCCCAGTCGCTCTTGCATTCGAGCCGCATGTGGTCGCGCATGGTCTGGATTCGGGCCGCGGTCAATTGGTCCATTCGCGCGATTACGACGCACAGTGGCCGGCGCGAGTAAAGAATAGGGGGGCAGGTCCACCGGGCGGCGCAATCAATGGCGCCACCAATATTATGAACGAAATATTAACGATGGGGAGCGACGGTGGGCGCCTGACTGGTGGCGCGGATTCGCGATGCGGGAAATTTATCGAAGGCTGGCCCACTCGCCGGGCTCGTCGCTGACGGCGCTCGGCGTCCTGCTTACGGTTGCAACCGGCGTTCTGTTTTTTGTCGCCGCGGAAGCCCGCTACGCCGACAGGATCGCGGCGGCGAAATCCGATGCGCTGAGCTTTGCCAATATCCTTGCCGAACACACAGTGCTGATATTCGACGATGTCGATCGGGCGCTGGGCCGGGCGGAGGCGATTCGCAGGGCCAGCCTTGAGGGAAGATTCGATTCCGCGGCGGCCAATGCCGCGCTGCGACAGCTGCAAAAGACCTCATCCGTCATTATCGCCATGGGATGGGCCGACGCATCGGGGCAAGTGGTCGCTCACTCCTACGATCAGGCGCCACCGCGTTTCGACGTATCGGATATGCCGCATTTTATCGCCCAGCGCGACAGCGCCGACGATCGGCTGTTTATCGCGCCTCCCTCTCGATCGGTGGCGGACGGCAAATGGTTCACCGCGGCGTCGCGGCGATTGAGCAACGCCGACGGCAGTTTCGCCGGTGTCGTCACCGCACTGCTCGACCAATCCTATTTCACCAAGCTCTATCGCTCCATCGATCTCGGCAAAAGCGGCACGATATTCCTGATGCACCGGGAGGGCCGGTTACTTGCACGCCAGCCCGAGGACAAGGAGGCCGTCGGCAAGTCTCTTGCGGACGCTCCGTTGCTTGCGAGATATCTCCCGGTGTCCGAGACGGGTGCGTACGAGGCAACCAGCGTCGTCGACGGCGTGGCCCGCATCGTCGGCTACAAAGCCGTCCCTGGATTGCCGCTGGCGGTGGCCGTAACCTACGCACGCAGCGAGGTGCTGGCGCCATGGTGGCAAAACCTCTACACGTCCGGCCTGTTCGTCGCTGTTTTTCTCGCGATCATGTTGTCAGGCTCGTTTCTGCTGGTGCGGCGGACCAACGCGCTGGCGCGAACCAATGCGCGCTTCGATGTCGCCATCAACAACATGTCGCAGGGACTTTGCCTGTTCGATGCCGACAAGCGGCGGGTGATTTCGAACAGCCGGTTCCAGACGATGCATGGCCTGCCGTACGAGCTGGTGGTGCCGGGGACGCCGTTGCGCCGGATTCTTCAGCACTACGCCGATCGGGGCGAAGCCGGAGATATTACCATCGATCAAGGCCTCGAATTGATAGCGGCACAACCAAGAGTGAATTGCGAGCGGGCCGACGGCCGCGTGATCGATATTCAGCGCACGGCGACGCCGGATGGCGGCTGGGTCGCGACCCACGAAGACATCACGGTGCAGCGGCGCGCCGAGCAAATGCTGGCCGAGAAAGCCGCCGAACTCGAGGCGACGAACCTGCGCTTCGACGCCGCGCTCAACAACATGTCGCAGGGACTCTGCATGTTCGATGCGGAGCAGAAGGTCGTGGTATCGAATGCGCGCTACGGCGAAATCTATCAGCTCAGCCGCGATCAGACCAAGCCCGGGACGTCGTTGCGTCAGATCCTGGAATACCGTCGCGAGCAGGGCACCAATTTCGGCGTGGCGCCGGACACCTATCTGACGCAAAACGTCAAGGCGGCGCAGGAAGTGCAGGAGCTCGCCGATGGACGGGTGGTCGCGATCGCCCGCCATGCGATGCCGAACGGGGGATGGCTCACCACGCACGAGGACATCACGGATCGGGCGCGCAACGAAAAGCGGATCGCGTTCATGGCGCAGCACGATCTGCTCACGGGCCTTGCCAACCGCGCGCTGTTCTCCGAAAAGCTCGAGGACGCTGTGAAGCGGCTGCAGCGCCATGGCACCAGCTTCACCGTGCTGATGCTCGACCTCGACAAGTTCAAGTCCGTCAACGATACGCTGGGACATGCGGCTGGCGACCAGTTGCTGGTCGAAGTGGCGCAGCGTCTGCGGACGTCGATTCGCGATATCGATGTACTGGCCCGGCTCGGTGGCGACGAATTCGCCATCATCCAGGAAAACGAAAAGAGTCAGGTCGAGGGCGCCGTCGCGCTCGCGCTCAGGATCATCGGCCGGATCGAGCGGCCGTTCGATCTCGGCGGCCAGCAGGTCACCGTCGGCACCAGCATTGGAATTGCTTTCGCGCCGGAGCATGGGACCGACGCCGAGGCGCTGCTGCACAAGGCCGATCTGGCGCTGTACGCGGCGAAATCGGGCGGGCGAAACGCCTTCCGGGTATTCCAGCCCGCATTGACCGAGGCTGCGGACATCCAGCGGTCGATGGAAGGCGAACTGCGCGACGCGCTCGCGCGCAACGAATTCGAACTGCACTATCAGCCGATGGTCGACACCAGGGCGGGCCGCATCTTCGGCGTCGAGGCGTTCGTTCGCTGGCACCATCCATCGCGAGGGCTTCTGGCGCCCGACCGGTTTCTCCCGCTCGCGGAATCGACGGGACTGATGCTGCCGCTCGGGGAATGGATCCTGCGGCAGGCGTGTCTGGATGCCGCCGCTTGGCCGCCGCATATCCGGATCGCCGTCAACGTCTCTGCCGTTCAATTCGGCGGCGGCAACCTGTTCGATCTCGTGCTGGGGGCGCTGGTGGATTCCGGGTTGTCGCCGCTGCGGCTCGAACTGGAAATCGCCGACACCTCACTGCTGCAGAAGGATCAGACCGAACACCTGGCCACCGTCAGGCAGCTGAAGAATCTCGGCGTCTCGATCGTGCTCGACAATTGCGGGGCGGGATACTCCTCGGCGAGCTATCTGACGAGCTTTCCGTTCGACAAGATCAAGATCGACAAGTCGGTGGCGCAGGGTTTTGCCAGCCGGCGCGATTGCGCGGCGCTGGTGGCTTCGGTGCTCGCCTTGACGCGCGGCCTCGATATCGCGACGGCGGCCAAGGGAATCGAGAGCAGCACACAGTACGAGGCATTGCTCGCCGCCGGCGTCGATTACGCGCAAGGTTATCTGTTCGGCCGGCCGGTTCCGCATTCCGAACTTGACCTCGATGCCGTGATTGTATCGGCAAGGAACGTCGCCTGATGGGCGCGCAGGGACATCTGATCGGCGAACTCCAGGACGTGATGGAGAACAGGGATCCATCGGGGCGCGCCGACGTCCTGCGCCGCGTCACCGATCTCTTCATCGATGGTTCCGGCAGGTTCACCGACGACCAGATCGAACTGTTCGGCGACGTCATGAGCCGGCTCGTCGGAACTATCGGGCGTGCCGCCCGCGCGGAATTCGGCAGCCGGCTCGCGTTGGTCTCCGACGCGCCCGCGGATGTCATCCGCATGCTGGCATTCGACGACGCGATCGAAGTGGCCGCGCCGGTGCTGGCGTTCTCGGGGCGGCTCGAAGACGCCGCCCTGGCGGAAAATGCGCGGACCAAGAGCCAGGGCCACCTGCGGGCGATTTCCGGCCGAAGCCGTCTGGCCGAGGCCGTGACGGATATTCTGGTCAAGCGGGGCAACCATCAGGTCGTCGCCGGCGCCGCCGCCAACCCCGGCGCCAGGTTCTCGACATCCGGCATGTCGATCCTGGTCAAGCGGGCGCAGGACAATGGCGATCTTGCGCTGTGCGTCTGGGCGCGCCCCGACATCCCGCGCCAGGATCTGGTCAGATTGTTCGTCCAAGCGTCCGAAATCGTCAAAACAAGGCTCGAGGTGGCCGATCGGCAACAGGCCGCGCTGGTGCGAGCCGCGGTGGCGGAAGCATCCGACGCGATCCAGACCACGGCGCGCGCCGGCTCGAGCCGGCATGCGCAGGCGCTGGCGATGGTGCGGACGCTGCATTCGCTCGGACAACTCGACGAAGCGCGGTTGCTAATGTATGCGCACGAACGGGATTTCGACAAAACCGCCGTCGCGCTCTCGTTGATGTGCGATCTTCCGATCGGGCTGGTCGAGCGCGTGCTGGTTCAGAGCGAACCGGAACAGCTGATCGTCTTGGCCAAGGCCATCGAGCTGTCATGGGACACCGCGAAGGCGTTGCTCGCGCTGCAGGCCGGTCGCGGCGGCGTGGCGAGCGACCGGCTCAACCAATCTCTTGCCGGTTTCTTCCGCCTGCAGCCGAAAACCGCCCGGACCGCGCTTCAGTTGTACCGGCAGCGCGAGCAGGCAAGCCCAAGCCCGCTGCACTATAGAGCAGGATGACTTTTCTTCGAATCGTCATCCCGCTCTATCTTTTTGTTTGAGCATGATCTTTTCGGAAAACCGGTTCCCACTTTTCCGGATCATGCACTAGGGCCTTTCCGTTTCGATCGAACTGAAAACCGGGCTCAGGATGCTTCCCAGCCATTTTTCCAGCGCTTGGATGGCTCCCCTATCCGCGGATCGCCGCATTGGCCTTCTCGGCGGCGGCAGTCATTGCAGCCTTCGCCGTTTTCGCTCCGGAGACCACTTCATTGACGCCAATCATGAAGGCGTCCTGGATAGGCCTCGATTGCGGGTGGAACAGGATCGCCTTGGCGCGGTCGACATCGGCATTTTGCAAGTTGGTCAGCGCCGCCATTGCGGCTTGTTCGCCGAACGTCTTCTTGAAACCCTCGCTCGACCAGGCCGACAGCCGTGTCGTCGCTAGTCCCGCTGCCGCGGTCTGCAGCGAGGTCGCCTTGCTTGTCGCCCACAGCAGGAGCAGGAAAGCTGCGCGCTTGTTTCGGGATTTAGCATTGATGCAGGCCTGCCAGTGCGACATGAAGGGAACGGGTGCGCGACCGTCGGCATGGGGGAAGGGGGCAAAGACAGCCTGCTTCGCGACGCGGCTCCGTGCCGGATTGGAAATGTCCGTGGCAAGGACGCTGGCGTCGATCGCAATTGCCGTCCTGCCCTGAACGAAATCGTTCAACACGTCGTACCATTCATAGTTGCCGACGCCCACCGGCCCGGCCTCGCTGAGTAGCTGTCCGTACATCGCGACGGCTTCGATCGCCTCGGGGCTCGCGAAAGCGGCCTTGTTGTCCTTGACCATGGCTCCGCCATAAGAGAACACGAAGCTCATGGCCGCCGGGGACGAGTTGCCGCTGGCCTGGGCCCGCATGGCCACCCCCGACATCTCGTTGGTCTTCACCGCCTTGGCGGTGGCAAGCAACTCGTCGAAAGTCTGAGGCACCGGCAGGTGCTTGGCTGCCAGCGCACCGCTGTTGATGAACATGGTCACCGCCTCGGAGGTAATCGGGAAGGCGTAGCGTTCGCCGTCCGACCACACCGGAAAGGCTCGGGCGGTCTTGAGGAGGTCGCCCTCGTTATACCAGTCGGGATCGGTCAGCGACCGGTTGGAATAATAGGCGTTCAGCGGCTCGAGCCATCCCGCCGAGATGCCCTGGCCATAGGTCAGGAACATGAATACGTCGGGCGTCCTGCTGCCTCCGGCGAGCTTGATCGGCAGCGCCCCCAGGAACGCGGTTTCCAGCTGGAAGTCGGTGACGACGTCGATACCGGTGAGCTTGGTGAACTGCGGCAGGAGCTGGGCGATCGCGTTCGACCAGGGATGGATCGCGCCCGCGAGCGTGATCGACTGGCCCGCGAATTGTTTCCAGTCGACCGCGGCGCTGGCATACATCGCGGCGGTATCCTCCGCGAAACTCCATCGCAAGGGCATCGCCGTGCCCGACAGGGCTGCTCCGGCCGCGGCAAATCCCTTCACGAGAGTGCGCCGGCTAACCGGCAGTCGACCGTTCAGTGGCTTTCCCCCCGGTGCCATGTGCGTGCTCCCTTTTTGGCGGTCGATCACAACCCGGCAGACCGGATGCCCTCGCGCGACAACTGTAAGGATCCCGGGGCTGGCGCAACCCGTCCGCCTGACAACGTCAGGGATCCGGTCTCACCTATGCGGACTTATCCACGTGTTCTAGTATTCTATCAGTTCCCTCGCGTCCGCACCAGAAGACGTGCCGGTCGCGCCAGCTTCTGAGGACTGATGACCAATGCCGCTCCCCGCGTCACTGCGGACCTCGGGGTTGTTTGGCCCGCTGATCCTGGGGGTCGCGGTGCCTTTGATGCTGCTCGCGGCGAGCGGGTTCCTCGGCATGCGGTATTGGCACCAACAGCAGGCGGCAAGCCACGCGGTCGAGCACAGCCGCCACGTGCTGGACACGCTCGATCGGCTGCGTGCGAACATCGCCGACCTGGAGGTCGAAAGGCGCGGATATCTGCTGACCCTCGATGCAACCTATCTCAAGCACTACGGCGTTTCTGACGAAAGCCTGCGACGGGAAGGCGACGCGCTCCAGAATCTCGTGGCGGACGATCCGTTGCAGAGCCTTCGTGCCGCACACCTGGCGCTGACCGTTTCAGCAAAGCTCCGCGAGATCGACGACGTCGTCAAGACGGCGCACACATCCGGGGCCGATCCGGCGCTGGCGAGGATCGGCACCATGGGCGAGATCCGATCGCAGATCGACCAGATGGTCGATCACGAGCGCTTCCTGCTTGCGGGTTGGGAGACGGGCGCCGACGCGCTCGAACAACGCAAGACGTGGCTCATTGCTTCGGCCGTCGTCATTGTCACCGTTTTCGCCGTCGGCGCGTTGGCGCTTGCACGGCTCGAAGCGAGGCGGCGGCGCAAAACGACCGCGGAGAACGTTCAGCTGCACGGCGATCTCGAAGCGCGCGATAAGAAGATCCGGCGCCTGGTCGACGCCAACATCATCGGTATCATCATCTGGGATATCGAAGGTCGCATTCTCGAGGCAAATGACGCGTTTCTCCGCATGACGCTATACGACCGCGACGATCTTGCCTCGGGTCGCCTGGATCGGAGGGACCTGACGCCGGCCGAATGGCGCGACCGCGACGAGCGCACCGTTGCGGAGCTGAAGACGATTGGCACAGTCCAACCATTCGAGAAGGAATATTTCCGGAAGGACGGCAGCCGTTTGCCGGTGCTGAGCGGCGGGGCGTTGTTCGAAGCAAGCGGCAACCAGGGCGTTTCCTTCGTGCTCGATTTGACGGAGCGCAAGCGGGCGGAAGCCGAGGCCCGCGAAAGCGAGCGGCGCTACCGCGAGACCCTGGCGGGGCTCGCGCACGCCAATCGCCTCAACGCGATGGGGCAGCTGACAGCCTCGATCGCTCATGAAGTCAACCAGCCGATCGCCGCGGCGGTTCTCAACGCCGAGGCCGCCTTGAACTGGCTGGGTGCGCAACCGTCCAATCTCGACAAGGTTCGCGAGGCCCTTCGCCTCATCGTCGCGGACGCGACGCGAGCCGGAAATGTCGTCGCCGGGATCCGGGCACTGATCCAGAAGGTCCCGGCGCGGCGGAGCTTTCTGGACATCAACGAGGCGATCCGCGAGGTGATTACCCTAACTCGGGGCGAAGCGGTAAAGGCCGGCGTCTCGGTGCAGACCGATTTCGCGGACGGCCTGCCGCTCATTTATGGCGATCGGGTCCAACTACAACAAGTGATCCTGAACCTGATCATCAACGCTATCGAGGCTATGAGCGGCGTCGCCGAGATACCCCGCGCGTTGCTGATCAGCACCGCGCAAGCCGAGCACGGCATACTCGTCGCGATGCGGGATTCGGGTCCGGGACTGGATCCGGCGAGCCTTGAGCACCTCTTCAACGCGTTCTATACGACCAAGTCCGGTGGCATGGGGATGGGACTGGCGATCTGCCGTTCGATCATCGAGGCGCATGAGGGACAGCTGTACGCGTCCGCGAATGAGCCGCGTGGCGCCGTCTTTCAGTTCACCCTGCCTCTGCAACGGGACGAGACCCTTCCCGCCGAGCATGCCGGCCCAATGCCGGCGGCATGAGGTTGCGGGGCGCGCTCGCTCGGGATTACCGGTTCGACCGCCCGCGCCGTCGCGACGGGCGAGCCTACTTCTCGATCTTGTTATGGACCTGCCAGAAGCGCAGCGTGCGCTGGGCGGTTTCCGTGGACAGCTTGCCGTAATCCTTCCAGGCGAGCTTCAGCGTCTGCTCCGATATCGGCTGCTGCAGCGGACGGTGAGAGAGGATGGTTTCCACCGCCAGCCAGTTCAACCCGGCGGATTTGCAGGGGATCAGGATCAGGTCGGATCGCGGTCCTTCCAGAAGCCGCATCATCATGTCGGTCGCGGCGTTGTTGAGAACGGCGAGCGAGGCGGCGACTTCCTCTATTTTCCCGGCGCCGGCAAACTTGATGATGGCTGCGTCGTCGAGCTCGTTGTGCTGTTTCAACAGCTTTGCCAGCGCTTCGGCGCGGCTGAAGTTCCGCTGCGGAGAGCCGGCGTCTCCCGCCGCGCTGGCGATGGTCTTCAGGATCCGCGAGATCTCCTGCTGGAGTTCGGGCGGCGCGATGGCCGCCAGCCGGGCGCGCACGGCGTCGGTGGCGCGCCGCAAGAGGTCGCGCAGGAATTTGATCGGAAGGTCGATCCGCAGACCGAGGATCTCGACGAGTTCGTCGTCGGCTTCCGCGCGCGCGACGATGGTGGAATAGCCGGTCTCGGAGAAGTGCGCGCTGGCATTGTTGGCAAGCTTGCGAATGACCTTGCGCTCACCGCGGTCGACGATGACGTCGGTGACGGCTTCCGGCAGGTTGGTGCGGCCCGAAATGGCAAGCAGGTGATCCTGCCCCCTGGTGGTGGCGATCTCGACGAGGTCGCTGGTCCGCAGCCGGCTGGAGTTGGCCAGCACGGCACCGGCGACTTCTATTTCATTGTCCCGCGCCAGATGCTGGATCACCTCGAACGGCGCGTAGTCGATCGGCGCCAGGCGGTGGCTGAGTTCGGCCCGGGCGCGGCTCTCGACGCGGCTGATCAGGACACACAGCACGTCGTCGAAGACCTTGATCTGGTCCTCGCTGAGCCGGTCTCCGTCATTGAGGAAAAGATTCGTCACCTGGCGAAGGGTGTCGACGCGCCGCTCGGACGAGCCGCTTTTAACGGCGTCCTCGAGTTCGGCGATGATGGAATGTTCGAGCTTCCGCAAGACACGCCCCGATTGTTTTTTTGATACTTTCCGGCGTGACGCCCGGTTCTGGAACGTCTTGAAATGGCCGGCAGTCCAAACCAGGAGAATGCCGCTGCAATCCTACGCTCTGGTTAAGATGCACCCCGTAAAAATACAGATTCAGATGCTCAATGAATGCGCAGCCGGCTGGGAAACAGCCGCGGCATCGCCGACGGGAGCGTGGACCGCCGCGCAGGAGACGGAACCCGTACTTAGCGGGCGGAGGGGTTGCGCCTATCTGATGCCGGCCGCGGCAAAGCCCGCTTTCACCGCGGCGACGCGGATATCGATCTGCGTCTGCGGCAGGTTGCGAAACAGCGACCGCGTTGCCAGCACCACGGCGCGCCGGCTGTCGGCGAAGGTCGATTGGCGCGAGAGCTGCTGGGTCAGTGCGATGTAGAACATCGCCGCGAGTTCTTTCGGCGTGAAGATGAATTTGCGGCCGTCATTCGCCGTCATGATGTTGAAGGCGGCATAGTTGTGAATGCCGCTGTTTAGGTGCACGCCGCCCAGATCGTGGTTGAGGGTCAGCGGAAGTTGGACAAAATCCTTCATCAGTTTCGGCTGGTTGTCCTGGGTCGGATTCTGCATGTCGCGAACGGCCATGCCGCAGCCGACCTGCCAGTGCCATTTCCCGATATCCGGCTGCTTGCTGTTGGCGATCAGGGTGCCGAAAATATCCGAATAGGATTCGTTGAGCGCGCCGCTCTCGCCGAGATAGATCAGCCGTGCCGTGCCCCCGGTGACGCCGTGGAACAGCTCATGCGCGACCACGGAGAGCGATGACGCCATCGAGCGCAATCTGCCGTTGAACAGATCCTGGCCGTACAGCATCTGCTTGCCGTCCCAGAGCGCGTTCAGCCAGACCTTGCTGCCGGGCGGCCGCTCGAACTGCTCGACGACGCACTTGACCGTCGAGACCACGCGCCCGCCCATATTATCGATGTTGTTGCGTTTGAGCACCTTGCGCAGATAGGTCGTGACGACAGCGGCATGGGTATGGGCGCTGACCGCGGCCGGCGACCAGGGATGCTTGACGAGCTTGCCGGGCAGCGTGCCGTCAAGCGGATCGCGGTAGCGGAGATCGTAGGTTTCGATGTTCAGCCTGGCATCGCGCATCACCCGCTTGCCGTCCTTCATTTCGATATTGAAGGTCTGCATGTTGCCGAGGTCGTCGGGGGCGCTGGCGGTGCCGTGTCGCAGAGCCGGGGTGCGCGGCAGTTCCGCCACCAGGGCGCCGCTTCGCGCGTCGATCACGTAATCATGCACCAGCGGGATCTGGTGCTGGGCTGGCGACGCCTTGCCCTTGGTACGGCTGCGGACATCCTCGACGATATAGGCGAGACGCCATTTGCCGCCATGGTCGAGAAACAGATTGAGCGTCGGAACGCCGTCGGGAAGTTGCCGTCCATAGCCGGCCAGGTCGGCAATTCGCTTCAGCGCATCGAGCGGCGAGATGCTTGCGACGTAGGACGCAAGGTCCGGCTTCGCCAGGCTGGAATTGAGCGAAACCAGCTCATTGTCGTCGTCGAGTTCGACGCTGACCAGGGAAGCGAAAACCGGAATGCCCCTGATCTGCTGGCGGAACTTGACGATTGTGGTTCCGGTCAGCGGCACGGTCTCGACGCCCAGGCTCCTGAAACTGCTCGCTTCGTCGTCGACCAGCGTGGGCATTGCGTCGCTTGCAAAGGCGTGGGCGAGGATGCGCTTTGCGGCGCTTTCCGGGTCGAGATTCTTCGGCAGACTTTCCGCCAGCGCGAAGGTGTTGGAAGCCGGGCGATCCGCCCTGAGCGCTTCGAAGGCGCGGCGGCCGCGTTTTTCCGTGACGTGAATCGCCATGACCTGAAAGCCACGCGCTGTCGTCCCCGGCGCCGGGACCCTGCTGGTCGCGGCCTTCTTCATCTGCTTTGCCATGATTGCAGTCCCTCGAGTCCTCAACCAGCGAAGGTTAGGTCAATCGGTCGGGAATCGCAAAGGGTGAGCCGACGGGGCACATTTCAATCTTGCGCCGCGCCGCACAAATGCCCGCGCGACGGCAGGGGGCGGGAAATCAAATCACGAGCGATAGGCCCGAGAGCAGCAACATGATGAGGATGATGCGCCGGAAGGTCATCTCGTTGACGCTGCGGAACATCCAAATACCCAGCGCCGTGCCGGCGACAAGGGCTGGCAGGCTGATCGCGAAATCAAACAGAACCTTCAATGACAGATCGTGCCGCGAAAGGATCAGGGAGAGTGCGAAGATCTGCATGGCCGCGATGAACGGCTGAACGAGGCCGCGCTGCCGGCTTTTCGACATGCCATGCATGTCGCACCAGACGGTTGGAAGCGCGCCCGGCATGGCGGTCAATCCGCCGATCAGGCCGCCGCCAAATCCGACGAGAATATTCCGGCCGCGGCTCTCCATCTGCCGGAAGTAGGTCAAGGCCGGACGGAAGAGGGTGTAGCCGGCATAAAGCGCTACCAGCAGCCCGAAACCGATTCGGAAAGTGCGGGTATCGGCATTGTGCAGGAGATAGACCGCGATCGGTATTCCGACCAAACCACCGATGATCAGAGCCAGACTTTCTCTCCACTCGATGCTCTTGCGCAACGCCCACAGATTGACGGCCTGCACGCCGACACTGCAGGCCATCATCAACGGCACCGCCTCCAACGGCTGGAATACATGCAGCAGGATTGCGCCGGCGACCGCTGAAAACGCAAAGCCCGCCAGGCCCGAAACGAATGCGCCGGCGAAAACAGCCGCGCTGAGCAGGAAATGCGATGCAAAATCGGTCATGATCTGGTTCCTGTGAAAGACGAGGGCATCCTCGCGGTCGACAAAGGGGGAAACGGGATCGCGAAGGTGCAAAATGAAACGATTGTTCGCTGCTCGCCGCGATTGGCGGACGCTGCGTTTGATTTTCGTGGAGTAGAGGCTGGCTGTGCAGCTGTCGTCCTTCGAACGGACGACGGAAGCGTGTTTCACTGGCCTGCTTCGGTCGTGGTGGTGGTGGCAAGTCACGCCAATCGCAAGACAATATTCGAGCTGCCCAACACTTCACGAAAACGGTATTGATCAGGGGATGTGCGTGCGGAACAATCTGCAAACGGTGGTTGGGAGTTGAGCTATGCAATCTGTTGTCATTACCGGGGCGTCCACCGGCATCGGCTGGGCCAGCGCAAAACTGCTGCTGGGTCGCGGGTTTCGAGTCTTCGGCAGCGTACGCAAGGCGGCCGACGCCGATCGCCTCAGGGGTGAATTCGGCGCCAATTTCACCCCGCTGTTGTTCGATGTCACCGATGAGGCCGCGGTGCTGGCGGCCGCCCGCGAGGTCCGCGCCGCGCTCAATGGCGAAACGTTGACCGGCCTCGTCAACAATGCCGGCATCGCGGTTGCAGGCCCAGTGCTCGAGCTTGCGGTCGACGAATTCCGCCGTCAGATGGACGTCAACGTGATCGGGCCGATCATTGCCACGCAGGCATTCGGTCCGCTGCTCGGGTCCGATTCGTCGCTGAAAGGGCCGAAGGGGCGGATCGTGATGATCAGCTCGGTGGCCGGGAAAAACGGCAATCCACTGTCGGCGGCCTATTCCGCCTCCAAGCATGCGATCGAGGGGCTGTCGGAAAGCCTGCGCCGGGAGATGATGGTGTTCGGCATCGACGTCATCATCGTGGCACCGGGCGCGGTGAAGACGCCGATCTGGAGCAAGGCCGAGGAGGCCGATATTTCCGCCTACCAGAATTCGCCATACTATCCGGCGCTGGCGCAGGTCCGCAAATTCACGCGGCACCTGAGTGAGATCGGTCTGCCGCCGGAGAAGATCGCGGAAGCGATCTCCGACGCCCTGACTTCAGCCAGCCCCAAGGTGCGCTATCAGCTCACGCCGGATCCGATGCGGCACCTGGTCACGGGCCTGCTGCCGAAGCGGATGGTCGACAGGATCATCGCCAAGCGACTCGGCTTGATGCCGCCGGCATGAGCATGCGCCATGAGATGGTCGAATGTCGCGCCCGCGAGTTCGAAGGCATCGACCATCCGTAGCAGCGTGGCTAGCCCGCGCGGGCCGTCCGCGGCGTTCGTGCCGACGCCATGGCGATCAGCCGCAGCGCCATCACCGTCAGCAGCGGAATCAAAAACAGCCCGTAAAGCGGCATGCCGGGGATCCGCTTGCCGAAGGACACCATGAACTGGAACCAGAGGTAATAGCCGCCCACGAGATGCAGGATACGCCAGGCGCGCTGGCCGATCGCCAGCGCGGTGTGATCGAACGAGGTCGCGGTCATGGCGATGATGAAGGCATAGCCGATGCCGCCGAACACATAGGAGGCGGTCGAGGTGGCGGCCATGAAGTCCAGGGGATCCATCGCCGCGAAGCAGGCAATGGCGATGGCGTGAATGCCATGCGACGCCGCGAAGCTGACGCCGAGATAACGCCGGTTGCGGCGCTGCCATCGGGTCCAGGCGTTGGGCCACAGCCGCGCCAGCGCGCCGGCGCCGAAGGCGAGGCAGAACAGCATCAGCGAGCTGCGCGCGGTGACGCGGATCACCATGCGCACGCCCTCGACCTCGAATTGCCGCATCCCCGCGATCCAGACGCTGAGACCGGCGAGCACCAGCGTCAGCACGGCTAACAGCCGCCAGCCTTCGAACCAGTTTTGACGGTGCTGCGGCATGACGGGCTCCCCGATGATTGATGTAATCATCAGTTACATCGGGGGCAGAGGTTCTGGTCAATGGTGTAATCGGTGCTTACATTCACGATCGGGTGATGCTAACGAAGGCCTATGCCTTCGTCCGCCAAGTCCAAGCCCGCCCCAAAACCCGATCTCGAGCGCCGGCCCGCCGGCCGCGCATCGGCGCGGCCAAAGCCCTATCACCATGGCGACCTCCGGCGCGGCCTGATCGACGCGGCGCTTGAGCTGGTCAAGGAGGCTGGCCCCGAGGGGGTGAGCGTGCGCGAGGCCGCCCGCCGCGCCGGCGTGTCGCCGGGGGCGCCGTTTCGGCATTTCGAAAGCCGCGACGCCCTGATGACGGCGGTGGCCGAGGAGGCGCAGCGGCGTTTCCGGTCCGAGATCGACGCGGCCCTCGCAGAAGCCCCACCGGGCGATCCGCTGGCGCGGTTTCGCAAGCTGGGGCTCGCTTATTTACGCTGGGCGATGCGCAATCCGGCTCATTTCGAGATCATCTCGAGCGGCCGGTACTTCAATCACGACCGCGCGGCTGCGCTGTCGCGCGACAATGCCGGGCTGATCGGCCTGACAGGACGCCTGTTGGCGGAGGCCTTCGCAGCGGGGCAATTACGGGTGGCCGACCTCAAGCAGGTCCAGCTTGCCGGCCGCGCCCTGGTTTACGGCTTTGCCCGCATGAACATCGACGGCCATCTGCCGCGCTGGGGCGTGGTCGAAGCGGATGTCGAACGCAGCGCCGAGGCGATCCTCGATCTCTTCATCGAGGGCATCGCCCGGCGTCCCGGGCCGGTTTGAAACGCGTTGTTCAGCTCGCGGGCAGAATACGCGCCTAGGCGAAAGGTCTGATGACGGCTTCTGTTGCGCCATCATGACACTTGAACTACGGTTTTGTGACACGGCGCAGGCTCCGGCTGCGCCGTCCGCCTCCTGGTTTTTGCCAGCCAAGGCACCAGGGCATCGCCGGGTTCAAGTCTGCGTCGCGATGGCGCCCGCGCCAAATCCAGGTCCATCCGCCAACGTCGCAACCGGCAGCCTCGCCTCGATCGGCTTCTGGCGGCTCTCGGCGGTGGCGGCGCCGCAGCTGGCGGCGCTCTTCGTCATGCTGCAGACCGAAACCGATTTCGGCTCGCGCACCGGCTTTCTGTTGTCCTGGGGCATCCTGAACTTCTTCTGGATCGCGTTGTTGCGGCGTCCGGCGTTGTCGGGCGCGCTGTCGCTGACGCTGGTCGTGGTGCTGGTGCTGTTGTCGCGGCTCAAGCACGACATCGTGCAGATGACCGCGAATTTCGTCGACCTGATGGTGATCGACCGCGATACCGCGGCGTTCCTGTTTACGATTTTCCCCAATCTGCGCTGGTCGGTGATCGGTGCCGGCCTCGTCACCCTGCCGCTGATGTATGCGCTGTGGTGGCTCGACCCGTTCCGGATCCGGCGGCTGCCGGCGGTCGCCTGCAAGCTCGCCTGCCTTGCTGCGCTGGTCGGCTATTCCGTCGAGTGGCCCGACGAAGCCTGGCGCGGCTATTACGACGACGGCTATCTGTCGAAATTCGCCCGCTCCGGCGTCACCGCGGTGTCGGATTTCATCCATTCCGGCTTCATGGAATCGGACCCGGCCACGACCGAACGGCTCAAGGTGCCGCTCTTGGATTCCTGCCATCCCAGGGGCGTGCGGCCCAACATCATCATGGTCCATGATGAATCCAGCTTCGACATCCGGCAGGCCGATGGCATCAAGGTGCCCAAAGGCTATGGCAGCCATTTCAAGTCGTTCGACGGCAAGGAGCGCAAGTTCCTGGCGGAGAGCAATGGCGGGCCATCCTGGTTTACCGAATACAATGTGCTCGCCGGACTGTCGTCGCGTTCGTTCGGCCGGTTCGCCTATTTCGTCACCCGCATTGCATCGGGCCGCGTCGAGCGCGGACTGCCGCTGGCGCTGCGGCGCTGCGGCTACGACACGATCTCGGTATATCCGGCGTTCGGCGCGTTCATGAGCGCGCGCGGTTTCCAGACCACCACCGGCATCCAGCACTTCCATGACGCGCACGACCTCGGCGCTGGGGATGTCGAGCCCGACAGCTTCTTTTATGACAAAGCCCTGGGCCTGATGGCCGAGGCGCCCCCGGCGACGCCGCTGTTCATGTTCGTCTATCTCGCCGCCAACCACTTCCCCTGGGAGACGCGGTTTCGTCCCGACCTGACGCCGTCCTGGCGCGCTCCCGGCAACGAGGCGGTGGTCGACGAATATCTGCGCCGGCAGTCGATGAGTGCCGAGGATTACCGCGCCTTCCTCGCCGGCCTGAAGAAGAAGTTTCCCGGGCAGCCGTTCCTGATCGTACGCTACGGCGATCATCAGCCGGAATTCTCGCCGCACATTCTCGATCCCGGCCTCGATGAAGCCGGTGTCGGCAAGAAGCTGGAGGACTACGACCCGCGCTATTACGCGACCTATTACGCGATCGACGCCATCAATTTCGAACCGGTCGAAAGTCCCGCCGTCATGGACACGATCGACGGGGCCTATCTGCCGCTGGTGATCCAGGAAGCCGCCGGCATTCCGCTCGATCCGTCGTTCGAGGAGCAGAAGAACATCATGCTCCGCTGCAGGGGCGTGTTCTATGCCTGCAAGAACGGCGCCGAAGCCCGCCGCTTCAACCGGCTCCTGATCGACGCCGGCCAGATCCACGGATTGTAGGCTGCAACCCGGCAGCATCCTCGCCGCGTTCCTGGCCACTGCCTTCGCCTGAGTTTTGCCGAACCCGCGACCTTAAGACGCTGCATCGCAACAGATTGTTCGGGACAGCCGCTGGACTATGCCGCCGTTTTCGCCGCCATGGCTTGACCGCGGGCGCCTAATCCATATGAGATGAACCATGAGCCCCGTCCGCGCGCTATTTCCTCTGCTTCTGATTGCAGCCTGGTCGTCCGCCTCGGCGCAGACGATGAAATTCGAGGACGCCTCGGCGCTGCTGGGGGCCAGTTGCGCCAAGGACATCGATGACAATTGCCGCGGCGTCAACCTCGATGCGGTGCGCCTGAAGGACTGCCTGTCGCGCAATCAGGATGTCATGTCGGCCCAGTGCAAGAGCGATTACGGCCGGGCCTTCGATGCGATCCAGAAGCGCGTCGCGGCCCGCGCGGCCGTCGCCAAACTGTGCGAGCGCGACGCGAACAAATACTGCGGCAGCGTCAAGGGCGATCGCGCCGGGACCCTGGATTGCCTGTTGGCGGGACCGCGCGGCATGACCATCAACTGCAACAAGGCCCTCACCGAAGCGGGGTATCGCTGATGCGTCCGGGCAGGAAACGCCGGCATGGCATCGCGCTGCTCGTGGCCGCGCTGATCGGCGGCGCGGCGATCCCGGCCGCGGCTCAGACCCCCGCGGCTGGTTCCGCGGACGAATGGGTCAACAAGCTGGCCGGCCCGGAAACCGTGCCGGATCTGGATCTCGCCGCGCTCCGCCAACAGGCGGCCGAGCGGATCAAGGCGCGGGCGAAGCTGGACGCCGCGCCGCTCAAGCGGGCGGTGATCGCGCCGGATTTGCTGAAACTGCCGCAGGTCGCCGCCGACATTCAATTCGACGAAGACGCTGCCGTCGTGCGGCCCGAGTCCTACCGGATGCTGGGCCGCATCGCCGACACGCTCTATCATCCCTCGCTGCTGGGATCCAAATTCCTGATCGTGGGCCACACCGTTTCGACCGGCAAACGCGACTATAATCTGACGCTGAGCCAGCGGCGGGCCGACGTGATCCGCGACATCATGATCAGCACATTCAAGGTTTCGCCGAAACGCCTGCAGGCCATCGGGCTCGGCGAGGAGCAAATGCTGGACAGCCTGCATCCGTCGGCGCCGGTCAATGCGCAGGTCCAGCTCATTGCCGTCGGAAAAGCGCCTTAGCGCACGATCCGGAAAGAAACCGGTTTGCGCACCCTGCGCTTCTCATGGTCCGGGCTGGCCAGGTTGTGGTCCGCTCGTTTCAGCCCAAGCCAGATGCATGGCTGGTCTGTTTTGAGAGACACAACCTACCGTAGATATCCGGAATTGATCGCGGTCACGGCAGGTGCTTAGTCAGGTTATTCGGACCGATCGCTTCCATGCCTCGGAGCCGCGATGTCGCTGTGGCCGGTTATCTGTGTGTAACGGCCGATGACGCATCGCACAACCTTAAATTGGCCTCGATCTTCGCTCGAACTTTCCTGGCGCCTGCGCGTCAACGAACCGTAGAAAATCCAAGAGGGGGGAGTTTTGAGATGGGGTTCGCACTACAAATAAACTTTGCGCTCTGGCTCATGATTGCCTGCGCGGCACTGGAGGCCAGCCGGCTCGTCGAATGCCTGAACTGATCAAAGGAACGACCAACCCACAAGCGCGATAGCAACCCAACTGAGTGCGGCCCACCAGCCGAGCGTAGCTACAGCGGTTATGGCCAAAAAACAGACGGTGAAGAGCCGGCGCCCTGGTGTGGCAGTGTCGGCCGCAGGCATGTCAACGGGCATGATTCTCGTGTGGCTGTTCATGAGGCTTCCCCCGGCCTAGTCGGTTATTAGGCGCGGAATGTAGCGAAGGGGTTCGATGCTCCCGTCCCACCACACGACCTCGTCAACCGGTCCGGTGACCTTCAATAGCACCGCCTGTACGATGCTTATGTGAACCAGCTCACAGATCTCAAAAAGGCCGAGGCCGCCCATAAGCCAAGCGCGGTGCATCGCCTCCCGCGCGTATTACCGGGGCCGCTTGCCGCACCGACTGCAGCATTGTTGCGCTAAGCTGCTGATTTAGCGCATATTAAGCCGAGGCTGGCGAGGTCACATCTTATCTAGTTATCCAGGGGTGCGTCCGGACGGGAGAAGCAGCAACGATGTCCGACTATCGAGCCTATATCTTGGGTAAAGACGGCCATCGCTTCATGAAGGTCGTCGAGTTTTTGGACGACCACCCAGACGATGCCGCCGCCATGAAGGCGGCCAAACAACTCGACAATGAACACGAAGTTGAACTGTGGGAGTGCAGTCGGCTCGTCGCCCTGTTTGCTCCGCCACGCCGAACCAAAACAACACTGCGCAATTTCACCGTCGAATACATCCTGCGCATGGTGGAATTCGATGGCAAAGAACAGGTTTGGGGAGCGCGGCCCAGAATAGGGGGCATGGGTTCAATTCCGATCACCGAAGTGGCGAAACTCGCGCCAAGCGCGGTTGTTTTCAGTGTGTAATCCGCCAGATCGTGCCGTTAGCGTCTTCCGACACAAGGAGCGCGCCGTCATGCGCGACCGTCACTCCAACGGGTCTTCCCCACACGTCGGAATCATTGATGACGAAGCCGGTGAGAAAATCCTCGTATTCGCCGGTAGGAGATCCATCTTTCAGAGGAATTCGGATGACTTTATAGCCCGTTCGTTTGGACCGGTTCCACGATCCATGTTCTGCTGCGAATCCATTGCCCGAAAATTCGGGCGGAAACATTTTGCCGTCGTAAAACGTCAGGCCCAGCGAGGCAGAATGGGCCTGGATCAGAACATCGGGAGTGGTGATCTTGCCCTTTAAGTCGGCGCGCTGTCCAACGTGTCGCGGATCTTCATGGTCGCCGATGTAAAACCAGGGCCATCCATAGAATGCACCTTCGCGCACCCGGGTAATGTAGTCCGGCACCAGATTATCGCCCAATCCGTCGCGCTCGTTGGTCGAACAATACACGTCACCGCTAACAGGATGAATTGCGAGGCCCACGCAGTTTCGGATGCCGGTGGCAAACACGCCAAGGCGTTTTCCATCGGGATCGAACGCCAACACTGCTGCGCGATCCATCTCGGTTCCCAAACTTGCGCCCAGCGGATATTTGCCGGTCCACGACTGCAATTCTCCTATCAGACTTGCGAGGCCCTCCGCGTCGTTGCTTCTGGAACCGACCGATACCAGCATTCGCTTGTTGTCGGTCGTGAAGACCAGGTTTCTCGTCGTGTGGGCTCCGCCGCTCGGCAGCCCGGCGACGATGATGTCAGGCTTTCCCGATGCCTTGGTCTCGCTCCCCGCGTAAGGGAAGCGAACGACGCTGTCGATATTGGCGACGTAAATCCATTGAGGCTTCTCTCCACTGGGGAAAAAGGCAATTCCAAAAGGCTGGTTAAGTCCACTTGCGAAAATCTCGTTGACGGAAGGTTTGGAATCTCCATCGGCCGCGCGCAGCACACGGATTCTGCCCGCGTGGGTTTCCGCGATGAAAATGTCGCCATTGGGCGCAACACGCATCTCGCGCGGTCCGCTCAGTCCCCCGGCGAACAACTCGACCTTGAAGCCGGGCGGCGCGTGGGGGATGGCAGTCGAGGGGCGCGGCACCACGTGAGGAAAGGCCGCGACCGAAGGCGTCGCCCCGGGTTTTGGCAGATCGTCAGGTCTTATGGTCCGGCGCAAGCCCGGCGCGTCAGAACGCCAGTCGCCAAATGCGGCGGCCCCTACCAGCGGTCCCGATTGGCCGGGTGCAGGACCCGCGCCGACGACAAGGATTATCGCCGTCAACGAAAGGGAAACAACGGGTGACCGTGTTTGTTTGCCGATACTCTTCATAACCATGTCTTCTGTCGTTTGACGCCGATCCTAAAAAACGTGACTCTCAGCGAGAATCCTTACCGCTTCCCTATCTTTTCCCACAGCCAGCGCGCTACCGCCGAGGGGGATGACGCGCCGTCGCCGCCGGCGGCGCGCAGGTTCGCCTCGCGCATATCGGCGATATCGATCCTGCCGAGCAGCGGCGCCAGCGCGCTGCGCAACGCCTGATCGCCGGCGCGTTTCGGCGCCAGCAGCACGATCGCGTCATAGGGCGGGATCGCGTGCCTGGGATCGTCCAGCACCACCAGATCGTATTTCGCGATCAGCCCGTCCGAGGTATAGCCCGCGATCACGTCGACCTCGCCGGAGGCGACGGCGGCATACATGAAGTCCGGCTGCATCTGCCGCTGCGCGCGAAACTTCAGGCCATAGGCCTGTTGCAGTCCGGCCCATTCCGGCCGCGAGAAGAACTCGTAATCAGCCGCCATCGACAGCGATGACGCGTGCGAGGCGAGGTCAGCAATCGAGTGGATGCCAAGCATCTCGGCGCGATGGCGCGGCATCACCAGCGCGTAGGCATTTTCAAAACCGAGTTCGCCAAGCAGCGTCACCATCTGCTGCGCCAGGATCGCTTTCAACTCGGCGAGCAGTTCCTCGCGCGGCTTGATCTCAGTGTGGTGAAACTGGTTGGCCCACAGCGTGCCGGAATAATCGATATAGACGTCGATGTCGTTGGTCAGCAGCGCGTCGAAGATGACGTTGGAGCCGAGGCCCTCACGCGTCGTGGCCGAAAGCCCCGCGGCCTGCAGCCGCTGCGCGACCAGCGCCGACAGTACATATTGCTCGGCAAAGGTCTTGGCGCCGACGATATAGCTCGACGGCGATCGCGCCGGCGCCGGCATCAGCGTCACTGCGACCAGCGCAGCCATGCCGATGCCGCCGAGTATGGTGCGCGCCCGGCTGCGGTTGCGGATGCCGATGTCGATCAGGGCCAGCAATTGATCGACCGCAATCGCCAGCGCCGCCGCCGCAAGGCAGCCGAACAGCACGAACACCCAGTTCTGGGTCTGCAATCCGGCGAAGATGTAATTGCCGAGGCTGGTCTGGCCAATTGGAGTGGAAAGCGTCGCGGTGCCGATCACCCAGACCGCCGCGGTGCGGATGCCCGCCATGATCACCGGCAGCGCCAGCGGCAGTTCCACCGTGAACAGCGACTGGCGCGGCGTCATGCCGACGCCCTGGGCGGCCTCGAGCAGGGCGGGATCGACGCCCGCAAGGCCGGTGATGGTGTTGCGCAGCACCGGCAGCATTGAATAGAGCGCCAGCGCCAGCACCGCCGGCAAAAATCCGAACGCGGAAAAACCAACTCCGAACCAGGCCAGGGACAGTGACGCGAGCGCCAGTAGCAGCGGATAGAACAGCGCCAGCAGCGCCAGGCCCGGCACCGTCTGCACGACAGAGGCCAGCCCGAGCAGCGCGCCGCGCATCACCGGCGCGTTGCGCGCGGCGATCGCGAGCGGCAAGCTGACCAGAAGCCCCAGCGCCAGTGCGGTGACGCTCACGCGGACATGATTGCCGAGATAATCCGGCAGATGTGCCAGTGCTTCGCCCCAGCGCGGATCGGAGAAAAGGCTCATGCCGCGCCACCCCGCGGCAGCAGTTTGTTCAGCCGCTCGCCCTGCCGCCGCGGCGTGCGCAGGAGTTCGCCGACGTAAGCGTCGCCGCTTTCGGCAAGCTCCGCCGGCGTGCCCTGCGCCAGCAGCCTTCCTGCGCGCATCACGGCGATGCGGTCGGCGAGCAGGATAGCCTCGGTCATGTCGTGGGTGATCATGACCGTGGTCAGGCCGAGTTTTTCGTGCAGGGCGCGATAATCGTCGCCGAGCGCGTCGCGGGTGAGGGGATCGAGCGCGCCGAACGGCTCGTCCATCAGCACGATCCTCGGCCGTGCCGCCAGCGCCCGGGCGACGCCGACGCGCTGGCGCTGGCCGCCCGACAGTTCATGCGGAAAGCGGTCGCGATATTCTCCGCGGTCGAGCCGCACCAGGTCGAGCAGTTCGTCTACTCGTTCGGAAATCTCCGCCGCCGGCTTGCCCAACAGTTTTGGCGTGATCCCGATATTGCCGGCGACGCTGATATGCGGAAACAGTCCGCCACTCTGGAACACGTAGCCGATGCGGCGGCGTAGCGAGACCGGATCGACCGCACGCACGTCCTCGCCTTCGACCATGATGCTCCCGGAATCGGCGTCGATCAGCCGGTTCGCCAGCCGCAGCAGCGTGGTCTTGCCGGAACCGGAGCCGCCGACAATGGCGAGGAATTCGCCCTCAGCGACATCGAGCGAGACGTCATCCACCGCCAGAACAGGCTTGGCGCCGCGGCCGCCGTCAAAACGCTTGCCGACATGCGCGAAGGCGATTCGAGGCGGGGCGGCGGTCATTTCCTGCGATTATCACACTGCCGGCGCGCAACCAAGCCGACGGGTAAGTCCTAATTTGACGTTGGCGGCTCATACCATACGGTCACGACGATGCGGGGATGGGCCCCATCATTGGGCTTCTCGGCGACCGCGGTAACGACTGTTTCCATTTTTATGATGCTTGCCGAACCTAAATTGTCCAGCCAAGCGTTGATCTGCCCCTCGATCGCGCTTGCGCTCGCATCCATGAAAATTTTGACTTTCATCGGCCTCGGCATCTTACTTACTCGTCCGCTTCCGGTTAAAGGCCCAAATTCGATTTAGGAGACTACAAGCCAACGCGGCGTTTGCCTATGGCCGCAACCGGTTGAATTGTCCGGAACAGCGCGGTAATCCCACCGCCGCAACAACTGATATCGGGGAAACGCGTGCAGGCGGATGTCACCGCAAAACCAACGGCGGTCGCGCTTGACGAGGCCACCGTGGCGTTCCGCCTCGCCGATAACCGCGTCTATACCGCGGTCGAAAAGGCCGGTTTGCGCATCGCGCATGGCGAGTTCGTCGCGATTGTCGGGCCGACCGGCTGCGGGAAATCGACGCTTCTCAACGTCGCCGCCGGCCTGCTGAAGCCCGCTTCGGGCACGGTGCGGATCTTCGACCAGCCGCTGGTCGGCCTCAACCGGGACGCCGGCTATTTGTTTCAGGCCGACGCGCTGTTTCCCTGGAAAACCGCGATCGACAATGTGGCCATCGGCCTGGAAATCCGGGGCGCGCCGCGCGCGATGGCACTGCAGCGGGCGCAGGGCTGGCTCGCCGCGGTCGGCCTCGGAGCGTTCGGCAACCGCTATCCGCACATGCTGTCGGGCGGCCAGCGCAAGCGCGTAGGCCTGGCGCAGGTGTTGATCCGCGATCCCAAGATATTGCTGATGGACGAGCCGTTCGGGCCGCTCGATGCCCAGACCCGACAGATCATGGGCAATCTGCTGCTGGAACTGTGGAACGCCGACCGCAAGGCGGTGCTGTTCGTCACCCACGATCTCGAAGAGGCGATCGGGCTCGCCGACCGTGTCGTGATCATGTCGGCAGGGCCGGCCGCGCGCATCATCGGCGACTGGCGGGTGAAGCTTCCCCGTCCGCGTGACATTTCGGAAATCCGGCTCAGCGATGAGTTTCATGCGCTGCACCGGGAAATCTGGAGCGTGCTGAAGGACGAGGTGATGAAGGGCTACGCGCAATCGGCGCAAGAATCGGCGCAAGCCTCGGCGGGGGCGGCGCAATGAGCCGGGCCGTACTGCTGGCGCTGCAATTGCTCGTCGCCATCGTCGCGCTGGTACTGTGGCAGCTGTTCGCCACCGTGCCGGTGTTCGGGCGTTTGCTGCTGCCGCCGTTCTTCTTTTCCAATCCGCTCGACGTCGGCAGCCAGATTTTCGACTGGTTCCGGACCGGTGTGATCTGGAAACACCTCGCGATCACGCTTTGGGAGTCGATTCTTGCTTTCGCGATCGGCTCGCTCAGCGGCGTGCTGGTCGGCTTCTGGTTCGCGCGCCAGCCGCGGGTCGCCGCGGTGTTCGACCCCTATGTGAAAATGGCCAACGCGCTGCCCCGCGTCGTGCTGGCGCCGATCTTCGCGCTGTGGCTGGGCCTGGGCATCTGGTCGAAGGTCGCGCTCGGCGTCACGCTGGTGTTCTTCATCGTGTTCTTCAACGTCTACCAGGGCGTCAAGGAAGTCAGCGCCACCGTGCTCGCCAATGGCCGCATGCTCGGCATGAGCGAGCGGCAGCTGATGCGTCACGTCTATTGGCCCTCGGCGCTGTCGTGGATGTTCTCCTCGCTGCATACCTCGGTCGGTTTTGCCGTGGTCGGCGCCGTGGTCGGCGAGTATCTGGGATCCGCGGCCGGGCTCGGCTATCTGATCCAGCAGGCCGAGGGCGTGTTCGACGTCGCCGGCGTGTTCGCCGGCATGTTCGTGCTGTCCGCCTTCGTCATCCTGATCGATCTCGCGGTAACCGCGGTCGAGCGCCGTCTTCTGGTGTGGCGGCCGGACGCGATGGAGGGGCGGGGGTAGGGGTTATGGTTCGTCATTCCGGGGCGCGCGAAGCGCGAACCCGGAATCTCGAGATTCCGGGTTCGCATCTTTCGATGCGCCCCGGAATGACAGTGTGAAGGGTCGCCCTCAGTCCAGCATCTTGACATCATCCGGCGTCTGCGGCGGCGTCTTGATGGCGATGGCTTTCAGCGGGCGTCCATCCGGCTTGGTGCCGCCATGCGCGGTCCCGTGGGGGATGACGATGAGGTCGCCGGGCTTGACCTGCACTTCCTTGTCGCCGAGCCAGATCGTTCCGGTGCCTTCGAGGATGTACTGGATCTCGTTGGCGTTGGGATGCATGTGCTTGCCGACATTGCCGTCCTGGATCGAGACGGTGGCGCCGTCGGCGGAAACATACATCTTGGAATGCATTCCGCCGGCGTTTGCCGGGCCGAGCGCATCGCCGGAAACGTCCTGGGTGTGGATGATCTGCGCCGTGATATTTTCGCTGGCGGCGCGGGCGGGCTGCATCAGATGGGTCACGGCACAGCCGGCGGCGAATGCGGCAGCAATGGTCAGAGTCGTGGCGATGCGATTCATGGAAGGTCCTCCCAGTTGGCATTTTTTTGCGTGCGGGATGCTATGTCGCGAATCGGTACTTGGCCAGCGCGCGAACAATTCAGCCCCGCGCGTTCGGCCGAAAAAATCATGCGGTAGCGGTGGAATAAAAGCCGGCCCGATGTTCAGAGCAGGCGCCCCGGCGACCAAAGTCGCCTTCTCATTCCGTGTGCGCTGCATTATGTTGGCGCCAGCCAACGGAGGAAATCATGCGGAAACTAGTGGGCCGACTGGCCGGCGCGCTGCTGGCTTTGACGCTGACATCGGGGTTTGCCGCAGCGCAAACCAAGATCACCGTGGCGGTCGGGGGCGGCGCCTGCCTGTGCTATCTGCCGACTGTGCTCGCACAACAGCTCGGCGAATTCGACCATGCGGGCCTCGCCGTCGAGCTGGTCGATCTCAAGGGCGGCTCGGACGCGCTCAAGGCCGTGCTCGGCGGCAGCGCCGACGTGGTTTCCGGCTATTTCGACCACTGCGTCAATCTTGCCGCCAAGAAGCAGGAGCTGGTCGCGTTCGTGGTTTACGACCGCTACCCCGGCCTCGTCCTGGTCGTTGCGCCCTCGCACAATGGCGAGATCAAATCGATCAAGGACCTCGCCGGCAAGAAAGTCGGCGTCAGCGCGCCGGGTTCATCGACTGATTTCTTCCTCAAATATCTGCTGAAGAAAAACGGCCTCGATCCGGCCGGCACCTCCGTGATCGGCGTCGGTCTCGGCGCGACCGCGGTCGCGGCGATGGAGCAGGGCCAGATCGACGCCGCAGTGATGCTCGATCCCTCGGTCACCGTGCTGCAGGGCAGCCATCCGGACCTGCAAATCCTCTCCGATACCCGCACGCAGAAGGATACGCTCGGCGTGTTCGGTGGCGAATATCCGGGCGGCGCGCTCTACTCGACGGCGGCATGGGTCGCTTCCCACGACAAGGAGGTGCAGGCGCTGACCGACGCGATGCTGAACACGCTCGCCTGGATTCACGCGCATTCGCCCGAGGACATCATGGCGAAGATGCCGCCGGAGATGGTCGGCAAGAACAAGGAGCTCTATCTCGCCGCCCTCAAGAACACGATCCCGATGTATTCGGAAACCGGCAAGATGGATCCGAAGGGCGCCGATGCCGTGCTCGCGGTGTTCAGCGAGAGTTCGCCCGAGGTCGCAAAAGCCAATGTCGACGTCAGCAAGACCTTCACCAACAAATTCGTCGAGCAGGCCAAGAAGACGACGGGGATGAATGCCAAGTAAATCCGATCGGGCGGCATGACGCAGTCGGTCATTCATCGCGTCACGGCGCTCGATCTGGGATTTGTGCCGCGGCCGTGGCCGTTCGCGGACGAGCGGCGCGCCGAGATATCGGCGCATTTCGCCATAAAGCAGCAGGAAAGGCCGATCTGGAACGGCCGCGTGCTGCTGGGGCGCGATCCCGTCTTCACCGCCGGGCGCTTGCGCGCCAGCTATTTCGAAACCGATTTCGCGAGCTTCCTGGCGTGGCGCGACTGGGGCTTTCCCGACGCCGGCGTTTTCAACGGTTTCGGGATGGGTGCGCTGCGCTGCTCCGACGGCGCGTTCGTGCTCGGCGAAATGGGCCAGCACACCGCCAATGCCGGGCGCATCTATTTTCCGGGCGGCACGCCCGATCCCGACGACATCAGGGGCGACGCGGTCGATATCGCCGGCAGCATCGCCCGCGAGATCGAGGAGGAAACCGGTCTTACGCCGGCGGACTATCGCCCCCATGCGCATTGGGACTGCGTGGTCTCGGGCAGCGCGCTCGCGATGATCCGGATATTGGATATCGATCTTGCCGGCGAAGCGCTACGCGCCCGGATCGAGGCCAATCTGGCCCGGCAGGACCGGCCCGAACTTTCCGCGATCCATCTGGTGCGCGCGACGCGTGATCTTACCGCGGCAATGCCGCGTTTCGTGACCGCGTTTTTCGAGAACCAATTCGCAACATAGCGGCAGCCTGTAGCCCCGTTGGCTCCATCCGGGCCACGCCCGCTTGCAATAACGAACTCCGTCTGGCACCGAGCGTTAACGCCATATACCGTTTGAGTATTGGAACCGGAGCCCTCCGTCGTCATGAGCAAGAAGCCTTCGCCGTCGCTGGCCGCCGAGCTGAAGCCCCTTGTCGCGCCGTTCCGCTTCGACGGAGCCGGCAAGTTCCATCTGCGGTCGCACAAGACCGACGAGAAGGGCGGCCTCGACAAGGACAAGGCCGAAAAAATTCTCGAAGCCAACCGGCAGCGGCTGAACGATTTCCAGGAAAAGCTTTACCCGCAGGATCGCTGGTCACTGCTGGTGATCCTGCAAGGCATGGACGCGTCGGGCAAGGACAGCGCCATCAAGAGCATCTTCGAGGGCGTCAATCCGCAGGGCTGCGAGGTCCATTCGTTCAAGCAGCCGACCTCGCACGAACTGGACCACGATTTCATGTGGCGCGCCATGATCGCGCTGCCGGGGCGCGGCCGCATCGGCATCTTCAACCGTTCCTATTACGAGGAATGCCTGGTAACGCGCGTGCATCCGGAATTACTCGCCGAAGAGAAGATCCCGCCCAAACTGGTCACCAAGAACATCTGGCGCGACCGGTTCGAGGACATTTGCGCGATCGAGCGCTACCTCTTGCGCAACGGTACGGTGATCCTGAAATTCTTCCTCAACGTCTCCGGGCAGGAGCAGCGCCAGCGCTTTCTCGACCGGCTGGATCAGCCCTCGAAGAACTGGAAGTTCTCGATGAACGATATCAGCGAGCGCGCGCTGTGGCCGAGATACATGGCCGTGTACCAGGACATCGTCCGGCATACGTCGACGACGCTGGCGCCGTGGTACGTCGTGCCGGCCGATCACAAATGGTTCGCCCGGGTGGTGATAGGTTCCGCCATCGTCAGTGCGCTCGAAAACCTCGATCTGCATTTTCCGCACGCCGACAAGGCGTCGCTGAAGGAATTCAAGCAGGTGCGCGAGGCGCTGGAGAATGAGGGCAAGGGGCGAAAGAAGGCCAAGGCAAAAAAGAAGGCCAAGGCAAAGAAGTCTTCGCAGTAACTGGTCGCAGCACCGCCAACCGAGCGGATTGGACCGAGGGGCCCAAGGGAATTTGACCTTGGCTAGGGCCGAGGGCTGGAACTTTGTTGCGGCGTGGGTTCCCGAAGCGCTACCGCCGCAAGCGGCCTCAACCTCTCCACCGTGCCGCCTTGCTTTGGTCAAATCCGGGTGAAGGGTTGGGAGGGGAAGTCATTGATCGAGCGTAAATCCGCCCGGCCGCCGCGCTGCGGCGACGTTGCAGTGAGTACGGAGCGCCAATGCAATCCACGCAGAATCAGAAACTAAACGACGATCCGCACGACGTGCTGGTGGTCGCGCCCGATGTGGCCCTGGTCGTGCCCACTGAGGAAGAGCTTTCCAGGCTGGCGCGCACGATGCGTCAGCCGTCCAATTCACAGATCCGTCCGGGATCCGACGTTCATGCGGGCGCCACGGTTCCACCGGTCGATACGACATTTCGTCCTTCTGCCGTCAGCGATGGCGGGGGCCGCGGGCGAGCGGCCCGCGCCTTCAAGGCGGCGTTACTGTTGGCGGTTGGCGCCTGGGCCGCCGCCTTCGCCTGGCAGGCTTACGGCGAAGAGGCCAAATCGACGATCGCGCCGTGGGTGCCGCAGCGCGTCCTTGCTTTGATTTTGTCGCTGGAAAAGCCGGCGCTGGCGGAGCAGCCGACTCCACCTGCCGTCGAGGCTGCCACGGCGGACCCGACACCTGCGCAGCCGGCCCCTCCGGCTCCGGCCACGCCTGAAGCCACAGCACCGACCGCGGCTGCCCCATCGGCCGACCCGGCGGAGCAGATTCGTTCGATGGCGCGCGATCTTGCAAGCGCGGGACAGCAGATCGAGCAGCTCAAAGCCAGCATCGAGGATCTCAAGGCCGGCCAGCAGCAGATGTCCCGCGAGCTTGCCAAAGCTTCCGAAGCCAAAGCTTCTGAAGCCAAACCTTCCGAGCCGAACCTGCGGCCGAGGCTGGCAGCGCTTCCGCCACGGCCGGCCGCCACACGGGTGCGCAGGCCGATGCCGCCGCTTCCTCCGCCACCACAAGCCGCAGCCTACCCGGCGTTGCCGCCGCCAGCGGCGCCACCTTACGCGCCGCGACAGGTTGAGCCGTTACCGCAAGCCACGACCCAGACGCTGGGCGATCCGGAGTTGGCAGCGGTGCCGCGGCCGCCGATGCCCGTGCGCTAGAGGGAGTGTTGCGGCCTACGGCCGATCAAGCGGCATAAAACCGTCCGTCAGCGTCTGCATGAAGCTCACGATCGCATCCTCCTCCGCCTCCGACAGGCCAAGGTGCCCGACCTTGCTGCTGTTCATGTTTTGCGTCGACTCCGGCGCGGGCCAGCATGTCGTGCCTTCGCCCGAGTCATGCGGCTGACATCGCGGCAGCACATCGCGGGTGTTGTAGAAATGCACGATCTGCTTGAGGCTCGTGAAATACCCATTATGCCCATAGGCCTTGACGAAAGCCGGATACGGCCGCTTGTCGACGTTGCGCAAGGTAGGCACCTGAAATCGCGCCTGGTTGTCCGGCGCCAGTCCGAGCCATCGCGCATCCACCGCGGAGGGCTCGCTCAGCAGGTGTTTCTGGTTGAGAAATCCGCCGACACCGCCATCGACGAATGACGGCCCGTCCGGGTTTGCCGCATAGCCCAAAGCGTCGGGCTGATTTTCCGCATAGTAGGGCAGCCTCGGATTGGCAGGAGTTCCGATGTTGCTGGCCGTGAAATCGGTGAACAGCGGGTCCTCGCCGGGTCCGCCATCGCGGTGGCATTCGTTGCATCGCGCCTTGCCGCGGAACAGGTCGTATCCCTGTTGCTCCTGCGCCGTGAACTGCGCCTTCTTCGCGCGCACCGCGTCGAACTTCGAGCTGAACGACGTCACCTCGGCGGAAGCCTCATAGCCGGCGATTGACTGTGCCATCTGATCGAAGGTGGTGCCGGCCCGGCCGCGATCGAGCGGACTCAGATGAACCGGCGACGGATCGCCGGCTTTCGGGGGCCCGGGCCGGTTGCAGACGTTCTCCACGTCGCCCGGCCAGCCAATCGCGAAGCTCTGCGGTCCCCATATGCCTTCGAACATGGCGCGGTAAGGCCGCTGCGAGGCGCGATAGACCGCGCAGGCGATATCGGGCAGGCCCATTTCCACCGGGTTGGTCGGCGGACCCTGCGCCTGTTCGGCGGCCGGGTTGCCAAGCCGGCGTCCGGTCGCCCGCATGTCCCAGAAATTGCCGCCGACAAGATCACCTTGCCCGGAATTGTAATGCAACACCGGCGACAGCGGTGCGTAGGCGTGCGTTTGCGGCTTGCGATCGCTGAATCGCGTGCGCACCGACCCGGGATAGGAGCCGGTCGTGCGGTTCAGTTCCGACACCGGACCGGTAAAGCCCGTCTCGGGCGTGTGGCAGAAGGCACAGGCCTCGTTGCGATGGACTGACAACTCCTTGTCGTACAGCATCAACTTGCCGAGCAACTCGATTTGCTGGACCTGGTTGTCCGGCGGCGCTGCGAGTCGTTCGATCGCCTGCGCTTCGATGCGGTCGATTTCAGCCTCGACCTGCGCAATTTCCTGCAACGCCTGAGGCGAGAGCCTTGAGCTTGGCGCCTCCTCCGCCTTCGGCCCCAGCGCAATGAGCGTGGAGGTCAACATGGCCGCCGCGACCGTCAAGAACGCGCGGTGTGTCTTCACTCCGGATACTCCGAGCCAACGCTGAACCGCTACGAAAATCGGCAGTTGCCGCGGGTTTGTCTTATCAAATCGCACGCCGACATCGATTTATCCTGTTGGGATATGCTGACGACCTTGATCGCGCGTCCAGGTTGGCTGCGATCATGAATCGAACACGGGGTGTTGATCAGGCGAACCCGATTTTCGCTCAGGAATAGTTGGATGAACTGGATTTGTCATTAACTGGAAATTCGGCCCCCGTTGACGCGCTTGCCTTCAGAGTCGACTGAAGCGCAAGCGGTGGATTGTTCGGGCCGTTTCACCATTCCGTGTCGTTCGGCATCAACGCTTGTTGTGAACGCATGGCGGCCGGAAGTCGTTTCGTTCCTTGCCGGTGACCGCAAAACTTGTGACTGCAAGCTTGTGACTGCAAGACTTGTCATCGCAAGACTTGGTCGAGGCGAAAGATGCTCAGGGAACCGCATGTGGAGAGTTGTAGCTCGCAGCGCCTGGCATGCTGTATTGTTTGCGTGGGGATTGTCTCTGATCTTTCCGCCGACGGAACTGATGGCCGGAACGCCGGTTTCATCGGTCGACCGGGCCGATCAACCATTCGGGCTTTCGACCTCGAGGGTGACCACGGGCACGCTGCTGGAGAAGTGGCTCGACGTTGAACACGAAGTTGACGATGACCGGCGAGTGCTAAGGCTTTGCGACCAGGACCGTGCGTCCTGTCGATCGCGGACAGCGCTTCGATTTCTGGCGATTGTCGACGGCGCGCGAAACCTGCAGGGTCGCGCCCGACTGGGCGAGATCAACCGCGCGATCAATCTCACCGTCAAGCCGATGAGCGATTTGGCGCTCTATGGTGCCGAGGATGTCTGGAGCCCGCCGCTCGCCACCTTCGCCAGGGGCGCCGGCGACTGCGAAGATTACGCGATCGCAAAATTCGTCGCGCTCCAGGAAGCAGGGGTTTCCGCCGATGACCTTCGGATCGTCATCCTGCGGGACGACGTCCGGGACGAGGACCACGCCGTTGTCGCAGCGCGGCTCGATGGCAATTGGCTCATGCTGGACAATCTGCATATGGCCATGGCCGGGGACCAGCAGGTGCGGGATTATTACCGCCCGATATTTCTGATCGATCGCGATGGTGTCGAACGTTACTCGGGCGCGTCATCTGCCTCGGGGGGCGCCGCGCGCGGAAATGAGCGGGCTATCGGCCAGATCCTGCATTAGGCGATCCTGGCAGCCGTTCGTGCAAGGCCAAAGAAAACGAAAGGCAGCGGCAATCTAGAACTGGCTGCGATCGCCGGCCGAGGCTTGCGGCACGCTTTCGGCCTTGGGCCGCGCTTCCAGCGTCGCTCGTATCTCCTTGGCGCTCATGAGGGCGCGGCGGATATTTCGATCTTCCGAACTGACATCAAACGTAATCAGCCGATTGCAGTGCTGGCAATTGGTCTGGAATCCGTTGCGGATCCTTTGCGCCCGTTCCCGGAAGACCTGCGAGCATTTCGTGCATTTGATTTTCACTTTTTCGTCGATCATGAATGCCCCTGACTGAAAGCGAGGATTCTGCTCTCTGCGGCTTTAAATCCCGGTATCTGTATTCGCTAAAAAGCGAATGAAATCCGAGGTGGACCGGCGATCGTCCGGGGCATTCCGGTCGCGCGCTGTATCGATCCGCCGGGGTTATCCCAGGATCATGTTGGCCGGCCAATCATGGTGCGTGGCGTGCCGGTTCAAACGCGGCGCATCGATCTCATGCGACGGGCTGGTGCCGAATGGCCGGTGATCGCGGGGCTCCGCGTCCTGCCTGCAGGCGGCGCAGTGGGCGTCATGGCGCGCCAGCTGTGTCGCGAACGCCGGCGAACCGGCCAACAGCACGGCGGCGACCGCACATGCTCCGGCTATCGTTTTGAAATGGATTGCGTTGGTTCTGGAAGCAGTATGGGTCATGGCGGAACTCCTGTTCGGCTTTTGCGATCGGGGTTGATCGTTTCTTCCGTTCAAGGTGGGCGTCGCCCGCCGATCGTTCCAACGGATAATTTCGTTCGTTATGATCGATGCCTTCGATGATTGATGGCGTCGAGCGGCCACTGCGAAGGCCGGAACGTCAAATCTATAAAATCGATTGATTTGACGCTTATTATCTGTTGGATTGATGTAGCGAGCACCGCGATAGTGGGTTGGAAGCCAGATGGAGCCAGCTCGTGACCCTGATCTCAGCCAGCAACGCAGCCGAACCGTTAAACCACGCCGCCCGCGCGCCAGCCGCCGCTCAGCGATGGCCGGCCCGCGGCGTGCACAGCATTCTGCCGGGCCTTTTGCTCACCTCGCTGGTGGCGGGAACGTCATTCGCAATTCGAATGCTGCCAGGGATGACGACGTTCAGCCCGCTGATCCTGTCGATGGTGATCGGGATCGCCTACCACAACATCGTCGGCACGGCGGCGTGGGCCAAGCGGGGCGTGACCTTCGGTCTGCGGCGGCTGCTTCGTCTCGCCATCATCCTGCTCGGCCTTCAATTGACGGCAAGCCAGGTCATCGAGATCGGCGGCCGGGGCCTCGGGATCATCGCTGCGTCGGTGCTTGCCACTTTCGCCTTCACCATCTGGACCGGGAAATGGCTCGGCGTCGCGCCGAAACTCGCGCAGCTGATCGCGGCCGGGACCTCGATCTGCGGCGCGTCGGCGGTGATTGCCACCAATACCGTCACCAATGCCGACGACGAAGACGTCGCCTATTCGGTCGCCTGCGTCACCGTCTTCGGCTCGGTGGCGATGTTCAGCTATCCGCTTCTCCGCGGTCTCGTGCATCTCGACCCCCAGAGCTTCGGGCTCTGGGCCGGCGCATCGATCCACGAGATCGCGCAGGTTGTCGCCGTGGCATTCCAGGATGGACAAAAAGCCGGCGAGTTTGGAACGATCGCGAAATTATCGCGCGTGATGCTGCTTGCGCCAATGGTCATTGCGATCGGCTTCATGGCGGCGCGCGGCACGAAACGCCGAACACCGGAAGCAGGCAAGCCGTCGGCGCTTCCGCCGCTGCCGTGGTTCGTGCTCGGATTTGTCGCCATGGTCGGGATCAACAGCCTGGTTGCGATTCCGCCCGACGCCAGGGCATGGATCGTCGCTGCGACGACCTTTCTGCTGTCGGTCGCGTTGGCCGCGATGGGACTGGAAACCGACATCGGCAAACTGGCATCGCGCGGCCTTCGGCCGGCTTTGCTCGGCGCCTTCGCCTTCTTGTTCATTGCGGCCTTCAGCCTTACGCTGATCAAACTGACGGGATGAGTTTGCCATGACCCTGGAACAGCTTCGCATCTTCATTGCGGTTGCCGAACAGCAACATGTCACGCGGGCCGCAGGCGAACTGAACCTGACGCAATCGGCAACGAGCTCCGCGATCGCGGCGCTCGAAGCCCGTTACGGGATCAAGCTGTTCGACCGCGTCGGCCGCGGCATCGTGCTGACCCAGACGGGGCGGGATTTTCTCGGTGAGGCCCGCGCCGTCGTGGCCCGCGCCAAGGCCGCGGCGCAGGTGCTGGACGATCTGGCCGGCCTTAAGCGCGGCTCGTTGAGCCTGGCCGCGAGCCAGACCGTTGCGAATTACTGGTTGCCGCAGCGCATCGAGACCTTCCGGAAGGCCTATCCCGGCATCGATTTGCACGTCACGACGGGAAATACCGAAGAGGTCGCCGAGCTCGTCCATCGGGGCGCCGCCGACCTCGGCTTCGTCGAGGGCGAGGTGGACGATCCATCGCTTTCGGTTCGGAGAATGGAAGGCGACACGCTGGCCGTCGTGGTCGGACCGAACCATCCCTGGAGCGGAAAAACCCGCATCACGCCGAAGCTGCTGACCGGGACGGGCTGGATGCTGCGCGAGCCCGGCTCCGGCACCAGGTCGATGTTCGAGGCCGCGCTCAGGAAGTTCGGCGTCAGATTGTCGGACCTCGATATCCGGCTCGAATTGCCGTCGAACGAAGCGCTGCGCGTCGCCGTGGAATGCGGCGACTGCGCCACGGTGATTTCGGACCTGGTGGTGTCGCAGTCGCTGGCGGCGGGAACGCTGCATCGCGTCGACATCGATCTGCCGAAGCGGCCGTTCTTTATGCTGAGACACAAGGAACGCTACGCCAGCCGGGCGGAAAAAGCCCTGATTGCCGCGTTCCGGCTGTAGGCGAATTTCCGGTCCGCCTGGTTCCGCGATGGAAGCGCGCCCCAGATCATGATCCGATTAGATTGAATCGGATCATGATCTCATCGCTTTGTTTGAGCATGATATTTTCGGAAAACCGGTACCCACTTTTCCGGATCATGCTCTAACACAAAATTTAATGGCGTCGATGCCAATGGCCTGCGAACCTACCCACGACTTGACGCATTCGGCAGGAGACGTGCATGAATACCGATGTCAAAACCAATGTCGATCTTGCGGGAATCAGAACTCCCGACAGCAAGTTCGCGCGCGAAATAACGGAGCTGGTGCGCGACACCGAAACGTCGCTGCTGTTTCACCATTCGAGCCGCGTCTACTACTGGGGCGCCCTGGCCGGCAAGCGTCGCGGACTGAGATACGATCCTGAACTGCTTTATGCGGGCGCGATGTTCCACGACATGGGCCTGACCCCTCGGCACAGCAGCGCCGGAGAGCGCTTTGAAGTCGATGGCGCGAATGCCGCCCGTGACTTCCTGCGCAGCCGCGGCATCGGGCAACAGGATATCGAAACGGTCTGGACCGCGATCGCCTTGCACACGACGCCCGGCATCCCCTCGCACATGCACCCGGTCGTGGCCCTGCTTACGGCGGGCGTCGAAATGGATGTGCTCGGGCTAAGCTATGCCGAATACAGCGACGCCGAGCGCGATGCGGTGGTGCATGAACATCCGCGCACCCCGCATTTCAAGGAAGACATCATCCAGGCCTTCTACGACGGCATCAAGCACAAGCCGGAGACGACTTTCGGCAACGTCAAGGCCGACGTGCTCGCCGACAAGGACCCTCACTTTATCCGCGGCAACTTCTGCAGCGTGATCCGGGAATCCGCCTGGGGCGGGTGAACCGGCTAGCCCGGCGGTATCGATCGAGGCCTGGCGCAGCAATCGTGAAAGTCACGATTGGCTTCGAATTAACTCGGTGGCTTGTGGAAGCATTCGTGTGCGGCGGCCGTTCAGCACCGCGCCGATGACGCTGTAGCGTACCAGTACTTGGTAGCTGACCAGCATGACCGGAAGGGCGATCAGCAGAATCGTCGCGAATTTCAGCGGCCAGGGCCAGTCGAGCGGGGAGACCGCGACCTGCAGCGCCATCACGATCGGCAAATGGATCAGATAGAGCCAGTAGGACGAGTCGGCCAGATAGCGGCGCGTAGTGCTGAAGCCGGACAGGAAGCGAAGCGCCAGACCGATCACGGCAAAGGTCGTGGTCCAGATCGCCAGCGCATAGCAGGCGCAGCCCGCGAGCCTGGTGACGATATCGCCGATCGGCTTTGGCGGCAGGCCGGCAAGCGCCAGGCTGGCGGCGATCAAGATGGTCGCGGCAACGACGTTGGATAGCCAGCGTCGCTCCAGAATCCGGATCAGATCAATCTGGCGATGCAGCAGCCAGCCGACGCCGAAGGCCGTACCGAAGCCGACCACGGCCTGCAGGTTGGTGACCAGGGATTGGTCCGGTGTTCGCACGCCGTACCACATCAGCCATTTGGGATCGGCGCCGAATGCGATCCCGATCGGTATCGCCAGGATCGCGGGAGCCAGCGGACTGCGCATCACCAGGGCGATGAGGCGGTCGACGCCGGCCCGATGGCGGCCGCTCTCGTCGAGCCGGACCGTGACGAGGCGCAGCAGCAGCACGGCGGTGTAGAATTCCAGCAGCACGTAGAGAAACCAGAGATGGGTAAGGGGAAATCGCGGCAGCACCGGCGGCCAGTTTCGTGGCCCCGGCGGAACACCGCCATGGGCGAAGCTGGCGGCCCAGAACACGACAAAACTCATCGCAGCGAACAAGATGGGCCAGCCGACCAGCAACGGCACCGCGATGCGCTGCAAACGGTCCCTGCTGAAGCCCCATGCGCCGCGGCGATGAAAACTCATATGGGCGAAGAAGCCGGCGATCAGGAAGAAGGTCGTCATCCGAAACACGTGGATGACAAAGAACAGCACCGCGAGCGTCGTACTGGGATGACTGTCCTGGATGATCCAGAACCGGGTGGTCGTCGGAACGAACGACAGGGTCGCGTGCAGGACGATGCCGAGCAGCAAGGCGAACCCTCTGACCGCGTCGAGAGCATGCAACCGTTCCGGTGCGACAGGGCCGCCGCCAAATTCCGCCATCACACCCCCAGATGCCCATGAGGCGCAAATTGCTACCCGCGCTTGCCCGGACGTTCGGGGGCTGCTGCCCGGAAATCAAGTTCTTTTTTTGCCCGCACGTCGGCCACAAGCCGGTCTTTCACCCGAACCGGATCGTGTCGGCGCTCTGCCGCATGCATGCGATGCGGGTTTCTTTGCCGAGCGCCCTTGCCGCCGGAAGCTTTCGGCGCGAAAAGTTCTGTCGTTGATTGGGAAGTGGTTCATGAACCGTACCGCATGCACGCTTGCCGTGGGCCTTCTGGTTATCCCGATACTTGGTGTCGCCGCCCTGACAACCCCGGAGGCCAAGGCGCAAATGTCACCTTCGTGCGGCGTTCCCCTTGCCCTCGATGACGGTTGGCCGATCGACACGCCCGAGGCGCTGGGATTCGATCGTTCGCGATTGTGCGGGCTGGCCGACAGGCTGCGGGAGGCGGACGACGTGCACAGCGTTGTCGTCGCGCGCCACGGCCGGCTGGTGTTTGAGCGGTATTTCGCCGGCTACGACGAGCCCTGGGGGTATGACGACAAGCGCTACGAATTTGACGCGACGATGAAACACGACATGCGCTCGGTCTCCAAGAGCATCGTTTCCTTGCTGACGGGAATTGCGATTGACCGCAGGCTGATCGATGGCGTGGATGCCCCGGCGCTTCCATTCTTTCCGGAGATGGCTTCAACCGCCGGGGAAGGATGGGCCGGAGTCAGGCTGGGTGACCTGCTCACGATGTCGTCGGGCATATCGTGGGACGAGAACCGGGCCTGGACCGATCCGAAAAACGATGAACCCTATCTCGGCTCGGAGGCCGATCCGATACGCTATGTTTTCTCGAAGCCCATCGTTACGACCCCCGGCACGCGGTGGAATTACAATGGCGGCGGGGTGGATTTGCTCGGGACGATCCTCGCCCGACAATCCGGGCAATCTCTCGACGCCTTCGCGCGCGACGCGCTGTTCGCGCCGCTTGGAATTACCGATTTCGAGTGGCAGACCTATCGGAACGGCAAGGTATCGGCGGCGGCAGGGCTGCGCCTTCGCCCGCGCGATGCAACGAAGATCGGTCAGCTCGTGCTGAACAAGGGAGTGTGGCAGGGCGCTAGTATCGTGCCCGCCGACTGGATAGAGCAATCGGTCGTACCGCGCTTTCAAGCCCTCGGCTATTTCGGCGGCCTGTTCTTTTATGGCAGGTTCTGGTGGCTCGGCCGCACCTTGTCGGGCGGGCAGGAGGTGCCGTGGATCTCGGCAATGGGCCTCGGCGGACAGCGCATCTTCATCGTGCCCACCCTGGATCTCGTGGTCACCTCGACATCGGGACTCTACACCGATCCGCGCCAGGGCACGGCGGCACTCGACATGCTCGGGGTCATCATCGCCGCGGTGCGGGAATAATTCGGCGCCCATGAATGGAGGGTCCATGACAACGATAGCCTACCTGGCAGGCCCGGACGTGTTTCTTCCCAATGCGGTCGCGCATGCCGCAACGAAGGTGGAGATCTGCCGGCGATGGGGTTTGCACGGTTTGCCGCCGCTCAACGAAGATGCCGAAACGGTCGCCACCGAACAGGAGGCCTGGCGGACGATTTACGAAAAGGACGTCGCGATGATGGAGCAAAGCGACATCATCATCGCCAACCTCACGCCGTTCGCGGGCGCATCCGCCGATTCGGGCACGCTGATCGAGGTCGGCTGGTTCCTCGGAAGAGGCAAGCCGATCTTCGGTTATTCGAACAGCAGCGAAAATTTCGAATCCCGCATGCGCCGACAGTTCGGCGCGGAGCATGCGGAATTCGGCATCGAGGGTTTCCATTTGCCGGACAATCTCATGATCGTCGGAGCGGTCCAGAGCGGCGGATATCCGGTCTTTCTTCCAACCGACGACAAGACGCGCGGCCTCGATGCGCTCGACGTATTCGAGACCTGCGTCGAGGCGGCGGCACGATATTTTGCCAACTGACCATGATTGCTTCCGGGCTGGAACGCCGGGACCTGGCTCCCTACATCCGCATGATCTGGATTCCGATACCCGCAACTGCGCTTGAGGCTCCGGCAGGCATGGACTGGGGCGACCGCATAGGAAAAGGCCCGATGGCTAACTCCCTGTCTTTCGGCGCTGTCGCCGGCCTATCAATGGCCGCCGCGCCGCCCCGATGCGCACCGGGTCGATAAATTGAAGCCGGGAGTCCTTGCAGCCATCGGCCTTTTCGCCATGCTGGCGCCGGCATTCGCGCAAACCGATCTCACGACGGCGCCGAACCGGCTTTGGTTGCCGGTCAGGAATACGCCGCCGGACGAACTCTGCCGCCGCTTTGATCCCATGGATCCGAGTCCCCTTGCGGCCGTGTCCCTGCACCGGACCTTTCACGACGATTTCGACGCGCATCCGCTGGCGACGGGAAGGTGGGTGCCGCACTACGCCGGCGGCGCGGCCTGGCCGGACGCACGCTATTGGGGAGGAGACGGCTCCGACTTCAAGCGAAAGGACAGCTGGAACGGCGAGCAGCAGATCTACGTGGATCCGCGCTACGGTGGACGGGCCAATACGCCGCTCGGGCTCGATCCTTTCAAGGTTCGAGGCGGAATCCTGTCGATCATCGCCACCCGGACCCCCACCGCGCTCAAGCCCGTGCTTTTCAACAATGAATATATCTCGGGCATTCTCACCACCCAGGGCCAGTTCACGCAGAAGTTCGGATATTTCGAGATCCGCTCGAAGATACCGGTCGGCACCGGCGTGTGGCCCGCGTTCTGGCTGCTCGCGGACGATGGCGGCTGGCCTCCCGAAATCGACGTGCTGGAAGGACGCGGGCAGAAGGTCGGCGACATGGTGATGACGACGCATTGGCGGATCCGGCCTGCCGGATCGGTGCAGTCCTGCGGCTTCGACTTCCTGGTGCCGGACGCATCGAACGATTTCCACGATTACGGCGTGCTCTGGACCAACGACCGCCTCGTCTATTACATCGACCGCAGGCCGGTATCGGATATCAAGGTGCCGGTCGGCTTCGACGATCCGATGTACATGATCGTGAATCTCGCGATGGGCGCGAAATATTTTCAAGGCGTCGGGTTCGTCGATGCCGAATCTCCGCAGGTGGTCGAATTCCAGATCGACAGGATTTCCGCCTATCAAATCGATCCATGATAGTCATTGTGCCTTAGCAACCGGGTGATGCCGAGCAACGAAAGCCGGGAGTAATCGATGTTCGGTAGGTTCTCGCGCCGGCGCTTTGCCAAGCTCGCTGGCTTCTCCGCCCTCGGCCTCGCGTCGACGCCCGCCAAACCGGCCGGCGGCCAGCCCAAGCCGGCGCTGGACCAAAACGCCGGCGCCGGTTTCCCCGACGGATTCGTCTGGGGCACGGCCACATCGGCGTATCAGATCGAGGGCGCCGTCGACGAAGACGGCCGCGGCCGCTCGATCTGGGACACCTTTGCCCATACGCCGGGCCGGATCGCGGATCATAGCAACGGCGACCGCGCCAACGATCACTACCACCGCTACAAGGAAGACGTCCGCCTGATCCGGGATCTCGGCGTCAAGGCATATCGGTTTTCAATCGCGTGGCCACGGGTGTTTCCGCAAGGCGCGGGCGCGCCGAACCCCAAGGGCCTCGACTTCTACAACCGCCTCGTGGATGAACTGCTGGCCAATGGCATCGAGCCCTATGCGACGCTGTATCACTGGGATTTGCCCCAGGCGCTGCAGGATCGCGTCGGCGGATGGCAGTCGAGCGCGACGTCGAAGGCATTCGGGGATTACGCCGGCTACGTGGCGGAGCGCCTGAGCGATCGCGTCAGGAATTTCTTCACGGTCAATGAACCCGGAAGGTTCGTGAATTTCGGCTATGGCTGGAACATCGACGCCCCCGGCCTCAAATTGCCGCAGGCCGAGGTGAACCAGGTCCGCCACCACGTGGCGCTGGCGCACGGTCTGGCCGTGCAGGCGATCCGCGCCAAGGCGCGCGCGGGCACCAGGGTCGGGATGGCCGAGAACATCGCGGCCTGCGTGCCCGCGATCGACACGCCCGAAAATATCCGCGCCGCCGAGATCGCGACCCGCGAGTTGAACGCCGGCTTCCTGGGCGTGATCCTGGAGGGAAAATATACCGACGCCTTCCTCGCCTATGCCGGCGCGGACGCCCCCAAATTCACCGCGGAAGAGCTGAAGATCATCTCCTCGCCGAACGACTTCGTCGGCCTCAACATCTACGCGCCGCAGTTCTACGTGGTCGCATCCGACCGCGCGCCGGGTTTTGACGTGCTGCCCTTTCCGGCCTCGTTTCCACATATGAATTCCGAGTGGCTCAGGATCGGCCCCGAAACCATCTACTGGGTGCCGCGACTGGCGGCAAAGGTCTGGAAGATCGATACGATCTACATCAGCGAGAACGGCACGTCTTCGTCTGACGAGCTGGCCGCCGACGGCAAGGTCTACGACCTCGATCGCATCAGTTTCCTGCGCAACTATCTGACGCAGCTGCAGCGCGCCACCGCCGAGGGCGTGCCGGTTCGCGGCTATTTCCTGTGGAGCCTGATGGACAATTTCGAATGGATTTTCGGATTCGAAAAGCGCTTCGGGCTGTACCGGGTGGATTTCGACACCCAGGGCCGCGTGCCCAAGCTGAGCGTATCGTTCTACAGGGACGTCATCGCCCGCAACGCGATCGGGATTTAAAGCGACGCCGTTCATTTCCCCTTTGCGCATCGGGCCGCGTTCTCGTGCGGCAGTCCGCGTTGGCTAGCTACCGTCCGAGCCTGTCCATCGCCTGCTGGAACTCCGCTTTCATGTCTTCCACGATCTCGCGGATGGTCTGCTCCTTCTTGATCCGCCCGACGATCTGTCCGGACATGTAGCCCATGTAGTCCACCGCATTGGCCAGCTCGAGCCGCTTCAGCGCGGGGATGACAAGGAGCTTTTGAGCGGGAAGGGGGAGCGGCTCGGGCGCTCCGGGAGCGTCCCACGCGTCGGTCCACTTGCTGCGCAGCACCCGAAGCGGCTTGCCGGTGTCATATTTGCGCTGGATCGCATCCTGCGATCGGGCGGCGATGAACTTCTTGCGCATGTCGGGAGACAATTCGCTTTCGACGGCTCCGAGCCAGATCGTTCCGCACCACACACCCTCCGCACCGAGCGCGAAGGCCGCCGCAATGTGCCGGCCGCTGCCGACGCCGCCGGCAGCCAGCACCGGAATGGGGGCGACGGCGTCGACGACCTCCGGCCACAACACCATCGAGGAGATGGTGCCGGTGTGGCCGCCGGCCTCGCTGCCCTGCGCCACCACCAGGTCAACACCCGCCTGGACGTGCTTGAGCGCATGCTCGGCGCTGCCCGCCATGGCGCCGACCTTGATGCCGCGGCTGTGCAGCGTCTCCACCACATGCGCGGGCGGGGCGCCCATCGCACTCAGGACAAATCTGGCCTGCTTGTGCTTCACCACCACCTCGAGGACCTCGAGAATGCCTTCTTCGGTGTGACCGCGGCCCGGCGGCTTGTCGCGCAGCAATTCCGCCTCGACCTCGGGCGGCAACGGGGGGATTCCGGCGTCATCGAGAATCTTCTCGACGAAGTCGAGATGGCCCTTCGGCAGTGCCTTGAGGCGCTCCGACATCGGCACGACGTCGCCGACCTTGTTGGCAAACAGCACATCGATGCAGTACGGCCGGCCGCGGGTCTTTTCGTCCATATCGGTGAGGATGCGTTCGAGTTCATCCGGCTGGTAATAGCTCGCCGCCAGGGCGCCCATGCCGCCGGCATTGGTCACTTCGATCGCGACTTCGGGTTTATGCGTAAAGGCAAAGATCGGGACGTCGATGCCGAACATTTCCGTCAAGCGGTTTCGCATGGGACCTCTCAGGCTTCGAGATGCGATATGGAACTAGCCCTGTCCAAACTTCGGTTTTCGCTTTTCCTTTAACGACGTCGTCGCTTCCTTGTGGTCGGCGGTATCGAAAGTCACCTGTTCGAGCGCCATGCTCGCCTCCAGAAGCAGATTGACGCGCTCCTTGATGACCTGGTTGATCGACAGCTTGGTCCAGCGGATCGCCCAGGTCGGGCCGTTCGCGAGTTCGAGTGCGATAGAGCGTGCCTTGGCCAGCACTTCCGATCGCGGCGCCAGGTGATTCACGAGACCGATTCGTTCGGCTTCCCTGCCGTTGAGCAGCGTGCCGCGGATCAGGAATTCCTTGGCCTTGTTGACGCCGACAAGCAGCGGCCAGATCACGGTGCCGCCGTCGCCGGCCACCAGGCCGACGCGTGAAACATGCGTGTCGCCGATGCGTGCGTCTTCGGCCATCACGGTGATGTCGCACAGCAGCGCGTGCGTCGCCGCGAGACCGATCGCATCGCCATTGATCGCGGCGATGATGGGCTTGTCCAGTTCGAGCTGCCGGCTGACGCCGCGGCGGCTGATCATGGGATCATGCACCTCGCCTTCCTCCAGAACGTCGCCGCCGGGTCGCTCGGACATCGCCTTCACATCGCCGCCGACGCTGAAGAAATCGCCGGCCCCGGTCAGTACCACGGCGCTGACCGCATGATCGTCGGCAAATCGTCCCAGATCGAACGCAATTCCCTTATCAATTTCTGATTGATGGCATTGCGCGCTTCCGGCCTGTTGAGCGTCACCGTTGCGACCTTGTCGGCCACCTCGATCTTCATGCATTCGTACCTGGCGTAACGGGACATCTTGGTTTCCACGGGTGAGAGAACATCTGGATAGTGGAGGCGAGGGAGCGCGCCCCGCCGCCTTCAGAGCGCGCGGGCGATGAGATCCTTCATGAGTTCGTTGGAGCCGCCCCAGATCTTCTGGATGCGTCCGTCCGTCCACATCCGCGCAACCGGATATTCGAGCATGTAGCCGTAGCCGCCATGCAGCTGAACGCAATCGTCGATGATCTCGCACTGCTTGTCGGTCGCCCACCATTTCGCCATCGCGGCGGTTTCCGGATCGAGCGTCCCGGTGACCAGCTTCTCGATGCAGCTTTCGACAAAGGTGCGCGTGACGGAGGCTGCCGTCTTCGCCTCCGCCAGAACCATTCGCGTATTCTGGAAATCCATCAGGCGCTTGCCGAAGATCATGCGCTGCTTCACGTAGGCGATCGTCTCGGTGAGGGCTGCCTCGGTCAGGGCAAGTGCCTGCATGGCGATGTTGATGCGTTCCTTCGCGAGTTGTTCCATCAACTGATAGAATCCGCGGCCCTCCACGCCTCCGAGCAAATTGCCTGCCGGCACGCGCGCGTCGTCGAAGAAGAGCTCCGCCGTGTCCTGCGCCTTGAGGCCGACCTTGTCCAATCGGCGGCCGCGTCGAAACCCCGGCGTTGTCTCGGTTTCGATCACGAGCAGGCTGAAGCCGCGAACGCCGTTGTCGTCGCTTGTGTCGGTCTTGACCGCAAGGCAGATCAGGTCGGCGGTGTGACCATGCGTGATGAACGTCTTCTGTCCGTTGACGACGTACTCATCCCCGTCGCGGCGCGCATGCGTTCGAATGGCCCGCACGTCCGATCCGGCGCCGGGCTCGCTCATGGCGAGCGCGGCCACGAGGTCGCCGCGGACCATCCGCGGCAACCATCGGCGCTTTTGCTCCTCGGTGGCGTACTGGACGAAGTACGGCGCCAGGATCACGTTCTGCAGCGGGATGCTGAAATCGGGGAACGCGATGCGCGCCAGTTCCTCGATGATGACGGCCTCGTGCCAGAAGGAGCCGCCGCCGCCGCCGTACTCCTCCGGCACGCTGGCGCACAGCAGCCCAAGGGAGCCTGCCTTGCGCCACAGATCGCGATCGATGTAGCCCCTTGCCCGCCACGCGTCGGCGTTGGGGGCCACTTCTTCGGACAGAAAGCGGTGCACGGTCGCGCGAAACAGGTCGAGTTCGCCCTGATCGATGTTCGCGGGCATGGGCGGTATCCTGCTATTTGCCGACCAGGGGGCAGCCGCCTTCATCCAGCGGACGGGTTGCCTTTCCGGCAGGGATGACGCCGATCTGCTTGTAATAGTCCCAGCGTCCCTTGGACTCCGCCGGCGACTTGATTTCGAAAAGGTACTGATCCCTGAGGACCCGGCCGTCGGCGCGAAGCTTCGCGTCGTGGGACATGAAGTCGTTGATCGGCAATTCACGCATCTTGGCCATCACGACGTCCGGGTCCTTGGTTCCGGCCGCCTTGATCGCTTTCAGATAGTGATTGACGACGCTGTAGGCGCTGGCCTGGACCTGCGTCGGCATGCGTTGCATGCGCTCGAAGAACCGTTTCGCGAACGCGCGGGTTTCGTCATTCTGGTCCCAGTAGAAGGCCTCGGCGACGGTAATCCCTTGCGCGGCCTTGAGGCCTATTCCGTCAATTGCATCGATCGTCGCCATCAGCGCGGCGAAACGCTGGCCCCTTGCCTGAATGCCGAATTCCTCGCCCTGCTTGATGACGGTGCCGAGGTCGGAGCCGGCTTCGACAAGGCCGATGACCTTGGCTTGTGAAGCTTGCGCCTGCAGCAGGTACGAAGAGAAGTCCGACGACGCCGTCGGCGTGCGAACCGAACCGACGACCGTTCCACCCGCGGCCTGGACAGCGGCAGAGGCCTCCTTCTCGAGGCTCGTGCCGAACACGGTATCGTTGGTCAGAAAGAACCATGAATTATCGCCGCGGCTGATCAGTCCGCTGGTCGGTCCGCGCCCCAGCGAATAGCTGTCATAGGTCCATTGCGCGACATAGGGCGAACATTTGGCCCCGGTGAGTTCCGAACTCGATGCGGCATTGAACAGCGCCAGTTTCTTTTTGGTGCGGGTCATGTCCGCGATCGCCAGCGCAAGACCCGAGAAGGGGACGTCGATGATCGTATCGACATCGTCCTCGTCGTACCATTTCCGGGCGATGGCCACGCCGACATCGACCTTCAGCAGGAAGTCGGCGGAGACGATTTCGACGGGCTTGCCGAGCACGAGGCCAGCGTCTTCCGCGGCGAGCCGGGCAGCTTCAACGCTGCCTTTTCCACCGGCCGCGGAATAGGCTCCGCTTTGATCCCCCAGGACACCGATTTTGACAGGCGTATCCGAAGCCGCCTGCGCGACCAATGGAAGAAAGAGCAGGGCCGCACCCGCCGCAGCTATCGACTTCAACACGCCAACCTCCCTGTCTGTTCTCGTCTCGCTTCTTTCCGAGCGTGCAGCACTATGGCATAATTTGTCGAACGTTCAACAAAAATAGTTGCGGCCGGAATTTTGGGGGACTAGGTTGTGGCAAACAGCGTTGCAGGATGACGCGCCGCGCGGTCTGCTCCAGCAGATGAAGAAGCGCCAGGGAGAAAGCTGCCAATGGCCGAGACCATTTTCGGGGCGCTGCAGGAGAGCGCGGCCGTCGCGCCGGATAACGCCCTTATCTGTGTCCCCAAAGGTAGTTCCTATGCGCCTGACGGTCTCGAGTGGACCTATGCAGAGGTCCTGCGACGTGTTGCGGACCTCGCCGCGCGGTATGAGCGGGCCGGATACGGGCTTGGACATCGCGTGGCCTTGCTGCTTGAAAACAGGCCCGAATATTTCGTGCACCTGCTTGCGCTCAACGCGGTCGGGGTGAGCGTCGTGCCGGTAAATCCGGACCATCGGCATGCGGAACTCAAGTACCAGCTGAGCCATTGCGGGGCTGTTCTCGTGGTGGCGCTGAGCCATTACGTCGCGCGCCTTCAGGCTGTTGCGGCCGAGTTGGAGCAGGCGCCGGAAATTATCGACGTCGACGAGGTCTTGGAGAACCTGCCGCCGGCATCCCAAAGGGCTATCGCGGGGCCGCTCGGCCGCGCCACCGAGGCGGCGGTTTTCTACACCTCCGGCACGACCGGCCGCCCCAAGGGCTGCCTGGTGACCAACGATTACTGGCTTTCCGCCGGCGAATGGATTCTCACGCTCGCAAAGGGCGGCGGGATTTTCTCCGTCGAGCCTGGACGCGATCGCCTCTTCAACCCGTTGCCCGTATTTCATGTTCATGCAGGGGTCGTCGCGTTCATGCCCATGCTGTTGACGCAGGGGTGCCTGATCCGGCCTGAACATTTCTCGGCGAAACGCTGGTGGAGCGAGGTGACCGCAAGCCGCGCGACGATCGTTCACTATATCGGCGTGGTACCGCAGGCGCTGCTCGCGCTGGAGGAAGCACCGGAAGAGCGCGGCCATGGCGTCAGGTTCGGCTTCGGCGCCGGAATGGAGCCTGCCGTTCATGCGAGATTCGAATCCCGATTTGGATTTCCGCACGTCGAAGTCTGGGGCATGACGGAGGTGGGACGCTGGACGGCGAACGACCGTAAGCCGCGTCCCGTCGGCGCCCGCGGCATCGGTCGTCCAATGATGCCGCTGGAGGCAAAGGTTTTCGACGAAGATGGCCGCGAAGCCAGCCGTAACACCGAAGGCGAACTGGTTGTCCGGCTAGCCGGGGAAGATCCCCGTCGCGGCTTCTTTGCCGGCTATCTCGGTGACGACGCCGCGACCGAAGCCGGCTGGCGCGGCGGCTGGTGGCACAGTGGCGACGTGGTCCGCCAGGACGAGAGCGGCATGCTCTACTTCGTCGACCGCAAGAAGAACATGATCCGTCGCGCCGGTGAAAACATTGCCGCCACGGAGGTGGAGACCGTGCTTTGTGCGCATCCCGCGGTCGGACAGATCGCCATCCTGCCGGTTCCGGATGAAAAGACCGGCGAGGAAATCCTCGCCTGCATCGTGCCGTCACCCGACTGCCCCGCGGATGCGAGGTCGGCCAGAAGCGTCTTCGACTATTGCAACGAACAACTCGCTTATTACAAGGCGCCGGGCTGGATATTGTTTCTCGATTCCATGCCGCTCACGGCCACGCAAAAGGTCAGCAAAGCCCAGATCTTTGCGCCCGGGCAAGACCCGACACTCTTGCCGGGAGCCATCGACTTGCGCGCGATGAAGAGGCGCAAGTGACTGATCATGGCCGTGCGTCAAGAAACGCATTCAGCAGATCGTGACATGCTGCTTCGGCCTCGCGGACGGATACGGTTTTTGGATCGGCGGCCCAGCCGGACCACAACCCTTCGACGAGTTGAGTCAGCGTGACGGCGAGGCGCTCGGAATTGATCTTTACGCCGCGCTCGTCGCCCGCCTTCTTGATCAGGCGGGCCAGGCCGCGATGGTAGGGCCGATAGAGCTTCCGATAGACCTCGGCGAGTTCCGGCGACCAGTGCGCCGTGCTGGCGAGCGCAACCCAGACCAGAACCCTTTCCTCCGTGAACACCGGCTCCCGGAAACTCGCGGCGACGACGGCATGCAGACGGTCAAAGGGATCCTGACCGGCTCCTTCAACAGCCGCCCGCGTCGCGCTTTCGAATTCCTGCGCCAGCTCGCGCACGGCATGCAGCAGCAACGCATCCTTGCCCGGGAAATAATGACCGATCAGGCCGCGCGAGAAGCCCCCTGCCGCGCAGATCGTTGCCACGGTCACGTCCTTGTAACCGTTCTCCGCAATCGATCTCCGGACCGCCGCGACGAACTCCTGTCGCTTGCCCTCCTGGTCAGAGGATCCCAGCGGCCGCCCCCGTCGCCGCTTCGCATCCTTTTGCACGCCGTCTCCTCCTTGCGAATGGTGTGGCGCAATCCGGCGAACGATGCCTAATCATGTTTTTGTTGAATGTCCATTTAATTTGCCGCGAGATGGGAATTTCGAGCGCGACGTTGCGGAGCGCGCTTTTGCCGCTGACTCCCTAGGGGTTGGGGCCTATAGTAAGGCAGGGGACTATCTAACAAAGCGGCGAAATGAGACCGCCAACCGAGCGACCGGGAATCTTCCACTGCCGGGGAAAATGCTCGGCTGGCCTGGTGGGTCGGCTTGCGTCGGCTTGGCGGTGACCATCGCGGCGGTCATTTATTGTGTCGATTGTCCCGCGAGGGCTTGTTGTGAGTATCTACGGACGTTCTTTGCATGCGCTGGTGGTCGCTTTGGCGCTGGCCTGTGGCTCATGCGCCGGCCGCCTATCACAGGGCGCTCTCGTTCCGGTGACGGCAGCCGCCGAAGGGACTTCTCGCGTTCCAATTCTTGTCGCGACCACCCGGCAGCGTTCGACAACCGATCCCGGCGAGATGTTCAGTGGCGAGCGGGCCGCTGAAGTATCCTACGCGGCGATCACGGTTTCGATTCCACCTGACGCGGCCCGGAAGATCGGCGAGGTCCAATGGCCCGCAACCCTTCCGGGCGATCCGCGAACAAACTTCGTGACCGTCTCGGCGGAGTATATCGACAAGCAAGCATTTGCCGCATCGATCGCTGCCATGGCCAAGCAGACGGGACGAACCAAGGTGCTGGTGTTCGTCCATGGCTTCAACAATCGCTTCGACGATGCTGTCTATCGATTTGCGCAGATCGTTCACGACTCGAAGGTTCCCGTTATTCCCGTGCTGTTTACATGGCCGTCACGCGGCGAGGTGCGATTGCGCAGCTATAATTACGATCGGGAAAGCGCGAACTACTCACGCGATGCGCTCGAAAGTTTGCTGGGGATGTTGACAAGTTATCCGGCCATCACCGAAGTCACCCTGCTGGCGCATTCGATGGGCAATTGGGTTGCGCTTGAAGCGTTACGCGGAAGATCCATGCGCGGCGGACAAACCGCGGCATCGATCAAGGCCGATAAGCTCAGGAATGCCATGCTCGTCGCCCCGGACGTGGACGTCGATGTGTTTCGTGCCCAGATTCAAAGGATGGGAGCGGCACGGCCCCGAATTGCTCTTTTTGTGTCACAGGACGATTCAGCGCTCGGGTTGTCCAGAACCTTGGCGGACGATGTCCCCCGCCTTGGTAGTATCGATCCCACGCAGGAGCCGTATCGAAGCGAACTCGAGCGCGACAAGATACTTGTCTTCGACCTGACTCACCTCGCAACCGCCGGCGATGATGCTCATGACCGGGCGTTTGACGATGTGACGTCCGTCATGGGTATGATCCGGCAGCGCCTTAGCGCGGGTCAGATAATGACCGACCGAGGGGCTGATCTGGGCGCTCGACTCGAAAATGTAAGCGGACTGGTCAGGTAACTCGATGCGTCATCGATCCTCTGAAACGTAGTAAAGCACGTCGCCGCGCCGCCGCTCGATCAGTTGGGAAAGAACGCTGACGATCTGAAGCAAAATGAGCGCGATTGCGCTAGGCGCCATTCAAGTTCGTGACATCGAAAAAGCACGACCGCGCGACTGTCCCGGGCCGCGAAGAGCTATGTCGATCACTTGGCCAAAGGCCCGATTACCTTGCGGTTTGAACTCGATCCGCCGGCTGCTCGGCGGAGGTTTCGCCCATCGCGCATTCCCGCCAGACCGGTGTTGTGCAGGCCGCCGGCCAACCCCCGCCGAGCGCCATGAACAGCGCGGCGGTGTCGGAAAGACGATTGGCCTCCGTTTGCACGCGAATCACCGCCGCGGTCAGGTAGGTCTGCTGCGCATTGAGGACCGCGAGTTGATTGACCTGACCGGCATTCAACTGCTTCTCAACGATATCGAGGCTCGCCTTGGCGGTATCCTCCGCGCGTCGGGCTGCCTTCACGGCGCGGGCGTCCGATTGCAGGGCACGCAAGGCGTCGGCGACGTTCTGGAATCCGGTGATGACGACGGCGCGATACTGGGCTTCGGCCTGACCGAGAGCGGCCTCGGCCGCCTTCTGCTTGTTGTAGAGTGTAAAGCCGTCGAAGATCGGCGCGGTTGCACTCGCCGCCAGCGTATAAAACCCGGTTCCTGGCGCAAAACTCTGGGCGAAATTATAGCCGCTCGATCCCCCATTGGCCGAGAGCACGAAATTCGGCAGCCGGGCAGCGATTGCAACGCCAACCTGGGCGCCTGCCGCGTGCATGTTGGCTTCCGCTGCCCTCACATCAGGGCGCTGCTCGACAAGCTTGCTGGGCAGGCTGACGGGCAGGTTCGCCGGCAAGTTGAAATGGGCGAGGTCGAACTTCTGCAGGATCTCGTCGGCGGATAATTGGCCGGCCAGCGCCGTCAGCAGATTGCGCTGCTGTGCGAGCTGTTTCTCGAGCGGCGGAAGCAGTTGCTCAGCCGCCGCAAGAGCGGCGTCCTGCGCCAGCACGTCGGCTTGCGCCGCCTGGCCGAACTTGAACTGGCGTTTTAATATATCGAGAAGGTTGCGTTCGATGCCGATGATGCGCTGGGTGGCCGCGATCTGGCCGCGGAGCGATGCCTCCTGGATGGCGGCCGTCGCGACATTGCTCGTCAGTGCCAGGTAGGCAGCCTCCAGCTGGAACAGTTGCTGTTCCGCTACCGCATCGAGACTCTCCACCGCGCGAAAATTGCCGCCCCAGATATCCGGTACGAATGACACAGTCAGCTGATTGGTCACCAGCGAATACCGGGTCTGCGGGACCGAACCGAGATCGGCGCCGAACACGCTGCCGGCATTGGAAAGCAGCAGATTTGAGGATGTCGAATTGCCGGTGACTTGGGGGAAGAACAATCCGCGCTGGGCCTGGGCGTTGTATTGAGCGACCCTGATCGCCGCCTCGGCCGCCTGCAGGTTCGGGTTATGGTCGACCGATTGCCTGACGAGGTCGTCGAGCGGCTGGGATCGGAACGCCGACCACCAGCGCGCCGAAACGTCGGCGCCGGTGACAAAGTGCTGTCCGGCAACTTTGGGTGCGCCCGGTCCCGGGTTCGGCGAGCTCAGCCTGCCCGGGACGTAGCCGGTGACGTCGGGCGCCGCCGGCGGGGTGAAGTTCGGGCCGACGGCGCAACCCGAGATCGACACGGCGACCACGCCCAACAGCATCGCCCATGCTGACATGCGGCGGGCGCGGCGGAATCCCATCGCTCCCCAATGGCCTTGCGACCCCGGATGCGCGATCTGCCGGCGAGGCTTGGTGCGATCAACGGCCAACATCGCGAGCGTCGTCATGCTTCCCGCTCGTGTTCTGCGGCCAGGGGAGGCTCCGCCGCCGGTGCAGGCTGGCGTTCCCGGCTGAGGAAGATTTTTCGTAGCGCCGGCGCGACGACCAGCAACAGCAGCGGTCCGATGAACATGCCGCCGACGACCACGGTCGCCAGCGGGCGTTGCACCTGGCTGCCGATGCCGTGAGAGATGGCGGCCGGAAACAATCCGACCCCGGCCGACAGGGCCGTCATCAGCATCGGGCGCATGCGCTGCTCGGCACCGCGAAACACCGCCTCGCCGATGTCCATGCCGGTGGCGCGCAGCTCGCGGAAATAGGTAATATTGAGAATCCCGTCCATCACGGCAACGCCGAACAGCGAGATGAAGCCGATCGCCGCCGAGACGCTGAAATCAAGTCCGGCGAGGTAAAGCGCGATCAGGCCGCCGCCGATCGCAAACGGAATGCCCGCGACCGCCAACAGGCTGTCGCGCAGCGAGTTGAAGAGGCCATAGAGCAGCACCAGGATCAGCAGCAGCGTGATCGGAACCACGATCAGCAGCCGCTCCTTGGCATTCTGCAAATCTTCGAACTCGCCGGCCCAGATAATCCGGTACCCGTTCGGCAGCTTCACTGCCTTCGCCACGCGCTGCTGCGCCTCGGCGACGGTGCTGCCGAGGTCGCGGCCGCGGACGCTGAATTTGACCGGAATATAGCGCTGGCTGCGTTCGCGGTAGATAAAGGAAGCCCCCGTATCCAGCGAGATGTCGGCAAGTTCGCTCAGGGGAATATAGGCATTGATGCCCGAAGGCGTTTGATAGGCGACTTTCACGGTACGGACCGCGTCGATGCTGTCGCGGAATTTTGGATCGAGCCGGACCGCCAGGCTGAACTGCCGATCACCTTCGAGCACGGTGGTCGCGATCGTTCCGCCGAGGGCCGCCTGCACCACGGTATTGACGTCACCGGTGTTGAGGCCATATCGGGCCGCCTTTTCGCGGTCGATCCTGATGTTGAGATTCGGTTGGCCGAGCAATCGGAAGATGCCGAGGTCTGCCACACCCTGGACCTTGGCCATCTCGGCCATCACCTGGGTTGCAAGCGACTCCAGTGTCCCCAGGTTCGGGCCGACAATCTTGACCGAGTTGGCGCCCTTGACGCCCGACAATGCCTCTTCGACATTGTCCTGGATGTATTGCGAGAAATTGAACCCGATGCCCGGCAGCTCCTCGCCGAATTCCCTTTGCAGGTCTTCGGTGAGCTTGTCCTTGGTGAGGTTGGCCGGCCATTCGTCGAACGGTTTCAGCGGCGCGAACAACTCGACATTGGAGAACGGCGAGGCGTCGCTGCCATTGTCGGGGCGGCCGTGCTGGGACACCACGGTGATGACCTCGGGGTGCCGCAACAGGATCTGGCGCATTTTGGCTGTCGCGGCGGTGCCGGCGTCGAGCGAGATCGTCGGCGGCATCGATGCCCTGATCCAGAAGTTGCCCTCTTCCAGCGCCGGGAGGAATTCGCTGCCAAGCCGTGACGCCGCGCCCACGCTCAAGGCCAGGAATGCGACACCCAGGAGAACCGCGACCTTGGTGCGGGAAAGCGCCCAGCGAAGCACCGGGGTATAGGTCGCGCGCAACGCCCGAACGATGCGCGTCTCGGTCTCCTCGATTTCCCGGGGAAGCACCAGCGCGGCAAGAACCGGCGTCACGGTGAACGTCGCCAGCAAGGCTCCGGCCAGCGCATAGCCATAGGTTCGCGCCATCGGCCCGAAGATCTGGCCCTCGACGCCCTGCATCGTAAACAGCGGCACGAACGCCGTTACGGTGATGGCGGCCGTGAAGAACACGGCCTTGTCGACCTGGAGCGCGCTGATGAAGATCAGGCGCAGGCGCTCGCTCCATCGCTGGCCCAGCGGATCGTGGTTCGTCGTCGAGGTCGGATCGGGACCCCAATATCCCTCCGCAAGGCGGCTGAGCAGCGATTGGCGATGTTCGGGCGTCGACTGGAAATTCCGGTAAATGTTTTCCATCATGATGACGGCGGAGTCGACGATGATGCCGAAATCGACGGCGCCCAGCGACAGCAGGTTGGCGTCTTCGCCCCGCAGCACCAGGATGATGATGGCAAAGAAAAGCGCGAACGGAATGTTGGCGCCGACGATGATGGCGCTTCTGAGATCGCCGAGGAAAATCCACTGGATCAGGAAGACCAGCAGGCAACCGAAGACCAGATTGTGCAGCACGGTATGCGTGGTCACGCCGACCAGCGAGCTGCGATCGTAGTAGGGCACGACCTTGACGCCGGGGGGGAGGCTGCCGTCCGTATTCAGCCTTGCGACCTCGGCCTGGACCAGCGAGATGATGTCGTTGGTGTGCTGGGTCCGTCCCATCACCACAATGGCGGTGGCGACATCGTCTTCCATGTCCCTGCCAGCGATGCCGAGCCGGGGAACATAGCCGACGGAAACTTTGGCAACGTTCTTGATCTGAATCGGCAGCCCGCCCGATTGGGTCAGGACCACGTTCTCGATGTCCTCGACCCTGTACCCTCTGGTGACGTCGTCCGCGCCGCCGCTGTCGACCAGTCCGATGCCGCGGATATTGACCGATTGCTGGCCGAGCGTGATCTCGCGGCCGCCGACATTGATATTCGAATTGGCGAGCGCCGTGATGAGCTGCGAGACGGTGATATTGTAGGCCTCAAGCTTCTGGGTATCCGCATCCACGCTGAACTGCTTGGTGGTACCGCCCCAGCTGTTGATCTGGACCACGCCGGGAATGGTCAGAAGGCGGCGCGTCACGACGTAATCCTGCAAGGTCCGCAGGTTGGTCAGACCGAAATGCGGCGGGCCGACGAGCTGGTAACGGTAGATTTCTCCGACCAGGCTCGATTGCTGGATCGTCGGCACCAGATTGCCCGGCAGAGTGACATTCTGCTGCAGACTGATCGACGCTTGGGTAAGCGCGAAGTAGTAATCCACGCCGTAGCGGAAGGTGACCCTGACGAACGACAGGCCATAAAACGATGTCGAGCGGATGTTGACCACGCCCGGCGTCGGATAGAGCCCGACTTCCATCGGGATCGTGTAATACTTCTCCATCTCCTCGGCGGAGAGGCCCGCCGCCTGTGCGGTGATTTCGAGAATGACCGGCGCCGGGTTCGGGTAGGCCTCGATATTCAGTTTCGAGAACGCGATCAGCCCCGCCGCGCAAAACACGACCAGGCCAAGCACGATGATCGCGCTGCGCGTCAGACCGAACTCGAGTACGGACTTTATCAAGAGGCCCCCGGCGATCGTCGAATTCGTACGCGACGGGGTTTAACCGTCGGCTCCCAGCAGAAGCTTGTTGCTGAGAAAGACCGCGCCATCGGTGACGACCAATTCGCCGGGTTCCAGACCCTCCAGGATCTGACTCCAGCCGTTCTGCTGCTGAATGCCGACCCTTACGGTTCGCTTGACAAATCGGCGGCGGTCGGCGGTCACCCACACCGTCATCGTGCCATCGCCTTCCCTGACGACACCCTCGACCGGCACCGCGAGCGAACGGGCCGGATCGCCCATCCGGATCACGAAACTTGCAAACATGCCCGACCTCAGCAGGTGCTGCGGATCGGCGATCTCCGAGCGGACCAGCTGTCGATGACTATTGGGATCGATCATCGATCCGACCGTCGTGACGTGGCCGTGGAAAATTGTATCCGGATAGGCCGGCACCTTGACCTCGACCTCCTGGCCGAGCCTGTAGGCCGGCGCATCGGCCTCGATGACGTTGGCGATCATCCACATCGTGGAGAGATCAGCGACCGAGTAGGGCGCAGGCGCATTGCCAGGCTGTGTCAGAAATCCCGGAGCCGCGTTACGCGCGATGATCCTGCCCGAAATCGGCGACGGCACCAGCAGCGTCGCGTCGACCTTTCGCTGCGCGACGATTTGCTCGATTTCAGTGTCCGTTTTGCCGAATATACGCACCGCGCTCTGTGCCGCCTTGAAGTTGCCTTCGGCGGTCTGATGGTCGGAGGTGGCCTGGTCGACGTCCTTCTGCGCGCTGCCTCCCGCTCTCAGGAGCTGTGTTGCGCGCGCCAGTGTGCGCGTCTGGAGTTCGAGAACGCCGGCGCTAGCCAAAAGCGCCGATTCCGCCTGCAACAGATCGGGGCTATCGATCGTGAACAGGATGTCGCCCTGTCTGACCTCGTCGCCCATATTGAAGCATGCCCGCAATATCTTGCCGGGATATTGCGAAAACACCTGCACCAGCATGTTTTCGTTAAAGTCGATCGTGCCGACGGCGGTCTTCAAGGTCTCGAAGCTACGCTGCTCCGCCGGCGCAATCTTCAGGGCGCCGATTTGTTTCTCCGTCAGATCGACAAATGGTGGCACAGGTTCTCCGTCCGGCCCAACCTGAGACGTGATTGTACGGTCCCTGGTCGCCGCCTTGACACTCTCCGAACCCGCAAAATACCGGTCTCCGGCAAACGCCGCGGCGCAAATGACCGACAGCACGGCAAGCGTGACCTTCCATAAGGACTGCCTTGAAAAGTCGCCTGCCATTCTCACGTCGAGCTTCCCGGTGCGTTGGCTGCGGACATCCATCGACGGTGACGGATGCGCGGCCGCATTTGTCTTCGGCATTCTCCGCCGATCTAGACCACCTCACTTACGCAGACCTTACAAAGCGTCCTGACGGCCGGGCCCGCGATGACAGCCAACGACATTGGGCATGCCGTCGATCTCTACATCCGATGCTGCGCTCAAATGCAGGGTGATCAAGTTATTTGCCGGAAATGATCAAGTTCTTTGCAGCTGCATGTTGAATTGATCGCGATCCACCGAAAAGCGCGCCGCATTTATTTTTTTCGCTTCGATGCAGCGCTTCCGATGACGGCAGCTAAGGCTTTCGCGATGTAAGGCTGACGTAAGCCTCATCTGTTATGCGCGATCGAGTGCATGCGAAACGACGCGCGGCAGGGCATGTCATGAGCAAGAAGGCGGCCTCGTGGATTGCGGTTTTTGCAGGATTCACTGCGAGCGGGCTGGCTCTGCGCGTTGCCTTCGACCTGAGCTTTCCCGATACTCTCGAGGCGTTTGGCTCCGATCTGCAGATGCAATCGGTACGGGCCGACGTTGCTGCAATCGCAGCCATGGTGTCCGTTACTGCGCATGTCATCGACAAGGCATCAAAGTAGCGGGGGCAAAATAGCCTTGAGCCGGCGAAACACAGGACAAATGCAGCCCTAACGCATGTTGAACGCAAAAAGATCTTCTCAAGAGAAGGCCCCGCCATCGCGCCGCGTTCGGATGGCGGGCATGTTTCTTCGCGCGCTGTTTATAGGCATCCTGATTGTGGTGACCGCGCGTGTCGCCAGTCCGCAGAACGAAAGCTTCTGGTCGGCCTATGAGACGCCCGGCGATCTCATTCGAATGGCCCTCGGTCTTTCCGTATGTCTGTGGCTCGCGGTGCACGTATTCATTCTCCCCAAGGACCAGAGGCATTCCGTACCTGGTTCTATCTCGGTCTCGCTATTCTGCCGCTGGCGCTGCTATGCGCCGTCGTCGTTTGGTAGCGCCTATCTACTATTTATATATTTTTTCCCGAGTCGTGCCCGCAGATCAGCACCGGCCTTCTTCGGTGACAAAGCTGGCTCGCTTACACCAACCCTACAGAGCACCCCGGCGGACCATCCGACACTCGCGCGGCGCCCTGAATCGTCTCATGACTGGCCGCGATTGGACCGTCAGTTAACCGAATATGCGATTTGTTTGATCTACGGCCAGTGGTGGCAAAGCGGACGCGAGCCGATGCCTCCAATATCGGTCCACAACCCTAGGGATAACTTTGCGCCTACTGAGTGAGCCGATATCTCGGAGTTGAGGTCGATGACGCCCCATGTATCGCCGAGCTGATCGAGCCCTGGATCAAATCACATCAGAACCGCGCTAATCCCGACGCCTTATCCATGAAATGCGCAATAAGGGAACTTGGAACGCATAGAAGGATCGCTTCGTAAGGTTCGCGTAAGGAACCGGTCTTAAATCGCTTGAAATATTTTTTGCGGGCGATGAATGGCGACCACGACGCTTGACCGTGGGACAGCGTCCGCGATGCGCAACGCGGTGCCTCAGAGCAGACCCATGACGGAGACAGCAACCGTATTTTGGTATTCAATTGAAATGTTCGAGCCCGAGATCCATGCCACAATATCTCGAGGCCGGGATCGAAAGTTCGAGAGCGTCGAAAGCGCTGTGCGATTTGTTATGGAATCCTTGCCCGATGAGGATCGTGCCACTGCAATTGTTCGAGCAGACAATAGGTCGATACAGATAGACGATATTGTGACGATTTACGGCAGCTTAGAAGCCAGAGCAGCACGACTCCCGAAGGGATGACGGAGCGCTTCTCGTCACGGTAGATTTTTGCCCCGAGCCTTTCGACTTGGGGGATTCGCGTCAGCCGCCGCTCTTTGTCGTTCTCCCAACACACTTGCTTACGCCAACCTTACAGGTCATTTTCGACCGCCTAACCGATGCTTGCGTAGTGCCTTGAATCGTCTCATGGCTAACTGCGACCAGACTGTTAGGTGGCGAAATATGCGACTATTGGTCGTCGAGGACAACGAGCAGCTTGCGAAGCTATTGACCCAAGGCCTGCAAGCGGCGGGCTACGAAGCCGACGTGCTGTCTTCCTTTGAAGAAGCGAGCATGGTTCTTCGAACGACCTTCTACGCTGCCCTCATCCTCGACCTGGGATTGCCGGACGGTGATGGCCTGACGTTGTTGCGCGAGATACGGCATCGGGAAAATCCAATTCCCGTCATCGTCATTACCGCCCGCGGCGGGCTCAATGACCGCGTCCACGGCCTGCGCAGCGGCGCCGATGATTACCTGGTGAAGCCATTCGCGCTGGAGGAACTGATCGCGCGGCTGGAAGCTCAATTGCGGCGCCCCGGCCATCTGCTCGGCAGTTCGCTCCGCATCGCCAATCTCGAATTCGATACGCGAAACCGGCAGGCGTCCATCGACGACCAGCCCCAGGTGTTGTCTGCCCGCGAGACCGCGGTGCTCGAACTATTGATGCGCAGCAAGGGACGCGTGGTTTCCAAGAAGCAAGTCGAGGATCACATCTTCGGGCATGACGGAGAGGTCGCGTCGAACGCGATCGAGGTGTACGTTCATCGTCTGCGCAAGCAACTATCGGAGCGGGGAGCGAAGGTCCAGGTTCATACCATTCGTGGCGTTGGGTACCTCATCGCAGAGGAAAAGTAGCGTGCTCAGGTTCAAGTCGATCATTTCACGGATCGTGATCCTGCACGTCGTTGCCGTCGTCATCACCTCCATTTTCATGTCGCTCGCGCTGTCGTGGTTGTTAAGCTATGCGACGGACAACATCCACAACAAGGCGATGCAGGAGCAGGCCGTAGCCGTCGCAGAACATCTGACCGCGCGGCCTGATGGCAATCTCGAACTGAACCTTCCCCTCGACCTGCTCGGGCTCTATTCGCAGCCCTACGGGCGCTATTCCTACGCCGTGATCGACGATCGGGGGCGCGTTCTGTTTTCTTCGCTCACCGATCACGTCGCCCTGTTTCCCTCGGACGCTGAGACCGGCGATGTCGAGTTCCTGCAGAACCGGCGCGGCGACGCCACGGTATCCGGCGCCAGTATCAGGAAAACCGTTGGCGACAAAACCGTCTGGATCCAGGCCGGAGAGGATCTGGCCAACCGCGATGTGTTGATCGACGATATCGTCGCCGATTTCTACAGGAACGTCGGATGGATCACGCTGCCAATTCTTCTGGTGCTGCTGGCCGCAGACATCGCGATTTTCCGACGGGCCCTGCGCCCGCTGCGGCAGGCCTCGGAAATTGCCAGCCAGATCGGACCGACACGCACCGGTCTTCGTTTGCCGACCGAAGAGATTCCGCGCGAGGTACGCCCGCTTGTCTCTGCCGTCAACCACGCGCTGGACCGGCTTGAAGAGGGTTTCCGGATTCAGCGCGACTTCACGGCGGATGCCGCGCACGAACTGCGCACTCCCTTGAGTATCCTGCGAACGCGCCTCGATATTCTTGAAGACGAGCAAGTGGGCCGGGCCTTGCGCCAGGACGTGGAAGGAATGGCCAACATCATCAGCCAGTTGCTCGACATCGCGGAACTGGATGCCTTCGTCGTCGATCCCGCCGAGAAAGCCGACCTCCGCGCGGTGACCGCCGAAATCGCAGAGTTTGTGGCGCCTCTGGCGCTGGCGCAGGGCAAGGATATCGCCTTGCTGGGTGAGGTCGATCCGGTCTGGGTCAAGGGCAATCCGGAGATGCTGGGCCGAGCGATCCGGAACCTCGCGGACAACGCAATCAACCACACGGCTCCGGGAACGACCGTGGAATTTGTGGTTGAGGAGAACGGCACGGTGAGCATTTTCGACCAGGGACCGGGCGTGGCCGAGGATGAACGCAAGCTCATTTTTCAACGCTTCTGGCGACGCGACCGCAACAAGGCCGGCAGCACGGGTCTCGGCCTGTCCATCGTTCAGCGTATCGTCGAGTTGCATTCTGCGACGATCACGGTGGAAAACCGGCTTACGCGTGGCGCTCAGTTTTCGATCCGCTTCCTTGCTGCCGGTGACGCAACCGGGAAAGCTTCGGGTGAATGAACCAGTCCGCGCAAGCGGTAAAAGGGGAGGCGTAATCGACCCGACGGGCAAATCACGTGCGCAATTCATCGACCCCTCTGTCCAGCCCCTTTTGCAAAAATATTCTGATTTTCCGAAGACCCAAATCAGCTTTATAACTCTGGCCGTCCCGCTCCTTTGAGGGGCGTTGCGCAACGTCACGAAACGCGGAGCGGGATGCGGTGGACGCTGGGTGCGCGCTTGACGGGCGATGCGGCTTGCGAACGGCGAAGGCGTGTGGTCCTGATGCCCCGACGCTGGCATCAAGTTCCTGGGAAACAAGCTTCTCAGGCATGACGGTGGCAAGAAAGCCCGGTCACCGGGGAGAGCGCGTTATAAGCCGTAAAACCATTGCGTGGGGAATGCCGGGTGATGCCGGTGTGACCTGACTAACGCGTGTGCGTTTTACCACACTCATTGCACACGCGGCTATCGGGCGCATCGGGCGCCCGGCATTCCCTGCGCCCTTGTTTTCGAGGGTCAAGGTTCATGCAAAACCCGGGCGCATCGCGTCGCGAGATCGCGGACGTTTGTCTGGATCAAGGGGCGTATATGACCAACGTCATTGCCTGCGACAAACGCGAAGCGTTCGCGCAAGGGAGCGCTACCGATGAAGCAATCCATTCTTTCTTGCTGCTCGATGGACTGCTTAGCTGGCGCTTACGATGACGATTGATGGGTCTCATTATCACCAGGGATGGCTCAAATTAGGTCAATATTCCTGACCATCCTCCGCCTGACCCTTTTTTTGGCGTTGCGGCTTGTCGCGTTTCTCGTCTAGAAGAGGCTTGGAAGCGCTTCGCAGGCTAACCAACCGTCAATGGTTTTGGCCGAGGATCGGACTTCCAAAGGGTCTGGCAATGCTGATTCGCAGCGAAAAGTATGGAGTTCACGGGAAATCGGCCGTCACGGCTGGTCCCGAAGCGATTCCGGCTGCGTCCCTGCCCACCCTGCTTCTTGGCGGGCTTCTGCTTCTTATCTGCCCCTGAGGGCCGTCTGGGCGTTTGCGCCTGGGCACTCAGGGGTTGCGCGAGATCACCAGATCCCTTCAGCGCTCCAAAGCAGCGCACCAGCTACAAGGAATTTTTTCAATGGCCACCGTCAAAAAGTCCGACAAGGACCGCGTTATCATTTTCGACACCACCTTGCGCGACGGCGAACAATGTCCCGGCGCCACCATGAGCTTCGAGGAGAAGCTCGAGGTCGCCGAAATGCTCGACGACATGGGCGTCGACGTCATCGAGGCCGGTTTCCCCATCACCTCGGAAGGCGACTTCCAGGCGGTCAGCGAGATCGCGCGGCGCTCCAAGAACGCGGTGATCGCGGGCCTCTCGCGCGCGCATCCCAAGGACATCGACCGCTGCGCCGAAGCCGTGAAATTCGCCAAACGCGGCCGCGTCCACACGGTGATAGCCACGTCGCCGCTGCACATGCGCGTCAAACTCAACATGACGCCCGAGCAGGTGATGGAAACCTCGATCGCCAACGTCACCCGCGCCCGCAACCAGATCGACGATGTCGAATGGTCGGCTGAAGACGGCACCCGCAGCGAGATGGATTTTCTCTGCCGCATCGTCGAGGCCGTGATCAGGGCCGGCGCCACCACCGTGAACATCCCCGACACGGTTGGCTATACCGTGCCCGAGGAATACACCGCCTTCATGCGCACGCTGATCGAGCGGGTGCCGAATTCCGACAAGGCGGTATTCTCCGTGCATTGCCACAACGATCTCGGCATGGCGGTGGCGAATTCGCTGGCGGGTATCGCCGGCGGCGCGCGGCAGATCGAATGCACCGTCAACGGCATCGGCGAGCGGGCAGGCAATGCGGCGCTCGAGGAAGTCGTGATGGCGATCAACGTCCGCAACGACCGCTTTCCCTGGTGGAACAAGATCGACACCACGCAATTGACGCGGGCCTCGAAGCTGGTGTCGGCGGCAACCTCGTTCCCGGTGCAGTACAACAAGGCGATCGTCGGCCGCAATGCGTTTGCGCATGAAAGCGGTATCCATCAGGACGGCGTGCTGAAGGACGCCTCGACCTACGAGATCATGCGCCCGGAAATGGTCGGGCTGAAGCAGTCGTCGCTGGTGCTCGGCAAGCATTCCGGACGCCACGCCTTCGTGCACAAGCTGGAGGAGATGGGCTACAAGCTCGGCGCCAACCAGCTGGAAGACGCTTTCGTGCGGATGAAGGCGCTCGCCGACCGCAAGAAGGACATCTATGACGAGGACATCGAGGCGCTGGTCGATCAGGAAATCGCCAACGCGCATGACCGCATCAAGCTGGCCTCGCTGACGGTGATCGCGGGCACCCACGGTCCGCAGCGCGCCACCATGAAGCTCAACGTCGACGGCCAGACCAAAATCGAGGAAGCCGAAGGCAACGGCCCGGTGGATGCGGTGTTCAACTGCATCAAGGCTTTGGTGCCGCACGAGGCCAAGCTCGAGCTCTACCAGGTCCACGCCGTCACGGAAGGCACCGACGCGCAGGCCGAGGTGTCGGTGCGGCTCGCCCATGAGGGCCGCTCGATGACCGCGCGGGCCTCCGATCCGGACACGCTGGTGGCCTCGGCCAAGGCCTATCTCGGCGCGCTCAACAAGATTGTCATGAAGCGCCAGCGCGACGTGCCGGCGGCGGCGGCGAGCTGATTACCGCAAAAAATGCAGATTTGATGTGAAAACGCGGCGCCCTCGGCGCCGCGTTTTGCACTGCAGCAGGGTTTTTAACCGTTATGAAGAATGCAAAAAACCCTCCTAAAAGCGCAATGGCGTTCCGGCCGGCTTCTCTGTATTGGTTCCGCTGGCATACAAGGTCGGGAGCGGCGCTGGAGCGCGCGTTCCCCAAAAATCACGCGGAGGTAACATGCGTAAGTTGATATTGGCCGCTGCATCGGTCGCGGTTTTGGCGCTGGTCGGTCCGGCCTCGGCGCAGTCGCCGATCATCATCAAGTTCAGCCACGTCGTGGCCTCCGACACGCCGAAGGGCAAGGCGGCCGACAAGTTCAAGGAACTGGCCGAGAAATATACCAACGGGAAGGTCAAGGTCGAGGTCTATCCGAACTCGACGCTGTACAAGGACAAGGAAGAGCTCGAAGCCCTGCAGCTCGGCGCGGTGCAGATGCTGGCGCCGTCGAACTCCAAGTTCGGCCCGATCGGGGTCAAGGAGTTCGAGGTGTTCGATCTGCCCTATATCCTGCCCGATCTCGCCACCTTGCGTAAGGTGACCGACGGCCCGCTGGGCGCGCGGCTGCTCAAGCTGCTGGATTCAAAGGGCATGACGGGTCTCGCCTACTGGGACAACGGCTTCAAGGAGATGACCGCCAACAAGAAGCTGATCACTCCGGCGGACTACAAGGGCGTCAAGTTCCGCATCCAGTCGTCGAAGGTGCTCGAAGCCCAGTTCCGCGCGCTGGGTTCGATCCCGCAGGTGATGGCGTTCGGCGAAGTGTACCAGGCGCTGCAGACCGGCGTGGTCGACGGCCAGGAGAACACCTGGTCGAACATCTACACCCAGAAAATGCATGAGGTGCAGAAATACGCCACCGTCACCAATCACGGCTATATCGGCTACGTCGTGGTCGTGAACAAGAAGTTCTGGGACGGCCTGCCCGCCGACATTCGCGACGAACTGACCAAGGCGATGAAGGAAGCGACCGCTTTCGGCAACGGCCAGTCGGCGAAGGAAAACGACGACGCGCTCGAGGCCATCAAGAAGTCCGGCAAGACCGAAATCATCGCGCTGACGCCGGAGCAGGACGCTGCGATGCGCAAGGCGATGGAGCCGGTCTACAAGGACGTCGCCAGCCGCGTCGGTCAGCCGCTGATCGACGAGTTCCTGAAGGAAATCGGGGCGGCCAGCCACTGACATAGGAGCGCGCCCTCGAGGGGACTCGCTTATAATTGCGCGGCGCCGGGTTCAGGGGACCGACCGGCGCCGCCTTCACGCAATAAGAACGATGTGCCCGGTGTCGGACCGGATGCACGGGGGGTGCGATGCTTCGAATCCTTGATCGCCTCGAGGAAATCCTGATCAGCGCGTTGATGGGCGCCGCGACGTTGCTGATCTTCGTTTCGGTCGTGCACCGGTTCGGCACCGGCATATCGTTCCTCTATCCATTCCTGATCCAGATCCACATCTCCTGGGCGCAGGAGCTGTGCATCTACATGTTCATCTGGATGGCGAAGTTCGGTGCCGCCTACGGCGTGCGAACCGGCATCCATGTCGGCGTCGACGTCCTGATCAACCGGCTCAACGACCGCTGGCGGAAGGGGACCATTCTGTTCGGCCTGATGGGTGGTGCCCTGTTCACGGCCACCGTCGGCACCATGGGCGGCAAATTCGTCATCGAATTGATGAGCACCGACCAGGTCTCGCCCGACCTCGAATTGCCGAGCTGGCTGGTCTACGCCTGCATCCCGCTCGGCTCCTATCTGATGTGTTTCCGCTTTCTGCAGGTGGCCTGGACCTACTACAGGACCGGCGAGCTGCCGCATCATGATGCCACTCATGTCGAGGGCATCGAAGTCAGTGAAAAGGCGCCGATCGCGCTGGGAGAGGCGTGATGAGCGCCGCCATTATTTTCGGGCTGCTGTTTGCCCTGATGCTGACGGGCATGCCGATTTCGATTTCGCTCGGCCTCACCGTGCTGACCTTCCTGTTCACGATGACGGAAGTGCCGATCGAAAGTGTCGGACTGAAATTGTTTTCCGGTCTCGACAATTTCGGCATTATGGCGATCCCGTTCTTCATTCTGGCGGGTACCTTCCTGACCCGCGGCGGCGTCGCGCGACGGATGATCGCGTTCACGACGTCGCTGGTCGGGCATTTGCCGGGTGGCCTCGGCCTGGCCGGCGTCGCCGCCTGCGCGATGTTCGCGGCGATCTCGGGATCGAGTGTCGCGACCGTTGTGGCGATCGGCTCGATCATGATGCCCGCGATGGTCGAACACGGCTATCCGCGCCGCTTCGGGGTCGGCGTGATCTCGACATCCGGCGCGCTCGGCATCCTGGTGCCACCCTCGATCATCCTGGTGCTGTACGGGGTTTCCACCAACACCTCGATCGGCGCGCTGTTCATGGCCGGCATCGTGCCCGGCGTCATCCTGGCGCTGATGCTGGCGGCGGTGACCTGGTTCGTGGCCTGGCGAAACGGCTATCCGCGCATGCAGAGGGCGACGCTCGGCCAGCAATGGACCGCGTTCCGCGAAAGTCTCTGGGGGCTGTTGCTGATCGGTATCGTGCTCGGCGGCATCTATGGCGGCATCTTCACGCCGACGGAAGCCGCCGCGGTCGCCGCCGTCTACGCCTTCTTCATTACCGTGTTCGTCTACAAGGAACTGCGGCTCACCGACGTGCCGAAGGTGCTGCTGCAGGCTGCCAGCATGAGTTCGATGCTGCTCTACATCATCACCAATGCGGTGCTGTTTTCGTTCCTGATGACGCATGAGCAGATCCCGCAGGAAATGGCGGCCTGGATCATCGACAAGAATTTCTCGATCTGGATGTTCCTGCTGGTGGTGAACGTGATCCTGCTGCTGGCGGGCAATGTGATGGACCCCTCGTCGATCCTCCTGATCATGGCGCCGATCCTCTATCCGCTCGCGACCAAGCTCGGCGTCAATCCGGTTCATCTTGGTGTGCTGATGATCGTCAACACCGAGGTTGGGCTTTGCCATCCGCCGGTGGGCCTGAATCTCTATATCGCCAGCAGCATCGCGAAGATGGGCATCAGCGAAATCACTGTCGCAGTGTTGCCATGGCTGTGTGCGATGCTGGCGTTCCTCGGGCTGATCACCTACATCCCCGAGATTTCGCTGTGGCTGCCGCGGCTGTTGGGAATGATCTAGCGCGTATTCCGCAAAAGTGGACACCGGTTTTGCGATCGGAATACGCGCAAATGCAGATAAACAAGAGATCACATCTTTGTAAGAGTTTTTTAATGTCTGTCCAAACTGTAAGTTGATTGCGTGGGCGCGCGCGCCCATTCTGAGGTAACCTTCAAAGGAGGTTCACATGAAGAAGTTTGCCATTGCCGGCATCGCGGCGCTCGCCATCGCCGGTTCGACCGCGGTCTATGCCCAGACGCATCGTCCGTGGTTTTACGAGCACATACAGCACATGCGAATGAGCCCCGAGGATCGGGCGGCCTTTACCGACGCGCGGATCGCCGCCGTCCACGCCGGCCTGAAACTCAACGCGGACCAGGAGAAGCTGTGGCCGCCGGTGGAGACCGCGGTGCGGGATTTCGCCAAGATGCGAATCGATCGCGCCAATGCGCGGATGAACGCAAAGCCGGATGAGGATCAGCAGAAGCCCGACGATCCGGTCGCGCGCCTGCGCGAACGCGCCGACAACATGGCGACCACGGCGACCGCGCTGAAGAAGATCGCCGATGCGGCCGACCCGCTCTACAAGACGCTCGACGACGGCCAGAAGCGCCGACTTGCCATCCTGACCCATATGGAAGGCCGGTTCGGCGGCGGCTGGCGCCATCGCGGCTTCGAGCATGGCATGATGGGCGGCGATCGGGACCGCGGCGGCGACCGGGATCATATGGACCGCGACGGCGATCGGGATTCCGGCCGGCTGTAGCCGCGCGGCCGCCAATCCCCGAATATCCGAGGAAAAGCCGCCGGGATCCGGCGGTTTTTCGCGTTTCGCCCCCTCGACAGGGCCGGGAAAACCCCAATGGTTTGCTGGACATCGCCGAATCGCTTTGCTAAACGACGCCCTCTTGCGAAGGCTTTCCGGGGCCAGGTTCCGGGCGCATAGCTCAGTTGGTAGAGCAGATGACTCTTAATCATCGGGTCCCAGGTTCGAGCCCTGGTGCGCCCACCAAGCTTTTCAAGCACTTAGCACAAATTTCTAGATAGCCTCTTTTGGGCGAGGCACTGATTTGGCACCGCCCGGGCGGGTGGCTTCTCTATCCGCTTTCCACGGGCCCGCTCGGGACGGAAAAGACGCCGAAAAGCTGGCAACCCCTTCGGCCGTGCGGCGAAGAGATGGCGGCATCTTGAAAATCGGCTATGCATCCATGGCGAGCTTAACCGCCACCGTCGGCAAAGGCCGTGGGGTCGAAATCCTGCCGCTAGCGGTGACGTGGCATGAACGAAGCGTCCACCCAATCGAAAGGGAAACGCAGAAAAACCCGTTTTTAGTTTGTGAAATTGGCGGGGCGTTTTATTCAACGTCCCGGCAGGTCGCCATATGATCAGGAAGCTTTGATACGAGGTCGCGTTCTTATCCCGATCGATTATCTCAGGCGCATCCGGCAAAAAATGGGATAGTCTTGAGCAAGATTGGGATCGATGATTTCGGAGAGCGTCTTCTCTCGAATGTTGCTCGGGCCATCCACGACACCGATCGCGCCCCGCACGTTGCATCGGAGCGCCAGCATTTATCCGATTGGCATCCTGCTTCGACGGCGCCCTACAACCAGGATCCTGAACTCCGCGTCACCAAATACGGCGCAATGAGTGTGCATTCCCATGGCGACACATCGAGGGGACGAGTGGATCAATGTGGATTTGGCAGTGCCGCTGCAGATTCACCCGGTTGAATGGCAGTCCTGGCGGCGGAGCAAGTCGCCTCACCCTCATCAGTCATCTATTTTCCGTCCAGTGGAGGGGTTCGTCGGAGCCAGCAATGGGGCGGCTGTCACGAAGATACAAAAATTGCTCAAGGGACCTTGCGGAAGCAGCCGAAGCAGTGAAGCTTGAACGTGAGCGTTGGCTAGGTGCGAGGGCAGGGAGGGTATTATCTATGCGGCTTTCTCTGATGTGTGCGGTCGTCCCGCTAATGGCGTTTGCCGTCATGGCCGGTTCGACCAAGGCGGTCGCCATACCGTTGACCCCGTTCCGCTATGAAGCCCAGGCGCAACGTCATTGCCCCGATGACACGGTGGTCTGGCTCGATTTCCGCAAAGGGATCTATTACTCCAAACGCCAGAAGAATCATTACGCGCAGGACAGTACGGGCAGCTTCGTGTGTCGGGAGGAAGCCCGCAACGGCGGCTATCGTCGCTCGCTGCTTGGCCTTCGGTAGGTCGGATCAACTCGTTCGCGGACCAATAAATTCATCCAGCCCCTGCGCGCGGCTATTGGTGCCGCGCGTGAGAGCCGTTAGGCACTAGTAGCAGGGCGGGTAGGGTTGGTAGCCGCATCGTGGTGCGTAAGCTCCGTAAGCACCGGCGGCAGCTGCACCAACGCCCACGGCGACCCCCACCCGCGCTGCGCGGCGCACCGGTGCGCGATAGACGCCGGCGTGATGAACACCAGCGCGGCCAACGCCAACAACCGCCCGCCCTCCGCGGAACGCAAAAGCGTCAGTGGAGACAGTCGCGACGCAGGCAATACCGATGATGGCGGACGCTGCGATCGAGATAATGCTTCGATGTGACATGATTGATCTCCTTTCTCAGGTTGATCAATTCCTTGCTAAGCGCAGTCCTTCCAATGTGCGTTGACCTGAATCAATTTGAAGCGTTGCTGTGATCACATCGCGCAATCATAGCCGATGCGGTCAATCGATAGGGTCAAGCCTGCTGTCGCATCCCTAACGCCTGCGCTGTTTCTGGCTTCATCCCGCGAAGTGTCGCCTCCGATGAACTGAACATACGAGATGCCCTGATGGTCATCGCGGGCAAGTTTCGATCTGGCAGCACGACCTGGGACCGCCGCCCGCGCGCCGCAGTGCCAGGGAGATCGACGGATCCCGCAACTCAGTCGATGAAAGTTCTATAGATGTATCAATCGCGCTTCGCCGGCTGGCCACGCTTGAGGCGGGCTCTTGCTGCCCTCAAACGCTGTATCTCTTCGTCGGTCGTCTTGATCTTTTCGTCGAGCTGCTCAATCCTCGAGCTGTTGGACGCATCGTCGCTGCGCAGCTTATCGAGCAGCTTTCCGACCGAGAGTTTGTTGATTTCAGACATTAAAAGCTCCTCTGCGCGTTGAACAATCGATTTCCTAGTACCGCTCAGGCACGAATTTCATTCGCCGCAAAGTCGCCAGATCGTTGTACCGGTTCTTGTCGGATCTCTCCGGCAATTTAACCTGTTCCGGCGGCAGGCGCTTGAAGGGGATCGTCTTCAGCAGGTGCGAGATGCAGTTCAGCCGCGCGCGCTTTTTGTCCTCGGAGCGAACGACGTACCACGGCGCATGCTTCGAATTGGTTGCCTTGAGCATCATATCGCGCGCTTTTGAATAGTCGTACCAGCGCCGATAGGATTCGAGATCCATCGGACTCAATTTCCATTGGCGCAGCGGATCGTCGATCCGGGCCGCGAAACGCTTCTCCTGCTCCTCCATGCCGGCTTCCAGCCAGAGTTTGATCAGGATGATACCGGCGTCCACGATGTATTTTTCAACTTCCGGGCAAAGCGCAAGGAAACGCTCGTGTTCCTGCCTGGTGCAGAAGCCCATGACGTATTCGACGCCGGCGCGGTTGTACCAGCTGCGGTCGAAGATGACGATTTCTCCCGCGGCGGGAAAATGTTGCATGTATCGCTGGAAGAACATTTGGCTCTTTTCCCGATCGGAAGGAGCGGGCAGTGCAACAACCCGAAAGACGCGCGGGCTCACTTTCTCGGTGAGAGCTCTGATTGTTCCGCCCTTGCCGGCGGCATCGCGTCCTTCGAACACTATGACGGCCCGTAGCCCCTTGGTGGTCACCCATCGTTGGAGATGGCAAAGCTCGACCTGCAGTTTGCGCAGCTCCTTTTCATAGGGTTTGCGCTTCATCCTTGAATCCGGCTCGTCTGTTGCCATCGCCGTTGCCCTGCTCGGTCGCCCGATTAGCTAAAGAATAGACGTCATCCAGCCCGATCACGCGAAAGGCGGGGCGAGCGGGCCTCGTCACCAGCTCAGCGTGATGCCGATATCGCCCGGTACCCCGCCTGGGAAGTCGATGATCTGATACGCAATCTTGTAACCACGCGGCTGCAGATAGTCCTTCCACAGGTGAAAGATCTCCTTGGGCATTCCGGTGAGCGTGTTTTCCCAGCCGGGTTCCATCTGGTTGATCGCTCGGCCGCGGTCCGTACAGAGAACATTGGGGAATCTGTAGACCTGGACCTCGTGAAGCCCATTTTTCACGGCGCGCTGGATCACGGTCGAAGCGCGTTTGACCTTCTCGTCTTCCGTAAGGCCGGAGGGCTTGGTGAGCTCTTCGATCAAAGCCTGCTTTTCGGCTTCGGCCGCGGCCATCAGTCGCATGTGTTCGTCAGCCTTCTCGGCTTCCTTGAGCGCGGACTGTTTCCGAATGTCCTTTGCGGTGGGCAGCAGTTCATCGATGTTCAACATGATTGAATCTCCTGAAGGATGTCGTATCTACGTCAGCCTCTCTGTCGCTTCTTGACATACCGATGTACCAGTCGAGGGTACCAATTCCCCAGCTTAAAAAATACTCACTTGTGGAGCGTTTCTGTTGAGGTGGATCAACCAAATGTCTTGCGAGAGTGAATAATAGGAGCAGAGTTAGTATGCCAGAAAAAGATGGAGCTGAAAAATGTCGACGGACAATCAGCAGGTATCGGGCAACACGCTCTTCGGTCTTTTCGGTCCCGCTTTCGAATACATGGTAGATGCGACGCAGCGCGGCGTCTTGCTCTGCGATGTGATGCGCCAGCGCAGCAACCAGTATCGCGACCATCTCGCCGAGAAAGTCCCCAACGTCCTCGATTATAAAGTCGAACTGGTGATGGACGGCCGGACGCTGGAGCGACCGGTCAACTACCTGCTAGTGCGAATCATTCCACCGGAAGGCGTCGAAATCGATCCCACCCGTCGGCCATTCGTGGTGGTGGATCCGCGCGCGGGTCACGGCCCGGGCATCGGGGGCTTCAAGGCGGACAGCGAAATCGGCGTTGCCATGAAAGCAGGGCATGCTTGCTACTTCGTCGGCTTCATGCCCGATCCGATGCCGGGGCAGACCATTGAAGATATCGCCCGCGCCGAGGCGACATTCCTTGAGAAGGTGATTGCTTTACATCCCCAGGCGGACGGAAAGCCGTGCGTTATCGGCAACTGCCAGGCCGGCTGGGCCGTGATGCTTCTCGCTGCGATCAGGCCTGAGCTGTTCGGTCCGATCATCGTTGCCGGCGCGCCGCTGTCGTATTGGGCGGGCGTGCACGGACAAAATCCGATGCGCTATTCCGGCGGCCTGCTCGGCGGCAGCTGGCTGACGGCGCTTACCAGCGACATGGGCGGTGGCAAGTTCGATGGCGGCTGGCTGGTGCAGAATTTTGAGAACCAGAATCCGGCTAACACGCTGTGGAGCAAACAGTATAACGTCTATTCCAAGGTCGACACCGAAGCGCCCCGATACCTTGAGTTCGAACGCTGGTGGGGCGGGCACGTCAATCTTAATGCCGAGGAAATCCAGTTCATCGTGGATGAGCTGTTCGTCGGCAACAAGCTGGCAGCCGGTCGCATCGAAATGTCGGACGGCACTGCCGTCGACCTTCGTACCATTCGTTCACCGATCGTGGTGTTCTGCTCGAAGGGCGACAACATCACCCCGCCACAGCAGGCGCTGGACTGGATTCTCGATCTTTATGACGATGTCGATGAGATCAGGTCGTTCGGCCAGACCATCGTCTATACCGTCCATGAGACGGTCGGCCATCTCGGAATCTTCGTTTCGGGCGGTGTGGCCAAGAAGGAGCACAATGAGTTCTCCAGCAATATCGACCTGATCGATATGCTGCCTCCTGGGCTTTACGAAGCGACATTCGAGCGTAAATCCGGCGAGACCACCAATCCCGATCTCGCATCGGGAGAGTGGGTCATGCGCTGCGAGCAGCGGACGCTGGATGATATCCGCGCCATGGGCGGCAACACGCCGGAGGATGAGCGCAGGTTCGCGACCGCCGCGCGGGTCTCGGAGATCAATCTGTCGCTCTACCGCGCCTTCCTGCAGCCGATCGTCAAGGCCATGGTCACGCCGCAGGTGGCGGAGTGGCTGAAGCGCTGGCATCCGGTTCGGATGTCGTACGAAATGTTCACCGACGCCAATCCGTTCATGCCCGGGCTGGCAAACGCTGCCAAAAAGGTCCGCGAGCAACGAAGGCCCGTATCCGGCGATAATCCCTTGGTTGCCGCTCAGGAAAAGGTTTCCGGCGAGATCGTCAAGGCGCTGGACGGCTGGCGGGAAAGCCAGGAAAAGCTGTCCGAGAAGATTTTCCTCGCCGTGTACGGATCGCCCGTGCTGCAGGCGGCTGTCGGCATTGATCCGGCGGTTGCCAGGCCTCGAAGGCCCGGAAAATCGCCGCTGCATGCCGAGCTACGGGCCAAACGCATCGCAGAACTGAAATCGCAGATCGCCAAAGGCGGCCTTCAGGAGTGCACCATTCGCGGCTTGGTCTATGTCGGCATGGCGCGAGGTTTCGTCGATGAACGCGGCGTTGCGGCATTGCGCCGAATTCGCCTGACCGAAGAAGGAGCGCGACTGACGCTGGCGCAGTTCAAGGCGATGGCGCGCGAGCAATTCTTCCTCCTGCTGCTGGATCCGGAAGCCACGCTGGCGGCGATCCCGAAACTGCTGCCGGCAGACGTTGCCGAACGACGCAAGGGCCTTGCCGCCATTCGCAATGTCCTGAGCGCTGCCGGTGAAATCTCAGGCGAAGCCGCGGAACGGCTGAAAACCGTGACGGCACTCTTCGAAGCCGATGATGCCGGGTTTCCGAGAATGGAGCGAGCCAAGGCCTCGTAACCGGGTCACGAACGAATCTATTGGGAGTCGAGCCATGAGCGTAGTTCCGATCGACGCTGGCGAAGGCCAGGCCCAAGTCCATGTGAAGTACGAACGCCTGATTGCAGCTGCCAAGCAGGTGCCGTCGGCCGTGACCATCGTCGTGCACCCTTGCGACGAGTCCTCGTTGCGCGGTGTCTGCGAAGCCGCCGCCGCCGGCATCATCAAGCCGGTCCTGGTAGGTCCGGCGGCCAAGATCAAGGGGGTAGCAGCGCAGTTCAATTTCGACATCTCGCGCTTCGAGATTGTCGATGCGGCTCATAGCGAGGCGTCCGCGGCGAGAGCCGTCGAGCTGATTCACGAGGCCAAGGGCGAGTTGTTGATGAAGGGCAGCCTTCATACCGACGAACTGATGCGCAGCGTCACCGCAAAGGCGACTGGTCTGCGGACCGACCGGCGGATCAGCCACGTCTTCGCCATCGATGTGCCCGGTTACGCTCAGACATTGTGGATTACGGACGCGGCGATCAATATTTTCCCGGACCTGGATTGCAAGCGCGACATCGTGCAGAACGCGATCGATCTCTATGCGGGGATCGGCCTTGGCGAACCGCGGGTCGCGATCCTGTCGGCCGTGGAGACGGTCACTTCGAAGATTCCCTCGACCATCGAGGCCGCCGCGCTCTGCAAGATGGCGGATCGTGGCCAGATCACGGGCGCCTTGCTTGACGGCCCGCTGGCGTTTGACAACGCCATCGACAAGGAAGCCGCCAGGATCAAGGGCATCAAATCGGCCGTTGCCGGCCAGGCGCAGATCCTGGTCGTGCCGGACCTCGAGGCCGGCAATATGCTCGCCAAGAATCTCACCTTCATGGCAAAAGCCGACTCGGCCGGCATCGTTCTCGGCGCCCGCGTTCCCATCATTCTCACTTCGCGCGCGGATTCGCTCCGGGGCCGCATGGCCTCATGCGCGATTTCGGTCCTTTATGCCGACGCCCGCCGTCGTGCCTCAGCCGTCGCGGCCGCGTGAATGTCATGGACACGATCCTCGTCGCCAATGCGGGCTCGTCGAGTGTAAAATTCCAGGTTTTCGGGATCAGTGCCGACGGCGGCCTGATGCGCCAGATCAAGGGCCTGATGGACGGAGTCGGAAGCCGCCCGCGACTGCGCGTCACTGCGGTCGATGGCGCCGCGCTGGTCGACCGTACCTACGAGAGCGAAACCGTGCATGATGTGGCGACCGCGCTGGCGACAGCGGGCGGATGGTTACGCGAGGAACTCAAAGTCGATCCGATCGCGATCGGACATCGTGTGGTGCATGGAGGCCCGGACTACGACAGGGCGGTCCTTGTTGATCAGGACGTGCTGGCGCGCCTGGAACGCTACATTTCGCTGGCGCCGCTCCACCAGCCTTATAATCTTGCGCCGATCCGGTCGATCCTCGCTCGCTTCCCGAACTTGCCGCAGATCGCCTGTTTCGATACGGCGTTTCATCGCGGCCACGGCCCACTGGCGGATCATTTCGCGATTCCCTTGGCGTTGCATGCTGAAGGTGTGCGACGTTATGGATTCCACGGGCTTTCTTACGAATATATCGCGAGCGCTCTTCCGCAAGTAGCTCCCGAAATCGCTGGCAAGCGAGTGATCGTCGCGCATCTCGGGAGCGGTGCCTCGATGTGCGCGCTCGACCAGGGGCGCAGCATCGAAAGCACGCTGGGATTTACGGCACTCGACGGACTGCCAATGGGTACACGGCCGGGCCAACTCGACCCTGGCGTCGTGCTTTATCTGCTTTCGGAAAAAGGCATGTCGCCGGGCGAAGTGCAGAATTTCCTTTATCGCGAATGCGGCCTGAAGGGGCTCTCCGGCATAAGCAACGATATGCGCGAACTTCAAGGCAACAGCGATCCGCGCGCGGTCTTTGCAGTCGACTATTTCGTGCACCGCGTGGGTTTGAATGCGGGAATGCTGGCCGCCGCGCTGCAGGGTATTGACGGCTTCGTCTTCACAGCCGGTATTGGTGAAAACTCGCCCCAGATCCGAGCGGCTATCGCGGGCAAGCTCGCTTGGCTCGGCGTTTCCCTGGATGCGGCCGCGAATTCCGAAAACAAGCTGCTGATTTCGGGGCGTGAGAGCCAGCTGCCGCTTTACGTCATCCCAACCGACGAAGAGCTGATGATTGCCCGGCACACATGGTCGGTGCTGTCGCATCAGTCAGATAAGTCCGTAAAATACGAGAGGGTGTCATGAGCTCAGCAATACCCGTTTATCCCGAGACCAAGGTAGCCCTCAAAGGCCGCAAGGGTCTGATCGTCGGCATCGCCAACGAGCAATCGATCGCCTGGGGCTGTGCCAAGGCGTTCCGCGCGCTGGGCGCCGACCTGGCCGTCACCTACTTGAATGAAAAGGCGAAGAAGCACGTGCAGCCGCTCGCGAGCGCGCTCGAATCGTCTATCTTCATGCCCATGGACGTCGGGATTGCCGGACAGACCGAGGCCGTGTTCGAGCGAATTGAAAAGGACTGGGGGCAACTGGATTTTCTTGTTCACTCGATCGCGTTCTCGCCCAAGGAGGCTCTCCACGGACGAGTGATCGATGTCCAACGTGACGGCTTCCTGGCGACCATGGATGTCTCATGCTGGTCGTTCCTCCGCATGGCGCATCTGGCGGAGCCGTTGATGAAGAACGGCGGCACGATGTTCACGATGACTTATTACGGCAGCCAGATGGTAGTCGAAAACTACAACATCATGGGCGTTGCCAAGGCGGCACTGGAATGCGCCGTTCGATATGTCGCCGCCGAGGTCGGCCCCAAGGGCATTCGGGTTCACGCGATTTCGCCCGGCCCGCTGGCGACGCGCGCAGCCTCGGGAATTCCCGAGTTTGACGAACTGATGGCCAAAGCGCAGTCCAAGGCGCCCGCACGAAGCCTGGTGAGCATCGACGACGTCGGGAAGGCGGTTGCTTTCCTCGCGCTCGACGGCGCGAAGCTGATGACGGGCGACACGATTTACATCGATGGTGGCTACCACATCATTGATTGAACAGGGCCGCCGATTGACGGCTGCGCTTTTCGATGTAGCTTGGATCGAAAATGCATCGTCATGCTAACCGGCTGCGAGGCCGTTAGCAGCGCATGACCGGCAAATGGGAGGATGTGATGCGCTTGATAGCCTGCATGTTGTTGGCGTTGTGGGGGATTTCATCTCCCGCGAACGCTCAATCGGCCGAGACGCCGGCGGCTATTCCCGTTGGAGTGATTATAGCCGAACGCAAGCCGGTTACCAAGACACTGGACTTCGTCGGACGCGTTGAAGCGATTCAGCGGGTCGAGGTGAAAGCGCGCATCACCGGGTATCTCGAAGATATCGCGTTCAAGGAGGGCGAGTTCGTCAAGGAAGGAGCGCCGCTCTACGGCATCGAGAAAGGGCTCTTTCAGGCGGCCGTCGAACAGGCCGAGGGTGAATTGACAAAGAGCAAGGCCGCCAAGGTACTGACTGAAGTGCAGTTGCAGCGTGCGGAGGATCTGTTGGCGAAGAACTCCGGTACTGCGGTTGCCCGCGACCAGGCGCTCGCGTCCGATCAGTCGGCGCAGGGCGCAATACTGGTCGACGAAGCCAATCTTCAGACGGCCAAGATCAACCTCGGCTATGCCAGTATCACTTCACCGATCACCGGCAAGATCGGCAAGACGAATATAACGAAAGGCAATGTGGTAGGCCCGCAGAGCGGAACTCTCACTGTCATCGTCAGCCAGGACCCGATGTACGTGACGTTTCCGGTGAGCCAGCGCGAATTCCTGCGCGCCCAGGCTACTGGCAAGAGTGTCGACATCACTGGAATAAAGGTGGCTCTAAGGTTTGCCGATGGCAGCGCGTACAAGCAACCCGGCAAGATTAACTTCGTCGACGTCTCCGTCGATCGCGCCACCGACACGGTTCTGGCGCGCGCCAGTTTTCCGAATCCCGAGGCCGGGCTGATCGATGGCCAACTAGTCAGCGTGGTGCTGGAAAGCGGAACTGCGGAGCAGAAGATCGTGATTCCGCAGGCAGCACTGATTTCTGATCAGGAGGGGATTTACGTCTTCATCGTGAGCGACGGAAAGGCGGCGGTCCGCAGGGTCAAGACCGCCGGTCCGAGCGGGACCGGTGTCGTTGTGGAACAGGGCCTGACTGGCGGCGAACAGGTGATTGTCGACGGCATTCAGGGGTTGCGCCGGGACGTGGCGGTCCGGGCAACACCGTTGCCGCCAGCGCCTGACAGGAGCTGATTCGATGTTCTCCGCAATTTTCGTCGACCGTCCGCGTCTGGCGATCGTAATTGCCGTCGTCACCACGATCGCGGGCGCCCTGGCCTATCTCGCGATGCCGGTGGCCCAGTATCCCGACATCGTGCCGCCGCAGGTCTCGGTCACGACGATGTATCCCGGCGCCAATTCCGCCGTGGTGGACGCCACCGTCGCCCAGCCGATCGAGGCACAGGTCGTCGGCGTCGACAAGATGATCTACATGAAGAGCACGAGCGGTGACGACGGCAGCTACACGCTTACCGCGTCGTTCGAGCTTGGCACCGATCCGGACATCAACACGGTCAACGTCAATAACCGGGTGCAGACCGCGCTGTCGCTGTTGCCGCCGGAGGTCCAGCGTCAGGGGATTAACGTCAA